>NZ_CANMJE010000051.1 GCF_947498095.1 uncultured Shimia sp. | reverse complement strand
TAGTTCGCGAAGAACGGCGTGTGACGGCCACCTTCATCCTTGGTCAGGATATAGGCTTCGGCTTCGAACTTGGTGTGTGGGTTCACAGAACCCGGCGCGCAGAGAACCTGACCACGCTCAACCGCTTCACGGTCGATACCACGCAGCAATGCGCCGATGTTGTCGCCAGCTTCACCGCGATCCAGCAGCTTGCGGAACATTTCAACACCGGTACAGGTGGTGGTCTG
>NZ_CANMJE010000050.1 GCF_947498095.1 uncultured Shimia sp. | reverse complement strand
GTCTGGCTTAGGCTCAACCTGATGTTCGCCGCGATGTACTCCAAGGGCAGCTTTGGGCCAGCTGCTGCCATTTAAGAAAAAGTCGCTCGGGCATGCTGCACTTCGGAGTTCTGACATTATCGTTAGAAATGCCAACGGCATTGCATGAGTTTTCGCTGTGTCCCGATCTCACACATTTTTGTCCCGGCACCAAAATCACTCTGCGGCAGGTTCCCCTAAATTCAATAACAGAAGGCGGCCACTACGGGACGCCACGTCAGAAAAGGTTGGAACCATGACA
>NZ_CANMJE010000049.1 GCF_947498095.1 uncultured Shimia sp. | reverse complement strand
TCTTAAATGGCAGCAGCTGGCCCAAAGCTGCCCTTGGAGTACATCGCGGCGAACATCAGGTTGAGCCTAAGCCAGACCTTGCTTCTTAGCGCAGGATTCTTCGCAATGGGCGGAAACCGGAAGTTCGCTGCGCCTCGCTCGAGTGTCAGTTACGCGGACGAAGCAGCCGTTGGACTTGTTTCCAGCAACGGCAACACCGGCCCACATGTATGTACCGGCTGCTGTTCGCAAATGATTTCTTGCACGCTTTCGGAAGTCGCTCATATGTATCCGGCCTGTTGA
>NZ_CANMJE010000048.1 GCF_947498095.1 uncultured Shimia sp. | reverse complement strand
TCTGACCTGACGCTCGACAAACTCATCTTGAAGGAAGCCGCACGGGGAAACTTCTGAGCCCCGCTCGTCGCCGTGCTTGCATCGCTCTTGTTCGCAGTCAGTTCAAAATCTCGGAACGTCGAGCTTGCCGGGTGCTGGGACAACACCGATCCACGCAGAGACGTATTCCACGGGGCCGACAAGATGAAGAGCACTTGGTGGCCGACATGATCGAGTTGGCCAGGCAATATGGTCGATACGGCTATCGCCGGGTTGCGGTCTTGCTGAGGGAGGCCGGTTGGTCAGTCAGTGATGGCCGCATCGAACGGCTCTGGAAGCGAGAGGGGCTGAAGGTTCCGCACAAGCAGC
>NZ_CANMJE010000047.1 GCF_947498095.1 uncultured Shimia sp. | reverse complement strand
TTAACCGTTCCGGGTCATTCTATCAGCGACGATGCTTGCCACCATTTTTGCCGTGGCCATTGCCGTTGTTGTGATAACCGTGGCGGTCTTCAAAGTCATCTTTCTGTACTGCGCCAACTACGGCACCAACAGCTGCCCCAGTGGCCGCGCCTTGGGCTGCGTCGCCGCCTGTTGCTTCGGCGGCCACCGCACCAACAACCGCGCCTTTGGCGGCTTGCTTGGCAACATGGTTGCCGGCATTGGCGGGCACAGCCACCAGGCTCAATGCTGTGAGAGTTGCGACGAATGTTGCGAGAACTTTGTTTGTGCGTGTGTGTGTCATGGTTCCAACCTTTTCTGACGTGGCGTCCCG
>NZ_CANMJE010000046.1 GCF_947498095.1 uncultured Shimia sp. | reverse complement strand
GTGTCGCAAAGCGGGGATTTCTGACAAGACCTATTACTACTGGCGCAAGAAGTTTGGCGGTATTGGGCGGCCTCAGCCGTCTGAGATGAGGACACTTAAGAAAGGGAATGAGCGATTGAAGAAGATCGTAGCTGAGTTGCAACTCGATAAGCTGATCCTGAAGGAGAGTCTGGATCATCTAAAGCCCAAGGCCTGACGGTTGATGGGTTGCGTCAGGCCGTGATCCAGACCCGTAAAAAGTTGAACACATCTGAACGCCGCACTTGCGCAGTCTTGGGACTGTCGCGTTCAAGTCTGCGGTATCAAGCGAAGCCGACGAATGACGATGCGTTGCGTCTGGCGATGATCCGGCTAGCCAAACAGTA
>NZ_CANMJE010000045.1 GCF_947498095.1 uncultured Shimia sp. | reverse complement strand
CAGTTCGCGGACTTCCATTTCGACCAGTTCCAGCAGCTCTTCGTCGTCAACCTGATCAACTTTGTTCAGGAATACGACCATGGCCGGGATACCAACCTGGCGGCCCAACAGGATGTGCTCGCGGGTCTGGGGCATCGGGCCGTCAGCCGCGTTCACAACCAGGATCGCGCCGTCCATCTGCGCCGCACCGGTGATCATGTTTTTCACATAGTCAGCGTGGCCGGGGCAGTCGACGTGCGCGTAGTGACGCGCGTCGGTTTCATATTCAACGTGGGCGGTCGAGATGGTGATGCCACGGGCTTTTTCTTCCGGCGCGCCGTCAATCTCGTCATAGGCTTTGAAATCGCCAAATTGCTTGGTGATCGCTGCCGTCAGAGTGGTCTTACCGTGGTCAACGTGACCGATGGTGCCGATGTTGCAGTGCGGTTTACT
>NZ_CANMJE010000044.1 GCF_947498095.1 uncultured Shimia sp. | reverse complement strand
TTCGTTGTACCCGTTCTCCCAGGGGCTGCCCGGATAGATTTGCATCGGCTGGATCCCGACCTTCTTCAGCCAATCCTGTAGATGCACAGCAATGAACTCTGGGCCATTGTCAGAGCGGATGAATTCCGGTTTCCCGTGCTTCATCAACAGAGGGTGTAGCGCATCCAGAACATCGATGGCGTTCATCTTAGGGCGCACTGCCTCGCAAAGCGCCTCGCGGGTGTACTCATCCAGCACCGTGAGCATCTTGTAACTGCGCCCATTGCTGAGCTTGTCATGAACAAAGTCTATCGCCCAGATGTGGTTGGGATGTGTGGGGCGCAGCCTGATGACGGAGGTGTCTTTGTGATAAAGACGCCTTGGTTTCTTATGGCAGTGGGGGAGTTGCAGGCCCTCTTCACCCCATAAGCGTTCGACTTTCTTGTGGTTGACCCATTGCCCGGCAGGCGATT
>NZ_CANMJE010000043.1 GCF_947498095.1 uncultured Shimia sp. | reverse complement strand
GGCACGACGCATCAGATCCAGATCACGATCCATGGGACCAACGATGCGCCGGTTCTGAGCGCCGCTACGGCTTCGGCGACCGAGGACGGGTCGTCGGTCTCGGGACAGATGTCGGCGACGGATGTCGATACCGGCGACACGCTGGCCTATTCTCTGGGGCAGGCAGCACCGGCGGGGTTCACGCTGAACGCGGACGGGTCCTGGAGCTTTGATCCGACCGACGCCGCCTACCAGCACCTCGCGGCAGGCGCGACGCAGCAAGTGACGATCCCCGTCACCGTCACGGACGGCACCGCGACCGACACGCAGAACCTGACCATCACCGTCACCGGCACCAACGATGGGCCAGCGGTCAGCGGACCGGTCACCCTGCCCGGCGGCACCGAGGACAAATCGGTGCAGATCACCGTGACACAGCTAATCGAGCATGCCACGGATATCGACACCGGCGATCAGCTCTCAGTCGCGGGCCTCACCGCAAGCCACGGCACAATCTCTGG
>NZ_CANMJE010000042.1 GCF_947498095.1 uncultured Shimia sp. | reverse complement strand
TTTGGTGTTGTAGTGTTTCCTCCATTCTTCGATGATGATTTGAGCCTCCCTAAGCGAGTAGAAGATTTCTCCGTTCAACAGCTCATCCCTCATTCGACCGTTGAAGCTTTCGCAATATCCATTCTCCCATGGTGATCCCGGTTCGATGTATGCCGTCTTGGCGCCGACAGCGGCAATCCAATCCCGAACCGCCAGTGCAACAAACTCAGGGCCGTTATCTGAACGGATGTAGGACGGCGTGCCTCGCAGGATGAATAAGTCGGTCAGAGCATCGATGACATCGATGGAATTTAGCTTCCGTTTGACCCTGATCGTTAGGCACTCCCGACTGAACTCATCAATGATGTTCAGTATACGAAAGGCCTTTCCGTCATCTGTGCGGCAATGAACGAAGTCATAAGACCACACGTGATTGCGATGCTCTGGCCGAAGTCGAACACATGACCCGTCGTTCAGCCAGAGGCGCCCTTTCTTCGGCTGCTTGTGCGGAACCTTCAGCCCCTCTCGCTTCCAGAG
>NZ_CANMJE010000041.1 GCF_947498095.1 uncultured Shimia sp. | reverse complement strand
GCAATCTGTTGTGGGGACCACTTCAGACGCAGCTTTCGGGCAATGAACCGGCACAGGGGTTCGTTGAATGAGAGTTTACAGGCTTTGGGACGTTTTGCGCAGTCCCAGGCTCGCTGATCTGAGCGCGCCGCGCGATAGGTCTGACGTCCGCCATTCCGGCCAACCTCGCGGCTGATTGTCGAAGGTGACCGGTTCAGGCTTTGTGCGATTGATCGAAACGACTGCTGTGCGACAAGCCCGCGAGAAATCTCCTCGCATTCCGTCAGGCTCAAAGCCCATCGCGACCGCCTGCGTTGCGGTGGGCGGATCCCACCAAATTGCGCCAAATGAGGGAAGATCGAAGACGACGCGCGATTGAAGTGACGCCCAATCGAACTCATTGATTCAACGCGTTGCCAGCGGTCCCAAATCTCTGCCTTCTGTTTGTCCGTATAAAACGTTCGCGTCCGGTACTTCATGATCAACACTCCATCTTTCCAAAAGATTAAAGTGTTACGTCGACCCGTTGAAACCGCCGG
>NZ_CANMJE010000040.1 GCF_947498095.1 uncultured Shimia sp. | reverse complement strand
GCCGAAGCCGTAGCGGCGCTCAGAACCGGCGCATCGTTGGTCCCATGGATCGTGATCTGGATCTGATGCGTCGTGCCATCTACGGTTCGCACGGTGACCGTATCGGTCAGTGTGTCGCCGTCGCCCAGGGCCTGAATGCGCGGATCGGTGTTGTCGCCTAAATAGATCCAGTCTCCCGTGGGGCCAATGACGAGAGATGTGTTGCCACCCAGTGAGGTCGGATAGGCAGGCTGATAGTGTGTGTTGCCGATAAACCGGTCTTCACCAGCGTCCGGATCAATCACATCGAGATGGCCACCGACCCGTAGCCACTGCATCCCGGAAATTCTGTCCTCTGTGACTGCACCGGTATCTTGTCCAGACACGCTTGCCGCATCCCCGGTCGGAACCAGCGTCAGCGAAGCAGTCTGCGCGACTGTACCGCCGTGGCCGTCGGTGACGGTGTAGCTCAGTTGGACAGGTCCGTTGTAGTTGGCATCCGGTGTGAATGTGAAGCCGTTGGCCGCGTCGCCAGAGATTGTGCCGTGGCTTGCGGTGAGGCCCGCGACTGAGAGCTGATCGCC
>NZ_CANMJE010000039.1 GCF_947498095.1 uncultured Shimia sp. | reverse complement strand
GAGCATGCCACGGATATCGACACCGGCGATCAGCTCTCAGTCGCGGGCCTCACCGCAAGCCACGGCACAATCTCTGGCGACGCGGCCAACGGCTTCACATTTACACCGGACCCGAACTACAACGGCCCTGTCAGCCTAAGCTACGCGGTCACCGACGGCCACGGCGGAAACACCGCGCAAACCGCCAACCTGACATTGGCGGCAGTCGGAGACGCTGCCATCATCGGCGGCGTTGATACCGGCGATGTGACCGAAAACACGGCTGGAGTGGACATGTCGCCTGACTACGCGCAGCCAGGTATGGCCACGCTCCAGAGGTCCGTACTCTATGCGGACGGCAAATTAACGATCCTCGATCCCGATGCCGGTGAAGCGGAGTTTGACACGGTTCGACCGGGCATAAATTATCACGGAACCTATGGCGACCTGTACCTGAAAGCCAATGGGGAATGGCACTATTACGGTGATGCCGGTCATCTGGCAGACGCTGGTGCTCGGCCGACCACGCGCGGCACGGCGATCGACCAGCTGGGCGTTGGCCAGACGCTGACGGACACGATCACGGTGCATTCCAAGGATGGCACGCCGCATGACATCGTGATCACGATCCACGGCAGCAACGACCGGCCCTATTGCTCGTCCGAAGTCACGCTGCGTCCCGGCACCGAGGATGTACGCCAGACGCTCACCACGACGCAGCTGCTCGCGAACACCGTCGATGTCGATGCCAACGATGCCGGCAAGCTGAGCATCGAAAACCTGCACCCTGATCACGGCTCGATCCGCGACAATGGCGATGGTACCT
>NZ_CANMJE010000038.1 GCF_947498095.1 uncultured Shimia sp. | reverse complement strand
ACTGTTACGGACAGCGATGGTCTTTATGCGGCTTTGGCACAGGCAGAAGGTGGTGATACAATTCAGTTGGCGGGGGGTGACTATGGCACTCTTTCTCTGTGGGAAGGTTCTGGTTTTTCAGTAGAATTTTCTTCTGAGGTAGTGATCACTTCCATTGATCCTGACAACCCTGCCACGTTCAGCCGTATGAGCCTGAATGGTGTATCTAATCTCAGCCTTGAGGGGTTAGAATTTGATTATACATTCGAGTCCGGCCAGCCAAAATATGCGCGTCCGTTCAAGGTGGATAATTCCAATAATATTGCTATCCGTAATTCAACTTTCGATGGTGACATTGCCTCAGATACTGGCACGACTGCTGATGGTTATTCCAATGGTATAGGCCTATCCGTCCGTAAATCTGAAGACATAACTTTCGAAAACAATGAAGTGTCCAACTTCTGGATGGGTGTATCCATGGGGGGGGGCACTGGCTATGTGGTTCGGAATAACGACATCCATACAATACGTTCTGACGGGTTAACCTTTACAAAAGTTCAGGATGTGCTCATCGAGGGAAACTATATCCACGATTTTCGCAGGAACCTGGAAGCCGGGGATCATGCTGACATGATCCAGTTCTGGACTTATGGAAACACCGAAGCCATTACTGACGTGATTATCAGAAATAATACTTTGGATATTGGCGAGGGTGAACATACTCAATCCATTTTCATGGGGAATGAGGCTGTCGATCAAGGCGCAGACTCGCAAATGTTCTATAAAAACATCGCCATTGAAGGGAATACAATTCTTAATGGTCATCTTAACGGTATTGTCGTTGGGGCCGCTAATAATCTGGTAGTCGACGGTAATGTTGTGTTGCGCGACGATGGTTCTGTTCCTGAACGAGCAGAACTCTCCACTGGAACACCTATAATCCGTATTGATAAGGAATCCACAAATGTAACAATCACTAATAATGCATCTGCTGACATTTGGGGTTATCTGGAGCAATCAGATTGGACAATTGCTAACAATTTGGAGGTTCAGGACAAAGACCCTCTGGCGCCTGGCTATTATGACGCCAAAACCTTCATGAAATCAGAAAATACTGATGGTATTGATGGGAGT
>NZ_CANMJE010000037.1 GCF_947498095.1 uncultured Shimia sp. | reverse complement strand
GCCGAAGCCGTAGCGGCGCTCAGAACCGGCGCATCGTTGGTCCCATGGATCGTGATCTGGATCTGATGCGTCGTGCCGTCCGCGGAAGAGACCCGGTAGGTGGCATGACCGACCTGACCTGCTGCGAGCTGTTGAACGGCTGCATTGCTGTTGTCAGTGACATAGCTCCACGTTCCCGCGGAACTGATGTGCAGGCTGCCGCCAAACGGGTCGGAGACAGCATGTTCCCCAAACTGGCTGTATTGGAAATGCTCCTGTCCTGGACCGTCCGGATCCGTCACGTCCAGATCGCCACTGATCACGATCCGGCCGTGCACCTTGTCTTCGGTCGCCGACCCGGTATCCGTCCCGGTGATCACGGCGGCGTCGCCGACGGCCGCCAGTGTTGTGGTGGCTCCGGTGTGGGTCACCCCGCCATGGGCGTCCTTCACGTCGTAGGTGAAGTGGACCGCGCCGCTGTAATCCTTACCAGGCGTGAAGGTGAAGGTACCATCGCCATTGTCGCGGATCGAGCCGTGATCAGGGTGCAGGTTTTCGATGCTCAGCTTGCCGGCATCGTTGTCATCGACATCGACGGTGTTCGCGAGCAGCTGCGTCGTGGTGAGCGTCTGCCGCGTGTCCTCGGTGCCGGGGCGCAGCACGACCTCCGCCGAGCAATAGGGCCTGTCATTGCTACCGTGGATCGTGATCACGATGTCATGCGGCGTCCCGTCTTTGGAATGCACCGTGATCTTGTCCGTCAGCGTCTGGCCAACGCCCAGCTGGTCGATCGCCGTGCCGCGCGTGGTCGGCCGACCATCAAAAAACCTCGCGCTCCCGGCATCGGCGGAATAGAACCATGTACCATCTTCGCGAAGAAGCAAATCGCCGTACGTTCCGTGGTAGTTGAACCCGAGCCCATGCGTGTCGAATGCGGCCCCACCAGCATCCGGATCGATAATCGTCAGTTGCCCGCTAGCATCCAGTGTTTCCGTTCCCAGCACTCCGATGCCCGGCTGGTGCTGGTCGGGTGACCGGTCAATACCGGCAGTGTTCTCTGTGACACTCCCCGTATCCACGCCACCAATGACGGCCTTGTCGTCGGTGCCGTTGATGGAGACGGTGATTTGCTTGGTGGTGCCGTCGATAGTGGAGACGGTCAGGGTGTCGGTGATCTGGTCGCCGGTCTTCAGGGCCTGCACCGCCGGCTGGCCATTGTCGAGCGCGTAGCTCCAGGTGCCGTCGGGCTGCACGGTGAAACTGCCATGGGCGCCGGCCGC
>NZ_CANMJE010000036.1 GCF_947498095.1 uncultured Shimia sp. | reverse complement strand
ATGTATGTACCGGCTGCTGTTCGCAAATGATTTCTTGCACGCTTTCGGAAGTCGCTCATATGTATCCGGCCTGTTGATCGACACGCGGGTCGTGGCCTTGTTGGGGTTACGCACGCGCCGTGATCTCATTAGCGGACAGGTCGATTATGACCTAATGGGCCGTCAGACTCTGGGGGCGTAATTATTCCGTTCCATGCTTTTCGATCTATCGCGAACTCCTTTGAGCTGCTTCGGGTTGTTAGACGCCGATTGCAACCTCATCTCTTGGTGCGTCGAATGTCGTCTTGTGCCTTAGAATGCTCCATGCCATGCGGGCCAGCTTGTTGGCGAGTGCAACGGCGGCCTTGTTTCGATGCATACGTTCTGATGCGCGAGCCAACCAGTCGCCAAAGCTGAAGTCTGGCCAGCGGTGCGGTCGCATCATGATGACCTTTGCCGCCTGAACAAACAGCATCCTCAGATATCTACTACCGCGTTTTGAGATGCGACCGAGGACCGTCCGCCCACCGGTGCTGTATTGCCGGGGCACAAGTCCGACCCAAGCTGCAAAGTCGCGCCCGCGATCAAAGGCTTCGCCTTCACCAATCGCCGCAACCATCGCTGTTGAGATCATCGGACCAATTCCAGGTATCGTCATGACGTTGACGCAGTTCTCTTCGGTTCGACTGATCTCTTCGATCTCCTGCGATACCTTGTCGATCCGGTCGTCCATCCACATCCAGTCGCCGTAAAGGCCGATCAGGATCGAACGCATCCGGGGTGATATCTCGTCTTTGCGCTCCTCTAAGATTGTCTCGAAGGAGTTCTTCAAGGCGCGCAGACCTTTGCGCACCGTAATGCCTTGTTCGATCAAGAAAGCACGGATCTGGTTGATCGTCGCTGTCCGGCGCGACACCAGACGTGATCGCACACGATGCAAAGCCTGTAAGTCGAGCTGGTCCTGAGTCTTCTCAGAAACTGCTTTCAAGTTCGGACGCAGTGCCGCCTCAGCAATCGCTTCTGCGTCGTTGTAGTCGTTCTTCTGCCCCTTGTTGAATGGTTTAACGTAGATTGCGGGAATGATCCGGGGCTCAAAGCCCATCTTGCGCAACGTCCGACTGACAAAATGCGCACTCAAACAGGCCTCCATGCCAACCACGCAACGCGGCAGTTTCTCGAATGTCGCGATCAAAGCAAGTCGTTTGATCTGCTTGCGCAAAACACGCTGCCCATCGAGATCAAAACCAACAAGGTGGAACGTATCTTTCCCAATATCGATCCCAATCGACTTCAACTCATCAAAATCAGTTTTTGCCATGCTACTTCTCCTATTTGCAGAAATAGGCTCAGCCTAACCTGCTGGGTGAAGCAGCCGGTACATCCCATTAGC
>NZ_CANMJE010000035.1 GCF_947498095.1 uncultured Shimia sp. | reverse complement strand
CCCAGCCATCCCTACATCCTCTCATGACACTAAATAGTGGCAAAGTTTTGGGGGGCTAAGACACAAACGCCAAATAGCTCGTTGAACAGGAATTAGTGATTATTCACCTTTTCAGACCATGTCTGAAATCTGTGACATGATCGGGCGTGACATACCTCCGCCGTAACTCAAGTTAGACTTTTTGAAAGATCTATCCGACTCAGAAAGGGATGACTTGAATCTACATTCAGTCGGTTTAGACTAGCATGACTTAAACCGCACGCAGGAACACATAGCGTTGCTGACGGTCATTCAGCGACCGGTCCAGACGCTCAAGCTGCCAACCAAGAGCGTTTTTTGTCAGCCAGTCCAGCGTCAGTGAGGTATCGCCGTAATGTTCGTTTGGCAGGCTTTCTTCGGTGGCGCCTTGGACGTGATAGGCAAAGCCAACATTTTTGTGATACTCAATCAGGCGCCTTGTATCGATCTTGGAGGCATCCAGATGGGTTATGCCTTCGTTAACCACGGTCCAGAATTCAATGGGCCGGATGGTGATGGCGAGGACCGCGCCTTTTTTGGCGGCGGTGCGCAGGGCCGCTAGCGAGGCAACGGTTGAGGCTTCGCTCAGGTGGGTGAACACCGAAAACGAGAACAAGAAATCAAACGGTTCGTCAAAGGGCAGGCTGCAGGGTACAGCATCACTTTTGCGCACACGGTCGCCAAAGCCCGCCTCGCGGCTATGCCCCAATGACAATTCCCACGCATCCACGCCTTGCACATCGTTTGAGTAGAATGAAAACAGGCGCAGGAAACGGCCATAGCCACAGCCGAAATCAAGAATACGTTTGTCTTGCAGTGACTGTCCGGTGATCGTGGTGTAGTTTTCCGAACAGGACCGAACAAAGCTGACGCTTTGCTGCAAAAGCCGATGACCGGCGGCCCCAGTCCATGTGATTGTGACATCATCGGAAGTCATCTTGGGCAGCACAGCCGACAGGTTGGGTGTCTCAGCGACAGGCATGTTCCAAAGAACATCGGCAAAATCCTCAAGACCCAGCGATCTTAGGGCTTCAAAGCCGGTCTCCATGGTCAGGCAAGCTCCCCGTGCCTCAACACCAATTAGGTGTTCTACGACGTGCTCATCAAAAATATTCTGCATCGTTGACTGGTTTTCCAGATATTCAAAAGGGAACGCAACATAACTGGCATTTTTCAGGTAATTTGCCGATTGTCTATCCCCTCATTTCTGTGACTCTGATCAGAAGTTTTCTCTTATAGTGTTTGTGGTCTTGTCTAGCCCTCAATTTCAGTACCAGTAATTTTTGATTTCTCTAATAAGGTTTCAGGTACCGGCGGGCGCATGTTCAATGCGTGATGAGGCCTGACTTGGTTGTACTGCCTGAGCCAAACATTGATTGCTACCTGGGCTTGTTGTGTGGTGTGGAACCATTCTGCATTCAGGAA
>NZ_CANMJE010000034.1 GCF_947498095.1 uncultured Shimia sp. | reverse complement strand
ATTGGGGATGTTTGGTAGTTTTTAGTGTCCTAGGATGATGACACCGAAGAGGACGAATGCAGCGATGAAGATGGTTTCTGCGACGATGAGGGCGATGGCTTGTCCGCCGACGTCGAGGATGCGTTTGAGGGATGTTTTCATGCCGACGGCGGCGATGGAGACCAACAGCGCCCAGCGGCTGAGGCTGGACATGGCCTCGACGACGACTTTGGGGATCAAGCCCAGTGAGTTCAGCGTGGCAAAGATCAGGAAGCCCACGACAAAGGTCGGCAGGATCGGCGGGCGGCTGTCACCTTTGGGGCCCTCTTCGCTCATGCGGCGCACCAGCACCGAGATCACCAGCACCACGGGCGCCAGCATGGCAACGCGGATCAGCTTGACCATGGTGGCCACTTCACCGGTCTGCTCTGAGACCGAGAACCCGGCGCCAACCACCTGTGCGACGTCGTGGATGGTGCCGCCGAGGAACACGCCCGAGACCTCATCGTTAAAGGCGAATGTGTCGGTCAGGATCGGATAGACGATCATCGCGAGGGTCGACAGAACGGTGACCGAGAGCACGGTAAAGATCAGGTTGCGCTCGGACTGTTCGTTCTTGGGCAGGACAGCGGCAATCGCCATCGCCGCCGAAGCGCCGCAAATGGCCACCGACCCACCGGTCAACAGGCCAAAGCGCCAGCCACGCCCGAGAAGGCGCGCGCCCAAGAGGCCGAACAGGATGGTCAGGATCACCGCCAGCACCACCACGGCGATCAGCTTGGGGCCAAGGCCCACCATCAGTTCAACCGAGATCCGTGCGCCCAGAAGCGCCACGCCCAGACGCAGCACCGTGCGGGCCGTGAACTCGATCCCCGCCTTGCAGCCCCCGGCGTCATCCTCGGCCAGAAAGTGGAACGCGATGCCCAGCAAGAGCGCCATCAGCATGGCCGGGGCGCCATAATGTTCCGACAGGAACTGTGCGGCCGCCGCGATCACCGCAGAGACCAGAATCCCATGACCATTGCGTCCGACAAAAGCACGCACACCCTGCGGCGACAGCGCAGAAACATTCAAACCCGACATCGGTTCAGCCTTACTTTGCTTTGGAACAGATGTGCCTCTCCGACGGGCGGAGAGGCACGGAAAGATCGGGGCGCACAAAAGAGGGAGAAGAGGCGCCCCGACAGGGGAGTTAAGCAGCGCTGTTCTTGCGCATATCCGCGGCATCAATGCCCGCAACCGAGACCGGCTTCTTCATCGCGTCGCGGCGGAAGGGTTCACCCAGTTCCTGGTTCAAGAGAACTTCGATGAAAGTGGTCTTGCCCTCTTTCATCTGGCGGGTGACCGCCTTGTTCAGCTCATCCGTCAGCTCTTCCATCGAGGTGACGGCCACGCCTTCGACGCCACAGGCCTTGGCGATGCCCGCATAGCTGACCTCGGTCGAGAGCTCGGTGCCGACAAAGTTGTCGTCAAACCACAGCGTCGTGTTGCGCTTTTCCGCGCCCCACTGGTAGTTGCGGAAGATCACCATGGTGATGGCTGGCCAGTCATCGCGCTGCACCGACACCATCTCGTTCATCGAGATGCCAAAGGCGCCGTCACCGGCAAAGCCGACAACCGGTGTGTCCGGACAGGCGATCTTGGCGCCGCAGATGGCCGGGAAGCCGTATCCACAGGGACCAAACAGGCCGGGGGCCAGGTATTTGCGGGTGTCTTCAAAGGTCGGATAGGCGTTGCCGATGGCACAGTTGTTGCCGATGTCGGAACTGATGATTGCCTCTTTCGGCAGCGCGGCCTGAATCGCACGCCATGCCATACGGGGGCTCATCTTTTCCGGCTCGCGGCCACGGGCACGCTCGTTCCAGGTGGTGCCCGGATCGTCGTCTTCGTGGTCCATCGAGGTCAGCGCCTGGGCCCAGGCCGACTTGGTCTTGGAGATCAGCTCTTTGCGGTCTGAACGGCCCGCGTCACCGGCACTGTCGGCCAGTTGCGACAGGATGCCCTGCGCCACCTGCTTGGCGTCGCCAACGATGCCGACCGAGACCGGCTTGGTCAGGCCAATGCGGTCCGGGTTGATGTCGACCTGGATGATCTTGGCCTCGGACGGCCAGTAATCAATGCCATAGCCCGGCAGGGTCGAGAACGGGTTCAGACGCGTGCCCAGTGCCAGAACGACGTCGGCCTTGGAGATCAACTCCATCCCGGCCTTGGAGCCGTTATAGCCCAGAGGCCCGGCAAACAGCGGGTGCGAGCCGGGGAAGGCGTCGTTGTGCTGGTAACCCACGCAGACCGGCGCATCCAGACGCTCGGCCAGCGCCATCGAGTCGCCGATCGCATCGCCCAGAACCACGCCTGCGCCGTTCAGGATCACCGGGAACTTGGCCTCTGACAGCAGCTTGGCCGCTTCCGTCACCGCCTGCGCGCCGCCTGCGGGGCGTTCAAACTCAACAATGGCCGGCAGATCGATGTCGATCACCTGGGTCCAGTAATCCCGTGGGATGTTGATCTGCGCCGGCGCCGAGGCGCGCTTGGCCTGCAGGATCACGCGGTTCAGAACTTCGGCCATGCGGGTCGGGTCGCGCACTTCTTCCTGATAGGCGACCATGTCTTCCAAGAGCGCCATTTGTTCCACTTCCTGGAACCCACCCTGACCGAGGGTCTTGTTGGCGGCCTGAGGCGTCACAACCAACAGCGGCGTGTGGTTCCAATAGGCGGTCTTGATCGGGGTCACGAGGCTGGTGATGCCGGGGCCGTTCTGGGCCACCATCATCGACATATTGCCCGACGCGCGGGTGAAGCCATCCGCCATCATCCCGGCGTTGCACTCATGCGCACAGTCAAAAAACTTGATCCCCGCCGCTGGAAACAAATCCGAAATCGGCATCATCGCCGACCCGATAATCCCAAATGCATGGTCAATACCATGCATCTGCAAAACTTTTACAAAAGCTTCTTCGGTCGTCATCTTCAT
>NZ_CANMJE010000033.1 GCF_947498095.1 uncultured Shimia sp. | reverse complement strand
CCCAGCCATCCCTACATCCTCTCATGACACTAAATAGTGGCAAAGTTTTGGGGGGCTAAGACACAAACGCCAAATAGTAGGAAATTTGATTCTGCGCGCTAGATATTGACAATTGATCGATAATGCGATTCTCCCGGACCGGGACTGGGTTTCGAAGGATTGGCTTTCTAGCGAACTGTAGATGGTATTTGGGAAAACAGGCATATCGATGGTAAACTTAACTGAGCACAAGTTTTTTACGGAATCTGACAAGCTAGCGCTTGGTTGGTTTTGGCGGAACTACCTGAAATCCAAAATGATTTGGCTGTTTCTAATTTTGGGAATGACGGCAGCTCAGGGGTATGTTTATCGAGAGTTTCTAAAGTTGACCGAAAGCGGCATGCGTATCGTTTTTGAAAGAGGTACGCTACAAGATCTATTTGAGATTTGCGCCATGGTGACGGGGATTTTTCTTTTTCGCGGCGTAGTTTCCTATCTAACTCCAAGGATAGCTACTTGGATAGCCAACGATGCGGTGCAAAGAATGCGCGACGACATGGTCGCAAAATATCTGAGCTTGGATCTCGCTCATTTTGATAAAGCTAAATCCGGGGATGTTATCCTACGTCTTGTACAACAAGCGGATGGCCTAAGTTCGTTTGTAGGGCAACAAACGGTTAAGGCGCTTAGAGACGCGGCCACCATTCTAATACTTTCAACATATCTAATTTACAAAGAACCCTTCCTATTTGCGGGTGTGGTATTTGTTGTACCATTTGTTTTGTTTGGCCTGAGAAGAGTTTCTAAGCGGATTAAGGAGATACAGCAAAGCGCCGAAGCTGTTATGGGCGATTTCATAAATGGCATTGAAGAGATGACCAATGGAATGCGGACTATCCGGATATCTGGGCAAGAAGAAATGGAGAAAAGGCGTTTGGCCACGTCTACTAAGGGCATCAGGACCCTAAACATCAGATTGCAGGCAGCTCAGGCGCTGAGTCTACCGTGGATGGACTTTGCTGCAGCTGTGGCATTTTCAATGGTCATTGGCGGCGGCGGATACATGGTGCTCAGCCCAGAATATGAGACAGATGGAGCGTCAATAATAGCCTTTCTAATTGGCTTGGTGCTAGTGTTTGACCCCGCGCGTCGTGCGTCTTCGTATTTTGTTGCGCTGCAGGCAGCTCTAATTTTGTTTAGAAGTATTCATACCCTGATGTTGGAAACGCCAGAAATCGTTGACACACCAAATAGTGTTGCGGAACTTGATGGTGAAGGCGATATCGTTTTTCGGGATGTTAGTTTTTCTTATGAAACTAACCATCCACTACTACACAATTTAAATTTGGTGTTTAGAGGTGGAAGAACCACAGCTATCGTGGGATCAACTGGATCGGGAAAAACTACAATACTAAGCCTGCTTGCACGGCTATATGAACCACAATCCGGCGAGATTACTTTTGATGGCCGCCCGCTTTGCGAATACAAATTGGAAACGCTAAGGGGGATTTATTCGGTAGTTTCCCAAGATATAGTTATTTTCAATAGATCAATTTTTGACAATGTTAAATATGTAAAGCCAGAAGCTTCAGATCAAGAAGTTTTCGACGCGGCAGAGGCGGCGGATATTTTGTCCTTAATGGAGGAACGAGGGAGCGCGCCGGTAGGTCCGAAAGGGGCTCAGCTTTCCGGTGGCCAAAAACAGCGAATAGGAATCGCTAGGGCCTTTTTGCAAAATAAGCCAGTTGTTATTCTTGACGAAGCAACTTCAGCTTTAGATCAAAAAACGGAAGACCGAATAAGAGGAGCTATGGAGGGTCTTATGAAGGGGCGAACTAGCATTGTTATTGCGCACCGGCTTTCAACCGTTACTCAGGCAGACCTCATTTATGTACTTGAACACGGTAAACTCATCGAACAGGGTAATCATTCGCAACTATTGGCCCAAAAAGGGCTATATGCATCCATGTACAATGCGCAACAACAAGGCTATCAAAAATAGACGTTCTGTTTTGGAATCTTATTGGTCTTGAAAACTGATTATTAACAAATGAGGTTTGCCTGATTCATCTAAATTGAACACGCAGCTATTGGGCAAGTCCATTTACCACCCCGGCGCGCTATGGCGCAATCGTGGTCATTTTTTGAAAGCCGGACCCGCGCCATATGGCCGAAGAAGGTCTGGCTACTGATTTTGTGCAAGACAACCATTCGATGAGCCGTGGTTTCGACACCGTCCAGGGGTTGCGCTTTCAGTCTCCACTACAAACACAGGGCAAGTTGGTGCGTTGAGGTTGTGGGTGTTTGTTTGATTCTGCCGTTCATGTGCGCAAAGGATCGCCCACCTATGGGCAATGGGTCAGTGAAGCGTTGAGTTTTTAGAACGGCAAATAACTGCGGATTCTGGCCGGTTTCCTGCACGGATTTGTGACCCGCGTTTCTGACACCGAGATTATCTATAAATGCACGGTCCAGTATGCACGCGAATTCGGTGGTGCGAATTGGTGGGATAGATGTGGCATCAACTGGGGTTTTGATGGCATGCCGATCTTGAGTGGGAAAGACGAAGCCGCTCCGGCGTCGGCCGATTTTGACAGCCCGCTCACTTACGAAAGATAACTCTATGAAGGTGGAGCAGGGCTCATTGGTTCTGCTGCCTTGCGTCTTGCAGTGTCCCGCGGTCATGAGGTGGTCAAGCCAGATGCGTTAACCCATGCGGGCTGTCTCAGAATGTGGCAGGCGTGGCCGATAGCTCGAACTACGTCTTTGAACATGTCGATACTTGCGATCGTGAAGCAGTGCTGCACCGAACTCTCTCATAGTTTAAGCCGCCAGTGGTTCCAAAAACTCCAACGACGGACATGGGGCGCAGCCTGATGACGGAACTGTCTTTGTGATAAAGACGCCTTCGTTTCTTATGGCGGTGGGGGAGTTGCAGGCCCTCTTCACCCCATAAGCGTTCGACTTTCTTGTGGTTGACCCATTGCCCGGCAGGCGATTGCAAAGCGATCTGCCGAGAGGAGCCAGTCCTCCATCCGCTGCAGAGCCGTCACCTTCCGATAGCCATAGAGACCATACTGTTTGGCTAGCCGGATCATCGCCAGACGCAACGCATCGTCATTCGTCGGCTTCGCTTGATACCGCAGACTTGAACGCGACAGTCCCAAGACTGCGCAAGTGCGGCGTTCAGATGTGTTCAACTTTAGACGGGTGGGACATCTGGCGCGGCAAGCGGTTCAGGTTTGTCCGTCTTAGGGCGCTTATTAGGCCTGATCCGCATGTTCAGCCTCATCTCGCAGTAGATCCGACAGACGCGTTTGTTGTTCCACCCGTAGCCCTAAACGTTGCGCAGATACAATAAGCACAGGCTAAAGCCTCAGCTCCGCTTTTTGGCGGTGAGGAGTTCTAGCCAATCGGCGATCTTTTCGTTCTCGTCACTCAGAACGGGACTGCATCTGAAGCAGGTGCAACGAGTAGCCAAATTTGCGCCAGATCCCGTCCAAAAAATTGGAGAGTAACTTGCAGGTCGCCAGGTTACTCACTCTTGATTCACACTTACTTGCCTGGAAAAAGTGATTAGTAAACCGCTTTCACCGCTACTGAAATCCATATAATCGGATTCAATTGTGCCAATTGGGCTTTCAAACAAAACCGGAGAAGGTGAATATCCGGAAATGTCGCCTAAGTTGACTACTAGTAAATCTGAGTAAAGAGTTGATCCATCCAAAGTGCTAACAACAACTTCGCCCTTCAAAGAAATCTGGCTGTCCATTTTTGAAAGAATGCCTTCCTCCGCAGAAAACTCAATTTGCCGTCCAGACAATAACTTCACATTACCATTGACAACTGTCGCCACTGAGCCTTCGAGGTCTTGCCCCACTTCAACTTTCTGTAAGAAAACTTCGAATAGGGAGCCATTTTCTGTCGCTCCTCTGGTGACAGAGTTGTTTAGTACGCCAATTTCAAAATGGTAGAAGGGGCTATCAATGTCCCCGCCTTCACTGCTGGTAATGCTCGCGCCCCTTTTTAGCGCGAAAAGGAGAACCAGACAAATTGCTGCGGATACCAGGCAGACAATTTTGAAGGCCCAAACAATTTTTGAATAGAAATCCATCTAACCTTTGCTTTCACTCAGGAGAATCTCAATGGCCTTAATCTTTGAAAAAGAAGGGAGGAAGGTCATGTTGCAATTCTGTTGTTTCTCCAAAACTCACAGAATGAACCTCTTTTTGCAAATGGTAACTACAAAACTCAATCGCGCTCAGGCTTCTGCCTCTTATGATGATCCTCCCCCACTGAAGTGGCCCGCCCCTATTGTTAGGAAACGGAGGATCGAATATGGGAATCAGGCGACACAAACCTGAAGAGATTGTTACGAAGTTACGGCAAGTTGAGGTGCTATGCGACCAAGGTGAGCAGCCCTATCTGACGGGTCCAAGTTGATTGTTAGTGCATGATCGGCCTGGGTTCCATTGGTATGATGGTTTC
>NZ_CANMJE010000032.1 GCF_947498095.1 uncultured Shimia sp. | reverse complement strand
AAACTCTCATTCAACGAACCCCTGTGCCGGTTCATTGCCCGAAAGCTGCGTCTGAAGTGGTCCCCACAACAGATTGCCCACATGAAATCTAGCCACTGGCGTTGGCATCTGGACGAGGTTTTCGTGAAGATTAACGGTGAGAGGCACTACCTCTGGCGTGCTGTCGACCACGAAGGCGAGGTGCTTGAAAGCTATGTCACTAAGACGCGCGACAAGTATGCCGCGCTGAAACTCCTAAGAAAAGCAATGCGCAAACAAGGCCGACCGGAAGTGATCGTGACGGATAGGTTGAGGTCGTACGGGGCTGCGATGAAAGAAATCGGCAACGCCCACAAACAGAAAACTGGGCGTTGGTTGAACAATCGGGCTGAGAATTCGCACTTGTCATTTCGGCGAAGGGAACGCGCCATGTTGCGGTTCAGGCGCATGCGAAGTTTGCAGAAATTCACCGCTTTGCACGCCTCAGTCTACAACCTCTTCAATTTGGAGCGCAGCCTCTACTCTCGACCAAATTTCAAGCTGAACCGCGCCGCTGCACTTGCCGAGTGGCGTCTACTTTGTGTGGAATAGGGACAGAAGTACCGCCTCAACTGAGACTGGTTCGAATTAGTCTGCCAGCACCCTGAGAGGGCCTACCAACTCACTGACCTGACTGTGCTTTCTGAATGAAGCTTGGAACTGGCTGGCTCCCTGCATAATGCTATAAGTGAGATGATGAAGGTGACAAAAGGACAATGTCACCTTGCCAATTCAATTAGGCTGTACTTTCGTGTTTCCGAGACTAACTCTATTTGACAGGATAAACGTGGACCCTCAAAAGCGCAGTACCCTAAAAACCATCGGTGCAGTCGGTTTAGGCTATGCAGCGTTTCGCTACATCCCAAAAATTCTTCCAGAAAAGATAGATTTGGAACCCCTGAAACATCCGGCTGGCTTCAGGAAGTATGCAGCAGGCAAATCGTCATTTGGCAACCTCGACCTGTTTATTGGATTGCAAACCAACGGTGGAAAAGCACAGCGAGAGGCGGAAGAACAGGCGGATAGGCGTGTCGCAAAGGATATCTGCAATGTTCTGTTCGGGGGAGTAAAACTAGGCGCGGGGCAAGTCCCGATTGCGTCTTTCTCAGACTACTACTGTCCTCTTTGCCGCATTCAGACAAAAGAGCTGGCGGAGTTTGCCCAATTGAAAGGGGGCGCGATTGCAGTGGTCTGGCATGAACTGCCGATATTTGGTGAGCGCTCAATTCATGCTGCCAAAGCGGCGTTGGCTGCAAAGCGGCAGGGAGCATATGTGGAGTTCCACAATCGGTTGATGACCACGCCGTTCGTAGCTTCTGAGAAGTATCTGTCGGATCTATCGAGCGACTTGAATTTGAATGGAAATCAATTGCGAGCAGACATGAACAGCGCCTCGGTGCTTCGTGAGCTCGAGAACAGCGCAGCACTCTCGAGACACTTTGCACTTGTCGGAACGCCTGCAATGGTTATCGGGCGGACAGTAGTACAAGGGCGAATTAGCAAAAAAATGCTTCAAAAAATCGTAAGCCTCGAACGCAAAGAGGGATGGGCTGAAACATGTGGTTGAGTAACACGAAATTTTGGGGTGATGCTATGCAATGCTGCTCGGTTTGGCATCCGAGCCCCGGGCAGACGGTAGTAAATGCGTATAGTTGGAAGTGCTGAAGGCCGAGAAAATGAGGGTCGCGGGTGGTGCTAATGCGACCCTCAAATTCACTCACTTACACGCTCGCCTTAAGGAAGATTTTGCGAGCTTCTAAGCTTAGCGAGGAGATTTGGCGAAACGATGACAACACTAGGGCCCTTGTTGGCCGTGTCGTCGGCAAAACTTGAAGCATTCTCAAGAGTGTCGGCTTCCAAACAAAATAGGACGGGGCCGAAACCCCGCCCTTGGGGACAGTATATTTGCGGAGCCTTAAATGGGGCGATCCTGCAACTCTAATTATAGCAAGGGACGTCTCGGCGGTGTCAGGGGATATGCAAGCAAAGTTTCCCCTTACAACCCGACCAACTGCGGATAGAACGGCTTACAGTTGGCGTGACAGCACCGTCCTAGGTGGAACCGGCCCAAATCTACCTGTCTCCGACAATCGGGGTCTTAGGTCTGGGGCAATTTTCAATGGCATCGAGAAGCAGTTTTTTGCGTCGTGGGCTTGCTTAACGGGTTAAGTCACCTACATGGCTTTAGTGGTAATTCTTACCGGAGAAGCGCTTGCCTGACATTTCGTTAACCGTCCAAAATGTGAATGGGGATCCCGCATCGTCTGGCGGCAACGTCAATATAACTACCGGCACTACTGTTGGTGTTGTTTTTAACGAAGTCAGCGCTCTTCCCGAAATAACCGTCGAGCCCGGCGATACAGTAACAATAGATGGGATCGTTTACACTTACGAGTTTCTTGGAAGCGGAGACGTCGGAAATGATCCTGATCAGCCAGCCGCGTTTATTCGCCTTACCGGTTCCTCAGAGTCAAATGCCCCATTAACTGAAGGGACTACGTTCGCGATCGATTTGACAGGTCCGATTGACGATCCCGACTATCCAAACCTACCAAACGGGAACACCAAACTTACGGTCTCTGACTTAGAAATGCCTGGCGGTGGCAGCGGCAGTGGCGGCGGAGTACCTTTTCCATGTTTTACTCGGGGCACGTTGATAGCGACACCGGAGGGTGATTTGCCTATCGAGAGCTTACAGGTGGGTGATGCGGTCACGACAATGGATAACAGCTCTCAAATCATTCGCTGGATAGGACGCAGGCGCTTGTGGGCAAGCAAAACCTTGGCGCCCATTATTTTTCCCGCAGGAACTCTGGATAATACGTCACAACTGTCTGTGTCACCAAGCCACCGAATTCTCGTAACAGGGTGGCACGCGGAATTAGTGTCCGGAAACTTGGAAGTTTTAGTTGCTGCGAAACACTTCCAAAGGTTCGAGGGCGTGCATCAAGCGAAACCTGGAATTGTCGAGTATTTTCATATCTTACTTGATAGGCACGAAATCATTTTCGCAAATGGTCAAGCAGCCGAAAGCTTGCATTGCCATCAAGGCAGCCTGGCTCTCGTAGACAGCGAAAGCCGGGAAGAGATTTTGGAAATCTTTCCAGAACTAAGGCAACGCTCCTCACATACGCACTCTACTGTTCGCCCGTGTCTCCGCCAATTTGAGGCAGAGGCGTTGTGAAAGTGGTTTTGAGGGTCTTAATCTCCTCAGAAGGCTTATGGGTTCTGCGCTTCATTCTTTACATGCTCTCAACACCTACACAAAAGAGGATCGATGGCCCTATTAGAAGAAGCCAGCCTGGGACGGGCGGAGTGTCTAGTTAGTGTATTGCGACGAGAAAACGTTCCTCCTCTCGGGACTTCAACACCAGTCCGGAAGTCATTCGCCTGACGGTGATGATGTATTCCCGATTTCCGCTTTCGCTTCAAATATAACAGATCTTCTGCAAGGGCGTGCCATCGAAGTGAATCACGAAAACAACCGTTTCTAGTGGCATAGACTTGGCCCACTATTCGCGGCCGAGATACTTAGAAAACAGGCCTGCCAGATGCGATGTTGCTCGAGCTTGCACTTGCACATCAATGAGGTTTTCGTGAGGTTGATCGGCGAATGGCATTACCTTTTGGCGGGAGGTTGATCATGTGGGCGAAGTGTTGGAAGGCCTTGTTAAGAAATATCGAGACCGCACCGCAGCCCCTATTTCCTTAAGAAAGTGATGAATCGCTACGGTGCGCCAGAGGTCGTCGTTACTGACAAATCGTGTTCTTATGGCGTTGCGATGAAGATTACCGGGAACGGAACAACAACAAGAAACGGTCGCTGGAAAAACAATCGCGCTGAAAACCCGCTCCTATCCTTTCGTAGGCCAGAACGCGCGATGCACCGCTTTCGCCGAATTCGAAGTTTGTGGAAACTTCTTTTCCGTTCACGCTTCTGTATTTAACCACTTCAATCAAAGTCGCAGCCTTTCCCATAGAGATCAATTCAAGATGAACCCCACCGCGGTTCTCTCCGAGTGGCGCTGTCTATGTGCTGCATAAAGAGCAGCCTCACTGGCCTAGTGGAGACGAGTTCGAATTTGTCTGACACCACCGAGGTGAGTGCCAATAGGAGATTGACGCCACGAAAATCGCTTCGAAGAAGCGTGTGCAGCAAATTGAGGAAAACGCGTTTCTTGCGCCCGACATTTACCGAGACATCCTTGCTGGGAAGCAGCCGTTGGGTCGAAAGACGATCGGGATTGCCACTCATGCATTGCCCACTGAGTGGTCTGAGAAACGGAATCCGTTCGCCTAAATCTAAATTTCTTCCCCAAATTGGCAAGTCTTTGAATTGACCATACTATACGGGACAGCGAATGAAGACGATACTTTGGGAGTTGAGGGTGGCAGCCCGTAGGGGAATCGAACCCCTCTTTCCAGGTTGAAAACCTGGCGTCCTAACCGATAGACGAACGGGCC
>NZ_CANMJE010000031.1:2500-5779 GCF_947498095.1 uncultured Shimia sp. | reverse complement strand
TTGGTTGCGGGAGTAGGATTTGAACCTACGACCTTCAGGTTATGAGCCTGACGAGCTACCGGGCTGCTCCATCCCGCGGAACCTGGCCAAGTGTTTTGGCCTGAGTTGCCTCAGCGCAAGAATTGTGAGGCGAATAGGGTGTCATCGTAGAGAGATACAAAGCGAAGTCGTTTACTAGGTTTGGCGATGACCTACTCTCCCACACCTTAAGATGCAGTACCATCGGCGCTACGGTGCTTAACGGCCGGGTTCGGGATGGGACCGGGTGTTTCACTCGTGCTATGATCACCAAACCGAGTAAACGGCTTCGCTTTATCAACGTCCAAGTCATTAACCTGTTGGTGTGTATGACTTATTTGGTTCCAGTCTGTCTTTTACTGGATCAAATCAAGCCTATCGGACAATTAGTACCGGTCAACTGAATGCATTACTGCACTTACATCTCCGGCCTATCGACGAGGTGGTCTACCTCGGTCCTCAGGGATACCTTGTTTTGAGGGGGGCTTCCCGCTTAGATGCCTTCAGCGGTTATCCTGTCCGAACATAGCTACCCAGCACTGCCGTTGGCACGACAACTGGTCCACCAGTGGTTCGTTCACCCCGGTCCTCTCGTACTAGGGGCAACTCCTCTCAAGTATCCTACACCCACGGCAGATAGGGACCGAACTGTCTCACGACGTTCTAAACCCAGCTCACGTACCTCTTTAAACGGCGAACAGCCGTACCCTTGGGACCTGCTCCAGCCCCAGGATGAGATGAGCCGACATCGAGGTGCCAAACACTGCCGTCGATATGGACTCTTGGGCAGTATCAGCCTGTTATCCCCGGCGTACCTTTTATCCGTTGAGCGATGGCCCTTCCACTCGGGACCACCGGATCACTATGGCCGTCTTTCGACTCTGCTCGACTTGTCAGTCTCGCAGTCAGGCTGGCTTCTGCCATTGCACTCAACGAGCGATTTCCGACCGCTCTGAGCCAACCTTCGCGCGCCTCCGTTACGCTTTAGGAGGCGACCGCCCCAGTCAAACTACCCGCCACACAGGGTCCCGGATCCGGATAACGGACCGCGGTTAGACATCAAGCAATGCAAGGGTGGTATCTCAAGGGTGGCTCCATCGGAACTGGCGTCCCGATTTCAAAGCCCACCACCTATCCTGCACATGCATGGCCTGATGCCAGTGTGAAGCTGTAGTAAAGGTGCACGGGGTCTTTCCGTCTAACCGCGGGAAGCCTGCATCTTGACAGGCAATTCAATTTCGCTGAGTCGATGTTGGAGACAGCGGGGAAGTCGTTACGCCATTCGTGCAGGTCGGAACTTACCCGACAAGGAATTTCGCTACCTTAGGACCGTTATAGTTACGGCCGCCGTTTACCTGGGCTTCAATTCAGAGCTCTCACCCCTCCTTTTAACCTTCAGGCACCGGGCAGGCGTCAGACCCTATACGTCGTCTTGCGACTTCGCAGAGCCCTGTGTTTTTAGTAAACAGTCGCCACCCCCTGGTTTGTGCCCCCAGTCAATACTTGCGTAGAAACTGGGCCTCCTTCTCGCGAACTTACGGAGGTATTTTGCCGAGTTCCTTCAACATCGTTCTCTCAAGCGCCTTGGTATTCTCTACCAGTCCACCTGTGTCGGTTTAGGGTACGATCTAGCGATGGAGCTATTTCCAGGAACCTCTAAGCAGCCCATTCAATCCAATAAGGATGAACTACCCTCGAGATCCGTCACTTCCATCTGGCCCAGGAATATTAACCTGGTTCCCATCGACTACGCCTTTCGGCCTCGCCTTAGGGGTCGGCTTACCCTGCTCAGATTAGCTTTAAGCAGGAACCCTTGGACTTTCGGCGAGAGTGTCTCTCACACTCTTTGTCGCTACTCATGTCATCATTCTCACTAGTGATCTCTCCACCGGATCGCTCACACGCCGGCTTCACAGAAAGCTCCATATCCTCCAAGGCATTCCGAAGAATGCTAAAGAGGATTGGAACTATGTCACACTACGCTCTGCTACCATGCAATAAATGCATCCTAGACTTCGGCTCATGGCTTGAGCCCCGTTACATCTTCGCCGCAGGACAACTTATTTAGACCAGTGAGCTGTTACGCTATCTTTAAAGGATGGCTGCTTCTAAGCCAACCTCCTGGTTGTTTTGGTCGTCCCACCTGCTTTCCCACTTAGCCATGAATTAGGGGCCTTAGTCGTAGGTCAGGGTTGTTTCCCTCTCCACTACGGACGTTAGCATCCGCAGTGTGTCTGCCATCTAGTACTCCCGGGTATTCGGAGTTTGGTTAGGATCAGTAAGCCTGTGGGGCCCCATTACCCATCCAGTGCTCTACCCCCCGGGGTATTCGGATGACGCTCTACCTAAATAGATTTCGCAGAGAACCAGCTATCTCCGAGTTTGATTGGCCTTTCACCCCTAGGCACAACTCATCCCGATCTTTTTCAACAGATGTGGGTTCGGTCCTCCAGTGCATGTTACTGCACCTTCAACCTGGTCATGCCTAGATCACTCGGTTTCGGGTCTAATGCATCTAACTCAATCGCCCTATTAAGACTCGCTTTCGCTGCGCCTACACCTAACGGCTTAAGCTTGCTAGATACACTAAGTCGATGACCCATTATACAAAAGGTACGCTGTCAGGCCGCAAGGGCCCTCCAACTGATTGTAGGCGTTCGGTTTCAGGTACTGTTTCACTCCCCTCGTCGGGGTGCTTTTCACCTTTCCCTCACGGTACTGGTTCGCTATCGGTCAGTAAGGAGTACTTAGCCTTCGAAGGTGGTCCTCCGATCTTCAGACAGAATTTCACGTGTTCCGCCCTACTTAATACATCCTTCAAAGCTTCCCATACGGGGCTGTCACCCACTATGGCCGAGTTTTCCAACTCGTTCTGGTCACTTATCAGGCTTGGCTGGTCCGCGTTCGCTCGCCGCTACTAGCAGAGTATCAATTGATTTCCTTTCCTCCGGGTACTTAGATGTTTCAGTTCCCCGGGTTTGCTCTTAAAATCCTATGTATTCAGATCTTAAGTACCTGGTTCAGCAACTTGTTGATTACCAAAGGTAACAACAAGGAACTGTCAGGTGGGTTCCCCCATTCAGAGATTCATGGATCAAAGCCTATTCTCGGCTCCCCATGACTTATCGCAGAGTATCACGTCTTTCATCGCCTCTTACTGCCAAGGCATCCACCAAACGCCCTTCTCGCGCTTGATTTGATCCAGAAAGAGAGAGACTGACGTCACTCGTGACCGCATAAGCTGGCAAGCAATGCAATCCT
>NZ_CANMJE010000030.1 GCF_947498095.1 uncultured Shimia sp. | reverse complement strand
GATGATCCGGCTAGCCAAACAGTATGGTCTCTATGGCTATCGGAAGGTGACGGCTCTGCAGCGGATGGAGGACTGGCCCCTCTCGGCAGATTGCTTTGCAATCGCTTGCCGGGCAATGGGTCAACCACAAGAAAGTCGAACGCTTATGGGGTGAAGAGGGCCTGCAACTTCCACACCACACAACAAGCCCAGGCTGCAATCAATGTGTGGCTCAGGCAGTACACCCAGGTCGGGCCTCATCACGCGTTGAACATGCGCCCGCCGGCACCTGAAACCTTATTAGAGAAATCAAAAATTACTGGTACTGAAATTGGAGCTAGACAAGACCATCCGATTACCGCCTCCGAGCCACCCCTACGTCCTCCCAAGACACAAAATTGTGGCATAGTTCTAGGGATCTAAGACAGTTGTGGACTTGACGCTGTTTATGTTTTCATATGAAAGGAAGGACCTATCACGGCGGCAGTTCCAGACAGCGAACTATCTTGAAACCAAATCATGCGACGATACTGCAGCCCATGGGCCAATGATGCAGCAGCACCGACCAATGAGAGTATGACATGGAGCTGAGAAAACGTAATGACTAAGAGCGACAGAAGTAAGCCGGTGAAACTTCCTTATGATGGAGAGCGCTTCCTTCCTGAGTATCCAGGCACCATCGAGCTAGAACACTTGCACCGTTACCGGCTGGCTGGCAGTATCGCCTCAGGGTTGGATGTACTCGATATTGCGTGTGGTGAAGGCTACGGATCTGATATTATTGCGGCAAATGCCAAATCGGTTGTCGGGGTCGACATCAGTGCGCCCGCTGTCGAGCACGCGAAGTTCCATTACCGTGACCCCCGTTTGTTATTTAAGGTTGGCAGTGCAACTGATATTCCGATCCCAGATGCTTCGGTAGATATGGTTGTTTCTTTTGAAACGATCGAGCATCTAGTTGAGCATGATCGCATGATGCTGGAGGTGCGCCGGGTGCTGCGGCCGGGAGGGTTGCTGATGATCTCGAGCCCCAATAAACTCGAATACTCGGACAAACCCGGCTACGCTAACCCGTTTCACGTCAAGGAACTCTACACTAATGAATTTGTGGAGCTGATTGGAAAGTATTTTTCAAATACCTGTCACTATGCTCAACGCCTAAGTGCCGCTTCGATCATTGCAAACGACCAGACCGCCCCGTTTCGTACCTTTTCTGGCAGTGGGGTGCGCGACGGAGTTCCGAACGCCCGGTATGACTTGCTGCTGGGATCCGATAAGGAACTTCCAAAGCTACCCAATTCTGCATTTGAAATTCCCGGTAGTCCTTTACAGCCGTATGCGGCTGAGCAAGCTCTCGAGCAGCAAGTCAAGGAGCAAGCAACGCAACAGCAAGCAATTTCTCAACTTCTGAATCACCTGCGCTACAACACATCGGTTGCAAATGAAATTCTCCAAAGCAAGTGGTGGAGGGGTACGCGCACGAAACGGCGCCTATCCAATAGTTTGCGAAAACGCCGTGGGCGCCCGAAGAAGATCTGGCCGGAACGTCTCGAAATGCCTTCAATGATCGACGGAGTCCTCTCTAAGGTGACAGAGGTGGGCGCTTATCAGGAATGGCGACGCTACCGCGAGGTTGAGGGCGTCATCCCGCCGTTTAGCCGCTATGGCGACGGGCCTGATGTGCCCGTTGTCAAGTATTCCGATGTGCAGGAGGGATTTGTCGAACACATGTCCAACAACGCGCTGGACACCGTCGTCAAGGCAATAGCCTTCTACCTTCCGCAGTATCATCCCTTCCCTGAAAATGATGAATGGTGGGGGAAAGGCTTTACGGAATGGACCAATGTAGGCAAGACACAGCCGCTCTATCCTGGTCATCACCAGCCCCATTGTCCCATTCATCTGGGCTATTATGACCTGCGCGTACCGGAAGTTATGGAAGAGCAGGCAAAACTTGCCCGGAACTACGGAATTTCCGGGTTCGCATATTATTTTTATTGGTTTGCCGGAAAGCTTCTGATGGAAAAGCCATTGGAGGCGATGCGGGACAATCCCAATGTCGATATGCCGTTTTGCATGATCTGGGCCAATGAAAACTGGACCCGCCGCTGGGATGGGCTGAATGAGGAGATCTTGATTTCGCAGGATCACTCTCTTGAAGACTCGCGAGCCATGTTGGCCTATCTGCAGCCTTTTATGGAGGATCCACGCTACATCCGCATCAACGGCAAACCACTCTTCGTGGTCTACCGCGCACATCTCATTCCTAATTTCAAAGAGACCGTGCAGATGTGGCGCGCCCAAGCGTGCGAGATGGGGCTGGATGGGCTCTATGTGGTCTCGGCCCAGACATCGAAGTCTCGCCCGCCTGCCGAACTGGGCCTTGATGCTACGATGCAGTTCCCGCCTCATGCGGTTGATAACACAAGGGTTACTGAACAAGTAGAAAACTTGACCCCCGACTTCCAAGGCTGGATCTATGACTATGACAAGGCCGTATCAACTGAAGTACGTAAGGGCACACCCGCCCACAGGGAGTTTCGGACGTCGATGCTATCGTGGGACAACACAGCGCGGCGGGGCATGAAGGCACACGTTTTCACGAATTTTAGCCTGACTCGCTACAGTCAGTGGTTGGCGGCAAATGTTGAGAAGGCTGCCAAGGACCCAGACCTGTCAGACGATGAACGGATTGTTTTCATCAATGCGTGGAACGAATGGGCGGAAGGCACGCACCTAGAGCCTGATCAGCGCTATGGGTACGGTTATCTTGAAGCAACACGCAAGGTACTGGCCAATTATGACGCGCCGGCCGCACCGTTTCTGAGCCCCGACGTTCGCCATGCCACGGAAGCGCGCTTTGCAATCTTAGCCCACGTGCACTATGCCGACACATGGCCGGAACTCAAAGAAAAGATCGAGGCAATGCCGCCAAAATCATTAGATGTCTACGTCACGACGACAGCTCTTGAAACTGCGATGATGATCAAGGCTAGCATGCCGGCGGCACATGTCGAGATTGTGGACAACCGAGGTCGGGATGTCCGCCCATTTTTGCTCATGATGCAACGGATTGCGCATCTCAACTATTGTGCAATCTGCAAGGTGCACGGTAAGAAATCCGTCTATCGCGAGGATGGTGATACGATCCGAAAATCAATGCTGTCCGCGCTTATTGATCCTGCGGTTCTCGGGTTGTTCGACAGGGATACAAAGCTCGGCATGCTTGCTGCAGAGCAATCCATCATTCGACATGACGACCGCAACATGGCGAACAATAGGGCCGATGTAAAAAGGCTGGCTTCCCAAATGGGGATTTGTTTTAGGGAAGGCCGTTTTGTAGCTGGGACCATGTTCTGGATTTCCCCCAAAGCGATTGCGGCACTTTCAAAACTTGATATCAATGATTTCGATGTCGAGCGTGGGCTCGCGGATGGAACCCGCGCTCACGCTCTGGAACGAATTTTTGTCAACTTGGTTGAGCATGCCGGCTACAGCCTGAAGTCTATTTGAGCTCAGTGTTCAAATTATGTCTTTTCGTCCCATCAGCGCATGCGCAGCCGGAAATGAGACGACTTCTATGCCAATCTGAGTAAATCCAGCGCGTGCCAGATAAGTCCAAGCATCAGCACCAAACTCGGTATGAACAACGTAGTCGTCGTTTCCCATCGCTGGATTGCCGTGATAGCTCTTTTGTTCCCCTGCACGTGATCGAGTGGCACGCTCGACGACTATGGGTATTGTGAAGCACAACCACCCGCCTGGACGCAGAACGCGCAAGCATTGGCTTAACGCTTGCAACGGATTTGGCACATGCTCTAGTGTGTCTGAATGCAGTATGACGTCAAAGCTGTTGTCGCTATAAGGCAAATTCTGCAAATCGAGTTCGGGATAGTCGCCCCGTACATAATTCGGAAGCTCGGAGAGGGTGTCCGATATGACTTCGGCACCATTTACGTCCAAAATATCTAAATCGATTTTTGCTGCCGCGATTTGGCGAATAGTGCGGCCTTCCGAAACTGCGGTGCGGAAAGCGTTGCCAAGAGCGATGTGCCGAAGGCTTGCATCACAAGAGGTACATTTCTCTCCTTGCTGTCGGTCAATGTAGTCAACCTCGTGCGCTGCAAGGTTCCATTGCGCGATCAATTCAGGCCACAGGACGCGGTGGCGACCAAAGCTATTCCCGCCACAAATAGAACATTTCACGTTACTCTGTTCTATGAACACCTCCCTTTGAGCAAACCCACTTTTGTGCCAATGATTTCTTGTAAAATAACGAAGCCCCTAAACTCAACAAATATCCCCAGCCGTTGGCCGCAAAGTGCTGCCTATTCACGCTATAAAAGGGGCTCCCTCTTGGATGTGGTCACTCAGACCTGAGAGGTAGCGAAGTTTCGGCAGAGCGCTTTTGCTGCCACCCAGCGCATAGTTTACAGTGCTATCACGATCAATACCCCTTTTTTGCGATTAGAACAAGAGGAAGCATATTCCCCGGATTGGGGGGCAGATACGACGACCACACAGGCCTGTTTTTTGTGAAAAAGCCGAATTAGGGTGAGTAGCAGACTTCCATGAACGACTGAGAAGCATCCAAGTCTTTGGCTCGTTCGATCAAATCCCACCCGAAATTATGAAATGTCAGAATACCATCGGTCAGGTAATCTCCGTGGATTTTGTCTAGCCCCCAGTTTCAGTACCAGTGATTTTGGTTTTCTCTAATAGGGTTTCGAGATCGGGAACGGGTGGTCGCATATTCAATGCGTGATGGCGCCTGATTTGGTTGTACTGCCTGAGCCAAACATTGATTGCGACCTGCGCTTGCTTCGTGCTGTGGAACCATTCGGCATTTAAGACTTCTCTTCTCAGTGTTCCGTTGAACCTTTCGTTGTAGCCATTTTCCCAAGGGCTGCCTGGGTAGATTTGTATCGGCTGAATGCCGACCTTTTTTAGCCAATCCTGAAAGGCGCCCGCGATAAACTCAGGCCCGTTGTCGGAGCGAATAAACTCGGGCTTGCCGTGTTTCATGAGCAACCTGTGTAGCGCGCCCAAAACGTCGTTAGCATTCATCCTGGACCGCACCGCCACACAGAGAGCCTCACGAGTATGTTCGTCCAGCACTGTCAGCATCTTGTAACCGCGCCCATTGCTCAATGTGTCGTGGACAAAATCAATGGCCCAGATGTGGTTGGGGTGCGTCGGGCGCAAGCGGATGACAGAGCTTTCTTTGTGGTAAAGCCGCCTACGTTTCCTGTGGCGGTGGGGCAACTGCAATCCTACTTCGTTCCACAACCGTTCGATTTTCTTGTGATTGACGCGCCATCCTTCGATGCGCAACAGGGCCGTTGACGATCTTCTCGCCGGGGCTCTTGGTTGTCTTTCTCATGTCCCACTCCTCAGTGGTTACGATGAGCCAGAAACTCTCCCTTATCAAACCGCCCTATTTGGACCCATAAGCGCTGACGTCAGACACCTGACACTCGCAAAAAGACATCGTTCCTCAATGACCCAAGCGAGTGGGTGGTTTTCGACGTTCCGGATCTGCAGATCGTAGACACTGAGCTTTGGGAAGCTGCAAAAGCCCGTCAGGAACAGCAATCCAAGTCTCGGAGCAACCGAACATCAACAGACAAGAACGGACTTTCGGTCTCGCAAGGCCTACGTCGGCGCAAGTTTCTTCTGTCAGGTCTTCTCAAGTGCGAGCGATGTCAGGGCAACCTGACCATTGGTGGGGGCTCCGGAGACCGGAAGATGTATTACTGTGCGAATGCTAAGGAAAAGGGCCCGGCGGTCTGTGCAGACCTGCCGGGCATCCGCAAAACAATCATTGAAGAGGAAGTTGTTTCGCGAATGCGCGATGGTCTTCTACAAGATGAAGCTTATCAGCAATTCAAAATTGACTTTCTACGGCACCAAAATGCGTCAGGTGCTGCGATTGAAGCAGACTTGCGTCTCAAAGACAGTCAGATCCGCGATCACGAGGCCAAGAAAGCCAATTTGATGGACATTGTTGAGGGAGGCTATGCCAACAGAACTATCGTGGAACGCCTCGATGAAGTCATAGCCGAGCTCGACAAATTGAAAGCGCAGCGCTCCGAGATGACGCCAGGAGAAGTAGACCTGCCAGACGACCTGCCCGCAATCTATCGTGCCCATATTTCTGATTTGGCCGAGACTTTGTCTGACGAAAGTGTCGCTGGACGCGCAGGAGACGAGATGCGTAGGTTCATCGATCAGATCATCATTGGCTATGACGACGTTATGCGTGCGCGCACCGTTGTGTTTGAAGGCAAGATGGCGGAGCTCCTAAACGCAAAAAAACCCGCTGGATCAGCGGGTTTGTCTGTTCCGACGGTCGGAACTTTAGAGAAGTTCGCTAAAGTTGGTTGCGGGAGTAGGATTTGAACCTACGACCTTCAGGTTATGAGCCTGACGAGCTACCGGGCTGCTCCATCCCGC
>NZ_CANMJE010000029.1 GCF_947498095.1 uncultured Shimia sp. | reverse complement strand
AACCATCATACCAATGGAACCCAGGCCGATCATGCACTAACAATCAACTTGGACCCGTCAGATAGGGCTGCTCAGTCATGGGCCAGTACATAGCTCGTCGTCTTGAACCAAGCCTCAAAGGTTTTCCGAATAGCTCCTTGAGATTCGATTCATCCACCAGCCGCTCAGCAATCAACTTATTCAATTAATCCAATCATCTGTTCTTCGCTTCATCGTCTGTCTCCTCAGTTGCAGAACAGGCTAATCTCAAACGTCGGACATTTCAGACGAGCAGGTCACCGACGAGTGCGATGTTCACGAAAAATCGCGGCCTTACAGGCTTCGGTTCACAAGCATTTCATTCTGAGCGCGGCATCTGTACTAGACCAATTTTCAAGGCGAGCCTTGCTGCCGCTCTGGCCGAGAGGAGTCAACTCAGCACAACATGAAGGACAGTAATGTTGGCCTAGCAGAGACGAGTTCTACTTTAGCTGACACCACCGATTGTAGAAAAGTCTCACAGTCCAGGCTGAGTGGAGGCTGAATTAGTCTGAGAGCATTCTTCCGCTGTGCGCACGGCGTCTGCTGTTGCTTGCAAATAGGCAAACCCATATTTTCGGTCAGGCTCCAGATGAGTCCCTTCTGCCCATTCATTCCAAGCATTAATGAAGACGATCTTCTCATCTTCAGTGTATTTCGGCTGGTGTAGAACCTGGCGGCAAAGCGTGGTCAACCAGTCTTTGTAGGCGGAAATTGAAAACCGTTCAAATATGCGGGCTGCGTTCTGATTGCGTGCGGTGTTGTCCCACGACAACACGACGGACCGGAAACACTTATAGTCCTTCTCGCGCTGCGCCTTTGAGCCTGCAATCATGGTTCCATAGTCATAGATCGCCCCGGCAAAGTCAGGGTTAAAGACTTGCATATTGTCGGTGATATCCTTGCGTCTGGCTTGGTGTGGGGGAAACTCGCAGGTGGCATCGAAGCCCAAGACCCCTGGATCTTTGATGTCGAAGCTTTGGACGGCAATCAAATAAAGGCCTGGCAGCCCCCAGCGTTTGGCCTCGGCTCTCCACGCTTCAGTGATGGCGCAAATGTCAGGAATAATATTGGCGCGGTAGACAATGAATACAGGTTTACCGTCAATCGTGATGTAGCGAGGGTCTTCCATATAAGGCCGAACGTGTCGCAACATAGCCACGGAATCCGCGATTGAGTGATCTTGCGAAATCAGCACGTCATGCTCGCTGCCATCCCAGCGGCGCGTCCAGTTTTCATTGGCCCAGTTCAGGCAAAAAGGCATGTCGATTTCGGGGCGCTGCAACATTTGCTGCAAAGGCCTTTCCAACAGTGTTTTGCCGCCAAACCAGTAGAAATAATACGAGAAGCCGCCGATGCCATAAGCCTTTGCGATCTTGGCCTGTTCCTCCATTATTTCAGGCAATCGAAGATCATAGTACCCTAAGTGAATGGGGCAATGGGGTTGGTAGTGTCCTGGATAGTTGGGTACCGCCTTGCCGACATTGGTCCATTCGGTAAACCCCTTGCCCCACCATTCGTCGTTCTCCTCAACGGGGTGAAATTGCGGGAGGTAATGCGCGATCAATTTGACTTTTGGATCAAAGGGCGGCGGCGGTGCATATTCTACAAAATCAGCTACCAAATCAGCGGCCACATAGCCTCGTTCTTGGCTCGTCACCTGCTGCTCGTGGACATGGAATGTGCGTCTTGGATCGCGCTTATTCGCTGAGTTGCGAAACCGGCGCGTCATCCGGGTCGGCAGAGGCGGGCTGAGTCTAGCCAAGCCACTGAGCAGCATGAACGTGATGTAGTTTGTGATCGACATGTTTTTTTGAGCCTCCAATCAGGCGATTTCTTCTCGGGTTAGGTGTCAACCTCCGAGGTGGCTTCGTGCATTGTGGACGTTGCGTATGCTTATTGTTTGTAATATTTGACGATGCAGACGTTTTGTAAAGCGTCGGCACTGTCAGAAGAAACTAGCTTGAGACGGGCGGAGTGCTGAACTAGCGTCTTGTGATGAGAGAAAGTTCTCCTTTCAAGTACTTCAAAACACGCCCGGTAGCCATTAGTAAACCTCGAAGAAAAAATGGTCACTCAATGGCACTGAGCTCCATTTTCATTCTCATGGACAACAAGCCTTTTCTATTCATCACAAGGGTTGTTGAAATTAAATGGTTTTCTGGGCTGTCAGTTTCGCAAAAGCAAATATGGGTTGCTTTCCATTATCCTCAGCAAGTGAGCTGACTAATGTCTTCTCTGTCCTTAAAGTCTCCAGCAAATCTCGAGAACTGCGGTGCCCCTAGATTTGTAGACTCTTTGCTTTGTAATTTTGGAGGCAGGTCATTAACTTAATGTGTGCTGGGCCTGATTGTTTACTAATAGGTGACACCGGATTTTGCCACTGCCATGTAAGAGTTACACCTATGTTGAACCGTATTAGGGGGGGCTGCCAACTACCCCCAGGCTTTGTCGAAGGGTGTGGATCTAAATCCTTCTGCCGTCAATTAGGACCTGCAAGGTGAACCATCAGTAATCTCAAACAGCAGCTCGACAGCCTAAGCTCTTCGATACTTGTGCCTATTGAGGCCAAAGCTCATCATCGCGGAACCCTTGTGCGTTGCCAGCTTGGTCCAGTCGTCCGTTGTGGCCGTTGTCACCTTATGTGAGCCAAGGAGCAGGCTCTCCCAGTTATACATAACTTGACGTCGCTCTGTGAACCTGCCAGCACGGTTGTAGGTTCGCTTAACACTAGCCTGGGTAGCGGCGGCCTGGTGGTTCAGAATTCGATCAACCACGTTCTCGTCGGCTCCGTTCTCCACCATATGCGTAGCAAAAGAGCGGCGAATGTCGCGCAGCTGGAACGACAGTGGAATTCCTGCATCCTCAAACCATCGGCGTTTCATATCCGCAAAAGTCTTTTTCCCCAGCCACTGCATCCCATCTTTTACGACAGCCTGAGCGCGATGGTTCAGGTGGATGATGTGGGAGGTCCCGTTCTTGGAAGTGGGCAGATGCACCTCGTCGCCAAACATTATGTTGGGTGAGAAGTTCATCAAGTCGCTGTTACGCTGGCCTGTCAAGATAAGCAGCTTGCAGAACCCTTCCCAGCCTCCGCGATCATCCGCAGCCTCATAGAGAGCACGAAGCTGTGCCAACGTGAAGTACTAATCTCGTGGGGCCTCTTTCCCAGGCATGAATGTGGGGTTCAAATCTATCAGTCCTTCGGACCGAGCCCACCTCCAGAAATGTAAGAGCGCGGACCGATAGCGGTTGCAGGTTGCACCTTGCCACTGTGACAATGCGTCGGTCAGTTCTTTTTGCTTGATCATATGAAGCTCACGGCGGGAAAATTTCCCGAGTGCGCGGTTGAGCTGGCGCAGTCTTTCGTCGCCAAATTTCAGGTCGGAAAGGTGTTTCTCAGAACAGAGTTTGAGTGCGTCTTTTGTGAGCATGCTGCCTCCAGGAAAATCCGTGGACAGTTCTTGCGCGTGGGCCTCACCGTCATTATCACTACTGTTTTCAAGCGCTTGCTTGATGGAGGCGAGTACCGGAATCGAACCGGTGTACACGGATTTGCAAGCGGTGAGCCTTCCTTCACGATTTGTTTCAAATGCCCTTATTGTCAAAGGTTTGCGGCGTTTCGGCCTTGCCTGGAGAGTGTTTGTTTCCGCAGAACTGGCCCTTATCGGTTCTTAGCGATCCTTATTCCGCAAAGAGAAATGCGTGCCTTGGGCTCGTTCTCTTGCCTTACTGGCCGGCATAAAGGCGTCGGATGTCGTGGACAGTCATCCGGCACCTGGAGAAGTAAATAACCGGTTCAATGGGGGCGCGCATTGGCTGTGCGTGGGCACGACGAACCGCAAGTTTGGGCGTCGAGCGGAGTTTGCAAACGTTCGCGCCAATGGTAGTTCGCGGAGCCAAAGTGGACGTCCGATCAAATGACTCAGATGACTGCCTTGAGCCCAAAGGTGACATCGGATCTGGGCAGACCATTGGTCAAGACGGGCGGAAAATGGGCGTTCGCTGTAAAAGCGACAAATGTCAGCTTGGCGGCAAAACCGTCGATGAAAGACGCTGCGGGGTGGTGCAACTAAATGATACATGACATAAACTATTTCGGTCGTGCTATTCAAAACCCCTCAGGAGGCTGCAATGCATGCATGTGTGACAGACTACGAAGCACTCTACAACGACGCCTATCGCGCCCGGCGTGGCGAGCACACTAGTTTTGATCGCAGCGTTCTGCCCTCTCTTGTTGCTGAAAAGTCTCTTGGCCTCGGCTGCAAGAAACATCTGGATGTGAGCGGCGGTCAGGGCAATTTGGGGCGCGACCTTGCCGAGTTAGGGATTACCACAACCACAACCGACATTGGGGCGCTGCCTGGGTCTCCGGTCCTCCCCTTCAATCTGGCCGTCTCGGACGACAGTGCCACCCGGAGGGTTTTGAACGAAATCCACGCGACAGATGACAGTTACCTGACAAGTTGCTTCGATGTTCTGGAACATATCGATCGGGAGCATGTCGCCGCAGCGGTGCACAACCTTGCAACGCTGGCGGACCAGCACCTGATCGTGTCCATCTCCACCCGCCCGAGCGCCTATGACAACTTGTTGCATGCTACACTTCTGCCCATCGCGGCATGGATCGCGTGCTTCAGATTGGCAGGGTTCGAAGTTAAAACCATTGATGTGTTTCCGGAGGCTCAGCACAAGCCAGACTTTCCGGATGTCGAAGATCTCCAGTTGGTCCATCACTGGATGAACACTGACGTTTTTGAGGATGTTGAGTTCGGAGAGCCAAGGTATGTCCACTTTGAAAAAGTGACGTCCGCGCCTGACCTTAGCCTCCTGAAACGCGACATCGACGCGGTTGTCGACGTTGGGTACCGCATCGAGAAGCGAAAGGCATTCGAGCCTGCCAGCGCGCAGGACTTCGTCTTCGCCCTGCATTTTTCTCAGGAATGGTCGCTGATAAGGCCATTTCTGGACGTTCTACCAAGAGATCGCGTACATGTACTAATCAAACGCGGCGGGCTGCAACCGCTTCACCATCGCGCCATCATCTCATTCCTGACACGCTGTAACGTCAAGACTACGGTTTTCGATCAGGTCCCGGACCTCGATTTCGCAGAGATCGCCGGGCGCACGTTGATTTTGGGTGCAGAAAGCACCGCAACTGCGGCGCATCTAAGCGGGTTTGAGCTCTCCGCAACAGCGCGACTGCATGGCTGCCGGACGGTTCTTCTGCAACACGGCGTCTGGCCAAGACCATTCGACGACCAGATTATCTCATTTGCATCTGAGACACTCTTCACCTGGAGTGCGGAAGAACAAAGGCGGCTCAACAAACATCACCATGAGGTGTTTGGCGGGCAATTCCCTTGGGGCCACATTTCCGACGCTCAGAATCAGCCGATCGGCAGTCCGAAATTCGCGGACCAATTGTTGTACCCGCCGTCTCATTTGGAGTGGAAACTGGGTGTGGATCGCAACCGGTTCGACAAGGCGGTCTTGCTCTGCTCAAAGAACCTCCGCGGGCGCTGGGGCATACACGAAAGCCAGGAAACATCGCTTGCCGGCTACGAAAAGGTCATTGCCAGCAATCCCGATACGTTCTTTCTGGTCAAACCGCATCCGGTTGATGGCGTGGACCCCTTTCTGGTTCTTCGTCACTTCCCCAACGTTCGCTTGTTCGACGAGATCATCGGAACGCTGTCAGACTCACCCCTGAACCGCCTTCTGCCCGCTATTGATTTGGTTGCGACAGGGCCATCGAGCGTGGTGGTCGATGCTGCCGTGTCCGCCAAGCCTGTGTTTGTCTTCGATACAGGCCAGCCGGTCGAACTGGAACATATGAAAGCTCAACCGATCGACGCATTGGGTAGGACATTGCACGATGCGGCCGCCCTGCAGACTTTGTCGGACCGTTCAAGCGCCCTGAAAGATCTGTATGCGAGAAACTCGGATCAGGATTTTTATGCAAAGGCTGCCGAGTTCTTGAGCCAACCAGCCGGGATCAACGATCCGGGTGACCTGGCGAAAGCGGCCACCTTATCCTCAACGGCCAACAGGGCGCTCCGGGACGGCACCGCGCTGAGAGCAGAGATTGTCGAGCTCCAGCTGGCTCTTGAAAAGGCCGAAGCGCGCGTCACAGATCTCGAAAAAACGGGGGCAGACACACATCAGCATACCGACCCGCGCCCGCCTTTTTTGGCGCGAAAGAAGCGGCAAATCATGCGACAATTCAACAAGCTTTCAGGTGCGCGGGCTGGCACGAAACCCTGATCAAGGATTATCACAACGCACAGCGCCGACAGGGCGACGCGGGCCGACCGTCGATCACAAAGCAGCAGAGGAAGACTAGAATGGGAATTGACGTTTGTGTTGGGTGGGACCCCCGGGAAAAGGATGCCTATCAGGCCTGCGTGAATTCCATCAGGTCCGCCAGCAGTATTGAGCTCAACATCATCCCAATTGTGATGGGCGAGCTCAAGGAAGCGGGCCTTTACACGCGTGAAACCGAAACGCGCGATGGCCGCCTATGGGATGTTATTTCGGGCGCGCCGATGGCGACCGAGTTCGCAGTTTCCCGTTTCTTTGCCCCTTTGCTGGCCGAGAAACATCATTCGAAAAGCCAATGGGTTCTGTTTTGTGACTGTGATTTTCTATGGACTGGGGACGTGGCGGATCTGGTGCAAGAGCTGAGCACCGACAAGGCCCTGTTTTGCGTCCACCACAACTACGCGCCCTCTGAAACGACCAAGATGGATGGGCAGGCACAGCTCTTGTATTCCCGCAAAAACTGGTCCAGCATGATGGTGTTCAACAGGTTTCACCCTGCAAATAAAAAGCTGACCTTGGAATTGCTCAATTCGGTTCCCGGTCGCGACTTGCATCGATTCTGCTGGCTCGAAGATGACGAGATAGGGTCGGTTTCATCTGACTGGAACTGGCTCGAGGGCCACAGCCCAAAAACGGACCGGCTACCACGCGCAATCCATTACACTCGCGGCGGTCCATGGATGGAGGGCTGGGAGCATGTAGACTACGCGAAGGAATGGCTCGAGTCTTTCGAGTCAGCGAGCACCTACGGAGAATAAACTACTAGGCCGCAAAGCGGCGATAAGGTGGTCGCTTTGGTCTGAGAACCGATAGTTGCTTGCTGGCCTCGGGCTGAAATCCGTGGTTTCGTACACGACGTGATGGAGATCAATTTAGGTGTTGTACATCCGGTTGTTGCGCATAGTGAGCAGCCCTATCTGACGGGTCCAAGTTGATTGTTAGTGCATGATCGGCCTGGGTTCCATTGGTATGATGGTTTC
>NZ_CANMJE010000028.1 GCF_947498095.1 uncultured Shimia sp. | reverse complement strand
GAGCCTGACAGCGTAATTGAAGATACATCCAGTGAAGAAGGGCCGGAAGCGGTACCTTTAAGATCTCAAACTGGCCTTTTTGATGATGATTGGTCGGGGATGGTGCTTGATCTGGACTCACTCGATACGCGTAGCCGCACTAAGTTTAAAGGTGATGCTGGCTTACAGAGTGATGATGGAGAAACCGTACTTGGCCTCAATGGCGGTGATGATACAGTCACATTGGGGCGCCTGAAGGATTACGAAGACAGTTCTCGGTTAGCTTTCTCAATAGATTTCGATCCCGCTAGTTCGGAGAATTCTGGTTACCTCGTATCAAACCATATGCGATTTGATTTGGCCCTTGACGGGGACAAAATTGTCCTCAGGGTTGGAGCTGAAAATGAGGGAATGAAAACCTACAAACAAGAAGTCGAAGATCTTATGGCTGAGGGTGAGCACAATATTTCTGTACTAATTGATACGGAAGAAGATCGTTTACAGGTTCTCTTTGACGATGAGATAGTAATGAATCATTCCGACGCTGATTATACGTTTGATTTAAAGAAGTATCACTGGAGCTGGGCTCTTGGAAATCAATGGAATGACAGCCTTGAAACAACAATTAGCGATTTTCGGGTTGGCGACGAGTTCCATTTTGTAGAAGATTCTCTCTTGATGTGAGCACACACAAAAGGGGCATTTCTAAATAGGGTTGTCATTGGGTTGTGCTCGTCACCGCCCCAAGAAGGTTTGTACTTATATGTCATTGGCAAATAAAATTTTGGAAAGGGATAGTCAGGTAGGGGTAATAGGTCTTGGCTACGTTGGACTGCCATTGGCAGTGACGGCGGCCCGGAGCGGTTTTCCTGTTGTTGGCTTTGATGTGGATTCTAATAAGGTTGAACAACTTGCTCGCGGCAAGAGTTACATAGATGCAGTTTCTGATGATGCTTTGGAGGAGGCACGTGCCAATGGAATGGTGGCTACACGTGACTTTGCCCAACTTACTAACTGCCAAATCATCGTAATTTGTGTGCCGACCCCTCTAAATATTCAGCGTGAGCCAGACCTCTCTTATGTTGAGGAGACGGCTCGAACAATTTCTGAACATATTCAGCCCGATACTTTAGTTGTTCTCGAATCAACTACTTACCCGGGAACGACCGAAGAAATATTGGCGCCAATATTGGCTACTAGCGGCTTCGATGTGGGCGGTGAAATTTATTTAGGATTTTCCCCAGAGAGAGAAGATCCTGGAAATATAGTATATGATACTCGGTCGATTCCTAAGATTGTAGCAGGCATCAACGAAGATTCTAGTGGTCTGGTGGAAGCTTTTTATTCTCGTATTGTCGACCGTACAGTTCGTGTTTCCACCACTCAGACCGCAGAAGCGGTTAAAATCACAGAGAATATTTTTAGGTCCGTTAATATTGCGTTGGTTAATGAGCTCAAACTAATTTTTGATGCGATGGACATTGATATCTGGGAAGTAATAGAAGGCGCAGCAACAAAACCTTTCGGATTCATGCCTTTCTATCCAGGGCCGGGGCTAGGGGGACACTGTATCCCGATTGACCCTTTCTATCTGACCTGGAAGGCAAGAGAGTTTGAGGTGCCTACCCGCTTCATTGAGCTCGCCGGCGAAATTAACACGCATATGCCTTACCATATTGTGAATCGATTGCGGCAGGTTGTTGATGAAAATAGTGGGCAGGGGTTAAGGGGCACCGAAGTTCTTTTGGTAGGTGTAGCTTATAAAAAAAATGTGTCGGATATGCGTGAAAGCCCCGCAATGAAACTTATGCAACTGTTAGAAGAGGCAGGTGTAAATGTCTCTTTTATCGACCCGCACGTACCTGAAATTCCGCCTATGAGGGAGTATGGACAGTTTGTTGCTCGGCACGCTATTTCTCCGAAGGCAATTACAAAGGGGCGCTTTGCGGCCGTTTTGATTGCTACCGATCACAATAATATTGAATACGCCCCCCTTTTGGATTTGGGGTGTCCTGTGTTGGATACACGTAATGTCATTGCTAAACTGGGATTACCCCTTGATAACGTGACCAAAATATAACCCTTTAAGAGTTAAGGATATTATTCAGTATCATATTATTCTCATATACAATGATGTAGTAGTTTGAAAAAGCTTCGCACATCAACATATCATTTTGAAGGAGCCTAGCTTTATGTGTTGTCAAGATGTTCATGGTTATAAAGCTAATTGAGTTCCGGAATGCCATACGCACCCCGCTTGCATGTTGTTGGATCATCTCCACGCTCAGGCACTACATTGATGTTTGAGTTGCTAACCTCTTGTTTCGATATTGAAAAGCTCGGAACACACGAGATCAGTCTATTTTCTGGCCCTCGACACCCAGTTCGTGCTTATGCCTCTAAAAAGCCAACGGATTTGGTTCACGTTCGCCGACTTTTACCTTGGGACCGTTCGCTGCATGTAATCTATATGCAACGTGATCCACGTGACGTTATTGTCTCGCAACACAACAGCCATCCTGGCGAATATTGGTGTGATTTCCCCCTTTGGGAGAGGAATGAACGTCTTCATCAAAAGTTGTGCGGCCACCCAAGATTTTATGTTTGTAAGTATGAAAATCTGGTAACTGAGACTGAAATTGAGCAGACTCGAATAGAGGAGGTATTTCCGTTCCTCAAACGCCGCTATGATTTTTCACAGTTTGAGATGGTTTCCAGAAGCTCGGAAGAAGCATCATTGGCTTTAGGTGGTGTGCGGACAATTTCAGATGCCAGCATTGGTACGTGGCATAAAAATCTTCCACGGGTTTCCGCCCAACTTTCTGCATATCCTTCCTTGGCAAAGGCGGTGGTTAGGTCGGGATATTCTGAAGATATGAATTGGATTAGTGTTTGTGACGGCATTGCTCCTGATTCAACAGAGAGCGTTCGCGCGAAACATGATCCCTTACGGGGTAAGAAGAAATTAGCCCGTCTATTTCATCGTATCGTTCGCCGAATGAAAACTTTTACGGACGAGATTTTGTACATTTTGGGATGGCGGAAAGCAATCTGACCTAAACTACTGTGAGGGGATATTATTGCTGTCTGCAGATTTTTAGGACGTTGCAAGTTTGCGGAATGCCAAACTGTTTGACATTAGTTCATCATAACTACCTTCTGCGGCCACTTGACCCTTTTCAAGCAGAATAATCGTGTCGCAGTTGCGTACGGTACTTAATCTGTGTGCAATTTTGATAACGGTCGTACCATTTTCTAATTCGTTCACTGCTTTCATTACCGCGCGCTCTGTTAAATTATCAAGTGCGGAAGTAGCCTCATCTAAAACCAATATGTCGGGGTTGTGATACAGGGCACGCGCGATGCCAATTCGTTGGCGCTGCCCCCCTGATAGGCGCACCCCCCGCTCTCCAACACGTGTGTTATACCCTTGTGGAAGGTCCTCTGTAATAAAATCATGTAAGCTCGAAATTTTGGCTACTTGTTCCACAATAACATGGTCTATTTTGTCTGATGGCAAGCCGAAGGCTATGTTGGCGGCTATTGTGTTATCGGAGAGAAAAATTTCTTGTGGAACATAGCCTAGGCTTTGCTGCCAGTTATGACAGTTTGAATCGGAGATCAAAATCCCGTCAACGCGAACTTCTCCTCTATCGGGTGTTAGTAACCCCAAAAGTATATTCACCAATGTGGTTTTGCCTGCTCCAGTTCCGCCTACTATGCCAAGGCTACTACCCGCAGGAATGCTCACATTGATGTCGTATATGGAGGGTTGTTCGGCTTGGGGGTAGGTGAAGCATAGATTTTCTAATTCAAGGCGTTTACTCAACCCTATGGGTAACCCTGATTTTACCGAAACCGGCGTTGCCAGGCCGACCACGTTTTCATGCAGACTCCGCAGAGCAGGGCTGGAAAAGCGAATAAGAGTAAGGTTCACATAGATCTGCTGTAGGGCTGGAAAAAGCTTCATGCCCGACAAGCCAAGTAGGCCAAAAAGGGGTAGTAAATCTTGAGACTCCTGTCCTTGAAACAGGAACATGACTAGAATTAAAAATACGAAGCCTCCATATATTACAGCTTCGAGGGCAAAACGTGGAATTTTACCGAGTATTTGAGCGCTAGATTGGGTTTGGGCCACAGTTGATGCCGGGTGTTGGAATCGGATAAGCGCTTCGTCCTCAAGGCCTAGTACTTTTAGTTCCTTGATGCTTCCACCAATTTCTTGCACTACTTGGAAGCGATCATTATTAGCATCTAGCCGCAATTTTCCGATAGTAGATAGCTTCTGATTCAGTGCCAAATAGACAGCCAGGTAAACTCCGGACAAGAGTATCGCAGCGCTGGCTGCAACTAATGGATTGTGAAAGAACAAAAGACCAAAAATAAGAAAAGAAATGAGGCCATTTGAAATAAGTAAGATGGCGGGCAGTAAACATTGTCGTACGACTAAATCAACCTCGGATAGAATGTTTTGTCCGAATTCAGCGGTATTGCGACCTAAAAACCAAACATACGGTTGCAAAAGGTATGTACGAAGCAGTCTCATTCCAATCGAATACGCCCTCATCATTGAGAAGCGAATTTGCAAATATGTTCCCAAGGCACGTACGAACATGCCGAATACCAACATCAGTAAAACGGCTAGACCAAAGCCAATTGTTATTTCCCGAGTTTCGGAAAGCTTAGTAACATCGGCAAAAAACTTCACTGCAGAGTTGGTTTCAATCACTGCGGGGTCACCGACTAATTGCAAGAACGGCAAGATAGCGGCTACACCTGCTATCTCAAATATACTCATCAGTATGGTCAGTAATATTAGTATAAGAAAATTACGTCGCTCACGCGAAATCAATAATCTCCAAATGAGCCGATAGTTTTCAAACATGTCTTTAAATCGTTCTCCCAGAAACGGTGTTCTTGCTCCGCAGCATAAGTTATGTGATTGAAGATTTTACAGACCTTGGAGGTAATGTTGCTTTATGGTGATTTGATAAGTGTTGTTATCCCCGTATACAACCGTGCGCATGCTGTCTCGCGTTCAGTAGGCAGTATTTGTGCTCAAAGTTATAAAAATTTGGATATTATTGTTGTCGATGATTGTTCCAGTGATGATATTGTAGGAGCAATAAAGTCGCTTAATGATCCACGTATTAGGTTGCTTCGCCATAAGAAAAATGGGGGAGCGTCTGCTGCCCGTAATACTGGCATCTCTGCTGCAGAGGGGAAACTAGTCGCGTTTCATGATAGTGACGACGTAAGCATATTCGATCGATTAGAAAGGCAAATGAAGTTACTATCTTCTTTGCCCTCCGAATATATTGGTGTGTATTCGGCCTTACTCTCATATACCATAGTTCCTGAAGAGGCATACTCACAATCCTCCTCACACATGTTGCCTCCTGCACACCGCTCTCCATTATCAGGCGATCTATTCCGAGGGACATTAGAAGGTAATTTTGTTAACACTCCTACGATGCTTTTAAAAAAGAACGCAGTCCTTTCTGCCCACTCTTTTGATGAACGATTGCGTAACAATGTAGATTGGGATTTTACATTACGGCTAACACAACAAGGGAAACTCCAATTCATCTCTCAGCCACTTTACCTGGCGGGATATGCAACTCACAAGACGACCACACACGATCATATTTCACATAATTCACGTTATTCATCTCTAAGCTATTCATACATAACGGGAAAAATGAGGCGGGCTGGGTTTTCTGGACCTGAGCTGTCAAACCATTATATTTCTACTGGCAGTCATTTAATGCGAATAGGAAGACCTAAATTGGCACGGCGCTATTTTCATGCCGCGCGAACAAACGCCCAAAATGGCTTTCGAGTCTGGATGCATATTGTGCTTAGTTATTCTCCAAGATTGCATGCTTGGGCTCGTAGAAGCCGTTAACATAACTTGTTTCTGCCCTGACCTGTCTTCGAGACTTCTCTCGTTCAAATGTAGAGTTTGACCCAGCCTTGCTACCCAGCCTCCCGCAATGCTTATCTAGTGCAGTGGAACCACTCAGCGTTGAGGGCTTCTCGCCTTAGTGTCCCGTTGATGCGTTCGTTATATCTGGACCTGTCACGTTTTAGTGCCGCCTTAGGCGGCTTTCCGTTCGAAGGCGATCGGACTTTTCCAGCCCAATGCTGAGTGCCTTCGGCGTGGATTGTGGGGCCTGTTGATGTATTGGAAAGTGGCTACCTCAGCGGCCCTTCAAGACGGTAGAGTTGCCTTTTCCACTCATCGATATCTGTAAACCCTGCCAGCGCAGGGGCTTCTGGTAATCGTGTGAACAGTGTTGACTGCCACGGCCGGTGTAGTGAATGTAGCCTATCGGTGCCTGCCGCCACCTGTTGAAGGAAAACGAGTGTAGGGGCTTTTTTCATAGGGGTAGGGTTTCTTAGAGGTTGTATTGGTAACTTTAGTGTCTTTCTCCGAAGCATTGACCATCCAGGCACCGGTTCCTACCAAAAAGAAGTAGAAAGAAAAAATAGCGCCCCATATATGTACTGTTGTTAAACAGAAAATCATTGCGATCATTGCAATCATCCAGGCTTGACGACAGGATGAAAGGCTGGGATTGGCATCGAAGTTTCTTCTCGCCACCTGAAACATCAGTGTAACCCATCCACCTGCGAGGAAAGCAAACCCAGGAATTCCGTAGCGCATCGCCGTAAGCAACCAAAAATTATCCACGCTACTTCCCATGTATTCGGGCCTCACCCAATCTCGGAAACCAAGCCCGAAAATGGGATTGGCAGAGATGTTTATTAGACCCCAATCAAAAATGTGCAGGCGAGTATATGCGGTGTGAGGTGAGAACGTAGCGTAAGATAAAAAAACTCGAACCGGAGACCGCGAAGAAAGGATATCGACGGCGAAGTATGCGAGAAAGCAAAGGCCCGTTAGTAACCACCACCTTCTTCGGATTTTTATCAATAGCCAATTCCAAAAAATAAGAAAAATCTGAATTACAAGTGAAAGAATTGGGCCGCTGGAAAGTGAAAGGCCTGCGTTTACACAAACAGCAGCACCACCTAGCCATCGTGTAGAGTTGTTCACTTTTTCTTTTAGAGAGACAAAAACAAACGCCAGTAACGGCGCTAAGGCTATACCATAAAGAATTGGGTGAGTGAAAGTCAGGTGAACTCGGTGCAAGCCAAACCTAGTATTACTGCCTCCAAAACTTTCTGTTCTAATTCCCGGGAGGGAATCCAAAATTTGAAGAATGATCGGATTACCGGTGACTGTTTCAAAAATTGCTGCTGGGAAAATTATGATGGAAACTTTTAGAAAAAACTTACAGAGAGCGATAAAATCTTCTGTCGTTTGAATGAAGCTTCGGGCCAATAAATACCCCCCCAAAAACTCGAGACTGGTAATACCGCTGTTTTCTAAAGCAAGGTCGGGGTTATTAACAAATAGCGACAATACCATCCAGAAGATGAAAGCTATAAACATATAGTCTGTCGCCTTGATTGGACCTATCCGACCAACGAATAGTCCAATTAGAAGAATTGGAGTTTGGAAGAGTAACAGCAGGCGTAGAGGTGATAGAGATAACGGCCCGTAATTAAAATAAATTGGTAGAAAAAGCGTCACAATATAGATTTTGACCAAAAAGTGTAGCGACTGGTGCTTCCGGAGCAGTAAGTTTTGAGACTGCCTTGATGTTGAATGTAACATATTGGGGTTCATTCTCT
>NZ_CANMJE010000027.1 GCF_947498095.1 uncultured Shimia sp. | reverse complement strand
GTGGCAGCCCGTAGGGGAATCGAACCCCTCTTTCCAGGTTGAAAACCTGGCGTCCTAACCGATAGACGAACGGGCCACGTGAACCGCGTGGTTCTAAGTCTTTCCGATTGTTCGGAAATTTCCTTCGGTGGCAGCCCGTAGGGGAATCGAACCCCTCTTTCCAGGTTGAAAACCTGGCGTCCTAACCGATAGACGAACGGGCCATACCGAAGTGTGAGGCGGTATTTAGGCAAAGCGCCGTTCCGGCGCAAGCGGAAATTTGAGAGTCCAAGAATTTTTTGACTCAACGGGCTTGGTCGCGTTTCAGCAGGTTTCAGGTCGCACCAGTCTGTTCGTCTGCGTAGGCTGTTCTTGCCAAACGAAAGATCCAAAGCCAAAAGCCAGCGCGCAGGATCAAAGCGACAATCGTGCGAGTCTCAAACGCGCCGCCCTGCAAAACATGCAGGCTAAATCCAAGCGCCACGATCAAGGTTCCAAAGGCAATGGCAGCGGCCAGCCACATGGCCCAATGGCGGGCAGTCCATAGCCCCCAACCGGCAAGAACATAGGCGCCTCCGGCCAGAAAGTTGAACCACAAGACAAAGGGAACTACGTGGCCCATGTCCAGCCCTGCAAACAACGCGCTGCCACCTGTTATCAGCGTGACGACGCCAAAGGTCATGGCGATGCTTGCGGCGGTCTTGAGCTTTGTGGTCACGGGTGTCTCCGTTTCAGGCCTCTGCGGCGTCTTCCAGACGCAGCTGCACAGATTGGCGCCCACCCCAGCTGTTGATCTCCAACCGTCCGGCCAGATGAAATCGAGCGCCGCCATGCTGTTCCAGACGGGCGCCAAGGGGTGTGTCGTAGGCCCCGAATGAGATCGCATCGAGACGGGCTCCGGTTTCGTCTCCGAAGGTCAGTTTCAGATGCGAGTCACCAACCCGTTTGGCAAACCGGATCTCAACTCCCGGAAAGGCAAACCTTGGGGCAGGGGCACCTGCTCCAAAGGGGCCAGCCTTATCGATGTCAGCGATCAGTTCCGGGCTGGCCGCCTGCGGCATCAACATACCGTCCAGCTTGAGGTCTGCTGGACCTGCATCGCCTGCGCCTTGCTTGGCCAGCAATTCGCCCAGTCGATGCATTGCGGGTTCCAACTGATCGCGCTGAACTGTGAGCCCTGCCGCCATCTTATGCCCACCGCCTTTCAGCAGTAGCCCTTCGGCGGCAAGTTTCTGGATCGAGGCGCCGAGATCCACGCCGCTGATAGACCGACCCGAGCCTTTGCCCTCGTCGCTGTCCAGTCCGATCACGATGGCCGGGCGGTTGGTCGCCTCTTTCAAGCGACTGGCCACGATGCCGACAACACCGGGATGCCATCCTTCGCCCGCAGCCCAGACCAAAGGCGCGTCAAAGCCGCGGTCTTCGGCTTGCTCCATGGCGGCGGCCCTGACGGCGGCCTCAACATCACGCCGCTCGGTATTTAATCCGTCCAGCCGTTCGGCAAGGGCTGCGGCTTCATGCGGATTGTCCGTGCTGAGCAATCGCGCCCCAAGGTCGGCTTTGCCGATGCGCCCACCTGCATTCACACGTGGCCCCAAGAGAAATCCCAGATGATAGCTGTTGGGCATGGCATCCATGCGCGCCACGTCCGCCAGTGCGACCACACCGACCCGGTCACGCCGAGCCATCACTTTCAGCCCCTGCCGCACCAGCGCCCGGTTGACCCCAATCAAGGGCGCCACATCGGCCACCGTGGCCAAGGCGACGAGATCAAGCATAGAGATAAGATCAGGGCCCTTGGCGCCGTCCTCTCGCATCTGGCGATTGGCCTCGACCAACATCAGAAACACGACACCTGCGGCACATAAGTGCGCCAGCTCGCCACTTTCGTCCTGACGGTTTGGGTTCACAACGGCCAGTGCCGGGGGCAGGGTCTCGCCCCCCAAATGGTGATCCAAAACTACCACATCGGCATCTTTTGCCGCTGCAATCGGGCCGTGGCTGAGGGTGCCGCAATCGACGCAAATGATCAGATCATGGTCCTTTGCCAAGGCCGCCATCGCCTCTTCGTTGGGGCCATAGCCTTCGTCGATGCGGTCCGGCACATAGAGGGTTGCAGCCGCTCCCATATCCCGCAGCCATGTGATCAGCAGCGCAGCGGAACTGCCACCGTCGACGTCATAATCCGCAAACACCGCGATTTTCTGCTGGGCTTTGACCGCAGCCAGAAAGCGCGTTGCCGCCTTCTCCATATCCTGCAGGCTGCGTGGGTCGGGCAACAAATCCGCCAGTTTGGGGTCAAGAAACGAGGCGCTGTCCTGAGGCGCTACACCCCTTCGCGCCAGCACTTGGCACAGGGCCGGGGGCAGGGTGGTTTCCTGCGCCAAAAGCTCCGCCGCCCGCGCTATGTCGATGCTTGGTCCCAGCCAGCGTCGCCCGGTTATCGACGACGACACGTCGAGAAAATCTGTCATGCCAGGGCCTCCAGAATGTCGTCTGTTGATCGTGCCTGACAAAACTCGCCGTGCAGGATCGACACCTCGTTGTCGTGGATCGCTTGTGCGCTCATCGGGGCGACACCTGTCGACCAGCTATAGTCTGCGTGGGTCGCAAAAGCGGCACAGGCGTCATGGGCGAGCCATGTGTCAAACCCCAGATTGGCGGCCATACGTACCGAGGTTGAAATACACTGTGGTGTCGACAGCCCGGCAATGATGACCCCGGTGACGCCAAGGGTCTTCAAGTGGCTTTCAAGCGGGGTGCCGATGAAGGCCGAGTTGGTGTGTTTTGAGAACACAGTCTCATTGTCCAGCGGGGCAACCTCTGTCTTGATCCGGGTGCCGCCATTGTCCGGATGCAGCGGGCTGTTGGGGCGGGCCGAATGGTGCTGAATATGCACCAACGCCGCGCCAGAAGCACGAAACGCGGCCAATAGGCAGGCCGCGTTTGCTTCTGCATTTGGATTGTTGCGCGCGCCCCAGAGGGGGCTATCCATCCCCTCCTGAATGTCGATCAGGATCAGCGCGCGTGTCACAAATTACACCGGGGTGCGATAGGTCATGCGGCGCACCGAGCCGGACTTTGAGCGCATCAAAAGTGTCTCAGTGGTGGCCCAGCCGGGTTCGGTCTTGATGCCCTCAACCAGCGACCCCGAGGTCACACCGGTCGCCGCGAAAATCACGTCTTGCGTGACCATTTCGTCCCGGCTGTAGATGCGGTCGAGATCAGTGATGCCCGCCTTGGCGGCGCGGCCACGCTCGTCATCGTTGCGGAACAACAAACGGCCCCAGATCTGCCCGCCCATGCATTTCAGGGCCGAAGCTGCCAGAACGCCTTCGGGCGCGCCACCTTCTCCCATATACATGTCGATGCCGGTGACATCTGCCTCAGCACAATGCATGACGCCTGCGACGTCCCCGTCGGTGATCAGACGGATCGACGCGCCGGTTGCGCGTACTTCTGCGATCATGTTGTCGTGACGAGGGCGCTCAAGGATACAGACGGTAATGTCCGCGGTTTTACAGCCCTTGGCTTTGGCCAATGCCTCAACCCGCTCTTTCGGGGACATATCGAGGGAAACCACGTCGGTCGGGTAGCCCGGACCAATCGCCAGTTTGTCCATATAGACGTCTGGTGCATGCAGCATCGAGCCACGCGGCCCCATGGCAATTACGGTCAGCGCGTTGGGCATATCCTTGGCGGTCAGGGTGGTGCCTTCCAGCGGGTCCAGTGCGATGTCGACACCCGGCCCGTCTCCGGTGCCGACCTCTTCACCGATGAACAGCATCGGAGCCTCGTCGCGCTCGCCTTCGCCGATCACCACCACGCCTGCAATATCCAGCAGGTTCAGCTGTTCGCGCATGGCGTTGACGGCTGCCTGGTCGGCCGCCTTCTCATCGCCGCGTCCCACCCAATGGGCCGAGGCCAATGCGGCCTGTTCGGCAACCCGGGCAAGGCCCAACGAGAGCATACGATCGTGAAATTCGGCTTGGGGCGACATGGATGGGTCCTCGAGAGAAATGTGGTTTCATCTTTGGTTTAGTCTTGTGCGCTGGTGCGCACAAGAACCAGATCATACGGTTTCGATGCGCAGGGCGACGGGGTCGTTCACCATGACACCTGTTTTGTGCATGGCAGCCACGGCCGCATCCAACGCGACGCGCTGGGTTTTGTGTGTGACGATCAGGACAGGAGCGTTGGCGTCGCTGTGGCGAGTTTGGCGCATCCGATCGATGCTGATGCCGTTGTCGCCAAGAACAGTTGTGATCTTGGCCAATGCGCCAGGTTTGTCCTCAAGTGTGAGGTGCAGGTAGTAAGGCGCAGGAGAGTTTGACTGCGCTGCCTTGGCCTTGACCAACTCTTTGGCGGGGACACCGAAGGTCGAGATACGCAGGCCGCGCGCGATGTCCAGAACGTCGCCCATCACGGCACTTGCGGTGGGGCCTTCGCCGGCGCCGGGTCCGCGCAGGACAACCTGTTCAACCGCGTCGCCTTCGATCACTACCATGTTGGTGCCGCCCTTGAGCTGACCCAAGGGGCTGTCGGCAGGCACGAGGCAGGGCGACATGCGCTGCTCCAGCCCGCGCCCGGTCATCTGTGCAACACCGAGGAGCTTGATCTTGTAGCCAAGATCTTCGGCCTGATGGATGTCCTCGATCGAGATCCGCTGGATGCCCTCCAGCTCGACCCCGTCAAAATCAACTTGGGAGCCAAAAGCGATGGAGGACAGGAGCGACAGTTTGTGGCCCGCATCAATGCCGCCAACGTCAAGGTTGGGATCGGCTTCGAGATACCCGAGAGCGTCTGCCTCTGCGAAGACCTCGTCATAAGGAAGCCCGGCATCCTGCATCCGCGTCAGGATGTAGTTACAGGTGCCGTTCATCACGCCCATGACGCGGGTAATCTCATTGCCTGCCAGACCTTCGGTCAGCGATTTGATCACCGGGATGCCGCCAGCGACAGCCGCTTCGAAACGCAGGAGCGAGCCCTTTGCCTCAGCAGCCTCTGCCAGAGCCTGACCGTGATGCGCCAAGAGGGCCTTGTTGGCCGTCACAACGTCCTTGCCCGCCGCAATCGCAGCCTCAACCGAGTCTTTGGCCGGGCCTTCGTCGCCGCCCATCAATTCGACAAACACGTCAACGTCGTCGCGCGTGGCCAGCGCCACGGGATCGTCTTCCCAGGCATAGTCGCTCAAGTTGACACCGCGATCCTTGTCACGTGAGCGGGCCGAGACGGCGGTAATGACAACCGGGCGCCCGGTTCGCATGGCCAAAAGGTTTGCCTTTTGACGCACGATCTTCACGACACCGACACCAACGGTGCCCAATCCGGCAATGCCAAGACGCAAGGGGCTGGTCATTGTCACATCCTTATGAGTTTCTTATTCCCATGCCGTGTAGCGTCTTCGCGAGATGGGTGCAACGCGCCGTGCAGGTCGGATTGGCAATTTGGGGGTATTTAGAGCGGGACGACAGGCGGAGTTACTCCACCTCTTGCTCTTGCAGGATCTTCGCGCGCTGTTTCAGACCATTGATACGGCCCTCCAGCTGCTCTTCGCTGGTCTCTTCAAGACGGGCTTCTGGGGGCTGCAGGATGGTCTCCAGCGGCACCATCTCCAGATAGCTTTCCGCGGCCACATCGTTCTTTGTGCGCTCATCAACAACCGGGAAGGTCGCGCAGGCCGCAATCGACAGGCACATAAGGCTGACAAAGAGTAGTTTCATGGCTCGGCCTCACCGTTTGTTCCTTTTTGCCTCAGTCCGGTGAAACAGGCAAGCAGGGGTTTTAAAAGAACACCTGTTCAGTTACGCTTTAGTCATGGCAAGAACCGCAGGATCACATTCTGATATTACCGGGCCGCGTGTACGCACAGCGGCGCTGAGCCTGTTTGCCCGCCACGGCTATGCCGCCGTGTCCATGCGCCAGATTGCGCGCGAGGTCGGGGTTCAGGCAGGGGCGCTCTATAACTACACGCCAGACAAGCAAAGCCTGCTGTTTGACCTCATGCAGACACATATGACTGACCTCATGGCTGCGCGCACTGATGAACCCACAGGCGGAACAGCGCTGGAACGGCTCGAAGCCTTCACGCGCTTTCACATCCGGTTCCATTCGGCTCGTCCGGACGAAGTGTTCATCGCCTATATGGAATTGCGCAATCTGACGCCTGAGAACTTTGCCGTGATCGAAGGATTGCGCCGTCAGTACGAAGATGCACTTGAGAGCATCTTGCAGGATGGCCAAACCGAAGGCAGCCTCGCCGTGCCGGATACCAAAGTCGCAACGCTGGCGGTCATTGCTATGCTGACCGGTGTGAACACATGGTTCCGTGAAGGCGGCCGTCTCTCGCTGGGCGAAGTCGAGCAGGTCTATTGGGACATGGTACGCAAGGCCGTTGCCGCCTGAGAAAAAATAGGGTGGTCCCACCGCTTCTTTTGACCTCAAATATCCCGGGGTGAATTGGCCGCACGGCCAAGAGGGGCGGCGCCCCTCCTGCCCAGGTCGCTAGTGTGCCGGCTTGATGAAGATGCCGTTTCTAAGATCGGCGAAAGCCTGCTGCAATTCCTCACGTGTGTTCATCACGATTGGACCGTGCCAGGCCACGGGTTCCTGAATAGGTTGCCCCGCGATCAACAAAAAGCGCAGACCGCGCTCCCCGGCCTGTACCGTGACCTCGTCGCCAGTGCCAAAGCGCACCAAAGTGCGATCCCCTGAAAGGTCGCGAATGTTCAACTCTTCTCCGCCCACTTCTTTTTCCAACAAAACGCCAGTGGGTTGGCTGGCATCTGCAAAAGCGCCTTCGCCCTCAAAGACATAGGCAAAGGCTCGACGATAGGTGTCGACTGGAAACGTCTTTTTCACGCCCGCAGGCACAGTGATGTCCAGGAACATCGGGTCCGCGGCGATGCCGTCGACCGGACCGGTCTTGCCCCAGAAATTCCCGATAACGATCCGCACCCTGGTGCCGTCATCATCGATGATCTCTGGAATTTCGCCCGCGGTCACATCCTGATAGCGCGGGTCGGTCATCTTGAGATCTCGTGGCAGGTTCGCCCAAAGCTGAAAGCCGTGATTTACGCCTCGCGCATCTGGGCTGGGCATTTCCTGATGCAGGATGCCTGATCCGGCCGTCATCCATTGCACGTCGCCTGCGCCAAGATTGCCGGTATTGCCTAGGCTATCCTGATGTTCGATCGCACCGGACAGTACATAGGTGATGGTCTCAATGCCGCGATGCGGATGCCACGGGAACCCGGCCTTGTATTTGGCTGGGTCATCGTTGCGAAAGTGATCCATCATTAGGAACGGATCCAGCTCTTCGGGGTCAGAAAACCCAAAGGCGCGATGCAAATGCACCCCTGCGCCCTCCATAGTGGGCTGGGCCTTGCGCTGTTCAAGAACGGGTCTGATCGACATGAGATGTCTCCTTTCAAACCATAACCTAGGTCCCGTGCGACTTTGCGCAATGGCACTGAATGTGCTCAGCCGAACGCGACTTGTGCGCAATGAAACAGATCGAGACGTCACTACAAGCAAGAATTCTGTTGCGCAATGACAGTCCCGGCCTAGTCTGGTGGGTAAGGGAAATACACGGACAGGGAGATCCACATATGCTGGGGTCAATGATGATGCGCCCGCTCAAAGTGGCGGACATATTGCAATTTGCTGCTGAAACGCACCCATCGGGTGAGATTGTCTCGGTGCGCACCGAAGGCGATATTCACCGCGCAACCTATGTTGAAACGGCGGGCCGCGTGGCACAGTTGGCATATGGGCTAGAAGCGCAAGGCGCCAAGCTGGGTGATCGCATCGCGACGCTGGCCTGGAACGGCTATCGCCACTTTGAGCTCTACTATGCAATCTCGGGCATTGGCTGCGTCTGTCACACGATCAACCCACGTCTGTCGGCAGAACAGATGACCTATATCGTGACCCATGCCGAGGACACGATGCTGTTTGTCGACACCACCTTTGTGCCGATTGTTGCGGCGTTGCGGGACCACTGGCCCAAGGGTTTGAAGGTGGTCGTCATGACCGACCGCGCCCATATGCCCGAAGGCGATTACCTGTGCTACGAAGACCTGCTTGAAGGACAGTCCGACAGCTATGACTGGCCCGATTTCCCCGAAGAAACTGCTGCCGGGCTTTGCTATACTTCTGGTACAACCGGAAACCCCAAGGGCACGCTTTATACGCATCGCTCTACTGTCCTGCATGCGCTGTTAACGGCCGTGTCTTTGCCTGCCGCGCTGCAGCCAGGCAAAAAGATCCTGCCCGTTGTGCCATTGTTCCATGTCAACGCCTGGGGTCTGCCTTATGCGGCGCCCTTGACCGGCGCATCGTTGATCTTTCCTGGCGCGGCATTGGATGGGGAAAGTATTTTCCGGCTGATGAACAATGAAGAGGTTTTCTCGGCCTGGGGCGTGCCCACTGTCTGGCTTGGCCTTCAGGGCGAAATTGCCAATCAGGGGCGGTTGCCCAAAGGCTTTGGCGATATGGTGGTCGGTGGATCAGCCGCGCCCGCCAGTATGATCCGTGATTTTGAAGAGCGCGGCGTCAATGTGTGCCATGCATGGGGCATGACCGAGATGAGCCCCGTGGGCACCCAAGGCAATTTGCCTGTGCATCTGGACCATCTTTCGATGGATGAAAAGGTGGCCTTGAAAGGCAAGCAGGGGCGGCGAGTCTTTGGTGTGGACCTCAAGATCGTGGACGAAGACGGCGTGCGGTTGCCCCACGATGGTGAGGCTGCAGGCGAGCTGTATGTGCGCGGCAATACTATCACCTCGGGATATTTCAACAATGACGAGGCCAATGCCGATGCGTTTGATGCTGATGGTTGGTTCGGCACCGGAGATGTAGCGACCATCGACACCGACGGCTATCTGACAATCACGGATCGCGCCAAAGACCTGATCAAGTCCGGCGGTGAATGGATTAGTTCTCTGGACCTCGAGAACACTGTGATGGCGCACCCCAAAGTCGCCATGTGCGCCGTGATCGCAGTGCCGCACCCGAAATGGGACGAACGCCCACTGTTGATAGTGGTGCCGTCGCCTGAGGGCAAACCTGAGGTGTCCGAGTTGATGGCGCTGCTGGAAGAGCATTTTGCCAAGTGGCAATTGCCGGACGATGTAGTGTTCGAAGACGAACTGCCACTTACGGCCACGGGCAAAGTGTCCAAACTGACCCTGCGCAAGAAATACATGGATCACGTGTTGCCCGCCAGCTAGGCAGGCGGGCTCAAAAAGTGGAATGGCCGCGCTCTGGAAAAAAAATCCGGTGAAAGCGGCTGTTCTTCAGGTGAATGTCGGCTATCATCCCACTCTGATAATTCTCTATGCTGCAACGAAAGTAGGCTTTGGCGTCAGCCTAGTCCGAAATAGTGTCAGGCTGTCCCCAAGATACTGCGTGCAATACGCTCAAAAATTGCGCTGCCGATGGGGATTAAGTCATCAGGAAAGTCATAATCTGGATTGTGCAGAGCTGCATAGTTTTCACCCGGTCCCAAGCATAGCATTGCTGCTTTAGCGTTCCACCCAAACACGCCGAAATCTTCTGATGCGCGCATAGGAACACCCTCATCGCAATAGACTGCGTCGATAGCATCCATGGCTTTTGTTGCCATGTCGTAGGCATCTGGATCATTGATTGAAGCTGCAAAACTGTCGCACACCTCAATATCCACGCTAAGTCCAAATCTCTCTGCCGCGGTGATGGCAAGCGAGCGGGCGGCTGTTTCCATGCCCGCGTCGTCTGTTGTCCGCGATGTGGCGAAAATCTCTCCCTCGCTAGGTGCTACGCCAAATGAGGGTTCGCCAATCTTTACATAGGTAATCGTCACTAGCCGGAAATCATCGTCAAGCGATCCACCTTGCCCCAAAGCATCCAACTTGGGGATCAACTCCGCAATAGCCAGAAGCGGGGAAACATCATCCTCTGGGTCGGCTGCATGGGCGGTTTTGCCCATGAAACTCAGCCTAAGTCCACATGAAGCGCAGTTAATCAACCCAGCACAAGTAGAGACATATCCGAAAGGCCGTCCAGATTCGATATGAATAGCAAACGCCCAGTATGCTTGGATTTCTTGATATGCAGGATCGGCGACCACAGCTTTAGCGCCGCTATCATCTTCCTCTGCAGGCTGGAACATAAGAACGACACGTCCTCGTGCGACTGGTCGACGAGAAATCATCCGACCTAGCGCTAGAAGCGTTGCCATATGGCCGTGTGGCCGCAAACATGGCTCTTTCCGTGTCTCTGCGACGACCAAGCAATTTCATTACGTTCCTCAATTGGTAGCGCGTCAAGCTCGGCACGGAAAAGGACAGTTGGTTCTTCTTCACCACTGTCAAAAACAGCAGCCACGTCATGGCCGCCTAATCCAGTCAAGATACGAGATGGTGAGAGCAGTTTTAGTACATCTGTAATTTTAGTTGCTGTTTCCACTTCTTCCCCAGATAGTTCTGGGTGCCGGTGAATTTCACGGCGAAATTCAGTCAGTTCCGTTGAGTCAAGATTTGTTAGCATTTCTTGCTCTGCTTCCGAAGCCAGTCGTGTAAATTTCTCCAATCCTAAATCAGAACTGTGAACTTTCGCCAAGCGTCAGACAACAAAAACACAGCAGTTCTTGGTTAGTGTGGCCGCCATTAAAAATAGCTTGGCGAACGGTAACTCTGTCCCGGCGGTTTCAACGGGTCGACGTAACACTTTAATCTTTTGGAAAGATGGAGTGTTGATCATGAAGTACCGGACGCG
>NZ_CANMJE010000026.1 GCF_947498095.1 uncultured Shimia sp. | reverse complement strand
TCAGTCGCTTGTTTGCCATTCTTAGTCCTCCGTTTCCTAACCTTAACGGTGGACCCATTCAGATGGGGAGGCTCAAAATCTGGACTGGCCCACACGGTTCTTACAAGTTGCAGATCGTTTCAACGATGGGAATAGTCGGCTTTGATGTCATCCCGGCCAAGTGACACAGCGGAGCAATTTGCTCATTCCGCCACCAAGGTTTTCGCGTTCGGATGTTCCACGACGGGAAATCGAGGCACATGCCGTCAAGGTCAGTTTTGGGGCCGGATGCGGCCGTCCGCTGGGCTGATCGAAATGGCAACTTGTCCTCTCACCGGTCCTTCATGTATCGCGCAGCTAAGGTCCGGTATGAGCCCAACGCAGACACTAAACTAAGGCATTTACGACAATCGGATTGATTAAATCTGGTTTGGTCATTGCCGCCATGTGTCCACCACGCTCTATTTGTTCAAAGCGCCATTCAGATACGTTCTCTTTCATCAATTCGACAATCTCAATGATGGATCGGACTGTATCTTGTGCAGACACCACAGTCGTATCTTCAGGCAAATCTCGTTCCCATTCAGCAAATGACGTTTCTTCATTCATCACTGCATCCCATTCATGGAAGTTTGGCATCAACGCCTGCGCAAATTTGGATTTTCGGGCATCAGGCATAGCGTCCCAGCTTCCAGCGCCTGTCCAATAATTTGCAAACACCTCAGCGGCAACTTCCCATGTCCCAGCTTTCCCGTTTGACTTGATCGCGTCCCTTAGGGTGACCGCTTCTTGGTATGCTTCAGGCCGACCGTACTTTTGCAATAGATAGAATGGATTAGGCTCGATGAGGGCCAAGCGGCGAACTTTCGACTTGAACATTGCAGCTGCCTTCATCGTGACGCTGCCACCGAACGAGTGTCCAACAAGCGAAATTTTGTCGTCACCTGTTGGCAAAAAGGGTTCAATTAACCTAGCCTGATCTTTTAAACGTTGCGCACCATCATCCTCCCAGAAACGGGTGCTCCCGTAACCAAATAGGTTAATAGCTATAACATGGAAGTCGCTGGAAAGCGTCTCCATCAGGCTCCGCCATTGCTTGGCACCAGCGACGCTTGAGTGAACAAGGATAACCTTTTCACCGTTTCCCGCTTCAATAAAGTCAGTCTTTTCAAGTTTCACAGCAATCTCCAAAAGAGCTAGGTTTCTAGCTTTAACACACATTTGGTGAATGCAAAAAACGAACAGGGTTCCGTGATGTCCTTAACGGCAGCACTGTCCGCATAACTGACACTCGAGCGAGGCGCAGCGAACTTCAAGTTACCGCCCCTAGTACCGAATGTTGCGGGTAATCTGGACGGCTGCATTGCACACAAGCTTTCTTTTTCTCGGGTCCTTCTAGTCTGGGAGGACGGGGTGGATTGGCAGCTACTCCGCTCCTTCTACCTGCGCCTACATTACTTATCCCTATGCCCAAGATCGGCTTACTATACTCAGACCTAACGCCAACGACCTCTCCCGCTCATCTGGGGGAGGTCAGTCCACCACCAACAAGTACAGTTCGTATCCAATCCCATGGTCAGAGCCCACTCCAGCAGTGTGTCAGCGACCCCGCCAACACCTAGATCTCGTGAAAACCAACTGGGGCATAAATGGGGGCATTTCCTAGGACTACGGGCGTCCCGGGTGCTTAGTTTACTGAACTAGGGAGAGGTGGCTGGGATGGTAGGAATCCTTGCCGACCCTTAGGTAACATCGACTTACGGCAACCTCTGACCAAACTGGGGCGGTTACTGGGGCGGAACGAGGACCACGGCTAGCCACGGAGAGCCCCGCTGAAGGCAGGACTGAGACCTGATGGTCGGGGGGCGGGTGTGTTGGGTGCACAGCAGCCCTCCAGTTTACTGGCTAGAGCACAAGGACTTTTTTTGCGGTGACATGCAGGTCAAGTAGAGCACGCGTACAAGCAGTTCCTGTGCCGCATGGATGGCTGAAAAGCTAAGCTTCAGCGCGCTTCGCGTTGAAGTTGTCACGGGACGTAGTGCCTCAGTGCAGCCCTGAGGCAGGTCATTTACCGAAAAGCCATTTCTGCTTTATGGTGGCCTTCAGAAAACTGATTGGAGTTCAATTTGGCCACACTCATAGGGTTGTCAGTCGTGAAGAATGAGGCTGACATTATCGAAGCAATGATCCGCCTTAACCTTCGTTTCTTGGATCATATCCACATTATAGACAACGGCAGTAGCGATGGCACGTTGGAGATTTTGGCAGATCTTGCGGAAGAGCTGCCTTCTGTCTCGGTTGCGTCTGATCCAACTCCCGGTCATCCACAAACTGATATCATGAACCGGTTTCTCGCTGAAAGCGCGGGGTCATACAATCCCTATCATGTTATCCCTTTGGATGGTGATGAGATACTTGTTGGTGATCCCGGAGCCTTCCGCGAGGAATGTGCCGCATTTAGTGATCCGATTCACATAGATTGGCGCACCTATGTGCCTACAGAAGATGACCGCGCTGACCTAGAAAATCCGGTTCAGCGTATCAGATGGCGACGCGACCCAGAGCGTCCGCAATACAGAAAAAGTACTGTGCCGAAAGGACTTATTGGCCGTGCTGTTTGGTCTCAAGGATCACATAAATTATTGCTAGAAGGCCGTAGTGTCAGAGCCCACAAATCTACTACCGTTGCACTGGCTCATTTTCCCGTACGAAGCATTGAACAAATAACAGCGAAAGCACTCATCGGTCATTGGGGACTATTACTAAGAGGAGCTCCGCGCAGCGAAGGAAAGCAATGGCGCGAGATCAGCGCTGAGATACTTCGGAACGGCGCTCTGTCCCAAGAGACTTTTTTGCGAATTGGCAGGACATATGCCACCCGCCAGTTAAACGATTTACTGGAAGATCCAGTTGATGTCCCTGAAAACATAGAAATGCGCTGTACGGGTCCAGCCGTGACTAGTGCACTTCACCATATCGCCACCTTTGCTGAGCAGTTGGTCAACGGGCTTAACGAAACTAAATCAAGACCCATGCCGAGGGTGAGTAACGACGCAGTCGTGCGTGTTGTCCGTCCAGGTCACATCCCCAAACCATCGCAACTCGTAAGAGCATCAATAAAGGGAAAAGATGTTGAGTTCTGTGTAACGCATCATCGTGACGAAGTTCAAAAACACCATATGAAGGGACAGTTTTACGAAAGGGAAGAGCTTGATATCATAGGGCGGTATTTTAAACGCGGCGGCACATTCTTCGACATCGGTGCAAATGTTGGCAATCATTCAGTCTACTGCGCGATGTTCCTAAACCCGCGTCAAGTCATCCTTGCGGAACCTAACCCAGATGCTATCCGAACGCTTACTGCGAACGTGCAACTCAATGGACTAAAAGAAATATGTGATTTGACCGGCTTGGGTGTTGGGATTGGGGCAGAATCGACCAATACAGCTGCAATAGAATGGCGCCGCAATAATTGGCAAAAAGTAAACCTCGGCGGGGCTACAATCGGGTTTAAAGGGGGGGACCTTGAGATAATGCGAGGTGATGACTTTCTTGGAGCAAGAGATGTTGATTTCATCAAGATTGATGTGGAAGGCATGGAAATATCCGTTCTAGAAGGGTTGACGGAGACAATAAGCAAGTGTCGTCCAACTCTGTTTGTGGAGGTCGACAACATCAACGCAAAGGCATTTTCGTCTTGGCTGCGGGCAAATGGATACATCGTGAAAGCTGAATACTCGCGCTACCCGACGAACTGTAACTACCTTTGCGAACCGAAAGTGTCCTTTGATGGTAGTGACTAATGCGGTGTAGGTGTTTTGTGCAGCGTCGTCCGACACTTTGTTGGCGATTGTTGGCATCCGACATCATTGGAGCTGGACATTCCCAGACCCCAGCGAGTGTCCGAACTTGAAGAGGCCTTTGCGTGTCCGATCACATTTGAAGCCAATGCGATTGGAATAGCTTTCTCCAGAGATTTACTCCCTTCACAGAATCTAGTTGCTGTCGCGTCGAGGAAAACGAGCTTGTCAGACGTTTTCCGGTCCCGAGGCACGGATACCTAGAACTTGGTGTCGTGAACTCGCGAGGCAAAGTAACTTTGTGCCCGGGAATGAAACAAATCACCTGAGCTTGATTTTGCATTCATCACGTTTTCGAGTTTGAGCCATGGTCTGGGATTAGGCCGGGTTCTACATTGCTTCAAGTGTGTGGATTAATCCGTTTTTGATGTGATCTTCTAGAAACTTGATCGCAGTGTCAGGATCCCGAGCAAGGGCCGCATCTAACATGCCTTGATGCTCGGCTGCCGCGGCCTCGCCGCGAAAGGTGAAGACCAGCATCTGGTACCGCAGGTATTTGTCGTAGATCTTGGAATGCAAGGACAGCAGGTTCTGTGAGTTGCACGCGCGAATAAGCGCCAGGTGGAACTCCCAATCGTATCGCTTCCAGGTCTCCTTTTCGGTTTCGTTACCGGACTGCATCTGAAGCTCCATGCGGTGCAGCTTGTGATGGGCAGCGACGACGTCTCCTTCCCAGTCGGTATCGCCGTTTGCAATCGACTGCTGCAGGGCATGGCGTTCCAATAGCAGTCGAAGGCTCGCGATTTCACGCAGATCTTCCTTGGAAACGCGCGTCACGAAAAAGCCGCGCTGTTCCTCGGCAGCGACAAACCCGTCGCTGGCCAACCGGTTGAGCGTTTCCCGCAAGGTCGAGACGCTGGCCGAATACCGCTCTTTCAGACCATCCAGTTTCAGTTTCGAGCCGGGCGCGAGCGTGCCGAAAATGATGTCGCGCTTGATGCGCTCGAACGTGGAAGAACCAACTGTGGATGGCGGCTTGGCCATAGAAGAACCCGATCAGACAAAGATTTTCTTTGAAATAGCATCTCTTTGATGGTCATACAATTACGCAATATTTATGGTAAAACAAAAAATATATGATATTATTGATTTGATCGATCATGGCGGCTAGGCTCTCTGAAACCCGCGATTGATTCCCTGTTTGGCAGTGAGATCAGTCCAACTTGGGGAGGTGGCCTTTTGGCGTCATCCGAATTCAGCAACGCGGCAACCGAAGCGCGCCCGCCCTTGCGCCTAGCCATTGCAGGCATTGGCCTTGTGGGGCAGCGCCATGCGGATGCCATTGCGCAAGTGCCTGACTCGAACCTGTGCGCTGTCGTCGACCCAAGTGACGCGGGCAAGGCGGTGGCCGAGCGGCTTTGTGTTCCTTGGTTTGATGACCTGCATGGCATGATCCTCGCTCAAGCGCCCGATGGGATTATCCTGTCGACGCCAACCAAACTGCATGTCGACCAGGGAGCGGCGTGTCTGGACGCAGGTATCCCGGTGCTGATCGAAAAGCCGCTGGCAGATGATCTGCGTGCGGCCCGGACATTGGTTGAACGTGCTGAACAGGCAAATGTTGCGCTTTTGGTTGGGCATCACCGACGTCACAATCCGCTTGTTCGCAAGGCACATGAACACATCAATCTCGGCACCATCGGGGCCGTACGCGCGGTTCAAGCAAGCTGTTGGTTCTACAAACCCGACAGCTACTTTGACGAGGCACCCTGGCGCAAGCAGGTGGGGGCCGGGCCGATTTCTGTGAACCTAGTGCATGACATCGACTTGCTGCGGCATCTGTGCGGTGAAATCGTCAGCGTCCAGGCACAGGTCGCTCCTTCGGCACGCGGATACGAAAACGAAGACGTCGCCGCCGCCTTGCTGAGGTTCGAGAACGACGCGATTGGCACGATCACAGTTTCGGACAGCATCGTAGCGCCCTGGAGCTGGGAGATGACGGCGCATGAGTACCCCATCTACCCGACAACCTCGCAAAGCGCATATCTGATCGGCGGCAGCCATGGATCGTTGTCAGTGCCTGACCTGACCCTTTGGGGTCACAACGAGTGCCGGGATTGGTGGACCCCCATTTCCGCCACTTCGGTGCCGCAGGATACCTCTGATCCGCTGATAAATCAGATGGCCCATTTCACCGCCGTAATCAGAGGAGAAGAAGCCCCATTGGTTTCGGGGCGCGAGGGGCTGCGTAGCCTGGCGGTTGTTGATGCGATCCAGAAATCGGCCAAAACCAACGCTCTGGTTCACCTCGAAGCCGAGGATTGGGATAGCATGTGGGTCGACAAACCAACTAGCCAATCAGAAATAACAAACGAAACGAATGCGAAAGTCGCAAATTAGGCGCGCAACACGTGCCACAATATCGTCTGGGGAGGACACAAAATGATCATAAAACTTACACGGCGTGCCGCGCTCGCGTCAGTTGCAGCCTTGGGGCTCGCTACCAGCATTGCAACCAGCGCAAGCGCAGAAGGCATCACCTTCACCATGGCCACATCCGGGTCGGAAACCGATCAACGCTCTGTTGCGCTCGCAGATGTATTTGCTCCAATGGTCGCGGGGTTTGCGGAGTACAAACCTGGTTACAACGGCACGATGTTTGCCCAAGGAGCTGAGTTGGAAGCCATCGCGCGGGGTAACCTGACAATGTCGATCACTTCGGCACAGGAACTGGCGCAGTTTTTCCCCGAGTTTTCAATCTTTGCCACGGGGTACGTCCATCAAGACGCGGCGCATCAGGTGCGCGTTTTTAACGATCCGCTGATGGACCCGTTCAAGGCCAAGGTCGAGGACGAGCTGGGTGTCAAATTGCTGTCAGTGATGTACTTGGGCAAACGCCACGTGAACCTGCGCTTTACGCGTGAGGAAAAAGACATCCAGACACCCGCGGACCTCGCTGGAGTGAACCTGCGTATGCCTGGCACGGATGCATGGCAGTTCCTGGGTAAGGCGCTTGGTGCATCGCCTACGCCGTTGGCGTTCACCGAGGTCTATACAGCTCTCTCTACGGGGGCTGTGGACGGTCAGGACAACCCGCTTCCCACCGTGGTCGACAAGAAGTTCTATGAGGTGACAAAGCAGATCGCATTGACCTCTCACCTAGTCGACCTGAACTACATCGCCTTTTCGAAAGAGACCTGGGATGCAATGTCGCCCGATCAACAGCTGATTGTTCAACGTGCTGCAGATGCCGCTGCCGCGTATGGCCGACTGAAACAGCTGGATCAGGAAAATAGCCTGGCCGAGTTCATCCGCAGCCAGGGCGTTGAAATCTACACCCCTGATCTGGCAGCGTTCCGCGACCATGTTCAGTCGCAATATGTAGGGTCCGAAGCCGCAGCAAGCTGGCCCGAGGGCCTTCTTGAGCGCATCAATGAGCTTGGCAACTAAGCAAGATTTGCGAGAGGGTCGATGTGATGAATACAATCCTTACTCGGCTCTCTCGCATTGCAGAATTCATCGCCGCCATGGCTTTGGCGGCGGTTTTTGTAACGTTTTTGATCCAGATATTTACCCGGTATGCGGCCAAGATCGCCTGGCTCGTACCCATTCCGCCGATCTCGGACTGGATGGCATCGCTGGAGCCGATCGGCTGGACCGTGAACCTGATTTCCCTGCTGTGGGTCTGGATCGTCTTTTTTGGATGCGCCTTCATCGTCCGAGCGCGGGACCACGTCACGTTTGACGTGCTCTATTTGGCAACACCGCGCAAAACCCAACGCATTCTCGCGCTTTTGTCCGCCTTGGGACTGATCGCCGCCATGCTCTATTCGTTTCCCGCAACATGGGATGCGATCTTTGGCAACCGGTTGATGGACCTAAAGAAGATCCAGACGCTCAGAATGCCGATCACGGGCGACAAGATCGCAATCAAGTGGCTGTTTGCGGCTTATATCCTTCTCATGATCGCAACCATCGTCCGTTACCTGTGGCGGCTGTATTCCGTTGTTCGACACGGACCTCCAGAAACCGAGATGGAAGAGATACTTTCTGACAAAACGGGCAAGGAGGATGCATCATGAGCGTTGAACTCCTCTTGGGCCTGATCGCTCTGTTTGGCATGGCGGCAATCGGTACACCTGTCGCGTTCTCAATCCTGGTTGGGGTCATCGTCTATCTTGGCGTTGCCGGTCAGGATCTTGCCATTGCCGGGCAGACCATGGTGCAGCGTCTGTTTGATGGCTTTCTGCTGTTGGCGGTGCCGCTTTTCATCGTCTCGGCGAATATCATGAACGCCGGGTCCATTTCCGATCGGCTGCTGAATTTCTGTATCGCCGTCGTCGGCCGGTTCCGGGGCGGCATGGGACATGTCAACGTGGTGGCGTCGCTGATCTTCTCGGGCATGTCGGGCTCTGCCGTCGCAGATGCAGCTGGCATCGGAAAGATCATCATCGAGATGATGGTCAAAAGCGGCAAATACACGCGAGGTTATGCGGCGGCCATAACTGCGGCAACGGCCACCATCGGCCCAATCATTCCACCCTCTATCCCGATGGTGATCTACGCGCTGGTCTCAGGCGCTTCTATCAAGGATCTGTTTCTGGGGGGGATCATTCCCGGCCTGTTCATGGGGTTCGTCCTGATGGCGTTGAACGTGTTCATGTCACATCGCCGTGGATTTGGTCGGGAAGACCCGGTTCCATTGCGGGACCTGCCCAAACTGACCGTTCAGGCCACGCCTGCCTTGCTGATGCCGTTCATCCTGCTCTTTTGCCTGTATAGCGGCATCACGACCCCGACCGAGGCTGCGGCCATCGCAGCACTCTACGCGCTGGTCATTGCTGCGGGGCTGTACCGCGCCATTAAGCTCAGGACGCTGTATCAGGTCTTTGTAGACAGTGCCCGCGCTGCCGCCTCGGTGGGGTTGGTCATCGGCGCCTCGATGATCCTGACCTACATCGTCGTGCAAGAGAACATTCCCCAGGCTCTTTCTGCAACGCTTGATGGGGCCAACATTCACCCGCTTGTCTTCCTGCTTCTGATCAATGTGATGGTCCTGTTGTTGGGCTGCATCCTGGACGCCACAGTGATCATCCTAGTCATCGTTCCCCTGTTCATTCCGACCTGCGAGGCACTTGGGATTGATCTGGTGCACTTTGGCGTTCTGATCGTTGTCAATTCCATGATCGGATTGATCACGCCGCCCTATGGCATCTTGCTGTTTGTCATCAACGCGGTCACGGGTATTCCCCTAAAGGAGATCATTGGAGAGATCTGGGCATTCCTCGGTGTGCTGCTTCTGGCCCTCCTTGTCATGATCCTGGTGCCGGACATCGTGCTTTGGCTGCCACGTCTGCTTGGGTATCAGGGATGACCGGGGCGCTGAAAACCTCCATCGCGACGGTCTCGATTTCGGGCAATCTGCGCGAAAAACTCGAAGCGATCACAGCAGCCGGGTTTGACGGCATCGAGATATTTGAGGCCGATTTCATTGCGGACCATGGCAGCCCCAGGGATGTCGGACGCCTGGTGCGTGACCACGGGTTGGAGATCACTCTGTTCCAACCCTTTCGCGACTTTGAAACCCTGCCGGAACCCGCGCGCTCCAAGGCGTTTGATCGGGCTGAACGCAAGTTTGACGTGATGCAAGAGCTGGGCACCGATCTGGTGCTAGTCTGCTCGTCGGTGCACCCTGCGTCGCTGGGGGGCATCGAGCGCGCGGTTGATGATTTTCACGAACTGGGCGAACGGGCCGCAAAACGCGGGTTGCGCCTGGGGTACGAGGCCTTGGCCTGGGGTCGGCACATCAATGATCACCGCGACGCATGGGAGGTCGTGCGCCGCGCGGATCATCCCAACATCGGCCTGATCGTCGACAGTTTTCACACGCTTAGCCGCAAGCTTGATCCAAACAGTATTCGCGCCATCCCCGGCGACAAGATTTTCTTTGTCCAATTGGCGGATGCGCCGCTGATCGAAATGGACCTTCTGTATTGGTCGCGCCACTTCAGGAACATGCCCGGAGAGGGCGATCTGGACGTCGCCAGGTTCATGCAGGCGGTCATGGCCACCGGTTACAATGGCCCGATCAGCCTTGAGATTTTCAACGATCAGTTTCGCGGCAGCAACCCGCGCACCGTTGCCAAGGATGGCCACCGGTCGCTTGTCGGTCTGCTGGATGACGTCAGACGCGCCGAGCCGGAGCTGAGCGTCAACATGCCTGAGATGCCGGCGCGCATAGAGCCCAAAGGGTTTTCCTTTGTCGAGTTCGCAACCCGCGGCGCTGAGGCGGCAAATCTGAAAACCGATCTGACGTCTTTGGGTTTTGAACAGGTGGGCCACCATCGCAGCAAGGCGGCGGGCCTGTGGCAGCAAGGTGATATCCGTATCGTCGTTAACGAAGAAACCTCTGGCCACGCCGCCAGCAGTTGGAACGCCCGTGGGACTTGCGTGTGTGATCTGGGGCTATTGGGATCTGACGCACAAGCGGCAGCAACGCGTGCGTCGGCCTTGGGGGCAGAGGTTTTCGAACAAACCGTAGGTGCCGGAGAGCTTGCAATTCCGGCCGTGAGGGGATTGTCGGGATCTGTGTTGCATTTTCTCGATGACAGCGCAGACCTCTCGCAAGTTTGGCAAACGGAGTTTTCCGCAGCCCGTGCCCCTGCAGGAGCCGGACTGACTCACATCGACCACATCGCGCAAACGATGAGCTATGAGGACATGCTAAGCTGGTCGCTGTTCTACACAACGCTGTTTGACATGAGCAAGGCGCCCATGGTCGACGTGATCGATCCGGATGGGCTGGTCCGCAGTCAGGCGGTTGAAGCCACCAACGGCTCGGTCAGAGTGACACTCAACGGTGCTGACAGTCACAGAACGCTGGCCGGGTCGTTCCTGTCCGACAGTTTCGGCGCCTCGGTCCAACACATAGCTTTTGCAACGCGGGACATTTTCGAAACGCTTGAACAGTTGGCCGCACGGGGGTTTGAAACGCTGCCGATTTCTCCCAACTATTACGATGATCTCGCTGCGCGCTTTGATCTTAACGATGCTCTTATCCAAAACATGCAGGCCCAGGGTGTGCTGTACGACCAGACGGGGGGCGCTGACTTTTTTCAGGCCTACACTCAGTCCTTTAGTGGAAGCCTGTTCATTGAGATCGTTCAACGGAACCAAGGCTACACTGGATACGGTGCCCCAAACGCTCCGTTTCGCATCGCTGCTCAAAAACGGCTGTCTCGCGCGAAGGGCGTTCCCAGAACGTGACGCCAATCGGATTGGCTTTAGTGCAGTCCCGTCTGTGCTCCACACTCGAAAAACTTAAGGAGTTCGGGGATAGATCGCTTAGTAACCCTGGTGTCTAGCCACCACACAGCGAAGTTTTAGGTCCCCGTTCAGCGCATAACCGCCGTTCAATCATCTTGCAGCGAATGACAACTCTCCGCCCCATACCTCCAATTCGCGCCGATTGCAGCATCGGTCACTAACCGCCCCAGTTTGGTCAGAGGTTGCCTGAGCAGCCCTATCTGACGGGTCCAAGTTGATTGTTAGTGCATGATCGGCCTGGGTTCCATTGGTATGATGGTTTC
>NZ_CANMJE010000025.1 GCF_947498095.1 uncultured Shimia sp. | reverse complement strand
TATTATGTCAAGAAAATTCCCCTGTATTCATCTTACACCCCAAAGGGGTCGAAGCGCCCTCCGGCGCATACGCATGCTTGCATGCAAGGCGCATTACGCCGGAACCTGGTCGGTCAAAAACGGTCGTTTTTGTCATTGTTTCGCACCTCACCCGAAATCAAGCTGTTGATAAGGACAAAAACCCTCGGCAAAACTTTTGCAGTTTTGGCAGGTTTTTGTCACGATGGCGCATGATTATTGGATATGCCCGCGTCTCAACAGACGATCAGAACCTCAATGCCCAAACCGACGCCCTGAAAGCGGCCGGTGCGGAACGCATTTTTGCAGACAAGATCAGCGGCGTGAAGCGAGATCGCCCGAAGCTCGGGGCGATGCTCGATCAACTCCGCCCTGGCGATGTGGTGGTCGTGGCCAAATATGACCGTCTCGCCCGATCCCTGCGTGATCTGCTCGACCTGGTGGAAACGATCAAAGATCGCGGCGCGGGCTTCCGTTCCCTGGCTGAAGACATCGACACGACAACGCCGGCCGGCCGGCTCGTCTTCCATGTCTTCGCCTCCATCGCCCAATTCGAGCGTGAGCGCATCGCAGAACGCACGAAAGAGGGGCTAGAGGCAGCAAAGGCACGCGGGCGGATCGGTGGCCGCCCCCCTGCCCTCACGTCCGATCAGAAAGCAGAAGTGCGCCGCATGCGCGATGATGAACATCGCCACGTCTCCGAGATCGCACGACTGTTCAAGGTCAGCGAGCGGACGGTGCGGCGAGCTTAGCCAATTTCAGATATCCCCCAGAGGATCTGCTATCCTCTCGGCATCAACCATCAATTTCCAGCTTCGGCAGACTGCGCACGATCTTCATCGTCTCAAGGCTCACCGTGATAACCCTCTGAAATAGCTCAAGCGGATAAGCGGGATTGCCCATCGTCTCAATCGCGTACCGGTTGGCGTCGTTGGTGATGCCGCTCTTCTTATCGGTTTTCACGATCTGGCGCTCCATTACCCATTCGAGGGCGGGCCTTCCGTTCACTACGTAGTCATAGGCTTCGAGCGGGATGTCCTGCATGGTGATGTTGCTGTTGTAGATCACCGTACCTTTATCCTTTTCGCGCGCGCTGCCTCCGAATTTCATCTTGCTCACACGGTAGAAGGCTTCAGGGTCTTTGATCACTGCCATACGCAAATCACCCTGCTTGATCACGACAGGATAGGGGTCAACGCTCTCATAGTTCACATGCAACTCGCCTAAAGCACGACCGGCACGACTGAACGTCCAAAAATCCTCGGCCTTCTTCACGCAAGGAATACGGGGGAGCTCTTTAGATAGGTTATCGGCGAAGCGACCACGATAGTCGGCCGAATGTAGAAGGCCATAGATATAGTAAAAAATGTCTTCCTTGGAAATCTCTTCCCCAGGATAGGCCGTTTGGAAGTGTGAAAGCCCCGCGTCTGAAATGGCATTCCTTCGGGTTTTCACATTACTCTCAGAAGCAAAAAGCCCGTCTTGTTCCTCATCGTCTACCGTTTCGTAAACAAACAAGGGAAAACACTGGCTTCCCCCTTTCATCGCAGACAGACAGAGTTCCGGCAAAACATTAGTCATCTGTGCAGTGAAGCCAGCAATGTTGCCTGGCGCGGATACACAGATCGCCAAATTGTCTAAGGGTTTACCATCCGCAAAAAAGAGCCTGGGAAGCTGATAAACGCTATTGTTTACGAACTTGTCAAAGTAAGCCCATTGTCTACAAAACGGCCGGTACTGCGCCAGAGTTGCATTCGCCTTATTGAAAACCCCTCTTCGTCCTTTGGTAAGCTCCTTCTTTAGGTCGCCTGACCAGCTAATCTTGGTCGGATCAGGGTCAACAAACTCATCTACTGCGGCCTCTCTCTCAGTCTTAGAAGCCTCGCCGTAGACTGCCTCAAACCGATCAACTTCCCGATTATATGAATTGAACATCGCGCCCATGTTTTCGTTTAGTTGATCCGAACTGAAGTTAAACGCCCAAGGGTCGCGGTTCGTCTTTAAGCCGCTCGAATAGAGTGAGAAAATTGTCTCTGCCTTCTTATCTTTGTTGTTTCCGATCTGAATGAATTTGCTGAAAGAAGCATCTCGTTGTGCCAACCAATCACCATGTTCATCGGGGACAATTTTCCCCCAGTCATCTTCATTAGAAATTCCTGAGATACTGCCGTAGGAGCTGATCTTAGAAAGCTTTTCCTCACGGCTGAGATAGAACCCGATATCGCAGAAATTGACTTCACCATGCTTCTGGGATTCCGGGTTTTTCACAAGAATGCTGATGGCGATCGGCGCCCTACTACCACCACCGAATATTTTTCCACCTTCCTGTCGTGAAATCTCACCCGCAGTATTCTGATTTCCCCTGAGGTGAAAAACGTACAGGCTGGTAAACTCATCGCACAACGCCTTCCTGAGACCGTCAGCCGCTCGGCCTTCAATCCACCCCCCGTTTGTCACAAACCCGATGACTCCAGAATCTCCAATACGGTCGCTTGCCCACCTGATCGCGCGAATATAGCTGTTGCGAAGCGAAGTCTTTAGTTTCGCGGAAGACTTCGCCTCGTACGTCTCCTGCAAGCGACGATCTAGGGACTCATAAGAGAGGTTCTTTGCGTTGTCGTTCTCGCTTTCTTGTCCATCCGAGTAAGGAGGGTTGCCGACGATAACCCGAATATCTGTTGCCTTCTGCCGTTTCCGGCGCTCTGAGTTGTCTGGCATGTAATGCGATATCAGATCGTCGCTCTCGTACATCTGGAAAGTGTCAGTAAGGCAGATACCCTCGAACGGCACATAATCCCCGCCCTGAAGACCATGATACACCGCCTCGATGTTGATCGCGGCGATGTAGTATGCCAGCAACACGATCTCGTTGGCATGGATTTCATTGCGGAATTTGTTCTCAAGCTCTTCGGGTGCGATCAAACCTGACTGCAAAAGCCGGGTGATGAACGTGCCAGTGCCAGTGAAAGGGTCGATGATGTGGACGCCTTCAGAGCCAAGGGTCTGCCCGAATTCCTCCTGCAACACCTCGTTGACCGAATGGATGATGAAATCCACAATCTCGACGGGGGTGTAGACGATGCCAAGCTTCTCGGTCGTGCGCGGGAAGGCGTTACGGAAGAACTTGTCGTATAGCTCTACGATCAAGCGCTGCTTGGCCTGCGGGTCGGTGATACCCTGGGCGCGAAGCTGAACGCTCGCGTAGAACTTTTCAAGGTCTTTGGATTCCTTGTCGAGATTGGCCTCGTTTAGCACGTCCAAGACGCGCTGCATGGCGCGCGAAACGGGGTTTTCACTGGTGAACTGGTGGCCTTCAAAAAGCACCTCAAAAACAGGGCGTGTGATGATGTGCTGTGCCAGCATTTCGATTGCATCGGCTTCGGTAATCGTCTCGTTCAAATCATCGCGCAGCTCTTCAAGGAAAGCATCAAAGGCTTTGCGCGCTTCGGTGTCGGGGTCTTTCAGGATGCCCGTCAGGCGGGTGATATGGTTCTTGGCGATGTCGGCAATATTGGTTGCCCAATCTTCCCAATAGTCCCGCGTCCCGCATTTCTTGACGATCTTGGCCATAATGGCGCGCGAGAACTCATCGACCGAAAACATCATTTCGGTCTGCTCGGGGCCAGTCGCAACTGGATCACGTCCAGGGGTGCCGATATTCGATCTAGCAGGCGCGGCCTTCGTGGGAAGGTCTTCAACCACGGCGGTCACGGCCTTCAGCTCGTCGCTGTCGATCTCGGGCGCACCGGTGACGCCGATGATCTCGATCTGGCCGCTCACGTCTTGGCCAAGGGATGCCTTGTTGATGGTCGCATCGAAACGATCATCGTGGGCACGTAGCGCGTTCAGGATTTGCCAAACCACGCGGAATTTCTCGTTGTCTGCAAGCGCCTGCTCGGGCGGTACGCCTGCGGGCACACCCACGGGCAGGATGACATAGCCCATCTTCTTGCCTTCCGCGCGGCGCATGACTCGGCCAACCGATTGCACCACGTCGATCTGACTCTTGCGTGGGTGCAAGAACATGATCGCATCGAGGGCCGGAACATCCACGCCTTCAGAGAGGCAACGGGCATTGGTGAGAATACGGCATGTATGATCATCTGCGTCGGCTTTCAGCCAGTCGAGAAGGCGGCCGCGCTCTTTGGCATTGAACGTGCCGTCTACATGCTCGATCTCGCAACGGAGTTGGTCATCGTCTTCCTCGATGTCATCAAGGATCGGATCATCGCCAAGGAATTCATCGACCACTGCAGAAAATTCGTCGCGGATCAGCTTTGAGCTGCGAATATCTTTGCAGAAGGCCAGGGCGCGGCGCATTGGGTGAGGGTCGGCCGCAACATCTGCTTTCATGTCCGTCTTGGTCAGTGCTTTGTAGCAGCCGACAATCTTGGTCGCATCATCGAGGACAAGCTCGCTCGCGCTGTCAGCAAGGCGCTTTTGTACGCCGGTGCTGATTAGCCCTTCGTCCATTGCCAGGACGATCACCTTGTAGTCGGTTAGCAAGTTGTTCTGCACTGCCCACGAGAAACCACGATAGAAAAGGGTTTTGCCAAAGAGGTCTTCATCGTCCATCGAGGCAAGCACAGCGTCGGCCTCGTCGGCCTTGGCTTTGACATTATCGCCAAAGATGCGCGGCGTAGCGGTCATGTAGAGCCGCTTCTTGCCCTGGATCACGTCATTGTCGTGAACCTTCACGAAGTTGGATTCATCGTCGCCTGCAAGAGTTGCGCCGGTCGTGCGGTGTGCTTCATCACAGATGATGAGATCGAATTCGGGGTGTCCGTGCTGCTTTTGGGCATCCGCAATTACCTGAATGGATTGGTAGGTCGCAAACACCACTGTCATTTTGTCAGGGGCGGGATGATTGACGCCCTCTGCGAGTTTTACCGCATCGGTGCTGGCCGGAAAGGCAAGATCGAGGATGTCGATCTCGGCCACGTCATTATTGCTCGCGCGGCGTTTGCCAACTTGGGTGTCAGAGCACACCGCAAATGATCGGAGCGGTGTTTCGGTATCGCCCGTCCATTCGCGCACGGTTTGCGCCATGAGTGCGAGGGAAGGCACGAGAAACAAAACAAGATTGCCCTGTCCCGCTAGGTCTTCGGCAATCTTCAAGCTGGTGAAGGTCTTACCTGTGCCACAGGCCATGATCATCTTGCCACGATCAGCTTCGGTCAAACCTGCCCGCACGTCACGCAACGCTTCTGTCTGGTGCGTCCTGAGCGTTTTTTTATCAGCCAGGACAACCTCGCCATCTGCGGAGAAGGTTTCCCAAAGGATTGGGCTTTCCTGCAGATCGCTAAGGCCGATACGGATCGTCGGGATCGCCTGCCCTCGAATCATAGTTTCGGCGTTTTCACTCCACGGGCGCTCGGTAGTGTCGATGACTACGCGCCGTCTGAAGGGCTCTTTACCCGATGCAGAAATGAAGCTGTCGATATCTTCCTTACGAATTCGGTAAGCAGCATCATAGAACTTGCATTGGATAGCTGCGTAGCCGTCTTCGTCCTTGAGTTTGGCAACGAGGTCGATGCCGGTGTCGCGGCCGTCCCATCCCTGTTCTACTGCCCAGGTCGAGTAAGGCTTGACGTCCTCATACTGTTCGACCTGGACGGGATCATGGGTCAAAAATGCGATAGAAAGGCGCTCGAAATAGGTTCCCTTATCGCGCTCGGTACGCGCAGCGTCTCGATATGAATTTAAAAGGTCTTGGAGAGAATTACTCGTCATGAGAGATTGGCCTGTCGTGTCATTTTGTTCGCAAAAAAGCGTTTTACTCCTTTTCGCACAGCCATGATTTTCTTGGAAGGAGTTTCCCCAAACAATCCATAGCCTTTGCGTCCTGCATGCTTGCATGCAAGGCGCATTGCACGGTTCGCTCCGGTTATTCGGTAGGGTCGAAGTCGAGGGACTGTTGCGGGTCTTCGGGCGGCAGATCGAGCTCGGCCGTCCGGTATGCTTTCAAATCAGCGCGGGCCGCATAATTGTGCACATCGTCGTCGTCAGAGTAGACCGTGTGCGCTCCCTCTGCTTTGGCGATGGCCACGATCTGCCGATCAAACTTGATTTTGGTCTTCGTAGCGTCGGGATTAGCGGCATCGACACGGTGGCCGCCACGCTTGATCGCATCGCTCATGGCAAGAGCGGCTTCTATCGCTGCCTTCTGGTCGAAAGGTGCAATTCTGAAAGCGGCTTGTCCGTTGAGAGTGTCAAGGTAAGGCTGCAAAGCGTCGCCAGCATGAACCAGAACTTCACTTAAAACTGGCGTTGGAATAACAATCTTTTCTTTGTCGGCCGTAAGGTTTTCGATCAGATACTCAATCCGCTCGGCGGCTTTTTCGACGGTCTCACCAGTGGCGGGATCGTTAGGCGCTTTGGCATTGAGATCAAGAACAAGAAGTAGAACAGAGCTATCGAAAACAACCATTAGTGCAGACCGTTACCCTTCTCGCGAAGCGCTTTCAGAGCACTAATGGGATCGTCCATGTTCTTCCACTCGCTGCCTTCAATGTCGCGCATCTGATCTATTGCGTCTTTCAAATCATCGGCGGCAAGAACGGTGTAGCTGTCAACGCGAAATTTCTTGAGAATCCAGTTGCCTTTCGGATCACGCAACCACCTGCCTGTGCCGAAAATCCGCACAGGTTCATACATGTGTTTGGCAAGACGCCGAGCAGTTTCGCGATTGGTGTCGATGCCGGTGTATTTGATTTCACCGTTCTGAAGCTGAAGATGTACCGTCTGATCCGCGCCGCTCACGCTGATCAAAATGCCGTCAAGCGATCCTTCCTGGTTGAAAGGTCCATAACTCCTTGGTTTTGGTCTTGTCACGCCAGGGAAAGCGATAATCTCGGCGCTTTCATCTTCATCCTCGTAAACAAACCCTGTGGCATTGTCTTCTGCAAGTAAGCGATCAATTTCAGCTTGTGCCTTGGTCGCATCAGGGCTGCCTTCACCGCGTTTCACCTGTGCTAGATGATTGGCAACTTTCGGCACGTCTTCGTGGTCAATTGTTGTAACCAGCTGTGTGCTGCCAGGTTTCAGTGTTTGAAAATGCACAGCATTCTCATGGCCAAGCATAGCCGCAAGATTCTGCATATACTGAGCCAGCCGAGCCATGGGTATGGTCTCAGGGGTAAAGGCTTTGATGTACAGCGTGTAACTCTTGCTCATTTTTTCACTCACTACGGCGTTCTTTCCTGTGCCGCGTCTATCATCGTATCATTTCGGATTGGTCAATAGCAATAAAATTCAATAAACACATATAGTTATGAAAGTTCATTGAATATCAGAATCTTAGAAAGCATGCTAGCATGCAAAGCGCTTTAGATGCTAATTTGGTTCCCCCGTATTTGTCTTACACCCCAGAGGGGTCGAAGCGCCGTCCTGTCGGTCTGGGTGCCCTGCCCTATCCGTCATGATCCTCGGCGAGAAGAAGCTGATCTGCTTTCGGAGCCGTCCCTTGCTTGAGCCCGAAAAAAGAACAGCAAGGTTCCTGGTTCAAGGGCGCGAAGCGGGAGCGGAGCCACGCGCAGGATGCGTAAGCATCTGAGCATGGCGAGCACCCACCCCTTGAAGCTGGGTTCTTGATGGTCTTAGGGCTGAATCAAAGCAAGGACGCCTCTTCGATTTGCGCATCTGCTTTTGGTGAGTCCTGAAGTCTTTTCTTGTGGTGGGGGGCGCGGGTTCGCCCCAACGGGGCGAAGGGGCGCATATTGGTTATCGGCCGACTAGGCCGATGCCATTTAGCAGCCTTCCAGGCTGCGTGAGAGTTAAATAGAGTTATATAAGGGTTACAGGATTCCGCATGCGATTTAAGGCATTGAAATAACGTGTGAAACCAGTATGGGCTTCCCTAATCGGTGTGTGAAATGACGAAAAAAGGTGTGTAAAGTGACGAATTATGGTGTGTGAAATGACGAATCTGCTTAGAAGTTATCCACAGGTTCAGATGGTGTGTGAAGTGACGAATCTTGACCGCCGGTGTGTGAAATGACGATAGTAAGGCATGGTGTGTGAAATGACGAAACGATTCTGCGCGCGAGGTGGGTGAAGTGACGAATGCCCCCCTACCCTCTTCGCGTTCTCCGCTGCTGCCGGATCGACATCCGCAGCGCGATCTTTTCGTCTGTGACATCGTGGATGCTGTTCCCAAGGGCGACATGGCCTCGATGGAAAATCCCGTATTCACCCTATCGACAAAGCCAGACATGCGCGTGCGGCGCTTTGAGCGCGGCGAGAACTGGATCGAGATCAATCCTTCCCGTCATGGCCTGGCAACCGTCCATGATCGGGACGTTCTGATTTACTGCATCAGCCAATGCATGGCCGCGCTCAATGATGGGCGGCAAGTCCATCGCAAGATGCGCTTTAAGGCGCACGATCTGCTCGTTGCCACCAACCGGCAAACCTCTGGTCGGGGCTATGAGCTTTTAAAGGATGCGCTGCGCCGCCTCCAAGGCACACAGATCGAAACGAACCTGCGACAAGGCGGCAAAGAATACTTCAAGGTATTCAGCTTGATCGACTCGGCCGAGATAGTGAAAGAAACGCGCGACGGCCGCATGCTCGATGTCGAGATCGAGCTATCCGAATGGGTTTTCGATGCCATCGAGAACAACAACGTGCTGACGCTGAATCGACAATACTTCATGCTGCGCAAGCCCTTGGAGCGACGGCTCTACGAGATCGCGCGCAAGCATTGCGGCAACAGCCCGCTCTGGAAATGTGGGCTCGACCTACTGCGCCAGAAATGCGGCTCAAGCTCGACCCTGAAAGAGTTTCGCCGCCTGGTCGGCAAGATCATCGAAGATGATCAGGAACACGACCACATGCCCGATTATGCCTTCACCCTCGAAGGCGACATGATGTTCGTGCGGCCAAAGAAGGAAACGCACCAAAGCGCCCTGCCCTTACCGCTCTCTTCTCTCCGGCTTGACTCCGATACACCCGAAGAAGCCCGCCGCTTTGCTCCAGGTTGGGACATGCGCGTTCTTGAAGATGAATGGCGCTCTTGGGTGATCGAGAAAGGCATCGCAGTCAAAGACCCCGATAAGCACTTCCTCGCCTTCTGTAAGAAACGCGGCGCGTATCGCCGCTGAGCACCCTGCATGAATGCATGCAATGCGCTTTTGTGGAAAAGATGCGATCATGCTTGGCGCAATTCAGCAAAGCGTGTTAGCATGATGCAAAACAACGATTTGGCAGATCGGAGCAGTATCAATGACCTATAAGATTGGGATGGTGTCCCAAAAAGGCGGCGTCGGGAAATCCACCCTCGCCCGCATGATGGCGCGAGAGTTCGTCGCCGGTGGCCTGACCACCAAGATCGCAGACCTCGACACACAACAACAAACCTGCACGCATTGGGCAGGACGGCGCGCCGAGAATGGCGTCACGCCGGAAATCCAGGTGCAGAGCTTTGCCTCGGTGAAAACCGCGCTCGAAGATGCGCCGCGCTTTGACGCGCTGATCATCGACGGCAAGCCGAACGCCTCTGAACAAACTTATGAGATCGCCAAGGCGTCCGATCTCGTCGTGATCCCGACAGGGCAAACGGTCGATGATCTGCATCCTGGCGTCGTCCTGGCGCACAGCTTACGCAAGAAAGGCATCGCGACAGAGAAGATCGCCTTTGCCATGTTCAAGACCACGGGTAGCGAGCGCGAGAATGCTGCCGCACGCCAGTATCTCGAACAAGCGGGCTATGCCGTCCTTGAAGGCGAAGTTTCCGTTTCGACAGCCTATGGCTCGGCCTCTGACATCGGCAAGGCCATCACCGAAACATCGTTCCGCAGCTTAAATGATCGTGCCTCGAAGCTGGCGCAAAGCGTGATCGACATGATGGCCGAGCTACAAGAAAGGCAGGTGGCGTAATGACCACGAATATCACAAAGCTCAAAAGCGGGAAGGGCGCTCCGCCTCCGGCCGATGAAACCCCCGATGTGATCGCAACCGACACTCGGGATGCAAAAGAGCCGCTGCGGCCGTTGCAGGTGCGGATTCCGCAAAGCACCTTCGAAGAGTTCTCAGAACGGGCAGGGCGCGAGTTCGGCTTTAGCCACGGGGCAAAGAAGCAGCTCTTCCTCAAGATGTGGGATGCCTACAAAGCGCAAAACATGTAAGCATGAATGCATGCAAGCATGTCGATAATCACACTGAAATCGCAAGCTGATATTCACGAAGCTCTGAAACGTATCGAGGACAGTGCTGCGCGGGCACAAGAAGCTCTCGCAGCATTACCGCCTTCACCGCTCCAAGCTTTGGAAGCTATCAAGTTTCAGCCTATCGGCTCGCACCCACTGGATGACCGGCCGCTCAACATCATCGAGCAAGTGAACCAGACGTTCACCTATCTAGTCGCGGTGAAAGCGGCCGATCTGCTCATGCAATGGCATCCCGAAGCGAGGGGGTTCAGACTTGCACCTGGAGCGCATGCACCAAGAGGCACTCTCGATGTCGAAAGTTTGGAGCCTGGGCTTGTGGGCGCGGAAACATTCGCGGCCGTAAGACCAGAGAACAATCGAAAGCTGGCAAACGACTTGGCAAAGCTAGAAAGCCGCCCCGAGCACCATCGCTATGCGTTCTTCATGTCGCCTATGTTCCCCAAGACAGAACGCTTGCCCTCTAAAGAGCGGGAAGGTGTGAAAGTCTACTCAATTGCCCTCGAAGCATGAATGCATGCAATGCGCTAACGCGCCCTTTACTATTCTTTTTTCCGCGAACGCTTGCGGCTGCGGCCTGGTCTCTTCCGACCGGCGCGCGCGGCGCGGTTTTGCTCCGCCCTAGCTGCGCCGCGTGAGGGTTCAGGCCGTTCCTTCGATTCCTGCTTCGACTTAGCAAAGCCGCGCGATGCTTCGAAGGCGCGTTTACGCTCGTCATTATGCCGTCGCCACGCAGATTTAAGCTGCTGCTTGTCTGTTGCCTGGCGCTGTATCAACGCCGCACGCTCCGACAAGAACGATCCGCGCGCGGAAGAGAGTAGGGCGCTGCGCTCGCCCTTGAGCGATTTGATCGCCGCGCCAACCTCTGCCCGTTGCGCTGCACTCAACTCACGCACCTGCGCCTTGTGCAATCGTTCCAAGGCATCGGCGCGCTTGGTCGAGCTGGTAAGGTAATTGAACGCGCCACCCAAGAAGCCCCGCGAACTGTCAGGATCGAGCTTGCGCGCATGCACAACGGCATCAATGGCGTTCCTGATTTTCCCTGAAACCCGCGTTTCACGCGCATAGAACTCGCGGCGCTCGCGGCTGTGTCTGCGCCCGAGCTCCTGCCATTGCGGCCGGTAGGCGTGCTTGATGTTCGCCCGCACGTCCTGAATGCCGTTTTCGGTCTGGCGGTAAATCTGATCTTTGCGCGCCCTGTAGCCTTTGCCCAGGTCTTTCCACTCTGCGCCGTGGCGATCTTTCATCGCCTTACCATCGGCCGAAAGCTTGGCGAGCTTCTTCTTGAACTCGGAAACCAGCTTCTCGGCCTTGGGATCGTTCGCCGCCTTCGCCTTCTTGATGTCCTCGGCCATCGAGCGCGGCTCGTCGGATTCCGCCCGCCAGTATTTCAGCTTCTCATTGTCGTCATGGCGGGAAAGCCGCATGTCCCAATTCTCGGCGCGCTTGGGGCAATAATGCTCCTCGCCCCGTGCCTGGCGATAACCAAGCGCCCATTGCGAAAGTTTGAGGCGGTCATTGCCGGTCGCTAGCATGCGCCCGTCTTCCGGCGAAACCCGATTGACGATCACATGCACATGCGGATGCGGGCGGTCGTCATGACAGACGATCAACGCCTGGCGATCTTCCGCACCTAGCACGCTGATCGTCTCGTCAGCCGCGCGCATCATTTCCGCGCGCGATAGGGTAGGGGCTTCGTCGGGATGCCATGACAGGGTGTAGGCATAGACGGATTGATCAGATTTGCGGCCGGTGTTGCGCACACCCGCGTCGCGCTTCAATCGGTCGGCATCCATCGCCGTTGCCGCCATGACCTTTCCCGCCATTTCGGGATCGTTGGTCATGAGGTTGCGGGTTTCCGTCCAGGCCACGCGCTCGGACGTGAAACGCTCGCGCTCGCCTGCCTCCCGTTTGTCGTGGAGATAGTAGGCAAGCGCTCCTTTGAAGCTCGCGCCCTTCTTTGCGATGTCGGGGATCATGTCCGCCTCGCAACGTCCTCAAGGGTCGCTACGAGCTTCCCGAGCACATGGTCGAGGTGGTGTGGATCGCGGTCGCCGCCGCGATTCAAAACGTGGGCAATCTGGTTGAGATTGACGCCGATCCGGTTGAGCTCGGAGAGAAGCCGCGCATCGGCCAGCCCGCGTTTTGGCGTGACCTTTCCCGAGGTCGCGCGCTGTCGCACCAATTCCGTGACCGAAAGCCCTGCCCGCTCTGCCTGAAGGTGCAGATCAGCAAGCTCCGCCTCCGTCAAACGGATCGGTGGAAGCTTCGCGCTGCGGCGCTCGTGGGGCTCTTTCTTCGGTCGCGCCATGTGCTCTCCTTTCCGTATCCAAGGCCGGAATTGCCTTGGTCGTGATTGAACGGCGACCCGTTCTGCACCGCCTCATGGGCGGTTCATGCTGGGGTATCGGGGGGCGGCGCAAGGCCCCCTGATCAAGCGTTTTTGCAATGCAAAAACATAGCTTGCTACACGTCTATTTCTCATAATACGCCAAAACCACTACGTTATGCAAATTAGGTGCAGGGGTTGCCGCAAGAACGGTTTGCCTTAAAGGCAAACCCAGCCTCTAAAAGAGGCTGAGCTGCTGCGAGCGCAGGACGTAATCCTGCCACGCGGGTTTAGCGGCTTCGGTGTCGAGCCAGTCGCGCACCATCGCCTCGATCTCGTCCATCGTGAGCACCGGATCGACCGGCCCGAAAAAATGCGAACGGTAGCCGGTCTCCGTCATGGGAAGCGGATCACCGTCATGGGATTTGATCTCCACATGGTCGATCACGTTGCTCCAACGCGGAGTGTAGGAAAGCCGAACGCCTCGGCCTTCCCAGGTGATGTTTCTGACCTCCGCCATCAGTATTCCTCCGCAAGAAGGATAGTGAGAACGCGGCACGTCTTGACCGGATCGAGCGGGTCTTCGCTGCCACGTTCCTTGTCAGGATCGTAGTAGTCGATCTTCCAGAATACCTTTCCGGCCGCAGGGTGATCGAACGCGCCGAAGTCATGCTCGCCATAGGGATCGTTGTCCTCGGTGAAGCTGTCGAAGCAGCGCACCGTCATGACGATCTCGGCCTGTGCCTTGGGCGGCAGGTCAGCGATTCCGCGTGTCAGGTAAATCTCGCCGCCGTTGAAACTGCGCCGGAAGCGGTCATTGATTTCCGCAAGGGTAGGGCGGGGGCTCATTGTGAGCCTCCCTGATCCTGCACGTCCACGGGGACAAGGAAGATCACACCCTGGCGTTGCGTAAGCTCAATGGGGATGATGTCGAGCTGAAGAATGCCGCCTTGCTTGCCGTTCTTGCGCGGCCAAACTGCGCCGATCTCTTTGGGGCGGGCGAGCTCGTCGCGCCCCTGCCGATCCTGCCCCGTGATCCGCGCAAAGGACACGCGGTAGAGCGGTAAGTTGTCTTGGTTTCTGTTTCTCATGGGATTTACCCTTTCGTTCTTGGGCTGGTTCATTCCAGCCGATGCGGACGAACGGATCGGATCGCCAAAGCGAAGCGGTCATGGCCAACACGGCGGCGCAGCCGGTGGGGCGGGCAGGCCATTGACCGAGCCGAAGGCGGCTTCGCTGCGCATCCGATAGGACGCATCACATTGGCTGGATTGGACACACCCGAGGCGCGAAGGGCAGGGGAAGCCCTGACGGGCTGAAAAGAAAGACACTCGCCGTTAGGCAGCCCCTTTGAATGGGATCAAAGGGACAAGACAAGGCTGGGGCGCTTCGATCCCCTCAAGCATTGTCCTCGTCGCATTCGCTCCTGCGGGAACGCTTGACCGGCTCTCCCGCTATAAACACCTGAACAAATGCGGTTTTAATGTATAGATTGAAGGGAAAGACTGGAGATTGAGGCAATGGCGAAATACGGGAATGGATTGGCAGGACTCGCAACGGCGGCGCGCGCCGCTGTTGGTGCCTATCAATTCTTCCAAGCCATGAAGCCGCGTACACCTCCCAAACCCGTCGATCCCATGGAAGGCATGGCCACGGCTGTCGAGCTTGACCGCTTTGCTTTCGATCCAGACGGCTTTTACCTCGGCAAAATCCACGAAGACCACGGTATTGATTTCGAAGCATCGCTTCCGGCATCAGATGACCGGCATGTGCTGATCGTGGCCGGTAGTGCATCGGGGAAGGGTGTCACCCTGGGTGTGCAAAACGCGATCCGATGGAAAGGGCCGCTTTTTGCCATCGACCCCAAGGCCGAGATTGCCGAGCTCACAGGTATGCGGCGCGGGTCGCGTGAAGCAGCCAAAGATTCAGGCACGTCCGTTCGCCAGTTTGTCGGCCAGAAAGTTGCTATCCTCGATCCCATGGGCGAGACGCGCGGACCCGCCAAAAAGTTCTGCGTCCACTATGATCCATTAAGCGACATCGACATTTCAGACATGCGCACTGCCCGAAAGCGCATTTCCAAGCTCGCGGCCGGAATGGTGATCCCAGAGAACGGGGACAATGCCCACTTCTCCGAAAACGCCACCACGCTCATCGCAGGCACGATTGAAGCCGTGAAAATGCTGGAAAAAGAGCGGGATCACCGACTGCCCTTCATTCGGCAAAAAATTCTCGGCAACGTGAAGCTCAAAGACGAGAACAGCCCGACCAAGCGCGAAGAAACGGCAATCAAGGCCGGTTTCGAAGCCCTCTACGATTACCTGACGCAAGATGCGTTACCCGATGATGGCCACGCGGCCGAAGCGGCGTCGGTGATCGGTGAAGTCCTCGGATCAGACGAAGCCGGATCGTTCCGCACCACGCTCTCGCGCAACCTGAAATGGCTGATTGACCTGGACATGCAGGATCACCTCAAGCCTTCCGGTTTCTCGCTTTGGCGCGCGGTGCAAGAAGGCTGGACGGTGCTGCTCGTCCTCAACCCCGATGATGTTGGCGAATATCGCAACTGGCTGCGCATGAATGTGCAGATCGCGCTCTCGGCCAAGATGGCAATGGGAACGAACCAGGAAGGGCCGCAAACCCTGTTTCTGCTCGATGAATTCCCGGTGCTTGGCCGCTTTAAAGAGATCGAGGAAAAGGCCGGTTACATTCGCGGCTATGGCGTCAAGCTTGCGCCAATCATCCAGTATGTCGGCCAGCTTCAGGAGCTCTACGCAAAGAACTGGGAAGCTTTCATCGGCAACGCGGCCGCGCTGATTGGGTGGGGTTTCAATGACCTGGCAACGGAAGAGTATTTCTCCAAGCGCCTCGGCAAGGTGATCGTTGACGAAACCACGGTCGGCACGTCCTCAAATTTTTCCCTGGGCGGTGGATCGACCGGCGATAGCGAAAGCACAACACGCCGCGAACGCATGATCCGGTTTTCAAACGAGCTGCGTGAACAAGGCGCGCGCGAAACCATGCGTGCCTTCGTCATTCCTGCCACCGGCAAGGGCTTCACCATTCGCCGCGTGCCTTACATGGAACTTAAAGAGCGGAAGGTCTTTGACAGCATCGAACACATAAGAGCCTGGGAGAAGCACCATGGCCTTTGAGGATTTCCTGCGCATTGCGCATATCGGGCTGATCGGCCTCTACCTTTTCACCATCGGCTATTACATCCGCTCTCGATATTTCAAGGACAAGGAAACCTGGGAAACCATCTACGATGCAAACCTTGATCCGCACGACAACCCCGAGAACGCCAACAATGCAGGAAATCTGGCAACGCTAACGCTAGGCCACGCAATCATTTGGGGATTCTCACAGCAGGTCTTTCCGATTGTATTGATCGTCTTGATTTTGGGCTTCGTGTTTTGCGTAAAGCGACTCGCCGATGTTGAGCCTGTCTTTAAGCGGATAGAGCACAAGAAGCGGCTCGAACGGCGCTACGGGTCGAAAACCAACAATGGCGGGTTTCAAGAGCCCCCCTCCGGCGACGACGACTATTTCAGCTACAAAAGCTCTTCTGGCGGGTCGAATAAGCAACGGCGTGCGTCCAGTGCGAGCCCTGAAATGCCCTACGGTGTGGATAAACGACATCCAGACGATGCAAAATTCTGGGCTGTGGTCGATGATCCAAACGCCTCAGACGGTGAACGACAAAACGCTTTTTCTGCGATCTTGAAGAAGCAAGCCAAACGCAAAGGTCGCTCAGGAAACGACATTACATCGACTTAGGGTGCTCTTCGACCAGTCGGCCCTGAAAACTGGTAGCGAGTTCGGGTGTGTTCTTCATGCGAGAGCACCTTGCGCATCGTGATTAACAGATTGTCGGCAACGTGGATTTGCCCGCCTTCGTCCTGCCAAGCTGAAAAGCGCACTTCGGGATCATTCAATCGGTCGAAATTATCCCTGTACCAGCCAAGCCAAGGACGCCGCCCCTGCGCGAAGCGCATCATACGCTTGAGCATAGGATCAAAGCCGCCAGGGGGAAGCGCTTCGATGCGCCTTAAAATTTCCGCCTCTACGTTCTTCTCAAAATCACCATTGAAATCAGCACTTAACAAAACGCACAAAGGTAAGTTATTCTTACCTATTATGTCAAGAAAATTCCCCTGTATTCATCTTACACCCCAAAGGGGTCGAAGCGCCCTCCGGCGCATACGCATGC
>NZ_CANMJE010000024.1 GCF_947498095.1 uncultured Shimia sp. | reverse complement strand
GCCATGCTACTTCTCCTATTTGCAGAAATAGGCTCAGCCTAACCTGCTGGGTGAAGCAGCCGGTACATCCCATTAGCAGATGTTCGGTGTGTCGCGGCGGAATGACTGCTTTCTAGTAAAAGCAGACCTTCCGTACTAAGGGCAAAGTTAGCGTTCAAATGCTTAGCTTTCGAAGCGATCACGACAAAAAAAAGGGTCATTGAACTTTGTAGGACCGTTTAGAGAAAAGGCCGGATAAACTCAATCATCCGGCCTCATTACATTCTCAAGCCACGCTCTGCTCAGTGCGCAATCATTACATGGCGCACGGCTGTGTAGTCCTCCAAAGCGTACATGGACATGTCTTTGCCATAACCTGATTGTTTGACGCCGCCATGGGGCATTTCTGTGGTCAGCATAAAGTGCGTATTGACCCAGGTGCAGCCGTATTGCAAGCGGGCACAATTCTCCATCGCCTTACCGATATCCTGCGTCCAAACCGAGGACGCGAGGCCATACTGGCTGTCATTCGCCCAACCAACCACATCATCGTCTTCATCAAAACGAGTGACAGACACAACGGGCCCGAACACTTCGCGCTGGACAATCTCGTCTTGTTGCAATGCTCCGGCAACCACTGTGGGCTTATAGTAAAACCCATTGCCATTATGCGCTTCGCCGCCAGTGGTGATTTCCATGTGGCTTTGCTCGGATGCCCGCTGAACAAAACTTGCAACTCGGTCGCGCTGGCGCTGACTGATAAGTGGCGGGATTTCGTTTTGTGTGTCGTCAGCATCATCGTAAACAATCGAGGCTGCCGCGGATGTCAGGTCAGCAACCAGATTGTCGTAGATCTTCGAACCTGCATAAATTCGGCAAGCGGCGGTGCAATCCTGACCTGCATTGTAGTAACCAAACGCCTTGAGCCCTTCGACGACGCGTCCAAGATCAGCATCGTCATGGACGATGACAGGAGCCTTGCCTCCCAGCTCAAGGTGGGTGCGCTTTACCGAGTTAGCCGCGGCGACAAGGACTTTTTTTCCAGTTGCGATGTCACCGGTGATCGAAATCATGTCAACGCCGGGGTGATTGATCAGTGTGTTGCCAACGCTGCCCCCTTGTCCAACGATCACGTTCAACACACCCTTTGGCAGGATGTCGTTCATAATCTTTGCCAGCTTAAGCGCTGTGAGGGGCGTTTGCTCGGACGGTTTGAGGACAACTGTGTTGCCACCGGCCAAGGCAGGGGCAAGCTTCCAGGCCATCATCATCATTGGGTAGTTCCAGGGCGCAATTGACCCCACAACGCCAATCGCATCGCGCCGGATCATAGAGGTATGCCCCTCCATGTACTCACCAGCAGCTGGCCCGTTCATGTTGCGCACCGCGCCGGCAAAGAAGCGGAAGCAATCCGCAACAGCAGGCACCTCTTCATTGCGAACTTCGTTGATCGGCTTACCGCAGTTTAGAGCTTCCAGCTGGGCCAGTTCCTCAAGGTTTGCATCCACTGCATCTGCAATGGCCAGCATAAGTGCTGACCGCTCACCGGGGGTTGTGCATGACCAGGCTGGGAATGCCGAGCGGGCAGCCGCGACGGCGCGGTCAATTTGCTCAGGACTGGCTTCGGGCATTTGCAAGATGACTTCGCCTGTTCGAGGGTTCAGCACGGTCTCAGTCATCTCCGTACCTGCCTCGAAAGTTCCATCAATCAACATGTTGATTTCCATATTTTTCTCCCTGTTCTTATTTGCCCTGACCAGCAACCGTGTCGGTACCGCGGGTGAGATAGTAAGCGCCGAGGATCGGCAAGAAGGTTACGAGGACCACGACCATGGCCACAACGTTGGTGACGGGCCGTTGACGCGGGCGTACCAGTTCCTCGAGCATCCAGATCGGCAGCGTCTGTTGTTGTCCTGCCGTAAACGTGGTGACGATCACCTCGTCAAAACTCAGTGCAAAGGCCAACATGCCCCCGGCCAAAAGCGCCGTGGAGATGTTTGGCAGGATCACGTACCGGAAGGTCTGGAAGCTGTTGGCTCCAAGATCCATTGACGCTTCGACCAAGGAACCCGAAGTTCGGCGGAAACGCGCTACTGCGTTGTTGTAAACCACCACGATACAGAAGGTCGCGTGTCCGAGAACAATCGTCCAAAAGCTGAACGGGATGTCGGCAAGATTGAAGGCTGAGCGCAGCGAGATACCGGTAACGATACCTGGAAGTGCGATGGGCAGAATCACCATTAGAGAAATCGCTTCACGACCGAAGAACCGAGTGCGGCTGACCGCGGCGGCACACAGCGTGCCCAAGAAGAGGGCAATCACCGTCGAGATGGATGCAACCTTGACCGAAAGAGACAGCGCCTCCCATACGTCAGGACGGTTCCATGTCACACCGAACCACTTCAGCGTCAGTCCGGGGGGCGGCCACTGGTAAGATTTGTCCTCGGTCGTGAAGGCGTAGACAAAGATCAAGAGAATGGGCAGGTGCATGAAGGCAAGGCCAAGACCTGCGGCAATTTTCAAACCTTTTGAAGCGCGATCAGAGTGCATCGAATGCTCCTTTGCGTTTGGCAACCCAAAGGTAGATACCCATGATGACAATCGGCACGACTGCGAACGCGGCGGCCAGCGGAATGTTTCCGGCGGTTCCCTGGTAGGCATAGACCGCCTGACCGATGAACCGGCGCGAAGAACCGACAATTTGCGGGATAATGTAGTCACCTAGTGTCAGCGAGAAGGTAAAGATCGACCCTGCAATCACGCCGGGCAAGGCCAGTGGCAACAGTACATGCCGGAAACTCTGAGCAGGTGTCGCTCCGAGGTCTCCTGACGCCTCCATCATAGAGCGAGGAACACGCTCAAGTGCGGCCTGAATAGGCAAGATCATGAAAGGTAGCCATACGTAAAGGAACACAAGGAACGTCCCAGTCCAACTTACTGATAGCGAGTTGCCACCAATGATCGGGAGAGACAGATACGCATTCAATAGCCAGCTCAAATGCAAGGTTTCGAACAGCCAGTTCAGGATGCCTTCTTTGGCAAGGATCAGTTTCCAGCTGTAGACCTTAACAAGATAGCTTGACCAAAGCGGCAGCATGACACCGAGATAGAAGATGGCTTTCCATTTCCCTTTGGCATAGCGAGCCGCGTAATAGGCAATCGGAAAGCTAACCAGGGCAGCAGCGATGGTAACGGCGGAAGCCATCAAAACTGTACGTACAATGATGTCGAAGTTCGCAGGCGTGAATAGTTCGGCATAGGTCTTGAGCGTGAATTCACGGATAATAAGTCCGGAGAACTCGTCAATCGAGAAGAAGCTCTGAACCAAGAGGGCAAAGAGCGATCCTAGATAGACGACACCCAGCCACAACGCTGGCGGTGTCAGCAAGAGCAGGATCGTCAACCGCGGGTTCCGCCACAACGTGTCGGAGATTCGCGTCAGTATCCCTTTGCGATCCGTATCAAGAATGACGTCACTCATCCGTCATCTCCATCAGGTGGATATCATCCTCAGCCCAGGAAACATGGGTGTGTTCACCGATTTCAGGAATGGTTTGCCCTTTTGGAAGAAGGGCGACCATTTGACTGCCATCCAAGTCCAGCGAAACGCGTGTCGAGGTGCCAATGAAGCTCGTTGCGCGCACTTTAGCGGGCAGACCCTTGTCACCAAGCATGATGGCTTCTGGCCTTACGGCAGCGGTTGTCCAGGTGCCCGTCACTTTTTCTGTTATGCGGGGCGGGATCACGTTCGACGACCCAACAAAGTCCGCAACAAACGGCACTTCAGGGCGGTAATAGATGTCCTCGGGCTTGCCGACTTGAACAATCTTTCCTTCGTTGAAGACGGCAACCCGGTCGGCCATCGACAAGGCTTCACCTTGATCGTGGGTCACAAAAACAAATGTGATGCCGAGCTTGCGTTGAAGTGCCTTAAGTTCTTCTTGCATTTGCTCCCGAAGTTTCAGGTCGAGAGCACCCAGTGGCTCGTCTAGCAAAAGCACCTTGGGCTGGTTCACGAGCGCACGGGCCAGCGCCACTCTCTGCCTTTGCCCCCCCGACAGCTCAGAGGGTTTGCGACTGCCATAGCCCGGCAATGCTACCAGCTCCAGCGCCTCTTCTGCTGCGCGATGCCGTTCGCCTTTTGAAGTGCCGGAAATCATCAGCCCATAGGCAACGTTGTCCAGAACATTAAGGTGAGGAAACAGGGCGTAATCCTGAAACACAGTGTTCACATGGCGCTTGTAAGGAGGGACGCCCTGGGCTGGCTGCCCGAAGATTGAGATTTCACCCGCAGTCGGCTGTTCGAATCCGGCGATTAGACGCAGGCAGGTTGTCTTGCCTGAGCCGGATGGACCCAACATGGCAAAGAACTCGCCCTCTGCGACACTGATATCGACTTCGTCCACTGCGCGAACCGAACCGAAATGGCGTGACACGCCTTTGAAAACGACTGCTGATGTCATGGGAATTCCGTTTGGTTTGCTGGCCACCCGATGGTGACCAGCCATGTTGTTTTTTGTGGCTTACCGGCCGCCGATCACACCGATGTAATCGGACACCCAGCGGTAGTATGGTACACAGGTGCCTTGGCTTTCACACTTGGAAACAGGTGTCTGCCAGAACTTGATCTTCTCAAAGTCATCCAGACCGTTCTTGGTACAACCCTCGGCGGTCTGCATGCCGCGACCATCGGTACAGGCGGCAGGAACAGCCGGGTTCGCACCGAACCAAAGCGACAAGTCCGATTGCAGGTTCGAAGCCAAGGAGTGTTCCATCCACATGTAGGAGCAGTTTGGGTTCTCGGCTTCGACGTGCATCATGGTGGTATCTGCCCAGCCGGTAGCGCCCTCTTGCGGGATGACGGACTCGACTTTGACGCCATCACCCTGAAGCAAGTTCACCTGGAATGGCCACGAGCCAGAAACAGCCATACCTTCGTTTTTGAAGTCGTCGATCTGGATAAATGCGTCATGCCAGTAGCGTGAAACCAACTCACGTTGACCGCGCAGCAGATCCAACGCCGCGTCATACTGATCCTGGTTCAGTTCGTAGGGCGACGTAATCCCAAGTTCGGGCTGGTGATACATCAGGTAGTTGGCGGCATCCGCAATGTGGATCGGGCCGTCATAGGCCTGAACGCGGCCCTTGTTGGATTTGCCATCCGAAAGGGTGGTTTCTTCGAACACGACTGACCAGCTGGTGGGTGCTTCGGCAAAAGCGTCGGTCGAGTACATCAACACGTTCGGCCCCCACATGTAGGGCGTGCCGTAATGCGTATCGTTCACATAGTGCCACGGCGCTTCTTTCAGGCGCTCATCGACAGTGCTCCAGCTTGGGATCAGGTCGATGTTGACCGGCTGAACACGCTTGCCAGCGATCATTCGCAGCGACGCATCACCGGATGCGGTCACAAGGTCAAAGCCGCCTTCATTCATTAGAGCGACCATTTCATCGCTGGTGTTTGCGGTCTTGACGTTGACCATGCAGCCGGTGGCTTCTTCGAATTTTGTCACCCAGTCGAAGGACTCGACGGTTTCGCCACGCTCGATGTAACCGGGCCATGCCACGATGTTTACTTGGCCTTCGCCAGCACCGATTTCGGTGACCATGTCTGCGGCAATTGCCGGTGCAGCAACAAGCGCGGCACAGGTGATGGCCGTACAGGATTTTAGGATTTGTCTCATGATTTGCTCCCTGAGATTGGAATACGATTGGGGAGGCTCTAGCGGCCCTTTACATGTCCAATCATGTTTGGGGAGTAGTGATTTCGCAAATTCAATTACCAGAAAGATGATATCGGAAAAACAGATATCATACAGAACTCCAACCTAAGTGCTATGAATTCCCTGGACAATTTCAACGAAATCTTTGGCTGCGGGCGACAAAGGAGACCCCTTGCGCCATACCAACCCAAGCTGAACAGAAGGCAAAGCACCCGAGATATCACGAGACTCGATCCTGTCTCCCTCCAAGGACCACGGCCTGTAGACAAGATCCGGCAACAGGGCGATTCCTGCACCCGTTGCAACCAAACTTCTTACCGCTTCTACCGACCTTGTACGAAAGGCGACTTTTGGGCGTGCCCCCATCGCCGAAAGAAACCTCACAGCGTTCTCACCCATTTCATCAATGTCCAGCGCGATCAAAGAATCCTCAGAAACATCTTCGATACTGATGCTGTCTTTTTTGGCGAGCCTGTGGCTAATGGGAAGCCATAGCCGATATGGTGATACATCGAGAATCTCAACGTGTAGCGCCAACTTATCCAGCTGGTCTGAAATTACCATCACGGCAACATCTAGCTCCCCCCCAATCAGCAGGTGCTGTAGGTATTCACCATTGTCCTCTATGGCCGAAACGTCGACTTCTGGATTGGCCCGCCGAAACCGAGCCAGCAAGTCAGACATAACGTACCCAGCCATGAGTGAAGTGACGCCCAGCTGGAGATTGCCTTGAATCTCCTGCTCTTTAGTCTCGAGCGATCTTCTTGCCTCAGAAACACCAGATAGAATTGTCGTCGCATGTCTAAGAAACTGGTGTCCCTTGTGAGTAATGCTCAGCCCTCGAGAGTGCCTGGTAAATAGCTTAACTCCCAGATCTTCTTCGAGAAACTTGATTGCCTCCGTCACTGATGATTGGGAGATTGCCAACGACTGCGAAGCCCGACTGACGGATCCGTATTCAGCAACGGCAACGAAGTAATGGAGTTGACGCAAAGTGAAGGCCATATGTTCCTATATGTTATTACAAGCTTTCCCGAAACCAGATTGTGCCCGATGCGAATTCTTGGTCATCGGGCGGGAAGGATCGCTTTAGTCACCTCGATACGTTGACAGTGTAGTCGGCTAGTCTTGCAGTCAGGATTTGCATACCATTTAAGGTGCATTGGACTTCAATGTGTTTTGACTCCTGTCCTCGAAACGATAAGGGCTTTAGGGCAGCAAGCCAGGTGCTTGATGTCAGCTTTGTGCGCATAGCCATCTTTGGTCAAAACCGCAGCGAAGGTCTGGTTCCCGCCCTTCTTGTCGGGCGACGCAAACGGTCCTGACCGGACTTTCACAACAGTGACGAGCGCTGCGGCGCAGCTTCCCCAAACCAGTCATTCGTGCGTCGCGAAGCATTTCAGTATGCCGAATGGCTCTAATGCGGGACAAAGGGTGAATTCGCTGCGTTTGCGCAAGAGGCTGCTTTCGTGCGCTTTCCGGACCTTCACTTTGGAGTGTACACGAGTTGCACACCTCCAGTGGTTACGACCTTGGTCCAGTGAGACAGTCTGTCCATTCCTCCATAAGTCGCGAAGCGTTCGACTCGCGGTCAATGGCCAATAGCCATCTCCGGAAGAGATGCAGGGTGAGTAGTATTGGCAAGGACAACGATTAGAAGTGTGGGGCGTTTTCCGCCCCACACAGTGTATTCACTATGCGTGATGTTTCGGCATTTTCTGAAACACCACATAAAGGCCCGCCAGAACCAAAGCCGTTCCGACGACGCCGGCATTCCAGGCGGTCACAGGTTCGGTGAAGCCGAACAGCCAAGGAGTCGCTACCAAAATCAAACCGTAGGAAACTCCCAGGTAGGTCTGGACCAGGTAATGTTTGTTGTGGCCGTAACCCGCTACGGTCAAAGCCAAAAGACCCGAGAGAATGAGAAGTCCTGCATCGCCAACGAGGGCATTGCTAAGAGCCGATTGGCCGCCGAGAAGCATGAATGGCGACAAGATGAGCCAGAGCCCTGAAGCTGTGAAGGCCCATCTGAAAACTTCACGATTTTGCATAGCACATACTCCAACCTTTGGTTTCAGGAGTCGGTTTCAGGATCCGCGAGGTTGCCAAGCTCGACGGTGATAGCCATTTCCTCGTCGTCGACAAGGCTATCGCCATTTGTATCGATGTCCATGAACATTTAAGCGGTGAGGAAAGGGTACACAAGCTGAAGTTCAGCGAAGGATGCCATGCTGTCGCCGTCGGTATCAGTGTCGGCGGACATTGCATTGGCAGAGAATGCGACGGATGTCACAAGGGCAGCTACGAGAGTTGCATTTTTTCCAATCAATGTAGGGCAATCCATCATGGATTGCAGTTCAGGCCCCGGCATATTGCATTCTGCATTTGCGCAAACTGGCCCGTTTTTTCACGCGGCCGTTACTAATTACGCAAGGGCTTCCCTGGCAGCGTCGAGTTCGTATTTCGTCTTGATGTCGTCATTCGCTTTGTGCGCGGCCTCAGCAGCGTTGTAATGTCTCCAGGCCTGCGTTCTTTTTTCACCGAAGGGTGCGCCTCCACAGCTGGCTTTAACGGACTTCATCTTTTCCGAGATGGTATTGGTGTTGAGTTTCATTGTGGCGTCCTTTCCTAGGCACCTCGAGAAAGAGCGGCACGCGAAAGAAGAATTTCTTTTTTAGGGAACTGCCCCTTGCGCGCCGCTTAAATACTCGAAAACACACTTCCTACTGAATTTTCAGCAGGCATTCTCTAGCTAGCTTACATTCCAGTTTTCGACGCTTACACAGATCAGCTTGGAGCAATCTAACGTCAGAAAGCGGAGCCTTCAGACATGGTCTACTCAGGGGGCAGAGCGACCAAAGAAGCAAGGTCGCTGGTGCGAGCCGTCTTCAGAAATATGCTGCTCGCGGCTCATAAAAATTGGTTCCAATGCCGCGAGCAAAAGTTCGCTTCTACATCATGCCTTCCATACCCTCCATGTCGGGTATGCCGTGGCGGTTTGGCTTGACGGGTTTATCCGCCACCATCGCTTCGGTGGTAACGAGCAGGCCCGCAACCGATGCCGCGTATTCAAGCGCGATCCGAACGACCTTGGTGGGATCAATAACACCAGCCTTCAACATGTCGCCGTACTGGTCAAGCTGCGCATCATAGCCGAACGTCTTGCTGGTGTTCTCAAGTACTTTTCCAGCCACGACCGAGCCATCGACACCGGCGTTTTCAGCGATCTGGCGCAACGGGGCCTGAAGGGCTTTGCGGATGATCTTGATACCCGCATCCTGATCCGCGTTGTCCCCTTTTAGACCTTCCAGAACCTTGCCCGCATGGACAAGTGCTACGCCACCGCCTGGTACGACGCCTTCTTGGACGGCCGCACGTGTTGCGTTCAAGGCATCATCAACCCGATCCTTGCGCTCTTTCACTTCGATCTCGGTCGCGCCACCAACTTTGATCACCGCAACACCGCCCGCCAATTTGGCGAGCCGTTCCTGCAGTTTTTCCTTGTCGTAGTCTGAACTGGTCTCTTCGATCTGTGCTCGGATTTGGGTGACACGCGAAGCGATAGCTTCTTTGTCGCCTGCGCCGTCGATCACAGTTGTCGTGTCCTTGGTGATTGTAATCTTCTTGGCATCCCCAAGCATGTCCATCGTGACGTTTTCGAGCTTGATGCCCAGTTCTTCGGAAATCACTTGTCCGCCCGTCAGGACGGCAAGATCTTCCAGCATCGCTTTGCGGCGATCCCCAAAACCAGGTGCTTTGACACCGGCCACTTTCAGGCCACCGCGCAGTTTGTTCACCACAAGGGTTGCGAGCGCTTCGCCATCAATGTCCTCGGCCATCACCAAGAGCTGCTTGTTCGCCTGCATGACGGCCTCAAGCAAAGGCACCATGGGGGCCAGAGACGTTAGTTTCTTCTCGTGCAGGAGGATGACGCAGTCCTCCAGGGTCGCCGTCATCTTGGCGGTATCTGTGATGAAATAAGGGCTGAGATAGCCGCGATCAAACTGCATGCCTTCGACGACTTCTGTCTCGGTCTCCAGCCCTTTGTTCTCTTCGACGGTGATGACGCCTTCGTTGCCGACTTTAGCCATGGCATCTGCGATCTGTTGACCGATTGCCGCCTCGCCATTGGCAGAAATGGTGCCGACTTTGGCGATCTCAGCCGTATCGCCCACGGGACGGGACATTGCCTTGACCTCGGCAACAACGGCGGTAACCGCCTTGTCGATGCCGCGTTTCAGGTCCATCGGGTTCATGCCTGCGGCGACCGATTTCATACCTTCCTTGACGATGGTCTGGGCGAGAACCGTAGCGGTGGTTTTGCCGTCGCCAGCCTCGTCATTGGTGCGGGACGCCACGTCTTTGACAAGCTGGGCGCCCATATTTTCGAACGCATCCGAGAGTTCGATTTCCTTGGCGACTGTAACACCGTCCTTGGTGATGCGGGGCGCGCCATAGGACTTGTCGAGAACCACGTTGCGACCCTTGGGGCCAAGCGTGACCTTGACGGCGTTGGCGAGCGTATTGATGCCCTTGAGCATACGGTCACGGGAGTCCGTGCCAAATTTGACGTCTTTTGCAGACATGTCGGTATTCCTAAATGAAAGATGTGTGAAAGGGGACGCGTCGTTCAGGCCATAACGCCGAAGATGTCGCTCTCCTTCATGATCATCAGCTCTTCGCTATCAATCTTAATTTCAGTGCCCGACCATTTGCCGAACAGAATTTTGTCGCCAGCTTTGACGTCCATTGGGATACGCGCGCCTGTGTCGTCTCTTGCACCGGCGCCGACGGATACGACTTCGCCTTCCTGCGGTTCTTCTTTTGCATTGTCAGGAATGATCAGGCCGCCCGAGGTCTTTTCGTCGCCTTCAATACGGCGGACCAAGACACGGTCATGTAGGGGTGTAAACATAATGGAAATACTCCTTTTCGGGATTTCCGGATAGGGGTGGCATGCGTAGGGACACATTGGCACTCGCCACACCTGAGTGCCAATGTATGAAAAATGGCTATCCCGACGGAACTCTACAATGGGCTGTTGAACTATATTTCGCTCAAACGCGCTTTTCAGCAATCGCGGCCTGAACGACTGCCTACTTTACCTATTTCCCACCAATCACCAGCGCAGGCGTTCCTGCGACGGAGTTGACTGTGGCAGAGACCTTCGGCTTTTCTTAATTGGGTTTCTTGGGCGCAGGCGAATGATAGACCTGCCCTTGTGATAGAGCCGTCTGCGTTTCCTGTGACGGTGGGGAAGATCAAAGCCCTTTTCGCCCTATAAGACATCGGTCGGCGTGATGCGAGCGACGTCTAGACTGGGCGAATTGACGGGTCCGGTACGGTACTGGGAAGACGGCGCGGGCACCGATAGAGATTAGCGGCGGCGAGATGCACCGGGGCTAACGGGCACGGCGTTCCGCCAGGCGTTCAACCCCTTGCAGCGCCGACAGAACCGTTCTCCAAAACCTTCACTCCAGAAAACAGCATCGCATCTCAGACAAGGACGGTTTCGAGGAACGTCGCCAAAGGCCCTTCCGCGGGCGATGTCCGGGAATGCTACGTCGACCGAGGTTTTGTTCGTGATCATATCGAATCCGCGCTGACTTCCGTGCGCATAGCCGACGTCCCTGTCGGTCGTGGAGGCATGCCCTCGTTTTCAGCAGCATGGATAGACACCATGTCACGTGCACCTAGACGCGCCGGGTTCTGGTCTAGGACATCCCTGTCAGACTGGGGCGTTCGGTGCCCCGAATAAAGATGCCGCATATGTGCTGCAGAGACCCCGTCGGCCTCCATCACGAGGCGCACCATCGGATCAGCAAGCATTTCCTCAAGGAAGAAGTCGGACAACGCTCTGCCTGTCAGCTTGTCCCTGGCGCGGGCATAGTCCAGATCGGCAAGGGAAACGGTCAGAGACCGTGTAAGCCCCGGATGCGATGTCCGGGGATGAAGTTTCACTAGGACTGAGGCTTTCCAGGCTGCGGGATCCTGTTGACCCGGGGGTGAAACCAATTCCGTTTCGATCTCGTACTCTCCCGCCGGAAGCGTCTCGTTGAAGCCTGGAACGGTGAACGGGCGGGAAAAAACTGCAACGGTCTTGCTCATCAATTCTTCCATTAGTATGATCCTTTCCCTTGTTGCTGTGGGTGGTCCGCGCGCCCGTTAAGAATGGGGCGCTTGGCCGGTGCAAATCTCAAGGTGTCTTGGATTTCGCTGGTGCTTCCTTGCCAACGGCCTTGGACTCGTTCTCTTTGGCAGGGGTTTTCGCAGGCTTCGGCTTCATTGCGGCCGCAGCCCTGGCTGTCAGGTCCTTGAAGGACATATCATCGATCCTTTGATTGGCCGGTGCCAACTCCTCGTCCATGACAGACCGGGATGCTTGGCGCCAGTACATACTATATGGGGATTGGCGACCCGGTTTACGATGGCGCATCGAAAAAGAACCCAAGGTCGGTCAGGCCAATTCATCCGTCCAGACCTTGAATTCCGTCAAAGTGTTCTGACCGAATGTCTGGGTCAAAGGGACATCAGCGGCATCGCGGCCCCGCGCGATCAGAATTCTGGCAAACCGCGGCTTGTTATTCCGCGGGTCGAACATGTGCCATTCACCAGCGAGAAAGACCTCCATCCACGCTGCGAAGTCCCCGGACGGATGAGGCAGAGGTTCACCGATGTCGCTCAGATATCCGGTGCAGTAGCGGGCCGGAATGTTCATGCAGCGACACAAAGCGATGGCGAGATGGGCAAAGTCGCGGCAGACACCCTGTCGCTCGGCGAGGGTCTGCGACGCGGTGCGCGTTGGCTTCGCCTGCATGTAGTCGAAGCTGACATGGCCGTGCACAAAATCGCAGATCGCCTGAACGCGGGGCCATCCAGGATCCGCGGTCTCGAAAAGACGCCAAGCCTCTTCCGACAGGAGATCCGTGTCGCAATACCGGCTGCCTTGCAGAAATATGAGGGTTTCGAACGGCAGATCCTGGACTGCGTGCTGCAGCGCGCCCGGGGACGCGGGATCGGGTCGGCCATAGTCGCGGAAGATGCCATCCGTTGACAGCGCGAAGTCGCCCTCCGGAGCCATGAGGCGCGTACACCAGTTGCCGAATCCGTCACGGTAGCTTTCGAGCGGTACGCTCGGCGACGTCACGAGGTAATCTGCACGCTCCAGATCGCCAAAGCGCGAGTAGTGGACGTTCAGCATCGCGATTAACGGTGTCGGCTGCGGGAAGCTGTAGCGCAGACGACACCCGATGCTGACCCGCATGCCAGACACACGGCCGCGCCTGATCATGTCATGACTATCTTGCAAGAATGAGCGTTCCGAGGCATCGGGCCGGTGCCATCCTGCGCAAGGACGGGGAAGGCCAGGGACGCTATCACTCCAGCCACTATGGCCAGCCTCGAGATCAACCTTGCCAGCGGGTGTCTCATCGCCGCTTGCTCCTTGGCGGACCAGAGTCCGCCGGTTGCCGCGCGAGTCTTCGATAGCCCAAGCGTGAGCGTTCCAGTCAACCGTCGCGTGGGCGCGGGCGGCGGCGGGGAGCCCCTGGAATTCGATCTCGATGGCATGCCTTCGTTCTCGGCCATCTGGATTGCGAAATCATGCGGAACTGTCGGATCAGTGCGACCGGTCATCGGGGCGACAACTTGTGCAGGGCCGCAGCGGCAAGAGCATGTTCCTTCTGGTGGTAGTCGCCGCGGAACTTGCCATCGACCTCCACCTCCCAGATGCCGTTCCTTTCGCGCACTTGAACTCCACCGCGCTGCGGTGGCCGGTTCATGGAAGACCCCTGTTCTCCTCTGCCTTTCGGCGACACGGGTTTCTTGTCGGTCAATTTCGACTCCTTCGCGATGGGCGCGCGCTCCTCTCCGAGAAGCATCACGGCGCGAATGAATTCTTCCGCGTAGTCGTCGGTTTCGCGGTAATCGTGTTCGTGCGGCACCATGCGCATCGGTTCCACGAACCGTTCTCGCAGATGGTCGACGAAACGCGGCTCGGCACGGGCCATGTAGGCGATCAGGGCCTGCAGGATCCGTTCATGAGCCAACACGCGCCGTTCGAGATCCGTCGTCTCTGCTGCCGTCCTGGAAAGATGTTTCACTGATGTCATGGCTTATCAACCTTCACGCTGCACTATGGGACGCTGGATGTCGGGCGTACGAGTGTGGCCAGGCAGGCTATCGCCTCGTCGCGATCCAGCTCTTGCTATCCACCTACCAACCAAGCGCAAATCGTGCGCTTACGCAGGTTAGGGGCACGGAAATTAAGTGGAGCTGTCTTGCTCAGAAGCGGAAAGAAACCGACCTCGGTGGTCCAAGTGTCATTGACGTGCTTCCCGCTTGATAACCTGTATTCAAGCTTGAAACCTTCCACCATGAACCTATCGGCATGACGCGGTTCATCCTTCATCGACCGCGCCTTCCGGGCGCACCGGTGATCTATCGACATCAAGGGCTGCCAGACAAGCTTGCGCGATTTCGCGGTCCGGGACCTCGGTTCCGGGCATCGTCGCCCAGCCGGATGTCATGAGGGCGTCGCGCCGCTGGTAGGTTGAGGCGGCCCGGATCGTTGCAAGCTTGTCCGCCCGCGCCGGATCTGACTGCGCCATATCGAGGCAAACCGGAACCATGGACGCGACAACGTTGTCGCGGGACATCGCCATCGCCCTGTCGTTCGAGGTGCCGCCGGTCACCCAGCCACCCCAGGAAAATCCGACAATGCCGACAAAGGCGGCGCCGACTAGCGCGCCATAGATGCCAGGTTTGAGCCATTCGGGAGTATTCATTTTCTATCCTCCTGCGGAGAAAGCGCCGCTTCGCTGTGATTGTTCGTTTCGGATGTGTCTGCGTCCCGGCGCAGCGCCTCCTTTATGTCGCTCTCGGTCGTCAATCGGAGCTCACTTCGCCCCGCGTGAGCACCCTTGCCGCGCACCGTCATGTAGGTCGCCGTCCGTCGATAGGCCTCGAAGCTCAGCCCCTGGAGAAGCTCTTCTTCGACGAGAACCTCATAGTCGCCCGCGGGCAGATCGCCCGGGTATCCCTGCAAGGTGAACGGGTTCGAAAACGTCACCATCGATCTGGTCGACCGCATGTTCATCTCTGGTCTCCGCGATGTTGGCAGATTTGTCGCCCGCCACTGTCGACGGCCCCTTGGAGTGGGGGACGGACCAGTCGAACGAGTTACTCTCTTATACCCCGGGACCGTCCGACTGGCGCTGACGCATGTTAGTCCCGGGCATCGAACCGGTAGCGACCTACCTGGGGGCAGTCGCCTGCACTGACCTGTGTAAGGGCGACGAGACCGACCTGCGCGTATCCTTTGGGAAACAGGGATGATCTGCATTCCTGCAACCCTTGAAAGGATTGGCTATGGCCGACCCCAATGTTCTCAACCCGCACCCGCCCGAGTTCGATCAGTTTCTCTATGCCTCCGTCGGCGAGGACCGGAACGGATATGTCGTGACGGTTCTCTCCACGCTCGCGCGGCTCGGCCTCGATCCGTGGAAAGAAGCCGCTGATCTGGTCTCGCTGGGGCGCGACGGCGCGCGAGCGCGATTAGGGGCACTGCTTGCCCGATTTCGGGACGTACCCGCGCTCGCCAGCGATCACGGGAGGGTCGCACGAGACCTGAGCCAGCTGCTTCCCGAAGGTCGGGCGTCAGGTAGCCTGAAGCGAGCTGCCTCGACGGTGACCGGCGACCGCCCGGGGACAAGCGGAGCGATCTGGGCGGTGCTCGCGATTATCTTCCTTCTATTTCAGATGTTCATGGGTGGCGGGTCGGGGTCAGGCGAATGACCGTATCAACCGTGACCGTGAGGAGACCGGCCCATGCGGCACACAAGTCCGGTACGCTTTCTCCACACGAACAGGGCATACTCTGGGACATGGAAGAACAGTTCTGGACCAGCGGCGCCGACAGTGCGCAGGCGACCACAGCAACCAACGCCGTTATGGTCTTCCCCTATCCGCCCGGCATCCTTCAGGGTGACCAGATCTGGCCCCATCTAAAGCAGAGCACCGGCTGGCGCTCCGTTGTCATGGCCGAACGGCGCGTTACGCGGTGTCGTGACATCGCCATTCTCACTTACCGGGTCTCGGCTGAAAAAACCGACGTGCCGATCTACAAGGCCCTCTGCGCCTCGACCTATCTCAGCGATGAGGACACCTGGCTGAGGATATCCCACCAGCAAACTGCGGTGACTTGAGAAGCGCAGAAGCAATCGACTCGCCACAGGCGCCGGGACTAACCTACGGCAGTGTGGAAGACCTCTGGCAAGGCTAGGTCAGACATGCCCGCCGAATATTTGGTGGCAGAGAAGATTTCCGAGTACCTGAGTTGCGCGTCGGAGTGTCGATCCCAAAAAGGTCGGCATGCCGGCACGCTTCTTATTCTCGGAGCTTCCAGGAATGGACAATTCCAATGACTCCCGAACAGAACAAGACTGCCGAGAAGATGACCTCTGTGAAAGCCGAGTGGGACAAAGCGCCCGCTGGTCCGAAGAAGGATGCAGCGCTGAAGCACTACCAGGCAGCCGAGAAGGCGAACACGGCGAAGAACGACGCCGAGACCAACAAGGAATTCGATGCCGCGAAGCATGCGCTTGCGTGACAACCAGCGTCTGACGTGATCACCGGGGCCGCCTGCCGAATAGGGAGGGCGGCCCTCTCACTTCAGGAGCGGTCCGATCTGGTCCAGATATGCCGGATCGAACTCGGCAAGGTCCACCAAGCCACCATAGTCGTGAAACGTCACGCGACCGTCCCGAAAGGTCACCAGTCCACTCTCGCGAAGCTGGCGCAGAACGCGGTTCACGTGGATGGCACTCAGTCCCAGCACATCCGCGAGGTGGTACTGGGTCAGCGGGCAGTCGTACCCATCCTTAGTCCCCATGCCCACCAGCGCAAGCCGCGATCCCAACTCCAGCAGGAAGTGCGCCATGCGGGCGTTCGCATCACGCCGACCGATCCCGACGAGATGCTCCACGACCATCGCCTCGTCCCTTGACGCCGCCCAGAGCATGGCGGTCGCAAGGCGCGGCGTCCGTGCGAAGGCATCAAGGAGATCGCTCGCCAGCACTTCGGCGGCCTTGATGTCGACGATAGGTTCGAAGCTGTGATCCGACGTGCGCAACAGGACGCTGCGCAGTCCGAGAAAATCCCCCGGCACCTGGAAATCCACGATCTGCCGCGTCCCGTCGGCCTGGAGCTTGTAGGAACAGACCCAACCCGACGACAGAATGTACGCGGCTTGAGCCGACTGGCCCTGATGCACCATGTCACGCCCCGCGACGAATGAGCGACGACTCTGGTGCAGTCGTTCAAGCACGGCCAGCTCGATCTCCGACAGAGCGACGAAGGCCGAAAGCTTGCGGGTCAGAGGGCTGTGTTCGACTGATGTCATGGGGCCTCCCGGCGCGTCGTGACCCAAGAGCGGAAATCGGCCCGGACACTGCTCTGGATCAGTCCAGCATAATGCAATTCCTGCGAGAAGTACGGATTGATTTGAACCTTACCTGTTCCCGGTTCACGGTGCCACGAAAGGACCCCCTGATGTCCACGGCGAACGAACATGCAGGCGAGGCCGCCCTATCGATCTGCGAGGCGCTCCTGCTTGCCTTGAACGATCGCGGGCTGCTGCCGGAGCATGAGATCGTGGGGGTGCTTCGTGACGCCGCGGCGACCCATGTGAACGCCCTTGGCACCGAACTCGAAATGGAAAGGCACCGGGCCGTCGCCGAAATGATCAACGCCATCATCGCTGGCGGGAACTCTGTTCGACGCCCGTGATGTAATGCAGCGGCGGTCGTGATCCGCAATCTCGCAGTAGAAGCCGAACAGGCCCGCTGGAATGTCCGAAATCGATGCCATGGGCGGCATGATGAAAACCGGCTCAATGATGCTGTCCAACGACGCACGACAGAGTTTCTGCTGGCAAGAAACGTCGGTATCAGTCCGACCACTTGAAAGCACAACAAACATGACATTGGAGGAAATCAGATGTCCAAAGGCAACAAGAAGCGTGGAAATCGTGAAGTGAAGAAACCGAAAAAAGTAAAGGAGCAGGTCCCGTCGACGGCTGATTTCGCCAAGGAAAAGACGCCGCTCAATATCGGGAATAAACGGAAGTAAACGCTGATTTTCGGCGTACAAAGGACCAACCTCAATTGCTTGCCGCCTCAGCTTCGCAACGAAGACGATACTGTGCGATAGAAACGTGAACACCTGTTGTATACGACGCCCCACAAGCATCTGATATTCCGTCGAAATCGCCACCATCCATCACCGGAAAGACGCAAAAACCATCCTCGAATGACCGCTTCATACCAGCCTTCAGACCTTGGTGCACATTGCAGCATCGGTCAAAGTAGGGCTCAATGCCGACATGCGGCGGTGCAGCAACATCATTGCGGCGAAATCACATGACATCCCCGTTGCCCGATGGCGGCTTCCAGCCCTGAGCTGACTCACAGCCCGGAACGCGAACTTCCAATGGCCGACCTTCGCCGCGCGGGTTGCGAACTGGCAAGTTGCGGGACATAGCTGCCAGCGATCAACCGTCGCCATAATGGCAGCTATGCGAGGTTAAGGGGAATCAACGGTTTTGTAATTGATCGTTGCTGTTGCCCTCAGAGGAAAGGAGGTCATCAAAGCTGCAGCGCATAAAGCGGCGCGGCCATACCATAGAAAAAGATTGCGACGGACGCCATCAGGGCAATGGTCACGGCAACTATCAGGATTGGTCTTGCCCCCTTTTCGTTGGGTGAAAAATCGCGAAGGCTTCCCTCGGTATTGGCGAATTTTTCAACGGACTCGAGGTAGGATTTGTTTTCGATTAGATATGGATCGTGCATCACAAAGTTCCTTTCAATCGGTGATGCAAACAGATTTCCACATCGCAAAACGGATGGGGTAGTGCACGTTATGAAGTGGACCCGGTACAGAAACTGAACTGGATGAGTAGAAGCAGCCCGATTACTCTGGCTTCCAAGGAGGATGGGTCATGAACTCGAAACCTTATGGATTAATTTGCCCGATTACACACGCGTGCGAAGTTCTAGAACCGCGATGGACGATACCAATCCTTTCGGAAATGTGGGGCGGTTCATCACGGTTTAACGACATTAAACGAGGGGTCGGAAACATCTCCCCGGCGCTTTTGTCCAAGCGGCTCAAAGAACTTGAAGAAAAGGGGTTGATTGAACGGATAGAGGACCCTGCCACCGGAAATGTCGACTACATACGCACGCAAACAGCCATCGAGCTTGAGCCTGCGCTCGACGCTCTTGGCAAATGGGCCCAATGCAATATTGCCGCAGAAAAGGCATTGGGGGATGCAGATGTGCCCAATCTGATCTGGCAGATGCGAAACTACTTTATCGTGGATGAGCTTCCCAACCGTCAGGTTGTGATACGGTTTCACTTTAATGATCCCGATCTTGAATATGACACCTACTGGGCACTGATCCGTCCTGGCATGCCCGTTGAGATGTGCAGCACAATCCGCGGGTTGGACGTGGATCTCTACGTGGAAACGGATCGCGTGTCATTGTGCTCACTCTTTTTGAGCAGGACAACGATACCGCGTGAAATCGAAGCTGGCCGGTTGTTTCTGAGTGGCGACGCGAAACTTGCCCGTACAATGGATCGTTGGCTCGGCCGACGCACCAAAGAGGACCCGGACGAAGTGCGCCAACTCGATACTGCATGTGCTCTGTCGCCGACTTGAATGTACAAGCGGTCAATCGCTTTGGTCTGCTCCAATGGCTGTTTGGCGGGACGGAGCTGCCGTTTGGTGTTGGTGACCTCATGTCCGCTTTCGCGGTATCTCAGGTGACTTTGATCCTGCGCGGCTGTCAGATTTGACATTGGTCAATGCAGCCCAGCTCTTTGCTATAGTTAAAAATTAACGACTTTTCCGACGCGGGATACAAAACGAGAAATGCCAGAAAACATGCATCTTAGTTTTCATAAAGCATTAGGGTATTTGATTGGTGGACTCTGGACAGGTTGGGGCGGACGTACGCGAATAGAAGCCAAGCAACTCCGCAACCTGCGGCGCCTCGTGGATAAGGCGCGTGGTGACTCACCTCTGTTTCGCCGACTATACGCAGAGCTGCCACCAACTGCCGAGATCGAACTTCACGACTTACCGGTGACCCATAAGCCCGAACTCATGGCGGAGTTCGACGACTGGCTGACAATCCGCTCTCTTCCACTTGACAAGGCCCGCGAACATCTGCGGGACCTGCGCAAGGTTGGTGTGCCTATCGACGATGTCGCCGTTTTTCAGACCTCCGGGACTTCGGGCGAACCTGCCGTCATCGTCTTGTCTGAATCATTCGTGGAATATGCCTATGGCATCATGCTCGCACGCTTCGAACGATATCATCGGAAGCTCGTGCGAGACGTCCGAAAACTTGGCGACAGGGTGACGATTACAGGAGGGAACGGCCATTTTGCCGGAAACGGTTTCAACAAACTAGTGCAACGTTTGAACCCCCGGCTTGCCAAGGGCTTTGGTGTCACCTTTGTCGAGGCTGAACAGCCAATTGGTCAGCTTGTCAAAAGACTGAATGCGATTGGGAACATCGCTTGGATCGTGACGTACCCCAGCATGCTGGCCATTCTAGTCCAGGAAAAAGAGGCCAGGCGGCTGCGGATCGAACCGGCGTTCATTACCACAGGAGGCGAGACACTCACCGACGATCTCCGCGAACGGGTCGGGCGAGCCTTTCCGTCGCTGAAATACGGCATTGCCGATCCCTATGGGTGCACCGAGTGCTTGGCGCTTTCGTTCGAGTGTAGCCACGGGAGGAAACACGTGAATGAAGATTGGGTTATCCTCGAAGCGGTCGACGAAGCAATGCAACCCGTTCCCGACGGAACGTTGTCTGCGACCGCTCTGCTGACCGTGCTCGCTAACGACGTTCAGCCCTTCATCCGCTATGATTTGGGTGACTGTATTCGGTTTGACCAGGATGCTTGCCCCTGTGGATCGCCGCTTCGTAGTTTGCAGGTCGAGGGACGCCAAGCGACGTTGGTTCGCGTAGGCGAGGTGACCCTGTCGCCACTGATTTTCGATTTTGAGCACGACCAAGCTCAGCGCATCCAGTTGATCCAGACTGGCGAATTCGATTTCGAGCTGCGCGTGCAACTGGCAACGGGTGCGGCGGAGGGGCTTGTTCTTGAGGAAGTCATCGGGTCGGTGAAGAAAGTATTCCGCGACAACGGCCTAGATGACGTCACAGTTCGAGCAAGTAAAGGATCTCCCGAATTCACCGCAAGCGGCAAATTCCACGAAGTTGTGCCTTTGCGAAACTCTAGGTCACCTTCATGAGATAAACCGGCAGTCGCCAGTAAATCTCTGAGAAAGTGTGTTCTTGGCTTTCCTCTTCCAACTACGCGGGGTTCTTCCCTTCGTCAAAGCCGACATTCGCCGCTGAGCCTCCCCATCTGAATGGGTCCACCGTTAAGGTTAGGAAACGGAGGACTAAGAATGGCAAACAAGCGACTGA
>NZ_CANMJE010000023.1 GCF_947498095.1 uncultured Shimia sp. | reverse complement strand
GCGGGATGGAGCAGCCCGGTAGCTCGTCAGGCTCATAACCTGAAGGTCGTAGGTTCAAATCCTACTCCCGCAACCAAAAATATTTGCGAAACCGCCTCAGCCATGTCGGCTCCGGCGGTTTTTGCTTTTTTATCAGACGCTAAGGCAAGCACATAGGGATGTATCAATGGTGCGACGAAGCAGCAAAGCACTTAGACTTTCCAGCTGTGAAACTTTGAAACCCGCGAGCCCGTGAGGGTTAGATGGGCCCGGTTGTATTCCTTGCTTTGGAACCCTAAAAATCAACTATGACGTTCAATCACACCACCTCTGCCGGATATCTGGTCAACCACATGGCCCGGTTGTTCTTTGAAGAGCTGCGCAAGAAAATTGAGCCCTTGGGTATTGTTCCGGGACAGTTTCCGGCGCTTTTGGCTCTATGGCAACAAGACGGGCAAACCCAAAGAGAGCTGGTCGAAAAGCTTGATGTTGAGCAAGCAACAATGGCCAACACACTGAATCGAATGCAGCGGGATGGATTGATCGTTCGCATGGATCATCCAACAGATGGGCGCGCGAAAGTCATCTGCCTGACAGATAAGGCGCGTTTGGTGCGTGACGATGCCTATGCCGCCGCTACCACGGTCAATGACGCTGCATTGGCCGCCTTGTCCCCTGACGAGCGCGTCCAGTTCATCGACTTCATGCAGCGTACAATCAAAACGCTGCAAAAGGGCTAAGGCGCCACGTACCTCGCGGTCATGCAGTCGGTTGCAACCAGCATAACAGTTTAATTTCAGGCCATTAATGACGGCTGGCGGGGTTGATGGAGCGATCCCAGCTGACTGTCGAATTAAGGCCGGCACCGGAGGTGTTTGCGAGTTCGAGTTTGCCATGTTGAAGGTCAAGAATGTCCATCACAATCGCAAGACCGAGACCGTAGCCACCGACGCTATCAGCCCCTTGTCGACCGGGTTGCGTCACTTGACCAAGCTCTTCTTCGCTGAGGCCGGGGCCATCATCTACAATTTGCAATACCACTCGCTCATGCGTTTCATGCGCGCTAATCGTGACTTTGGACGTCGCGTATTTGCGGGCGTTGTCCAGAAGGTTACCCAGCAATTCGGACAAGTCATGTTCGTCAGAGGGGACGTTTATGCCCGCGGGAACGTCAACGATCCATTCAATGGAGTCTGCGCCAGGAAGCTTCCTGATCGCCTCAACCATTTCAACTGTGGACTTCTTCAAGTTGCTGGATAACCGGTCAGATTGTGATACCCGACTGCGGGCCAACTCTCGCTCGACGAAAAATCGCATCGACGCGATCTGACTCGAAATCTGATGGGCGCGCTCGTGATTGCCTTCGGCGCCAATTTCATCTGCATGCGCCGCCAATACGGTGAGCGGGGTCTTCAACCCGTGGGCCAGATCGCTCGAGCGGCGACGGGCATTCTCCAGATTGGTTGTTTGCCGTGACAGTTGCGCATTGATGGTCTCAACCAGGGGTCTGACTTCGGTTGGATAGCCACTGGGCAATTGGCCGGAGTCCCGTTGTGACACGTTTTCAAGGTCAGTCCGTATTTGCTCAAGAGGTTTGAGGCCGATTCTGACCTGCAACCAGGCTGCCAGGATCAGAGCGGTGCCAAGCAGCATGAGCCAGAAAATGATGTTCGACCTGAATTGCGCTGACGCTGCATTAAGTTCGGACAGATCAGTGGCGACGCTTATGGCGATTCCGTCTGGGGCATCTATACCATCAATTGTTATGCGCCAGCTGAGCACCAAAAGCTCGGTTCCGAACGGGGCTGTTACAGTTGTCGCCTGCGTTGCGCCAAGGGTCTCAGGAAGAGAAACATCCAGCGCCTGATCCCAAAGTGAACGAGACAGTAAGGGCGGCGTGTTGCCATACTGGATTTGCCAGTAACGTCCACCAAAGGGTTGGCCGTATCTCAGATCTCCAAGCTCATTGACGTCTAGAGTACCGTCTTCCTGAACGGCCAAAACAGCCGTGAGCTGAGTTAGATCGGCGCGCAGCTCATCCAGCAGACGTTTTTGAAAATAGACTTCAAACAAATAGGAAATCGCAACTGCGGTAATGATCAGAGCGGCAACTGTCGAGATTCCCGCGGCCAACAAGAGACGCAGGCTAAGCGATCCAATCCTCATAAAGTCCCTGGCCCCATACAATATCCAAAACCGCGGCGCGTTTCGACGACTCTAGTTTTGAACTTCTTTCTGAGGCGCCCAACCATGACTTCAATCGCATTGCTGCCTGGCTCTTGATCCTGAAAGTAAATATTGCTGGCAAGTTCCTCTTGGCTGATGACCTTGTCTTCATTGTGCAGCAGGAAACTGAGCAGCCGGAATTCCAAAGGCGTCAGGTTAACGGGGACACCGCTTTCAGATACGCGCATCTGCCGCGTGTCGATTGACAGTTCTCCTCGTTCGATGATCGGAGAAAGATTTCCGGAACTGCGGCGGATCAGTCCCCACAGCCGAGCGATCAATTCTTCCATCTGAAACGGTTTGACCATGTAGTCATCCGCCCCGGCATCAATGCCGTCGACACGTTCAGGCCAGCTGCCTTTGGCCGTGAGCAAGATCACGGGAATTGTCACGCCTTCTCGACGCCATTTGCGCAAAACGCTCAAGCCATCAAGAAGGGGGAGCCCAATATCCAGCACGGCAGCTGTATAGGGTTCAGTGCTTCCCTTGAACCAGGCGTCCTCTCCATCTTGGGCGTATTCCGGAACAAATCCGTTCGCCTCCAGTGCGCGACCGATGGATTGGGCAACCTTGTCTTCGTCTTCAACAATCAGGATTCGCATTCAACCGCTCTCTCCAAGAAGTTCGGCCGTGCGTGCGTTGACACTGACTTCTACCAACCGTCCTTCATTCGTCACTACTCTGAAAATATACCTGTTCGTGTTTTGGGTCTCTCGATACCGAACGGAAACCAATTTGCCGCCCAAAGAACCGTGCACAGCCTCAAGCACATCACTTAGGGGGAGGGCGCGTCCCTCGCGGACAGCTCTTTGCGCGCGTTTGTGATCTCGCGAGGAAATGGTTGCAGTATCTCCGTCACTAGCCCCTGATGCGGCGCTGGCTCCGCTTGTCCCTGCTGAGCCAGACGAAGCGTAAGCAGAGGCACCGGCACTGCCGCCGCCTGACGCATCTCCTCCACTTCCACCGCCGCTGGCACCGCCGTCACCTCCACCACTACCGCCACCGCCCCCACTGCCTCCGCCAGAGCCAGAGGATGCATGAGCTTGACTGAGAGTGGTCATCGCCGGTGTCGCATAGGCAGCCACGACGCCCAGTCCAAGGCGCAAAAGCGCCGCGCGTCGGTTCATATCTGGGCTGTCGGTTTTTTTCACCTGACGTCTCCGGATTAATTGGCGTGATCGAGAAGCCCTTCTTTGGCAAACATCTCAAGCGTTTGACTGATATCCCGGTGCAAATCGTCTTCGGACATTTCCGGGAAGGCTGACTGAAACACCTCTACGATATCATCAAGTTTTGCCGGTTCTCGCAATAGGTTCCAGATGGCGCGCGCCATCTGGTCCATGTGGTGAATACGGGCACCCCGTTTGGAGGCAACAAAGCAATCAGTCTGGTAATCTTTTTCAACGACGTCCTTCAACTGCACGTATTTTTGATCGGGATTGAAAGCAAGCGCGTGCTCTTCTTCACAAAGCTCCTGTTGCGCAAGATCGGGCTTTGTACCGTACGCGCTGCTTGCATCGAAGCAGTGGGCTTCGTTCAGTTCCTTTGACAGAAAGGCAGCGGCGGCTTCGGCGCTTTCGTATCGGAGATCTAACCCACGTGTGCTTTGCACAAGATGATCGATGATCCCCAGAATACGGGCTGGGTTCATATGTCGTGAAAAGTTTTGCAGGATCACGCGCCGTAGGACTTCTGCAGGCTTGGCTTGGGTTAAGGCCATGCCCCCGCCCGGTTCCCGTTCCAGCATGACAATTGTTGAGACCGGGAGCCGCTCGCCGTGATCCGCAAGCAAGCTGCCCGGAGGGTTGAGGTAAAGGTACTGCCTGTTTGACAGCCCGGAGACAGCGTTCAGCCTGCCAGTGAGTTCCGGGCTGAATTCTTCAGGTAATGGCAGGCGCAAACGTGGCGCGGCGCCATTGGCATGGCCGTAAATCACGCCGTTTTCGTCAATCTCAATTGGAAGGTAGTCATCGGTAAAGACCTTGTACCCAAGGTCGGCAAGGCAGGCGGTCAGTGTGCTTTTCCCAGCACGGCGTTTGTTTGGAAGTAAAACGAGCGCCCCGTTCACCTCGATCGCTGCGCCGTGAAAACATAGCATTTCCGGGTCATGCCTAAGCCGAGCCCATGCCAGCTGCGCGACCAGTGAGCAGGTTATGTTCAGAGGATCTTCCAAGTGTTGCTTGGTATCAAAGATCGGCGAGGACAGGGTAAAGTGGCTGGGGGATTTCTCAATCTTGAATAGTGTTTCGGACGCATTGGATTGGGTCTGAACGCGCTCGTACGGCCAATTCTGAAAGACACTCGGCAAAAAATCGGCAACAACATCACACCCCGACAAATCAACAAGACCATCGGTGCCAGCGAATTTGTACTGCAACGTCTCTACCATCGAGCCTTCCTGTCCATAGGAGTCACCTCTTGGCTTTCATTTTAACACAAAAGTCCGCCCTTCAATTGCGACTTGGCGTAAGAAGGGCGGAAATCGAAGTGATGCGCGAAATGAGTTAGAGAATAGTCTCTACCGGTTTTCTTGTTCGGTATCCGAGATAACTTCCTCTTCGGCGTCACTGGGTGAAGAAGCACCACTAGATCCGTCAGACGCACCAGACGCCACTGATCCAGCTGAAGGTCCAGACCCGGCTGATCCTGCCGACCCAGCTGATCCGCCGGAACCGTCTCCCCCTCCAGAGCCGCCTTCACCGCCGGATCCTCCCGAGCCACCCGAGGCATGTGCAACGCTCAATGTTGTTAGTGCAGGGGCGGCATAGATGGCCGCGGCCCCCAATCCAATTCGAGTCAAAAATTTGCGCCGCTCGTTACTGACCGACGAGTTATCTTTAGTCATGTCATTGTACCTTTCTTTCATTCTTATGCGTGAGGCATGGCACCCTCTTACGGCAACGCCTCCCACAAACGACTGACGGGTGTGGTCAGCAGATTGTCAGCTAGAGCAATTGCATTCAGTGGTTTGCGAGGTCCTTCAGCGCATAAAGGTCGCCGAACCATTGTGTTGGGCGGTGATCAGGATTTTGTGGCGCGCGACTGTTCCAAGACAGGCTCAATCAGATCCACGTACCGTGAAAGGCAATCCTGACTGTCTTCCATAAAGCTCAACCCAGCCTGCGCCATCGTTTCAGCCTGATTGGAGTGCATGAGATCTATGAGCACTGCCCCAAGCTGGGCGGTTTCCTGAAATTGTATCGCGGCACCCGTTTCTGTCAGTGCCGCATAAGCATCGCGGAAGTTCTTTACGTTGGGTCCGTAAACGAGCGCCGTATTGAAACTCGCGGGTTCATACGGATTGTGCCCACCTTCCGACCCAATGGAGCCACCCATAAAGACGATAGGGCACAAAGAGAAAAAGCCCCCGAGTTCCCCAAGAGTGTCGACGATATATACCTGCGTGGATGCTGAAACGCTTTCAGCCAGACTGCGCTGTGCGACGGCAAACCCTTTACCACGGGCCATTTTGTTCAATGGGTCTCCGCGCCGGGGATGCCGTGGTGCCACGATGAGCAATGCCTCTGGGTTGGCTTTCAGGACCTCCAAATGCGCGTCCAGAACCGTCTGTTCGTCGGCAGGATGGGTCGAGGCCGCCAGCCATAGCTTTCTGGTTCCAATTGCTTGAGACAACCGCTCGGTTACAGACGGATCCGCAATCAATTGCGGGAGGGTCAAACGCAAATCGGGCAATTCGTGCACGCGGGTTTCGTCAAGACCCAGCTTGCGGATATCGTCGACGATGTTTTGCGACCGGCCTGTGATCAGGCTGAAGGGCGCCAGCAGGGATGCAAAGACAGCCGGAACACGTGCGCGTGTTCGAGAGTCGCGCGCGTTCAGAAGTATTTGCGGAATACCGCGGTTGTGGACTTCTCTGACCAAGCGCGGCCACAGATCGCCCTCAACAAAAAGAGCGGCTGAAATCGGCCAGTTTTCCAGAAACCGTTTAACCGCAGCGGGTGTGTCGATAGGTACGTATCGGTGACTGGCATAGGGCATTGCCCGCGCGACCCAATCGGCTCCGGCTGCAGTTGTTGTCGTGACAAGAATATCGGCCTGTCTTGTGCGAGCTAAGTATTCGGCCAAAGGGCCGATCTGCATGACCTCGCCAAGGCTAGCGGCGTGAAACCAGATGACGTCGTTTGCCTGAGGCGAGCCGCAGTGGCCCAGGCGCTCTGGAAATCGCTCTGGATCGGCACCCATCCGGCGATGAAGATACTTGGAAAGGGCGACAATGACCCAGGAGAATAGCCAGGTTCCCAGAAGCCACGTGCGCAGTATCAAAGGAGTTCGCTTAGGCATCATTTCCTATCTGAGATCACCAATTAGAATGTGCCGCAGTTGGTCAGTTTGAACGGTCGATCGCATCAGCATTGATACATCTTTGCCACTTGGATGCCAGTTGATATTCCGTGCGCTGAACTTGTGCTCAGAAACGCCAGCGATTATCTAAGGCCCCTATTACCTCGTCAACTCCTGAAAGTCGGTACATCTGAAATGGGGACGCCCTTGGACATTCGCGAGCATGGGACAGTTATCCGCTTCGACGCCGACACCTTGCCAACCATGGAGCCGCGTCTATTCGACGCCGACTGGCTCAAAGACAATCAGCTTTGGCTTGGCAGTGCCGAAGGCCGGGGGCAGGCGCATTTCCTGCGCTATGCAGACAGCGACATGGTTCTGCGCCACTTCCAGCGTGGCGGGTTGGTTGGCCGCGTAATCCGCGATCAATTTTTTAGATTTGGCGCGGTAAAAAGCCGAGCCTTTCGAGAGTTTGATCTTCTTTGCGAGATGAGGGCAGCGGGCCTTATGGTTCCACGCCCTTTGGCCGCCCGATATGCGCCGTCAGGGCTGCTCTATCGCGCTGCGATCATTACCGAGCGCATTCCCAATGCTAAGACGCTTCAAGAGATTCTGTGCAACATTCCATTGCAGGCGCCAACTTGGGGTGCAATTGGCGCGGCCATCAAGCAGATGCACAATCACAGTGTATTCCATTCAGATCTGAATTGCCGCAACATTATGATCGACGCAGATGAAAACGTCTGGATTATCGACTTTGACAAATGCGAAACTCGTACACCGGGAAACTGGATGCAAGGCAATCTTGATAGGTTGCTGCGCTCGCTCAGAAAGACGGCTGGGCAGGTTCCGAACTTGCACTGGAATGAGGCTGATTGGGCTATCCTAATGGCTGGATATTCTGATCAAGGTGAAACGGCATGAGTGCGGCAGCTTTCTATATTAAAGGGCTCTTGCGTCAGCTCATTCCCCATTCTGTTGCAAGGCGACAGTTGGATTCCTTGCTGCGCAAATCTGCCAGGTATTCTGGCCATGAAGACATTGATTGGCGTGTTGATTACTATAACGGTCTGTCTAAAGAGTTCGATGTCTCCACAGCGCCGTGTATTCGCGATGTCAGCCGACAGATGAGCCGTTACTATCTGGATTTAGACGAAAGCAGCCGCGGGTTCGGCCCAAATAGACGATTGAATTATCTATTCGGCGACATTTGTGAGGTCCCGGATGTGCCGACAGTCGTGAAGTCTCGTCCCATCCAAGCCGGGAATGAAAACTCGATAATTCTCAAGTTGGATAAGCTGCGTCACTTTAAGTGGAGCGCCGACCCCATTCCCTTTCGTGACAAAAAAACTTCTGCGGTCTGGCGTGGAATACCGCAGACTGAGCAGCGCAGAAATCTTGTTCGAATGTTTCATGACCATCCGTCTTTCAACATCGGGCAATCGCGCCAATTTGTTGATGAGATACCACCCAAGCCGCCACTCACACATGCGGAGCAAAAGGAATACAAATTCTTTGTCTCCATTGAGGGTAACGACGTGGCTACGAACCTGAAATGGGCGCTGGCCTCAAACATGCTCGTTATGGCGCCATTGCCCCGTTACGAGACTTGGTTCATGGAGGGCCTTCTAGAGCCTGCCAAACACTTTGTTCTTCTCAAGGATGACCTGAGCGATCTTGAGGAAAAAGTCGATTACTACACGACCCATACAGAAGAGGCCGAGGATATCATTCAAAACGCACACGCTTGGATCGATCTTTTTACAGATCCGCTGAAGGAACGTATCATTGCGGCGCGCGTACTTGAAAAATATTTTCGACTCTCTGGACAACTCTAACCGAGGACCCATTCCATCTTCCTATGGTGTGCAGAATGATCCTTCAGTAAGAGGATGTGGGCGCGCAATTTAAGGCAATAAGGATCAAGACATGCAAGTTGACCCTTCTGATGTAGACGTCATTGCACCAAACCTGAAACGGCGGTACTCCGGCGTCTCTTCTACGGTGTTTCGTCTTGTGCCTCTCCAGGCGCAGAAGATCTCGATCGCCACAACCGGTCCTGTCTTGCCTGCCGATATCCCGCAGTTTCCACCGTCAAAACTGTTGTTTATGTCCCGCTCCGGCCCTTCTGGTCCGCGCATCTGGCACTCGCGCCGCAATATCGAAATGCTGGCCGGTCTGATCCTCAAAGTCCTGTTTCGCAAACGCCTGAAGCTCGTGTTTACCTCGGCCGCGCAGCGCAGCCGAGGCAAGTATTCGCGCTGGCTGATCCGCCAGATGGACGCGGTGATCGCGGCCTCGGGCAAGGCGAACTCGTATCTTGAGAAACCCGCCACGGTGATCCTGCACGGGATCGATGCCGAGGAGTTTTCGCCTCCGAAAGACCAGCGTGCTCTGCGCATCGAACTGGGTCTTGATCCGGATGCGCTGATCGTTGGCTGCTTTGGCCGCTTGCGTAGCCAAAAGGGAACCGACTTGTTTGTCGAGACCATGATCAAGCTGTTGCCTCAACACCCACAGGCCCAAGGCATCATCATGGGTGGGGTTACCCGCGAGCAGCAAGGTTTTGTCGACGATCTAAAGTCCAAGATCGACGCTGCAGGCTTAACTGACCGGCTCCGTATTTTGCCAGAAGACAAAGGGTTTACGATTGCGCCGTGGTTTCAGGCCTCTGACATCTATGTTGCGCCTCAACGATGGGAGGGCTTTGGCCTAACCCCGCTTGAGGCTATGTCCTGCGGCGTGCCCGTTGTTGCGACGCGGGTTGGCGCCTTTGAAGATCTGGTTGTGCCGGAAGAAACCGGATTTCTTGTCCCTATTGAGGATGTCGCGCAACTGGTCGAGGGCACGGGCAAATTGATGGGGGACGATGCCTTGCGCCAATCCATGGCCGAAGCCTCTCGAAAGAAAGTCCTCGAACAGCATCAGATCGAACAAGAGGTCAACGCAATCAACGCGGTTTACCAAGGCCTTTTTTCTAAGGGATAGCGCCGCTACTTCTAGCGGATACCGATTGTGAGCTTTTGAAGGGAATGTGGTTTGTCTAGCAGAGTTACCATCGTCACTGTTTGCTACAACAGTCTGGCGGTGATCCCGGACATGCTGAAAAGCATTCCCATCGGGACCCCGGTCATAATGGTCGATAACGCCTCGTCTGACCCTGGTGCCCTAAAGTCTCTCGCTGACGAGCACGGGGCCTTGTTGCTTCGAAACGAAGAAAATAGAGGGTTCGGATCAGCCTGCAATCAGGGTGCTGCCAAAGCGGAAACTGAGTTTTTGCTGTTTCTCAATCCCGACGCCGAGCTTCAACCCGGCGCGCTTGATGCCTTTTTCGAAGGTGTAAAAACCCATCCGAATGCCAGTGCTTTCAATCCAATGATTTTGGACGGAAACGGGCAGCAGAGCTTGCGCAGAGGCTCAAAGATTAGGCCAAAGGAACGACTGAAAGGTCCGATACCAACCGGCGATGCCGAGTTGCCTGTGCTGGTTGGATCCGCAATTTTTTGTCGCCGGGCGCTGTTTGCTGAGATTGGCGGCTTTGACACGAATATCTTCCTGTACCACGAAGACGATGATATTTCCTTGCGGCTGCGGGAACACGGACCATTGATGTATTGTCATGCTGCTCGGGTTGTTCATCTCAGTGGCCACGGATCACCGCGCTTGCCAGAAGTCGCAGCATTCAAGGCTTATTATTCCGCGCGCTCGCGCGCGTATGTGCAGGGAAAATATGGCCACCCCAGACCCAAACTCAGTACCTTGGGGGCAGCCTTCCTGAGGGTGATTGGACCCGATACGTTGCTGTCAAAACGAAGACGCGCCAAAAACATTGGGTATTTCAAAGGCGCACTAAGCACCTTCAAAGACGGTGGAAAGCACTCCACGTAACTATAGCGGTGAGCGCTACGGACTCTAGACCAGTCGTGGGTCTATCTCAAATCCAATAGAGATTGATGTAAGGCCGTTTTATCTGTTCGGCACGGTCTTGCAGGCTCTCAAACACTGGCAGGTATTTGGCCGGATCTTGACGTTCGTGCGTTTCCACAAAGATGCAGTCGATGCGCGATAGAACAGGGTGATCAATCAAGCGGCTCAAAATCTCCCATTCCGCACCCTCGATGTCCATCTTCAGAATCCGAACATCGCGATCCAGCTCTTCGAGGAATGCGATGATATCGACGACTTCAACCGTTATGGCATTCGCATCGTCCGTTCCATTAGAGTGATGAACGATCGATGAACCCTGCGTGTTCCCTGAGGGGTCATCCGCTGACCAATTGGACGCACGGTGCAACAGCAAGTTGTCTTTCTGGTGCCCAGCGGCTTTGGGGATAAGTGTGACATTGGTCAGATCGGATGTTGCGACCTCTAGCGCTGCGAATGCCCCAGGGTCCGGTTCAAAGCTGATCACATCGGCACCAGTTGCTGCCAAACGACATGTGATTTCGCCAACATTGGCACCAAGGTCGATGCAAAGGTCACCTGCATGTGCATCGACGAAAGCTATCCGGCATTTGTGCGTGATAACCCGGATATCTTCGAAAAACACATTTTGCGCTAAGGTTCTCTCGCACAGCGCGGGCGGTAAAGCAAAACTGCAGTTTTTGTCATCTGATCGCAAACTGGCCGTGCACTCAGGCCGTTCTTTCGGGGGCAAAATGTTTAGGGAAGCACAGTGCCAGATAATCGTGCACCTGGGTGCGGGAGGTGTCTCGCGTGAAGTCTTTCGGGTACATCAGAATGTTCAGCCACAGCCCGTCAAACAACGCTTCGAGGCTTGCCGCAGTGTCTGCGGGTGACCTCTGATAATGACCCTCGGTGTTGAGGGTTTTACACAACTCGCGACAGGTCTTCATGCGTTCTGCATCGATGTCGGCTGTTATCCCACGATACACCTTGCGAGCGCTGGCTTCGCCATAGAATGCAAACCACACCGTCAGCTTTTTGCGATTGCACACGCGTGGGTGAAACTGTGCCTCGACAATGGCTTCAATCTTTTCACGAGCAGATTGCTCGGAGCTTGCGATCTTACGAGCCCAAAGATTGCGATGCTCTTCGGCCAGGCTACGCAGAGTGTGTTGTAACAACACATCTTTGCTCTTGAAGTGAAAGTTCACCAATCCTTGTGAGAGATGCGCCGTCTGGCTGACCATCCGGATTGTAGTGCCCGTGATGCCATGCTTTGAGATGCAGTCTATTGTCGCATCGATGAGCTGTTTTCGGCGTTCGTCAGGCGGGGCCGTGCGAGATGTCTTTGAGCGTTCTTTGGTCATAGTTTTGTATGCCACTGAACGGGCGTTCAATCAATGGCTTGATTTATCCGCGCAACCGCGGCATTCATTTGACCAAATATCGAATCCTTTTCCGGAGAGATGGAATGTCCAAAAATCTTCCAACACACGCGCAGACGGTCATTATCGGCGGTGGCTCTATTGGCTGTAACACGGCCTATCACCTGACCAAGTTGGGCATGACGGACGTTATTGTGCTGGAAAGAGACCAATTGACCAGCGGCACAACGTGGCACGCAGCCGGGTTGATCGTGGCAGGGCTTTTGACGTCAGAAGCAGAATGCGAGATCTACACGCATGGACGAGACGTCTGTGCCAACCTTGAGGCGGAAACCGGGATGCCGACGGGGTTTCGTGACGTCGGATACCTGCAGATCGCCAGTAACCAAGAGCGTGTACATGAAATGCGCCGGCTGGCGCCCTTTATGCGTCGCCACGACATCGACATTTTTGAAATTTCGCCGCAGGAAACCAAAGAGCTGTTTCCAATTGGCGACCTCGATGATGTTCTGGCAGGGTTCTACATCCCCAAGGATGGTCGCGCGAACCCGGTCGATTTGACCATGTCCCTGGCCAAGGGCGCGCGCATGGGCGGCGCGCAGATTTTCGAGGGTGTCACCGTAGCCGAGATCATGGCCAAGAACGGCACTGCAACAGGTGTCGAAACAGCGGACGGCCAAACGATCACCGCCGAAAATGTTGTGATCTGCGGGGGGATGTGGTCTCGCCAGCTGGGTGCGAAAGCCGGGATCAACCTGCCGCTTCAGGCCGCCGAGCACTATTATCTTATTACCGAAGACATTGACGGTCTCAGCCGCGACTTGCCAGTGCTCGAAGATCCCTCGACATATACGTATTACCGCGAAGAGGTCGGCGGGTTGATGCTGGGTCTTTTTGAACCGGGCGCGGCGTCGTGGAAACTGGACGCTATTCCCGAGAACTTCTCTTTTGGTGAGATCGAGCCCGACTGGGACCGCGTTGGCCCGCATCTGGAAAAGGCGTATTCGCGCGTACCGAATGCGTTGAATGTTGGCGTGCGCAAATTGTTCTGCGGGCCTGAAAGCTTCACGCCCGACCTTGCGCCATTGGTCGGAGAGACGCCAGAATTGCGCAACTGTTTTGTGGCCTGTGGGATGAACAGTCTTGGCATTTTGAACGGTCCTGGAACCGGCAGAGTTCTGGCGCAGTGGATCTTTGACGGCCATCCGCCGATTGATGTCACGGGGATCAACGTCAACCGCTTTACACGTCACGAGGCCACCAAGGCCTTTCGCCGCGATCGTGGCCCCGAGTTGTTGGGCAAGATGTTTGGTCAGCACTATCACAATGACGGTTTTGAGACTGCGCGCGATTTAAAACGGTCGGTTCTGCACGATCGCCTAGCGGCGTCAGGGGCGTGGTTTGCCGAAGGCCACGGATGGGAAATGCCGGATTGGTTCGCACCGACTCCGGAACGGGCCAAGATAGATAAGTACAGCTGGTTCCGTCAGAACTGGTGGGACTGGCACGCCGAAGAACATCGTGCCGCCCGCGAAGACGTCATCATCATGGATATGTCCACCATGTCCAAGTTCAATGTCGAAGGCCCGGATGCGCTGGCTTTGATGAGCCGACTGTCTTGCAATGACGTGGATGTGGAGCAGGGCCGCTTGGTCTATACGGCCTGGGTCAACGAACAGGGCGGTTTTGAAGCTGATCTGACCGTGACGCGATTGGCGGATGACAAGTTCATGGTTGTCGTTGGCGAAAACAGCCACGGGCACACCCTGATGCGTATGCAACGTCACGTTCAGGACGGCGAGGTGGTGGTCATCACTGATCTGACGCCTGGCATTACGCAGATCAACATTCATGGCCCCAAAGCGCGGATGCTAATGGAAAAGGTGTCCACAGCAGACATGTCCAACGATGCCTTTCCCTTCATGACCTGTCAGGACATCGACGTGGGGTATTGGGTCGTCAAAGCCTTTCGGGTAACCTTTGTTGGTGAATTGGGGTGGGAGCTTCAAGTTCCGTCTTATGCTTCCGTTCAAGTCTATGATCTGCTCAAAGAAGCAGGAAAAGAGTTCGGCCTGCGCGACGCGGGGATGCAAACCCTGAACAGCCTGCGACTGGAAAAGGCCTATCGTGACTTTGGCCTGGACGTCGACAATACAGACAACCCGATCGAGGCGGGTTTGGGATTTGCGGTGAAACTGGATAAGCCGGGTGGATTTATTGGTCGCGACGCTCTGGCCGCCATCAAAGAGCAGGGCATTCCTAAAACCCGCATGCTGCAATTCTTGTTAAAAGATCCCGAGCCGCTGCTCTATGGTAACGAGTGCATCTATCTCAACGGCGAAGAAGTCGGCCATTTGCAGATTGGCGGTTACGGCCATTCTCTGGGTGGTGCAGTTGGGATTGGATTTGCCGAGTATCACGAACCGCTGAAAGCCGACATTGTCAACAACGGGACTTGGGAGATCGAAATCGCAGGCGAGAAGGTTGCGGCCACGGCGTCGCTGAAACCGCTCTATGATCCGGCGATGGACAAGATCAAATGCTGAAGGATCAGTTTTGAACCGCCGGCGGCAGTTTCAGTGCGTCAATTTCTCAAGCCGGCCTTCGTCGAGCACAAAGATATGACGATGTTGGCTTTGCACGATGCGTTGCCGCTCCCAACGAGACAACAACCTGCTGACGGTGTGCAGCGTGCTCCCCGTCATTTCAGAAATAACTTTTCGCGTCACCGGAAAAGCTATTTGAGTGCCGATCTCGGAGTCGCGGCCATGCTGTTGCATCAACCTTAGGATCGCGCGGGCGACACGTTGCTCAACATGTTGCGTTGCCAGCTCCATGATCCGGTTGTTCATTTCGGAAACCCGATTTCCTACGACTTTGTAAGCTTCCGTCGAGAACCCGTCGTAACGCTCGACAAACGTTTCCCACAAGGCTGTCGGCCAGACCAGGATCAGACATTCAGTGACGGCCAAAGCTGTTGCGGGATAAATGTCCCGTCCCAAGGCGCGCGCGATGCCAAACAATTGCCCGGGAGGAATGTGCAACGAGATCACCTTTTCACCCTCAGGGTTCAGGCGCTCGACCCGGATGTGGCCGTCTAACAAGAGATGAAAGTGAGTCGCATCCATGCCTTCTTCAAACACGGACTTGCCGGGCAACACACGCCGGATACGGGCCAAATCAAGTACTTCTTGACGGTCTGCAGCGTTAAGCCGTTCAAAAGGCGGCAAATTTTGTAAGAGCGAAGGGTCCAATTTCATCACGGAAAACCTGAGAATATTGAGTAAGCGCAAACTGCGATTGCTAGATAGCTGATAATGTCGATCGCGTACAACATCTGCGACCGCAACCGCGTGGTTAGGGCGCACCTATGTACTGCGCTCTTAGACGCCCGCACGTTTGGCGTCGACTGAATAGGACGACACCGAAATGACATCCCAAGATGTCAGTTTCCAACCCTTCACTTCAGTTATCGGGCGATCTTTATCCATATTTTGCCGATGGCGCAGCAAGCTCAATTCCGTTCAGCGGGGTAGTTTTTTCGATTATGGGCAAAAAAAATGCCCGAGCGGCGCCAGCAGCGAGGAATCGCTGCGATGTTCACAAAACGCCATGAAAACAGGCGAAATTCTAAAAACATTCGTAAAATCAGATATTCACAAAACGCCAAAATCCAAATTGTTTACAAAACAACATGACGTGGATCAAATCGTCGCAGCGCATCGCTTGTTAGTCAGGATGTCGAACAGGACCAACCAAGTTGGGACTGAGGAGACGCGAACATGACTGCTGCACCATCCAGACGCGCATTTTTGCGCGGCCGATTTGAGGCCCCTGCCGTCATGCGCCCGATTGGGGCGCTGGCTGAAAGCGCGTTTCTTGAGGCATGCACTGGCTGTGATGACTGTGTTCGTGCGTGTCCTGAAGCGATCCTTGTCAAAGGCGACGGCGGATATCCTCATGTTGATCTGTCTGACAATGGATGCACGTTCTGCAATGATTGCATCGACGCCTGTGACACGGGCGCGTTGATCCCAGACTCGCCTTGGCCATGGACGGTGGCTGTTGCCGAGACCTGCTTGTCGAACAAGGGCGTTGAGTGCCGCACCTGCCAGGATCATTGCGATTCCCGCGCCATCCGTTTTCGTCCTGCCCTTGGTGGCCAGGTACGGATGGATCTTGATGCCTCGCTTTGCACCGGTTGCGGCTTTTGTGTCGCGCCTTGTCCGGTCAATGCGATTTCCCTCATTCAATCAACCCCAACGGAGGCCAGCCGATGCTGAATATCTGCGGATGCCTTGTCCACGCGATGCCGGAAATGACCGACAACGTGATTGCCGCGATCAATGAGATCGAAGGTGGCGAGGTTCACGCCCATGAAGACGGGCGCATCGTCGTGACCGTCGAAGACACCAAAACCCAGCGCGCCTCGGAACAGATCATGGATATGCACCAGATCCCCGGCGTTCTGACCGTCACGTTAACTTATCACCATTTCGAAGAGCTGGACGCCCAAAGCCCCGCCCTCGACCAACCCACACATTGAACGGGAGATAGCCCATGACTTTGCCAACTTCCCGCCGCACGTTCCTCAAGGCAACTGCCGCCGCTGCTACAGCGTCGGCCGCCGGGATCACTCTGCCCAATGCTGCCGCGGCGCAGCTCGACGGACCCAATATCCGCTGGGACAAAGCCGCTTGTCGCTTCTGCGGCACCGGTTGTTCTGTTTTGGTCGGCGTTAAGGACGGTAAGGTAGTTGCCACCCAAGGCGACCCCGAAGCGCCCGTGAACCGCGGCCTGAACTGTATCAAGGGCTACTTCCTGTCCAAGATCATGTACGGCAAGGACCGTCTGACCACCCCGCTTTTGCGGAAAACCAACGGCGTCTATGACAAAGAAGGTGAATTTGAGCCCGTATCCTGGGACGAAGCCTTTGATGTGATGGCCGACAAGTGGAAAGAGACCATCAAGAAGAAAGGCCCAACAGCCGTATCCATGTTTGGCTCAGGCCAGTGGACCGTCTGGGAAGGGTATGCCGCTGCCAAGTTCATGAAAGCGGGTCTGCGGTCAAACAACATCGACCCCAACGCGCGTCACTGCATGGCGTCTGCCGTGGCTTCGTTCATCCGGACCTTTGGTATCGATGAGCCGATGGGCTGCTATGACGACCTTGAGCACGCAGACACGTTTGTGCTTTGGGGGTCAAACATGGCCGAGATGCACCCGATCCTGTGGTCGCGTCTGACAGACACCCGCCTGACCAAGCCCGGCGCTGAAGTGCACGTTTTGTCTACGTTTGAGCATCGTTCGTTCGAGCTGGCCGACAACGGCATGATCTTCACACCGCAAACCGATCTGGCGATCCTGAACTACATCGCAAACTACATCATTGAAACTGGTGCGGTGAACGAAGAGTTCGTGAACAACCACGTCAACATCACCAAAACCGCGACCGACATTGGTTATGGCCTGCGCCCCAACCACGCGCTGGAAGAAGCGGCTGAAAATCCATCTCACGAAGGCAAGCACGGCAAGCTGACCAAAATCAGCTTTGAAGAGTATGCCGCAGCGGTTTCAGAATACACGCTTGAAAAAGTGTCGAAACTGTCTGGTGTTCCCGAAGCATCGCTGCTGCGTTTGGCCAAGCAATATGCTGATCCAAACCGTAAGGTGATGTCGCTCTGGACCATGGGTTTCAACCAGCACACCCGTGGGTCCTGGGTGAACTCACTGATGTACAACGTGCACCTTCTGGTCGGCAAAATTGCCGAACCGGGCAACTCGCCCTTCTCGCTGACTGGTCAGCCTTCGGCTTGTGGTACTGCGCGTGAGGTTGGTACTTTTGCACACCGGCTGCCTGCCGACATGGTGGTCATGAAGGAGGAGCACCGCGATTTCGCTGAGGCGAAATGGGGCCTGCCAAAAGGCACTATTCCCGGAAAACCCGGCTTCCATGCGGTCCTGCAACACCGCAAAATGAAAGACGGTGACCTGAACTGTCACTGGGTCCAGTGTACGAACAACCTTCAGGCGGCTCCGAACATCAACGAAGAAGGGTATCCGGCTTATCGCAATCCCGAAAACTTCGTCACCGTTTCGGATCCATATCCCACCGTCACAGCCTTGGCCGCTGACCTGATCCTGCCCACCGCAATGTGGGTCGAGAAGGAAGGCGCTTATGGTAACGCGGAACGCCGTACCCAATTCTGGCGTCAGCAGGTGGATGCACCAGGTCAGGCCAAATCTGATGTTTGGCAAGTCATGGAGTTTGCAAAACGCTTCACGGTCGAAGATGTCTGGCCCGAAGAGCTGATCGCACAGAAACCCGAGTATCGCGGCAAGACCCTGTTCGAAGTTCTCTATGAAAACGGCAAGGTCAACAAATACCCTCTGTCGGAAACGGCTGACGGCTTTAACAACGCTGAATCCAAAGACTTTGGCTTCTACGTTCAAAAAGGTCTGTTTGAAGAGTATGCCGACTTTGGTCGCGGCAAGGCCCACGATCTGGCCGAGTTTGACGTCTATCACAAGGCACGTGGTCTGCGTTGGCCCGTGGTCGACGGTAAAGAGACTCTGTACCGCTTCCGCGAGGGCTATGACCCCTATGTCGAAAAGGGCAAAGGTGTTCAGTTCTATGGCAAGCCCGATGGCAAGGCGAACATCATCTTCGCGCCTTATGAGCATGCCGCAGAAAGCCCGGATGACGAGTATGACCTGTGGTTCGTAACCGGTCGTGTGCTTGAGCACTGGCACTCAGGGTCAATGACCCGCCGCGTGCCGGAACTGCACCGTTCGTATCCCACGGCTGTGGTCTACATGCACCCGGACGACGCCAAGGATCGCGGTTTGCGCCGTGGGCAAGAAATCGAAGTCTCGACCCGTCGTGGCTCGGTTCTGTCCCGCGTCGAAACCCGTGGCCGGAACAAGATGCCCAAAGGCGTTGTGTTCATGCCGTGGTTCGACGAAGGCCAGCTGACCAACAAACTGACCTTGGATGCGACCTGTCCGATCTCGAAAGAGACCGACTTCAAGAAATGCGCATGTAAGATTCAACGCGCCTAACTTGTTGTAAAGGAAAAGAGAAAACCATGCCCGCCCAACAACGCAAATCTTCGCCAATGGACCGGCGCCGTTTCCTAAAGGACTCGGCGCGCGGTGTGGCAGGCTGTGCGGTGGCGGGCATGGGACTTGTCTATCTGGTGAATGATGCCCGCGCTTTGCCGGCGCAGGCAATTCGCCCACCCGGCGCCTTGGACGAGGATGATTTCCTTGCGGCCTGCATCCGATGCGGGCTCTGCGTGCGGGATTGCCCCTATGACACGTTGAAACTGGCGGAACTGGGTTATGACGGCCCTGCCACTGGCACCCCCTATTTTACAGCCCGAGACGTCCCGTGTGAGATGTGTGAAGACATCCCTTGTGTTGTGGCCTGTCCAACTGGGGCTCTGGATCATGGGTTGACCAACATCGACGACGCCGACATGGGTGTGGCGGTCTTGATTGACCAAGAGACCTGCCTGAACGCGCTGGGCCTGCGCTGCGATGTTTGCTATCGCGTTTGCCCCGTCATTGACGAAGCCATTACCCTTGAGCGCCGACATAATGAGCGCTCGGGCGCTCATGCAATCTTTATGCCCGTCGTGCATGCCGACAAATGCACAGGTTGTGGCAAATGTGAAAAATCCTGCGTGCTGCCGAACGAGGCCGCCATCAAGGTGCTGCCGTATCGCATTGCCAAGGCACCTGCCGCAGATCACTACAAGTTAGGCTGGGAAGATAAAAACCCGCTGGTCGATGAGCTGATCGACCTGCCGGATCGTTTGCCCGGACCCGGTACCGACAACCTCGTGACACCCGGAGGCTATGCGCCCGACGCGATGCCCGATCCCAGCATGGACGGTGGATTTACCCCATCTTTCTCGTTGCCCGAGATGGGAGGGTCGAACTGATGAGTGACAAAACCAGACTTCCCGTTGGGCAAGAGGCCATTGACGAATTTGGTTGGCTCTACGCGCATCGCTTCCTGTTGTTGCGCCGCGCCACGCAGCTGTTTTTTCTCGGACTGTTCATGCTTGGACCATGGTTCGGCATCTGGTGGGTCAAAGGCAATCTGTCCGGGTCTATGACCTTTGATATCTTGCCGCTTACCGATCCTTTTATCACTGTTCAGGGTTTCTTTGCGCTGCATTGGCCGGAAACCACCGCCCTGATCGGCGCTGTGATCGTGGGTGTCGTTTACGCCTTAATCGGTGGCCGGGTGTACTGCTCGTGGGTCTGCCCGATCAACCCAGTCACGGATGGCGCGCATTGGATCCACGAAAAGCTGGGCATGCAAAAAGGCTGGCAGCCAAAACATGGCACCCGTTACTGGGTTCTGGCGATGGTTCTGGCTGTGTCTGCCTTAACCGGCACAATCGCATGGGAGGTCGTGAACCCGATCTCGATGCTGCATCGTGGGCTGATCTTTGGCATGGGATTTGCCTGGGCCTTTGTACTGGCTGTTTTCCTGTTCGACATCTTTGTCTCGCGCCGCGGATGGTGTGGGCATCTCTGCCCGGTTGGCACGTTCTATGGCCTTCTGGGAACCAAATCGATTTTGCGCGTTTCGGCGGTCAAACGTTCGGAATGTGACGACTGTATGGACTGTTTTGCAGTCTGTCCCGAAATGCATGTCATCTCGCCTGCCTTGCGCGGCAAAGACAATGACACGCCTCTCATTCTTTCACCCGACTGCACCAATTGCGGTCGATGCATAGACGTCTGCGCTATGGACGTCTTCAAATTCACTCACCGTTTTGACGATACGTCCGCTCCCGGACGTGTCCAACGAACCAGAACTCAACCTGCATCCGGGGCCAGCAAAGCCGCCTGAGCAAGCAACGGAGTATAAACCCATGAAGAAGCAAGCCCTTATCAGTGCCATCGTTGTGTCGGCCCTGTTGGCCGTAGCGAGCTTTGTAACGGCGCAAGAGGTTCAATCCTTGCGCGGCACACCTGTCGACGAGCAAAATGTTGTCGAAGACGTTTTTCAACAGGACAAACAGCGCTTTGGTCGCAACTACCGTCAGCAACCACCTTTGGTTCCGCACTCGATTGACCAGTATCAGATCGATCTCAAGGCGAACCAATGCCTGCGGTGCCATGACTGGTCGACCGCAGGTGAACGCAATGCGCCGACCTTGTCGATGACCCACTACTTGGATCGCGACGGCAACCAATTGGACCGTGTCGCGGGGACTCGCTGGTTCTGCAACCAGTGCCACGTGCCTCAGGCCGATGCGCCTGCCTTGGTGGACAACACCTTTGAGGCATCAAGCGGCAGCAACTGATCCAACTGGATCTCTGTGTGAGGAATAAGACAATGACAAAATCCAACTCACCGGGCTTCATCCGCCGTATCTGGAACTGGTTCTGGACTCCGGCTGTTGCGATCAGCTCGGGCTTTCTACTGATCGCTGGTTTCTTGGCGGGTATCCTGTTCTGGGGTGGCTTCAACTGGTCCATGGAAATGACGAATACCGAAGAATTTTGTACCGGTTGTCATACGATGGAAACGAACCTCGGCGAATATCGTGAAACCATTCACTACAACAACCACTCGGGTGTGCGCGCGATCTGTTCGGATTGCCACGTGCCCAAGGAATGGAACCACAAGGTCAAAGCCAAGGTCATGGCCGTCAAAGACGTCTATCACGAACTGATGGGCACGATCGCGACGCCTGAAAAGTATGAAGAGCATCGCTTGGCCATGGCTGCCCAAACATGGAAGAAGATGAAACAGTCCGACAGCCGCGAATGTCGTAACTGTCACAACTTCGACTACATGGACTTTACCATTCAGGAAGGTCGCGCAGCCAAGGAACACCAACGTGCCATCGACACAAGCATGACTTGTATCGATTGCCACCAGGGTATCGCGCACCAACTGCCCGAAGGCTATTTGCAAGAGTACAACCGCGTGGTGGACGAACTGGGTATGGAGATCGATGCACAAGAGGACGCACAACTTGACGTCAAAGGCATCCGCGATTTCCTCGGCCTGAATTCTAACGACAAGTCCGGAGGCTGATACAATGCTTAACCTACTAGGCACGATTGCAGGTAACGTTCTAAGCCTTCCCGGTATCTTGGGTTTGGGCTTGGGGATGATGACCCGCAATATTGTGGTTGCTGCTGTTCTTGGGGCACTTGTCGGCATCGGCGATACTATGATCTTTGCAAAATTCCAGATGGCAAACATAGATGCGCTTGAGATGGCTATCGCGGTTCTGGTGGGCGTGCTCGCCGGGATGGTCGGTTGCGCCATCCGGAGAAAGGGCGTGGCCGCCTAATTGCCAAGGCTGTTCCAATTTTGAAAACCTGCGAGCCGCCCGACGGAGGGCGGCTCGACGATCGTTCTGACATGTCTTAGACAAGGTATGTCTACGGACTTCTTCCATAGGATTGAGCGATGAAAGTTGCCTACACACTTGCTCCGGGTCGCGGAGAGACCAATCTGGTCCTTGGGGCGCTGTCGAAAACTCTGGCAGACAAAGGTCTGCATCTCTGTGGTACCGTGCAGATCGACACAGAGATAGATGCAGCGCACAAATGTGACATGGACGTCAAAGTGCTGCCAGACGGCCCGATGATCCGAATTTCACAATCTTTGGGGCGTAATTCACGTGGGTGTCGGCTGAACCCGGATGCATTGGAGCAGGCTGTCGCTCTGACCGAAACGGCGCTGGATCATGGCGCGGATCTGCTGATCGTCAACAAGTTCGGAAAGCACGAGGCAGATGGCCGTGGGTTTCGGGATACCATTGGCAGAGCACTGGAACTGAACGTGCCCGTGTTGGTTGGCGCGAACAAACTGAATGTTGATGCGTTGGTTTCGTTTTGTGGCGGCTTGGCGCAGGCAATCCCGGCCGAGCATGATGCGCTTTTAGAGTGGGTTCAGAGCAATCTCTCCAATGTGAATGTGGCCTAGCCCCTTTCCGCCATAGGCGCTATGCAGTCTTCATGAAGCGCAAGAATACGTTTGAAATCTTTGTTGTAACCGCGCCCGGACTGGAGCCTGCTTTAGGTCGGGAAATGCGTGAAAAAGGGTTCGAAAGATCCTCGAACCTTGTCGGTGGCGTGTCTTTTCGCGGCACTTGGACAGACGTTTGGCGTGCCAATCTCGAACTGCGCGGAGCGACGCGCGTTTTGGCGCGCATTGGCGCCTTTCGTGCCACGAGCTTGCGGCAGCTGGACCACCGTGCAAGAGCCTTTCCTTGGGCAGAGTTCCTGCGCCCGGACGTTTCAGTTCGCGTCGAAGTGACGTCGAAGAAATCCAAGATTTACCACCAAGGCGCGGCGGCTGAGCGTATTGAACGGGCAATCTCCGAGGAACTGGGGGCCACGGTTGCACCAGATGGGGAGGTCAAGTTGAAGGTGCGGATCGAAGACAACCTTTGCACACTCAGTATCGACACCTCCGGAGAGTCCCTGCACAAGCGCGGGCATAAGATCTACACCGGCAAAGCTCCGATGCGAGAAAGCCTCGCAGCGCTGTTTCTACGGCAATGCGGGTTTGATGGGACGGAGCCCGTTGTTGATCCGATGTGTGGATCTGGCACCTTTTTGTTAGAAGCCGCCGAGATCGCCGCAGGTTTGCAGCCCGGGCGAGACCGGGATTTTTCCTTTGAACATCTCGCCAGTTTCGATGCTGATACCCTCGCTGAAATGCGCCGTTCTGAACCTATCCATGTGCCTGAAGCAAGGTACTATGGATTCGACCGTGATGCCGGTGCAGTTCGTGGGGCTACCAAGAATGCAGAACGCGCGGATGTTGCCGCATGGACGCAATTTTCTGAGCAAGCTCTCAGTGATCTTGAACCTCCGCAAGGGCCTCCTGGCCTTGTTATCACAAACCCACCTTATGGCGCTCGTATTGGCAACAAAAAGGCACTGTTTTCGCTCTACGGAGCGCTTGGCAAAACCCTGCGTTCGCGGTTTTCCGGGTGGCGTGTCGGCATCGTGACCAGCGACGCCGGACTGGCACGCGCCTCGACGCTGCCGTTTGTTGAAACCGGCCCTCCTGTTGCGCACGGTGGGTTGCGTGTGAAACTGTTTCGCACAGATCCACTGTAACCACTTCACAATGGCTGGCGAAGTTATGTGAAAGCCGCTAGCGTGCGTTTCGACTGAGTCGAGTGAGTAACTGTGACACAAGCAACGACCATCGCCAGCCCTGACGAAGCCGGTTTCCGAAAGCTGGTGAGCCGCAGGATCACCGTAATCCGTTATCTTCTGATCGCCAGCGGTGTGCTTCGCGATCCTATTGTTATTTATACGTTTTTGAGCAGTTTCAGCCGATCTTTGCTGATGTTTTCAGTGAACGAGACGGCCCGCACGGCTGACGAAGGTGTCGGATGGTCCGTTGTGTTGCTGGTGGTTTCAGCCGCCGCGATGCTGTTCATCGGATATCAAAACCGCATCCGAGCGCATCGGTTGATCATCAAGCTCAAGGAAAAGCTGCGGCTTAGTATGTCGCGCAGTCTGTTGCGTGCGAACGTCGAGTTCTTGCTGTCTGGCAAGCACGGTCAAGTCTATTCCGCAATGACCGGCGAAATCGACCAGGTTTCCGGCTCTGTGATTACAGTAATGGAAGCCGTCGAGGCCGTAATTATTGTCTCGATCTCGATACCATACTTGTTCTGGATTTCCCCGGCGGCTGGCTTTGCGACAATCGGAGCAATGTGCTTGGGGGGTATCGCCTATTTTGTGTTCGATTTGCCCGCACGCCGTCAGCTGGTTGTATCGTCGCGCGCTCGTGCCGAGTTCTGTGATCGAGTGCAGGATATGCTGTCAGGGTGGAAAGAAGTTCGCCTTCGTGAATCCCGGCGCTTTGCTCTCGAGCAGGAAACGCATCGTGTGATCCGTGTGTTTGGCGACTCTGCCAACCGTACGCAGCAACTTTATTCGATGAGTACGGCGATCGGACAGGCGTCAACGGTTCTGCTTTTGTGTTTCGTCGTTGTGATGGTGCCGTTGCTGTCCGGTGGCGGGACGGAAACGATGTTCCAGGTTCTGACCGTGATCTTCCTGACGAGCGGACCAATGGAGGGGCTCTTTGGTACGATGACTCGTATGTCCCATGCTGAGAATGCTTACTTCCGTATTCAGATTGTGCGCGCCGCTGAGCAGCCCTATCTGACGGGTCCAAGTTGATTGTTAGTGCATGATCGGCCTGGGTTCCATTGGTATGATGGTTTC
>NZ_CANMJE010000022.1 GCF_947498095.1 uncultured Shimia sp. | reverse complement strand
GGAAACCATCATACCAATGGAACCCAGGCCGATCATGCACTAACAATCAACTTGGACCCGTCAGATAGGGCTGCTCACACGCTCATGATTTCGAGTGTGCGTTCATGCGTTCGACCGCAATCTTGTCGGCGACTTGTGAAGACGGCAAGCCGCTTTGTTCGGCACGGTCCAGGATGGCTAGAATCGTATCATAAAGGCCGAGAATGCGTTGATTGGATGCCTCACGCGACGGGGTAGAAAAGATCACTGTCGAAGCCCCCATCATACCACCGGCGTTCACCACATAGTCTGGCACATAGGCGATGCCGCGTTTCTGCAATGCCTCTCCGTGATGTGCTTCGGCCAGTTGATTGTTTGCCAACCCGCAGATTGCCTGCGCCTTGATCTCGGGCAGCGTTTCGTCGTTGAGCACGGCCCCCATGGCGCAAGGGGCCAGAATATCGACCTGTTGCGCGTGGATCGCTTCGGGTGCGACGGGGGTGGCCCCGTACCGATCCACCATCTCATTGACCGCCGCGTCCTGCACATCCGCAACCACAAGCTCTGCCCCGGCTTCATGAAGCTGACGACATAGATCAGCACCCGTTTGCCCCAGCCCCTGAACTGCAACGCGAAGGCCCTTTAGATCATCACGCCCCCAAACATGTTTGGCCACCGCGCGAACGCCGGTGAACCCGCCAAGGGCCGTGAACAGCGAGGGATTGAACCCGGCTTCGTATTGCGATGCGCGGGCGAAAATGTATTCGCAGTTTTCGGCAAGAATATCAGCATCCGCCGGACCAACGCCAATGTCGATGGCTGTCCAGTAGCGCCCGTTCAAACACTGAACATGTTTTGAAAACGCGCGCAGAAGGTCGGCTTTGTCAGGTCTGGATGGGTCGGCAACAATCACTGACTTCCCGCCACCCAAGGGCAACCCAGCCACCGCATTCTTGTAACTCATGCCTTTGGATAGGCGCAGCACATCGGTTAGGGCTTCGTCAGCCGAAGCATAGGCATGCATGCGGCAACCGCCAGCAGCGGGACCCAACGCGGTCGAGTGAATGGCTATGATCCCCTTTAGCCCGATTTCGGGATCATGACAGAACAAAACCTGTTCGTGTTCGAACTCGGGGTGGGTAAAAACACTCATCTGCATCCCTTTCATGCGGTGCACTTGGTCAGAATAGCCCAAATTCAGGGGTGAAATGTTGCTATCTGGTTGAGTTTGTCAAAAATGTCAGCACATATTCTCTCACGCAGCGAAAAAATGAGTGAAAATGACCAAGGCAACACTTGATGCCACCGATCACAAGATCATCGCCGTACTTCAGACCGAAGGGCGGATATCCAATCTCGATCTGGCAGAACGTGTCGGCCTGTCGCCAACCCCCTGCAGCCGTCGGGTAAAGCGATTGGAGGATACCGGTGTCATCACGGGATACGGCGCCCGCATTGATCCTGATGTTCTGGGGCATGGGGTCAGCGTGATGGTCAATATTCGCCTGTCGCGGCAATCACCCTCGGACATCAAAGAGTTCCTCGCCGCTGTTCACAGCTTGCCCGAGATCACCGAATGCCTGCTTGTCACTGGCAATTTGGATTACATCCTGAAAATCAGAACCCGCGATGTAGACGCTCTCAAAGAATTTGTGCTGAGCAAACTCAAGAACGTGCCCTGTGTGTCAGAGACGACGACAATGCTCATCCTCGAAACTGTCAAATCAACGGAATAAGAAGCGGAATTCCCGTGTCTCGGCAGCGAATAGTCCACTTGGTGATGTCAGAAGAAACTCGGTTGTGAAGGGCAGGGTGCCGATCTAGCCTTCGGTCATGACAAAACGCTCACCATTTCGCTACTTCAAAACCAGCCCAGAAATCATTCGCCTGGCGGTGATGATGTATGTTCGGTTTCCGCTGTCCCTTCGGAATGTCGAGGACCTGCTGCATGAACGAGGCATCGACGTGAGCCACGAAACCATCCGTTTCTGGTGGAACAGATTTGGTCCGTTGTTTGCTTCAGAAATCCGCAAACGACGGGTTCAGCAACTCCGCTCTTACTCAAATTGGCGATGGCACCTAGACGAAGTTTTTGTGAAAATCAATGGCGTCCAGCATTACCTTTGGCGGGCGGTTGACCACGAAGCAGAGGTGCTGGAAAGCTACGTCACGAAACGACGAGACCGCGCCGCAGCCCTCAAATTCTTGAGAAAATCGATGAAACGGTATGGAACGCCGGAGGTCATCGTCACTGACAAATTGCGGTCTTATGGCGCTGCGATGAAGGTCGTCGGAAATGCGGTGAAACAAGAAACAGGTCGCTGGAAGAACAATCGCGCTGAGAATTCACATCTACCTTTTCGAAGGCGAGAGCGAGCCATGCACCGCTTTCGTCGTATGCGAAGTTTGCAGAAATTCGTTTCCGTCCATGCATCCGTTTTCAATCACTTCAACCAGGAGCGCAGCCTTTCCCAAAGAGACCATTTCAAGCAGAAACGAACCACCGCTCTTGCCGAGTGGCGCGGGCTTTGCGCGGCATAAAGGGACAGGTTCTCTGGCCTGGTTGAGACGAGTTCGAATTTGCCTGACAGCACCTGCAATGAATGCTGTTCACTCAGAAACGAATTCTGCTAGTTTTACTATTGCAGGCTTTGACCGGGGAAGTGATGGAATGACGATTTTGAAAGTGGCGCGCGGGTCTGACACTGATTCAAACCTTGCACAAGATCCGCACCGCGTCCGGGTCGAAAAGGAGCGCACGCTTGAAGCTGCCATAGGCAAAGAAGTCAAAGCGCTCCGGCAAAATCAAAACATCACAGTGAAAGATCTTGCCAAGCAAGCCGGATTGTCATTGGGAATGCTTTCGAAGATTGAAAATGGTGTAACATCTCCTTCACTGACAACTTTGCAATTGCTGGCAAATGGGCTCGGCGTCCCAGTCACGGCATTCTTTCGCAGGTTTGAGGAAAAACGTGAAGCGATCCATACCAAATCCGGAAGCGGGCTTGAGATGGAGAGAGAAGGTACGCGTGCTGGCCATCAGTATAATTTGCTGGGACATCTTGGGTCAAATGCGAGCGGTGTCATCACAGAACCTTATCTCATCACACTCAGTGAAGAATCAGATGTTTTCCCGACTTTCCAACATGACGGCATCGAATTTATCTACATGCTTCAGGGCCAAGTCAGGTACCGCCATGGCGCGCAGATGTTTCTTTTGGAGCCCGGCGATACTTTGTTTTTTGATGCGGATGCGCCGCATGGTCCTGAAGAGCTGATTGATTTGCCGATCCGCTTTTTGTCTGTGATTTCATACAAGAATACTGCGGTTTAAACTCGGTTTGTGTCCAAAGAGAGCCCTGGTGACACAATTTGGGGTCTCTCCTGATAAAAGTATTCACTGCAGTTGAATTATTTTCCTGACAGTGGTAGCTGTGTGCAGATGCCAAACTAGGGAGATTCACTTTATGTGCGGGATTGTCGGCCTGTTTCTGAAAGACAAATCGCTTGAGCCCAAGCTGGGTGCAATGCTGACAGAAATGCTCATCACAATGACAGATCGCGGTCCAGACAGCGCGGGTATTGCAATTTATGGGAAAGACTCTGGCGGGAGTTCAAAGCTGACGGTGCAATCGGATCAGGCTGATGAGGATTTTGATGCGCTCGCTGATGATCTTGGGGCAGCTATTGGCGAATACGTTTCTCTAAAGCGCAATGACACGCACGCAATTCTGGAAATTCCCCAAGGCAAGTTGGAGGAAGCCCGCACCGCGCTCGAAGAACTGCGGCCGGGTATGCGCGTTATGAGTGCAGGCGACGCAATTGAGATTTACAAAGAAGTGGGCCTTCCTAACGACGTCGCAAACCGTTTTAATCTATCCAATATGGGTGGGACCCATGGGATTGGTCACACCCGCATGGCCACCGAGTCAGCCGTGACCACAGAAGGGGCGCACCCGTTTTCGACAGGTGACGATCAGTGTCTGGTTCATAATGGGTCACTATCGAACCATAACTCCTGGCGACGTAAACTAATGCGCGAAGGAGTTCGGATTGAATCCATGAACGACACCGAAGTCGGTGCCGCTTACCTGACCTGGAAAATGCAGAAGGGATCGACATTGGGCGAGGCTCTGGAAAGCTCGATAGATGATCTGGACGGGTTCTTTACCTTTGTGGTTGGCACCAAAGATGGCTTTGGCGTCGTCCGTGATCCTATTGCTTGCAAACCGGCGGTGATGGCCGAAACCGATCAATATGTTGCTTTTGGCAGCGAATACCGCGCGTTGGTCAACCTTCCCGGTATCGTTGAAGCACGGGTCTGGGAACCGGAACCCGCAACTGTCTATTTCTGGAACCATTAAGATGCAGACATACAATCTTGAAGCCGATGGCCTACGTGGTCTTAACTCGACCTTACAAGCGCAATCCTCAGCGGTCACCGAAGACAATTGGGAAGTTGTAAATCCGAAGGGCAGCCATGCGATTGCATGTGGTTTAAACGCGCCAATCAATGTGACTGTAAATGGATCGACCGGGTATTACTGCGCCGGCATGAACCAGCTCGCGTCTGTCCATGTCAAAGGGTCCGTAGGTCCAGGTGTGGCGGAAAACATGATGTCCGGAAAAGTTATCGTCGAAGGCGATGCCAGCCAGTATGCCGGAGCCACCGCACATGGGGGATTGCTCGTAATCAAGGGTAATGCCAGCTCTAGGTGCGGGATTTCGATGAAGGGTGTCGACATCGTAGTACATGGCAACATCGGCCATATGTCGGCCTTTATGGCACAGGCAGGAAATCTAGTTGTTTGTGGCGACGCCGGCGATGCATTGGGCGACTCGTTGTACGAAGCGCAGTTGTTTGTGCGCGGTTCGGTCAAAAGCCTCGGTGCAGATTGCATCGAAAAAGATGTGCGCCCTGAGCATATTGAGATTCTGAAGGATCTTTTGGCGCGTGCAGAGTGTGATGCAAAACCCGAAGAATTCAAGCGGTATGGCTCGGCGCGTCAGCTTTACAACTTCGACGTCGACAACGCGCAAGCGTATTAAAGTCAGGTATACTCAGACATGGATAACAACAACATTCCACGCACGCTCCCGCTTCAGTCGGCGACATTCTCAAATCCGATCAACGCCGAAATTCGGCGCGCCGCAGCAACAGGAATTTATGATATTCGCGGTGGCGGTGCGAAACGTCGCGTGCCGCATTTTGATGATCTCCTGTTTTTAGGTGCTTCGGTGTCCCGATATCCGCTCGAAGGGTACCGCGAGAAATGTGACACTAAAGTTGTGTTGGGCACCCGATTTGCGAAGAAACCCATTGTGCTGGACATTCCAATCACCATTGCTGGCATGAGCTTCGGCGCATTGTCCGGGCCCGCGAAAGAAGCCCTCGGTCGAGGCGCCTCAGCCGCAGGTACTTCCACCACGACCGGCGACGGAGGCATGACGGCCGAGGAGCGTACACATTCAACCCAGTTGGTGTATCAGTATCTGCCGTCGCGCTACGGCATGAACCCTGATGACTTGCGCAAAGCTGACGCCATCGAAATTGTGGTGGGGCAAGGTGCAAAGCCCGGTGGAGGAGGCATGTTGCTGGGGCAGAAGATTTCTGACCGCGTGGCCGAGATGCGTACACTTCCCAAAGGAATCGACCAACGCTCGTCGTGTCGGCACCCAGACTGGACTGGCCCGGATGATCTGGAAATCAAAATTCTGGAGCTGCGCGAAATCACAGACTGGCAGGTTCCGATCTATATCAAAATTGGCGGAACACGCCCCTACTATGACACGGCCTTAGCGGTCAAAGCGGGCGCTGACGTTGTGGTTCTGGATGGCATGCAGGGCGGTACGGCGGCCACTCAGGATGTGTTCATAGAACATGTCGGTCTTCCCACTTTGGCATGCATTCGACCGGCAGTTCAGGCTTTGCAGGACCTCGGCATGCACAGGGAAGTGCAGCTCGTTATTTCCGGAGGTATTCGCACTGGAGCCGATGTCGCCAAGGCGTTGGCCTTGGGGGCTGACGCGGTCTCAATCGGTACCGCCGCCATGGTGGCGATTGGGGACAATGATCCTAAATGGGAAGAAGAATACCAAAAGCTTGGCTCCACCACCGGCGCGTATGACGACTGGCACGAAGGTCTTGATCCGGCTGGGATTACAACCCAAACAACCGAGCTTCAGTCTCGAATTGATCCGATCGATGCGGGACGCCGGTTGCGCAACTACCTCAAAGTGTTGACGCTCGAGGCGCAAACGATTGCGCGGGCTTGTGGCCATAACAATTTGCACAATCTTGAACCCGAGGATCTGTGTGCGCTGACTATGGAAGCCGCCGCGATGGCGAAAATACCGCTCGCTGGTACCGATTGGTACCCTGGCAAAGGCGGTTGTTAAAGACAATCAGGCGCGGCCCCAATGTGGTCGCGCCTTTTTCAATCTAACAGGGAAAGGAAAGTGGACCAATGACGATAGATCTGGCTACTTTCGCTGAAGAAAACGGCGTTAAATACTTCATGATTTCTTTCACCGATCTGTTCGGTGGCCAGCGGGCCAAACTGGTGCCTGCACAAGCGATCGCTGACATGCAAGAGGACGGTGCGGGTTTTGCGGGCTTTGCGACATATTTGGATATGACTCCGGCACATCCGGATATGTTGGCGGTACCTGACCCATCCTCGGTTATCCAATTGCCTTGGAAACCCGAAGTGGCATGGGTTGCCGGAAATTGCGTGATGGAAGGTGAGGATGTCGCACAGGCCCCGCGCAATGTTCTGCGCAAGTTGATTGATGAGGCCGCGTCCGAAGGCATGCACGTGAAAACGGGTATTGAGGCTGAGTTTTTCTTGCTAACCCCTGATGGCGAGGAGATATCTGACCCGTTCGATACCGCAGCCAAACCCTGCTACGATCAGCAAGCGGTCATGCGCCGCTATGATGTGGTGCGCGAGATTTGCGACTACATGCTCGAATTGGGCTGGGGCCCGTACCAGAATGACCATGAAGATGCCAACGGCCAGTTCGAAATGAACTGGGAGTTTGACGACGCACTTAAGACCGCCGACAAGCATAGTTTTTTCAAGTTCATGACCAAGTCTGTCGCAGAGAAGCACGGTTTCCGCGCGACCTTTATGCCCAAACCCGTTGAAGGTCTGACGGGCAATGGCTGCCACGCCCATGTTTCTGTTTGGGATGCGCCCGGTGCTGATGCCAAGGTTAATGTCTTTGCCTCGGACAAGGGTGAAGGTCAGACAGGTGAAGTTGGGTTGGGCGAGAGCGGCAAGCATTTCCTCGGGGGCATCATGAAACATGCCTCTGCGCTGGCGGCGATCACAAATCCAACTGTGAACTCTTACAAACGGATCAACGCGCCGCGCACCATGTCTGGCGCGACATGGGCACCCAATACGGTCACTTGGACTGGCAACAACCGCACCCATATGGTGCGAGTTCCTGGGCCGGGCCGGTTCGAGTTGCGGCTGCCCGATGGGGCGGTGAACCCGTACCTGCTTCAGGCTGTGATAATCGCTGCGGGGCTTTCAGGTGTTCGCACCAAGGCGGACCCGGGCAAGCGGTGGGATATCGATATGTACGCACAGGGTCACGTTGTGACCGACGCGCCAAAGCTGCCTCTGAACATGCTGGACGCACTGCGAGAGTACGACAGAGATGAGGAATTGAAATCCATCATGGGTAAGGAATTCTCCAACGCTTACATCAAGATGAAGCATCAGGAATGGGACTCTTTCGTGTCTCACTTTTCTCGATGGGAGAAAGAACACACGTTGGATATCTGATCCGCAGGCTCAACAATTATTGCTGGTAACAGGCCTCGCGGCATATTGTGTAGCGCATCATTGTCATCGGTCGGGATCTTGAGCATTCCCACCCGAAACTTACTCCTGCTCCAGGACCCTCTTGGCCACTCGAAAACACTCTACAGCCTGAGGCACGCCGCAATAGATGCCAATAACATGGATGATGGCGCGTAGTTCTTCCTTGCTGACGCCATTCTTAAGGGCGCCACGACAGTGGATTTCCCACTCATGCATTTTTCCCAAGGCACCGATCATCGACAAGTTCATCATGCTGCGTGTTTTGGCATCTATTACGTCATCACCCCAACCAAATCCCCAGCACCACGCTGTCATGGCCTCTTGGAAGGGGCGGCTGAACTCATCAGCCTCAGAAAGGTTTTTTTCAACGTATGCGGCACCCAGAGTTGCTTTGCGTTGTTCTAACCCTTTGAGAAACAAGTCCTCGTCAAAAGCACTCATGGATTTTCCTTTCAGTTTTGGGCGGCGTTCCCGAACCGCTCACTGTGACCATTATCTGATGTAGAGCGTTGCTAGGCCATCTGCTCCAGCGCGTGTCCTGCCGCCTCAATTGATGCATCAACATCCGCTTGAGTGTGCTCGGTACAACTTAGGTTGTGTAGAATTTTGTTGCCGGAGAAAAAGATGCCCTGATCCCGCATCAGCTGAGAGAAGGTGCCGTATTTTTCAAGATCAACAGTCGCGCAAAACTCTCGATAACCTGTGATGGCGTCTAGGTCGGTAAAGACCGGGTGGAACATTGATCCCACATTCTGAACCCGCATGTTCTGGCCGGTATCCCGTGCAACCTGATTGAGACGCTTGGTCATTTGCTCGCCAATATCAGAAATTTTCTTAAATCCGGCATTATCGTCGCGGGTCATTTCTTCCAGCATGGTTTTGGCCGCATACAGCCCTAGCCGAGGCGCGTTGTGGCTGCCGTAATGCAGGACCTTGCCGTATTCGATGCTTTCCATAATGTGATCAGGTCCGGCAATGGCTGCGACCGGGAATCCCTGACCCAATGCTTTGCCATAGGTCACAATGTCTGGTTGTAGGTCATACAACTCAGCGGCACCGCCGGGGGCCACCCGGAATCCTGTGACCGTTTCATCAAGGTAAAACAATACGTTATGGGCGCGGCACAGCTCCTGGGCGCGTTTCAGATAGCCAGGCTTTGGCGGGATCACTCCCATGTTGGACATCGCGCCTTCCATAATCACGCATGCAATTTCCCGGCCATGCGCATCAAGCATCCGCTCCAGCGCCTCTTCGTCATTCCAAACGCAGACCAGCGTATCTTCCCAGGAACCGGGAGTGAGGCCAGAGCTGTCCGGAATGCGAACCGGGTCGTTTGGGTGCCCCAAGGTGGTGACGTTCTGAGGATTGGAACTAACCAATAGGCCATCGTACCAACCGTGGTAATGGCCTTCAAACTTGAGCACTTTGCGCTTGCCTGTGATCCCGCGCGCCATACGAACACCCGTCATGCAGGCTTCGGTGCCGGTGTTGGCAAAACGGACTTTGTCGACGTGAGGAAGCATCCCAACCATCAGTTCAGCGGTTTCTACTTCCACCTCCAGCGCGGTGGCGAAATGCGTGCCCCCGGCAACTTTTTCCTGAACGATGTCGACAATTTTGGGGTGGGCATGACCCAATGGCAGGCACCCAAAAGACAGCTGCCAGTCGATGAATTCATTGCCATCCACATCCCAGATACGTGCGCCTTTTCCCTCTCGCATATAGGCTGGGTAAGGCTTGTAATTCATTGGGCCCCGAGAGGCCGAACTGCATCCTTCGACCAGCACCTGCATCGCCCGGTCAAACAATTGTTTGGAGTTTTCGGTTTTCATATCAAGTGCCCTTAGATCGGTGTGAAATGTTAATGTGTCAAAGGGCAGCCAGCAGGGATTGAGCCTGCTGATCCGCGTTTGAGACGTGAAGTGTGTCGATGTGTTTACCCAGCAAGGCGTAAAACTGTTTTCTAGTGTTTTCAGAGAAAACAATTGTCCCGTCAGCTTCGACTGCCTCAATGCCGTCCCAAATCAACGAAGCCTCATTGGTGTTGATCGCCTGTTCCATCGTCCAGTCGCTGGGGAGGTCAATTTCTATCCCTTCGCGACTTGCCAAGACGGGGTAGCCGCCGATGAGTTTTCCAATCCCGGGTAAGTGTATTGAAGAGGGGGTTTGCCCTGTCAATGCGCGCAGTGCGGCAAGTCCGGCCGAGGCCGTTACGCGGTTGAAATGCAGATCATATGGAAATGGATAAGACTCACGCAGAACGTCTTCGGCGACTTCTGTGACATCACGTCCGTCGACAGTGGCTTTCAGCAAATACGGAGGCAGGATGTCGCTCTGCGCGGCGTTCAAGACGTAGTATTCAAAGGCATGTTGAGACACCATCCGGATTTGAACATCCTTTGGCTGACAATCAATTCGTTTTGCAACCGCCGATTGGATTTTGGGAATGGGCTCTTGAATATTGCCGATCCCGCAGTCAGGCCCAAACCCATCGCAATTTAGGACGGCATTGATGACATCCGGAAAAGAAGCTCCAATCCAGAAAGCTCTGATATCAGCCTGTTCAATGATATCTCGGCATTTCACCATCAGTGCCAAATGCAGGGCGGTGAAACTCGCGAACGGGAGGTCTGACGCACCTTCATCGAGTTTCCACCAAGGCATCAATGATGGTGCGGTGAAGATATAGTCGGGGTTCATGTGTCTAAGAGTTCTGATCGACGCTTCGGAATGTATGTCCAGCTCAACAGCTTGAATATTTGGGAAAAACCCTTCAAGTCCGGCGCCGATCGCAGCGTTGTTGGCGCGTTCCTGCGCTTTGACCAGACTTCGACTTGCGACAAAAATTGTCTCAAACAGGCCCGCGCGCGCCGCCGTTTCCAATAACGCGGTTCCTAGTTCGCCAAGGGAAATAATCAAGAGAATCGGTTTGGTCATTGTAACGTGTTCCTTTGTTCCCGGCTCTGTTGCTGTTCAACTCGTGCAATGCCGATGGCTACGCTTTGGGCGCCTTGGGTTAGGGAAAGCTTGCCTCGGAAAACCCCAAGGCAAGCCTGAACAAAGGGCCGGCAAGCGCCGGCGCACGTCACTGGTCGATGCCAGCCGGGTTTTCGATGTCGCGGCCAAGCGCAGCAAGATCAGAGTAACGATCCCCGATGCGATGATGCGGACGGCCGCCAGTGGCCGCACCTAGTGCGACAACCAGTTCGTTTTCGGCAGGTGCATCATAGATCGAAAACTGTGTTGTCAAATAGTGTGAACGCCGTCCGGTGTCATGCTTGTCCATCAGCGGGATTTGGATTTGCGAGTTGGCTGGGCCGCGAGTGTTGGTGAAACCCAGATAGCTTTTGGCACCGACGGCTTCACGGTAAAAATTGCCAAACTGCAGTGTGTGGATCAATGCAGAGGCGTGTTCCAATTCGCAATTGGCCCCCGCGATACAGGCTTTGCCATAGGCCTCAATCGCATCGCCTGATCCGGCCAGATCAATCAGCCGGTCCGTCAGCAGTTTGCCCAGCACCGGCGCCATCCTGCGGATTTCGGGCTGCAGGTCTTCGACGTAACCGCGCCCCGCCCAGGGGTTGGCCACAACTGCCGCGACACCAATCACCCGAAGCACCGGGTCTGCAGCTTTTTCGCCGTCACGATAGATATCTTCGTCAAAGGTGACGACTTTTCGAAGTTCGGGAAGCATTGCGTGCTCCTTTTCCTGTTCAATGTTTCGAGGGATGTAAGCCAGCAACTTTGTGTACCAATCCCGAGGCTTCGTCGCCTTGGTAAATGCCAAAACTGCCGTGTTTGTATTCTTCTCGGTACCGGGTCAGCATGCTGCGTTCAGCAGCACTCGGAATTTGATCCAGTGGGAGATCGGACAACGAAAAATATGTCATATTTTCAGGAGCTTCACCCGCAACGGTGCCGTGGTAGTAAATACCGTGGTGCCCAGTTTCACTGTCACTGTAGATCGCATAAAGATAGTCCAGTTGTGGGGCCAGACCTTCGGCCTTCAACATGCCGTTAAGGGTGTCCAGACTGCTGTGCCCTTCTGTGGTATGTGGCACGCAAAACGTGCCATCTAAAAGCTCTTGCAGGAGAATTTTCTGATCGCGCTCCATCACCGCCCCGATGGAAACATTGCCACCAGCGCCTGCGGCATTCACCAGAGGTTCTTCTAATCCGATTGAGAAGTATGAGCCTCGAAAGTAGCCCAGCGGTTGGCTGTCTCGGGTCATGTGCTCTTTTACAAGGCCAATCAGGATCAAGTGATCCCCTGCATCGACCAGCCTATGGCGTTCGCAGACAAAACTCCCAAGGGATCCGTCCAAAACGGGCATGTCTGCATAGGCAGCGTGCCAGTCGGCCTGTTCAAACTTATCCGGTGCGCGTGACGCAAAAAGGCCCGAAACCGCTTTTTGGTCCTCACTCAGGATATTGACCGTAAAGTGGTCGGCTTCGGCAAAGGTATCACAGCTATGCGCGGACTTGCCGATGCAGATCAGCAAGAGTGGAGGATCCAAAGAAACTGAGGAAAATGAGTTGGCTGTAAACCCACGGGGGGTGCCGTCTTTCTGGCGTGTTGTGACCACCGTAACGCCAGTGGCAAACGTGCCAAACGCATCGCGCAAGGACCGTTTGTCTTCCTCGCTCATGGTCTGAGGTTCTGCGCTGGCCAGTACCGCCTTGGTATGCTCTCCCAGCCGTGGAGGAGACGCAAATGCCGAAGGCTCATGCCCCCCAAACCGCAATGGGTTCGCCGCCACTGTCCAAGGGGAGTGATTTGAATCTGGGTGGGGCACTTGCGCCAGCATTTTTCGCGCCGCCACATGTGGGTCACGAAAAATATCTTCGATGGTGTTGAGCGGACCAAAGGGGACTTTGCCGCCCAGAATGTCAGTCAGTTCCGACTTGGTGTGCTGGCTGGTCCATTTGCCAACCATCGCGTTGACTTCAACAGCATTTGCGGAACGCGCCGCCCGCGTGGCATAGCGGGGATCGGTACCCAGTTCAGGGGTGCCCATTGCCGCGGCCAAGGCCGACCAAAAGGCGTCGTCTACAATGCCAAGAGCAACAGATCCGTCGCTGGATGGGAACAGGCCAAATGGCGCTAAAAGAGGGTGTCCGTTTCCTTCTGGTTTTGGAATTTCACCTGTCAAATCGTGCAAGTACACGGCACGCTCGCAAAGCGAAATCATCGCGTCATACATCGCCACATCAAGAAATTGACCTTTGCCAGTGGCCTCGGCCTCACGTAGGGCGGCCATCACGCCAAAGGACATCATCATGCCCGCAAAGACATCTCCTATTCCTGGACCCACTTTGGTTGGTGTGTCTGCGTCTGGGCCGGTCACCGCCATGAGGCCGCCCATGGCTTGTGCCACAACGTCATATGACGGCCATTTGCCATAAGGACTGTCGCCTGTGCGAGGATCGCCAAATCCTCGGATCGCCGCATAAACCAAAGCAGGATTGGCTTCGCTTAAGGACTCATAAGACAGGCCCAGCCGTTCCATCACACCGGGGCGAAAGTTCTCAACAATGACGTCCGCGCTTGCTGCAAGTTTGCGAAAAGCGTCCTTGCCCGCCTCGGTTTTCAAATCCAGCTGAACGCTTTTCTTGTTGCGATTGAGGCTGACAAAATAGCCAGCCCAATTGTGGTCCGGATCATCATCGCGAAATGGGCCGTTGTTGCGGCTGGTGTCGCCGCGTTTGTCTTCGATCTTAATGACCTCTGCACCATGGTCGGCCAACATCATGGTGCAATAGGGACCTGATAGCATGCGGCTAAGGTCGAGCACGCGTAGTCCTTTTAGGATTTGGGTGCTCATGGCGCGCTCCCTTTGATGTTCTTGTCCAGAAAGCTGCGGATGGGTTGGTTTATCGCTGCGGGATCTTCTGCCAGGGCCATGTGCCTTAGACCCGGCAGGATGAGCGTTTCAGCTCCGGCAATCTCTGCGGCAATCGCGTGGGTCATCTCCGGTCCGTTGCCAAAATCTTCGTCCCCGGTGATGACAAGTGTCGGGCACGAAATCGGTGGCACTGGGGCGGTGATTTCGTCAATGCCATCGGCCAAAACGCGATAGATTGTGTGATAGACCGTGATTGGATTGGCTGTGACCCAACTGCGCACCAGGTCCATTAAGTCAGGATTGGCACTCCGGAAATCTTGTGAGAACCAGCGTTCGAGTGCGGCCTCGACAGTTGAGGAAGGGCCTGATTCGCGCGCCATCTCAACGCGTTTGAGGATAGCTTCTTGTGCGTCCGCTGTGCGCTGATGAGGTGAGTGGAGGATAATCAGTTCACTCGCGCGTTCAGGTGAGTCTTGTGCGAACTTGCGCGCAATCATACCACCCAAAGAAAAGCCAGCGATTGAGGCCTTGGCGATGTTCAGATGATCGAGCAAATCTGAAAGCTGTTGTGAGAATACAGACAATGAAGGTGTTTCGGGTGGGGGCGGGCTCTCACCATGCCCGAAGAGATCATACGCCAACACGCGGAACCGATCAGACAAGGCAGGTGTGGTCCACTGCCAGCAATCTCGGTTCAACCCCAGCCCATGGATCAGGACCACAACTGGGGCATTGTCTGGCCCGCTGAGATCAAAGGCGGTGCCATCAGATGTGAATTCGGTCATGTTATGCATCGTCCTGCAAAGGGCGGTAGGCCACAACTTCAACCTCGACCCTGACATCGACCAACAAATCGCTGACCACCGCCGAGCGGGTTGGAGGCTCAACTGGAAAGTATTTTCCGTAAACTTCATTGAAGCCCGGAAAGTCAGACCGGTCGCGCAGCCAGACCATAGATTTCACAACATCTCCCAGCTCACACCCGGCGTCTGCCAGCGTTGTCTTGATGTCTTCCAGAATTGCGCGGGTTTGATCCTCGACTGTGCCAGTGGTCATCGGCATGCCATTCTGCATCGGTATTTGACCCGTTAGAAACACAAAATCACCGGCCCGAATTGCCCGTGAAAGTGACAAAACCCGACCTCCGATCTCAAGTGGTTTTCCTATGATTTGTTTCTTGTTCGCCATTTCGCAGTCTCCCTTACGAAAAGGTTAGACGGCGTTTTAGGGCATTTTGTTACCAAAATTCGACACAATACGACGAAATTACGCATGTTAAGCACGTTGAACCGGCAAGAATGAGAATCACGGGACGAAAAGGAACCGCAACATGGGCGACATCAGAACTTACAAAATGTTGATCGACGGCGATTGGGTCGGCGCATCTGACGGCAAAACGTTTGACAGTATTAACCCTGCTACAGGTGAAGTTTGGAGCCGCGTTCCAGAGGCCACAGCCGAAGACGTGGACCGCGCAGTTGAGGCAGCTTTTCGCGCATTTGACAGCGGCCCTTGGGCAGGAATGACACCAACTGAACGCGGGCGCTGTCTGCGTAAACTGGCGGATCTTCTGGCGGAGAAATCCGAAGATTTGGGCCGCACTGAATCGATCGACAGTGGTAAAATGTTCAAGGAGACACGCTGGCAAGCCAAGTACATTGCCGAGTATTTCCACTTTTACGCTGGCTGCGCCGACAAGGTCAGCGGCGAGACCCTGCCCATCGACAAGCCGGACATGTTTGTCTTTACCAAACGCGAACCATTGGGAGTTGTGGCCGCCGTCGTGCCATGGAATTCACAATTGTTCCTGGTCGCCGTTAAGATTGGCCCGGCGCTTGCGGCAGGCAATACTGTGGTCTTGAAAGCCTCGGAGCATGCCTCGGCTGCAATGCTGGAGTTTGGCGACCTGATCGAAGAGGCCGGTTTTCCGCCTGGCGTGGTCAACATCGTTTCGGGGCACGGAGACCCTTGTGGAAAGGTTCTGACCAGCCATCCGCAGGTTGCCCGAATTTCCTTTACCGGGGGGCCAAATGCCGCGCGCCTGGTGTTGGAAAACTCGAAACAGAACTTTGCCGAAGTCTCACTCGAACTGGGCGGAAAATCGCCTTTCATTGTCTTTGACGACGCCAATATCGAAAGCGCGGTCAATGCCTCAATCGCGGGAATTTTTGGGGCCACTGGCCAGAGTTGTGTCGCGGGATCACGCCTCTATCTGCACGAAGATATCGCGGATGAGTTCCTTGAACGTATGACAGAGATTACCCGTAGCATTTTGATTGGTGATCCGCTGGCTGAAGAAACCCAGATGGGCCCACTCTGCACTCAAGGACAGCTTGATCATATCAAGACCGAGGTAGCGCATGCCCAAAGCGAAGGTGGCACCGTTCTTGTTGGCGGCAAGCAACCAGAAGGCCTTGGGGGATTGTTCTATGAGCCCACAATTATTGAATGCCCGCGCCAGGACATGCGTATTGTCGAAACAGAATTGTTTGGCCCGGTTCTCAGCGTTCAGCGCTTTAAAACCGAAGAGGAAGTTCTCGCCTTGGCCAACGACAGCGAGCTTGGCCTTGCTGCAGGTATTTTCACAAAGGACAGCGCGCGAAGCCTGCGTATGTCAAGCGCAGTGCGCGCTGGCATCGTCTGGGTCAATACCTATCGCATGGTGTCACCGATTGCAGAGTTTGGAGGCAATAAAGGTTCCGGCTATGGCCGCGAAGCAGGGTTACAAGCGATCTACGACTACACCAGACCGAAAACGGTCTGGATGAATACATCGGATGAGCCGATTGCCAATCCTTTTGTCATGCGCTGATTTCAGCGAAACACGGAGTAAGACCTATGAAGTTCCAACTTGCAGTTAACATGGAGCGCATGGACCCGAGCCTTGATATGAAGACGGTCCGCGATCACACACTAGATATGGTGAAAATGGCTGAACAGGGCGGTTTTGATGTCGTCTGGGCGGCAGAGCACCATGCCATGGAAATGACCATTGCCCCAAACCCGTTCCAACTTTTGACCTGGTGGGCGGAACACACCAGTAAAATCCGTCTTGGCACGGCTGTGGCCGTGGCGCCATACTGGTCTCCGATCCGCTTGGCTGGCGAAGCCGCTATGACTGATCTTCTCAGCGATGGACGTCTGGAATTTGGCATCGGATCCGGCGCGTACCAGCGCGAGTTTGACCGCATGCATCCGGGCCTGAAACAATCGGATGCCTGGCGTTACATGCAGGAAATGCTGCCTGCAGTGCGCGCGCTCTGGGCTGGCGATCACGCGCTGGACGGAGAGTTCTGGTCTTACCCGACGTCGACTTCGGTACCAAAGCCGGTACAAAAGGACGTGCCGATCTGGGTCGCGGCGCGTGCGCCGATTACCTTCGATTATGCCGTCAAAAACGGCTACAACATCCAGTCTTGGCCACTGACTCGCCCGATGAGTGAAGCCGCACTGTATATGGAACGCCTGCAAGAGGCGGTTGACAACAACCCCGGCTGTAAACGCCCTCAGATGGCAATGATGCGCCACACTGCCGTTTACGATCGGCCCGAAGATGTGACCGTGCCGCTCAATGCGGCGCGTGTTCAATTGGGGCAGTTTGAGAATTACTTCAAAAACTTAGGCGATGTTGAAAACGGCTTTGCCAAGCCGGTTGCGCTGGAAAGCCTTGAAAACCGGGCCGAGTACGACGCCGACATGCTGACCGAGAACCTGATGTTCGGCACACCAGACGGAGTGATTGAAAAGCTGAAAGGATATCAGGACATCGGTGTCGATAACTATATTTACTACGCCAGCCTTGGTTTGGGGCACAAAGAACAAAAACGCTCGCTCGAGCTGTTCTGTGACAAAGTCATGCCTGCCTTTTCTTAAAGGTTAGTCTTGGAAACGCAGCTAAACACGTAAGAACAGGAAAACAACATGACAGAAGGTGTCACAACCCGGCGCGACGGGCATGTATTGGAGATCACGTTAGACCGGCCAAAGGTCAATGCGATTGATGTTGCTACTTCTCAGGCTCTCGCGGCGGCTTTCAAAGAACTGCATGACGACCCGGAGCTTCGGGTCGCCATTCTGACCTGCGGAGGGGACAAGATCTTTTCCGCAGGGTGGGACCTCAAGGCCCTGAATTCGGGCGAAATGCAGCTCGATAACTGGTGGGAAACGGACGATTACGGCGACGGCGGTTTCACCGGCCTGACCGAAAACTGGTTTCTGAACAAACCGGTGATAGCCGCGATCAATGGTCTGGCCATTGGCGGCGGGTTTGAGATGGCGCTGGCCTGTGATCTGCTGATTGCGGCCGATCACGTCGAATTTGGTTTGCCCGAAATGCCGCTGGGCATCGTGCCTGATGCCGGTGCTCTGCAGCGCCTGCCACGGCGCATACCACACAATATCGCGATGGAGATGTTCTATCTGGGCCGTCGCATGCCCGCGGCTGAGGCTGCGCATTATGGCCTGGTCAACAAAGTTGTGCCCAAAGATCAACTGATGGAAGCAGCCCGCGAATGGGCGGCATCGTTGGCGTGGTCCGCTCCGCTGGCGATGCAAAGCGTCAAAGAGGTACAGCGCACCATTGAATGCGTGCCATTGGAAGAGGCGTTCCACAAAATGCGCACCGATCCGATGCCGGTTTACCGCAAGATGCTGAAATCGGATGATGCGGCAGAAGGTGTGGCGGCATTCGTCGAAAAGCGCGAACCCAACTTTAAGGGCAAATAGCATGTATCCCAACCCTCAGGACGTGAGGCGCGTTGCCAGCATTGGCGGCGGGCCCATCGGGGGCGGCTGGACCGCGCATTTTCTGGCGCGCGGTTATGACGTCACCACCTATCTTCACAGTGAAGACGAAATTCCTGCCTTTCGCACCATTTTGGATACCGCCTGGATCAGCCTGACTGCTCTGGGCCTGGCCGAGGGTGCCTCTCTGGATCGGCTGACCATTGAGACTGATATCGAAGAGGCGGTTGAAGGCGCAGAGTTCATTCAGGAAAGCGCGCCCGAAAATTTGGAGATGAAGCAAGAACTTTATCGCAGGCTGGGCGAGATCGTTCCCGCGAATGTGGTTATCGGCTCATCGACTTCGGGTCTGATGATGAGCGACATTCAAGCTAAATGTTGCACGCCAGAGCGTTGCGTGATTGGCCACCCGTTCAATCCGCCCTATCTTTTGCCATTGGTCGAGATCGTGGGCGGTGACGACACAGCACCCGATGCCGTTCATTGGGCCGGAGAGTTTTATCGCATTGCTGGCAAGGCGCCGTTGATGATGAAAAAAGAAATCCCCGGCTTTGTCGCCACGCGCCTCCAAGAAGCCCTGTGGCGTGAAGCGTTGCACATGGTTGCCAATGGCGAAGCCACGCCGGAAGACATTGACATTGCCCTGATGAATGGACCGGCACCACGCATGATGGCACAGGGGCAATGCATGGCTTTTCATGTGGCATGTGGAGAAGGTGGCATGGCCACAAACCTCGATCAGTTTGGTCCGGCACTGAAGTTGCCATGGACGCGGCTTGAGGCTCCGGAACTCACTCAAAACCTACGGGATCGTATGGTTGATGGATGTAATGAGATCGCTGGCGATCAGCACTTTTCCGACATGGCTGCTCAACGCGACAAAGAGATTGTTGCGCTTTTGAATGCACTCAGATCGTCGAGAGAAGACAACTGAGCAGACATCAAAAGCAATTTAGTAAAATACCCCGTTACCGACCAGGTTATGGGGTATTTTGATTCCGCTGCTTTAGTTGCAAAGAGGCGATGAATTCCGAGAGCGTACCCGGCCAACTGGGGGCGGATTCATCTTGGGGCCAGGCTTCGCGATACTCGGAAGGTCGTCTGTCGAAGAACCTTCCAAATGAATAGGCAAAGTGAGAAAGGGTGTTAAAGCCAGATGCGGTGGCGATTTCACGCACGCTCAAAGTGGTCGAGATCAGCAAAAGCCGCGCGCGTTGCAATCGCAACAAGAGACTGAACTGAACTACCGTGCAACCAATCTGCTTCTTGAAATTTCGCTCAAGCTGCCTTTGCGAAACACCCAGTGCCTCCGCGACTTCGGGCACGCTCAATGGCTCCTCGATATTGCGTTCAATCAGCGAGATAGCCTCGCGGATTACTGGAGGTAAGGTCACAGTCCCATGGCCCATGGTTCTTCGTTGAGGCGCAGTTTTTTCGCGTATTGAATGGACCATCATCTGGTCGGCAATTTCGCCAGAAAAGGCGCTGCCGTGAATGGTTTCGATGATGTATAACATCAGATCCACAACAGCCATTGCACCCGCACAGGTCAGAACCCGATTGCTGGTGGTGAACACCTGTTCTTTGACGTCAATGTTGTCAAACGTCTCTTGAAAGCCATTCATCCAAGACCAGTGTGTTGTCGCTTCTTTTTCGGCCAATAGACCGGCCTTTGCGACGGGATAACACCCGAGCTCCACAGCACAGATTGTTTCGCCCTGACGTGAGCGTCTTCGGATCCACGACAGCAGGTTACGGTTGTCGTAATGCTCCCCTCCCCAGCTTGCCAGAACAAAAACATAGCTTGCGGGGCGCACGTTTTCTACGTCGGTTGAGGCCTTCACCGTTATGCCGCTGCTGGCTATGACACGCTCCTCTTCGAAGGACACGACCTCCCAAGAAAAGGATTTTTGTGATGACAAGTAGTTCGCAATTCGCATTGTCTCGATCATGTTGACCAAGGTGCCCAAATTGAATCGCGGAATAACGACGAAGACCATGTGAGTCTCTCCGCGTTCAGTAAGCTGATCGAATTCCACATCCATTTTTGGCTCCCCGATGATTCCCGAAAAAGGTACGAAATTTCGTCACTATTAGGCAATTATAGGCGAATAATCGACAAATAATTTGTTGCCTCGTTCACCACAATGGAAGAAAGAACAAGGAAACGCGACGATGAATTACGATGTTGTTGTGACCTGCGCGGTCACGGGAGCAGGAGCTACCACCGATCGTAGCCCGCATGTGCCGGTTACGCCCAAGGAAGTTGCAGACGCTGCAATTGAAGCTGCCAAGGCTGGCGCTGCGGTGGCGCACATTCATGTTCGTGATCCAGAAACCGGGCAGGGATCGCGTGATCCGAAGCTGTTCAAAGAAGTGGTTGATCGTGTTCGCGACAGCGACACCGATGTGATTATCAACCTCACGGCCGGCATGGGCGGTGATTGGATTCAGGATGCCGACAATCCGGCGATGCCGGGTCCGGGCACCGACATGATCAGCGCCGAAGAACGTCTGATCCACATCGAAGAATGCCGCCCGGATATTTGTTCGTTGGACTGCGGGACGCTGAACTTTGGGGATGGTGACAACATCTATATTTCGACACCGCCCACATTGCGCTACATGGCCGAGAAAGTGCGCGAGTGGGGTGTGAAACCCGAACTGGAAGTGTTTGAACTGGGCCATATTCGGTTTGCACGCCAAATGATTAACGAGGGCCTGATTGCCGATCCGCCCATGTTCCAGATTTGCCTAGGTATTCCATGGGGTGCGGATCAAAGCGTCGACACCATGAAGGTGATGAAAGATCATCTTCCTATTGATGCAAGCTGGGCTGGGTTTGGAATTTCTCGGATGCAGATGCCAATGGCGGCCGCAGCTGTCGCGATGGGCGGCAATGTTCGTGTCGGTTTGGAAGACAACCTGTTTCTTGACCGGGGCGTTCTGGCCACGAACGGTCAATTGGTGACACGCGTAATCGAGATCATCGAACGTATGGGGGGACGTGCGGTGACACCTCAGGAAGCGCGCGACAAGCTTAAATTGCGCGGGGCGGAGACCTAAGATGTTTGAAGCCAACAGTGATAAAGGCAGCCTTCAAGTCCGAAACGTCTCCAAGTATTTTGGCACGTTTTGCGCGGTCGACGGTATCGATCTTGAAATTCAGCGTGGAGAGTTTCTGACCCTTTTGGGACCGTCCGGATCGGGCAAGACAACGCTTTTGATGATGATAGCTGGTTTCCTCGATATCACCACCGGGGACATTGCTTTGGACGGCAATTCAATATCGGACGTGCCGGCCGAAAAGCGCAACTTTGGCATGGTGTTTCAGGGGTATGCCCTTTTCCCGCATATGACCGTGCGGGAGAACGTTGGGTATGCGCTGAGCGTGCGCAAACGCCCCGAGAGCGAGATCCGCGAAAAAGTGAACGAAATGCTGGACCTGGTGCAACTCACAGAATTTGCGGATCGCAAGCCAGGCCAGCTGTCTGGTGGGCAGCAGCAGAGGGTGGCTTTGGCACGTGCGCTTTGTTTTGAGCCGCCCGTGCTATTGTTGGATGAGCCGCTTGGTGCGCTCGACAAGAAATTGCGCGTCGAAGTGCAGGATCAGCTAAAAGACATTCACAGAAGGGTGGGCACCACCTTTATCTACGTGACGCACGATCAAGAAGAAGCCCTGTCGATGTCAGACCGCATTGTTATCATGCGCGACGGCGCTGTTGAACAGGTTGGCACACCTTATGAGCTGTATGAAAAGCCGATCAACGAATTCGCGGCCGGGTTCCTTGGGAAAAGCAATTTCTTGCACCGTTCGGACGGTGTCTATGCGTTGCGGCCCGAAAAGATCGATATTCGCCCATCAGGCACGGGAGAAGGTGAACCACGCCTTAGCGGGACCATCCAGTCGATCACTTATTTTGGATCGATGCAAAGGATCATGTTCCTGACCACCGACGGCGAAGAGCTGGAAGTAGATATTGATTCATGGCGCAATCGAGATCCTCTTGCGGAAGGCCAAAGTGCCGACCTGTTTTGGGATAAAGGCGCTGCCGTGAAGCTTGAAGAATAATAAAATAACCAACTAACAGAACGCCAATCAATGGTGTCGTTTTTCAATTGCCGGCAATGAACCGGCGAACCAACAAGGAGACTGACTATGCAAGACAAGCAGTTTATGCGCGAGACCCTCGTGGACGGGGCAAAAGCCTTTAAAGAAGGCAGATTGAATCGCCGTGGCTTTTTGACCCTTTGCGCGATGACCGGATTCGCTTCGGCAGCAAGCTTTCCCGGTGGCGCGGAAGCAGCCGCAGATTACATCGTAATGTGGAACTGGGGCGGTCAGTCCGAAGAATGCCACGGTGGTGCAATCGGCAAACCACACGAAGCTGCAGGCGGTCTTCCTTTGCGCTTTGACACATCTGGCCCGCTGCAGGGTAAGATCAAAGAAATGGTCGACAGCGGCAATGTCACTGCCGACGTCTGCGATGCAGACTTGTTCGATGCCGTCGCGCTTGGCCCGACGGGCCATCTTGAACCCATCGATTACAACGTGGTCAGCAAAGACAAAACCCTGCCAAACTATGCGTTGGAGCACGGTGTTTCGATCATTCTTTATGGCTATGCCTTTGTTTATGACACCGAAGCCTATGGCGACAATCCACCCAATTCCTGGGCTGATTTCTTTGACACAGCCAAGTTCCCCGGCAAACGTTCGCTCTACAAATGGGCCAATGGCTCACTCGAAGCGGCCCTGATGGCTGATGGCGTGGACAAAGATGCCCTGTATCCGCTGGACATGGATCGTGCCCTGAACAAGATCAAAGGCATGAAGAACGACAGCCTGTACTGGGGGTCCGGGGCCGAGGCGCATTCGATGTGTGTCAACGGCGAAGTCTCTATGGGCATGGTTTGGCAGAACCGTGGACGTAACATCGAAGAGGATACTGAAGGTCGCTACAAGCTGGTAATGAACCAGGCGCTGGCGATGCCAGGTGCGTATATCGTGCCCAAGGGAAACCCGGCCGGTCGCGAAGAGATCATGAAGTTCATTGCTCAGGCACAGGATCCGGATGCTCAACTGCAACTGCTTGATTGCCTTGGCATGACACCTTCAAACCCTGCTGCATTCGATAATATCCCCGAAGGTCAGCAACCCTATGCCATTACTTCGGCTATGAACATTGATGGCGTTGCCTTCAATGATCCAACATGGTGGGGTGAAAACGGTGGCGATGCCGTGAACGCGTTCCTCGAAGCAATTAGCTGATCCAATAACACCTTGCCCGAACATTTGTTTGGGCAAGGCTCAAAACCTTTAGACTGCGGATCAAAGAACCAATGAACGCGATAAGAAAAAGCTTACACCCCGGATGGTTGCTTGTGGCACCGTTTTTATTGCTGGTCATTGCTCTGTATCTTGGCCCGATTTTGAACATCCTGTGGCTGAGCGTGACTGACCCCGAGCCGGGAATGGGAAACTACCGCAAACTGTTCGTGAGTGACTCATTGCTGCGCATTTTCTGGACGACTATCCGGATTTGTCTGATCACTACTGTAGGAAGTGTGCTGCTGGGGTACTCCATCGCCTATGCCATGGTGCACTGCCACCAGAAACAAAAGAGTTACATGCTGACGCTGCTTCTGGTGTCGTTCTGGATTTCCATACTTGTGCGTACGTTTTCTTGGCTAATGCTGCTGGGACATCGCGGATTGGTAAACAACGCGTTGGAAGGGATGGGCGTTATCTCAGAACCAATTGCGTTCATGCGAAATGAACTGGGCGTTCTGATCGGCATGATCCACTACATGATCCCGTATGCGGTGCTGCCTCTGCTGGTGAATATGCAGTCGCTGGACATGCGCGTCATGGATGCCTCGCGTAACCTTGGTGCTTCAGGGCAACAGACTTTTATGAGGGTTTATCTGCCGCTGACCCTGCCAGGGATCGTCGCATCCTCTTTACTGATCTTTATCCTGAGCCTTGGATTTTACGTGACACCCGCTGTTTTGGGCGGTGGCAAGGTGCTGATGATTGCTGAATATATCTCGGTACAATTGCTTGTGACGCTCAAATGGGGAACTGCGGCGATGCTCGCTGGCCTCATGCTCTTTGGAGTGCTGGCGATGCTCTACATCATGTCGCGATTTATGAAGCTCAGCGCAGTATTCGGAGGGAGCGCGTGATGAAAACCGGGTTTTTCTCTCTCTTCAACCGCGCAGGCGCATGGATCCTATTGTTGTTTCTTGTCACGCCAGCCTTGATCGCCATTCCAGTTTCGTTGACACCGAAACGATTTCTCTCAATGCCCAAAGACGAGTTGTCTCTGCGGCATTTCGAAAAGCTGTTTAGCAGCCCTGAATGGATGTCGAGTTTCTTCCAAAGTGCCACTATCGGCATCTCGACTTCGGTTCTCGCAACCGCGCTGGGCACACTGTGCGCGATTGGCTTGTGGCGAGTGTCGTCAAAATACAGTGAAGTTGTGCGTGCTTTTTTGCTGCTGCCGCTGATCATACCGCAAATCATTTCGGCCATGGCATTTTACCGCCTTTGGATTCCGATGGGCATAATCGACAGTTACATCGGTCTGATACTCGCTCACACAATCCTAGCGACACCAATGGTTCTGATCACAGTCAGCGCGTCTTTGGCGAACTTTGATCCCAAGCTTGAACAGGCATCCAAGAACCTAGGTGCATCCAACTGGACGACTATGCGCAGGGTGATCCTGCCTTCGGTCAAGCCAGGGGTCTACGCGGGGGCGCTTTTTGCCTTTATCCTCAGCTGGGATGAGATTGTTGTAACGCTCTTTATTTCAAAGTTCAGCGTCTACACCTTGCCGCGTCGTATGTGGAACGGCATTCGCGAAAACACAGATCCAACTGTGGCCGCAGCTGCCGTGGTTTTGATCGCCATCACTATCCTAGCCTTTGCGTTTTCGGCATTTATGTCGCGCCGCAGCGCTAGCGACACCAAAGCCTAACTGGAGATCGAAATGAGCATGACCATTTCGCATGAAGACGAGCTTCTTCAAAACACTGTGCGCGGATTTATCGCCGACGTCGTTATCCCTCACGAAGAAGTCACTGACACATTGGGAGAAGTTCCTGAAGAGATAGGTCGTGAGATTGAGGCTAAGTCCAAGGAGCTGGGCCTATATGCATCCAACCTTCCTGAAAGTGTCGGCGGCGGCGGTCTGAATTACACTCAATCATCACTGGTTGAGCGCGAATTTGGTAGAACCAGCCATGCTTTGCATTCGTGGATCGCGCGCCCAACTGAATTGTTGATGGCCTGCCAGGGCGATCAGATTGATACCTATCTAGCGCCCTGTGTCACCGGAGAAAAACGTGAGTTGTTTGCCCTCACTGAGCCCGAAGCCGGGTCTGATGCGATGGGTATGAAAACCAATGCACGCCGTGATGGAAACGACTGGATCCTGAACGGGTCAAAACACTTTATCTCGGCGCCAACGATGGCGGATTTTGCGATCGTCTTTGCCGTGACCGGCATGGATGAAACGCCTAGCGGCAATCGCAAACGGATCACGGCCTTTCTGGTGGACCGGGACATGCCAGGTGTGGTGTTTCGCGAAGGCAATAAATGTGTCTCGAACCGTGGCTACAAGACCTATGAGCTGATTTTTGAAGACGTGCGCCTAGGACCCGGGCAAGTACTGGGCGAAGAGGGCAAGGGCTTTGATCTTGCTGGTCAGTGGCTCGGCATGGGGCGCATTTGGGTTGGTGCCACTTGTTGCGGCAAGGCTGAGAGGATGCTGGAATTGGCAACCGATTGGGCTGCGAACCGCAAACAATTTGGCAAGCCAATCGGCAGCTTTCAGGCCACAGGTTTTCGCCTTGCAGATATGACCATAGGTTTGCGCACAGCGGATTTGTTGGTCGCCGATGCTGTGCGTCGGGCTGATGCAGGCATGATGGAAGATCAGGACGCAGCCATGGTCAAAGTTTACTGTTCGGAAATGCTCAACAAAGTTGCGGATGACACCGTACAGATTTTTGGCGGCATGGGGCTTATGGAAGAACTCCCCATTCAGCGTTTGTGGCGCGATAGCCGAATTGAACGCATTTGGGATGGAACAAGTGAAATTCAACGCCATATCATCACGCGTTCAATCCTAAGGCCGCTTGGTGCATGACTCCGGAAAGGCGCAGGAATTTTGACCGTCTTCTAAACCCAAAGCAGATTGCTTTTGTGGGCGGTCAGGATGCAATCACCGCGATCAATGAAGCGCGCCGGCGCGGATTTAAAGGGGAAATGTGGGCCGTAAATCCCAAGCGCGAAACGCTGGCCGGTCTGAAATGCTTTCCAACAATCAGCGACCTTCCGTGTGCTCCGGATGCTGTGTTTTTGGCCATTCCTGCCCAGCCAGCAGTCGCGGCGATCAAGCAATTGTCTGACATGGGGGCGGGCGGGATCGCCTGCTATGCAGCGGGTTTCAAGGAAGCCGGCAAAGACGGAGCCGAGGCCGAAGAGGCCCTGATCCAAGCCGCAGGTGAAATGGCGTTAATCGGCCCAAATTGTTACGGCTTGATCAACTACATTGGCAACTCGGCGCTCTGGCCCTTTGAGCATGGTGGCGGCTCGCCGGGCTACGGTGCTGCAATCATTACGCAGTCTGGCATGTTTTCGTCCGACATCACGATGAGCCAGCGTTCTTTGCCAATGGCCTATATGATTTCTGCGGGAAATCAGGCGGTTATGGGTTTGGAAGACTATTTGGATGTGTTGAGCGATGATCCGTTGGTGCGCGCCATTGGGATACATATCGAAGGATTGCGTGACATTCCTCACTTTGAGCGTGCCGCGTTAAAAGCGCTTAAGAACAACACACCCGTCGTGGCGTTGAAAACCGGAACCTCAACCATTGGGTCTGCTCTGACGATCAGCCATACAGGGTCATTGTCAGGGTCAAATGAGCTTTATGATGCGCTGTTTGAACGCACCGGCGTAATCGCTGTGTCAAACCCGTCGCAGTTGCTTGAGACCCTGAAGTATCTGTGCGTGGTAGAGGCACCAAAAGGCACGAAAGTCGCCGGTTTCACATGCTCTGGTGGCGGTGCAACGATGCTTGCTGACTACAGCGAAAAAATCGGCCTGAGTTACCCAAAGATAAATCCGGATTGCTTTGCGAGTTTGACCGAATTGTTGCCGGACATTGCGACTGTGTCGAACCCTTTGGATTACACGACGCCGATATGGGGCCAGCCGGAGTTTACCTATCCTGTGTTTTCAGAAGCCCTGAAGGCGATGGATGCTGACGCCGCGATATTGCTTCAGGATTACCCGGCCAAAGGCATTGATGAGTCCAAGGTGTTTTATCAAAATGATGCCGGTGCCTTCGCGCAAGCCGCCCGAGAGTTGGGATTACCTGCTGCGATATGTGCGACAATTCCAGAAAACATTGATGCCGAAACGCGAGAGCTTTTGATTTCGCAAGGCGTCGTTCCAATGCAGGGTATCCACGAAGCTTTAAATGCAATGCAGCAGGCTACCAGTTGGAACGCTGCGCGCGAACGGATTTTGCTGGCAGAGCCTGCGCCTTTGACGGCGTCTGGTCCTTTGCCAGAGATCGCCATGATCACTGAGGATGAAGGCAAGCTTTGGATGGCAGAAGCTGGCGTTCCTGTGCCAAGAGGGCGCGGTGTCAATGCCGATCAGGCAGTCGATGTCGCACGCGAGATCGGCTTTCCCGTAGCACTCAAGATGATGAGCCCTGATCTCGCCCACAAAACCGAAGCAGGGGCTGTTGCACTGGGCATAAAAGACGAGGTTGCGTTGGAGGCGGCGATTGAAACATTGCATGCCAGCGTTACTGCCTACGCCGCAAGCGCCGTAACAGACCGCTACCTTGTTGAAAAAATGTCCCCTCCGCCTCTAGCCGAGTTGATCGTCGGTTTGCGGCGAGACCCTCAGTTCGGTGCAGCGCTGACATTGGGCAGTGGCGGTATTTTGGTTGAGCTGATCGGGGATGCGCAGACTCTGCTGCTGCCGAGTACGCCAAGGGAAATTCGCAACGCCATTGCCAATTTGAAGGTTGGAGATTTGCTTTGTGGGTTCCGTGGACGCACCCAAGCCGATCTGGACAAGATTGCCGCCAACTTGCACAATTTGTGCCAGCGCTTTCTCGAACAAGGCTCCACGTTAGCCGAGGTCGAAGTTAACCCGATGTTTGTCTATGCCAACGGCGTTGTTGCAGTGGATGCTCTCTTGCACAAGGTGGTGAACTAATGTCGAAATACGTTGTCGCACCCAATCCTGATCTTCTGGTTGGAGAGGGCAACAAACAACGTTGGAATCAACCAGATCATCGCCGCCATGGGTTTCACAATGCACACAGTCTGATGCGACGCATGCTGATGGTGCGGTCGCGTCATGTTTTGGAACTGACCGAAAGCCCTCGAGGTGATTTAGAAGACAGGGTGGATGGCCTTAAATCGCTTGTGGACAACACGGCTTTTTCGGCGCTGACTTGTATCAAGAAAAATCGAATTGTCTATGAGCGGTGTGCATCGGATTTCTCCACTCGCCAGCCGCATTCGATCCAATCGGTAACCAAGCTGCATATCCATCTGATTGTTGGACGCCTGGTCAGTCAGGGATTGCTGGATCTCGACAAACCCGTCCAACATTATCTGCCCGATATTGGATCCGGCTACAGTAACGCGCCGATTCAAAGCTTGCTGGATATGGCCGTTGATAATGACTTCTCCGAAGACTACAGCGATCCGCTCTCTGATTGTTACGCCGAGGAAATTGCTTTGGGCTGGAGACTGCCTCCGGAAGGTGAAGCAGAAATTTCCTTGGCCGATTTTGCGGGAAGCATCACAGGGTACCGACCTGAAACCCATTTAGGTGAGATTGCCTACAAATCGGCCAATACAGATGTATTGACCATGATATGTCAGGTCGTGTGCCCGCGTCCTTTGTGCGTGGAGATCGAAGCCATAGCGGATGCGGTTGGGTACGAGGGTACGTTTTACATCAGCAAATCAGCCGATCAACACCCTGCCTTTTCCGGTGGAGCGTGTCTAAGCTCTCGTGACCTCGCACGCTTTGGACTACTGTTCGCGCGGTACGGCCACGATGTTCATGGCGAGCCTTTTGCCAATGCTGATTTCTTGCAGAAAACTCTTTTGAGGCGGGCTCTTCCTATGAGCCCACCAAAGAACTGGTTGCGGTACTCAAATCATACGATGACCGATGGCCGTATGGTCGGACACGCCGGTTATGGCGGGCAGTTTTTGATGGTGGATACACAGACCGAAGTTTCCTGTGCTTTTCTCAGCGTTCTGGAGAATGAAGAAGGATACGATGACAGCTACATGGCACAAGTTGCAGAAACTCTGAAAGAGCTTTGCCTAGCAGTCGGGTAACGAGCATTTGCTCCGGCAGGGGCGGTGTCAGAGGAAGTTCGGTTGTGATTGGCAGGGTGTCGATTTAGCTTCTACCTATGACAAAACGCTCCCCATTTCGCTACTTCAAAACTAGTCCGGAAGTCATTCGCCTGGCGGTGATGATGTATGTTCGATTTCCGCTGTCACTTCGGAATGTGGAAGACCTGCTGCATGAACGAGGGATCGACGTGAGCCACGAAACCATCCGTTTCTGGTGGAACAGATTTGGCCCGTTGTTTGCTTCAGAAATCCGCAAGCGACGGGTTCAGCAACTCCGCTCTTATTCAAACTGGCGATGGCACCTGGACGAAGTATTTGTGAAAATAAACGGCGTCCAGCATTATCTTTGGCGGGCGGTTGATCACGAAGGTGAGGTGCTGGAAAGCTATGTAACGAAGCGCCGAGATAAGGTTGCCGCCCTTAAATTTATGAAGAAAGCGATGAAAAGGTACGGCAAGCCGGCGGCCGTCGTCACTGACAAATTGCGTTCTTATGGCGCGGCAATGAAAGTCATCGGGAATGCGGAGAAGCAGGAAACCGGACGTTGGAAAAACAATCGAGCCGAGAATTCTCACTTACCTTTTCGAAGGCGAGAACGAGCCATGCAACGGTTTCGTCGTATGCGAAGTTTGCAGAAATTCGTTTCCGTCCATGCATCCGTTTTCAATCACTTCAATCAGGAGCGCGGCCTTTCCCGAAGAGACCATTTCAAGCAGAATCGAACCGCTGCTCTTGCCGAGTGGCGTGGTCTTTGCTCGGCATAAAGGGCAGCCTCACTGGCCTTGTAGAGACTGGTTCGAATTGGTCTGACACCACCCTAACCTGAGTTGGCTGAAGGGTCGTCCTCCTCCGGTAATGAAACAAGCGGTTCATCAGGTGGGAGTTCGATCCCTTCATCGCTGCTCGCGCTGCCTGAATTCAGATCCGTGGCAGTCGCGGGATCATCCAGCATTGTTGGATCCAACATAGGTGCGTCGGTCGGGATGTCAGCATCAACCCCGAGCGCCGCGGTGTAAGGGTTGGCCTGTTCGGCATCCTGTGGCTGATCTGGAACGTCGGAATGCAGACTGGCTCCAACTGCATCAAGATAGTGGTTAACCGGGTCAATGTGATGGGTAGGAGGTGGGTTCTCGCCAAGATGCCCGTTGGGGGGCTCGAAGCCTCTGTTATCGTGTCCAGCGGGATCGTCCGCGCTGTCCGCTCTTGCGGCGAGGGACACGTCCATTTCGCCGGTCAATCCGAGCCCGGCGGCGGACGGGCCTTGAGCATCGTCGTCAAGAGTGACTTCGAAAATCGGTTCATCGTTACTCGGGGCGTCGTGTTGCGGTGGTGTTGCCGGCACAATATCAATTCCGATCAGGGTCGTGTGATCCACATGATGACCGCTGTTACCATGCACACTTTGCACATTGATGTTGACCTGCACATCTGCGTCCGAGGTATGCGTTCCGTGTTGAAGTATATGGAACGTATCGGTGTGATGACCGGATGTCATACCCCCGCCACCGCTCTTGATTACCGCGGATTGCGCCCTGTAATCGTATTCGAAATGCCCCGTCTTTGGGTCGATAGTCAGTGTGCCATACTGTCCTTGCAAGGACAGTGCACCACCGTGTCCGTTGTCGATCGACCAACCACCAGTTCCGCCGGTCAGAGTCCCCGACAGGTGCGTCGTCCCGGAACCATGCACCTGCGTGGCGGTGGGTGGGGTGGGGGCAGCGGTGACGTCGAGTGTCGCCGTCGTCGAACTAGTTGAATGGCCGTCAGTGACTGAGATCGTCACTGGAACGTCGGTTTGGCTTGCGCCAGTTGTCGGGGTAAAGACCCAGTTGCTGCCGGATTGATGGAAGCTCCCGTATTGAGGATCTACTTGTACATTCGAAATCGATAACTGGTCGCCAGTGTCGACATCGGTCGCATGAACTGCCGCCAACAAGTCTGCTGCAGACAAGGTCTTGCCTGCTCCCGGCTGCGTGGCTCCAAGATCTCCCGTTTGTACGGCTGGACCATCATTGGTGCCGGTGACGGTGATGACGAGGCTCTCGGTGTCGGTCGCGCCTTGCTTGTCTGTTACCGTGACCAGAATCGTCACCTGCTGCGTCGCGCCGGCTGCGAGGTGCTGGTAGGCGGCGTCGGTCGGATCAAAACTCCAGGATCCGTCCGCGTTCAGCGTGAACCCCGCGGGTGCCGCCTGGCCGAGCGAGAACTGCCGCGTGTGGACGCTTCCATCGACATCGGTTGCCGACATTTGCCCCGTGACGGCGTTGCCGTCCTCGGTCGCGCTGGCCGTCGCGGACGACAGGACCGGCGCGTCGTTCCGTCCAAGCACCTGAACCGTCAGACTTCCCGTAGAACTCAGCCCGTCCGTATCCGTGACCGTGATCGGTATGGAAATCGTCTGATGATCGCCGTCGTTGAGGTGGCGGTATGCGGCGTTTGACGGATCAAAGCTGTAACTGCCGTCGCTGTTGAGGTGGAAGCCCGCAACCGGAGCGCCGCTGGTAAACTTCAGTGTCTTTGAATCGTCGTGGTCAAGGTCGCCCGCAGAGATTTGGCCGTTGAAGACATTGTCGCCTTCGAATTTGGTTGCGAGATTGCGATAGACGACGGGTGCATCATTCGTTCCGGCAATGGTAAATTCGACCGGATGGGTGGTCCCATCGACGCTGTGAATGACAAAGTGATCCTTTGCTTCTTCCCCGGTCTTGAGGTGATCAACGATCGAATTGTCAAGGTGGTAGATGTATTGCCCATCTGGATTGACCTGCAGGCTGCCACCCAGAGAACCAGTATAGTTATGAAAGCTCCTATCGGGGAACTGCGATTCCGCGGGGCCGTCCGGGTCGGTCACATGGAACTGGCCGTAAGCACGGAGCTTGCCATAATCGCCAGGGCTGGTACCAACGCCGACATCTTCCTTGAGGGATGCACCAACACCGGTGATCACCGCCGCGTCGGGCGTTGCGCCAAGCGTCAGCGAAGCAGTCTGCGCGACTGTACCACCGTGGCCGTCGGTGACCGCGTAGCTCAGTTGGACAGGGCCGTTGTAGTTCGGGTCCGGTGTAAATGTGAAGCCGTTGGCCGCGTCACCAGAGATTGTGCCGTGGCTTGCGGTGAGGCCCGCGACTGAGAGCTGATCGCCGGTGTCGATATCCGTGGCATGCTC
>NZ_CANMJE010000021.1 GCF_947498095.1 uncultured Shimia sp. | reverse complement strand
ACAAGGCCTGCGCTTCGCGATCCGCGAAGGTGGCCGCACCGTCGGCTCCGGCGTCGTGTCCAAAGTTATCGAGTAATCTACGCACCTGCGTTGACCTCATGAAGGGGCTGCCATTAGGCAGCCCCTTTTTTGTTAAGCACGAGACACTGTCCCTGTGCTTGCCTTAGGGTAAGTAATGATTGAATGTGTTTCGGAATTGCTGGATAGAGGCGCGGTTGTGCGTCGTATTCGCACATCTCTGGCGCTTGCTATGACGCTGACCCCCTGGTGCAACTGATCAGGACCTCATGGCCCAACTGCCCTGCTACGGGGTGTAACGCGTCAGGGTGTCATGACACAGAATTCCGCGCTCGACGACAAGGCCACTCAGGCGATTGACCCGTTTCCCATTCGGTTGGTAAAGCGCGTATCGCTGGTTGTTTTGGGCCCGGTCTACTTTCTGTTTATCGCTTTTGTCCCCCTGCTTTGCGGCAAGAAAAAGGGCTTTCGCGGCTGGTATTGGCGGTTGGTCAAGCGGGCCTGTTCGCGGCTGTTGTGGTTGCTGAGCATTCGGGTTGAGATGTCGGACGACAACAAGCGCGACCTCGCTGAAGACACCGACAGCCTTATCGTGATCAATCACCGCAGTCATCTGGATGGGTTTACGCTGATGGATGTCGTGCCGGATGAGAAATGGTTCACCTTTGCGGCCAAGAAAGAGTTATGTGACGCGGCACTCTTGCGCGTGGGGTTCACTGGCGCGGGCCTGATTGAGATCAACCGCAAAAGTGGCAAGGTGGCGATGGAAACCCTGAGCGACGCGGTGCGCGAGATGCCCGCCCGGCGGTCTGTGGTGTTGTTCCCAGAAGGCACGCGCACGACAACCGAATCTCTGGGAGAGTTCAAGGCAGGCGCCGTTCTGGTCGCCCGCGAATCTGGCCGCAAAATCCGCCCCATCGTTATTCTGGATTCCGATCGCCTGTTGCCACGCGGTCGATTTGTGCCTGCAAGCGGCACGATCCGGGTCGTGGCACTGCCGCCGTTTGACTGTGACTTGGGCGCGTCCGTGGATGACGATGTTGCCCGGTTGCGCGCGTCTATGATGGCGGTATTTGACACCGGTGATGGCGCAGCAGAGGCCTAGGCGCAGGCCTCAGCCCAAATTCCCTTGTGTGGCCTGCGCCAAGGCGGCACTCTCGCCTTGGAGCTTTAGGAGACAAAGACTGTGTCGACCAAGTCAGATACCCGTGTGTTTTCAGAAACCCCATGGGACGCGCTGGATGTAGCTGACCTTGGGGCTGCGGCCTTGGTTCCGACAATGCTGAATGTGGATGAGCAGACTTTTTATGTCTGGCTGACCCGCGAATGGGCCAAAGGGCAGGGGGCTGTTGTTGACCTCGGTTCTTTTGCCGGTGGGTCGGCGGCCTGTCTGGCGGAAGGGGTGGCGCAATCGGAAAACGGTCAAACGGTCTATGGCTACGACAAATACAACATGGGCGATTTCAGCGTGTTTCAGACCCGCTATGACCGCTATCTGGCGACCTCACCTGCGCGTGATTGTGAAATCCCGGCCCGACCTTTACCGCCCTTCTCGGGCAATGACCTGTCGCCCTTGGTGGAGTTTTTTCTTGAGCCATGGGCGGATCTGTTCACGCTGGTCAAAGGCCAGATCGAACAGGCTGAATGGGATGCGGGCGATATCGAGATCTTGGTGATGGATGCGTCCAAGACCGCCGAAACTATGGACCGTATGAGTGCCACGTTTTTCCCCCACTTGATCCCCGGACACTCCATCGTCGTTCAGCAGGATTACCTGTGGTGGCAACAACCCTGGATCGCGGCGCAAATGGCGTTGCTACAGGATCACTTTGAACCGGTGGCCTATATCCCCGAGCATTCCGTCTCATTCCTGTGCACCAAAGCAATTTCGGCGAACAAAGTGGCCAAACTAGACGTGGCAATGATGAACGATCAGAAATTGATTCAAGCCCTGCGCGCAGCCAAACAACAGATGAAACCTTTTGGCGTTGATTGGCACATGCGTCGACTTATTCAGTCTGTGAAAGCCAATGAAGGTGTGCGCAAAGCGTTTCAGATGCAGGCAAAACCCTAGTCCTGCGCCCGCCCGACCCGTTGGTCCGCCTCAAGACGCTGCGCCTCAAGCGCACCCTGCAGGTCCAGCCGCAGGACCTCTTCTTCGTTTTCGGACATCTTGCGTGGGACCGGTGTTATCCATTCCTTGCACATCAGAACACCTTTTGATCGCGTTTGCGGCAACCACATGCGATCCCAAGTGGGCAACGCGCACACCTTGTCAGCAGAAAAGGTCACGACAAACACACGCTTGCCCGACGTCCGCGCCCAGACCAACGGCACCGTGGAACAGACCCGTTCGGGTCCCTTGGGCCCGTCGGCGGCAATGCCGATAGAATAACCCTGGCGGATTTTGCCAAGAATTTTTCGCGACGTGGTGACACCACGTTTCCCGGACTCCATGGCGATGGTTTCCATACCAAACCGGGTTTGAAACAGGCCTGCCATACGTCCGGCGCGCGCTCGGGAAGTCAGGGTGAAAATGCGTCCCAGATCCGTAGGGAACAGGTAAGGAGACATCATCAGACGTTGGTGCCACAAGACCACGATCACCGGCTCGCCAGCTTTCAGGCTTTCTTCCATCGGTTCAAAACCGATCCGCTGCCAGTCCGACTGCCGATAGGCGCGGCGCACCATCTTTTCGATCCGCCGGGCGACAAAAGCCTGCACGCGGGGGCTGTCAGCGATTTTCTTGCGAAGGCTCAAAACTCATACTCCCATGCGCCGCGTGATGTAGCGGCAATTGCCAAGCAGAGCAACTCTGCGCAAAGACGCAATTTTCCTCTTGAGTCCCGTGACGGGCTGGCATAGGAAACACGCGGCCTTAGGGGTATAGCTCAGCTGGTAGAGCGACGGTCTCCAAAACCGTAGGTCGCGGGTTCGAACCCTGCTGCCCCTGCCAAAATCTCATTAAAGAAACCAAATACTTACGAGGTATGCGCTTTACCTTGTGCAAGGGCTTTTTTCACCCGTGTAACACGGAAATGTAACATTTCTCATTCAGACGCCTAGAGTGCTGAGAGTTATGAGAGTTGGTTTTAGTAAATTTCTGTGCGGTGTTTTCCGACATTATTCGCGACCATTTGCGAATTTTCCAAAGAAGGGCGGAAAGCGGACTTTCGCTGCGTGAGCTAACCCTTTGAAGGGTTAAAAAGAAGCAGACATAGCGTGATCGGTGGGCCACAAAGGCACATTCTGACACAAAGGATGATTTCCACTAGGCGGAGTTACAACTCAGAGTCGAAATCAAGGAGATCACAACAACATTTCCGAGAGTTTGACGAAACACAAATGGGTTACGCGACAGCAGGCTTATAAGCTTGATCAAGCCCAATGTATGAAGGGCCGAATGCTTCGAGACCCCGTTGGGTAGTAAATGGTTCAGGAGCCGGTAGCACGATAACGGCAACATTCTGGCCGCTGAAATAGTTCGGGTTGGTGATCGGCGCACTAGTTTCCGTGTCGATCATGCAAATCAGATCGGGAATAGTGGCATGAACCGCGCCATTGAGACGCCCGATCATGTTCTCGTTCTTGAGCCAGATTCTGTATTCATCACCGGCAAATGCACCACCACCGGCGATTGTGACATTGCCATAAGTAAACCCATCGCGCGTTTCCCAATCGCAGTCGGAAACCGTACCGCGAAACGCAACGACGCCCTTGCCCTGCACAGCGACAGCCTCGGCGACGTCTGCGCCAGAGGCACGGCATTCGCGCCAGACCTGCCCCATGTGCATCGCTAGTGAAATCGCGCCAGGAATGACTGCGTCGCGGATTTCGCGGACTTCGAGCGCATGATCGATGGCAGCGATGTCATTGCGGCTGACCATGGAGAGGGCGCGCACGATATGTTCAGCGCGGGCGTCGTCCATCACGTTTTCGCAGATGATCGCCTCGCCAAACTCATTGGCCATAACAATGGGTGCGGCCGGCAGGCCGTTGATGTAGTAGGTTGAATGGGTGATCTCAGGCACCGCGCGACCTGCTGGATCGGCATCGATAATGTATGCTCCTGCCATGGCGGCAGCATAGAAAGACGCGGCTGTATTGGACCCACCAAGCTCGCAGGAAATCGTTCCGTAAAACTTTCGGCCCAGATAGGTCTCGAAACGTGCATAAGCGGCCAGGATAGAGGACTCACCGCTGCGCGGCAGGCGTTCATAGAGCTTTTCTTCTTCTTCCGGCAGAGCCGAGATCGCCCCCAGCATGTAAGGCGTGCAAACCAGCGCATCCTGTGGGGCTTCGTCCAGATCAACCATGATGAACTCTTTACCCTTGGCCAGCGCGTCGTCGATCATGGCAAAGCCTTCGGATAACTCGCCACCGCCTCCGGTACCCAGGATGGCGGCGCCGTGGAGAATGTCTTCCAGATCCTGTCGGGAAAGTTTTTTCATGGGTCACATCCGGTGTTGGTGGGGGCAGCCTAGTCTCGCGACGCCCCAAGGAGTTTCAGAAGATCGGTGATGGTCGACAGCACCAGTAAGACGCCGATGGTCAAAAGCGCAAAGCCCATGGCAGCCGAGGCGACGACAGGGGTGTAGCCATAGCGCAGGTTGTTAAAGATGCGGATCGGCAGGGTTTCAACGGCAAAGCCCGAGACCATGTATGAAATCAGGTATTCGTTGACGCTGATAATGGCGACAAGGGCATAGCCGGTGATGACATAAGGCAAAACCAGCGGGAAGATGACCTTGACGAACGTCTGCCACGGGGTTGCGCCCATCGTGCGACTGGCCTCGATCACGTCACCCGACAGGGCCGCGAACCCGCGCGCAATGATGACAAGCGGCAAGGTGACAAAGAACACCCCATGCGAGATCACGGTGGCCTCGGCTCGGCCATACCAGCCCATCTCGGCCCAGAAGACGCTGGCGCCCATGGCGATGATGATCGGTGGCAGCATGAAGGGACCGACGCCCAGGGCAAAGACCAGTTTGCCAAAGCCGGATTTCAGGCGCCACAGGACATAGTTCGCGGCTAGCGCGATGGACACGGCCAAGAGTCCGGCAAATGCGGCAATGACCAGCGAGTTACGGATCGGGATCAGCCAGTCCCTTTGCGTCAGCAGTTCGGTGTACCAACGCGCTGACAGTTCCTGAGGCGGGAAGGATATGTTGCTCTCGGCACTGATCGAGACACCGGCAACGATCAAGAACGGCAGGATCAGGCCGGTGGCGATGGCGGTCACAAACAGGCGTTTCAAAAGGGTGCTCATGATGCGGCTCCCTTCTTGCGAGAGGCCAGCATCAGGCCGCCGATGATGATCAGGGTAAACACCAGCATGATGACCGAAAGGGCTGCGCCAAGCGGCATGTTGGCGTCACCCACGGCCTTGTCCGTGATGATCACCGTCATGTTCCAGTCCTGTGGGCGACCCAGCATGGTGGGCATAACAAAGACGCCGAGGAAATAGACGAACATGGTGACGACGGACGAGATGATCGCCGACCAGAAATTCGGCAGAACCACCTTGGTGAAGACGCGCAATGGGGGCGTACCAAGGGTCAGCGCGGCCTCTTCGATACTTCGGTCACGCTGGGCCATCTGCGGATAAAACATCAGGGCGACCAGCGAGAACCCCAGCGTGATGAAACCGATCAGCATGGCGCCAAAGCTGGGCGACAGCGAACGCGGGTCTTCCCAGAGGCCAATCCAGCCAAGGAACTTGGGGATGCCCGAGCTTTCTGACATCAGGATCAGCCAAGCGAAACCGATGATGACTTCGCTGAGGCACATCAGAGATAATAACAGGATGACCCAGAACAGTTGCCAACGGCGCGACATGTCGACGATGATGTACATCGCCGGAAAGGCCAGAAGTACAACGACAATCGCGCCGAGCGACGATGACCAGAGCGAGCGCATGGAAACGGTGTAGTAAAAGGACGAGAAGAACTTGGCGTAATTGTCCCAGACAAAGGCCACGTTGTAGAACCCCAGCGGGTCGCGTTCGTAAAAGCTGACCACAACCATGAAGGCCAGCGGCGCCAGGAAAAAGACCGACATCATCGCCAGCGGAAACAGTCCGATCAGGTGGGGGTCCAGCGCGCGTTTCATGACGGAATCACCCACGCATGGTCGAGGTCACAGACGATCTCGGCGCGGTCGCCCACGGCGAACTCTGGCGCGCGATCCGAGACCATGGTGTGCACGAACGTGCGCTCCGCGACGCTAAGCTCGGTCTCGATCGAGGCGCCGAGGTGGCGAACAAAGCCCACCGTGCCAACCAGCCCACGGGTTTGATCTGTCACGGCTTTGAGGCTCAGGTATTCGGGACGCACGGCAATGGTGTAAAGGCCTGAAAAGTCTTTCAGGTCACCTGTTGGTGTGCCGACAGGGGTCCCGTCCAGTAGGGCTGGCCCGCCGGGAGTGAACTCGGGCGAGAAGATGTTGTTGGTGCCCATAAAATCCGCCACGAACCGCGTTTGCGGGCAGGCATAGACTTCGGTCGGGGTGCCAGCCTGTTCAATGCGGCCTTCGTTCAAGATCACGATGCGGTCGGCGATCGACATGGCCTCGTTCTGATCATGGGTGACGAATATCGTCGTCACGCCCAGTTTGCGCTGAAGCTTTTTCACCTCGATCTGGAGGTGTTCGCGAAGGCCCGCATCCAGCGCGCTAAAGGGTTCGTCCATCAGGAACAGGGTGGGTTCAATCGCAAGTGCACGGGCGATGGCGACGCGCTGGCGCTGACCACCGGAGAGGGCCGAGACAGGGCGGTCAAAGAAGCCCGACAGCCCCACCACGTCCAGCAATTTACGCGCACGCTCCAGGCGCTTGGCCTTGTCCACACCGCGCACCTCTAACCCGTAGGCGATGTTTTGGCCGACATTGAGGTGAGGGAACAGGGCGAGGCTTTGGAACACCATACCCACGTTGCGTTTGTGGCATTGAACAGCCGAAAGATCATCACCATCCAGCATCATTTGCCCCGAGGTCTGCTCTTCCAGCCCTGCAATGATGCGTAAGAGCGTGGTCTTGCCGCAGCCAGACCCCCCGAGGAGGCAAATGAACTCGCCCGAGGCGATGTCGAGGCTCACGTCCGAAAGCGCCTGGAAGGACCCAAAGGACTTTTGAATGTTCTGGAGAGAAAGCTGAGCCATTGTGCTGCGCCCTTGTTGGTGTCGGGCCGACGGCGGTGCGCCGACCCGACGGGGAGTGTGCGTTACTGCGAGATCATCTCGAGGTACTTGTCCGACAACCAGTCACCTTCGCGCAGGTGGATGTGGGTCTGGCTACGGATTGGCTCGCCCGTGCTGCCAACCGAGGCGAACTCTTCATCCGTCAGGTCCATCGAGTCGCGCTTAGCCACTGGAGCGGTACCCAGATTGCGCGCCATCTTGGCCTGAACGTCAGGGCGGATCATGTAGTTAATGAATTTCTCAGCGGCTTCGACGTTCTGTGAGTCGCGCGGTACGATCCAATACGCGTCGCCCAGGATGCCGCCCTCTTTCGGGAAAGTCGAGACAACCGGCAGGCCATCCATGGCCGAAAGCATGGTGACGTCGTGGTAGTATAGGCCACCGACCAGTTCACCGGCTTCGAGGCTTTGCTGGAACTGGCCTTCGTCGCGGTACCACAACTGCACCTGAGGTTTTAGCTCGGCAATTTTGGCAATGACTTTTTCCAGCCCTTCACGGGTTTCCATGATCTCGTAACCTCCAAAGAAGGTCAGAGCCGTGGCTTCCATCAAACCGCTGTTGGCGTTCGATGTCAGGCCCAGTTTTCCATCCCAGTCGCGGGTCCAGAGCTCGGCCCAGGTTGTGGGCGCGTCAGCCACAGCGTTAGTGTTCGTGACAAAGGTGGTGTACCACGACAGGGCTCCAACGGCTTGCAGCTTGCCGTCCTCGCTGGATTTGGTGAAACCGTCCAGCAGGGTTTTGGTGTTTGGAATGGCACCGCCGTCCAGTTCCGCCCAAAGGCCAATGGATTGGCCGCGGACAAAGACTTCGTCAGCGACCAATGACAGATCGGCCGGGGCCTTCTTGGCACGGGCGGCGTTGGTCAACTGAGTCAGCCAAGCCTGATCGGCGGGCTGAGCGATGGAACGCACAGTAATGCCTGTTTCTTCAGTAAACCCAGGATAGATTACGTCGCGCAGGGTTTCTTCGAAAAAGCCGCCCCAAGCGCTGACGGTAATTTCTTCGGCCAAAGCAGCGCTACCCGAGAAGGTCAGCAGGCTGGCGGCAAGGGTAATGGAGTTTCGAATTTTCATGAGGTTGGCTCCCTTGATCGAGTTGCTTCGTCACGACGAGATGCCGCGACCCATTGGCATTCTTGATTGCGATTACCGTAAGCAAGCCTCATCTGAGGAACCATATCGATCTGATGATCTATTCATAAGCCAATCGACATGTATCGTTTTTTTTGGTTTTCTTTCAGACGGATCAAGGCAGGGGAACAACATGCGTCTGACCGACATAGACCTGAGATTGCTGCGCGTTTTCAAAGCCGTGGCCGAGGTAGGAGGGTTTGTAAAGGCTCAGACCGAGCTTGGAATCAGCCAGCCCGCGATCAGTTCTCATATTGCCAATCTCGAGCAACGCCTGAACGTCCGTCTATGCAATCGTGGACGTCAGGGTTTCTCCCTTACCTCCGAAGGGCAGCAGGTTCTGACAGAAACCAACCGGCTTTTGGCGCATCTGGACTCTTATGCGACTCGCCTGAACGAAATCGGGCGCGACACCGAGGCTCTGGTTCGTATTGGCGTTGTGGACTGTTTGGTCACGGATTCGAACAACCCGTTGACCGTCGCGATCCGGGCCGCAAAGGGGCGTTTTGCCAATCTGCACGTTCGGGTCGGTGTTTATGACTATCTTGATTGCCTGACCGAGTTGCGCGCGGGGCGGCTGGACATCGCCCTTGTCGGTCTGGATCTGGATGACCACGTGCCTGATGATGTGGAGGCAAAACACATCTATGATGAAGCCAGCGGTTTGCATTGCAGTCCGGACCATCCCTGCAACGCGGCAACTGACCGTAACGACCTCAAGGCGCTGTTGCAAAACAGCAAAATATCGGCACACAGTTTTTTGAGCAATCCGATTGATGAGGCGCTGGATATTCGCCTGCTAGACGAGAATGCAGATGTTTCCCAAGGCAACATCGAGTCCACGACATACTTGACGCTGGCCGGAACCCATATCGGGCTGATCCCTTTGCACTATGCTGACTTCTGGGTGCGAAGGGGCGAGTTAATTGAACTTGCGCCGGATGATTACCGGGTGGTCTCCGAAGTCCACGAACTACGCTTGAAATCTCGTTTGCACAACGAAGCTGCCAGTTGGGTTTGGGACAACTTGTAAAACGCGATCATTTCTTAATCCCTTTTGCTTTAAGACAGGTCGTAGGAACGTTTTGAATGGTTGATTGTTTCGAGGCCTTTTTCGCACTACGTCCGAAAGTCCGGTTCGACGGGTTGCGTCGAGGCATCAAGACCAACTTCCAATGGCGGCAATGGGCCGTTCGCTGCAGTGGCGGGTATTAGACGGGGTTCGATTGCTGCAGCACTCACATTCTGTCGATAAGGGCGGATTGCGGACCTTCGCTGCGCTTTGAACCAAGGTCTGCTCAGCGGACACTACAGTCGTTCGCTGCCCCCGCTTTATTTTCGCAGCCTCTGTGTGGGCTCTAGGAGGTGTGACGGGTTGCTCACTCATACTGCGCTAAGCACGAATGTCCGCTACCCGTGAAAAACACAAACTCATCAAAGTATACGATACTTCCTCAAATCATCGCTAACACGCGTGCGTGAACCGGTTTGCCGGCCGATTCAAACAGAGACACCCTTCAACAACGCTTCTTTCGAAAGATCACCCTTCGTCCCGGCCATTATCACCTCGCCGCGGCGCAGCACGACAAAACGATCGGCTAGACCATAGGCGAACTCGAAATACTGCTCGACCAACACAATGGCCATGTCGCCGCGATCCCGCAGCAGTTTGATGACCTCGCCGATCTGCTGGATGATGTTGGGCTGAATGCCCTCGGTCGGCTCGTCCAAAAGCAAGAGCCGAGGCTTGGTAATCAGTGCCCGCGCAATGGCCAGCTGTTGCTGCTGGCCACCCGACAAGTCACCGCCGCGCCGATGCAGGAACTCTTTCAGGATCGGGAACAGTTCAAAGATCTCATCTGGCACAAAATGCTGATCCTTGGGCAGGCAGGCAAAGCCGGTCTCAAGGTTCTCGCGAACCGTGAGCAGCGGGAAAACCTCGCGCCCCTGCGGGACATAGGCAATCCCCTTGTGCGCCAGCTTGTGCGCGGGCAGCACGCCCAGCGCCTCGCCGTTCAGTTCCACGTCCCCACCTGAACGCGGATGCGTGCCCGAGATCGCCTTGATGAGGCTGGTCTTGCCAACGCCATTGGTGCCCATGACGCAGGTCACTTCGCCCAAAGCGGCCTCCATCGAGATGCCGTTGAGGATTTGCGAATGCCCATAATGCAAGGTCAGATCGGTCAGTTTCAGCATGGTTCAGCGCCCCAGATATACATCAATGACCTCTTGGTTCGAGGTGACATGGTCGAGACTGCCCTCGGCCAGAACCGAGCCCTCATGCAGCACGGTGACCTTGCAGTTCAAGCGGCGGACAAACTCCATATCGTGTTCCACAACGACAACAGCGCGGGTCTTTGCGGCCTCCAACAACAAGTCCGTAGTGTGTTCGCGTTCCTGCGGCGTCATCCCTGCGGCGGGTTCATCGACCAGCAGCAACCGCGGTTCCTGCGCCAGAAGCATGCCAATCTCAAGCCACTGCTTCTGCCCGTGGCTCAACTCACCGGATTTGCGGGTCAACTCGTCGACCAGACCGATTTCCGTTGCCAGTTCGGCCACCTTGTCGAGGTCTTCCGGCTTCGCCCGATAGGACAGAACCGGCAGCCATCCGCGCGGTTTCTTCAAGGCCATGAGCAGGTTTTCCTGCACCGTCTGGTCTTCAAATACCGTGGGTTTCTGGAACTTTCGCCCGATCCCCGCCTGCGCGATCTTGGCTTCGCTCATCTTGAGGAGAGATACGGACTTCTCCCCCCAGATCACCCGCCCCTCATCGGGTCTGGTTTTGCCCGTGACGATATCCATAAAGGTCGTCTTGCCCGCCCCGTTCGGCCCGATCACGGCGCGCAACTCGGCCTCGCCAATCTGGAACGACAGGTTGTTGATGGCGCGGAAGCCGTCAAAGGTGACGGAGACGCCGGAAACTTCGAGAAGCGTGCTCATTTGCTGGCCTCCTGTTCGCGCATGGCACCATCATTGGGGCCCAGATTTGCCCCATGGCGGTTGGGGGAACGTCTCTGGGTCCAGTAGTCGACCAGCCCACCCATGCCTTTCGGCGCAAAGAGCGTGACAGCGACAAAGGATAGGCCCAAGAGCACCAACCACCAGTCGACCCATTTGATGGTGTAAAAGCCCAGTGGAATGTTGGGGGCCTGACCGCCTGTGAACCATGTCGACAAGAGGCTGACAAAGGCCGCGCCGATGACGGCGCCATAAAGCCGTCCGCGTCCGCCAATGGCGACCCAGACCGCGAGATAGATCGAGGCAATCGGTGCGATCTCGGCCGGGTTGATGATGCCCGCCTGCGGGTAATAAAGCGCGCCAGCAATGGCGGCGATACAGGCGGTCAGCGTGAAGATCATCAGCTTGTAGGTCTCAACCGAGTAGCCCAGGAACCGCACCCGCGCCTCGTTATCGCGAATGCCGCGAATGACCGAGCCGAACTTGCCCGACACCACCCATGCGGCGAGCAGGTAGCCCAGCCCCAACGCCACGGCAGAAGCCCAGAGGAACCACAGAGACACCACGTCCTGAGATGCGTCGACTCCCGGCAGGTTCTGCAGGCCCGAAAGTCCGTTGTTGCCGCGCAGGCCGCTGTCGTTCTGAAAGAGGTAAAGCGCCAGGGCCAGTGTCATCGCTTGCGTTAGGATCGAAAGATACACGCCCGTCACCCGGCTGCGAAACGCCAGCCAGCCAAACACCAGAGCGAGGAGGCCTGGCACCAGCACCACCAACACCAGTTGCAGGAACAGACTATCTGCAAAGGCCCAGATCAACGGGAACTCATTCGCCCCCACGACGCCAAAGATCTGGTTGCCAATGGCATCCACGATCTCGGACCTGGTGGGGGGAATCTCGGTCTGAGACAACGACTCAACCACGATCAGCCGCGTGCGCTCGTACATCAGCCACATGCCGATCATATAGCCGCCCAAACCAAAGAAGGCGAAGTGCCCCAGCGACAGGATGCCGGTAAACCCCCAGATCAGATCCATCGCCACCGCGATCAGGCAGAGGCACAACGTCTTGCCCAGCGTCTTGACGAAACTGGTCGAGATCATGCCGACACCGAAGCCTTCGGAGAAGATGGTGACCATTAGCGTGAACAGCGCGAGGCAGGCGAGGAAGATCAGAACAGACGGGTTCTTGGCGATAAAGGAACGTTGCATGGATCAATCCCCCGCCGCGCGGCCTTTGAGGGCGATGATGCCCCTTGGCCGGAACTGAATGAAAATGATGATAAACACGATCATGTAGGTCTGGGCCGCCAGCGTGTTCGACGGGTTCAGCCACTCTATCCCTTTTTGCAGGAAGCCGATCATTGCAGCGCCCGCAAGCGTGCCCCAGATGTTGCCAACACCTCCCACGACCACGGTCATGAAGCTCTGCACGATATAGTCGTTGCCCAATTCTGAGGTCACCTTGGCAAAAAGCCCGATAGCCACCCCGGCGATGCCGGCAATGCCGGATCCAAGCCCAAAGGTCAGCATGTTGACCCGTCCCGGGTTGATCCCCATCGAGGCCGCCATTCGCGGGTTCTGCGTCACCGCACGGGTTTCCAGACCCAGCCGCGTGCGCTTCATGATAAAGAGGAACACGCCCAGGAAAATCAGCGCCAGAATGAAGATGGCGATGCGGATATAGCTGATCGACACCACGTCATTCATCATCCAAGCGCCATCCAGCCAGCCCGGGGCGGTCAGAGGACGTGCCTGTGTGCCAAAGATGTTCTTGGCCAGTTGTTGCAGAGCAATGGAAATCCCAAAGGTCGCCAGAAGCGTCTCCAGAGGGCGGGCATAGAGCCAGCGGATCACCAGACGTTCCATGGCCACGCCAGCGGCGAAGGTCACGGCAAAGGCCAGCGGGATCGCCACGATGATCGACACCGTGTGATCGGGGATGAACTGTTGCACCACATAACCTGTGTAAGCGCCCATCATGATGAACTCGCCATGGGCCATGTTGATCACGCCCATCACGCCGAACGTGATGGCAAGACCGATAGCGGCGAGGAAATAGATCGACGCGAGCGACAGCGCATCAAGCGTCAGGTCCAGCGTTTGGTTCACACCAACCTTAAGCGCGATCTTGTCGAGCGCACTTTGCGCCGCCGTTGTCACCTTAGCCGAAGGTTCGGCATAGGTCTCATAGAAAACATACGAGGTCAGCGCGGAATGAATCTCTGCCGATGTCACAAAGGACGGAACCTTGCCCGCCTCGGCCAGCGCGGCATAGGCGCGGGCGCGGGCTTCTTCCTCGTCCAGTTGTACAACCGGAACGCCGCCCACCTTTCCGCCCTCGATGTTTTCCGCCAACCTATGGCGCATCTCATCTGCCGTTACACGTGCTGGCGCAAAACCCTTGGCAACCAAAAGGTCATAGGCCTCAGCGTCAGAGAAGCTATCTTCTCCTGGGACCAAGATGACGGCGATGTTCACCCCGTTTGGCACGGTGCCAGGTGCTATGTTGCGCGTCGTCGCCACTAACGGGTTCAGCGTCGCACGCACATCGACGCCCAGATCGCCTGACATTTCCCCAATCGCCGCAATGCGCGCAGCCGTATCTTCATCGTACCCAATCGTCAGTAACCGTTCAAGACGCCGTTTCTGCGCCTTCAGGTCCGCATCCGGCTCGGGTTTGATCGAGGCGCGCAAGGGCGCCAGTAAAGCGGCCTCGGGGTCGCGCTGGATTGAGGTCAGGGCGTCCTGACGTTTCGCACGGTCAGAATCGAGCAGTTGGAATTGCACAAGTGCGGTGCCGATCATGGCGCGAATGCCACTGTTGGGCTTTAGCTGTTTCAGTTCTTTCTTGGGGAAAGTCCCAACCACCTCACCCGTATCGAAATCCGTCAGGTGATAGCTCTTGTCTTCAGCCTTTTCCCCGGCAAAGAGCAAACCATCTGACTTGCGCATCCACATCGATTTTGCCGCCCATGTCTCAAGCACCACCTGCGCCTGTGGCAGGCCGCTGTTCGCGATGGCGTCAATGGCCGGGCCGATGGTCTTGCGCGAGCTTTTGGCAATCACCGCTTGATGCTCTTGCAAAAGCGGCTGGATCGCACCCTCTTGGGCGGTTGCCATCACGCATGACAAGAGGATCGCGAGACCCGCAAGGAAAAGTCGTAACATGTCGGGAATGTCCACGTCTTGGGGTGGAAGGGGCCGGAAACCTGCCCCTTCGCCCGATTGGTCTTAGTAGTTCGACAGCGTCTGAACGCAGGTCTTGGTTTCGGTGTTGTACATACCACAGCCGAGGTCTTTCCAATCCGAGACCAGAACCGCCGATTCCGGCAGATAGTCGGTCCAGGCGTCTCCCGGCACTTCGGAAGTCTGGGAGATGATGTCAAACTGACCATCTTCCTGGATCTCGCCGATCAGTACCGGCTTGGCCAGGTGGTGGTTCGGCAGCATCACGGCGGTACCGCCGGTCAGGTTCGGGTATTCCTGGCCGTACATGGCCGAGCGCACGGCGTCGACTTCGATCGAACCGGCCTCAGTTGCCGCGTTTACCCACATGTTAAAGCCGATGTAGTGCGCTTCCATAGGATCGTTGGTGACGCGCGCTTCGCCCATTGTGGCTTTCCAGGTTTCCACGAACTCGGCGTTTACGTCGCTGTCCGCCGACTGGAAGTAGTTCCACGCCGCCAGGTGCCCCACGAGGTTCGAAGTGTCGAGACCGGCAAGCTCTTCTTCACCCACTGAGAAGGCCACAACAGGGATGTCATCTGCCGAAACGCCAGCCGCGGCCAGCTCTTTGTAAAAGCCAATGTTGGCGTCGCCGTTGATGGTCGAGATCACGCCAACCTTTTTACCGTCAGCACCCAGCGCAACCACGTCTGCCACGATTTTCGACCAGTCCGAATGACCAAAAGGTGTGTAGTTCACGAAGATATCGTCATCCGCGATGCCTTTGCCCTTAAGATAGCTTTCCAGGATATTGTTGGTGGTCCTGGGGTAGACATAGTCTGTGCCAAGCAGAGCGAATTTCTCGACCCCCAGTTCCTCCAGGAAATAATCGGTTGCAGGGATGGCCTGCTGGTTGGGGGCCGCACCGGTGTAAAACACGTTCTTCGACGATTCTTCGCCTTCGTACTGCACCGGGTAGAACAGCAACCCGTTCAGTTCTTCGATCACAGGCAGAACCGATTTGCGGCTCACCGAGGTCCAGTTGCCAAAGATCACGTCAACCTCGTGTACGGTCAGCAGCTCGCGGGCCTTTTCGGCAAACAGCGGCCAATCCGATGCCGGGTCGACCACCACGGCCTCCAGCTGTTTGCCCAGAAGGCCACCTTTTGCGTTCTGCTGGTCGATCAGCATCAGCATAGTGTCTTTCAGAGTGGTTTCAGAAATCGCCATCGTGCCAGACAGCGAGTGCAGCACGCCAACCTTGATGGTGTCTTCGGCGGCCATGGCAGCGGTGGCCAGCGTCGCAAAGACAGCCGATCCGGCGAGAGTGGATTTGAGAAAGTTCATACGATCCTCCAGGCGGGGTCGTCCGCTTCTGGGCTTGCACATATGTGGCCAATCCCATTAGCTATCCCCCGCAACTTGATGTTGCATTTCGTGTGGCGGCCGCTTCGAGGTCCAATTCGTATGGTCGCCACACACCCGCGTTTCCAGACATCATGTCCCGGCAGGTGCTCAATCGATTCTGCATCGCAGCAAAATAAGCAAACTTGCGACCAGTGAATCTCCGCAAAGCGGTTGCGAATGCCCACTTTTTGAACAGTTATCTCAACATCTGCACAACAATTAGCCAAACAGACCCGGTCACCGTCCCAAAATCGACGTTTACAATGTCGCTTTGCGACGATTGCATCACTTGTCAGTATGGGCTCAAAACTGCCGTTAGCTGCATTTGGCACCAAGGTCGGCAATGGGCCCAGTGTTGCCGTTGCTGGATGCAAGTCCAACGGCAGTTTTGTACGCATTGCAGACCTTGAAACGAAACGCGGCGAATGGCGGCTATGAGCCCATCTTGACGGATGCTGCAGTATGCAGGAATGGGTGAGAACCGCGCATTGCTGACATTGGACATGGCACGGACGGGGCCGTACCTGCTGTAGGAATGAATCAGGCATGCGGCAGTACTGTTTCTTTGAAAGCTGGCGTTGGTCCGAAACCTAATCAGCCTATCCTAAAGGCCAAGAACCATCCTGCCACGGAACAAGCGCTGTTGCAGATCCGCAAACAGAATCCTTGGCGAGCCGGGCCAGCCTCCGTCGCTATTGTGACAATTCCTTGGCGCACTGAAGATAGTAATGTCGGGTCGGGCAGTTGACCTGGTCGCGCGCGTGATCGCGCAGAATCTGCGCTTTCAATGCCGTGGCACGTGGCTTATCTTGGTTTGCGTAGATCAGCCGGTCGACCAGCTGTAGCGCCCACTGGTAATCACCGTCGCTTTGCGCCTTTTCGACAGCCCGAAAAACGCTGACTGCACCTCCCGCCAGTTTAATGAAGCGATGAGCTTCATCGTCCGGTGCCAGCGCATTCAGCGATGTCGAGTTTCCATCGAACCAGCCTACCGTACCGACGAAATAGGCCCGAACCGCGTAGGAAACACAACCATAGTATTCGCGCAAATGCGGCTTCTCGGCCAGTTCCGGAGGCAGTTTCACACTGTGCGCCAACTGGTCCATTGTCAGCCCGGCATCCATACCTTCGCGGGTTTCCCTGACAACATGGCGGATGGCATCGCGATAGTCCGTGAGGACGTCCTTGATTTGCGTGGCACCGAGTACCGCTTTGGTGTGGCCGGGTGCCAGAACCTCAGGTTCGAACGCCATGAGCTGATCCATCGTGTCAGCCCATGTGTCAAAGTCTCGGTACTCTGTACCGCGGATGGCGTAGAGGTTTGGAAAGGAACGATAAAAGTTGTCTCCTGAGAACAGCACCTTCTTCTCCGGGTACCAGACCACGAGATGGTCCGGTGTCTCTCCCGGTGCAATTGCAAGTTCCAAATCAATGCCACAGATTGTCAGGCGCTGGCCCTCATCGCCTATTTTGCGTGTGGGCGGCAGGATCCCGGCACCCATGCCCTCCAAAGGCCGATCGCCTGGGCCAACACCTATGCCGATGATCTCATCTGGATAGGATAATCCGATTCCAAACTGGCGCTTGGTCCGGGTCTGCATCGATTTTGTCGCGCGAGGGTGCTTGGTTGCCGCGATGAGGGCCTAATCGGCGGCGATTTGATGAAAGACGGCATCTCAACGAAGCCCGATCGCCTCAGAGTGCCACTGGAACGGCCGTCCACCCAAATCTAACAATCAGAGAGCTCCGAGCGGCAAAACGCCCGCAAATCCAACGGCTCAGGAAAAGCCGCGCAAACTCAGCCAGTTTCCACACAGCCTCGAGACGAAGCAGACATGTAACTTTTTCAAAATTTAAAGGATGCTGACCCGCGTCAAAGTCTTGGAGCGAAAGAAACGTTTCTTCTGTTTTAGCCCCAAAACAACAATGAAAATTCCCATATCCACTTCGGCAGTGGAAGCCTTCCAACTGCTCACTTAACTCTTATGGCAAAACCAACTCAGATCTCGTTAACCTGTTTATGTCGTTCAGGAAGATCAAGAAAAAGTTTCGGGAAACAGTATATTTTCCCGAAACTCCATCGGTGATTCAGCGTGGGGGTAAAACACCATGTGTTTTGTTACAGACCGTCCTAAGACGCTTGATTACGGCGGCGCAGACCGAACAAGATTGCCATGCCGCCAAGCAGCAGCGGCAGGCCTGCTGGCAGCGGAACAGGCGCTAAATCGGGTGATGTCGACGCGTAACCAAACGTCGCTCCAGTCAGGTCTGGGGCGCCGAAAACCGATGTAAGCGCGGTGGCGAACTGCGATGTGATTTCAAGCTCAATACCCGGCAAATCATCACCCGAACCGAATTCGAACAGGAATACATCGTTTGCGCCTCCGATCACGTCACCAAAAACACCGCCGGCAACAGTATCGATCAGGAAATTTGCGACGGTTGCTTGAGTTGTCAGCGAGGCCAAAGCCTGCAGTGTCACGCCCGATCCGTCGTGTTCAATAAGGAGGTCGTCAGGAGCAATAGCTGAACCACCGGTGATCGGGAATGAAAATACACTATCAGCAGCTGTAGCAGAGCCAAATGGGAAGCCGATCAAACCCAATCCGGTAAGATCAGCAGTTACGTCAACTTGCGTTATTCCTCCGGATATCACCGTTGACGCAGTTGCTTTTTCAGCGACCGGAACGGTAAGTCCAAGGACGATGGCAAGGCCAAGAATTCTCTGTTTAATCATGTTTAACTCCCAGTTTTAGGTTAACAGCTTGTTTACGTGTCTCATGTTGGTTTGGATCACCCAGCGAAAATTGGAAATGGGCATGATGCCAACTTAGGATCAGAGTTTTTCCTTAAAAAACAGTCGCTCTATTCTGCGGGATCACATGTTTGGCATCGGAGCTGAACAATTCGTGAAGCCAAAACAAACGGCAGAATCTGCAGCATCAAACGATCTAAGCCACAAAGCTTAACAGAGTTCCGCATCGCGCAATCTTGAATAAAGGGAAATGTGTCATTCAACTGCTGATATGCATTAGGCTCTAGAAGCAAAAGGCCCACGCATTTTGGGTGACGCCATTGTCCATTTTGGGCTCAAACTTGCAGTTCGCCGTCGATGCGAAATCCGTTGGGGATTGGCGTCATTCAGAGCGATACACTGGTGACAAAATCTAGAACGGGGGCAGGGCAGAGCCATAAGTCTGGCATAAATCCCGCCGTGCGCACGTTTTACCCCTTGGAAACCCGGCCCCGTTCGCCTAAATAACCCTCGAAGCAAAGCGTGCGATTCGTCGTGCGCTTTGTTTTGTTTCGTCCGAGACGGTGGGTGGCGCAAGCCATAATTCCTGCCTGAGGCGGGAAAGAACCAGATTTTCCGTGGGCTAGATGCTCTCGGGCGATAATGGCGATGCCCCGTAAATACGGACTTCATGCTGGGAAACCAGCGAATATGAGCCGGGGGGCACATGCTTCCCAAATTTGGAGTAAAACTGTGGATAGAGCCCAGAAAGAGAAAGTGGTCGAGGAACTCGGCCAGATCTTTGAAAGCTCTGGCGTCGTAGTGGTTGCCCACTACGCGGGCCTCACAGTTGCTGACATGCAAGACCTGCGCGCACGTGCGCGTGACGCAGGTGGTGCTGTTCGTGTTGCCAAAAACAAGCTCGCCAAGATCGCCCTCGAGGGCAAGCCCTGCGCAAGCATTGCTGACTATCTCGATGGCATGACCGTTCTGACCTATTCCGAGGACCCTGTGGCAGCTGCCAAAGTGGCCGAGGACTTCGCCAAAGAGAACAAAAAGTTCGAAATTCTTGGCGGTGCAATGGGTGAGAACGCTCTGGACCGATCCGGTGTACAAGCTGTGTCGAAAATGCCTTCGCGCGAGGAGCTCATTGCTTCGATCGTGGGCTGTATCGGCGCACCTGCTTCGAACATCGCCGGTGCCATTGGCGCGCCTGCAAGCAACATCGCCGGTATTCTGTCGACCATCGAGGATCGTGCAGAAGCCGCGTAAGCAACTTGAGAACCGCGTTTGGGAAGTTGCCCGACGTTGGACACAAAATTAGAAACGGAAAGAGTCTAAAATGGCTGATCTGAAAGCACTCGCCGAAAGCATCGTGGGTCTGACCCTGCTGGAAGCACAAGAACTGAAAACAATCCTTAAAGACGAGTACGGCATCGAGCCCGCCGCTGGCGGCGCCGTAATGGTCGCAGGTGCAGCTGGCGGCGACGCCGGTGGCGCAGCCGAGGAAGAGAAAACCGAATTCGACGTCATCCTGAAGTCGCCCGGTGCCTCGAAAATCAACGTCATCAAAGAAGTCCGCGGCATCACTGGCCTGGGCCTCAAAGAAGCTAAAGAACTGGTTGAAGCCGGTGGCAAAGCTGTCAAAGAAGGCGTGTCGAAAGACGAAGCTGAAGAGATCAAAGGCAAGCTGGAAGCAGCTGGCGCCGAGGTCGAAGTTAAGTAATCATTGCCGGGGTTTCCCCGGAATTGATGTCAGGCTGGGTCCGTTTTACGGGCCCAGCCGAACCTGTCTCAGAGAGCCCCTTTTTTCAGGGGGTTTTCTAAGACCAGGTTCAAAGATCGGGAGGCTTCCTTTGGGACGGAGGCCAGGAATTGATCGAACTTGTGTCGTCTCGGATGAGTGCGCTGTCGGGGCCCGACGACAGGCGCGTTCGCTAGAGAAACTGAAAGGTGCTACTGACCATGGCTCAGACCTACCTTGGCCAAAAACGCTTGCGTAAATATTATGGCAAAATCCGCGAAGTGCTGGAGATGCCGAACCTGATCGAAGTGCAGAAAGCGTCATATGACCTGTTCCTGCGCTCCGGTGATGACCTCATTCCAATGGATGGTGAGGGCATCAAAGGTGTTTTCCAATCGGTCTTCCCGATTAAGGATTTCAACGAAACCAGCGTGCTGGAATTCGTGAACTATGAGCTGGAAAAGCCGAAATACGATGTCGAAGAGTGTATGCAACGCGACATGACCTATTCGGCACCGCTCAAGGTGACATTGCGTCTGATCGTATTTGATATCGATGAAGACACTGGCGCCAAGTCGGTCAAGGACATCAAAGAGCAAGACGTCTTCATGGGCGACATGCCCCTGATGACCCCGAACGGCACCTTTGTTGTGAACGGCACCGAGCGTGTGATCGTTTCACAAATGCACCGGAGCCCGGGCGTGTTCTTTGATCACGACAAAGGCAAAACCCATTCCTCGGGCAAACTGCTGTTTGCTTGCCGCATTATTCCCTACCGCGGCTCGTGGCTGGACTTTGAGTTCGACGCCAAGGACATCGTCTTTGCCCGCATCGACCGTCGCCGCAAATTGCCCGTGACCACGCTGCTTTATGCACTGGGTCTGGATCAAGAAGGCATCATGGATGCCTATTATGAGACCGTAAACTACAAGCTGGAGAAGAAGAACAAAGGTTGGGTCACCAAATTCTTCCCCGCTCGTGTCCGCGGCACGCGCCCGACATTTGATCTGGTTGACGCCAAAACAGGCGAAGTGATTGGTGAAGCCGGCAAGAAGGTAACACCACGCGCGGTCAAAAAGATCATCGACGATGGCAAGATCACAGATCTTCTGGTGCCGTTTGAGCATATCGTTGGCAAATTTGTCGCCAAAGACATCATCAACGAAGAAACCGGTGCGATCTATGTCGAAGCCGGTGATGAGCTGACTCTGGAATACGACAAAGACGGTGAATTGATCGGTGGTTCGGTCAAAGACCTGATCGACAACGGTGTCAAAGAGATCCCTGTTCTCGACATCGATAACGTCAATGTTGGCCCCTACATGCGCAACACCATGGCGGTCGATAAGAACATGAACCGCGAAACCGCGCTCATGGACATTTATCGCGTCATGCGCCCGGGTGAGCCACCCACGGTTGAGGCCGCCTCGGCCTTGTTCGACACGCTGTTCTTTGACAGCGAGCGTTACGACCTGTCGGCTGTTGGTCGCGTGAAAATGAACATGCGTCTCGCACTGGATGCCGAAGACACCCAGCGTACCCTGCGCAAGGAAGACATTGTCTCTTGTATCAAGGCGCTGGTTGAGCTGCGCGACGGTAAAGGCGACGTGGACGACATCGACCACCTCGGCAACCGTCGTGTGCGGTCTGTTGGCGAACTGATGGAAAACCAGTACCGCGTTGGTCTGTTGCGCATGGAGCGCGCGATCAAAGAGCGGATGTCGTCGGTCGAGATTGACACGGTTATGCCGCAGGACCTGATCAACGCGAAACCGGCCGCTGCAGCCGTGCGCGAGTTCTTTGGCTCGTCGCAGCTGTCGCAGTTCATGGACCAGACCAACCCACTGTCGGAAGTCACCCACAAACGTCGTCTTTCGGCGCTTGGGCCAGGTGGTCTGACACGTGAACGTGCTGGTTTTGAGGTGCGCGACGTGCACCCGACCCACTATGGTCGGATGTGCCCGATTGAAACGCCGGAAGGGCCGAACATTGGTCTGATCAACTCGCTGGCCACGTTTGCCCGCGTGAACAAGTACGGCTTTATCGAAACACCTTATCGTAAGGTTGTGGACGCCAAAGTGACTGACGAAGTTCAGTACATGTCGGCCACCGAAGAGATGCGTCACACTGTGGCTCAGGCCAACGCGCATCTGGACGAAGAAGGTCGTTTTGAGAACGAGCTGGTCAACACCCGTAAGTCGGGCGACTACACGATGGCGTCGCGCGACAGCGTCGACCTGATCGACGTGTCACCGAAACAGTTGGTTTCGGTTGCAGCCTCGCTCATTCCGTTCCTTGAAAACGACGATGCGAACCGGGCCCTGATGGGTTCGAACATGCAACGTCAGGCGGTTCCGCTCTTGCGTGCAGAAGCGCCTCTGGTCGGCACCGGTATCGAAGAGATTGTGGCCCGTGACTCAGGTGCATCTATCATGGCGAAACGCGCAGGCGTGATCGACCAGGTTGATGCGCAGCGTATCGTTGTGCGTGCCACCTCTGATCTTGAACTGGGCGACGCTGGCGTGGACATTTACCGTCTGCGCAAGTTCCAGCGTTCGAACCAGAACACCTGCATCAACCAGCGTCCGCTGGTCAAAGTGGGTGACAAGGTCACCAAGGGCGAAGTTTTGGCCGATGGTCCGTCCACAGATATGGGCGAACTGGCTCTGGGTAAAAACGTGGTCGTCGCGTTCATGCCATGGAACGGCTACAACTACGAAGACTCGATCCTGATCTCCGAGCGTATCGCGCGCGATGACGTCTTTACGTCTGTGCACATCGAAGAATTCGAAGTTGCTGCCCGTGACACGAAACTGGGTCCGGAAGAGATCACTCGCGACATTCCGAACGTCGGTGAAGAAGCGCTGCGCAACCTCGACGAGGCTGGCATCGTTTACATCGGTGCGGACGTGGAGCCGGGCGATATTCTGGTTGGCAAGATCACCCCCAAAGGTGAATCGCCAATGACGCCGGAAGAAAAGCTCTTGCGCGCCATCTTCGGTGAGAAAGCCTCGGACGTACGTGACACCTCGTTGCGTGTGAAGCCGGGTGACTTTGGAACCGTTGTTGAGGTTCGCGTCTTTAACCGCCACGGTGTGGAAAAAGACGAACGTGCCCTGCAGATCGAGCGTGAAGAAGTTGAACGTCTGGCCCGTGACCGGGACGACGAGCTGGCGATCCTTGATCGCAACATCTATGCCCGTTTGAAGTCCATGATCCTCGGCAAAAAGGCTGTCAAAGGTCCAAAAGGGGTCAAATCTGGCTCTGAGATCAACGAAGATCTTCTCGAAACCCTGACCCGTGGCCAATGGTGGCAGCTGGCTCTGGAAGACGAGAAAGATGCTCAGGTGGTCGAAGCCCTGAACGAGCAATACGATGTGCAGAAACGCGCGTTGGATGCCCGTTTTGAGGACAAGGTCGAGAAAGTGCGTCGTGGCGACGATCTGCCTCCGGGCGTTATGAAGATGGTCAAAGTCTTTATCGCGGTGAAGCGTAAGCTGCAGCCGGGTGACAAGATGGCGGGCCGTCACGGCAACAAAGGTGTGATTTCCAAGGTTGTTCCGATGGAAGACATGCCGTTCCTTGCCGATGGTACGCCGGTTGACTTCTGTCTGAACCCACTTGGTGTTCCGTCGCGTATGAACGTCGGTCAGATCCTCGAAACTCACATGGGCTGGGCCGCACGCGGTCTGGGTCTGAATGTGGACGAGGCCCTGCAAGAGTATCGTCGTTCGGGTGACCTGACCCCGGTTCGCGAAGCCATGAAGCTGGCCTATGGCGAGGATGTCTACGACGAAGGCATCACCTCCATGAGTGAAGGTGAGCTGGTCGAAGCGGCTGGCAACGTGGCAACCGGTGTTCCGATTGCAACGCCAGTATTTGACGGCGCCAAAGAGGCAGACGTCAACGACGCTCTGGTTCGCGCGGGCTTCTCTGAATCGGGTCAGTCGACCTTGTTCGATGGTCGTACCGGTGAACAGTTCAGCCGCAAGGTGACTGTGGGGATCAAGTATCTCTTGAAACTGCACCACCTGGTCGACGACAAAATTCACGCCCGTTCGACTGGCCCATACTCGCTTGTCACGCAGCAGCCGCTGGGTGGTAAAGCACAGTTCGGTGGTCAGCGCTTTGGTGAGATGGAAGTCTGGGCTCTGGAAGCATATGGCGCAGCCTACACGCTGCAAGAGATGCTGACAGTGAAGTCGGATGACGTGGCTGGCCGGACGAAAGTCTACGAGTCGATCGTCAAAGGCGAAGACAACTTTGAAGCCGGCGTTCCGGAATCCTTCAACGTTCTTGTCAAAGAAGTCCGTGGCCTTGGCCTGAACATGGAACTCCTGGATGCGGAGGTCGAAGAGTAAGGGCCCCGCGCTCTTACCCTTCGCTCCCTTCCGCACGAATTTGAGGACATCAAAATGAACCAGGAAATTACAAACAACCCGTTCAACCCGTTGACCCCGCCGAAAGTTTTCGACGAGATCAAGGTTTCGCTGGCATCGCCCGAGCGTATCCTGTCGTGGTCCTACGGTGAGATCAAAAAACCTGAAACCATCAACTACCGGACGTTCAAGCCTGAGCGCGACGGTTTGTTCTGCGCGCGTATCTTTGGCCCGATCAAAGATTATGAATGCCTCTGCGGCAAATATAAGCGCATGAAGTATCGCGGCGTTGTCTGCGAGAAATGTGGTGTTGAGGTGACACTCCAGAAAGTACGCCGCGAGCGTATGGGCCACATTGAACTGGCCGCGCCTGTTGCACACATCTGGTTCCTGAAATCGCTTCCCAGCCGTATCGGCCTGATGCTCGACATGACCCTGCGCGATCTGGAACGTGTTCTCTATTTTGAGAACTACGTGGTGATCGAACCCGGTCTGACCGATCTGACCTATGGCCAGATGCTGACCGAAGAAGAGTTCATGGACGCCCAGGATGCCTATGGCATGGACGCTTTCACCGCCAACATCGGTGCCGAAGCGATCCGCGAAATGCTGGCGCAAATTGATCTGGAGTCCGAAGCCGAGCAGCTGCGTGCTGATCTGGCTGAGGCCACCGGTGAACTGAAGCCCAAGAAGATCATCAAGCGTCTGAAAGTCGTTGAATCTTTCCTCGAGTCGGGCAACCGGCCTGAGTGGATGGTTCTGACCGTGATCCCGGTGATCCCGCCAGAGCTGCGCCCGTTGGTGCCGCTGGATGGTGGCCGTTTCGCGACCTCTGATCTGAACGACCTCTACCGTCGTGTGATCAACCGGAACAACCGTCTGAAGCGTCTGATTGAACTGCGCGCACCTGACATCATCGTCCGCAACGAAAAGCGGATGCTGCAAGAGTCGGTTGATGCTCTGTTTGACAACGGTCGTCGTGGCCGCGTGATCACTGGCGCCAACAAGCGTCCGCTGAAGTCGCTTTCGGACATGCTGAAAGGTAAGCAAGGTCGCTTCCGTCAGAACCTTTTGGGTAAACGCGTCGACTTCTCGGGGCGTTCGGTCATTGTGACCGGCCCGGAACTCAAGTTGCACCAATGTGGTCTGCCGAAAAAGATGGCGCTCGAGTTGTTCAAGCCGTTCATCTATTCGCGCCTTGAAGCCAAAGGCCTATCTTCGACCGTGAAGCAAGCCAAGAAACTGGTGGAAAAAGAGCGTCCCGAAGTTTGGGATATCCTTGACGAAGTGATCCGCGAGCACCCGGTTCTTCTGAACCGCGCGCCGACATTGCACCGTCTTGGCATTCAGGCGTTTGAACCTGTGTTGATCGAAGGGAAAGCCATCCAGCTTCACCCACTGGTCTGCTCGGCCTTCAACGCTGACTTTGACGGTGACCAAATGGCCGTGCACGTACCGCTGAGCCTTGAGGCCCAGTTGGAAGCACGCGTCCTGATGATGTCGACCAACAACGTTCTGTCGCCTGCCAACGGCGCGCCGATCATTGTTCCTTCGCAGGATATGATCTTGGGTCTGTACTATACGACTATCGAGCGCGAAGGCATGAAGGGTGAAGGCATGGTCTTCTCGTCGATTGACGAGGTGCAATATGCCCTCGACACGGGCGAAGTGCATCTGCACGCTAAGATCACTGCCCGCCTGCCTCAGATCGATGAGGAAGGCAACGAAGTGATGACCCGCTTTGAAACCACGCCGGGCCGCGTGCGTCTTGGGGCCTTGCTGCCTCAGAACGCCAAGGCACCGTTCTCGCTGGTGAACAAGCTGTTGCGCAAGAAAGAAGTGCAGGCGGTCATCGACACTGTCTACCGGTACTGCGGTCAGAAAGAGTCGGTTATCTTCTGTGACCAGATCATGGGCATGGGTTTCCGCGAAGCGTTCAAGGCCGGCATCTCGTTCGGCAAGGACGACATGGTCATCCCAGATGACAAGTGGACCATTGTTGATGAGACACGCGATCAAGTTCGTGACTTTGAACAACAGTACATGGACGGCCTGATCACTCAGGGCGAAAAGTACAACAAAGTTGTCGATGCATGGTCCAAGTGTAACGACAAGGTCACTGATGCCATGATGGGCACGATCTCGGACGTTGAGCGCGATGAAAATGGCGCCGAAGCGGAACCGAACTCGGTCTACATGATGGCTCACTCTGGTGCGCGTGGCTCGGTCACTCAGATGAAACAGCTGGGCGGTATGCGTGGTCTTATGGCCAAGCCGAACGGCGACATCATCGAGACACCGATCATCTCGAACTTTAAAGAGGGCCTGACCGTTCTTGAGTACTTCAACTCAACCCACGGTGCTCGTAAGGGTCTGTCGGATACGGCGCTTAAGACGGCGAACTCGGGTTACTTGACCCGTCGTCTGGTCGACGTGGCGCAGGACTGCATCGTTCGTATGCACGACTGTGGCACCGAGAACGCCATCACCGCCGAAGCGGCAACGCGTGACGGTGAAGTGGTGTCTTCGCTGGCGGAGCGCATCCTTGGTCGTGTGGCCGCGGATGACATTCTGCGCCCCGGTACGGACGAGATTCTGATCGAAAAAGGTCAGTTGATCGACGAACGGATGGCCGATTCCGTAGACGAGGCTGGTGTGGCTGCAACGCGTATCCGCAGCCCGCTGACCTGTGAAGCCGAAGAAGGCGTTTGTGCCCAGTGTTATGGTCGTGACCTTGCACGTGGTACGCGCGTCAACACCGGTGAAGCGGTTGGCATCATCGCCGCCCAGTCGATCGGTGAACCCGGCACGCAGCTGACCATGCGGACCTTCCACATTGGTGGGGTTGCGCAGGGTGGCCAACAGTCGTTCCTGGAAGCAAGCCAAGAAGGTAAGATCGTCATCGAGAACGCTCAGATCCTTGAGAACGCCAGCGGCGACTCTTTGGTCATGGGCCGGAACATGAAGCTGATCATCCAAGACGAAAACGGCGAAGAGCGCGCCAACCACAAAGTTGGTTACGGCTCGAAACTGTTTGTCAAAGATGGCCAGTCGATTGGCCGTGGCGACAAGCTGTTCGAATGGGACCCCTATACTCTGCCGATCCTGGCCGAGAAATCGGGGACAGCCAAGTTTGTGGATCTGACCGTAGGTATCGCCGTACGCGACGAGACCGACGATGCCACTGGCATGACTCAGAAGATCGTGACCGATTGGCGTTCGGCGCCCAAAGGCAACGAGCTGAAACCTGAGATCATCTTGGTCGACAAAGATGGCGAGCCTGTCCGCAATGATGCGGGTAACCCGGTGACCTATCCGATGTCAGTTGATGCGGTTCTGTCGATCGAAGAAGGTCAAGAGGTACACGCAGGTGACGTTGTTGCGCGCATTCCACGCGAAGGCGCCAAGACCAAGGACATCACCGGTGGTCTGCCACGTGTGGCGGAACTGTTCGAAGCACGTCGTCCCAAAGACCACGCAATCATCGCAGAAATTGATGGTTACGTGCGCTATGGCCGCGACTATAAGAACAAACGTCGCATCTCGATCGAACCTGCTGATGAGTCGATGGAGCCCGTCGAATACATGGTGCCCAAGGGCAAGCACATTCCTGTTCAGGAAGGTGATTTCGTCCAAAAGGGTGACTACATCATGGACGGAAACCCGGCCCCCCACGACATTTTGTCGATCATGGGTGTCGAGGCACTGGCGGACTACATGATCAACGAAGTGCAGGACGTCTACCGTCTGCAAGGCGTTAAGATCAACGACAAGCACATCGAAGTGATCGTGCGCCAGATGCTGCAGAAGTGGGAGATCCAAGACTCCGGAGAAACCACACTGCTGAAGGGCGAGCACGTGGACAAGATGGAATTCGACATGGCCAATGAAAAGGCCGAGCGCGAAGGTCGTCGTCTGGCCCGTGGTGAACCAATTCTTCTGGGGATCACCAAGGCGTCGCTGCAAACGCGTTCGTTCATCTCGGCGGCCTCGTTCCAGGAAACCACCCGAGTTCTCACCGAGGCATCTGTCCAAGGTAAGAAAGATAAACTGGTTGGTCTGAAAGAGAACGTGATCGTGGGTCGTCTGATCCCGGCAGGGACCGGTGGCGCAACACAGCGTGTTCGTGGCATTGCTCAAGAGCGTGACAATGTCGTGCTCGAAGCGCGCCGCGAAGAAGCCGAAGCGGCTGCTGCTCTGGCGGCGCCGTCCGAGGACGTCTCGGCGGACGACATCTTTAGCGGTGGCGCTTCTGAAGCACCAGAAAGCCGCGATCAGGATTGATCCTGACACTGACCCAAACATGAAAAGGCCCCCGGCACCGCGCTGGGGGCCTTTTTCTTTGGCAGATGGTCTGCACTCTGCGAAGAACGGACTTGGCGAAGGGGCCGCCCGGACTTAGGGTCGCCGCGTTTGAACAGGGAATTTCGACTGCAATGAACAAGCTGTCAGATAACATGAAGGGCGCGCTTCTGATGATGTGCTCGATGGCGGCGTTCACCTTCAACGACACCTGCATCAAACTGATTGGCCCCGAGATGCCATTGTTTCAGCTGTTGTTTCTGCGCGGAGCAATGACCACGGTTCTCATTTTTGTCATGGCGCGGATGATGGGGGCCATACGGTTGCGTCTGCCTGCGTCCGACTGGGCGATGATCGGCCTGCGCACCGCCAGCGAGATCGGGGCAGCGTTTTTCTTTATCACCGCGCTTATGAACATGCCGATTGCCAACGTAACGGCGGTTTTGCAGGTTTTGCCCCTTACCGTGACATTGGGAGGGGCTCTGATCTTCCGAGAAGCTGTTGGCTGGCGACGCATGACAGCGATCCTTGTGGGGTTTGCCGGGATGCTGCTGATCGTGCGGCCTGGCCCGGACGGCTTTGACATTTATGCGTTTTACGCACTGGCAGCCGTGGCATGTGTCACGCTGCGCGATCTGTCGACCCGCCGCATGTCGTCGGCGGTGCCATCGATGACTGTGACACTGGCCGCGTCGGTTGGCGTGATGCTGTTTTCGGCCATTGCGACGCAATCCGAGACATGGATTCCCGTTACCGCGCGCGATGCGGCGCTGTTGGCCGGAGCGTCGGTCTTTATCATCGGCGGATACTTCTTTTCCGTGGCGGTCATGCGTATTGGCGAGGTGAGTTTCGTAGCACCCTTCCGCTACACCAGCCTCGTTTGGGCTTTGCTGCTGGGGTTGGTGGTGTTTGGCGACTGGCCGGACACGCTCACGTTGATCGGGGCAGCGATTGTTGCGGCGACCGGCATCTTTACGCTTTTGCGCGAAGGCCAACTGCGCCGACGTGCCTGAGACCGCCGGGCGTGCTGTTGACAAGGCCTGCGACTCTGCGTATACGCGCGCTCATCCGGTAAATGGGGACGTCCCCGACCACCGAATTCAAAACTTAAGTGGACAAGGTCCGGGCTACTTTTAAGCCCCGATCCTCTGGAAACACACCGCGTCGTTTGCCTCGGAATGGAAACGATTGCGGTTTTTGCGCTTGTGGACGCACAGGCCGCGTAAAAGTCGCACCGCAGAGGGGATCGCCCTTTGTAGCAATAATTGGAAACGGGAAAGAGACCCTATGCCAACGATCCAACAGCTGATCCGCAAGCCGCGTCAGCCTAAAATCAAGCGCTCGAAGTCGCAGCACCTTGAGCAGTGTCCCCAAAAACGTGGCGTTTGCACCCGCGTTTACACAACCACTCCGAAAAAGCCGAACTCGGCGATGCGGAAAGTGGCCAAGGTTCGCCTGACCAACGGTTACGAAGTCATTTCGTACATCCCGGGTGAAAGCCACAACCTGCAAGAGCACTCGGTTGTTCTTATCCGTGGCGGTCGTGTGAAAGACCTTCCGGGTGTCCGTTACCACATCCTGCGCGGTGTTCTGGATACCCAAGGCGTCAAAGACCGTAAGCAACGTCGTTCGAAATACGGCGCGAAGCGTCCTAAGTAAGAAGGAGAGGCTGAGATGTCACGTCGTCACGCCGCTGAAAAACGCGAGATTCTGCCCGACGCCAAATTTGGCGATAAGGTGCTGAGCAAATTCATGAACAACCTGATGATCGACGGCAAAAAGTCGGTTGCAGAGAAAATCGTCTACAACGCGCTGGATCGTGTTGAAGACAAGGTCAAGCGCGCCCCCGTGGAAGTGTTCCACGAAGCGCTGGACAACATCAAACCATCGGTCGAGGTTCGCTCGCGCCGTGTGGGTGGTGCAACCTACCAGGTTCCCGTCGAAGTGCGCCCCGAGCGCCGCGAAGCTCTGGCCATTCGCTGGCTGATCACCGCGTCGCGCAAGCGCAACGAAAACACCATGGAAGAGCGCCTTGCTGGTGAGCTTCTGGATGCGGTCAACTCGCGCGGCACAGCCGTCAAAAAGCGGGAAGACACTCACAAGATGGCCGAGGCGAACAAAGCCTTCAGCCATTATCGTTGGTAATCCCAGAGAGGCATCAAACCAATGGCACGCGATTATACGCTCGATCATTACCGCAACTTCGGTATCATGGCGCACATCGATGCAGGTAAAACAACCTGCTCGGAACGCATCCTGTATTACACCGGCAAATCCCACAACATTGGTGAGGTGCACGACGGTGCAGCCACCATGGACTGGATGGAGCAGGAGCAGGAACGCGGCATCACCATCACGTCGGCTGCGACCACCACATTCTGGGAACGCACCGAAGATGGTCAGACTGCTGACTCCGAAAAGCACCGCCTGAACATCATCGACACCCCCGGCCACGTTGACTTCACCATTGAAGTTGAGCGTTCGCTGGCGGTTCTCGATGGCGCTGTCTGTGTTCTCGACGCCAACGCCGGTGTTGAACCCCAAACCGAAACCGTGTGGCGTCAGGCTGACCGCTACAAGGTTCCGCGTATGGTTTTCGTCAACAAGATGGACAAAATCGGCGCTGACTTCTTCAACTGTGTTCACATGATTGAAGACCGCACCGGTGCGGTTGCTGTTCCAATCGGTGTTCCGATTGGCGCCGAAACCGAGCTGGAAGGCCTGGTTGATCTGGTGACCATGGAAGAATGGCTGTGGCAGGGTGAAGACCTTGGCGCATCGTGGATCAAAGCGCCGATCCGTGAGAGCCTGCAGGACATGGCCAACGAATGGCGTGGCAAAATGATCGAAGCGGCCGTCGAAATGGACGACGACGCGATGATGGAATACCTGGAAGGCAACGAGCCCGACGTTCCAACCCTGCGCAAACTGCTGCGCAAAGGGACACTGGAAATGGCGTTCGTTCCGGTTCTGGGTGGCTCCGCGTTCAAAAACAAAGGCGTTCAGCCTCTGTTGAACGCTGTGATCGACTATCTGCCCAGCCCGCTGGACGTTGTTGACTACATGGGCTTCAAACCCGGTGACGAAACTGAAACTCGTGACATCGCCCGCCGTGCGGACGACGACATGGCGTTCTCAGGTCTCGCGTTCAAAATCATGAACGACCCCTTTGTTGGCTCGCTGACCTTTACCCGCATCTACTCGGGCACGTTGGGCAAGGGCGACACGCTCCTGAACTCGACCAAAGGCAAGAAAGAGCGCATCGGTCGTATGATGATGATGCACTCGAACAACCGTGAAGAAATCACCGAGGCATTTGCTGGTGACATCATCGCGCTGGCCGGTCTGAAAGACACCACAACCGGGGACACGCTCTGCGCCGTCAACGATCCTGTGGTTCTTGAAACCATGACATTCCCTGATCCGGTCATCGAGATCGCGGTTGAGCCTAAAACCAAGGCTGACCAAGAGAAGATGAGCCAAGGTCTGGGCCGTCTGGCTGCCGAAGACCCCTCGTTCCGTGTGGAAACTGACATCGAAAGCGGTCAGACCATCATGAAGGGCATGGGCGAACTTCACTTGGACATCCTCGTGGATCGTCTGAAGCGCGAGTTCAAGGTTGAAGCGAACATTGGTGCACCTCAGGTGGCCTATCGTGAAACCATCTCGAAAGAGGTCGAGCACACCTACACCCACAAGAAACAGTCGGGTGGCTCTGGTCAGTACGCCGAGGTGAAAATGATCATCTCGCCGACCGAAGCTGGTGAAGGCTATTCGTTTGAGTCCCGCATCGTTGGTGGTTCGGTTCCCAAGGAATACATCCCGGGTGTTGAAAAAGGCATCAACTCGGTCATGGACAGCGGCCCTCTGGCTGGCTTCCCAGTGATCGATTTCAAGGTGGCTTTGATCGACGGTAAGTTCCACGATGTTGACTCGTCGGTTCTCGCCTTTGAGATCGCAGGTCGTATGTGTATGCGTGAAGGTATGCGCATGGGCGGCGCCAAGCTCTTGGAACCGATCATGAAGGTCGAAGTGATTACCCCGGAAGAATATACCGGCGGTATCATTGGCGATCTGACCTCGCGTCGTGGCCAGGTGACTGGTCAGGAACCACGCGGCAACGCCGTTGCAATCGACTGTTTTGTGCCTCTGGCCAACATGTTCGGCTACATCAACACACTTCGTTCGATGTCGTCGGGCCGCGCCCAGTTCACCATGCAGTTCGATCACTACGATCCGGTTCCGCAGAACATCTCGGAAGAAATTCAGGCGAAATACGCCTAAGCGAAATTGGGGAAGCGGTCACCGCTTCCCCCACCAGACATCAAGGAGGCCACCATGGCTAAGGAAAAGTTTGAACGCAGTAAACCGCACTGCAACATCGGCACCATCGGTCACGTTGACCACGGTAAGACCACTCTGACGGCAGCGATCACCAA
>NZ_CANMJE010000020.1 GCF_947498095.1 uncultured Shimia sp. | reverse complement strand
TGCAGTTGTTTGTTCATCGAAATGAACCAAACCGCCCACATATCTCTTCAGTTGTATAACAATGTCAAATAGCGTCGGATCAATGACCCGAGAGACAAAAACCAACCGGTGCTCCATATGATTTATGGTGCAACCCGCCGACCAAAGCCTCTAGATTTTCCGCTTCGCTTCGCTTCCGAACTGTTGTTCGCCGCTCCGTCCTGCGTCCCGTTAGCGCCTCAGCGCCGCCGGTGAAGGGGTATTTACGGATTACACCCGACCCCTGCAAGTGCTTTTTCCAGAAAAATTCAAAAAAACTTCACAAGACCGAATTTTCTAAGGAAACCTGCAAAACTTCGCCTGATTTGCGGGCATTTTTTGCGGCACCTGCACCGTTATTTCCCAACACATCACTCAAAATGCCGGAATCATCCGGCAAAACTTGCGAGTCGGGGCCAAAAAAACCGCCGACTCGCGCAGCCGCCACCAATGAATCACTCGGTTTCGTCAGTCTCAGTTTGCCTTTGTGCCTGAAAACCGACGTATCCAGCCAGAACCTGCATAATCTTGAAGGCCGTTCCAGCATCATTTTCGACCACGGCCAGGAACTCTTCTTCCCCCAAACGCAAAGCGCGCAGGTCTAAGCGTACGTGCATATCTAAGGCCCGCGGAACTTTGCGGATCAGAGCCAGTTCACCAACCAGCGTTCCGGGCCCCGACGTTGCGATCACGGTACTACCGCCCCCGGGGATGGGCAGGATCATTTCAGCCTCGCCTTCCAGTATCAAATAAGCACCATCGCTCCCGTCGTCCCCCTGGCGGAACACATACGAGTTCGCGGGTGCTTCAAACCACTGTGCGCCGAAGGCTAACAATCTGAGTTGCTTTCTATCAAGCCCAGAGAATAGATCCGTTGAGACCAAGGCCCGCATCTTCTGACGCAAGTCTGCGCTTGCAGCATTGTCCTGAACACCGTCGCCCTGATCCTCGCTGTCTTTGATGCGGCCATGCTCAATTTCGTAAACGATGTCGAATTCCTCGGGTTGCTTGTTAACATCCTCGAGGAAGATCAGAATCGCTTCGGGCAGCAGTGCGCGCAAGTTGCGAATGATCTTGCGGTTGTCTTCGTTGCTATCGCCCCCAAGATACCCGTCAAGGATAAGCAGATCGGGACGTTTCATTGCCGCACGGCCGATCGACAAGGGCCCTGCAAAGGCCGAGGGCATGCCCGCGCCTGCCAGACCTGTCGGAACAGCAAACAGCAACTCGACCACTTGCTGCTTCAGACGTTCCGTCTGCAGAACGCTTTCGACCACTTCGTGCACGGCCTCGCTGCGCCCGCTGGCACTGGACTGCGTTCCATAAATCGCATTTTCCAAAACACTGAGTCCGGGCGCATAAGCACTTTCGTCCAAAGGCTCAAAGTGATCGGACACCCAGCTTTCGATCTTGGTGCGCTGCTTGTGGCGCATATCAAGGATCATGTCTTTGAGATCATCCGTGAACGCAGGCCCAATTTGTTCGGCAGAAACTTCGAAGGGAACGGTGAGAAGGTTGACCTTATCTTCGCTCTCGAGAACGTCCAGCGATTGCTCTCGCACCTTGACTGTCAGCTCGACAAGTTTCTCGAACAGTTCCGGGTTCAAACCCAGCCTGCGGAACAAGGGATGCCCAACACCATCGACACCAAAAGTGAGGTTCAGCATCTCGACCACTTCAACTGAGAGACGCATCATGCCTTCGGCTAGCCCCAATTCTTCGAGAAGCTCAAGGAAACTCCCGGCTGAGGCCTCTTGCGTGGGCATGTCGCCCTGTCGGGCCGTGGCAAAGAACAGGTTGGCGGATACTGGTAGCGCAGGATTGTATTTCTCCGGATCAAACCGGTAGTACCCCTGCCCCAGATCTGCGGCCTCAAGTGCTTCTTTGATACGAGGGCGCAATTCGACGATGCGACGAGCCAGATCGGGATGGTCTTCCGGGCTCATCACTTGGTCAAGTCCACGCCGGAACATGACATTGCCCGAGCCCAGCGCATCCATCAACTCGACCCACCAGTCACGCAGCGCATCTTCCGAGGCGACACCTGCCAGCTTTGGATCTACCCAATCGGCAAGGTAGGTATCTTCGCTATTTCCGCTGCGCCGGGTTTCTGACTCGCGATGGGCTTCGCGCGCGATGCGGTGTTCGGGAATCGCGTGTGGCATGACCGGATGATGACGCAGAGGCATCAAAAGGTTTTCACCATACGTGCCCTCAAACACATAGGGGCTGACCTCGGCGTACCCGACACGCGCAGCAATCACCATCTGGTGCAGGTCATTCAGATCCCGTCCCCCCATGATCACTTTACCGGCCGCAGGCAACACTTCTCGCGTGAGAAGTTCAGCCAACGCTCTGCGTTCTTCTGTATCGGCCGCTGAAATCCCCACCAATGCGTTGTTAGGAATACTCAGGCTGATATCCTCAAGAACCGAATCGCCATTGTGATCGCTCACGGTCACCTGACGCAACTCGATGTCACCATCCAGATGGCCAATCTCGTCGGGTGTGCCATCAAACAACTCTTCTTGCACCATGTCTTGCGGCGCAAACCGATCCAGGATCAGGTGCCAGCGCAGGGACATGTCCTGCATGCGGTTATAATAGTTGAGCAGTTCTTTCCAAGGAGACGACAAGTCTTTGTATGCGGCAAGCGCGGCAACCAATGCCCCCAACGACACCTGACCACGGATGACCAAAAGTCCACCAACCGAATAAAAGAAGAAAGGCGTGAGTTGTCCGATGAAGTTATTGAGAAACTTCATGAAGAACTTTTTCTTGTAGATGGTCAGGCGAATATCAAAAAGCGTTCCCAATCGGCGTGTGATCTTGGCAAGGCGATACCGCCAGCCTGCGTTGACCCTCAGAGTCGCTGCTCCGGTCGCGGTTTCACCGATTTCACCGGCAAGTTCGCGCACCTCTTTAATGCGGTCCTTGTTGTGCAGGTTGATCTGACGCTGCAGCTTGGGGATGATCCAGGCCTGAAACGGGATCAACGCACAGGCCGCGACACCAAACCAGAAACTCTGCGCGAAGAGAAAGAACAAGATCGTCGCCATCTGCCCGGCCTGCAATACCGGGAGGCTGATGGCATCCCCCATCATGCCGCCCATCGGTTCGGCCTCGGACGTGATCATGGACACCATCTCACCCTGAGACGTACGGCGCAGATACGGCTGTGGAAAGCGCATAATGCGCCCGATCAGTGTATACCGATACCGGCGCAGCATGCGCTCGGACAGGATACCCTTCATCGTATTGATACGCATTTTGGTCAGGCCGTGCACAATCACCGCCAACAAAAAGCCACCACACAGAACCATCAAATAAGTGATCTGGTCCAGCTCAACATCGAGCCACTCAAGATAGACATAGGCCTGATCTGCTGAAATCGCGTCGTTGATAATGCGCTTGGGCAGTTCAAGCGTCAGATACAACAACGGAAACAAACACGTGGTCAGAGCCAGCAAAACAAACTGATCCCGTTTCGAATACTTCCAGATGAAGCTGAATAATGAGCGTTCTATGGGATATGTCCTGTTGCTTTAGATCGCCCTCTTTCTGAGGCCGATGCGCGTTAAATAGATGCTAACAACCAATTGACGTTGGGATCAAGCGCCAGAAAGGATGCTGTTGGCATTTGCCAGATCCATTTTCGAGAGCTAAGGTTTTAGGTAGGGAAAGACATGGGAGCCCAGGTTCATGGACCTGACAACAAAAATTCTGATCTTGATTGCGCTGTTGCAAATCAAACATCTGATAGCAGATTTCTATTGTCAGACCCTTTGGATGCTGACCGGTCGGGACCAGTATTTTCACCTCGGCCGCACCGTCCACGCTGCAATTCACGCCGTATTCTCAATTGTGATCTTTGCCTTCTTCGGCACGCCCATCACCTGGCTTATCATTCTCTTCCTGTTTGAGTTCATCATTCACTTTCACGTCGACTTCTGGAAAGCGCGTGAGAATGTCGTGAAACAGCTGACACCGAACAACGCAAAATTCTGGCGTGCGATGGGACTGGATCAGGCCATCCACCATCTGACCAACCTATTCATGGTATGGCTCTGGATCAGCTACGTCGCCTGATCAATAACGTTCACATCAAGGTCCGCAATCACTGCGATCGTCATATCGTGGCGCAACACGAAGACTCGCACGGACTTAGAACTACCGTCATCATGTTTGGCACGTATGAGCACGCCCAAACGCAAGCCGTCCCCCACCGGAACGGGCGCCATGAATCGCAGCTTCATTTGGGTCAGCACACTGGTCGGCGCCAGCCCTGACACCACACAGTCGAGCACACCCGCAAAGAACATACCTGGTACAACGGCGGACTGAAGACCGACCTCTCTTGCCGCGTCATCACTGACGTGGATCGGGTTGGGGTCCCGGGCCAAAGACAGATAGTCAGCCACAGCACGTTCCCCAAATTGCGCTGTGTCTCGCCAGACGACGTCACCCTTGTCCATATGAGGTGGAAAGCGGCTACCTTTCAGCCGCGCCATATCATCAGGCGACACTTCGCGCTGACGTGTCTGCATTGTGCCAACCGCTGCGCCATCATCAGCAAGCAGTCGAAAATCAAAAACCCTGGCCGCGTCTTTTTGGGTTAGGGCTGCTTCAATCCCAAGAGGTTGAGATGGTTCAACAGGTGAGAAACGCTGAAAACTTTGACTTTCATGCACCATTCCCCGCCCCGGCGCTGGCCGCATTTCGTCGGCATATCCTACTAGAGCTTCATGTCCCAAAAAATATCGCAGGGGCGATAGTCGGCACCCAACCATCCTGTGGGTACACATCGGGAACCATGGCGTTCAGGCACCCCGCCAATGCCCGCACGTCCTTTGCACTCAGGCCGTTTGGGATGGTCAGAAAACTTGGAAGATCAGCCATCAAACTTGGCAAAAACCAGCGATGCGTTAATACCACCAAACGCCAATGAGTTTGACATCACTGCATTGGTCGAGATTGGACGCGCGGTATTGGCAACCGGGTCAATTCCGATCTTCGGGTCAACTTCGTTAAAGTTGATGGTTGGAGGCGCAATCTGGTGCCGCAAAGCTTCAATGGAAACCACGGCCTCGATCGCGCCGGCCGCGCCCAGTGCATGTCCGTGGATGGGTTTTGTCGACGAGACTTCAAGACCTTTCAAATCCGCGCCAAACACATCCCGCAAGGCGCCAACTTCGGTCACATCATTGGCGACTGTTCCGGTGCCTTGCGCATTAACATAGCCAATTTCGGACGGCGAAACGCCTGCGTCTGCAATGGCCAGCTCCATGCAGGCCGATGCGCGCTTTGGGTTGGGGCGCAAAAGGTCACCTGCATCAGAATTGGTGCCATAGCCAACGATCTCACAAAGAATGTCCGCGCCGCGAGCTTGGGCACTTTCTAGAGTTTCCATCACAAGAATTCCGGCCCCTTCACCAAGGGTCATGCCATTGCGATCCTTGGAGAATGGGCGGTTCTTTTCAGCAGTCATTACGCGAAGGAGTTCCCACACCCGAAACACGCCCCCAACAAGACAAGCCTCAGACCCACCCGCAAGACAGCGCTGCATCGCACCCCCTTTGAGCATCTGATAGGCCAGACCGATGGATTGGCTGCCCGAAGAGCAAGCCGTTGATGATGCATAAATCGGCCCCGACGCGCCAAACTCCATCGACACCCAGGACGCCGCGGCGTTGGTCATGATTTTGGGGACGGCCATTGGGTCGAGACGCATTTTTCGATCAACGCCAAAAGCCATGTAATTGTCGTCGAGCGTCTTTGCACCGCCAAACCCCGAGCCTATGACCACACCACAGGCATCGCCAAAATCACCGTCGGTCAATCCAGCCTGTTCAATCGCCTCATGTGCCGCGCGTACCGCATAAACGGCAACCGGGTCACGCATTCGATGTTTCAGGTCTTCGGCCAGTGTCTCTAACGAGTCAGCGGACAGCGCTGCCGCCGTGCCCACGCGCTGATTGCCGATTGCGGGAAAGTCTACGCTGCAAACCCCGCTCTGGCCCGACGCCACTCCGTGCCAAAGCGCTTCGCGTCCAAGCCCACAAGCAGAAACGGCGCCCGCGCCTGTGACAACAACCCTTGTCACGCTTGGTTTTCTTTCTGATGCTGCTCGATTTTGGCCTGCGCCAAATTCAAGAGCTCCTGCACAGTTTCGACGTCGCTCAACTCATTGTCGACCGATTTGTAGACGCCATACTCTTCTTCCAGCGCCATCAGGATCATTACAAAGTCTGCCGACTAGATATCCAAATCCTCAAGGCGGTATTCCGGTTTTATGTCGGAGATGTCCACCATCCCCTCGCGCGCTACAAGTTCAAGCAGATCTTGGGAAAGATTGGTTGTGTCACTGGCCATGTTATCCTCGTCAAAAGATGCAGTCGGATCGCTAAGCAGAGTTATCGGTTAAGTCTAGAAGGCATCGCCGTTGGATGCCAGTGTCAACCTGACTGCAGGTCCTTACTCTTTGGGGAAATCTCATGTTTCCCTACATTCCGGGAGCGACGGGTTCTGTTGAAGGGCCACCGGCCTCTTTCCAATCCTTGAAACCGCCAAGATTAAAAACCTGCTCGTAACCCATATCTTTAAGCAATTTACCGGCGAGTGCCGCACGCCCTCCGCTGGCGCAATGCAGGATAACAGGCCGATCGAAACGCAGTTCCGCATCGTGAAATGGTGTCGCGGGGTCTGCGCGAAACTCCAGCATTCCACGTGGAATATGATGACTGCCTTCGGCCCGCCCAGCCATTTGCAATTCAGGCGCGTCGCGGATGTCTAGTAACAACGCACCAGCCTCGATCTTCGCAATCGCATCTTCGGTTGAAATCACTGGTACCACGGCATGGGCGGCCTCCAAAAGCTGGGCAGCTGTCACGGGCATGCGTTGTCTCCTGTTGCGTCTGTGTGCTGCTACGTTAGGCGGCACCGCCCCAGAAGAAAAGCCGTTTCATACTCGGTGTCTTTCTGGCAGCGCCGCGCATCACAGACAGTGAACAGGAATGCATCATAGAGACCGCCTCGCCCCACCACGCCACTAAATATGGTACCACTCGCAACATCTGGTTGATTATCGCTGTTTAACTGGATAGAGGTGGCCCCACAGGTGCATAGACGCGGTATGCAAGACTGACGCACGGGACTCGTTGGCCACAGGCAAGCGAGTCCCGTCTCATTCTCTGGACATGAAAAGGGCACTCGATCGCGAGGGGTCGAACTGGGTCTTCCGAACACTATCCTAGAGTAGAAATGGAAGAAGACGTCAGGTGCTCAGACGCGGTCTTTGCAACGCGACCCGCAGGTCACAATCCTGACGCCTTCCATGAAAGGCTATATCCCGAAAGATACATCCATTCAGTTTGCTTCGGCTCTGAAAGAACCTTGGCAGCGAGATTCAGACCCAAAGGTCTGTCCCCCCAAACCGACATCCGGGCGAACCCTTTTGCCGATCCACGCTCGGGCTTTTACACTGCCTTCCCTACCTGCCACCTAAGTGACCTGCCGTTTCGGCCAGCGTCCCAGTTTCATCACCACGAGGTCGGTTCAGTAACCTATCCCTTCCCCGCTCCGATCCCGAAAGACCTTTCGCGTCCCGCTCCGGGTCAATGACCCTTTGCGTTAACTTGATGCTGCGGCAGAGACCCTGAGTCGGGCAAGGAAAAAACACGGCCAAAAGCACATTTTTTGGGGATAAAACTTTGGAATTGCTTGTGGATTTCCTGTGGAAAGGTTTGGATTTCACTGTAATGAGAGTGCTTTGCACAGGGATAACTCGCCCGCTGCATAAACTTCGCGACTCGCGGCACTTTGGCGCCTGAGGCTGCGATTATCCCGGCGCAGGCCTACAAACAAGTGCTGGTTCGCGCCTTCTGTGAAATTTACGTCGGGCGTTGCTTTTGTGATGGTGAGAGCGTTCAAGCTATGTTCGGTCTGGCCTTCGCACCCAGCTCACAAGCCGAAGAGCATCGCGCACCCTGTGCCACGATCGACGAGAAGAGACGTCCCGAACCCTAAGTCTGCGCGCAGTCTGAAACCTCATCCCGGCTGCCAGCAAACCCTTGGCACCGCCCGTACAGCGACAGAGGGCCTTGTGGCTAAAGAAACTGTCCCAGGTCTTGGTTGGCTGTTGCCAATCAGGCCCGAAACAAGCCCTAAGGTGTTCCGAAGCGTGGCGTGGCACGTTGACGTCGACCCCGTGGAACTGCATGGGTTCAACTCCGTCAAAGGCTTGCTGATAGGACAAGTGATTTTTGCGAAAGATCAGCTCAAACATGACGCTGTGATTGGCAAAAACGGCCACGTAGAGATCCACCAAAAGACCATCACGAAACAGCCCGACATTGGTCAAACGCCCTTCGATAACACTTTGTTTGTAGGCGAAAAAACCCTCGGCTTTAAACGCGTCGATCAGCTCGTTGGTTAACGCCGACCGGTCCACACGAAAGTCGATATCGCCATCTCCAGGAATGAAACCATCGTCCCTTACAATGCCCAGCAGTGTGCCATCACAGACATAGTGTAAGACCTTAAAATCATTTAGGATTTCTGCAACATCGGCCAATACATTCAAGGCCGTTTCGGGAATCTGCGCGGGGTCCAACGCGCCAAGCGACTCCTCTGACACCACGTAATGCCGCAGTGACCGCGCGCGCGGCTTGTAGACGAGTTCAATCACACGATTGACCCCTTGTATTCCTGAGACATTCCCCCACCCCAGCGGTTTCGAACACACATTCAGAGTTTATGACATAACTCCGAAAAATGTGCGAGAAAACCTGTTGAATTGCCAATCGCAACGCAGCCGTGCGTATCTATCGCTAGGAAAGACACACATAGGGATCGCACCCGGGCTTCCGAGCGCGCCAGGACGGAACGGGTAGATTTTTCAAAAACAGGCAGGTCAGTCCAGCGCGTATATCTTTTTCGCGACCGCGGCCGATACGGGAATGGCCGCAAAAAAGCCGACCAAGGCAGCGATCAGGATGGGAATAGGAGTGTCATTGCCGGTCGCCAAGGCAGCCACCACAGCCGATCCGGCGATCGTTGAGCCGATGAACAAATGCAGGATAAGGGCGAGACGCAACATGAGAATACCTCTGGGTGATGCAAGGGCGTTTCCGATGCGACTCATATATCAAAGATGGAATGTATTTGACTTTGATCTGGGTCACATACCTCCCGCACCGACGAACACGAAGTGCTGCCCGAAGGCGGGCTGGAGCCAGTGCCTCAGGTGAGTTGTCCGTGACGATGGTGCGGCCAGACCGGAAACCATACTGGCGGTTTTGGAGACGTGTGTGAGGGTGACCTCCACCTTGAATTCACCAGGTGATAACCGCAATTGACTCACTCAATAGGACACCCAGGAACCTCCGACACAAAGTCACCTGCGCCACAGTGTTCTTTACGGTTACTCTGGCAGATCGTCGCAGCGACCGCTTGCTGCGCAAGATTAAGGCCCTACGTGCCGCGGTTCGGATGGCGCGAAAAGACCGTCCCTTTTAGATTGAGGCTTGGAGGGTGTTTCCGTAGGGCAGGGATTATCCCGGCTGGTCGGTGCAACGGTGAGGTTAGTCATCCATTTTCAGCGCTGAGATAAACGCTTCTTGTGGGATGTTGACCTGCCCGAACTGGCGCATCTTTTTCTTACCCTTTTTCTGCTTGTCCAGCAGTTTGCGTTTCCGTGTGGCGTCGCCGCCGTAACACTTGGCGGTCACGTCTTTGCGCATGGCAGACAGGGTTTCGCGGGCAATGACTTTGCCGCCGATGGCCGCCTGGATCGGGATTTTGAACATGTGGCGGGGGATCAGATCTTTGAGCTTTTCGCACATCGCCCGGCCGCGTTCTTCGGCGCGGTCGCGGTGGACCATCATCGACAGGGCATCAACGGGCTCGTCATTCACCAGCACCGACATTTTAACGAGGTTATCCTCGCGGTAATCCTCCATCTGGTAGTCAAACGAGGCATAGCCCTTGGTCACCGATTTCAGACGGTCATAAAAGTCGAACACCACTTCGTTCAGCGGCAGATCATAGACCACCATGGCGCGGCTGCCGGCATAGGTCAGATCCAGCTGGATGCCGCGGCGGTCCTGACAGAGTTTCAGAACATCGCCAAGGTACTCGTCCGGCACAAGGATCGTTGCCTTTATGCGGGGTTCCTCGAGGTGATTGACCTTGGACATATCGGGCATGTCGGCTGGGTTGTGCAGGTCGATTTTCTCGCCCATCTCGCCCTCTTTGCCCTTCATGTAAACATGATAGATCACCGACGGCGCGGTGGTGATCAGGTCAATGTTGTATTCCCGTTCGATGCGGTCACGGATCACTTCGAGGTGCAACAGGCCAAGGAAACCGCAGCGAAAGCCAAAGCCCAGCGCGGCAGAGGTTTCCATTTCGAACGAGAAGCTGGCGTCATTGAGCGCCAGTTTGTCGATGGCATCCCGCAGGTCTTCGAATTCGGCGGAATCCACCGGGAAGAGGCCACAGAAGACCACAGGCTGCGCAGGCTTAAAGCCCGGCAGCGCGTCCTCGGTGCCGTTGCGGTCATTGGTGATGGTGTCGCCGACGCGGGTGTCACGCACCTGTTTGATCGAGGCGGTGAGAAAGCCGATCTCGCCGGGACCAAGGCTGTCGACCATTTGCATCTCGGGGCGGAAGACGCCGACGCGATCAACGCTGTGCAGCGTGCCGTTCGACATGAATTTGACCCGCTGGCCCTTTTTCAGGGTGCCGTCCATGATGCGGACAAGGACGATCACACCAAGATAGGCGTCGTACCACGAATCCACGAGCATGGCCTTCAATGGCGCGTCTACGTTTCCTTTTGGCGCGGGCAGGTCGTGCACAATGGCTTCGAGCGTTTCGTGGATACCCTGCCCCGTCTTGGCGGAAACCTGAATGGCACCGGTGGCGTCGATGCCAATGACGTCTTCGATCTGTTCGGCCACACGGTCACAGTCGGACGCAGGCAGGTCAATCTTGTTGAGGATCGGGACGATTTCATGGTCCGCGTCCAGGGCGTGGTAGACGTTGGCGAGTGTCTGCGCCTCAACCCCTTGCGAGCTGTCGACCACCAAAAGCGAGCCTTCGACCGCGCGCATTGAGCGGGAGACTTCATAGGCAAAATCAACGTGCCCGGGGGTGTCGATCAGGTTCAGCACATAGGTTTCACCATCATCGGCCTGATAGTCGATGCGGACGGTGTTGGCCTTGATCGTAATACCGCGCTCGCGCTCGATATCCATCGAGTCCAGGAGCTGTTCCTTCATGTCACGATCCTTGACCGTGCCCGTCTCTTGGATGAGGCGGTCAGCAAGGGTGGATTTCCCGTGGTCGATATGTGCGACGATGGAGAAATTGCGGATTTTATTCAGGTCGGTCATGGTTGCGGGATATGAGGGGAAAAGTGGGGTTGGTCAAGGTGGTTTGGCTATGAACAAGTACGGGGTAGGCGCGGCGTTTTTAAGCCTGATTTGCCTTCTCTCTTTGCAAGTGTCCCTGGTGAGAGCTGACAGTGCTTCAGGACAGGATCGATACCGAATATTCCTGAACTTGAACTTTTTGCAGGAATTTCGACAGGGCGTTCACGTTTCAAGCCTAGGTCAAGTAAGCGGATATCTTGGCCCAACGGATTTTCCCGAGAAGGAATGACGTGAGTTTCTGATCTTTATTGGTGGTAGTTTCCTCAGCAAAGTCGGTGCAAACTCTGCTTTCTCTGCTTTTGGCCAATTGCACGCTGAATTGGCGCAGGAAGGAGCCTTTCCAAGCGAGAGTTTCAATGATCCCGTACTTTTCTACGCGATGGGGCTTCAGAAGTATGTTTGCAACACTTGTGATATCAGGTTCTTGGAAGACGGTGAAAAAGATGACGCGTTCTGGCATTTTGGGGCGCTCAACGACCCTATGGGAGAGACGGGTGAACCCAATTGGACCCTTAACTTCAATTTGGCGGTCAAGGACCACGTATATGTCATAATCCAAACCTGGCTAGAAGCTCCGACTAGCAGCGAGTAAGAACACTGGTTTAATGCGTTTCGTACTTATGCACTTTGCCCTCCGTTGGCGGACGATCCCAACTGCGCGAGACCGGAAGGGTTTTTTGAGCTTAAATGGCACTGAGTATCTGGCGGTCTTTGGCCCATCGGTGACGGCAGAGTGAACCCCGCCTTACGGCGTTCTACCAGCGATTTGCGAAATGAGTTGGAAAACGTGATCCAGTTCGCGCCCGGCGCGCATGGGGTGGGCGGGAAGCGCCCGCCCCGTGGGGGGGGTGACGGGCGCTGCGCTGCTGGGGGCAGCTCTTGGGAGAGATTTCTTCCCCCTGCCCTCTTGAACCCTGCCTTGGTGGTTCCGAGATTCTGGATTAGCTTTGTAAGCATTGCGCGACTGGATTTGAGATGAACCGCCGATTGACCATTCTGATGTGTGCCGACCTTGTGGGGTATTCTGCTTTGATGGGGCAGGACGAGGCCCTGGCGGTGCAGTCGGTGCGGGATCTGAAAAAGAAACATCTGGAGCCGGTGGCCGCCAACTATGGTGGCGAGGTGTTGAAGCGCATGGGCGACGGGTGGATTCTGTCCTTTCCCGGCGTTGAGGCCGCACTGAATTGTGCCGAAGAGGTGCAGACCGGGTTGGCCGATCACGAGGTCATCAAACTGCGCATTGGCTGTCACATTGGCGAGATTGTCGAGGATGAGGATGATTTCTATGGCAATGGCGTGAATATTGCACAACGGATCGAGACCGAGGCGCCTCCCGGCGGGTTGATGTTCTCAGAAGACCTGTTTCGGCAACTCTCAGAGACGCGGCAAGACGAGTTGAGCGATGCGGGTGTGTTCAAGCTGAAGAATATCGCGACGCCGATGCGGCTGTATCAGTGGCGTCCGGCGAACCTGACCACGGCGCCTGATGCGGGCGCCCTGCCCTCAATCGGGTTTGAGGCCTTTGTATTTGCGCCAAATGATGCGGACACCGAAGCGCTGGCGATGGATCTGCATGAAGGCATTCTGAAGGACTCACTGAAGCGTACAGGCTTTACAACGATTGACGTGGGCGACGACCCAGTAACGCCAACGGTGTTTCTGGTGCGGGGGCGGCTGCGGGTGGCCCGGGATCGGGCGCGGTTTACGCTGACGCTTTTGTTGCGCGAAGATATGAGCACGTTGTGGTCAGGCACTTATGAGGGCGACGCAAGCGACCCTTTCGGGTTCTGCGACGAGATCGTGGCGCGGGCCGAAAGTGACATCCGCATCCAGACAATCCAGCATGATGGAGATCGACAAGCGCATTTGAGTGACGACAAGCTGAGTGTTTCTGAGTTGCGGGCGCGGGCGGCAAACCTGTTTTTCAAGCAAAAACTGGGCGATTGGGAAAAGGCGTATGCGGCTTTAGAGCGTGCGGTGGCCTTGTCGCCAGAGGACGGGATGGCGCTGGCAATGCGGGCGCAGAACCGGATCAACTGGTGGGCCATTCGCCACGAAGAGGTGTCTGACGCACTGGTGGACGAATTGGGACGGGATCTGGACCGGGCGGCGGAAGAGTTGCCCGGAAGCGATTTTGTCTATTGGGCGCGTGGCGCGTTCAAGCTGCAATTCCTTGATGACCTTGATGCTGCCCGGTTTGACCAACGGCGCTGCCGTGAGGTGAATCCGAACTTTATTGGTGTCACCGAACTTGAGTCGCACTTGGCATTGCGCGAGGGACGATTTGCCGACGCGCTGGAAGCCTTTTCAGCCTATAAGGTGATTGGCTCGGAGGATCCGTTCAAGCTGACGCGTCTGTGCCTGACGGCGCGGATGCATCTCTGCGCCGGAAATCATGAAGCGGCGCTGAAGGATGCAACCGAAGCGAGCTATCTCGCGCCGCAAGAACGGGGCGTGCAGTTGCTGAAGGCGCTGGTCTGCCGCGAAGCTGAGGATCAGGCCGGGCTGGCGGCGGCGCGCAAGGCGGCCAATGCGCTGGACAAGGGGATCTCGATCCATACCCCAAAGTCGCCTTTGCCGGACGACTTTCAGTGGATCAACGACGCCCTGCATCCTGAGGCTGAACCAGTATGACCCATGAGATGGCACCATGATGCTGGTGAGGGCGGGTCTTACGGCCTTGGTCATCGGCACGGGTTTTGTACCGGGGCTGGCGGCGGCCGAGGGTCTTGCTCTAACCGTCGAGGGCCTGCGCAATGGCAAGGGCAAGGTGATGGTTGTCGTCTTTGACAATGCCGCTGCCTATAACGCCTTTGACTACATGAATGCGGTGGACTACGCCGAGATCCCGGCCCGCAAAGGTCAGGTCACACATCACTTCAAGACGATGACCAAAGGACCATATGCCATTGTTCTGTTTCATGACGAGAACAATGATGACGATCTGAATTACACCGACACACATCTGTTAGAGGGGCTGGGCGCAAGTGGTGCTCCGAACCCTGAAGACGAGCCGACATTCGGCCAAGCGTCAGTATTTCCGGGCAAAGTGACGGTGCACGTGCACTACGACATGTGACGCAAAGGACGCGTGGAAGGCCCGAGTTTTCGGAACATGTCGACGCGGATCAGAAGGCGCGCTAGATCGTGATCCAGTCGAAAGGGTCTGACATGCAGCGTTTGGTTCAATCTCTTCTGGTCTGTCTGGCGATAGCAGGACCGGCACTTGCGCAAGAACGCTCGGCGCGCACGGAACGCACGCAATTGGCCGACGATCCAACCAAGATTATCACCAAGCTGGGAGTGCGCTACACCGAGGACGTCTCAATCTCGGGGTCGGTGGCGTTTGGACCGGTGACCAAGATCAACGCATCCTATTCGGAAACCGGAGAGTGGTCTTTGGGAGGGTCGTACCTGTTCAACTTTGGCATTGTGAATGTCGCCGCATCACACCGGGAGTTGGACAATGGGACCAGCCAGACGCAGTATTCGCTGGGCACCTTTGTGCCGCTAAGCGCGCTGGGGGCCAGTACCGGGAAATGGCAGATGTTCCCCATGGCCGGGGTGAATTACATTGAGGGCAGCAGCGTTGATTTGGACACGGTTCTAAGCAACGATCTGCCCGTCGCGACCTCAAGCAAGGGCGGATACATCGGGGTGATGGGATTGCGCCCACTTAACGAAAAATGGGTGTTTCGTGGTGTGCTGGTCGGGTCGGCCGGGTCGGACAATTACAGCGGCTATACCATCGGAGGCGGGTTTTCATACATGATCACCAAGCGCGATCGAGTATCGGCCTTTGCCTCATATATCGACAACAGTTTCGGCACCCGGGATGCGATTGGCATCAGCTATTCTCGCGAATTCTGAAGACGCAGCGGGGCGAACCTCGCCCTATGATTTTTCCGTCAACAGATGGCTGTCTTTGGCGGTGAGGTCGAGGCCGTAAGCGCTGCGCATCTGGGTAATGAAATCAAGCGTTTCGGGGCCAAAAGGCGGCTTGCCTTCAAAACTGTGCAACACGATGCCTTCAAGCAGATCACCGAGACCAATCTCGTGGTGGGCAGCGATGGCCAAAGGGGCGGTGGACACCTATCAAGTGTTGCAGATCCTATTTTTCCGGCAGATCGTGGTGTTCCTGTCGGCGCTGCCCACGATTGCGAGATCACTGCCGGGCAGCCTGAGAACGCGGCATCCGGGATGGCATGCACTACGATTGGCCGGTGCATCTGCCTCGCTGGCCTGCGGCATCTGGGCCGTATCGGTGCTGCCGCTGACCACCGCATCGACACTGGGCTTTGCAAATGTGTTTTTTGTCGCCCTGTTAGCCATGTGGGTCTTGGGAGAGCCGCTTGGTCGGCACCGGATGGCCGCCATCGTGGCAGGGTTCATCGGCGTGGTGATCGTGATGCGGCCAGGATTGGATGCAGAGATCGCGAAATACGCATTGATCCCTTTGGCGGCAGCTTTGGGAGCAGCCGTAGCGCGGCTGGCGGTGCGCAGGCTGTCACAAGGCGAGTCGACGGCGACACTCTTATTGTATCAGTCATTGTTCGCCGGGTTGGCCTCGGGCGTGCCACTGGTGTGGCTGTGGGTAACACCCGGCTGGTTTGATCTGGGGTACCTCTTGGCGATGGGACTATTGGCAAGTGTTGGACAATGGCTCGGCATCAAGGCGCTACGACTGGGCGAGGCCAGCGTGGTGAGCAGCATAGACTACACGCAGTTGATCTATGCCGCCGTGCTGGGGTTTGCGGTGTTTGACGAGATTCCAGATGGGTTCACGATCGCCGGAGCGGTCATGATCGTGGGGGCTGCGGTGTCTATGTTTTACCGAGAGCGCATGCGGACGGTGGGGGTGATGGGGTGACCCCCTACCCTTTCAAGCGGCGGGCAGCGAGCGTTGAAAGCCCTGCCATCACCGCCGCGGTGAAGAGGCAGAGGGGGAGGCCTCCGACCTGGTATGAGAGGCCAGAAAGCAACGTGCCCATCAGGCGGCCTGCGGCGTTAGACATGTAATAAAAGCCGACATCCATCGTCACCCGCTCACCCGTGGTGAAGGCGAGGATCAGGTAGGAGTGCACCGAAGAGTTCACCGCAAAGACAAGCCCGAAAACCAAGAGGCCCAGGACAAGGATGGCGGTGAGATTTGGCAAGTTAAGCCAGACCGCGAGGGACAGGACCAGCGGGATCAGCGTCAGGATGGCAACCCAAATGACGGCCTTGTGCACGATCTCGGGCGTGGTGCTGGTTTTCGCCTTGAGCAATTGCGGCGCCAATCCCTGCACAAAGCCATAGAGGATGATCCAGAGCGCCATGAAGCTGCCAATCATGAAAAAAGCAGCGCGGTTGCCCTCTTCGCTGCCATCGGACAGGACGGCGTAGAAATAGATCGGGATGCCGACCACGAACCAGACGTCGCGCGCGCCAAACAGGAACATGCGGGCCAGTGACAGGCGATTGACGTTGGGATCCTTGGAAAAGACCTGAGAGAACTTGGCGGACTTTTTGCCCTGCGGCAGGCCTGCGGGCATAAAGGGAACGACGCCGATCAGGATCACGGCCAGCACCACCGCCATGACCCAGACAGAGGTGGCAAAACCCCAGAGCCCTAACAGCACCGCACCCAGAAAAAAGCCAAACCCTTTGACGGAGTTCTTGGAGCCGGTGAGGATGGCGACCCATTTGAACAGCGCGCCTTCGCCCGTTGGGGCGAGGATTTTGACGGCGGATTTGGCGGACATCTTGGCCAAGTCCTTGGCAATGCCCGAAAGCCCTTGCACACACATCACGAAGGTGACCGAGGCGGTCAGGCCCCATGCGGGATCAAGCTGTGCCAGAGCGATCAGGGCAACGATCTGAATGCCAAGCCCGGCATAGAGCGTTGAGGTCAAGCCAAAGCGCGCCGCGAGCCAGCCTGCCGACAGGTTGGTGACCACGCCCATGACCTCGTAAAGCAGGAACAGATAGGCCAGTTGCACCGGGCTGAAGCCCAGGGTGTGAAAGTGCAACAGCACCAGCATCCGCAGCGCGCCATCGGTGAGCATAAAGGCCCAGTAGGCGGCGGTCACGGTGATATAGGCGGCATGGCCTTGGGGTTTTTCTGCTGTGGTCATGGGGCAAAGGCTCCGACGCCTAGAGGCTGGCAATAACCATTCGGGTCACGTCGGCCAATCTCCACGCGTAGCCCCATTCGTTGTCATACCATGCGTAGATCTTGACGTGGCGCTTGTTGACCACACGGGTCGAGAGCGCATCCACGATGGTTGACCGGTCGTCATTGGTGTAATCGGTTGAGACCAGAGGGCGTGTTTCATAGCCCAGGATACCTTCCAGCGGACCTTTGGCGGCCTCTTCAAACAGGTCGTTGACCTCTTCGGCGGTCGTGTCGCGGGAAACATCGAACACGATATCTGTCAGGGACGCATTCAGGAGCGGCACGCGCACAGCGTGGCCATCAATGCGACCTTCAAGTTCAGGGAAAATCTGAATGATGGCCTTGGCCGAGCCGGTTGTGGTGGGAATCAGGGAATTGAGCGCCGAGCGTGCGCGGCGTGGGTCTTTGTGCACCTTGTCGACAATCACTTGCGTGTTGGTGACGTCGTGGATGGTCGTAAAGCTGGCCTGCTCAATGCCCAGGTGTTCGTTGATGACCTGTACCACAGGCGCAATACAGTTGGTGGTGCACGAGGCCGCAGTGATGACTTTGTGCGCATTGGCGTCATAGATGTCGTGGTTCACGCCGTAGACGATATTGGCAACATCATCCTCTTTCACGGGTGCCGAAACCACGACCTTTTTCACGCATGCGTCGAAATAGGGTTGCAGCCTGGCGTTGGTCTTAAAGGCGCCAGTGCAATCGACGACGAGGTCGATGCCCATCTCGCCCAGCGGCAGGTCTGAGAGATCGCGGGTGGTCGTGAACCGCATCTTGTGACCGTCGATGGTGATGCTGTCTGCGTCGTGGGCAAAGTCGGCGCGCCAGCGGCCGTGCACGGTGTCGAACTCTAAAAGATGGGCGTGCAGGCCTGCGTCGCCTTCACCGTCGTTGAGGAGGACGATCTCGGCATCAAGCCCAAGGTCAAAGAAGCTGCGGATCACCAGCTTGCCCATGCGGCCAAGCCCATTGATGGCGATTTTGGTCATTGTGTGTTCCTTCAGGAGGGAAACCAGCCGCGGGTGCGGTTGGCAAAAGCGACAAGAGAAAGCATGACGGGTACTTCAACCAGCACGCCGACAACGGTGGCAAGGGCTGCGCCCGAACCGAGGCCAAAGAGCGAAATGGCGACAGCGACAGCCAGCTCAAAGAAATTTGAGGTGCCAATCATAGCGCACGGAGCCGCTACGTTGAACGGAACCTTCCAGATGCGCGCCCAGCCGTAGGCGACTGCGAAGATGCCGTAGGACTGGATCAACAGCGGGATGGCGATGAGGACGATCACTAAGGGGCGGTCCAGAATGACCTGACCCTGAAAGCCAAAGAGAAGGACAACCGTGACCAGAAGGCCCGTGATCGAAAACGGCGCGACCTTGGCCTTGAAGGCATCAACCGCCGCCTCGCCACCTTGTTTCACGAGGCGGTTGCGGGTGATGAGACCTGCGAGCAAGGGCAGAAGCACATAGAGCCCCACCGAGAGGATCAGCGTTTCCCACGGGACCACGATGTCGGTCACACCCAAAAGGAAAGCGACAATGGGCGCAAAGGCGAAGACCATGATGACGTCGTTCACGCTAACCTGCACGAGGGTATAGGTCGGGTCTCCCCGTGTCAGATTAGACCAGACAAAGACCATCGCCGTGCAGGGCGCGGCGCCCAGCAGGATGACGCCCGCCAGATAGGCCTGGGCATCGTCTGGTGGGATCAGCCCGGCGAAAACATAGTTGAAGAACAAGACGCCAAGGGCCGCCATGGTGAAAGGCTTGATCAGCCAGTTCACCACCAGCGTGATGACAATGCCCTTGGGACGGTCGCCGATATGTGAAAGCGAGGCGAAATCAACGCCGACCATCATCGGATAGACCATGGCCCAAATCAGCACTGCGACGGGCAGGTTGACCGAAGCCACCTCCATCGCCGCCAATGCGCCGAAGAGGCCCGGCTTGACATTGCCTAGGATCAGCCCTGCCCCAATGGCCAGTGCCACCCATAGCGACAGCCAGCGTTCAAAGGTTCCAAGGCCTGCCTCGGCTTGTGTGGTTGCGTCTGTCATGCGTCCTCCGGAGCGTCTGTGAACTCGCCAATCTCATCAAGCTGTTGTTGCAAGGAAAGCTTGTCCAGCTCGGCAAACGGCAAGTTGACCAAGAACGAGATGCGGTTCCTAAGCATTGCATAGGCGTCGTTGAAGGCAACGCCGATCTCTGCATCGTTACCCTTTGCAGTCGCGGGATCCGGAACGCCCCAGTGGGCGCTCATAGGTTGACCCGGCCAGACCGGACATTGTTCTGCCGCCGCACGATCGCAGACAGTGAAAACAAAGTCCATTTCCGGAGCATCTTTGATTACAAACTCGTCCCAGCTCTTGGAACGGGCAAACCCGGTGTCGTGGTTCAAACGGTTAAGCAGCGCGAGCGTCTGAGGATGCGGTGCACTGGCGGGGTTGGAACCGGCAGAAAAGCCGTGGAACTTGCCCATGGATTCGCGTTGAAGAATGGCCTCAGCCATCAACGACCGGGCGGAATTGGCATTGCACAGAAAGAGTACATTGTAGGTTTTGTCGCTCATGACGCGCTCCTTTCAGCAGCTACAGGCGATGTCTTCAATCAATGGATCACAGAGGTCTGGTCGCCCGCCGCAGCAGTCACGCAGCAGGAAGCCGAGGAGGCCGCGCAGGCCGTCGGTATTGGCAAAGTATCGGATGGTGCGCCCCTCGCGCTGGTTGCTGACGAGGCCAGCATTGAGCAGCACAGACAGATTGGCGCTGAGGGTATTCTGACGCACGTTAAGCCGGTCGGCGATGTCTCCGGCGGCCAGACCGGCCTCACCCGCCTCAATCAACAGTCTGAAGGCGTCCAGCCTGGTGGGCTGGCTAAGGGCAGAAAAGGCGGTGAGTGCGTTTGATTTATCCATATTTCATGAATTATGGAAGCATTAAGCGAGTCGCAAGAGAATATGTGGTCAGATTGCATGAAGTTTTTGTGACGGGGTTGGCGCAAGCCCAGCAAATTCGCCCGACTTAATGGTAGGAGCTTTGCGCACAAACAAAAAAGGCCCCGATCTTCACCGGGGCCCTTTCACATTTTGCGTGCGAGATTACTCGGCCGGCATGGTAGAGGTTTCCGGATCAACCGTGGTGGCGATACCGGCGGCCTCGCGGCGACCATCGTTCCAGATCGCCTTGATCAGAGCCACGCACATGAGCGCCATGACGATGGAGAACGGCAAGGCGCCGATGACCATAGCGGTCTGAATTGCCCCGGTGCCACCGGAAATCAGCAAACCACCCACCACGAGCGCCAGGGCTGCGCCCCAGAACATGATGTGGGGACGCGCCTTGGGACCTTCGTCGCCAGCTGCATTGATGGTGTTCACGATCAGCACCGCCATGCCCCAGGTCAGGATCTGTGCGATCGGAGCCAGCATGAACTCGGTCATGGCAAGGATCTTGCCACCGTTGGCGGCACCAAGGATCACGCTGTTCGCCGCGCCGTTGAGTTCCAGATCAACCGCGGTGCCTCCGACCCATGCGAACCAGACAAAGCACATCAACGAAGGCACGATCATAGCGCCGAGAACAAATTCGCGGATGGTACGACCACGCGAGATACGCGCCAGGAACAATCCCACGAAAGGCGCAAACGCGATCCACCAGGCCCAGTAGAACACCGGCCACCAACCCTGCCATTGGGCAAGAAGGAAAAATTAGACCCTTCGATACCGTCCGATTTGTAGACGTTAAAGCTGAGCCATGGCAGCGCAACCAGATAGTCCCAGATGCCGACAAAGAATGCCATCGCACCGAACCATGTGGCCCCAAAGATGATGAAAAAGCGCAAGAGGAAGATGGACAGCACCATGTTGATGTTCGACAGCCACTTGATGCCTTTGCCAACGCCCGAGAGCGCCGAGAGGGTCGACGCCCCCATGATGACCAAGAGCGCCACGATGATGCCGGTGGTGGTTGCGGTGCCGTCGGCCAGTGCAAGACCGCCAATACCGATGCGGGTCAGGCCAGCGACGAACTGTTCAACGCCAAAGCCCAACGTCTGCGCCACGCCAAGGATGGTTGCCACAACGGCGACGATGTCGATGATGTGCCCAACGGTGCCCGAGAGCGATTTACCAAACAGCGGTGTCAGCGAAGAGCGGGTCGTCAGCGGCAGGCCACGGCGATAGCTGAAGAACGCCAGCGCAAGACCGGCGATGGCGTAACACGCCCACGCGCCAAGACCCCAGTGCAGGTAGGACCAGACATAAGCGGTGCGTACGTTGTCCGCCTCAAGCGCCGTGGTCACACCCTGGACCACCGAAGGGTTATTCTTGAAATGCGCAACCGGTTCCGCAACGGCCCAGGTCAGCATGCCGGCGCCGATCCCAGCGCCGAACATCATTGAGAACCACGAGAAGTTGGAGAACTCGGGTTTTTCGCCGTCGACGCCAAGGTTCATGCGCCCGGCCGTTGGCCAGATCGCAAGGCCAATACACACAAGCACAAAGGCGGTCACAACCCAGATATACCAAGCGGCAAATTGCGATAGGATCGCGGCGTTCCATTCGCCAAGAACGTTGCCCGCCTGAGTGGGCCACACGATGCACCACACCACCAGCATGCTGCTGATGATGATCTTACTGATTACCGTCACGTCGACGCTGAACCCCCGAAAAAAACCGTTGTCCGCGGTTTTAATGGGCAGGTCCGATAATGGAGGTTTTATTGACATTTGTGTCTCCCTGTTGCGGCGCGCAGTGTGAAACGCGCCTGAATAGGACAACAATACGGGTGAGATAAGGTTTGATAAGCGGGAACCTTTCCGTGCATAGTTTCACGGGAATGAAACCTTGAATGGCAACAAGCGTACTCATTCGCAGCCTCAGCGATATCGACATTCGCCTTGTACGAATCTTCTTCACAGTGACGGAGTGCGGCGGGTTTGCCGCCTCGGAACTTGAACTCAATATCGGACGATCGACGATTTCAAAACACATTTCTGACCTTGAACTGCGCATTGGTCTGAAACTCTGCAACCGAGGGCCATCGGGGTTCTCTCTGACGGCAGAAGGTGAGCAAGTACTTGTTTCGGAACGCAAACTCTTGTCTTCGATCGACGGGTTTCAATCAGAGATCGACAATATCCATGCCACACTGACCGGGACCCTGCGTATTGGCGTGTTCGACCAGTCTTCCACAAATCCAACGGCGCGCATTCACAAAGCCATTCAGCGGTTTGATGATATTGCGCCAGACGTGGCACTAGAGATCGCGCTGGATCCGCCCAGCGCATTGGAATCGCGGGTCACGGATGGCTCTCTGGACATCGCCATTGTTCCGGTGCACCGGCAGTCGACGATGCTCACCTATACGCCGCTCTACTCTGAGCACATGACGCTGTATTGCGGCGAAGGGCATCCGCTGTTTGATTCGACGGACGCCGCACCGGACCTCAGCGGCTTCAAATACGCAGGCTATGCCTTCAACTCCCCCAATATGAAAGCCGGCAGAAAACTGGGCATCGCGCGGGCCGCACAGGTGCAGGAGGAAGAAGCCCTGTCGCTGCTCATTCAGTCTGGCAAATATCTGGGGTTCTTGGCGGACCATGTTGCCGAGACCTTTATACGAAAGGGCAGCGTGCGTCCGGTAGCGCCTGAACAGACCAGTTACTCAACCGTCTTTGCCGCCATCACCCGCAAAAAGCCGGAGCCGGACCGCAAGACGCAGGAGTTCCTGTCGTGCCTCAAACAGTGCCATGCGCCCTTGGTCAGCATTGGGCCAGAACGCTAAGAGGCCCCAGCCGCTCTTTTCATGCCAGTAGGGCCTAGCGGCACCAGAACAACCGGACGTTTTGGCGCCTAATAGAAGTCGATTTCGCGCACATCGATCAGCGCATCGTAATCACGCCCGTAGGCGACCACACCAACAGAGATAATCGTGCCTGCACGTGGTGTATTGCGCAACATTGACCCCGAAGAGTCAAACGACGATAGCGGCAAGCGGATTTCCTGCCAGCCTGGTTTGGATTCGAAACCTGATTGGTAGTACTGCCAAGGCAGCATCGCGCCAGTGGTACGAAGGTGGACAAAGTACCTCTCGGCATTTCCACGCACCACTAGCCGCACGCCCGTCACCTCGTCGGGCAAGCGGTCTTCGAACTTGCGGCGAAATTGAATGAATCCACCACGGTTTTGGGTGCTGACCGTTCCGGTCATCCGCGCAAAAGCAACGTCACCCTCGGTTAAAAACTTGACGGACCCGGTGGAGACACCCCCCATTACTGTATCAGCGACAAAATCCCATCGCAGGTCTGGTTTCATTTCAAAGTCTTCGAACATCTGACCTCTTGCTCCGACACTCGTGCCGAGACCTGAGGCCAATACAATTGCAAACAGTCTTTTTTTAACAAGTCGCATGAACCTTTTTCCTCAATTCAAAATGGCAATGGACAAATTTAGCGCTGAGGCGAATGCCACCCACACCGTATAGGGGATGAACCCGAGAGCCGAAGTACGGTCGATGTACCAGTTCTGCCTTATGAACGTCAGAACAACAAAGATCAGCGCCGCGATGATCACAAAGGCAATCCAAGGCTTCTGCATCACAAAAAAGACCGGTGACCACAGGAAATTCAACACCAGCTGTCCCCACCAAAGCGTCATCTGTGAAGACGCGCTATCCCGTTCCCATGTGCGCCACCCTGCCATTGCAATCAGGACGTAAAGCACAGTCCAGACAGGCGCAAAAATCCAGTTTGGAGGGTTGAACCATGGTTTGCTGAGATTTGCGTACCAATCTCCTGGTGCGGTCATGCTGCCGATCAGGATGCCTCCGCCCATCACCAGAAGAAGAAAAGCAAAGCGCGTCAAAAGCGTGTTCATTGGACTGACATCTCACAATTTGTAGTGTGGCTGTTTTGGAGTAGCTGCGCGCTTCGATCAGGCAATCACGAGCAGGACGTTCCGGAAATCTTTGCCTCGGCGTTGGTCGAAAACGTTGCCGATTTCTGATCGCCAACGTGCACATAGGAGACCACCGCACCCTGAATCTCAGCGCCCGATACAGTGATGGCGCGCTGGCCAAGTGTATCGTCCACGTCGATTGTAAAAGCGATCGCTTCATTGGGTGCGAGGTTTACGATATCCAGGCTGATCTCGGTTTGCCCATCGGTCACCTTTGGCACGCCATCCAATGCCTCAGCGCCTTGCACAATCTCGAAAGGTTGAAACACCTCGACGCCCTGCCCTTCTGAAGTCACGTCGAAAATTAGCCCGCCTTGAGAAGGAGCGAGGTCCACCAAAAGTGATAGGTCAGACATGGCGCAGGCTCCCGTGTTTTCGATGCGAAAACGGTCTTTCGGCGCCCCTTCGTCAAAGCTGACACGAAGATCTGCCTGAGCAGTCGTCCCGAACATGACCATGGATGCCACACCGGCGGCGGAAAGCGAATTTAGAAAATAACCCATTGATTGTCTCGATCCCTAAGGTTGATGTCAGAGGGATTACGCAAGCAGTCTCAAGTGAGATCACTTTTTCTGAAATCGCGCCAAAAGGCCAATATCAGACGTTCTATTCCTGTGGCACTTCGGGCGTTTTGGCGATTTCTCCGCGAAACCATCTGAGCACAGACTGAACAGTTTCGGGGGCCGTTGAATCCGGCCGATACTCCAGCGAATAGGCATCGTCGCGGTAATGCATGGGCGCGCCGATACGAACCAGCCGACCTTCGGCAATCTGGTCCGCGACAAGGTGATGCCAGCCCAGCGCCACGCCTTCGCCATCCATCGCGGCTTGAATCATGAAGTGGTAGTTTGAATAGCGGTAAGCATCCGTGGTGTCGGGCATGGGCTGACCCAGATGAGCAAACCAGCGTTCCCAGCCGACAAATTCAGTGTCACGTTCTTCGAAATGCAAAAGATCTTTGGTGCTGAGCCTGTCGCCGCCTTTACCCTGCCAGGTTGGGGCCGCTACGGGATAGACCACCTCGTCAAACAGGCTGAGGCTGGGCCATTCGGTCCACCCGCGCGAACGCCAGTTGACCACCATGTCAACATCCTCCAGATCGACGTCTTCAAGCCAGTAGGACACGACAAGATGGATAGGCGTGTCCCCAGCCGCGCGGCGCAAATCAGAGAACCGTGGCAACAGCCAGCCATGGGCAAACGAAAAACTGCAGGCCAGTGTGAGACCCTCGCGCCGTGCGCCTTGGGCAACTTTGCGATAGGCCGTGTCAATATGGCTGAGGCCAAGATCCACAGCCCCGGCAAGCGCGATCCCATCCGATGTCAGGGTCAAACGGTTGTGGTCGCGCACGAATAGTGGCTGACCCAGCGCGTCCTCAAGGTTGGCAATGTGTCGGCTGACGCTGGGCTGGCTGATGCCCAGCTCTTCGCCCGCCCGCGTGAAACTGCCAAGGCGCGCGGCGGCCTCAAAAACTGGCAGGGCGGTGAGGTGGGGCTGGATACGGCGAAAACGGGATGGCATAACCTGAAGCTATGCAACGGATAGGAAATTGGCAAGTTTACTGACGCTATCGGAGTGCTAGGATCCATTCAGACACATAAGGATCGTGACCATGCCTGCCATTAAATCCACGCCACTGACCGAAAACTTTGGGGTGATCGCCCATGACCTCGACCTGGCTGATGTGACCGAAACCCATCTATTCCCGGAACTGCGCGCCCTGTTCGAGGAGCATTCGGCTGTGCTGGTGAAGGGGCAGGACCTGCCCGGCGACGTGCATCTGCGACTGGCCAAAATGTTCGGTCCGGTCGAAGACCGTCTGGCTGATGAACGCGACGAGGGCTACAAGGAAGAAGTGCGCCCGGTGTCAAACGTGACCGACAGCGGCGGGCTGACCGGTGAGATGGACATGCACACGATGCACCTTATCGCGAACCAGCAATGGCATATCGACAGCACCTTCATTCCGACCCCGTCGCTGGTGAACATCCTGACGGCCAAAGTTCCGACAGATGAGGGCGGCGAGACCGAGCTGGCCTCGACCCGAGCGGCCTTTGCGACCTTGCCTGAAGCGCGAAAAGACGAACTGCGGGCGCAGCGGTTCTGGCACAAGTACTCTCACAGCCGCGAACGGATTTCGCCAGAGCTGGCCAAGCATCCGATGTTCCACAAATGGCCACCGCAATGTTGGCCAGCGATCTGGGAAAACCCCGTGAACGGCAAGGAAAGCATCTTTGTTGCCAGCCACGTCTATCAAATCGACGGCGTGAGCCCGGAAGACAGCCAGCCGATCGTCGACGACCTGGTGGCCTATTGCACGCAGCCGCAATTCACCTATTCGCACAAATGGGAAAAGGGCGATGTGCTGCTGTGGGATCAAAGGGCGACGCTGCACCGAGGCATGCCTTGGGATCTGTCCAAACCGCGGCATCTGGACAGTGTCTGTGTGTCAATGACCGATGCGGACGGGTTGGCGGTGGCGCGCGCGGCGGTGGCCTGAGAGGACACACGCCCCGGGACATGACCAATTTGTGAAACGTCCCGGCAATGCGTAACCTTGATTGCCTGCCTCAAACTTCTAATTTGAGTGAGCAACAGGAGCGCGCGCCATGATGATCAATGCTGACTTTTCCGAACGGGTGGTGATCCGCCCTGAGGACCACACTTGGGTCAAATCCCCGGCAAATGGCGTGGAGCGCATGATGTTGGATCGGATTGGCGACGAAGTGGCGCGTGCGACAACGCTGGTGCGCTTTGCTCCCGGGTCCTATTTCGATGCCCATACCCACGGCGGCGGAGAAGAGTTCTTTGTGCTTGAGGGCGTGTTCTCAGACGAGAGCGGGGACTATCCGGCAGGCAGCTATGTGCGCAATCCGATTGGTACGTCACACAAACCTCACACCGATCAGGGCTGCACGATCTTTGTAAAACTGCATCAGTTCGATGCCGACGATCAGGCGCATTTTCATGTCGACACGCGCGCGGCCGCATTTGGCCCCGGTGTACATCCCGGACTGAGCGTCCTGCCGTTGCACAGCGTTTCTGGCGAGAACGTCGCCTTGGTGCGCTGGGAACCGGGGACACAGTTTAGCGGGCACCGGCATTGGGGCGGCGAAGAAATCCTCGTGCTGGAAGGCACGTTTCAGGATGAACACGGGGACTATCCAGCAGGCACCTGGATTCGCAGCCCGCATATGTCCGAGCACACGCCCTTTTCGGAAGAGGGGTGCCTGATTTACGTGAAAACCGGCCACCTGACCCCGGACGCGATGCACGCATCCCCTACAGCCTAGCCGTAAACATCCAAGGGTCGATCTTCGAGCATCGTCTCCATAGAAAACACCCCTGTCACAGTCTCAAGCTCGATCCCTGTGGTCAGCCGCTTGTAGACCGCGTCATAGCCAGTCATGCCGCGTGTCACCACTTTGAGCATATAGTCCCAATCGCCGCCGATCCGATGCATTTCAACCACTTGCGGGATGCGCGAGACATGGGCACGAAAGGCCTCGATCCAATCGTCAGAGTGCGTGCGGGTACGCACCATCACAAACACGGTCAGGTCCAGCCCCAATGCACGCGCCGCGACTCGGCGATGGCTGCCCAAGAGAACACCAGCCTCTTCCAGCCGTTTCAGACGCCGCCACAGCGCATTTTGTGACAACCCGACACGGTCCGCCAGTTCGCGTTGCGACAAAGCACCGTCGCGCTGGGCAATGTCGAGAATACGCCTATCAATTTGATCGAATTTTTCAGACATAACCGATCAAATGACACAAAATTTCTGATAAATCAATTAAACAAGGGGAGGTTTCCCCTGTTTCGCGTTGTTATCTTGATTGCATAACTCCTCACGCGAACAGGTCTCTCATGTCACATCTCTCTCCCCTCGCCCAGTTTGAAGCAAACCTGCGCGCCCTGCCCGATCCAGTTGCGGCGCTAAAGCAGGGCCAGATTGGCAAAGACCTGACGTTTGACACACCCTTTGGGCAGCAAAAAATGATCTATGCGGACTATATCGCCTCGGGTCGCCCTCTGCGTCAGGTGGAAGAATTCATCATGTCAGACGTGCTGCCCTATTATGCCAACAGCCACACGGTCGACAGCTTCTGTGGCGCCACCATGACCAACATGCGTGCTGAGGCCCGTGACGTGATTGCGCAAAAGTGCGGTGGCTCTGCATCGGAACATGCGGTGATCTTTTCCGGATCGGGCGCCACATCTGGCCTGAACCAGCTGGTGCATCTGTTGGGCCTGCGGAATGCTTTGCAGCGTCGGGAACGGACGTTTGTCATCATGGGACCCTATGAGCATCACTCGAACATCCTGCCGTGGCGCGAAAGCGGCGCCGAGGTGATCGAAATTGATGAGGCACCGAGCGGCGGGCCAGATCTGGATCAGCTTGACCAAGAACTGAACCGTTGCACAGCGCTGGGCCTGACCGTCGCCGCGTTTTCGGCGGCCTCAAACGTCACCGGCATCTGCACCGATATCGCGCAAGTCACACGTATGGTCAAAAGCGCAGGTGCGGCGATGGTCTGGGATTATGCGGGCGGTGGCCCCTACCTTGACATCAACATGAGCCTACCGTGTGGCACGGCGATTGATGCGGTTGCCCTGTCGCCTCACAAGTTCATTGGAGGTCCCGGTGGCAGCGGTGTTCTGATGGTGCGCCGCGATGCCGTCAAAGTGAACACCCCCAGCCGCCCCGGCGGCGGCACGGTGGCCTTTGTGAACGGCAAGCGCCACGACTATGTGGCCTGTATTGAACAGCGCGAAGAAGGCGGCACGCCAAACGTCATCGGGGACATTCGCGCGGCGCTGGCATTGATCGTCAAAGACGTCATCGGGTCGGAGTATATCCAGACCCGCAATGCCGGGAACACGGGCAAGGCATTTGCCGCCTGGGGAGGTGTTCCCGGCATTGAAATTCTCGCGGCTGAGCAAGAAGTGCGGTTGCCGTTTTTGTCCTTTGTCCCTCGTGACACAAATGGCCAGAGAATCGACTATCGCGATTTCACGCGCGCGCTCTCGGATCGTTATGGCATTCAGGCCCGTGGGGGATGTTCCTGCGCGGGTCCTTATGTGCATCGGTTGATGGAGATCGACGACGCATGGTCCGAGGAAATTCGTGCCGATATCCTATCCGGGGACACCAAGTCTAAGCCGGGGTTCGTGCGATTGAATCTGAGTTACCTGATGGAAGACGACACAATTGATTTCATCCTCGACGCGGTGCGGGATTTGGTCAGTGAAGGCGCAGCTAAAGCAGCCTAAAGCGTTGTTTTCCGGTACTTAAAGGCCCCGGACCCGCGGGCAATCACTTCCCCGGTGTCATCTGTGATGGTGCCCTCGGCAAAGAAGGTCGAGGCACCGCCACCGACTTTGTGCCCTTCGGCGATCAGGAGCTTTCCTTTGGGTCGGCTCAGAAAATTCGTGGTCAACGACAGGGTCAACGCAAGGCGCTTGTGTGCCGGATCGCCCGTGTAACTGCCCGCGTACCCCATGACCGTATCCAGCAAAGTGGCATAGACCCCACCATGCGGCAGCCCGGCCCGATTGGCGTGATAATGCTCTATCGGCAGTTCAAGGCGGGCGTGATCTGCACCCCAATGGGTCAGGTGAAATCCCAAATGGCGTTGCAGCGCATAGGGAGATTCGTCAAGTCGGGGGTCAAGCGGGGTCATGGTCATGGCGGTGTCATAGCAAAGTTCACTTTCCGAGACACCCCCGAAGCGCTGCCAGAGCCAATCCCATCGGTGCAACGGGTGCAAAAGATTGGCAAAAAACCGAAAGTCATTGGCACGCGCAGAGAGGCAGTCCTCGCAACACGACACCAATTACTTCTTATCAACACAGCACGTCGCCCCAAGTATCGAAAGGACACCTCATGCAATTAAAAGCCCTTGCCACCGTTACCGCCCTCGTCTGTTCAACCAGCGTTGCAGTTGCTGCACTGCCGACAGATCCGACACCAGCGACCCCATCACAGCCTATGAGCTATGAAACCTATGACGTGGCCACCACAAACGGTATGGACCGCCGCAAAGGTCGGCGCGACACGCGTCAGGATTGCCGTCAAGACAATGGCGCTGTTGGTAAAGACAAGCGGGATTGCAAACAGGACGGCCGATCCGGGTGCCCCCCGCCCCGTCGGCGCAACGATCTTGTTGCCGGATCAAAAGACTGCAATGCTCGCCCCACACATCTGAGTGGAGCATACCTTGGCAGACATCGCACATTCCGCGCATGACATGATCGCAGGCATGACCCCAGATTTGCGCCCCGGTCAGTTTGTTTTTGCCTCAATCAAAGATCCCGAGCAGGCCACCCGATTGCTTGTCGACGCGCTTGGAACCTATAACGAAGCCGAAGGGCTGTCGTTGCTGTTGCCTTTGGATGTTGCACAGGCTGAGGGATTGTCCTGCGATCACCCAATGCGCTGCATCACGCTGAACGTCTATTCGGCGCTGGACGGCGTGGGGCTGACGGCGGCGGTGGCGACGGCTCTGGCCGAGAACGGCATTGCCTGCAACATGGTCGCGGCACATCACCATGACCATGCCTTTGTGCCCGCAGAGTCGGCAGAACGCGCTCTGGCCTTGCTTAAGGGACTGCAGAGTGCAGCGCAGACCCAAGCCTAACGCCGCATCAACAACAAGCTGTACGCAACAACCAGAACCAGCCCCGCGTTGATGGCAAAGGACAGGCCAAAGTCCGTGGCCTCGACAAGAAAGCCGACAGAGATTACCGCCAAGGCACCCAAGGTGCGCGACAGCATGAAACTGTTGCCCAGAACCCGGCTTCGAAGATGTTCGGGGGTGCGGTTTTGCAGGATCACGTTATTACCCGCCAGAACGAATGTTGTGCCCACCCCGATCAGACACAGGCACGCCATCGCCAATCCCCCCGCCATTGCAAACGAGGACATCGCCCAGAAAAACGCGATGTACCCTAGCCCCAGAATGCCAAGGATCTTTGGTGTCAGCTGCTCCAACCCTTGTGCGGAATTGCGATGTGCATGAATAAGCGAGGCGATGATGCTGCCCACCATGAAACTCGCAGTGAGCAAGGTGAACCGATGCGCGGCGAACAGGTCAAACCGGTCATTGATACCGGGCATCAGGCTGATCAGCGGGCGTTGCAGGATCGCGGCGGCGAGGATCAACACAATGGCACGGGACACTGTGCGATTGCTGACAAAAACACGCATGCCATCCAGAATTTCGCGCAACAGAGTCGCCGTGTCCTGCGGCTCTCTCGGCGGCTCTGCGCGCAGCGTGACGCGCGCCAGACACGCCAGATACACCAATGTTCCCAGTGCATTGGCCGCAAATGCCAATGGCGCGACACCCAGATCAAACGAAAAGACATATGCTGCCAGCACCGGGCCGACGATGTAAGACCCATTGGTAACTGTGATGTTCAGGCTGACGGCAGCTGACAGATTTTCGGGGCGCACCAGACGGTTGATCATGCCAAAAAACGCAGGCTGGCTGAACCCGATCAGGGCGCCTTCGAGGAACACGAAGGCACAAAGAACCGTGGGCGTCAGGGCCCCTGCCCATGCGGTGGCTGCAAGGGCAAACCCCGTGACAACCTGGATCCAGAGGATGATCTTCAAAAGGCGGAACCGGTTGCCTCGATCCGCGATGGCGGCGGCCCAGGGCGTCACCAAAACGCCCGGAAACAGATCGCAGAAAAACACGAAACCGACCCAGGCCGCTGATCCCGTGACCTCCCACATCCACCAACCAATGGCCAAGAGCGTCACCCAGTAGAGCGTGTAAGAAAACGCAAAGCCACTGAGGAACAGACGATAGTTTGGTTCGCTCAGAGCGCCAAAGCGGCGATTGGGGTTGTCGGACATCTGAGCTGTGGTCTCTTTTGTGCATCGGGGCTTAGGGGCAACCTGTCATTGTTTGGCGGGATTACAAAGGAGATTGTTGCGCGTCTAGACGTTGGAGGAGTTGCACGGAAAAGAAGGACATGTAGGCTGCGGGACTGCACCCACCCAACAGGAGATCGAAATGCTCAAGATCATCGAGGCGACCACGCCCGCCCAGTTCGACACAGTGTGCGACATGTGCTGGGAGTACCGCGATTTCCTCATGGGGATGGGGCCCGACTTTGTAGAGATCATCGAGCTTTTCTACGCAAAGCCTGACTATGAAGCGCTGTTGCAGGACATTGAAATCAAGCACGCGCGCCCCGGTGGCACCGTCAAGCTGGCGCTGCACAATGACACGCCCGTGGGCTGTGGCATGTCTCATTCGCTGGAACCCGGCGTGGCCGAGATCAAACGGGTTTACATCCGCGAGGACGCCCGGGGATTGGGTGCCGGGCGCACCCTGATGGAGGTGCTTGTGCAGCAACTCCGTGCAGATGGGTTTACGCGGATTCTCATGGATACCGGCCTCCCTCAAGTTGCAGCGCAAAAACTCTATCTTTCGATGGGTTTTCGCCAACGCGGCCCCTATTCAGAGATGCCCCCGATCACCGAGGGCAAGATGGTGTTCTTCGAGATGGACCTTTAGCGTCAAATCGCTGTCAGCCCGCCATCAAGCGCAATGGACTGCCCGGTCATGAACGAGTTTTCCGGTGCACAGGCCCAGAGCATCGCCTGCACGATCTCCTCGGGCTGGGCAACACGCCCCATCGGAATGCGCGATGTGATAGTGCCCAGCGCCTGTTCCCGGCTGGCACCGCTGCGCGCGCCGACCTGCAGGGCCATTTCTTCGACCATCGGTGTGATGGCAAAGGACGGACACAGCGCATTAACGCGGATGTTCTTGCGGGCATATTCGTCCGCGGCGGCCTTGGTCAGCCCGACCACCGCATGTTTGGCAGCGGAATAGGCCGACAGATGCCCCGAGCCCACCAGCCCGGCCGCCGAGGCGACATTGAGGATCACACCCTGTCCAGCCTTGAGCATATGCGGCAACTGTTGCTGCATGCAGAGAAACACACCGCGAGCATTGACGGCATAGTTCTTGTCAAAATCTTCCACCGGTATCAGGTGCAGCGGCGCGAGGTCGTGCCCGATCCCGGCATTGTTGATGCCGACATTGATGGTTCCGAACGCGGTGGCAATGTTGGTGGCATGGGTCGCGACCTGTTCAGCATTGGAGACATCCACGGTATCCGCAACAACCTCAGCGCCGGTGCCGCGCAGAGCCTCGGCCACCTCTTGCAACGCATCGCCGGAAATGTCCGACAGGCCCAGCTTGGCCCCTTCGGCTGCAAAGCGTTCAGCGGCCATCTTGCCAAAACCCGACGCCGCGCCGGTGATCATCACCACCTGATCCTTAAACCGTTTATCCATGTTTCGTGGCCTCCAGACCTGCATTCGCGAACAGCGGCACATAACTGCCCATCTTGGCCGCCCGTTCCGGGTCAGAGGCGTTTCCGTCCAGCCCGCGTTTCTTGACGCCTTGAATGATCGCCGCCATGCGGAAGAAACAAAAGGCGAGATAAAAGCCGAATTTCTCGATGCCGGGCAATCCCATGCGTTCGCAGTACTTGCCTACAAAATCGCGATCCGACGGGATGCCAAGTGCCGCACGGTCAACGCCTTGCAGCCCCCGTCCCGCGCCACCCGGCGGCATTTGCCATTGCATGATCACGCCCGCCAGATCGGCGTAAGGGTGGCCGATCGTTGACAGCTCCCAGTCCAGAACCGCGACGCATCTCGTGTCGTCTGGCGCAAACAGCAAATTGTCGAGGCGATAATCGCCATGCACCAAAGTGCGTTTGCCATCATCTTCGGGCATGTTGGCCTCGAGCCAATCAATCAGCTGATCCATTGCCGGAACGGGTTCCGTCTCAGACGCGCGGTATTGCTTGGTCCAGCGTCCAACCTGACGCTCAAAGTAATTTCCTTCTGGTCCATAGTCGGAAAGCCCCACAGCGCCGATGTCAACAGAATGAATGGCCGCGAGAACCGCGTTCATCTGGTCAAAGACTTCTGCACGTTCATCGTTGGTCAGGTCGGGCATGCGCGGGTCGTCAAAGTTTCGCCCATTGATGCGCTGCATGACATAGAACATCGACCCGATCACGTCGTCGTCTTCGCAAAGCACATGCATTTCGGCGACCGGAACGTCAGTGCCCGCCAACGCCTTTTGCACGCGGAATTCACGATCAACGGCATGGGCTGATTTCAGGAGTGTCCCCGGGGGCTTTCGCCGCAGAACGTATTCTCCCGAGGGTGACGACAGAGCAAAAGTTGGATTGGATTGCCCGCCTGCGAATTTCTCAGCCCTTAGCGGCCCCTGAAAGCCCGGCATAGTGTCTGCCAGCCACGCGGCAACATCTTCGGTGTCCAATTTTGTCGCGTCCATATTGTCCTCCCCAGGACTCTCCCGTTTTCGTATTGCCAAAAATACTCCCGGCGGAGGCGCCCTGACCAGGACGCCAGCTCAGTCGATCAGGAATAGGTTAGCATCTCTTCTTCATTTTCGGCTGTGATATGCGGCGTTTCGTTGAAACCGTTCAGCCAGGTGCCGTTTCTGGAAATCACCAGACGGGCCACGGCACAGTTCTTGACCTGAAGCTGCAGGCCAATCATCTGGTCGGCCGGCCCATCAACCACATCTGCAATTGTCCGCCCAATGGCGCCGCCAGATGAGACCGCGAGCGTCGTTTTGGCGTCCGTGCCCCCGATAATGGCGCGCGCCTTGCGCACGCGGTCGGTAAAAGCCGCAAAGGTTTCCGGCGGGGCGTTAATCTCGTTTCGCTGCCACATCAGAACCGTATCACGCAAAGTGCGAAAATGGGCGCGGCGGTCATCATGCATCCCTTCCGGGGCGCCACCGTCCGCGAAACGGGCGTTCAAAAGCCCGGTGAAATCAAATTCGTTCAGGCCCGGCAAAACCGTAGGTTTTACCTGCAGCCCCATGCCCTTGGCCATACCTTCCCAGGTCTGGCGATGGCGTTTCTGCGCGCCGATAAAGACCGCGTCTGGGCGCACACCCTGATGGCGTAACGCAGTCCCCAAGGCTTCGGACTGACGATGCCCCAGCGCGGACAGATTGTCATAGTCCGCCGCCCCAAACGAGGCTTGGGCATGGCGGACAAGATGCAACATCTGGCTCATGCGATACGGTCTTGTAGCCGGGCAATGGCGGCGTGATATTCGCGTTCGTAGCGCGCGACCACCTCTGCCACGGGCACCACTTCTTTCACCGCGCCAATCCCCTGTCCCGAGCCCCAGATGGTTTTCCAGGCTTTCGGTTTTTCGCGTTTGTCGCCAAAGCTCATTGTGGCAACGTCGCCCTCCGGCAGGTTGTCGGGATCCATTCCTGCGTTGGCTACCGAACCGCGGAGATAATTCCCGGAAACACCCGTAAACAAAGAAGAATAAACGATATCATCCGCGCCGCTTTCGACGATCATGTCCTTGTAACCCTGTACGGCGTTGGCTTCTTGGGTGGCGATAAAGGGCGACCCGATATAGCCAAGATCAGCCCCCATCGCGAGGGAGGCCAACAGAGCGTCGCCCGTGCCAATCGACCCGGACAACAACAAAGGCCCCTCAAACCATTCACGGATTTCCGAGATCAGCGCGAGAGGAGATTGCGGGCCAGCATGGCCACCGGCACCGGCAGCCACAGCGATCAGACCATCAGCGCCCTTTTCAATCGCCTTTTTGGCAAAGCGGTTGTTGATGATGTCGTGCAAAGCGATACCGCCGCAAGAATGTGCCGCCTCGTTGACCTCAACCCGCGCGCCTAGTGAGGTGATCCAGATCGGCACCTCGTGTTTGGCACAAATCTCAAGATCCCGGTCCAATCGCGTGTTCGATCGGTGCACGATCTGGTTCACCGCATAGGGAGCCGCCGGAGTGTCCGGATTTGCCTGATTGTGGCGGTCCAACTCTTCCTTGATCTGGGTGAGCCAGGTGTCGAGCAACGGGTGCTCTCCCTCGCCCTCGCGCGCGTTGAGCGCGGGGAAGCTGCCAACAATCCCGGCCTTGCACTGGGCGATGACCAATTCAGGCACCGAGATGATAAACAATGGCGAGGCAACTGCGGGGATACGCAGACCTTGAAGGGCTTTGGGCAGATGGCTGTCACCGGGCATGGCGTCTCTCCTGAATTCGCACATACTGGACGGTATGTTTTTTGCCACAAGACGCAAGAGGAGATGCAAAGGACATTGCGTCACTTAGCGCGACATCAGTGGCCCAGCGAAGTGTTTCGGCCTAACATCCGGTTTGTTGGTGCGGTTTCAACTGGTCGCTTCAACACAGGTCTCGAATTTCTCTGCTGGGGTTTGGTATTGCATGGTCTTTTGAG
>NZ_CANMJE010000019.1 GCF_947498095.1 uncultured Shimia sp. | reverse complement strand
GAAACCATCATACCAATGGAACCCAGGCCGATCATGCACTAACAATCAACTTGGACCCGTCAGATAGGGCTGCTCAATTTTTCTGATGCTGACTGCGCAGAGGAAAACGAGTTCACGGGCGTTTGGACCCTATCGGGCTTTCTCGGGAAAACAAAAGTGATGACGTCTTTTGGCAACCTGCCAATTGAAGCGCTCCGCCTTCATGACCCAGTCAAAACGAGGTCTGGGCATTTTCGAAAAGTAGTTTGGGTTGACCAGTTGAGCTTGGACAGAGATTTCACTTTTGATGTTCCTGACGCGTTGCCGGTTCAAATTGGACGCGGCACTCTGGGTCCAAACCTCCCCCTGACCGATGTTTGCATGTCACCAGCACAAACCATTTTACCGACAAGACACGGCGGAAAACCTGTGCTCGCACGCGACTTGGCCGGTCGACCCCGTATTATCCGACCTTCTCTATCTAGCTTCACGTACCATTTGTTTCATTGCGGCCAGCCGGAAGATGTTCTCGTAGATGGAATATGGTGCCAGACCGCTCCATAACTCCATTCGTGTTTGGCACAACACAAGCCCCGCCATGGTTCCCAATGGAGGGTGCTGGGATAGGACAATTCGCCTCTTGCTTGTTTCGCGCCTATTGAACCATCTTTGCAAAAACCAAGTTCAGGCAACACGAATGACAAAAATTTTACGCTTAGCGAGAGTTGTGATTGTCATTGCTATTCTTGCAATAGCAGCAATCCTTTCATTTGATGCGATAGCCCAGTCCTCAACCATAGAAAAATGTGGATCAGCCAAGAGGGTCACCTGTGTCGTCGACGGAGATACGATTTGGTTCGAAGGCGAAAAGATAAGGCTCAAGGATTTCGACACCCCCGAACCAACGACGAATGTTTGCGGCGGCCAATCAGAGAAGGCACTCGCGAGTAAAGCATCTAGCCGCTTGCTTGAACTGTTGAATGAAAATGAGTTCACAATCGATCGAGATGGCAAAGACAAATATGGGCGAACGCTAGCTAAGATCAGGATCGGCGGCAAAAACGTTGGCGACATCCTTATTTCTGAAGGGTTGGCCAGAAGCTGGCCTGATGGAGATGAATTCTGGTGTGATTGAACCCGTAAAAATTGCCTGCTGCACAAGCTGTAACAAAAGTCTGATCCAACATGCGTGATTTAGCTAAACTCGACGAGTTCTTGTCTTCAAGTGATAAACCCAAAGATTGCATGACACTTTTCGAGTTGGATGGGTTCTTACATGGGATAGCTAACGGCAGGTGTGAGCCCTTTGGCTTGGTTTCTGCTTTGCGGCGAATGTCCGTATCGGGGTTTGCTTACGGGCATCTAGCTATTAGTGTTGCAAAAACCTGATAGCCATAGAGTGTACCTTCCTTGGCACGACGGCGGTATTCGGCAACTAAGCCGTTGTGCAATGCTTCGCCGATTTCTCCACGCTTCATCAGCACCTTACCGGTTTCCTCGACCCAAGGGAGCATTTGGTCATTATCCAAAACGCTCCGGCTCTGAAAACTGAGGTCTTGGACTGAAAACCCGGCGTTCGTAGCAAGCCCTTGCAATTTCGCAACCGCATGCGGGTCGGTGACGAATTCACTGACAAATACCTTGGCGCAAGCATCCAGAGGATCGTTTGGCATGTTACCCAACGACGCCTTTGAAAAGTCGGCATCGCATACAACCAAATACCCACCGGATTTCAAGACGCGACGAGCCTCAGTCAAAAGCGGTTCTGGGTCTTTAACGTGAGTAAGCACCGTATGCAAAACAAGAATATCGACTGCCCCATCATCTAGCGGCAGCGAGGCTCCATCTGCGACCACAAACTCCACATTGTCGTATTTCCCCACCCGTGCTTTTGCTTCATTTACAAAACCTACGGATGGCTCGAAGCCAATGACTCGACCGGGGTGGGCTTTCTCGGCAATACGTCGTGTGACAGCCCCCGCACCGCAGCCGACTTCAACTGTCAAACTATCTTCAGAAAATTCCAGTCTCCCAAGGTATTTTGAAACGATTTTCTCCATCGTGGGGTCAGATTGGCGTTCATCCATGGAGTCCGCAAACGCAGAAATGAACTCTTCTCCCGCAGCATCCACATTTTGAAACGGATCAGCCATATCAACTCCCCTCCAACAACTCTGGAATTTTTCACACAAGGACCGTAGCATCACCAAAGACACGCGCAAACTTTATCAAAGAAGTGTGCGACTGGAGTATCGGGGATAGCGAATGAAGCTTTGGGAGCGGAATGAATGACAAAAACGATCTCCGGAGGATGTAAATGCGGCGCGATCCGTTATCTGGGAGAGGCTTCAGATGTATCGACGTTCCGATGCTATTGTCGCGATTGTCAACGCCTCACCGGAACTGGACATTCGGAGATGTTCCCTTTGGTTGCTGCATCATTCCAGCTTGTTGGCCCTTACTCGGAATACCAAATGACTGGTGGATCAGGCCGATCCACTTGGAGCGTTTTTTGTCCAACCTGTGGCTCACCTTTGACGCGTCGAAGCGAGCGTATGGCGCACTGTGTGTATGTTCATGCGTCCTCCCTCGATGAGCCAGAAGAGTATATGCCCAGCCGATCCATCTACACCGAAGCAGCACAGACATGGGACCAGCCAAGTTTGAACCAATAGCTTGGTAAAACGTTTAACACCTTCCGGCCACCCAATGGCCGCCATTGGCGCAACCGCGGCGAAAGTTCACTTTGTCCGGATCTCGATCATAATACCGTTTTCGTCAGGGTCTGCTCACAGTCGAAGCTGCCATTGGCGCAAGGATCGGTCCATCGGCCCAGAGCCTAGGCAAGAATCTTCAGCGTACTCCGGAAAGGACTGAGACGCGCAAATTGGCCTTTACCTATTGAGCTTCACTGTAGTTAAGGGAGGTTCCAGAGGTGACTTCCAAGTAAAATCAACACCAAATGAGAAAAAGCACTTCAGATGATGCTTGTTTGGATACGGTGGGAGGCTTCGTCTGGCGCCAAGAAAGCTTACCTAACGACATCGGACAATTCACCACATTCCGACATTGGAATACTTCTGCGATAATCTTCTTGCCTGTTATTAGGCTCGTGAGTGGTATTTCAATGAAGTGCGCCCCGTTGCGTCCCCGTAGCGGGGTTTTTCTTATCACAAATAGCTCATTTCGTCCTAGGCTTAGCAGTTAGCAGAGGGCTTGCAACGCTTTCAGCGGTTAAAAAAAGCGCCAACATGATTTTTAATAAGAGCAATCAACTGATATGGACTTAGCCACAATCTTCATAGCGCTCGGTGCCTTGTTTTCTGTTGGCCTCATCGCAGATCAGATTGGTCAGCGAACCCGTTTACCGAGGGTTACTTTGCTCTTGGGCTGCGGGCTCATTGCGGGCGACTCAGGGCTCAGCCTGATCCCAACCGACCTCAGCGCTTGGTACGAAATGTTGTCGATTTCGGCGCTGACTCTGGTTGCCTTTCTGCTCGGCAGCTCACTCACCAAACGCAACCTTGCTGAACACGGAAAGCAGATTCTATTTATCTCGATTTCAATCGTTCTGTTTACAATTGCATTTGTAGCAATGGGGCTTTGGCTTATGGGGTTGGATCTAGGGGTTGCCCTGATTCTTGGAGCAGTCGCCACAGCAACGGCACCTGCTGCAACTCAAGACGTCATCCGGCAATCCGGTGTGGACAACACCTTCACGCGCACATTGAAAGGCGTCGTGGCTATAGATGATGCGTGGGGCCTCATCGCTTTTGGGTTCATAATTGTTTTCGTGGAGTCTCTTGGAGGCCAATCTGACACCAATGCCTTGTTCGGAGTACTCTATGAACTTGGTGGCTCCATTGCACTCGGTCTGGTCATTGGAATGCCTGCTGCCTTCCTCACCGGTCGGCTATCAAAGGGTCAACCGTTGCAGATTGAAGCGCTAGCACTTGTGTTCCTAACCGCAGGTTTATCGCTCCAATTTCAGCTTTCTTACCTTATCAGCGGCATGACCGCTGGCATGGTCATCGTAAATACTGCTCGCCACCACACTAAAGCGTTTCATGAAATCGAGCACATTCAATGGCCATTCATGATTTTGTTTTTCCTCCTTGCGGGTGCATCCTTAGATTTAGGCGACCTCAAAACGGTGGGCATCGTCGGTGGTGCGTATCTTACCCTTCGGTCAGTCGCACGCGTTTTCGGTGGGTGGGTCGGCGCACGCCTCGGAAACGCTCCGGTGGCACAACGTCCTTGGTTTGGGATCGCTTTAATGCCGCAAGCGGGGGTAGCAATCGGTATGGCACTGGTTGCAAGCAAGCACTTCCCACAATGGTCAGAATCGATCATGGCTTTGACTGTTAGCACTACAATTGCCTTCGAATTGATTGGGCCATTTGCGACTCTTTACGCGATCAAACGAGTTAATGCGTTAGAGGCAAAGCAAGATGTTTAGCTCCAAGCATCCATTTGGCATTGCAACACGCATTGCCGGAATGTTCAGACCTGAAGCCTTTGCCACTTAGCTGTATCAACCCAACACATTGAAGCGTACCATAACACCGATAACGCAATCAGCCTTATTAAATGATTGGTTGGGATGCTTGATCTGATGGTCGCAAATTTTCACTGACAAGCTAGAACCGAAAACCAAAGATGCGATTGTTAGCCTTGTCGATGCAGCTCGAGCCAAATTTGCGGAGATTGATCAGCTTCGCTTAGCTGAATGGTTAGAGCTAGGTAGAAAGTGTTGAGCGGCCCTCCAAACAATAGAAACTGGTGGGGCTTCGGCTCCGCTTTTCTTTGGCTCGACATTGCTCGCCTTGTCTGTCGCAGAGTTCAATTTATACCATCATTTCGGCAAACTTAGGCCCGAAAACTGTGCAAAACCTGCAGACAAGGGGCCATAGGAGTAGTCTAATGTTCACGCTATTTGCATCTATCCTATTCTTGATTTCGATATCCGGTCTGGCCATCTCGCTGTTTCGGGTGAGCGAGCAGGTGCTCAAAAATACGCAAATCTCCGAGTGGCAAGTCATACTAGAAAGGCTTTCGACATTTGAGTGGGTGTCAAAGCTGCCACACGACGAACTTCTACTAATTGCTGTGTTTCTTATTGCGTCGGCCCTATCGCTTCGCGCAATTGGTGACTCCAAGCCCCGAGTTAAAACGCCTGCTAAAAGTAACTGGCAAGTGTAGGGGTGAGCGGGGTTATCTTTCCTGTACAAAAGTATAGAAAAGGCTTTTGGAAAACCGGACTAAGAAATTGAATATCCAAAAAACAATTGTCTAGAGTAAATTCGCGCCCAGATTACGAAGACATATTGGACTGCAATCCCTCAAATCCTCAGCCTGCTTCCATAGTTCGCCCAAGTTCCGGAACTTGGCCTATTGTCTTTCATCCTACAGCAAGGCTCTTTGATCTAGGGGTCTTGAATATTTGCGACTGCTAAAAGGCCTACCAGTGCCCGACACGGAAACAGAATTTCAAGTCTAACAACAAGTAGTAAAAACTGTATCCAGATTTCAACAGAGGGAACAATTGGGGGAACATATTTTCCCTCAACTTTAAAATAACATAATAAACAATTAGTTATCGATATGTGATGGCGCACCCGAGAGGATTCGAACCTCTGGCCTCTGCCTTCGGAGGGCAGCGCTCTATCCAGCTGAGCTACGGGTGCCTGAGCGCGGGTATAGCCACCGAGACCGCGCCCCGCAATCGGATTTTGTCTTCAGGCAAACAATTCATGCGCCAGTTCCAACGCGTCGATCAGCGTGTCGACTTCGTCCGTTGTATTATAAAGCCCAAAGGAGGCCCGACAGGTCGCAGTTACGCCAAGATGATCCATCAAAGGACCGGCACAGTGATGCCCTGCCCGCACCGCAACACCCTTTTTGTCAAGGATGGTTGAGATGTCATGGGCATGCGCGGCACCATCCAGCGTAAAGGAAAAGATCGCGGCTTTGTCGACGGTTGTTCCCTGTACCTGCAGCCAGTTCAACCCACCAAGGCGCTGCATGGCATAGTCACGCAACGACGCTTCGTGCGCTGCAATGTGTTCCATACCAAGGTCCATCATGTACTCAAGTGCCACGCCCAGACCGATGGTCTGAACAATGCCTGGTGTCCCGGCCTCAAACATCATTGGAGGGTCGTTATAGATGACGCCCTCTTTCGAGACCTCTTTGATCATGTCGCCACCGCCAAGAAACGGGCGCATCTCGGCCATGCGTTCGGATTTGCAATAAATAGCGCCAGAACCGGAAGGACCGTACAACTTGTGGCCCGTGATGGCATAGAAATCGCAGCCGATGTCCTGCACATCGACAGGGGCGTGAACCGCACCTTGTGAGCCATCCACCAGCACGGGCACACCTTTGGCATGGGCGCCTTGCGTGATGGCTTTGACATCAACCATTGTGCCCAGAACGTTGGAACACTGGGTGACGGCAATCAGTTTCGTCTTTGGTGTGATGGCGTCAATCACGGCCTGCGGATCGAGCGCGCCGGTGGCGTCCACATCAACCCATTTGATCACCACACCCTGTCGCTCGCGCAGGAAGTGCCAAGGCACGATGTTGGCGTGATGCTCCATGACCGACAGGATGATCTCATCACCGGCCTGCAGGCGTGGCATGGCCCAGCCATAGGCCACCATGTTGATACCTTCGGTGGTGCCCGAGTTCAGCACAATCTCATCCTCGGACGCGGCATTCAGGAACTGTGCAATGATGCCGCGCACAGCCTCATACTTGTCGGTCGCAAGGTTAGAAAGATAGTGCAACCCTCTGTGAACATTTGCATATTCCTGAGAGTACGCTTGCGTGATTGCGTCAATCACCACCTGCGGCTTTTGCGCCGATGCGCCGTTGTCGAGATAGACCAAGGGCTTGCCATTGACCTCACGCGAAAGGATCGGAAAATCCGAACGAACCTGTTTTACATCGTACATCAGCGTATTCCCATCGCTGTCAGCCCAGTGACCGACAGAAAGAGCGACAGCCCCACTACCAGCCCCATGAGCGCCAAGACAATTGTCATAACGGCCTTGCCTCTGTCGGGAAACCCCTGAGCGACCGTGATAAAGTTAATCAAAATCCAGATGCCATACAGCCCGGCAGCCAGCGAAAACACCCCCGCCAGCATCGGCACAAACAAGAACAATGCAACAAACAGCAAATCTGCAGCACTTTGGACGCAAAAGAGCCACGCCACGAGGCTCACCAACACCGGCAAACGGGCCTGACCCTTGAGCATCTGGCCCGCCCAGAACAGCGCAAAAACCAGTACCACCGTCAACGAAAACGACGCCACAAGATAGGTAAGCGGTGTGCGAATGATCGGCACCCAGAAGTCATCCGGGACTGGCACCAGTGCGATATTAGTGAAGTAGATCAGCGTGTTCAGGATCGCTGCCAGCAACAATGCCATCCAGCCTGCCTCGCGCGACAGGTTCATCCCGGCGATCACCCGCGCGGCGTTATCTGGTGCGACGATCGTCTGCACAAAAAGGGCACGCAGAAACGTCATGCGGCAGATCTTCCGGCTTGCCAGAGGCCTGAAATCCAGAACCACATGAACAAAACGAACCAGATCAGGCCGACGACTTGCTCCTGTACGCCCGGGCCGATAAAGCCCCGCACCAAGCCGTGCAACAGTAAAACCGGAGAGGTTGCCAGAAGCGCCCAGAACATTGCAAAGCGGCTGCCATAACCGCCGCCCTTCCAGCCAAAACGCGCCAGAACAAACCCAACAATGGCTGACAAGACATAAAACAACAGTGGCGCCATGAACATCAACGCGAACAGCGAGCCCCCCATGAGTGGCCCCATGTCGATCGCCTCAAGATGCGCGCGCCGGGCGTTGAAGGGCCAGGATGCCACAAACAGCATCACACAAGCGGCCATCAGAATGACAAGCACCCTGTCCTCGCGCTGGCCCATCGCCAAATGACGCGCCACAACTTTGCGTGGCCCGCCATATGTCGCAACGATGTCGCCTATCACAGACATTAGCCGTGGCGTCTCCGAACCAGCCAACCTTCAAGACGCGTGTAGAGGTCTGCCGCAAGGGCCTCATCTTCAATCTCGTCCAAGGCTTCGGCTAGGAAGGCCAGCGTCAAAAGGTCGGTCGCCATATCATGCGGAACACCACGTGCGCGAAGGTAGAACAGAGCGTCCTCATCAATCGCACCTGACGTTGAGCCATGCGAACAGGCCACGTCATCGGCGTAGATTTCCAACTCGGGCTTGGCATAAAATTGGCTGTCTTCGTCCAGCAACAATGATTGGCTAATCTGGTAACCATCTGTTTTCTGAGCCGATTGTTTCACCAAAATCTTGCCTTGGAAAACGCCCGTCGCGCCGTTGCACAGCACCTTTTTGAACACCTGACGGCTTTCGCAGTTTACCCCTTTGTGGGTGATGAACACGGTGTCGTCGTGGTGAAAGTCCCCGTCGCCAACACAAGCGCCGGCGATATGCACCACGGCATTGTCACCAGTCAGCTCCACAACCGCTTCGTTGCGGGTCAGCACGCCGTTTGCGGTCAGCGTAAAGCTCTTGAACACAGACTCTTCACCCAGACGCGCGAACATATGTGTCACCGCGCGGCGCTCATGATCGCGACCTTGCGCACGCACATGATGCAGAGTGCCGCCATCGGCGATGTCGATCTCCATGCACTTGTTAAAACGCGCAGCCGCCGGGCCGTTTTCAAGAATGGTCAGTTCGGCGCCGGTTTCCACGCGAATAATGTGGTGCAGGAATACATCCGAAACTTCAGATTCATGCGTGTACATAAGACTGATCGGCTTGGAGACCTTGCCCGTCACACGGATCGCAACCCCATCACCGGCAAATGCGGTGTTCAGTGCTGCAAGAGGGCGTTCGACCGGAACCTGACCCGCCGCTTCCAGCGTGCCATAGAGATCTTCTGCCCAATGCTCATCTGTGCAGCAGATGTCTTCAAGGCGATCAATCTGCACGCCCTCAAGGCTGAGGTCGTCAGAGCGTTCGGCGCTATAGACCCCGTCCACAAAGACGATTTTCAGGCGATCTACCGCGTCGAACAGCGGTGTTTCGTCCATGTGAAACAACGAGGCCCTGGGGGCTTCGGTTTGCACAAAGGTGTCGGGACGTGTCCATTTCCAGTACTCATCCCGACGCTGAGGCAGACCCATCGCCCGCACGCGGGCCAGCGCGTCTTGGCGAGCCTCGGCGGTGCATCCGACGTCGGGCAGTGTCATCGACGACAACCGCCCCTCGGTCGCGGAGGTTTTCAGATCATCCAGCGCCATTACGCTGTCTCCGCCAGAATGTCGGCATACCCGTTATTTTCGACTTCGAGAGCCAGCTCGGGGCCACCGGATTTGACGATGCGGCCATCGGCCATGATGTGCACGACGTCAGGTTTAATATGGTCCAACAGGCGTTGATAGTGTGTGATAACAAGGAACCCACGTCCCTCATCCCGCAGTGCGTTAACGCCTTCGGACACCAGCTTCATGGCATCGACATCAAGACCCGAGTCGGTCTCATCCAGAATACACATCTTGGGTTCAAGCATGGCCATCTGCAGGATTTCATTACGTTTTTTCTCGCCACCCGAGAATCCGACGTTCACCGGGCGTTTCAGCATATCGGCGTCGATCTTAAGGGTTTTGGCCTTGGCCCGAACAACCTTAAGGAACTCAGCGGCGCTCATTTCTTCTTCTCCGCGCGCCTTACGTTGGGCATTCACAGCCGTGCGCAGAAAGGTCATGTTGCCCACGCCGGGAATTTCCACCGGGTATTGGAACGCCAGAAACAGGCCCGCAGCTGCGCGTTCTTCGGTTTCCATGTCCAAGAGATCGTCGCCCAAGAGCGTCGCACTGCCACCGGTCACTTCATACCCATCGCGCCCCGAAAGGACATAGGACAAGGTCGACTTGCCCGAGCCGTTTGGCCCCATGATGGCATGGACCTTGCCCGCCTCAACGGTCAGGTCGACCCCTTTGAGGATTTGCTTGTCTTCTTCTTCAAGTTTGACCTTCAGGCCTTTGATTTCCAGCATCTTTTTTCCTTCAATCGTCCAAATGACGGGTTCGCGCGCCGCCGGTTTCTATGTCAATTTATCCCAAGGTGACCGCAGTGCCGCTGGCCGAAACCATCAACATCGTGTCTCCCACAACTTCGTAATCCAGATCGACGCCGACAACGGCGTCAGCCCCCAGCGCTTCAGCGCGGGATTGCAGTTCGTCCAGCGCGGTTTCGCGCGCGTCCTGCAGTTTTGTTTCATAAGCACCCGAGCGCCCGCCCACGATGTCCGTGATCGAGGCAAAGATATCGCGCACCACGTTGGCGCCCATGATGGCCTCGCCTACGACGATGCCCTTGTAATCGGTGATCTTGCGGCCTTCGATGGAAGGTGTGGTGGTGACGATCATCAGAAAATCCCCAGCCAAATCAAAAACATCATGGCGCCCATTGCGACCATGCCGCAGACCGCAGAGGTTACAAACACTGAGCCGCCGATTAGACCTTCGCCTGTGCCATTGCGGTGCTTGCGGATGCCAAAGCCCACAGCACTGCCAAGCGCCATACCGGCGCCCACGCCAACCGATTGCTGCATCAACTGGTGGAGCGTTTCCATCTTAGGGCCCTTTCCGCCGGGATTTGCGCATCGCGCGAGTCACGACAATCGCAGCCACACGCCCCAACAAGGCGCCCACCACAACGGCAATGACCGGGTTGATGTAACTCCAGGCAGCGATATTGACCCAGACCACGCCCAAAAGACCGCCGAGGACCGGCAGAGCATAGGGCAGCCAGCCTTCAATTTTTGCGCTTGTATTAGCCAACGGATCCCTCCAGCGAAATCGCCACAAGCTGCTGTGCTTCCATGGCAAACTCCATCGGCAGCGCCTGCAGAACTTCCTTGGCGAAACCGTTGACGATCAGTGCGACGGCCTCTTCCTCGTCCATGCCACGCTGGCGGCAATAGAACATCTGGTCGTCATCCACCTTGGACGTCGTCGCCTCGTGTTCCACCCGCGCCGAGTTGTTGCGGACTTCGATATAGGGCACCGTGTGCGCCCCGCATTTATCGCCAATCAGAAGCGAGTCACATTGCGTGTAGTTGCGGCCGTCCTTGGCCTTGGGATGCATAGAGACCTGCCCGCGATAGGTGTTCTGGGCAAAGCCCGCGCTGATGCCCTTGGACACAATGCGCGACTTGGTGTTTTTACCAAGATGGATCATCTTGGTGCCAGTGTCGGCCTGCTGATGGTTGTTGGTGATGGCGATTGAGTAGAACTCGCCCTGGCTGTCGTCACCGCGCAGAATGCAAGACGGGTACTTCCAGGTTACGGCTGAACCGGTTTCCACTTGCGTCCACATCACCTTGGAGCGGTCGCCCCGACAATCGGCGCGTTTGGTCACAAAGTTATAGATCCCACCCTTGCCGTTCTCATCGCCGGGATACCAGTTCTGAACGGTCGAGTATTTCACCTCGGCGTCTTCTTCGATGATGATCTCAACCACAGCGGCGTGCAGTTGCGAGGTGTCGCGTTGCGGCGCGGTACAGCCTTCAAGATAGCTGACGTAAGACCCTTTGTCGGCGATGATCAATGTGCGTTCAAACTGACCGGTGTTTTCCGCGTTAATGCGGAAATAGGTCGACAGTTCCATCGGGCAGCGCACGCCCGGTGGCACATAAACAAACGAGCCATCGGAATAGACCGCACTGTTGAGCGTGGCGTAAAAGTTGTCCGAAACAGGCACAACCGACCCCAGATATTTGCGCACCAACTCGGGGTGGTTTTTCACCGCTTCCGTGATCGAGCAGAAAATTACGCCCGCGTCTTGCAGTTCCTTCTGGAATGTCGTGCCAACGCTGACCGAGTCAAACACCGCATCCACGGCAACCTTACGACCTTCGGCGGGGGCGTTTTCGGCGCCTTCAACGCCGGCAAGGATCATCTGTTCTTTCAGCGGGATGCCCAGTCTTTCGTATGTTGCCAATAGTTTGGGATCAACCTCGTCCAATGACTTTGGTTTTTCTTCCATGCTTTTGGGACGGGCATAATAGTACTGGTCCTGGAAATCGACCTCGGGGTAATCGAGCATCGCCCAATCCGGCTCTTTCAGCTGTTTCCAGCGGGCAAAAGCCTCAAGACGCCACTCAGTCATCCACTCAGGCTCTTCATTCTTTTCCGAAATCAGACGCACGATATCTTCGGTCAGCCCTTTGGGGGCGTATTCCATTTCAATGTCGGTTTCCCAGCCATACTTGTAGCTGCCACCAACTTCGCGCACGGCATCGACAGTTTCCTGATCGACACCGTCTTTCACCTCAACCTGGTCCAAAATGGCCATCTCGCTCTCCTGTTCGCTCAAGCCGCGCGAGCGCGGTGTTTCCTGTGTTGGGCCAGCCACGCGTTCGCAAAGCCCAGTACGTCCTGTTTCGTTGTCTCAGGCCCCAGCGAGACCCGGATCGCCCCTGCGGCGACATCATCTGCATAACCCATGGCCTTAAGGACGCGGCTTGCGCGCACCTTTCCCGATGAACAGGCCGAGCCCGCCGATATGGCATACCCAGCAAGATCCATCTGCATGACCTGTGTTTCGCCCTTCCAGCCGGGTGTGGCCAGACAGACGGTGTTGGGCAGGCGTTTCAGGCCTTTCCCGACAAAAATGGTATTCTTTGCCTCAACGGCAAGGGTCTCTTCCAGTAAATCACGCAAAGATGCAACCCGGTCCCACACGCCGTCGGACAAATCGCGCTGTGCCGCCACGGCAGCCGCCGCAAAGCCAGCTGCACCAATGATGTTTTCGGTGCCCGCACGGCGGCCCATCTCCTGACCGCCCCCTTTGAGCTGCGCAGCAAGATCCGTGCCACGCTTGATGATAACCGCGCCAATGCCCTTTGGGCCACCCAGCTTATGAGCCGAACTGAGCGCCACTGTGGCGCCAGACCAGTTGAAGGCCACAGGCAGCTTGCCAAAGCCCTGCGTCATATCGCTCACCGCCAATCCTTGAGGCAAGTCTTGCAGGATTCCGGTCTCAGAATTTGCCAACTGCACGCAGGCCTGCGCCGGGTATTTCACAGCAACGGCACCGTGCTGGTCGACCGCGAGATCGGGTGTGATCCAGGCCGCCACGGCATCATGTTCGACATCAGCGGATCGCAAGCCCCGACCGGCCAAGGCCAATGCGGCCCCTTCTGTTGCGCCCGAGGTAAAAACAATATCTGCGCCGTCCGCGCCCAATGCCTCAGACAGATCACCGCGTGCACGTTCCAAAACGGATTTGGCCGCGCGCCCTTCGGCGTGGACGCTGGACGGATTGCCTAACACATCCATCGCCGCAATCATCGCGTCGCGGGCTTCAGACCGCAGGGGCGCCGTTGCATTATGGTCGAGGTAAACCCGCACCATCACCTATTGCCTTTCCAAAATACGTTCAAAAACATTGTCTTGGCCGTTATTCCGTATCTACAACCGCGAAAATCCCCGGAACGGCAGGACACGGTACAAGATCATTACCGACCACATCACTCAGACGGGTCTGGTGTAAGAACACGTAGACATGGGCCGACAAGCACTCCCACAAACGGTTGGACATGGATTGCGCCCGCGATCCCGACGAGCCGCCTGTGGCACCAGCACCGGTGTGCAGGGCCGACACGGTCTCATCCACAGCGCCAAGAATATCAACCACGCGAATCTCAGAGGTTGGTTTGGCTAGTCGATAGCCCCCACCTGGTCCACGCACACTTTCAACCAAGCCCGCGCGCCGCAGCTTCACAAACAACTGCTCAAGATAAGGCAATGAGATATCCTGACGTTCGGAAATTTCGGACAACGTCACCAGCTGGCCCTCGGCCTGCAGAGCAATATCGCTGAGTGCCACAACCGCATAACGGCCTTTGGTCGATAGTTTCACGAGACACCCTCAGCAATTGATTGACGTTCAGCGCCGCAACCCGTAAATCGCTTGGAGCGCTTCCGGTAATAACCGGATACTTTCTTAGAACCGTTCTAAGGTGCCTAAGTAAATTCGTCAAGAATTACCTCGGCACCCCCGCAGGAGACAGGGAATCCTATGCCCGAGGTCATTTTCGCCGGACCCGAAGGCCGCCTTGAAGGCCGCTATCATCCGCAAAAAGAAAAGGATGCACCGATTGCGATCGTCCTGCATCCGCATCCGCAATTTGGCGGAACAATGAACAACAAGGTGGTCTATAACCTCCACTATGCGTTCTACAACATGGGGTTCACCGTTTTGCGGTTCAATTTCCGTGGCGTTGGTCGCAGCCAAGGTGAATATGACCAGGGTGTTGGCGAGCTGTCAGATGCAGCTTCAGCCTTGGATTACCTTCAGTCGATGAACAACAATTCCAAGCATTGTTGGGTTGCTGGCTTTTCGTTTGGCGCATGGATCGGTATGCAATTGCTGATGCGTCGCCCCGAGATCACCGGGTTTATCTCGGTCGCACCGCCCGCAAACATGTATGACTTTTCGTTCCTCGCCCCCTGCCCGTCTTCGGGCCTGATCATCAACGGAACTTCGGACCGGGTTGCACCGCCTGCCGACACCCATACGCTGGTCAATAAACTGCACGAGCAAAAAGGCATCACCATCACCCATCAAGAGATTGAAGGGTCCGGTCACTTCTTTGAAACCGAAGAGTACATGAACACGATGACCGGCAATGTGACCGATTACGTGAAGCGCCGATTGACTGAGACGTCACGCTAAGACATGGCCTACTACGACGACATCGCCAACAAGCTGGCGCTGGACGCGCTGAAAGCACAGAAACTCCTGGATGATCATCAACTTATCCAGGATATGTCCGACACGCTTGAAGCCACGTCATCCACTCTGCACGAGGCGTTTATGACCGCTGTGCGGGTGCATACCGCCGAAGAACGCGGCCGCGCACAATTGGCCGAGCGGCTCAAGGCTGCAGGCTACGAGTTAAAGTCTAAATGACCGATCCCGCGCTGGATCGTCTGGCCGGTCAGATCGCCTTTTTGAACGAAGCCGACCGGCTCAAGACCGTTCTGCGGGCAACCAAGATTCTCGACAGCACGCGCCGTGAGAACTCTGGTGAGCACAGTTGGCATATTGCCCTTTACGCGATGGTTTTGGCTGAACATGCCGTGAAACCGGTCAATATTGACCGAGTTATCAAGATGTTGCTAATCCACGATCTGGTTGAAATCGATGTTGGGGATGTGCCTGTGCACGCCAAAGGTGGCGCGGCGCATGGCAGCGCTGAGACACAGGCTGCCGAGGCCCGTGCAGCGGATCGCATATTTGGCCTGTTGCCAGACGATCAGCGGGACGCGTTTCGAGAGCTCTGGGATGAGTTCGAAGCTGCCGAGAGCGATGACGCCGTGTTCGCCAAATCGGTGGACCGCGTTCAGCCGGTGATCTGTAATCTGGAAACGGACGGTGGCACATGGCCAGAATACAACGTGACCCGACAACAGCTTGAGGATCGCGTTGGCTGGAAAGTCGAAAAAGGCGCCCCGGCCGTGTGGGCGTTTCTGAAGGACCGGATTGCTTACTGGTTTGCAAAAAACTAACAGCTTCGCCCTGCATTGATCTGAAATCTAACTGTTTATTTTGCAAACAGGCCGCAATGCGGCCAGCCATACCCCCAACGCCAGGTCAATCCGGAACACGGCCCCCCTCCGACACGCACGGCATCAAACATGCTGGCTGAGATCAGATCATAGGCCTGATCGATGCGCTCATCGCTCAGGTCATACTGTGCCCGCAAGGCGTCACGACGGATCTCAGCCGTCTCTTTGACGCATTGGCGCAGGATCTCATCAGCTTCAAGGCGCGCGTCAAAGCTGGCGCGTGCATCCAAATCTACGCCTCCCAAGTGATAGGCGCGGTCATGCGTAACACAACAGTCTTGCCATGGTGGCGTCCCCTGATGCAGATCATCGAACTCGGGAAACCATCTCGCCATCATGTCCCATGTGGCGGACATGCCACCGGAACAGCCATCCGTGGTAAAGGCATTCAGCTGGCTTTCCGGGCGTTGACGCTGGTCAATCAACCGCTGATGCGCGCCAAGCTCAATCTGATCGACAAACCCTAGTGGTTCTGGCGTGCCCTCATCAGCCTGCGCAACACAGACCAAACACAAAGACAAGCTCGCACCAAAGGCGGTTTTTTTTAGAGTTCTACGGAGAGTCATCACGGTAGGTTCCCACTTCGGCAGCTACGCCAACAAAGTTGGCCAATGCCAACACCAGCCGTTCAGCACTGCTGAGGTCACGTCGTTGGCTAATGACATCCCGTGCCAACGCGGGTTCGTCCGTGATCAGACCGTCGACCCCCATTGAGATCATCCGCGACATCTCAAGCGGTTCATTCACCGTCCAAACATAGAGTTTCTTGCCCGCACTGCGCATCTCGCGCACCAGTCGCGTGCTGACCGCGGCCTTGTTGACCGCAAGGAAGTCAATGTCCAATTCCCAAATGCGCCCGGCAGACGCCGAGGACAACAGTCCGACCTCCCAATCCGGCCGGATGGCTTTCATCTTTTGCACGGCAGGCAGTTTCAGCGACATCGCTTTAACTTGCGTCTCCATACCCGTTGCAGTGACGATACCAGCCACGCGCTGTTCCAACGCCACATCATGCCCGTAGTATTTCAACTCGATCAGCACTCCGGCGCGGTCTTTCGCCGTTTCCAGAACGTCCGACAACAAAGGCGCGCGCTGATCCGCATAGGAGGGGTCAAACCAGCTGCCGATATCAATGCGTGCGACATCGTCCATCGTCGCGTCCCAAACCTTGATCGGATCCCCGCCAATTTTCATGAAATCACTGTCATGAATCACGATCACTTGGTCATCAGCGGTTTCCTGAACGTCAATCTCAACCCAATCCGCCGCATCTTGGATGGCCTGTTCAATCGACGCCATTGTGTTCTCAGGCCGGCTTCCGGCGGCCCCTCGATGCGCAATCACTTCGACCTGATCTGCGACCTTTGTCTGTGCAAGTCCGACCACGCCAAGCACCCCGAAGACCGCACATGTCAGCCCGCCGATGAGGATCAACACCTTTAATGAGCGCGCCTTTGAGGGCGGCACAGGGCGCGACATACCCGGCCATCCGGCGTAATCCATCAAAAGAACCGCCAAGGCGCCAGAGCAGATCGACGTGACCAACAGATTGAGCGCAGCCCAAATCAAGGCAAACGCGACAAGAACGCGGGCCAAAACCCTGATATCCGAATGAAAAAACGCAAGGAAAGCATCGGCAACAACGCCAGTCGTTGCAAAAAGAAGACTGCCCAATATGGACGCGACGACGCCCCATACAATCAGTTTCACCAGCAATGCCTTGCGGTGCCCCTCCATCTTTTCAACGCTGAGCGCAAAGCTTTTGCCGGGCGCGATATCCTCGAACAGAACCAGCGACAGAGCCAAGGACCATCCCACAAGCTGGCGAACGAGCAAAAGCGCGCCAATGGCCACCACGGCGCCTGCGCCAGCAACCACGCCGAAGAAAACAGGCGGGCGCGTGCTGAGGTAGAAATTGATGTCAAACTCAGTCAGCCATGTCAGGTAAATTCCCCCGGCGACAGCGACGAAAGGCAAAGCAATTGCCAAGATGCGCAACGCAAGGCGCACAGCAAAGGACAACACAGCTCGCCAGCGCTGCATCAAGATGGCCAATCCTTGCCCCACTTCAAAAGATCCGGTTTGCCGGGCTCCCAGCGCGGCCGACATCATAAAGGCGATGTTCATGACCTGCAGAGAAATGGCCAACCCTGCGACTATGATTAAGGCCGCAAAGCCAATTGGTGAAAACAGGAACACTGCAATGTCGAAATCCGACAGGGCCGGTTGCCCGGACAGGCTCAGCAAGGATCGCATCACCAACGCCATAAACGGCGCCATAAAGGCGGTGAGCAGAATGTTCACAACCAACGTCGATGCCAACAAAGGCCGTTTCAACGCCCATGCCTGACCAAAGGCCGTCTGAACCGTCATTTCGCGCATTCTTCTTCCCTTCAGAAACCTATCGGGCTCAAGCTAGCGCCTGTGATACGATTAAGCGAGACTTCCCCCTAAACTCAGCAAGAGTTTTTCTGTATACCAATGCATACAACTCTTTTCATGGGCGTTGATCCGGGCTAAGGACGGACCAAAGTGACCCACAACCAACAAAGGCACGTCCCATGACCAAAATCAAAGTCGACAACCCCATCGTCGAAATGGATGGCGATGAAATGACCCGCATCATGTGGCAGTTCATCAAGGACAAACTGATCCTTCCCTATCTGGATTTGGACCTGTTGTACTATGACCTGGGCATCGAGGAACGTGATCGCACCGAAGATCAGATCACGATTGATGCGGCTGAAAAGACCAAAGAGGTCGGTGTTGCGGTGAAATGTGCAACAATCACACCGGATGAGGCGCGCGTCGAAGAATTTGGTCTAAAAAAGATGTGGCGCTCGCCCAATGGTACGATCCGCAACATCCTTGGTGGTGTTGTGTTTCGTCAGCCCATCATCTGTCGCAACGTCCCACGGCTTGTGCCCGGCTGGACCAACCCGATCGTTGTCGGACGCCACGCCTTTGGCGATCAGTACAAAGCAACAGACTTTACCTTTCCAGGTGCAGGCAAACTGACCATGAAGTTTGTCGGTGAAGACGGGACAGTGATTGAGCGCGACGTATATGATGCGCCTTCTGCCGGGGTCTATCAGGCGATGTACAATTTGGATTCGTCCATCATCGACTTTGCGCGCGCGTCACTGAACTATGGCCTGAACCTTGGCTGGCCTGTGTATCTTTCGACCAAGAACACCATCCTCAAGGCTTATGACGGGCGTTTTAAGGACCTATTCCAGCAGGTCTATGAAGAGGAATTTGCAGACAAATTCAAAGAAGCCGGCATTTGGTACGAACACCGCCTGATCGACGACATGGTGGCGTGCGCGATGAAATGGAACGGCAAGTTCGTCTGGGCCTGCAAGAACTATGATGGCGACGTACAGTCCGACACTGTGGCACAAGGGTTCGGCTCGTTGGGCCTGATGACCTCTCAACTAATGACACCGGACGGCAAGATTGTTGAGGCCGAAGCGGCACATGGCACCGTCACCCGCCATTATCGCCAGCACCAGAAGGGCGAGCAAACCTCAACCAACTCTATTGCATCCATCTATGCGTGGACTGGCGGGTTGAAACATCGCGCCAAGCTGGACGGGAACATCGCTCTGCGTGCCTTTGCCGAAACGCTAGAGCGCGTGATCATCGAAACCGTGGAAAGCGGATCGATGACCAAGGACCTCGCGCTGCTAGTTGGCCCCGATCAGGGCTGGCTGACCACAATGGGGTTCCTTGAGAAGATCGACGAAAACCTGAACAAGGCGCTGGCAGGATAAACTGAGCAAAAGCTCAAAATCAGCTCTATGATGTCGCAAATCGCCCCTCACTCTGGGGCGATTTCGCGTAAATGGGCCTCTCAACCACCACAAATGTGCGAGAGTCTCATGCCCAAAGGTTTTATGTTCCTGATTGCCGCCGTTCTGTTTGAAACCATCGGCACATCGGCGCTGCAGGCCAGCCAGCAGTTTACCAGACTATGGCCTGCGCTGACCGTCGTGGTGGCCTATGCCATCTCATTTTACCTGATGGGGCTGACACTCAAGTACATCCCTGTTGGCATCACCTATGCCATATGGTCAGGGTTTGGCATCGTGTTCATCGCGATCATCGGCTATTTTGTGTTCCATCAAAAACTGGACCTGCCTGCGGTTATGGGCATGGGGCTGATCATCGTCGGTATCCTAATCATCCACCTGTTTTCCAAAACCGTGTCGCATTAAAGGGCTGGCCTTTTCTGCGCGTGCAATATAGGGCGGGCGCGAACAGGAAAGAGATACCTTATGGACCTTCGTAATATCGCCATCATCGCGCACGTTGACCACGGCAAAACCACCCTTGTGGATGAGTTGCTGAAGCAGTCCGGCGCGTTCCGCGAAAATCAGGACGTCGCCGAGCGGGCGATGGATTCCAACGATCTGGAACGCGAACGTGGCATCACGATTTTCGCCAAGCCCACCAGTGTCGAGTGGAAGGGCACGCGGATCAATATCGTTGATACGCCCGGCCACGCCGACTTTGGCGGCGAGGTCGAGCGCATCCTGTCGATGGTCGACGGAGTTGTGCTGCTGGTGGATGCGGCCGAAGGCCCGATGCCACAAACCAAATTCGTGACCTCCAAGGCACTGGCCTTGGGTCTGCGCCCGATCGTGGTGCTGAACAAGGTCGACAAGCCTGACGCCGAGCCTGATCGCGCGCTTGACGAGGTGTTTGACCTCTTCGCCTCACTCGAAGCCAATGACGATCAGTTGGATTTCCCGCATATGTATGCTTCGGGCCGTTCGGGCTGGGCTGACGCCGAGCTGGACGGGCCGCGCAAGGACCTGCACGCGCTTTTCAACCTGATCGTGAACCATGTTCCGGTTCCAAAACAACTGGCGCATCAGGGCGAAGATTTCCGCATGCTGGCCACCACACTGGGCTCTGACCCCTTTGTGGGCCGTCTTCTGACAGGTCGCGTTGAATCCGGCACGCTACGCGTTGGCGCGACGGTCCAGGCTCTGACCCGTATCGGTCAAAAGATCGAGCAATTCCGAGTGACTAAGATCCAAGCCTTCCGCGGACTGGCACAACAGGACATCGAAGAAGCGCAAGCTGGCGACATCGTCTCATTGGCCGGTATGAGCAAAGCCACTGTGGCAGACACGATCTGCGCATTGGCCGTTGACGAGCCGCTGGAAGCACAGCCCATCGATCCCCCCACCATCACAGTGACATTTGGCATCAACGACTCACCTCTGGCAGGTCGTGACGGCAAAAAGGTCCAGTCACGCGTGATCCGTGACCGTCTGATGAAAGAAGCTGAATCCAACGTCGCGATCAAAATTGCTGACACGCCGGGCGGCGAGGCTTTTGAAGTCTCTGGCCGCGGCGAACTGCAGATGGGTGTTCTGATTGAGAACATGCGTCGCGAAGGCTTTGAACTGTCGATCTCGCGTCCACAGGTGATTATGCGCGAAGAAGATGGCCAGCGCATGGAGCCCGTCGAAGAAGCCACGATCGACGTGGATGACGAATACTCGGGCGCTGTGATCGAGAAACTGACTGGCGCCCGCAAAGGTGATCTGGTCGAGATGCGCCCCGCCGGCGCGGGCAAGACCCGTATCATCGCACATGTCCCGTCACGTGGCCTGATCGGATATCACGGTGAGTTTTTGACGGATACCCGCGGCACCGGTGTTCTGAACCGCGTATTCCACGGTTGGACCCCCTACAAAGGCGCCATCGCAGGCCGCCGCGCAGGTGTGTTGATCTCGATGGAAAACGGTACCTCGGTGGCCTTTGCTCTGTGGAACCTAGAAGATCGCGGCAAGATGATGATCGGCGCCCAAGCGCAGGTCTACACCGGCATGATCATTGGCGAACACAGCCGTGAAAACGATCTGGAAGTGAACCCGCTGAAAGGCAAAAAACTGACCAACGTCCGGGCCAGTGGAACCGATGAGGCCGTGCGCCTGACCACGCCGATCACACTGTCGCTGGAAGAGGCCATTGCCTATATCAACGATGACGAATTGGTAGAAGTAACGCCAAACAGCATTCGGTTGCGTAAACGCTATTTGGATCCACATGAACGCAAGCGGATGTCCAAGGCAGCAAAGTAATGCGTCAGCAAGTTATGAACGGGGCGGCCATTTAGGTCGCCCTTTTTGTTCCAGCACTTGAGTCAAAGCCAGTTTTCCCCGAAGCTGGGCGAAATAGTTTTCAGGCCACCATGACTCACAGATTTTTCCAACCGCTCTTTGTTGCGTTCTTTTGCATTACCGCTCTGGTTTTCGCACCCTCCGCCCAAGCAGAAGGGCTGGGTGAGATCGGGATTGTTGAGTACCAATCCGAAAACGGTACCCCTAAACAGGTTGGCGTGGGAATCACCATTGACCAAATCACCTTTGTCGATCAGCAGGCCGAGAATTTTGGAGTAGTGGGGACGCTGTTCCTCCAGTTGAACTTTCCTGAGCTGGCCGAACGGAATGTGACCCAAGGCGCGCCACTTCGCACTTACAGCGTCGAGAGCTTTCGCGAACTCTTGGATGAAGTTGGGGCGCAGCCCCCATTCTTTATCATCCGAAACCAGCAAGGTCGGCGTTTTACACAGCAAACGACGATCATTGTGACCGAGACCGGACAAGTCAGCTATGCCGAACGGTTCACCACAACGCTCCAGGCGCCACACTTTGACTTTGCCCGGTATCCTTTTGATACCCAGACATTTTTTGTAGAGATATCATCGCTTCTTCCGACAGAGTTTGTCGAATTTCACCCTCTGGAGGACGAGACCGGCATGGGCGATACTCTGGGTGAAGAAGAGTGGATCCTGCAGAACCCGACGATTTTCTCCACTACGGTGGAGGGTATTGGCGGGCACGAAACCTCGATGGTCGCCTTGCAGTTTGAGGCCAAGCGACACGTTCTATACTACATTCTGCGCATCCTCTTGCCTCTGATCATCATCCTGTTTGTCAGCTGGGCGACATTCTTTCTTGAGGAATACCGTCGGCGCATTGATATGGCCTCAGCCAACCTCTTGGTCTTTGTGGCCTTCAATTTTGCGATTTCGACGACCCTGCCGCGACTAGGCTATCTGACGTTCATGGATTCCTTGTTCGTGGCCATGTTTGTCATAACGGGCTCAACTGTTTTGGTGAACATTGCGTTGCGACGTCTCAAGACCAGCGGCAAAGAAGTACTGGCGCGCAAGGTTGATCGCTATCTGGTGATCTGGATCTACCCGCTCTTGCATGCCGGGTTTCTGTTGTGGGCGGTCAGGTTCTTTCTGGTCTGACGATCAGAGAGGTGGCTTGAACGGTTCGATGTCAAAGCGCCCATCTGCATGAAAACGGCAGAATGACCCGGCTGGGACCGCCTCCCATCCATCCTCGTTTGCAAACAACGGTTCGCTTACCACTGCGCGACCTTGCCGCGTGTCACACCAGCGGTGATAGACCGTTGGCGCGCGCGCATCCGAGGCATAACGGATCGCATACAAGGTTTCCCCATCTGAAAATGCCGCACCAATCCGCATATGCGGGGCGCTGCCTTTGGATTGGCTCATGCGTTGCAGAATGCCGACCGACAGTTCCATCGCACCCTTGGGATCTTCGTCCAGACCTTCGACCAGAGCCAATAGGAACATTACTTCGCTGTCGGTCGCGCCTTTGCGTTCATGATAGAGGTTATCCGGGATAAGCATATCGGCCCGGCGACGAAAGGTTTCAAAGCCCCCCACCTGCCCATTGTGCATGAAAGACCACCGCCCAACCGCAAAAGGATGGCAATTGTTACGGCTGGTTGCGGTTCCCGTCGAGGCCCGGACATGGGCCAGAAACAACGCGGATTTCACTTGTGCGGTCAATGACTTGAGGTTCGGATCAGACCACGCGGGATGGGTTTCCCGGTAGAGGCCCGGTTCCAGCCGCGTGCCATACCATGCCACCCCAACACCATCAGCGTTTGTCTGAGTCTTGCACTCATCCGCCTGAACGCTTTGGTGAATGAGAGAGTGATCAGGGCGTGTTACGACATCTTCGAGGTAACACTCCTGTCCGGTATACGCGGCCCAACGGCACATAGTGAACTCCTTTTCCCATGCCCCTAAGGCATTTTGGAACAGAGTTCAATATTTCCGTAGTGTTTTAGTAAGTTATTTCGAGGGGCGCCCGAAACAGAAAAATGTATTCTACTCGCTGGTTTCCACAACCATCAGCTCCCGTTCCGACGCGCCACGCGCATGGCTAAGAGCTTCTTGGTACTCAGGGCTGTGATAGCAGGCGACGGCGCTGTCTACATCGGGAAACTTCGCCACGACATTGCGTGGGCGTTCTTTGCCCTCAAGCTGAACAAACCGGCCAGCCCGGGCGATGAAATGCCCGCCATGTTTGGCAATCGCCGGTCCTGCCAACTCGGCATATTTGCCATAGGCGTCAGCGTCCGTCACAGTCACATGAGCAATCCAAAGTGCTCCCATGGGATTATCCTCCGATCACGGCTTCGGCAGCGGCAATCGCTGCATCGGCCTTGGTTGCATCCTTGGCGCCACCTTGCGCCATGTCGGGACGGCCTCCACCGCCTTTACCACCCAAGGCTTCCACAGCTGCGCGTACGAGGTCAACGGCTGAGACTGCTCCGGTCAAATCTGCTGTTACGCCTGCGGCCACTGCGGCTTTGTCGCCGGCATCTGCGATCAACAGCACCGCGCCGCTTTCCATGCGGGCCTTGTGTTCATCGATCAACGGCGGCAAGTCGCGCCCCGTGACGCCCGAAATCACCTGCGCAAAGAATTTCACACCCGCGATCTGTTTGTCATCGGGTGCACCACCCTGCCCGGCGCCACCAGCCATAGCCAGTTCACGACGCAATTGCGCGACTTCGTTTTGCAGTGCCTTGCGCTCGTCCATCATCGCTTTGAGACGGTCTAGAACATCAACCGGTTGCGCTTTAAGGGCACCGGCGACCTCGGCCATGCGACCGGCTTCGCGCTCCAGGTGGGCAAATGCCGCCTCGCCGGTCAGGGCTTCAATCCGGCGCACGCCCGCTGAGGATGCCGAGTCGCCAAGGATCACGCAGAGACCGATATCGCCGGTCTGTTTCACGTGGGTGCCTCCGCACAATTCCAGAGAATAGGTGTTTCCATCCAGACCCTTACCGGTGTCAGCCCGGCCCATCGACACAACACGCACTTCGTCGCCGTATTTCTCGCCAAAGAGCGCCTGCGCGCCAATCTCGCGCGCATCATCCGGCGTCATAATCCGGGTCTCAACGGCCGTGTTCTGACGGATATAGGCGTTCACGTCGGTGCCGACCTTGTGCAGTTCCTCTGACGACAGCGCCTTGGCATGGCTGAAATCAAACCGCAGACGATCGTCGGCGTTCAAGCTGCCGCGCTGTGCCACGTGATCGCCCAGCGTCTCGCGCAGCGCCTCGTGCAGCAGGTGCGTTGCCGAGTGATTGGCGCGGATTGCCGTCCGGCGCGCATGATCGACCTCAAGAACGGCACCAGCCCCGACGGCCACCTCACCCTCGGTGATCTCGGCCATGTGAATGACCACACCTGCAGCTTTTTTGGTGTCCGTGACACGGGCCAGACCACCCTCAACGCGAATCTCGCCGGTGTCGCCCACCTGGCCACCGCTTTCGGCATAAAACGGCGTTTGGTTCAAAACGATCTGAACGCTGTCGCCTTTGCGCGCCGTCTCGGCCTCGCCACCATCTTTGACCAGTGCAAGCACCTGCCCTTCGGCGACTTCCGTGTCATAGCCCAGGAAATCGGTTGTACCTTTGTTTTCGGCAATGTCGAACCAAATGGTGCTGTCGGCCGCTTCGCCCGAACCCGCCCATGCCGCGCGCGCCTTGGCTTTTTGCTCGGCCATTGCCGCGTCAAAACCATCTGTGTCCACGTCGCGGCCCTTTTCGCGCAACGCGTCCTGTGTGAGATCCAGTGGGAAGCCGTAAGTGTCATAGAGCTTGAAGGCCGCGGCCCCGGCCAGCGGTGCATCGTCGTCCAAACCGGCAAGTTCGTCATCCAGCAACTTCAGGCCGCGATCCAGAGTTTGTTTGAAACGGGTTTCTTCAAGCTTCAGGGTTTCTTCGATCAAGGCCTGAGCCTGCCCCAGTTCCGGATATGCTGCGCCCATCTGGCCGATCAGCGATGGCACCAAACGGTACATGACGGGGTCTTTGGCCCCCAAAAGATGCGCATGACGCATGGCGCGCCGCATAATGCGACGCAGAACATACCCACGACCATCATTAGACGGCATCACGCCGTCCGCGATCAGGAAGGAAGTCGAGCGCAAATGGTCCGCAATCACACGGTGATGCACGTTCTTGTCGCCATAAGGATCGGTCGAGGTTGCGTTGGCCGACGCTTCAATCAGCGATTTGAAAAGGTCGGTGTCATAGTTGTCATGGCTGCCCTGCAAGAGCGCGCCGATCCGTTCCAGCCCCATACCGGTGTCGATCGACTGCATGTCCAGAGCCCGCATGGAGCCGTCTTCGAACTGCTCGTTCTGCATGAAAACGATGTTCCAGATCTCGATGAACCGGTCACCGTCTTCTTCCGGACTGCCCGGAGGGCCTCCCCAGATGTGGTCACCATGGTCATAGAAAATCTCGGTGCAAGGGCCGCAAGGGCCAGTCGGGCCCATCTGCCAGAAGTTATCCGAGGTCGCGATACGGATGATCCGGTCTTCCGGAACGCCGATCTTCTTCCAAATGTCATAGGCTTCATCGTCAGTGTGATACACGGTTGTATAAAGCTTGTTTGGGTCGATCCCGAACTCCTTGGTGATCAGGTTCCAAGCGAACGGGATGGCGTCGTCTTTGAAATAGTCCCCGAATGAGAAGTTGCCGAGCATCTCAAAAAACGTGTGGTGGCGTGCGGTGTAGCCGACGTTATCCAGATCGTTATGCTTGCCGCCGGCGCGGACGCACTTTTGGCTGGTGGTGGCGCGTTGATAGTCACGATGTTCGACGCCGGTAAACAGGTTCTTGAACTGCACCATGCCCGAGTTCACGAACATCAAGGTCGGATCGTTGCGCGGTACCAACGGTGAGGATTGCACAACTTCGTGGCCCTGATTGGCGAAATAGTTCAAAAAGGTCGACCGGATGTCGTTCAGGCTGGGCATGAGAGGCTCGCTCGCGTCTGGAATTACGTGTTCCATCGGGGTTTATAACCCCTGCCCGTCCCTGTCCACATGTCAAAACATCCGCAAGCACGCCTTGCAAAAAAGGAAAGGGCCACTCCGATCTGGAGTGGCCCATTGTTACGCTCGGGACAATAGACCCGTTGACGGAGACAGGCGGGCTTAGCCGTCGTCCTCCATCAGGACATCATTGTCTTCTTCACCTTTGGGCATATCGAAATCCAACCCGTGTGCTGCACGGATTTTGTCTTCGATCTCATAGGCGACTGATTTGTTTTCTCGCAGGAACTGCTTGGCGTTTTCACGACCCTGCCCAATCCGCTCGTCGCCATAGCTGAACCACGATCCAGACTTGGCCACAACACCTGCGGCCACACCCAGATCCAGCAATTCACCGTTTTTCGAGATCCCCTCGCCATACATGATGTCAAACTCAACCTGCTTGAACGGAGGCGCGACCTTGTTCTTGACGACCTTAACGCGGGTGGCGTTGCCAACGATTTCATCGCGATCCTTGACCGCGCCAATGCGGCGAATGTCGAGCCGGACGGAGGAGTAGAATTTCAGAGCGTTACCGCCCGTCGTTGTTTCAGGGCTGCCGAACATTACGCCGATCTTCATCCGAATCTGGTTGATAAAGATCACCATGCAGTTTGACCGTGCGATCGATCCGGTCAGTTTACGCATAGCCTGGCTCATCAGGCGGGCCTGAACACCAACGCTTGAGTCGCCCATGTCACCTTCAAGTTCCGATTTCGGTGTCAGAGCGGCCACCGAATCTACGACGACCATGTTCACCGCACCCGAGCGCACCAGAGTGTCTGTGATCTCAAGCGCCTGCTCGCCAGTGTCTGGCTGGGAAATCAGCAACTCGTCCAGGTCAACGCCAAGCTTTTTGGCATAAAGCGGGTCCAGCGCGTGTTCTGCGTCGACAAAGGCACATACTCCGCCTTTTTTCTGCTCTTCAGCCACACAATGCAGCGTCAGCGTGGTCTTGCCCGAGCTTTCAGGTCCGTAAATTTCAATGATGCGGCCTTTGGGCAGGCCACCAATACCCAAGGCAATATCCAGCCCCAGAGAACCGGTCGACGTCGATTCAATTTCTTGTACGGGATTGTCGGCCCCGAGTTTCATAATGGACCCCTTGCCGAACTGACGTTCGATTTGGGCCAATGCGCTGTCGAGCGCCTTTTGCTTGTCTGCGGTTTTCTTGCTGCTCATTTCAAAAAGTTCTGCCGTTGCCATGGGGTTGCTCCCTTATTCCACACGCCGCCAGCGGCGGCAATGATTGCCTGTGTTCTCATATTGTTCTCAAACCTTATGAGATCAAAACAAGAACATTTCAATAGATTTTTCTTAAATTTACTTTTTCGTGGAACAGTTAAAGAGTAGTTTACACACAAGAAATAATGTCAAAAACACGATATTGAGGCTGGCAAATGCTTGTTTTCTGGAAAGAAAAGCTTGTTCTTCTTTCGGTCCCCAAGACCGGGACCACTGCTTTGGAAACCGCTCTGGGACCCAAGGCGTCGATGATTATCTCGGATCCGCCCGAGCTGAAACATGCGCCGGTCTATCGTTACAACCGTTTTTTTCGCCCAATGTTCGAGAAAGCCTGCAAAGAAGAGAACATGGAAACGGTGGCGGTGATGCGCGAACCGGTCAGTTGGTTGGGTAGTTGGTATCGGTACCGGCGCCGGCCTTTCATGAAAGGTCAGAGCAACTCGACACACGATCTTAGCTTTGATGATTTTGTTGATGCCTATACCAAAGGCGACCGCCCCTCATTTGCGAATGTCGGGAGTCAGGCCAAGTTTCTTGAGCCGCGGCCAAACGGGACCGCGGTGACGCACTTGTTCCGTTACGAAGACCAGCCGGGGTTCATTAGGTTTCTGGAAGACCGACTGCAGATGAAGATCGCGCTGGAACAGGAGAACGTCTCACCGCAGATGGACCTCAGCCTGTCGCCACGGATCGAAACCAAGTTGCGCAGAAAGTGCTCTGAAGAGTTCGATCTCTATGACAGCATTGCCTAGATTGGCGCGCATTGCGCTTGAACAATAGAAGTCAAGTCCTTGAGAGAGAACGGTTTTGGCAAGAATGCCGACCCTTCGATCTTGGCCTTTTTGTCTGGAAAGCTGTCTTCGGCGTAGCCTGACATAAACACAACACGTGTCTTTGGTCGTTGCTCGCGCGCCTGTGCAACCCAGGCCGGGCCATCCAGCCCCGGCATCACGACATCGCTGACAAACAGGTCCACGTGAAGATCGCGATCCTCGAGGATTTGCAAGGCTTCTTCCCCGGTTCCAGCTTCCAACACGGTAAACCCGTTCAATCGAAGCGCGCGTGACGCAAAGCTGCGCACGGGTGCTTCGTCTTCCACCAGAAGAACCACGCCACTGCGGTCTTTGCTTGGGGCGCGATCTTCCACCGCTTTGGGCTTGGGCGCCGCTGCTTCATAAAGTTCGTGCGCCGGAAACAGCAGTGTAAAGGTGGTTCCGCGGTCTTCCACACTGTCGACAAAGATGTAGCCGCCCGTCTGTTTCACAATGCCATAGGCCATCGACAACCCAAGCCCAGTGCCCTCACCGGTGCGTTTGGTTGTGTAGAATGGCTCAAACACTTTCGCCAATTTGTCGGCCGGAATGCCCGAACCTTCATCGGCAACTTTGACACTGACGTATTTGCCCACCGGAACGGTTGCACGATCCCGTTCCATCGGTGCCTCGAGCACCAGGCTTTCCGTGCGAATCGTAATTTCGCCGCCGTCCTGCATTGCATCGCGGGCATTGACGACGAGATTCATCAGGACTTGTTCCAATTGCCGTTTGTCAGCCCGGATGGATCGCAAGTTTGGATCATGCAACAACGTGAGTGTAATCCGCTCTCCGACCAGTCGGTTCAGCAAATGGGTCAAATCCGCCAAAGTGTCACGTAGATCCATAACTTCGGGCATGAGGTTCTGTTTTCGCGAAAACGCCAGCAGCTGCCCGACCAGGGCCGCGGCCCGGTTGGCATTTTCATTGATTTGAACAAGGTCTCCGAAATCTGGATCACCCTGACTGTGACGCAGCAGCAAAAGATCACAATGACCGGTAATTGCGGTTAGGAGATTGTTGAAATCATGCGCAACGCCACCTGCAAGCTGTCCGATCGCTTGCATCTTCTGGCTTTGGACAAATTGTGCCTCGAGTGACTTTAGCTCGGTCGCGTCACTCAGAACCGCGATCAGCGACACCTCGTCATCTTCAATCATGCGGTTAAGGCTGACTTGAACAAAGACCTCACGATCACTGCGCTTGAGCAACAAGAACTCGGAATGATGCTCTCCATGCCCGGCTGCGGCTTCGGCCAGCCAGTCGGAGATCGACCGCCCCAGCCCCTCCATCAGGTCCGACAAGTTGGTGCGGGCACTGACCGGTGACTTGACCAATGCGCGCGCCGCCCGGTTCGCCATGAGGATTTGACCGTCCACGCCCACTTTGAGCAACGGCACGGGCAGTTCGTCAAACTGAATGGCCCCGCCCTGCATTGCAGGCACATTGGTTGGCAACAGATAAATCTCGCGCCGGCCTGCAGACAAAGGGAACTCGGCCACCAGGCAATGACGGGTGCCGACGTCGGTCTCAATCGTATTGATCTCGCAGACGCGCGGTGGCTGACGGCCGAAAATGTCCGTCAAAGCCATCTTTCGCGCCCCCAGTAAGTCACGGGCGGCAGCGTTCATAAACAGGATTGAGTCCCGCTGTCCGACGGTCAGCATGGGCAAACGCGGCACACCAGGTCCCGCGCCGGGCGTTTCGGCATCCAACCGTTCGATTTGCCACTGAAAGAAGCCCTCGCCTAAAGCGGACACATGCAAACCCAGCCGCCCCGAGCGTAGCATCAGACGGTCGCTGACATGGCCTTCCGCCTCTGCCCGCCGCAATAGCGCGCGAACAAAGCCCTGTGGATCGGCCATGTCAGAAGACAGCAAAGACGTGACATTGCGGCCTTCAAGCTCCGGACCGTCATTCGACCCTAGGATTTCCCCATGTGTATCGCTGAGCAATTGGGTATGCGGTCCACGTGCAATGATCGCCCCCAAGGCACGAGACACGGCAGAAGAGTGCCGGCGCCGGAGATTTTGGCGCAAGGCCATGACCAGAGCATAGGCCACAACGATGCCACCACTCAGTCCGAGCCCCAGTTTCACCTGTGTATGAGCGGCCAAGGCAGACGACAAAATCAACACGGCCGCCATTGCCCAGAGCATCCGTCCGGGCCAAACCGTCAGGCCAACCGCACGTGGCGGTAACCCGGTCATTTCTTCGGCTGACAATGCCACGTGGGCCTCCTGCTAAACCTTGTGCCAAAATGCGGCTAAAGGCTTAACAGCCGCTTAATCCACATACTCCCCCATAGGTTGTATACAGATGTTAGGCATTCCGCGTCAAATGGGCGATGAAAAACCCATCATAGCCCTGCAACAAAGACCATCTTTGGCAATGCAATAGAGAGAAACCAGGGTTATCGGAGACAAACTTCTCAACTTGGATTTCATTCTCCTCACGCAACACGGAACATGTCGCATAAACCAGAATTCCACCAATCTTAACAGTAGCTTTCGCTTTGTTCAGAATGTTGCACTGCACCCGGAACAAATCTTCCAGATCTTCAGGTGAAAACCGCCACTTCGCATCAGGTGTACGACGCCAAGTACCGGTGCCGGAACAGGGAACATCACAGAACACGAGATCAAAGCCAGGTTCGTTTTCCAGTTGAGCGTGATCTGCAATTACAACGCTCAAGCCTGCACGTTCCGCACGGTTCGGAAGATCGCGAAGACGCGCAGGGTTCGCATCATGGGCCCAAAACTGTCCTTCAACACGCCCGCCCATTGCCAGTGTTTTACCGCCACCGCCAGCGCAGTAGTCCAATACGCGCATCCCCTCGGTAAGCGGTAACCCTTGGATAGCCGCCTGGCTGGACGCGTCCTGCAATTCCACCAAGCCTTCAAGATAGGCCCGCGATTGTGCAATTTTTCTCGGGCCTTCAAAGACTTCTAACGCAGTGTCAGCCAGTTCTGAGGCACGGCACAGAACACCATCTTCCTGCAACGTCGCAATCGCTGCATCGCGCGATATTTTGCGAAGGTTCACACGCAAAAAGACCGGTGCGCGGTGCCTCATGGCCGAAACAGAGGCCTCAAAACCCTGGCCGAGGGCGCCTTGCATCTTTGGGACAATCCATTCCGGAAGATCAGCGGGCAGCGGCCAAACGGTTTCCAGAGCCGCACGCTCCTGCGCGTTTAACTCGTCAGGAGCATATGTTGCGCCCGAAAACAGCGCGTCCAGATTAGCCTCGTCCTGATGCAACAGACCGAGCATCAAGTGGCGTCCGGTCTCGTCTAGCCCCGCAGGCAACGCCGAGCGACGCCGTCGCAACCCGTCATAGACATGGTCGCGGATGGCGGCCCGGTCTTTTGAGCCTGCAAAGCGCGAGCGGCGTGCCCATGCCGTCAGTGCCTTTTCGGCAGGCGTGCCGGAAAAGATCTGATCGAGCAGCTCAATCGCTGTCTGAACCCGCGCTGCCGGTGTCATCAGCCGACCCGGTAGTTCGGGCTTTCGCGAGTGATCTGCACATCATGCACGTGGCTTTCTTTCAGCCCGGCTCCGGTGATTTTCACGAAACGACAGTTTTTGCGCATGTCGGCCACGGTGGCGTTGCCGGTATAGCCCATCGCCGCGCGCAATCCGCCGACCAGTTGGTGCACGACCGCCCCGGCCGCACCCTTGTAAGGCACCTGCCCCTCGATGCCTTCTGGCACCAGCTTGTCACTGGCGGCGTCTTTCTGGAAGTACCGATCTGCCGACCCACGCGCCATCGCCCCAAGCGAACCCATGCCACGGTAGCTCTTAAAGCTACGACCTTGATACAAAATGACTTCTCCGGGGCTTTCGTCCGTGCCTGCGATCATCGATCCGACCATCGCACAGCTTGCGCCTGCGGCAATTGCCTTGGCAAAATCGCCTGAGAACTTGATGCCACCATCGGCGATAACAGGTGTGTCACCAGCTGCTGCGGCGCAATCACCAATTGCAGTCAACTGAGGCACACCAACCCCAGCCACCATCCGCGTCGTACAGATCGACCCCGGACCAATCCCGACTTTGACGGCATCCGCGCCAGCATCGATCAGCGCCTTGGTGGCCTCGGCGGTGGCGACGTTGCCCGCAATCACCTGAACGGCGTTGGACTGGGCTTTGATGCGTTTCACAGCCTCTATTACGCCTTCGGAGTGACCATGTGCCGTGTCGACCACAACAATATCGACGCCTGCATCAATCAGTTGTTCGGAACGAGCAAAGCCGCTGTCGCCAACCGATGAGGCGGCTGCGACGCGCAAACGTCCCAGATCGTCTTTGCAGGCCGTTGGGTTCAAGACCGCCTGTTCGGTGTCTTTCAGGGTCAAAAGCCCTGTGAGCTTGCCTTCACCATCGGTGACCAGCAGCTTCTCGATCCGCCGTGCGCGCATCATGCTCTTGGCTTCTTCCAGGTCGGCAGGCTCATGCAGAATGGCCAGATTGTTTGTCGTCATCACGGCACTGACAGGCATGTCGTCCGAAGTTGAGAACCGCATGTCGCGGTTGGTGACGATGCCTTCGACCCGGCCCTTTTCATCGACGACCGGAAAGCCTGTGAAGTTGTAGCGTTCAACCAAGGCGCGGGCATCCGCGATGGTTTGGTCACGAGTCAAGGTGACCGGATTGTAAACGATACCGGATTCAAACCGTTTGACGCGGCGCACCTCGCGCGATTGCGCTTCGACATCCAGGTTCTTGTGAATAACGCCGATCCCACCAGCCTGCGCCATGGCAATAGCCATGCGGGCCTCGGTGACCGTGTCCATCGCACTGGACAACAAAGGGATGTTCATGGTGATCGACCGCGTCACATTTGTGCGCGTATCCGCCGTACTTGGCAGGACACTGGACGCCGCAGGAACCAGCAAAACATCGTCAAAGGTGAGAGCCTCACGAATCTCCATCACACATCTCCTTGGGATGACCTCGTTTGGCGCTTCCCTATTACATGGGCAGCGCCTTTGCGAAACCCCAAATATCGCCACACCCCGCCGTCTGGCTTCGTATTGCCGAAAATACTCCCGCCAGAGGCCTCAAATCTTTGAGCGATGCCGCGGTTTGGCCTTTCCATGCCGCTCCTTGCCTTTCGTGGGCTTACGCGCCAGATATGCTGAAACGCGCGAACAAGACGACAGGTGCAATTCGATGAGCAGTGATCCCCTCGTGATCTTTACCCCCTCGGGCAAACGTGGCCACTTTCCGACCGGCACGCCGATCCTGACAGCCGCCCGTCAATTGGGTGTCGATCTGGACTCGGTATGCGGCGGGCGCGGCATCTGCTCAAAATGTCAGATCACCCCGTCTTATGGTGAATTCTCAAAACATGGCGTCACGGTCGAAGACACCGCCCTCAGCGAGTGGAATTCTGTCGAACAGCGCTACCAGGACAAACGCGGCCTGATCGAGGGACGCCGTCTGGGGTGTCAGGCCACGGTTCAAGGCGATGTGGTGATCGACGTCCCACCCGAAAGCCAGGTTCACAAACAAGTTGTGCGCAAACGCGCCGAAGCCCGTGACATCACCATGAACCCTTCGACCAAGCTGTTCTATGTCGAGGTTCAGGAACCCGACATGCACGACCCATCAGGCGATCTGGAACGCCTGCGCATGGCGCTGAAGGACCAGTGGGCGTTGGACAACGTGCATGCAGATCTGCACATTCTACAATCAATGCAACCAATCCTGCGCAAAGGCGCATGGAAAGTGACATGCGCTGTTCACCTTGGCGATACTGAAAATGCCCCCCGCATCATGCATATCTGGCCGGGATACTATGATGGCACGGTTTATGGATTGGCTGTCGATCTGGGCTCAACCACCATCGCCGCGCACTTGTGTGACCTGCAATCGGGTGAGGTTGTGGCCTCATCCGGCATCATGAACCCGCAAATTCGCTTTGGCGAAGACCTGATGAGCCGGGTCAGCTATGCGATGATGAACGCAAGTGGCTCGGATGAAATGACCGTGGCCGTGCGCGAAGGTATGAATGCCCTCTTCACTCAAATCAGCGCCGAAGCCGAGATTGACAAGGCCCTGATCGTGGACGCAGTCTTTGTCTGCAACCCTGTCATGCACCACCTTTTCCTGGGCATTGATCCCTTTGAGCTGGGTCAGGCGCCCTTTGCACTGGCCACATCGGATGCGTTGCGTATGAGGGCGGATGATCTCGACCTCAACATTCATCCGTCAGCACGGGTCTATATCCTGCCCTGCATTGCAGGCCATGTCGGCGCCGACGCAGCGGCTGTGGCGCTGTCTGAGGCGCCGGACAAATCAGACGACCTCGTTCTGGTTGTCGACGTGGGCACCAATGCCGAAATCCTCCTGGGCAACACGGAAAAAGTGCTGGCCTGTTCTTCGCCAACCGGCCCGGCCTTTGAAGGTGCGCAAATCAGTTCTGGCCAGCGCGCAGCCCCCGGTGCCATTGAGCGGGTTGAGATTGACCCCGTCACCAAGGCACCCCGCTTCCGTGTGATCGGGTCCGATATCTGGTCAGACGAAGAAGGATTTGACCAAGCCATCGCCACTACCGGTGTGACCGGCATTTGTGGCTCTGGCATTATCGAGATGGTGGCTGAAATGCGCCTGATGGGCATCGTTGACGGCCCCGGTCTGATCGGCAGCCCCGAGCAGACGGGCTCGGACCGCTGCTTCCTTGATGGGCGGACCTATTCCTATATGGTCTATGATGGCTCGGAAAATGGCGGCCCAGTGATCACGGTCACCAACCGCGACATCCGGGAAATACAAATGGCCAAGGCCGCCCTATATTCCGGTGCGCGCCTGTTGATGGACAAGTTTGAGGTCGAAGCCGTGGACCGCGTGGTGCTGGCCGGCGCCTTTGGCGCCCATATCAGTCCCAAGCACGCAATGGTTTTGGGCATGATCCCCGACGCACCACTGAACAAGGTGACCTCAGCTGGTAACGCCGCGGGCACCGGCGCGCGCATTGCCCTGTTGAACCAAGAGGCCCGCGCCGAGATCGAAGACACCGTGCGAGCGATCCACAAGATCGAGACAGCGATCGAGCCACGCTTTCAGGAACACTTCGTCAATGCCTCTGCCATTCCGAACTCGGTCGAACCCTTCCCGATCCTGAATTCCATCGTCACCATCCCGGATGTGAATTTCAATACAGGCGGCGGTGGAAGTGACGCAGAAGACGGCGGGCGCAGACGGCGGCGGCGGCGCGGCTAAGCCCGCCACACTGCCCACGATTTCTGTTGCAGCAGTGGCTCAATCTGCGTTGAAACACAAAACCATGATTCCTGCATTGTCGCCAAGCGCTTGATCTGCGTCGTTGATCCTAAAATCCATAGAACTGCGTGCGAAAACTGAATAAATATTGGAGTCCGCCCTCGGAACCAAATTGGTCCCATTGTCCACGCGAAGAAGTACGATGCCAAACTGTTGGTTCTGATCGAACTTTCAGGCTTTGTATGGCTCTAAAGACTCCTCATCTCGGCCCCTGTGCCCCATCTTGTCGACGCGACTGTACACATTGCGATCTACCGTCCAATCTCCATAGATCGGGTCCACGTCGTCGGGCAATTCGCTTTTGTCCAGATAAACCATACGCCTCCCTTCAGGCGCGGGAGATACCGGTATGCGTTGCCATCCTTTACGTGAGTCGACTCCAAAGCAAACCGCTTCCGCAGGCACCTCAGGATGCAAAAAACTCTTTGCATAGGTCCAATCTTGCGCATGTGCTGCTGAGCCCACGCACAGTGCGACTCCCAAAATCGAAATCCGCGTATACAGCATAGCTACTCCACCCCACGTCCAATTGATGGAAAGTTTGCCCCGCTTGCCAGCTTCTGGCAAGAGGCACGAGGTCTTGACCATCTCGACGCGATTCTCTACCTCGACCTTGGCGTGCGATTGACTATACTGCCTGAAGGTTGATATCGGCACTTTGCAGGAACGGCGAATGGAAGCAATGAGCCTAGAGCGGACCTAAGTCACAAGCGCAGCTTTCAGAACGTTGGGAGAGCTAACATACCGTCATGTTCCCGAAACTTGGCGTTCGTAATCCGCGCCATCATACCAACCGAGCGACTTGATCACGTTTAGATTGTCATCCAAGTCCCATTCTTCCCAACCAGAGAAGCGAACACGGTTTCCAGTCTTTTTATAGTGACCTTCGAACGTCCATGCGTAAACCATATGATGATCTGCGACGAGAACCTTGTCGAGGCTAAGAACGAGGTCGGGAAAGTCAGCCATGAAACCTGCCACCATATCGCCAATTTGGGATGGGCTCGCCATTGGGTCACCACCGTTCATGATCATGGTTGCTTGCTCTGCATAACGGCCAGCAACAACGTCAGGCGTCTGGTTCGTCCACGCATCGCAATGGCTTTGGGCAATGCTACGGGCTGTGTGCACATCAGGTGTCATCAAAATATCCTACTAAACCGCCAAACAGCATAATTTCAGAAACGTTAATTGGACATTCGTGTGCAATCAAGATTGCATCTTTGAGCGTTTCACAGATGACAGCTTTGTCCCGCTAACCGGACCTTCGACGGGTTTCATTGCTCGCAGATGCAGCGAATGACCGCAATGAGCCCAAACTGACGGATGCTGCAATCAGCACGAACTGTAAGAAGGGCGGGAAGCGGACATCTGCTCCGGGATATGCTAAGGCCTGCTATGCAAAACGGAGCAGCTATTTCACAATCTGGCTCGAACCGGTGCTCGCGCACCCAAAGTCGGCTTTCGTACGGTGTTCAACTAATTAGAGGCCTGAGGTCGACGAGGGCCTGTGCGTCCGGACATGAACTGGCCGCAAAGACTGGTCTGAAGTAACAAACCAAAGGCACAATCTAGTCAAATCCTGTTCAAATTTGTCCATTATCGATGTATTCAAGTAAAGTGTGGGAACAGTATGGCTGAAATCAGCTCGTTCAATATCGATACAGGTGAAGTCTTCATTCGGGCCGCGCCCGGGGAAGATTTAGCCGATTGGTTTCTGGTGCAGTATGACCACTCCGGAAATGGTTCAACTCCGGTTGATGCTGACCGTGTCGATACATCAGTACCCTACGTGTCTGATCCAGATGACGGCTACATTTATTACCTTCAAGTTCTGGGGCCAATGTCTTCCCCCTCTGGGCAGAGGGACGCTCTTGTACTGGTGGACGATACTTTGACAGCTGTTGATGCCGTTGGGTGGGGAAAGGATGACGATTTTGATCTAATCGGCGGCCCCGGTGATGGTATCACGATTAGCCCAGGCGATGGCAACTACGCTCCTGGCGATGGCCCGTGGTATTCAAATGGGCCCCCATGGGAAACCAGCCCCCCCCCAACGGACCTAGAGCCCTTACCCCCACCTTGTTTTGTCGCTGGTACGCTTCTACAAACTCCGAACGGTCCTGTCCCAATCGAACATCTCCACGTAGGACAGAGGGTGTCCACTTCAGATGGCCCAAAACCAATTCTCTGGGTTGGCGGTTCAAAGGTTAAGCTAAGCGGGTTAAAAACACGCCACCTACGACCCGTCCGGCTTTCAGCCGGCAGTTTAGGGCACAATCGACCATACCGTGACATTTTGCTGTCACAGCAGCATCGCGTGTATTGTGAGAGCGCCCTGAATGAGCTTCTGTTTGGAGTTTCCGGCGTTCTTGTTGCGGCAAAGCACATGGTCAATGGATCGACTATCATCATTGAAGAGGGAATGGATGAGGTCGAGTACTTCCATCTTTTGCTTGATAGTCATTACATCGTAAAAGCCAACGGCTTGAGCGCAGAAACTCTTCTTCTAAGCGAATGGGCGGCCTCAGGTTCAGCGCTAAAAGCCAAGGCTGAGTTTCTCGAGATTTTTTCGAAATACGCTCACTCTGATGCAGGATTTGAAAACAATTCTGCCTATCCTATTTTGAAAAAGTTTGAGGCTAAATTGGTGGGCTGGGGTTAAATCTTGGCCAAAATGCCCAAAGCCTGCTTCTCTCGCATGGCGGTTCTCCAAACCAACAGATGTAAACTGCCGCATTCCCGCCCGAAGTACTGGATTTTGCGAGGCTCAGCATTTGTCGCTTAGTTCTTTCCTGCCATTCGCTGCGGCTTGCACCAAGGTCAGCATTGGGTCGGGAGTTGTCGTTGACACTCGGCTGATCAACGGTCGCCTTGTCCGCTCACCGGTCCTTCGGGTATCGCACAGCTAAGGTCCCGTTTGAGCCCATTCTTCCAAATGCTGCAATCCGCACGAACTGGTTGTAAGGGTGGAAACCGGACCTTCGCTGCTTTTTGCACGAAAATCCGTTGAAGTACTCAACACTAACTTCTGCAGCGCGGCTGTTCAGCCAAAAAAGGTCCGCGATTTATCCTTACTGTCTTACAACGTCCGGCAGCTTCCAACCACTTTCAAGCCAGCCCTTGGTTGGGCCATAAAGCCTGAACAGCAAGAAAAAGTCTTCGCCAGTCGGTATCCAGTTGTTCTCCATGCCTGCTGGCGGTTGTGGCGCAAAGAAAACATCTGCTGATCCATCGTCATTTACCTGCATATCAGGCAAGTTCGGCGTCGCCAAACCCACCCGTTCGGCACCTTGGAAAAAGCCCTTTGTCTTCATACTGTAGGCGATGACCGACCAGAAATCCTCTGCGGGAGTGTCAGCGGGAATGGTCAATTTGTAGGTATCAGTGCCGTTCAGCATCTCGCCGCTACTGTCGCGCAACCCGCCAAGGTAAAAGGTCCCGCCTCCGAGGTTTTTTGGCAGATAGGTGAGATAGAAGTACTGCGCCGCCCGCTGGTCAATAAGGACTTCAGTGTCACTCACGAAGGGGAAGCCAAGTTTGGCTTGCTCCGGGTTTATTGCGAATGCACCCCATTGGCGATCGCCCCAAATCTGTTTGAAGCCGCCGCCCTCAGTAACAAAAACTTCCTGTAAATAGTCATATGCACAGGCAAGACCCTCAAGAAGAGCAGATTTCGTTTCTTCGTCGGGTTCGAATGGTTCGCCTCGAACAATGCCAAGTGAAGCGAGCATTGCCATCATCACCTTGTCCTGCTCCAGAACCGGTTCTCTTTGAACGACTGTATTCATGTCAGTGAAATAGGTCATGTCGTAAACTGGCAAAGTGTTTACAGGGTTTTTCTTAGTGTCCACAAATTCCGTCGGCGGCGGGTTATCAGCCTGCCCATACGAGTACCATTGCAGTGTTTGAGCATAAGCTGCCTGATCGGCATGGGTTCCACCGTTCTTTGCGACGGGCCGGAAAGCGAAGTGAACTCCAAAGGTGTTGGACCGATGTATTATATAGCCTTCCTCAGGCACCTCACCGTCATAGCCTGGAGGCAGGATCAAGTAGCGACCTCCCAAACCGGCGTCTTCACCAGTGGTGCCAACATCAACAATCGGTACTTGCCATGCGTTTACGATGGTTCCAAAGAACGCAGCCTTTTCTCCGGCAGGCGGTACTTCGATGACTATGGGCCCGTCCTTTGTCGTAAGTCCGGAAAAAGTATAGGGCGTGACGTCGTTTGCTGTCAGAAACCCGTGACGCGCGTCCATCGGCGCGCTCATGTAACCCACGACGCCGGGGGTGGCACCTGCGTCACGCTGTAGAGAAAGCTCGATGTCATATGCAGCGACTGCCGGCATAGCCCAGATTGCAGCTTCACAAGCGCGCCGAGATATCAAGTCATGCTGTGCTGAACTGAATTCCGCAGCAACCGGGTTGGATAGTCCGATGACTGATGCAGATACTAGAATAACAGAGCGCATGAAAACCTCCTCCAAATTGGACCTCAGAAATGAGCACATAGTCACTTCTGTAAGTCAACTAAGAAGGTTTTAGGGGGCAAATCAAAATTCCACCCAGACCGGACATTAGCCGACTGACCAGCAAGGTCAGCATAGGGGAGAGTGTTGCCGTTTCTGGAAATAAGTCCAACGGCTGCACTGTCCGCTTTGCGGTCCTTCAGGTATTGCGGAGCTACGCGCTAAATCCCGGTGCATTTGCTAAATTGGCATAAGCTCACTCAGTCTGGAATGTTCGCCTGTAGAGGCTTGGAATTAGCTTTTTGAAACAATTTGTTATCGACTTCCAACAAGAGCCTGTTAATCAATTGGTCGTAGGTTCGATCCCTACCGCCGGAGCCATAAAAAACCTCTAACCCCAACGGGTCAGAGGTTTTTTTGGTTTCTGAATTGCCCACCGTGTTTTTCAAGAAGGGCAAAGAGCGGGCAGAATTTCCCCAATTGAAATCGCGCAAAGTTTTGGTCATTGCCCCTGCAAAGTTTTTTTACTCGCCGCTTCGAATTATATGCAAACCAGAAAATCTATGACGATGGCGCACCATATCCTGCTTGGGTAATTCGCGGGGGTTCAGTGTTGATCGCTAGAAACTGGGCAATGTTCGCTCACAGAGCAGCGAATGGCGGCAATGAGCCCATCTTGACCGATGCTTCACTTCGCATGAACGTATGCAAACCGCGCATTTCTGCCATGGGCCATTGTATAGACGGCCCAAATGTATGTACCGGCTGCTGTTCGCAAATGATTTCTTGCACGCTTTCGGAAGTCGCTCATATGTATCCGGCCTGTTGA
>NZ_CANMJE010000018.1 GCF_947498095.1 uncultured Shimia sp. | reverse complement strand
AGCAGCCAATGACGGGTAGATATTCAAAAGAAGCCCTAAAAAGGAAGACAAAAGAACAAGAACTTTATAATTGGAGATGTACAATCGCATTAGATCTCCTCTGAACTATCCGAACGTTCGGGAAGGTCGGTTCCGCTTATTGAATACACAAGCCTACTTATTAGAGAGCCTTTGATTGTAATGTGTTTGTACCGTTTCCTGATAAAGATCCAACATTCGCCGTGCTTTAGTTTCCCAAAGGGCATCTTTGATTATCCGCTGGCGGGCCCCCTTGCTGAGCTGATTCCGTAATACTAAATCATCGGCTAGATTGGCTATATGTTTGGAAAGTGACAAGGCCAATTCATTCGGTTCGGTCAAAGGGCTCTTCAAGCCGCAGCTCTCATCGACAATGAATCCAGGCCCTCCGTAGTCTACAGTTATTACAGGCATTCCCCAACGCATTGCCTCATATATAACTCCCCCCATAGACTCTCGAAATGAAGGAAATAGTAGAACATCATGGCTCTGATAATAGTCCTCTATTTCATGTCTCGGTTTGCGCCCTTCAAAGCTAATTCTGTCAAGGACTCCCTTTTCCGCTGCCAGCTCTCGCACAACATCAATTTCCGGCCCATCTCCAATCACAGTTAAAGTAATTTTGGGTCTATTTTTTATTTGGGCGAGAGCCAAGATAGCTTCGCGTAGTCCTTTAGTCCTAACGGCACGGCCCACAAACAGGAGCTTTAGTACTTGTGGGGTGCCAGCCCGCTTAACACTGGGAGCAAGGCATTCCACACCGATGCCGAGAAAGGGCTCAAACCGGCGGAATGACATTTCCCCCATAACTTTTTGCATATATGGGGCAACACCCAGAACCAAGTCTGCCTCTGCAAAACCTCGGCGTAGTGCAACATCATATCTGAAGCGGTATTGATCTAGCTGCCGGAGTTTGGTGAACCATGGATCCGTACTTTTGTGGTGTTTAAAGTTTTTGGGAGTCGGAATGGCACCTCCTACTGGGCCAATAACATAAGGTACACCCAGCCCTGATAGCCTAGAGGTGTAACGGGGTGCGCGAGGCAAAATTTGATGTATTAAATCAAACTGTTCACCTTCTGCGATCCGTGCCTTAATCCATTGGCGTGTTTGTCTATAAAACCATGGGATGGCAGGCTTAGCCATCGCATTGAGGCGCTCGAACCGCATAAGCCAGGCGGGCTCCCTCCATGTATGTACTTCCAATTCAGGGAATTGTTTTGATACGGGTTCTCGTTTTGGGTTCTGCAGGACCAGCAGAATTGGAGAAACCTCACCAGTGTCGACCATAGCGCGGATTAATTGGTAGGAGGTGCCAACTTCACCTACATCATTACGATCTAGGTTGTGTGCTATGATTACTGGGCGCAACTGGCCTGTAATCTGTCGGTACATCAAATACCCCCCCGCCAAACAACTGATAGGTCACATACAACTGCACGAAAATGCTTAGCGCGTTGTTTGGTATAGGTGCCATTATCAAACAGGCTGCGAATTGACCAAAACACTGCTCGAGAACAATTAAATAGTGCAACTATAACCCAAGCAACAGCAGCAGAATAAATGCTCTTCTTTCGGTGAAGGCGTACCTTCGATCCTGCGAGTAAGATATCACGCTTATGACTCAATTTTTTAGCTGAAACTGACCCGTAATGCGTGAAGGTTCCTATGGGTGAAAACATCAAAATCCAGCCGACGCGCCGCATGCGATCACACCAGTCTGTTTCCTCTCCAAAGAAGAAAAATCCTTCGTCAAATGGGCCAACTTGGTCTAGTATTTCACGACGGACCAGTAAGTAGCATCCAGAAATGACCTCCACTTCTCGCTCCGTGTCTCGTTGCCAGTCGGTCATGTGGTAGCGCCCAAAAAATTTTGGCCATTTCAGTTTCCACAATCCCGAAGCCATAAGAAACATGTTGAGTAAAGAAGGAAACTGCTGGCAGGTCATCTGTGTAGTGCCATCGGCATTAAGGGCTTTGATACCCAAAGCTCCTACTTGGAGATTTTTATCCATATAGGCAACCGAAGCGGACAACGCGTCCCCATGCACCAGTGTATCTGAGTTCAATAGGAGAATGTGCCGCCCCTTAGAAATCTCGAAACCTTGGTTATTCGCGGCAGCAAAGCCTTTGTTTTCTTGATTCCTAATTAGGACTACATTTGGAAATTCACGTTCAATGGTGTCAGCTGATCCATCTTCAGATGCATTATCAATCAGTATGACTTCCGCTTTGATTTTGGGAGCTTCGGAGTTTTGCAAACTTTCAAAAACACTACGTAGACAATCACAAGTCATATCGCGTGTGTTCCAGTTCACCACAATAATTGATAAGTCTATATTCTTCTGTCCCAAATTTCTGCCGCTTTGCGATTGTTTCGAATGAGGCTTGATATTTCCGAAAAGCGGTACGAGTATGACTTCTCTATGGAAAATGAGAGTGTTCCCCTCATCTATGTCGGTAGGTAGGCACCACTAGTCCGGCACAAATTCGGGCAGCCGCTTCAGACTCTTGGCCATAAACTCTTGCAGCCGCGTATCCGCGTCGGCTTCCGTTTCATCTCCAGCAATAGCCGTCACAAACCGCACCATTGCACCGTCTGAACGGCCCATGGTCAGGCTGTCATAGATCACGCTGGCCTTGGCTTTGAAGTCGTTGGTCATGCGCTTACCTCGCTGTTCGAACCAGTAATAGACGAGCTGCTTGCTGAGACCCTTCTGAACCACAGCGCGGTTGACATCGAACATGCCATACCCGGTGCTGCTCATATCGACCTTATAGGGGTCCAAGCTGAACACTTCCCAGCCACCAACCGGAAGACAGACCTCGGGAGAGTGGATGCCGTCCCCTTCGGTCTGTTTGTGGTAGAATGCCACGAACAGGTTCACCATCTCTCCAGTGTTACCGGAAAAATAATTGGCGTTGAGATAATCATCCGCCCCCAGGACCACTTCCACTTCTGGTGTCAGACGAGAGGTTGTCCCGGACCATTCAGAGATCTGGCGGGGGAACAGGGCAAAGGGCCGTCGGTCAACCAGAACAGCTTCGCGGTCGCTCTGTGTGGCCCAGGCGGTGGAAACCATCAGTGTGATCAGCGCGGCAATGGCAAGGGCAGGGGAGGGGCGGATAGCCAGGATGCGCACAAATATTGGCCCAAAGCCTTGGGTGTCCAGATCAATCGCCTCGGCAAGAGGTTTGGGATCCTTGGTCAGCCGTTGCAGTGTGATGGCCATGACAAACAGGATGGCAATGCAGATCAGGAAGACAACCCATCCTTCAAAGAAATGCATGAAGCCTTCGGCCTGTTCAATACCATACCGGTTGACGAGTATGCCAATTACACCGATCCGCACAGAGTTCATCAGGACTGTCAGTGGCGCCGCTGAAAGCAATAGAACCGCTTTATGCCACATCGGTCCGCGATAGAGGATCGCAAAGAGATAGGAAAAGCTGAGGATCGGGAAGAGATATCGCAGCCCCGAACAGGCCTCGGCCACCTGAAGCTTGTAGACCCCGAGATCGATCACATTCCCCTCAAGGAAAACAGAGACACCGGCAAGGCTGACAAACCAGACACCCAAGGTCGAAGAGACCCATTGCAAGAAGATGGTCAGTTTCCAATAGAGGAACTGCGGCAGGGGCAGCATGAAGATCAGATGGAAGACGGGCAGTTGATGCCTGATCCCGCGTTTCCAGCCGAACACCGTCAACACTACGCCACTGATCCAGAGGATCATGGCGTAGGTCACAATGTCCGGAATACGCGTCAGATTTCCAAAAATCGCCAATATCAGAGCCGCAATGACAACCAGAACGCCGGGCCAGCGATCTTTCACATCCGGATCTGTCGGGGGCGACTGGCGCAGCTCGCGCAGAAACAGATACAGAGAGATGATCGGAATGAGAGGGCCGTGGCTATATTCTGGTGTTGTCCATGCATCTATCAGAGACACTAGCCCGATCCAGAATATGTGGATCGAACCGGCCACAAGGAGCAGAAACCAGAAAAGCCCCACCAGGTTGACCCTGACTGGTGAAATTCCAGAAACAGAAGCATTGTTCAAATTGGACATGTATCAACCCGAATTTTCAAACTCGTACACAATGGTAGTTTGCCAAATCGCCCCGATGCAAATAACAAGCACGAGATGGACCTTGCTGTAACTAGACTATTTTTAATAGATTTTGTCACAAAGGCCTACACATAGTGCAGAAACAGGTTGTTTCTTTTTCACCCCGTATTTGTTCCTGATTTGACTGCAACTGTTCCCAAAATTCACTACATCACCTAAGCGTTTCAAAGTCCCTCTCAAGCGTTAGAAATACTCCGTTGGACTTGGATGATGCACCACTGTCGGGATCAAAATACTTGTATTGATATCCGACCACCATGTTCCAGTCCTGGGTCAGGTCATGGATATAAGACGCATATAAACTGCCGCGTGACCGTCCGGCACCGGACGTTCCGATCCCCACCAGATTGATATCGGCCAAATAGAGATCAAAAGAGATCGCCGAGACATTCGTAACATCCACTCGATACCCCATGCTAAAGCGGTTTGTTTCGGTGGCTTGGTTCAGCTCGTCATCAATCGAAGCGGTGCGCGACAAAGATACATCGAAAGCACTGCGGGCGGTTTCCGTGCTATAGGCAAGCAACCCAATCGGCCGCGCGTCAAAATCTTCACCCGCCGCGGCCCCAAGGCTGAACTCAAACCGTCCGGATGGGCGCTCATAAACTCTGCCAAATTCGAGGGTTGTCTCGCGCCCGCGGCTGGTCAGTGTTGTATCCAGCGAGGCGGTAGCAACCCCATCTGGCATCAGGCGGCGATAGAAAATCTCGCCGACCGGGCCGTTGAGATTATTCTCAACACCAGGCAGGGCATCGAACGTTTCCACGACCTTGGAATGGCCCAGATCAACGCTCAGTCTATCGGTGGCCGAAATATCGTAGTCCAGACCAAAGGTCAGTCGCCGCGTATCAGTGTTAGTGCTACTCGCATTCTCGGCGCGGTAGTATTTTTCCGATACGTCAATTCGCCCGCGCGCCACATTGGAGAGCCTGAAATTGACACCAAGTCCCGCATAGTGCGTTTCGTTTGAATACAGCAACGGGTCTGTCACATCGCTATAGCTGTTTCTCCGGCTATTGATATCGATCACAAACCCCAGAGGAGATTGCAAACCGGTTTCCAGAAAAATGCCGCCATAGAATTCTTCACGAGTGCCACCGCCCCTGTAGAAATCCTGAGAGCCGATGTCGTCTTGCTGCAGCGGGTCCTGAAAGGCGAGGTCCGGTTTGTAGTAATTGGCAAAGACCGAGAGACGGCTGTTGGCCGCGTTTCTCATGTAAAAGAGATCAACCTTGGGATCGCGAAATCCTGAATCAGTGCCAATAATCGGATCATCCACGATACGCCCGACACCTTCGGCAAAGAAACTGAAAGAATCTGTTCCGTTTTCCGTCGTCACGCCAAACGAGAGGGCCGTATCGGAATAATAGGTTGCACCGGCGGAAGACGGATCCAGCCGGATATTGTCGTCGATGCCAAACTGTTGCCTAATCCCGAAGGTGAAAACCTGATCGCCGGCCTCCTGCGCCAAAACGGGAAGAGAGGCGGCGTCTATTCCAAAAACCGCAGCCCAGATAAGTATCCTAGGCCGCTTGCGATTGCTTCGGGTCATTTTTCTTTCTCTTGTGCTACTCGAACAACTTGCGCTGAGGTATCTTCACAACATCGCCCGGCGCCAGCTGCGTTCCGCCGCCGATCCCGGAATCCCCGCCTGCAGGGACACGATAGTTGAAACGATAGGTGGTTATTTTACCTGTTTGTGAATGGGTACGGTGCAGTTCAATCCGTTTGTCTGCTGCAAACGTGCCCAGCCCACCGGCTTCGGCGATGAACTGCAATAACGTGGTGCCGCGTTTGACTTCCTTGCGCCCGGGGGCTGCAAACTCACCAACCGCATAGACATCCATCGTGCCCCGCCCTGTGCTCGCACTGGGTTGGGCCGCTGCCAGAGAGGCGACGGACACATAGACATTCGGGGCGGCCGCAAAATTGGAGGCAAGCGCTGTACTCAGGCTCTGACGCAGCTGATCTACGGACTTGCCTTGCGCCTGAACGGTGCCCGCCATGGGGAAACTGATACTGCCATCTGGAAGAACCAGCGTACTCCTGTTGAGGCTGGAATCTTCCAGAACCTCAACCTGAAGTGTGTCGCCCGAGCGGATCACATAATTGTTCTGAGCCGTGGCAGATACCACACTCATGATCAGAAAGACCGCCATGACAGTGGCAGTTAGAAAGATTTTATTCAAACGCAGCAGCATCGTTGACCTTCTTAAGATAATTCCATGGTTACATTACCCTGATTTTGCCCCACCTTTGTATTGTAATGAAAGAAAAAAGGACAAGTGCGGCAGATTTATCGTCAACGGGACCTATCTCCTCAAATATCTACCTGAAATGCGGAACACTCCAGTGGAACTTTTACTGTACCACATCTTTTTTGTTGACCCTTTTCATATGCTTCCCTCCAGTGTAATAGCTTTTAATTATTAGGCACTTGAGAAAGCCATGTCTTTGTTAGAGGTTCTTCCAACCCGCTTGCCCGAGTTTTTATGCCCCTCCCCACAACGCTTTGGCGGCAACCGGGATTTTTTCAGCGAACGCTGGAATCGTCAACGTATGGCGCAGGCCTGTTCTGAACGCGATCTGCCTTTTGTGCATATCTCGACCGATTATGTATTCGACGGACAAGAAACCAGACCGTGGAAAATCACTGGTAAAACATACCCATTAGGCGCCTATGGGCGGCCCAAGCTGGCTGGTGAACAGGGTATTCGTGCGGCGGGAGGCCGGACCGCCATTTTGCTAACCAGTTGGGTTCTCTAGGCCATGGCACAAACTTCGTGAAAACAATGCTGCACCTCTCTGAAACACGGGCTTTGCTTACCATCGTAGCCGATCAGATCGGTGGTCCGAGGGCAGCCGCAGATATCGCTTCAGCCTGTCTGTCGATGGCCGAACAGGGGGGAGGCATCTATCAGTTCACCGGCACACCCAAAGTCAGCTGAGCGGATTTTGCACGTGAAGTATTTGCACAGGCCAACCGAGATATCCGTGTTGTCGACATACCCGTTGCGAATTACCCAACGCCGGCAGCACGGCCCGGGAACTCACGTATGGATTGGTCCGATTTACAAACTGATTTTGACATAGTACGGCCAGATTGGGGCATTAGCCTCGCCGCTGTTCTGAAAGAGTTGAAGGTGATTTGAGATGACTGCGCGCAAAGGCATTATTCTGGCTGGTGGATCTGGAACGCGGCTCTACCCAATCACGATCGGCATTTCCAAACAACTTCTGCCAATTTATGACAAGCCGATGATCTACTATTCGATCTCGGTTCTGATGCTTGCGGATATTCGCGAGGTAGCCATCATCACAACACCTCAGGATCAGGAGCAATTCAAGCGCACGCTTGGGGATGGCAGCCAATGGGGCATGTCTTTTACCTATATTGTCCAGCCCAGTCCGGATGGCCTGGCACAGGCCTTCATTCTGGCCGAAGATTTTCTGGCAGGAGCCCCTTCGGCACTGGTACTGGGGGACAACATCTTCTTTGGCCATGCCTTGCCAGACCTGCTGTCCCGCGCCAACGCCAAAGAGACCGGCGGAACCGTGTTTGGCTATCGCGTCGCCGATCCGGAACGCTATGGCGTGGTGGATTTTGACGCTGAGGGTCAAGCCATCTCGATTGTTGAAAAACCCGAGATTCCACCCTCAAACTTCGCGGTAACAGGACTCTATTTTCTCGATGGTGACGCCCCGGCACGGGCAAAACAGGTGACCCCGTCCGCACGCGGAGAGCTGGAAATCACGACCTTGCTCGAAATGTATCTGCACGACGGACTCTTGTCGGTTGAGCGCATGGGGCGTGGCTATGCCTGGCTTGACACAGGCACTCACGGAAGCCTTCTGGATGCGGGTAATTTTGTACGCACCCTGGAACAACGGCAGGGTCTGCAATCAGGTAGCCCCGACGAGATTGCGTTTGGGCAGGGGTGGGTCAGCCGTGAAGATCTGCTGGCGCGCGCCCAGCTGTTTCATAAAAACGACTATGGACGATATTTGAAAGGCCTCGCGCGGGAGTAAGGTGCGAGGCGTCAGTTGTCTGACACATGAAAAAGCCTTTTCATTGCATTCAGGCCTATCAGGGCAATACCCAGGAATTCCAGAATAGAACTTAGCTGCTTTGGATCCATCCCACTCCCAATCAGGATCCCAACGCAGTGAACCCCGGCGGCGCGGATCAGGATGAATACCGCCAGACACCCAGCCCGACCAAGGCCAGTCCGTTATATTTCAGGCTTGTTCGCATCCACCAAATCAGGAAATGAGAACAGTCAAACTGACTAATATCAGTAAAACAACAAAAACCAGCTGTATCTCTCATCGTTACTCATACCATCCCTGCAATTGGGCCAGGCATTTTCCTGTGGCTGTTAAAGCGGAATACAGATCCATTTACTTATTCACTGCCAGCAGGTGAAACAGGCTGCCAAAACATAGACCAAAACGGTGATCCCGCTGGAAAAATCCGAATCACCTATTGAAGGCATCCAGCATTCTGAAATACGCAGTTAATTCTCAACTTTGCCCTAAAAAAACCGCGAAGATTGCTTAGGTGGAAAGGATACCGAGGGTATTCGCAACACACTGAGAGTTCCATTTGATGCAGATCATCCGCAAAGCTGTATTTCCCGTTGCCGGCCTGGGCACCCGCTTCCTTCCGGCGACCAAGGCCATGCCGAAGGAACTCTTGCCAATTATCGACAAGCCTGTGATTCAGTTTGCCGTCGAAGAGGCGGTTGATGCCGGCATCACGGATCTGGTTTTTGTCACTGGCCGCACCAAGCGGGCCATTGAAGATCACTTTGATGGTAATCCAGAGCTTGAGTCCGTATTGGCTTCACGTGGTAAAGACGTATTGCTTGAAGAAATCCGCAGTATCATTCCATCAGGTGTGAACTGTATTTTTGTCCGCCAAGCCGAAGCTTTGGGACTGGGGCACGCGATCTTATGCGCAGAGCCCGTTGTGGGGCACGAACCTTTTGCCGTGTTGCTGCCTGACGACCTGATGGCAGGCTCCCCGTTGCCGACAAAGGCTCTTGTTCAGCATTTTGAAGAAACCGGGAAAAGCAGTATCTCTGTCACGCCCGTCGAACATAACATGCTGGATCAATACGGGGTGATTTCACCCATTTCCAACCTGCATACTGGCACCGTGCAGATTTCCGGCATTGTCGAGAAACCGGAGCCTGACAAAGCACCTTCGAACCTAGCAGCCATTGGGCGGTATGTTTTCCATTCGGAAATCTTCGATAAATTGCGCGTTCAGACGGCCGGGGTCGGTGGGGAAATCCAGCTGACCGACTCGATCAACGCTCTTGCGAAAGCCGGTAAGGTTGATGCTCTGGAATTTTCAGGCCACCGCTATGATTGCGGTTCAAAGTTTGGGTTCCTTGAGGCCATTGTTGATCATGCCCTGGAACATCCGGAATTTGGGCAAGACTTTGCATCTTTACTGCAGGCAAGGGCAAACCTTCTATCAAAGACGCGAAATATTGCCTGATACCGCCTGCACGGTGCGTACAGATATCACATTGTTTTCCAACAAGAGTCGGCCTACAGGGTAGCCCGCTCTCCAGGATGCATACACGACCGGTAACACTTGTTATGTTAAGTTTTTATTTTTTTCTCTGCAAACTTAAATCGCAGCGACGGAGCTCTCTTGTTGCATTCAGTCCCCAACATAAGGGTTACCCAACACAGGATTCCGGTTACTTTTGGATGAAGTAATGGGGAGAGCAACCAAACCGAGTTCCAACTCTATTGCATTTTCCGGTGACGTTTCCCCCATCTGGACACTCTCCTCCCAACACCCCTTAGCACAAACCCTAGGCAGCCCCGACTATATCCGCGACAAAGTCAGCCAGCTCTCTGTGCCGCCCAACGCTTGGCTGTATCAATTCAATCATTCCGCCTAGCAGGACAGCACCCGGCAATACAACTATCAACGCGCGCGGGAACAAAACCGCACAAGGTAAGGATAAAGCTCCAAAAGCAACAAGGTGATGGAGCTTGTCAGATCCCGGTGCACCCGGCGGCAAGGTGACCGGGATAAGGGCAAAGACGGAAATGACAATCGCAAGAACAACCGTCACAAAGAGTACCAGCCTGTGGCGGGGCGCACGGTGCTGCGGATGAGTGAGCCACTGCCATGCCCGATCAAACAGCAAATGCGCCTTCATTCCGCCCCGCTCATCAGAAGCCAGTCGGTTTTTAATTCTGTTCACCTGAAAGCCGGGCAATTTCTGCCTCGACCTTATCCATGAAATCGGGGCGACGTGCCCCGCCCTCTACCAGTTCCACTACTTTGCGGTACTGTTCCAACGCTTCTGCACTGAGACCGCGTGCGGCATAGTTCTCTGCCAGATGGAATTGAACAACGGGATCCAAGGTCAAAGCCTTTGCGGCAGGCTCCAGATATTCCAATGCTTCATCATGGTTTCCCAGCCTGTGGGCAATCCAGCCATAGGTATCTTGGAAGGCCGGCACCTCTGTCCCCCTCAAGCGCCGCGCAATATCATAGGCGCGCTGGAGGCTGGCATTATCGGTCCGATAAGTGGACACAAGGCTGGCAAGGTTGTTGGCAATAATGACGTTATTGCTATTTGCAGCATAAAGCTCTTCGTAGATGGTAATCGCACCATCGATATCGCCTTTTTGTTCGGCTTCACTGGCAAGGGCCCATTTGATTCTGGCACTGTCAGGCAGAGCCGTAAGTGCCAGGTTCAGAGTCTGGGACGCTGCATCAACATCCCCCTGGCTTCGGTGCAGCCTGTAAAGGGCTAACCAGATTTGCTCACTTTTCGGAAACTCTTCCGCCAGCTTCTGCAGAATAACCATTGCTTCCTTGCGCTGCCCATCCACAACCAGCACTCCTGCCCGCAAGTATCTGAGAGCCGGGGCATTTTGATCCTCTGCGGAAAGTTCATCTATATAGGCAAGGGCACCATCCACGTCATCTTGAATCAGCCGCAACCGAACAATTGAAGCTGCCGCCTGCAATCCCGAAGATTCTTCCGCCATTGATGTGAGAAACTGATCCAGTTCCTGCGCCTGGTTTTGACCCGCCAGCTTTCGTGCGGTCAGTTCATTTGCCATAGCATCCGCCTGACTTATGCCAAGGCGAGACAGTGTATCAATCACATGCTGTGCCCGAGCCCAGTCATCCATCTGGATGTAGAGCCCTCCAAGGGCAAACAACAGCGTGGGGTTGGCGCTTTGCAACCGCAAGGCACTCTTCAGAATGTCTTCTGCAGGCAGTAATTTTTCTTCAGAAATCAGGAACCTAGCATAGCGCAGCGATTCTTCCGGCGCACTCCCCGACGCCTCAACCGCCAGCGACAGCATTTCCCCCATGAGATCACGATTGCCGGTGCGTTCATGCGCATTGGCCATCAGAGTCATGACCTCTGCATCGCGGGGGGCCTGATCCAACGCAACACGCAATTCAACCAGGGCGTCGCCAGGTCGATCATCCTCAATCAGCCAGCCAGCCTTGATCTTGATGGCATCTACCTGGCTTGGATCGTGTTCCAGAACTTCCTCGATCTGTGCACGCGCGCCGACGGAATTTCCATTCCTGACAAGCATCTTTGCATAGGCCACTTTGATACGGTCCGCTTCTTCCGAAGCCTCCAGTCCTTTCAGAACATCTTCCATCTCTAGAAGGGCGGCATCCTTGTTGCCGGCCTCAAAATCCAGCCCCGCTCGAATGGATCGGAGCAAAGGTTCAAACTCTGTACTTTCGTTCAGCATCTGATCGATTTCGGCAATGGCTGTATCCCGATCACGCACCCGCGCCAAAAAGGCGACAAGCTCGAGCTTGGACGTTGCGTCTTCTTGATCATCACGTTCGGCTCGTTCCCTCAGATAGGCCTCTGCCTCATCCAGACGCTCTTCGGCAACAAGGCGACCCACGAGTGTCTGGTGCGCCCCCGCATCCGGGAACTTCTGTTCCATATCCTTCAACTGAACTACAATGTCATCATTCCGGCCAAGTTGCTCCAGAACTCCAAGACGCAACATGTAAAGATTGAGGCTATCGCTGAACTTTAAACCTTCTTCGATTGCCGCAAGGGCCCCCACCCAGTCTTGACGGCGCAAAAGGTCATCAATCACAACCTGACGTGCCGCCGGCAGATCTGCATTTTCCTGCAGCAAGATCTCGGAAACTTTCACTACTAGGTTCGCAGCCTCTAGGTTCTGACTGCGCATGGCGTCGTGGTAATCAACTCCGGCGCGCACCGACATGATCAGAGGATCCTGAGGGGTGATTTTCTCGGCAGCTGCGACATGTCGCTTTGCCTCTTCCCAGTTATTCAGATGCGCCGACATCCGCACCAAGGCCCGAAGCCCGTCCATGTTTTCAGGATATTGCTCAATCAGTCGGAGATACTGGCCATAGGCCTGTTGTAGGTTACCTCTGTCTTCCTGAACTTGCGCATAAGCAAGGCGCGCTTCTTTATGGTTCCCGTTCAGCTTGAAAACATTCTTGAACTCGATCAGAGCTCGGTCCATATCCCCTTCTTCAAGCAAAGCCATGGCTTTTTCGAAATGCTTTTGCGCCCGCTCCTCAGCAGATTCACAACCCGCCAGCGCAACCGAAAAGGTTAACGCCAGCGCCAGAGTCATCATTTTTTTTAACATAAGAGTGCCACTAAGATTGGGTAAATAAAAGCGTATCTGAACGCATCTAACAGCTTAGCGAGATGCGTCCGGCATTCAATACCCTGTGCCGCGCAACACAACCCCGATCGTCCTGGCAAGCAACGACAGGTCCATCCCCAAAGATACATCACAGTAGTATTTGTTATCGAAAGTGGCGCGATCCGCAAAGCTGGTGTCGTTGCGATCGGACACCTGCCAGAGGCCGGTGATCCCTGGGCGAAGTTCGTAATACAGCTCGCCGGGATACAGATCTTTCTGGTCCACCATCATGGGGCGCGGCCCAACCAGAGACATATCCCCTTTAAAGACATTCCAAAGCTGGGGAAGCTCATCAAGAGAGGTCTTGCGCAGAATATGCCCGACCTTTGTCACTCTTGGATCGTGGCAAAGTTTTTGCTTGAGTTCCCATTCACGACGGGCTTTGGGGTTTACCCGCAGATAACTCGCCAGCGCCTCATCCGCATCATCGATCATGGTGCGAAGCTTCAGTATACTGAAATGCCTGCCTCCACGGCCCACGCGTTGCTGCCAGTAAAATGGCGAACTGCCATTAACAGCCACAAGAAAAGCAAAAACACCAATCAATGGTAAAACGATTGGCAAAGATAAAATAATTAGGATGCAATCAAGCAGACGTTTGCCCACTCCAACATAAAACCCACGCCAAACCGGGCGCGTCAAACCCTCAACACTTCTCACAATAGCTTCCGTTGCCGCAGGTTTGGAAGTCGTGGGGGTATTAAACTGAATAGTCATATAAAAATTCCATTTACCATATTGTACCAGCAGTCTTCAGAAGAGGACCGCAAACACCTGATGTGAGTGTGAAATTCCCCCCCCACGGGGTCGGTCACATTCACGCCATATTCGCGCCTTAATTGTAACAGATCCAGAACACGTATGTTCAAGTAAAACTTTTAAAAAATGCGACTACCGTCAGATTTTTTAGAATATCATCTCGCAGACCCCCGGCCGTAGTGCACTGAAATTTAATTAAAAAAAAGCAATACTTACGCTCAAAATTAGCTACAGTAACCCTGCGATAAAGAGTTTCCAAAATTAGCACAATGCTTCCTGAGAGCTGCATTTAGGAAGTATTAGCAACAAGCCGCAAGTCAGGATGTGAAAAAGGGCAAAACGCGCCGTGCAGAATATTCCTTTGATTCGCCTAAAAAAAGCTGAGTTTCTTAATTATAACCGCTATCAAACAAATGAGCAGTCAAAACCTAAATGAAAAAAGGCCATTTAACCCGCCGCAAGAAGATTCTATCACCTGCATCAGTTCGCGGCCGTTGCAGCGCTGCGCGAGTCTGGATTTGTTTGTTGTTTGATTTTAGCAGGGTTGGAAAGTTGTCCCGTGAATAACATGCCCTCTAATCAGCTCTATGCCTCTTTCTTTGGCCTGAAAGAACGCCCGTTTTCTCTGCTGCCCGATCCGGATTTTCTTTTTTGGTCTCCGCAACATAACCGAGCCTTTCTGGTTCTGGAGTATGGCATCATGTCCAAAGCTCCGATCACGCTGATTACCGGTGAGATCGGAGCCGGAAAAACCACCTTGGTTCAGAAACTTCTGTCCAAGATTCGGGATGACACAACCATCGGGCTGATTTCCAATGCCCAAGGCGGGCGCGGTGAACTTATTCAGTGGGTTCTGAATTCACTGAATGTCGAAGTGGATCCCGGTGCCAGCTATGTCCAGATGTTTCAGGTGCTGCAGGATTTCCTGCTCAAGGAATATGCCTTGGGGCGCATGGTCGTGCTTATTTTTGACGAGGCCCAAAACCTGTCCCTGGAAGGGCTGGAAGAGTTGCGCATGCTCACCAATATCAATGCCAACAAAGATGTCCTGATCCAGCTTATTCTCGTCGGGCAGCCCGAGTTGCGCGACATGGTCCAAAACCCGAACATGAAGCAGCTGGCACAACGGATCGCTGCAAACTTTCATCTCTCCCCGATGTCTTCCGAAATTACACAGGACTACATCTCGCACAGATTGAAGACCGCCGGCGGGACGGGGCAGGAGTTTACCTTCCAGGCCTGTAGACGCATCTTCGAAGAAACCGGGGGGATTCCAAGGCTGGTCAATCAACTTTGTGACTTTGCCATGCTCTACGCCTGGAGCGCGAATGAATTGATTGTCACTGAAAAAGTGATCCACTCCATCATCGAAGATGGGGTCTATATGGGGCAAACTTCCGCGACAGAGAAGGACACGGTCTAAATGAGCAACGTGAGTTACTATTTTTCCATTTTCCGGCGACGGCTTCCCTATTTTCTGCTCATTGCGACGGCGATTTCGGCAATTTCCATAACGGTGGCCTATACGCTGCCGCCGGCCTATGAAAGCCGCATGATCCTGCTGGTCGAGTCACCGCAGATTCCGACAGAACTGGCCCCGACAACCGTTAAGACACCGGCCTTTGAACAGCTCCAAGTTGTTCAACACCGCCTGCTGACCCGGGCCAATATGCTTGAAATTGCGCGCAAACATGATGTTTTTCCAGATTTGAATAAAATGGGTCCGGATGAGATCGTGAACGCCATGCGTGCCAGAACATCCATTTCCACATCCAATCAGCGGCGCAAGGACGCGCCTGTGATGACCATCACATTTGAAGCCCCGCAAGCCCGCACCGCCGCACGGGTTCTGAATGAATACCTGACTCTGATCCAGAAACAGGATACAGAGTTACGCAAAGGGCGGGCGGGCGAGACGCTAGCCTTCTTCTCGCAGGAGGTGGAGCGCCTGAGCAATGAGCTTGACCTGCAAAGTGTGCGTATTCTGGAGTTCAAACAAGCCAATACCGGGGCCTTACCCGACAGCCTCCAACACCGTCTGAGCCAACAAGCCAATTTTCAGGACCGTCTGATTCAAACCGACCGAGACATTGCCGATTTGCGCAATCAGCGCATTCGGTTGCTGCAACTTTTCGAACTGACCGGCAATATCAACACCCCTCAGGACAGGCCGCTTTCGCCGAATGAGCGCCAGCTAGCATCCCTCAACCAGCAGCTCGAAGAAGCCCTGTCGGTTTACTCGACAGAGAACCCTCGTGTAAAAATGCTGGAAGCGCGTATTGAACAGCTGGAAAACAAGATTGCCGCAGCGTCTCCGGCCACCCAAGCACCACAAACCCCCGAAGGTGAAAAGGAACTGCCTCCAATGCTGGTTCTCCAGTTGGGTGAAATCGACAGCCGCGTCCAGACATTACAGGCTCAGAAGATCGGCATTCAGGCCGAGATTGACAAGCTCAAACAAAGCATGAGCAAAACACCTGCGGTTTCGATCAAGCTGGAAGAAATGAACCGCAAGTATGAAACCTTGCAGAACCAGTACGAGATGGCCGAGCAACGCCTGTCCGTTGCCCAAACCGGTGACCGCATCGAGACACGCTCCCGCGGCCAGAGGATTGCCGTGATCGAGCAGCCGGCAATTCCAAGCTCTCCGACGAAACCAAACCGGACGCTTATTGCAGGCGGCGGCTCTGCCTTTGCCATTATCGCCGGTCTGGTCTTCATCTTCATCCTGGAACTTTTGAACACAACGGCCCGACGTCCGGAAGACATCATTAACAAACTTGGCGTCACCCCCCTCACCACAATTCCCTATATCCAGTCCCGCTCACAACAGTTCCGCAGGCGCGGGATGAAGCTGTTGGTCATTCTTGTCATCCTGATTGGCATCCCCGCCGTCGTCTTTGCGATACACACATATTACCTGCCGCTGGACCTGCTGGCGGAAAGAGCCATGAACAAATTCGGGATACGGTGGTGATGGACCGGATATACACAGACATACGCGACGTGGAGGAGCTCTGAATGGAACGGCTACAAGCGGCAATGGAAAAAGCGCGTGCGCAGCGCGACCAAACCTCTCCCACTTCAGCAGCCCCTGCGGCCCCGGCTGAGCATCCGCCTGAATCCAAACAGGCGACCTCCACCACACCGCCCAAGGAGGAATGGCAGCTGCCGCCGGCGCTTTCAGTTGACCGGAAACTTCTTCATCGCAACCGTGTCACAACAGTCGAAGGTGGCCTCGACAGTGCGCCTTTTGATCTCTTGCGTACACGTGTGCTGCAACAAGCCCGCCAAAATGAGTGGAAACGCATTGCCATCGTCTCACCACATGCTGGCTGCGGAAAATCCACAGCGACAGCAAACCTTGCCTTTGGCCTCTCCCGACAAAGTAACCTTTACAGTCTGATCTTTGATTTCGACCTGCGCCGCGCCGGTCTCACCAAGATTATGGGACAGCGCCTCAATGACAGCATGGCTGCCGTCCTCGAACGGAAAATCGGCTTTCAAAGCCATGCCCGCCGCCTTGGGACAAATCTCGCCTTTGGTCTCAACGGCGGCCCAAAGGCAAAAAACCCGTCGGAAATTCTCCAGAACTCCATGACCACTGAGGTGTTGGATGAAATCAGCGCGCAATATGAACCTGATATCATGCTGTTTGACATGCCTCCCCTCATGGCAAGCGATGACAACTTTGGTTTCCTGCAGAATGTCGACTGTGCCCTGATCATGGTCGCGGCAGAACAGACCAGCATGTCGCAGATCGACGTGGCCGAACGCCATGTGGCCGAACTTACCAATGTCATGGGGATCGTGCTCAATAAATGCCGGTATTCTTCCGGAGCGCATGGTCATGAGTATGACTATTACTGATCCCGCACCGGATATCGCCGTCATTATTCCACATTACAATGATGTCGACCGGCTGGAACGCTGTCTGACCGCATTGATGCAGAATGATGTTGGTGCCGCAGAAATCCTGGTGATAGACAACAACTCCCCTACCCCGCCAGACCGGCTGCATGGCATGTTTCCGTCGGTCCGCTTTCTGTCGGAGGCCAAAAAAGGTGCCGGCCCGGCCCGCAATCTTGGGGTCGCTGAAAGCACTGCCCCCATCCTCGTCTTTATCGACGCCGATTGCGTGCCGTCCCATGGCTGGCTCAGCATGGCGCGGCAGGTTGCCCCCAAAGCGGATCTGATCGGCGGCAGGGTCGATGTGTTTGATGAGACCCCCCCACCCCGTAGCGGTGCCGAAGCCTTTGAAAAGGTCTTTGCGTTTGATTTCAAAAACTACATCGAGGTTCAGGGGTTTTCCGGGGCCGGAAATCTGGTCACGTCACGTGCAGTCTTTGAAGATGTGGGGCTTTTCAAGACAGCCGTTTCAGAGGATCGTGATTGGAGTCTGCGCGCCACCTCTAGAGGATACCGTTTGATCTATGAAGACAATTTGCGGATCAGCCATCCCAGCCGCTCCGACTGGGTTGCATTGCGCCTCAAGTGGAAACGCCTCACACAGGAAACTTTTGCGTTGCTACAATCCTCTCGCCCGGGCTTGAGCGGGCGAGTATGGTGGGCTCTCAGAGCACTTGCCATGCCAGCAAGTGCGCTGGCCCATTTGCCTAAACTTTTGTTCAGCACCAAACTGGACAGCTTTGGAGAGCGCCTGCGCGGCGCAGGTATCCTGATCCGTCTGCGTTTCTTGCGCATGGGTTGGATGCTGAAGCAAGCGGTTGGCACCTCTATCTGAACCCACAAGAGAATAGGGCCGCTCGAAAGCGGCCCTGTGTGCAGTCTTTCTAAAAACTTAGGTCAGGACGTCTTGCGACGACGGCGGCCTACAAAACCCAGCCCACCAAGGGCGCCAACCAGCAAGAAGCCAGCGGCAGGGACTGGAATGGGGGCGATCCCAACTTTGATGCCATCAATACTCAGGCCATCATTCGTCAGGAATGCTTCTCCGTTTTCAGCAAGGAAACTCACAATATTAATGAAGCCCTCAGTAACATATTCGTCAAACTGAATGACGACTGTCTGTACATTCCCATTCGCTTGGGGAGGCGTCATAAACGCTTTATCTAGGTTGAGAATGTCTTCGGGCGTAGGATCGTCCCCCAAAGCGGTTTGAGAAGCGGTAACGGCAACATATGCGCCTTGGTCGCTCGCATCCGACAGGGTGAATACGACCGTATTGAAATACGAATCATCTTCGAGTGATACATTCCAGCCAATGCCATGTGTGTCATTAGTATCTAGGAACTGGCCTTCTTGTCCGTTGTTCGGGTTACGCGTACTTTCACGCCCGAATACATACCCATCACGAATACACAAAGCAGCAGCCCCAGCACCTTGGCACGATGCAGGTGCACCGGTGACTGTACCCCCTGAACCAATGCCCCCGAGGCTCTGGAAAACTCCTACATCAAATGTGTCGGTCGCATCGATTGATGGATCACCAGCGAAGTTGTCAAAGTTTTGACCTTCAAGCTTTGTGAAGCCGGGAACACCCGGATAATTTCCGGGATCATACGTTTCGATCGAAATACTTGCAGCATGAGCCGAAGTCGCCGCCACAAAGGCGGCGGCAATCGCGCTCACTTTAAATTTGTTAATTTTGATTGGCATAACTTACCTCCAGAGAAAGACTGTCCTTATATTCCACATATTATTGCCACAAAGTCACCACATTTCCAAAAAATATAGCTGTCACCGCCCGCAAAATCATTTTTTCGCCCTCAACTGTTTCTGCGTTGGCTACAATTGTTCCAAAATTGCGCAACTTTGTTTCCCGAAAACCCTAATTGTCTATCAACATTCTCAGGAAGCCATAAATAGGACTGGCCGATTCGCTCACAAATTCAGAGCATAATTCAGGCCGTCCTCACAAAATCCTCACTCCGCCCAATCAGATTTTCGTAAAATCTCTGCAGATTTGGCTCGAGTTTTCTGGCTTCCTCCGCACACCGCTCAAGCAGCACCTGCCATTCGGACGAATCCACAGCCCCCGCCAAAGCTCTGACAAGCGCTTCGTGGCTCTCGGCCAATGCCCTGAAATCCGAGCTCTGCGCAACCTTCTGATCTCCCACCGCCACAAAAAGCGAAGCGCGTTCGGCTTTCCCTTTCAACTGGACCCTCCCCGCAAACAGGAATGCAAACCGGGCCTCTGTCATCTCCTTCACGCCTTCGGACACAACGATGTCATATCCCACCCTGCGACAGATGGCTTCGTTGCGTGCCGCTGTATTCACCACATCGCCGACAGCCGTGTAATTGAAACGGTGCTTGGAGCCGATATTACCGACACTCGCCTGCCCCGAGGCAAGCCCCATGGCAAATTGGATGGGCGTCTTGCTTTCGAGTCGGCGGGTCTGATTCATCTTGCCAAGGGCCCTGCGAATCCCAAGAGCCGCCGCAACCGCGTGTTCTTCGTGGCTTTCAATTTCGACAGGCGCATTCCAGAACGCCATGATTGAGTCCCCGATGAATTTGTCGATGGTGCCTCTTTCTTTGAAGATCTCGTCCCCCATACGGGAAAAGACATCATTCAGCAGGGCAATCAGCTTGGCAGAAGATATTTCTTCACTCACCGAGGTAAAACCGATCATATCGGCAAACAGGACAGTGATCTCGCGCGTACTACCTCCTAGCTCCAGATCTTTGCCACTGGTTTCAAGTTCCGTCAGCATTTCTTCAGCCACATAATGGCTGAACCAGTTTCGGATATGGCGCCTGTCCCGTTCGGTGATCGCAAATTGATACCCTGCCAGCACGCCAAAATTCAGCATACCGGCGATCATGGGAAAGGTTGCATCAAATAGAACCTCGTAGCGGGTATACAGAACCCAACTGGCCGCCAGAACAAAGGTGACGACAAACCCACCCGAAATGAACGACCGTATCGGACCCGAAATACTCATCACGGACAAGAGGATCAGACAAAGGGCCGCGTATGAAATGATCTCGGTCGCGGCAGTGATGTCCGACCTTTTGAGTGTTTTCCCCAAAAGGATCTGCTCAATCACCTGAGCGTGGATAGAAACACCGGGAACAGTTTCCCCGAGAGCGGTTTGGCGGGCATCCAGCAAGCCGGCTGCAGAGGCCCCCACCAAAATCAGGTTACCCTCAATCTGAGATGCAAGTTGTTCATGATCCGCCGACTGCAAAACATCCACGGCCGAAATATAAAGTGCCTTATTGTCCTTTCGAAAGTTCAGCCACAGTTCCCCGTTTTCCGTGGTTGGAACCGTAAACCCTCCCATCTCGAATGAGATCATCACGCCCGCCTCATCCTGAGAACCTTCCACAAAGATGTTGGGTTCCTGAAGCGCAACGCGGAGCAGTTCCAGACTGAGAGAGGGCATAACCCCTGTCGGCCCTCTCCAGAACAAAGGCACGGATCTTATGGTTCCAAGACCCTCCAGCGGTGAAACATTTATCCCGGCAATGCCCTCAGCATACTCTTCCAGAGGGGGGGCTAGAGGTGTCCAGGCAACTGCGTATGGAATGCGCCCCGTCACCTGTTCGCCAAACTCGATGATCCCCGCCTTGGGTCTTACCTGCTCGCCGACCTCTTCAATGCTCGCAGCAACACCCAACACAACCGGTAGCCGGAAGATCGCCTCGGCAAACTGCACATCACTGTCAAACTTTCCGATGTCTCCCGTCGCCGACAAAAGCTGGCCAATCAGCGGGTCTTCGGTAAGCCTGACAGGCGAGTAACGGTCAGGTTCGGCAAACAGGACATCAAAGGCAATCGCCGCAGCGCCCAGCTCTTCAAGACGAGTCACCAGATCCGCGAGCAAAGTGCGCGGCCAAGGCCATTGCCCTAGCGCCCCAAGCGAAGCCTCGTCAATTTGAACAACTTTGACTGGCAGATCAGGGTCAAACTCTCTGGGCTTCAACCTTTGAAGCGTGTCAAAATAGATCATCCGCGTCGCCGATACCGGATAAGGGTCGGACACGCGCACCAGTATGCCAAAGGCAATAAAGACCAGCCCAATAAGGCGAAACGACCACTTGCGTTTCTGACTTCTGGTCAGAGACGACATACGTCTACCGTATCGCACTCACGAGAACGCGCTCAAGTGGCACACCTTCCGTTCTCATGGCTTGGAAGGGGCGGGCTGGCTGGGCCTGTCCGGTTTGTCGGGGACATCAGGTTCGGGGGCATCAGGTTCGGGGGCATCAGGTTCGGGCTCGTCAGAGGCGCCGCTACCAGGGTCATAAGGGGTTGTATCGTCCACCACAGCTTTCGTTTTTTTGACTGCGACAGCTACATACTTTCCACAAGACGCTGTATCTGCTTGAAAACCCTCTCGCAAATCAGACTGATTCAAGAGGAAGGGAAACCCGGCCTGTACCGCTCTGGTCGCATCTTGGCCCGGTTCGACAATGCCGACTTGTCCACGGGAGTCTGTTGACATATAGCTGCAGTCTCCGGAAAAACTTTTGCACGTCCGGGCCTGCCCGCACATTCGCACAGCGCCACTCAGGATTATCACCGATGTCTGTTTGTGATCCGCCACCCAGAAATCGAATGTAGTGCCCCTGATCCCCATCGTCGCAGTAGGGGTTGTGATTTTATATGCCTTTTTCCGGCTTTTTCCAGAAATGAACCGAAAGCTTCCGCCAAGCGCCTTAACCGCAAAGTTGTCTGCCTTTTCCCTGTTCCTCAACATCGTGACTTCAAGAACCATCGAGGCATTCGGGCCTATCACTATTTTTGTCTCATCAACAAAAACCAGCTGAACCATACCCGTTCCATTTGTCTTGATAAGGTCTCCACTCTGTACTTCCATCCCGGACCGCAAAGACACACTCTCGCCGCCTGAGACAAGCTGGGCTTTGGTAGCAACTTTGACGACAGTTCCAATGGGAGTGGAGGCTTCGAGGCGAGCCGAAGTCGCAAAGAGCATCAGCAGACAGCAGGCGAGGCTTCGTATCGTCATTGTATTCTCCTGAAACAGGGGCAAAATTGGCTCAGACTCCCCAAAATCAACTGGAGCCCGGTAAGATATTCAAAAATCTTAGAAACTCGCGACACCAAAAGTTTCGCACAATCTTGTCAAAAATCAAGCTTGGGCAAACGCGACCACAATTTTCGCAAAGTACTTCTCCTGCATATTTTAATTAATATTCAATATTATAGAGCGTTATTAGGTCAGTTTCTAGAAACTGAAAACCGAGCCCTCCAACTGCCCGCATTAGCCCAGAATACGTTCAAGCATTGTGTCAGTTTGGCTTTTAGAAAGTTTCGCGTATACTCAACTCAAAGTATTCTGGGGAAGCCATTTGACGAAGCGAATTCACATCTTGTTGGCGTCGGCTGTCTATTTGGTCGCGAGCAGCATGGTTGTTCAGGCGGCCAGTTTTTCATTTTCCGGCGAACTCAGCCAGGATGATACCGTGGAATACATCTATTTCACTGTCGGTGAAAACCTGATCACGACCAGCGACACATCAACAAGTGTTGTGATCAGAACCTATTCTTACGGTGGGGGCATCCAGCCCGACGGCACCGTGGTTCCGGCCGGTGGGTTTGACCCCATCCTTACACTCTACGACGCGGCAGAAAACTTTATCGGTGAAACCGATGATGACACTACCGGTCTGGCTCAGGCTGATCCGAGTACCAGGGCCACCTACGACGCCGGTGACACATTTGATCTGGCACCGGGAACCTACACAGCCGCCGTTTCCCAGTGGAGCAACTACGCCTATCTGGCTTCAACACTGTCTGATGAATTTGTTGAAACCGGCGATGGTTTCTTTACCGGTGAATTCGGATGCAGCAATGGTCAGTTCTGCGACTGGACCGGTGCCAATCGCTCCAGTTTGTGGGCTTTTGGCATCGAGAATGTCGAAAGCGCCTGGATAATAGCCCCTGTCCCACTGCCGGCATCTGCATTGCTTCTGCTAGGCGGTGGCCTGTTCCTGCTTCCGCTCGGCTGGATCAGAGTCTCAAAACACGCTTGAACAGGGAATATCACTCCCCTGCCCCGAACGGCTGTTCTTTCACTACAAAGCGACCCTTTTCGCCCCGCTCCAACAGATAGCTGACCGCTCCAAGACCGCCTGACCCATCCTGCAAACTCCGACGGCCTTCCGAATTGTATTCTCCTTCGTCGCCGCGCCGATAGCGTGTCCAGCCCGAGATCAGGCCTTCGTCATCATAGTGATAGACATCCTTCCAGCGAGTATCCGGAAACACGCGTGGGTCGACATAGACACCTTTCTGCGCCTGCCGGTCGATCCTTTTCACCTTCGGCGGGCCATCTGCATCAAACGCATAGTCCCGTGTCTCATGCTGTGGCAGCAGAACCGAAATAAATGCCGGTGCGCTGTCATGAATACCGTTATTAGCAAATACCCCGATATCAATCCGGCTGGACATAATATCCGGGGACCCAGGCGCTGGCTGTGGCGCCTGCCAGTCCATATCTATTTGCGCATAGCGCCCATCCTCGGACAAGGGCGTGATCTGGATGCGGTCATGGTCCCCGCGCAACACGACCCACTCAAAGCTCAAGTCACGCCCATTGGGATCCTTGGTATCAGCAGCGGTCACAACCATGCTGCGGCGGCCTTCACGGGATCTCCAGACGCGGGCGATCGCCGACGGGGTATCAAACAGACGTTCCCCCAGCCCCTTGCCGAAATAGTCGATCCCCTCGGTCGCGCGGCTTTCTTCCAGAACTTTCAGCCGCACCATCGGCGGCACCTCGCCCGGTTGGATAGCATTGGCCAGCCCCACCATCCGCGCCAGAGCAATATCCCGATCTCGGAAAACTGTTGGGTGAGCCGCACCACTCAGATAAGCCGCGCGGGTGCGCACCCCGACACGGGCACGGCGATAAACCATCTGCACTGTCGAAGCGACCAGACCGTTTTCACGCAGGAACGCCTTGGTGTCAGGCCTGAACGCCGCCAGGATCATGGCCAGCGCCTCCAGATGCGGCCGGTCAGATCCGGAGGACCCTTGAGAGATCAGCATATAGGGGGTGTTTGCCGGTAGAAGGTCGCCGCTTTCAGGATCATGATCGGCGTTTTCGGGATAAACGTGAATCTGGCCGGTCACATAGTTCTGGAAAAGACGCTCGGCCCCTCCCCCTGTTGTCAGCGCCAGCCGTGGTAATGATCGCCACAACGGGTTGCCCTTCACAGCTGTGGACGAATTGCCGATCAGCGGTGCATCAAAAAACATTGTCTGGCCAAGACCATAATCCAGCCCCTGTTTCTGAAACACCTCTCCGTAGGTCACATGGGTCAGCTGTGGAAAGGCCTTGGGCGACAGGCGGGAATGATTGCGATCCCGGTTTTCATACAGATCCCCAACATTGCCCGCCGCCTGCCCGCTCACCACAAGGCGACGCAAAAACTGGTGGGCGGGGTCTTTCAGATGTGCGCCCAATACGGAGACCGGCGCATTGGGAAAAGCAATCCGCGCCAACCGGCGTTTCCCAGAGAGTTCCTGCGTGTTCCGGGGGGTCAGTACAACGACCCGACCGTTGGCGGAGATCGGAGCCGGTATCGCTGCCTCCTCTGCGGCAAGCGGTCCCGCCGATGCAGATATTCCCAAACCTGTCAGGACCGACATCAGCCCACACCGAAGCCTCTGAAAGGACCGGGTTTCTTGGAGCAGACGTTTCAAGCCTTGGTGACCCTAGTCATGGGCAGCCCCCGGGAGGCAAAGGCGTTACGTGTATCAACCACCGGAATATCCAGCCCGCCCGGCCTCGGTCACCTCTGCCAAAGCGTCGGGCGTAGTAACCGCATCGATATAGCTCTCGACCTTGTCCAGCGCGGTGATTTTGCTGTCATCAAGATCAAACCCCAGCACCGTAAAGCCTCGCGACGCCGCCGTCACCTCCAAAGGCAGGCCAACATAGCTCAGCCCGACCACGCCAACCGTGGCTGTCTGGTTGTTCAAAGCTGCCAGCAGCCTGTCTGGCGGTAGATTCTCTTGATCCATGCAGCCAATCCCTCGGACAAAGTCAAAGCAGACGCGTCAGTGTTTATGTATGAGCTCATGCAACGCATTGGTCAGGCTCTCGTCGGCAAAACGTGATATGCGTTCTTCCTGCATCTCAACCCCGTCTGCCAACAACTTTACGAGCGTATCTGACAGTTCCTTCTCATTCTCAACTGCAAACACACCTTCCCGTTCTCTGAACCGTTTGACAGTTCCATGTTGGTGGTCGTTGCGGTGCTCGTTCAGATGCGCCCGACGCGCCATGATGACAAGAGGTTTTCCAAGGTTCAGTGCTGTGATTATTGTCCCCATACCTGCGTGACTAACGATCACATCAGCCTGTTGCATCTTCGTATTGAACTGATCAGGCGCGATCTGCGCCTGCCACTCGAAATGCGTGGGCCTAAAACTTTCTGGTCCCATTTTGCCAATTTGTCCAAACACCTCGCGGCCGCGACCGGTCTGCGCACACCAGCCATCCAGTGCTCTGGCCAAACGGTCAAAAGGAAGCTGCGTTCCGACTGCGAGAAAAATCAAACCACCGCTCCGTGAAATTCAGGGCCTTCCGGCAAGGCCAGATGTTCCCATTGCGTGAGCCATAAATCGGCATGTTTCCCGGCCATCTGGCCAGACAGAGACAGTTCATCAGCATTGGCAATACTGTCGACCCAGACCGTTCTGCACTTAATGAGGCGACCCAGGCGAAGCGCAAAGTATCCCGGTGCTGCCCCGGTCGTAATGACCACATCAGGCCGCTGGCGCAGCATAACAAAGGCAATCTGCAGCAAAGACAACAAAAGGCGGAATTTCCGACTGCGATTTGCATCAGCAACCGAATGGAAATCAGCCTGTTTCACTCCTGCAGCTGCAGCAACATCCTTTGCCATATTCCGCAGATCAGGGTTCGTTGTTACATACGTAACCCTGCAATCCCGCCAGGCTGGTGACAACCGGGTCAGTTGAATCCAGTGCCCACCAGCAGAGGCAACCGCCATCACATGCGGGGTGCTTTTCCCCATAATACTCTCCCCACCATCACTCAATCCCGGAGCTCCGCATATACAAGGAAAATCCAGACTAGATTAATTAAATTTTTTCATATGATTACAAAGGTTTACAAAATATGCAACACCCCATCCAAATATGAAGCCGCCAAGATGGGTTTCCCAGGCAAGCGCGCCCTCCATCAGCCACCACATCATGAAGTTCAAAACCACAAGCCCCCCCGTGGTACGCCAAACCGGCAAGCGGCTCAAACCTTCATCGCACAGATCACACCATCTCCAGAACTGCCACGCACCGGCCAGTCCAAACAGCGCTCCGGACGCCCCGACCATGGGTGAAGCGCTTTGGGTCAGAAGCCCGAACACAATTGCTCCCCCCAAAGCAGAGACGCCGTAAATCATGGCAAAAGCCCCCTGCCCCACACGCTGCAACGCGATATCACTCAGGAAGGCAAGCGCAACCATGTTCCCGGCCAGATGCCAGAAACCGCCATGCAGGAACGCATAAGTGACAAACATGCTCAAGGGCTGCAAAGGAAAGTTAGGGCGCCAGTTGTCCAGCAATCCTGCCCAGAAGGCGCCATTCTGATAGACAATTCCGCGCCAGAGGCGCGTGCCCACCAACCCTGCATCCGCAGCCATCAGAGTCAGCTCTATCGCGCAACATATCATCACAAGGCCAAGAACCGCCGGCGCGCGCCACAGACGCGCCTGTGGCGGGGCTACATCATCCCCACTCCCACTTTCGCCCGACATATCCTGCCTCGCCCCAATCCGCTTTATTTCAAAAAGAGCATCCCCTTTACGAGACTAATCTTTTCGCCATTTTACAACCGCATTCTTGATTTACCCCATGGAGGTGCGTTCAACCTGAAAAACTTTCTCGGTATGATCCGCCGCGGACTGAGCGGACGGTTGGGATAGGCGCTAATCCGCACATCAGGGGCATAGTGATGCCACAATTTCACCACAAACGCCCCGAAATATGCAAAAGTGGTCGGAAGCGGCGTTTAACAGAGCGTTAAGCATTAGGTCCTAACCTGATCCACAAGACGCCAATTCCGCCGTCAGAGGAGCAGTTATGTTGGGCATTCTAGTACTCGCAATGTGTATCGGTGGAACCGCTGCTGTCATGGCACTGGTTTCAGGACATTCCGTTCTGATGGCGCTCGCCATTTACTCCGGAAGCGGTGTTCTTGGCGCGCTGCTCATCACTGCGGGTATGCTTGCGTCGTCGGCGCTGCATCGCGACCGGCAAATCTCAGGCCCTCATCCCGACGTTCCGGCCTGAGGGTGCGGCGTTTCGCTGACGCGCGCGGCTGTATTTTCTTAATCTAAACATTTCAGAACGAACACGTCCAAAGACAGCTGGCTGGCGGCTCACTTTTTGGGCTGCTCAATCTGCCTTTACTTGCATTATTTGCACATCTCCTTCCCCAACAAGAGCCGCTGTCAGCACCCCGCTGTGATAGGCCCCTGTATCCACGGGAATCCGCCCCTTAATCGGGCCGGGCTCTGAAGTAATATAGTGGCCATGCACCATCCAGTTGCCATCCCTGCGGGCATATTTCAGAGTGTCCCGATGCCCCCACAGAAGCCCATGACCGCGCCTTGGGTTCAGCGGCGCATTGGGATCGCCACCAGCATGGCTGACAATGACATTTCCGCTTTGCCAGAACAGGGGCCGCGCGCGCAGCCAGCGGATCATGTCGGGGCCCATCGCGGCCACAAGCTGATCGCGGGCATCGGGTAAATCTTTGGGCGTTTCCGGTGCCTCAATCCCAAAACTATCCAGCGTTTCCTGCCCGCCACAGCGCAACCAGCCGGGTCCGGTTTCTGCAGGGGCGTCCAGAAATTCAAGACACATCACCTCATGATTGCCCATCAGACAGATCACATTCGCAGGATGTTCTGCCTCAAATGCCATCAAGCGTGCCAGGACGCCGGCACTGTCCGGGCCCCGATCGATGTAGTCTCCCACCAGAACAATGGTTTTCGCGGGTGCGTCCCGTTCCAGCCGCTCCAGCAAAAGGTCCAGCAAATCCGCGCACCCGTGTATATCGCCAATGGCCCCAAACGCCTCATGCGGGCTCAGATCTCTGGAGGCACAAGCAAAAGCGCCGGATAGCACGGACATCAATTGTTTCTTCATGAAGGTATCATCAGGCGGTAATCAGACGTTTTCAAGGATGGGAAAGGCACTTTGTTCACACAACCACAACAAAGACACGGCAGCCGCATTTCAACTGGCCTTGTAGGGGACAACCTATGGTTAGGGCTTCAGCCTGAGCACCGGCGCATTCCAGGGTTTGGCCAACACCAGTATTCTAGGGCTTGCAAACGGATATCTGACTGCCGCAAAGAACTATACGGATCCCCAGCGCATGAGCCTGACCTTTCTGGAAAGCACCGAAGACGGTCGGCATCAGGACTTTGTTACCGCCACGCTGGTTCCTTCACCCGCTGCAGGGTTTGGGAGCATTGGGGGCATGGCAGGCCTGCGGCGTCGCAAACGCAAAGCTGCCTGATACGCTCAACACCAAAAACGGTACCGTTCAACAGCGCCTTTCGAGGCGCTGTTTTTGTCTGACGGACCCGAAGGTATGTTTCGCGTGCGAAACATTTTCCCCGGAACTCCCCGAAGGATCGAATCACGTGCGCAGGAGGGCGAACAAAAGCGAGCCGCAAACTGTTGTTTCCCTCCGGGAAACAACAACGCAAAAATGGCCAGAACAGTTTCCAAACCACATTGCGCAGGGCTCCTCGATCGATTTCTATCTGGAAGAAGGCAAATTCAAGGGCTTTGGAAGCTCCGTTACAACAGGAATAACCTTTGTAGGCAATGATATTGCGCCAATCCCCCTCCCTGCAGCTGCCCCCATGCTGCTTGCCGGCATCGGAGCAATAGGATTTGCAGGACGTCGTCGTAAGAAAAAGAAAGCCGCCTAAAACTGGCGCAGCTTTTTGATCCTATTAAAAGGGGCGGCTGTTGTCGCCGCCCCTTTTTACGTTTTGCGTCAACAGTCACCACATCTATCAATCTGCGCTAGACAACCAGCGCATCAACCGGGCCCGGAATTCTACATTCACAGACGGGCCAAAGAGCGTCAGGCTACCGTCCGGATTGGTGCGGAGTTTCACATCGCTCTTTGCAGATTGAGATCGGTTTTCGCCCTTTCCAGAGTCTGATTTTAGCGCTGGCGCGCGGGGGGAGGGGGCAACAAGAGCAGCCTGAATACAGGCCAGCTCGGACGCGGCATCGGTAATCTTGCCTGACGCCCTCGCCTCTCTCAGGTCTCCGCGCAAACGTGATCCCAGGGTTGCCTCCCCCTCCAGAGCCTTGGACAGGGCCAACCCCAACTTCTCACTGATCACCTCGGGGTATTGGAAACCACCATCCAGTGCATGCACAATGCGAATAAAGGATTTGATCTTGGACCGTTTGGCTCGGGGCACGGCACCGTAAAGCCCCCTCAAAGCGTCTTGTTCAGTCTCGAACACACCGGCTTCTGTTGCTTTTACCGCAATTCGGGCACGCTCGTAAAAGCTCAGACCCAGCCGGATTTCATTTTCTTCGACCATGGCCAGGTAAGCATCGGCAGAGTGTTTAGGAGACCGCACAAGGGCCAGCACCGTATCAAAATCCCGCCCTCCGGGAACCTTCTCTTGCTCCAATTGCCTGAGCGCCTGAAGACGCCGCCAGCCCGAGATCAGGCCATATCGCCCCTGCCCCAGATTTTCGACCTCGATCGGGGTCTGCTGACCCCGCTGGCGCAAGCTGTTCTTGAGCGTTTCCATGCCTTCGACATCGAGGATGGCGCGATCCCTCACCAGGTAATCGGCTTTGATAGAGTCTAATGACAGTGTTAGAACCATCCTCCCCTCTTCCCGAGCCTGCCGCCATACATGAACCATCTCATCAAGAGCCGCCGCGTTCGAGGCATCACCGGCAACATCGGCAATCGGGGCGCGTCCGGCCTGTGGCGACGGTGCGTGCTGCGCGTCGGTCTGAGTGTCGCCCATGAACAGGGCCTGGGGTGGAGTCAGTCGTTTACGCTTGGCCATTGAGCACCTTTGTCTTTCCAAACGGGACGCATACTGCGCCAATCAGCCCATAACAGAGCCTGAGTGCACTGATCGAGGTCTGTCAGAATGTTTCGCACGCGAAACAATCGAGAAAAACGGAGAACCCCGGCATTCATCATGCGACAGCCTCCTTCTGGGCCAATTCATCCCGCCGCCAGGCTCCGATCAAAAGCTGCTTAAAGGCTGCATAGGTGACATCAAAGGTCTGCCGCCCGCGCACATAAGTCTCGCGGTTGAAGTTGCGATAGTCGGCTTCGTAGATGCCCTGCACCTGCTCGCCTGCTTGACCGATCAGCGCGGTAAAGTCCTGTCGGTGGGGAGAGAGGGTTGGCCCAAGATAGGCTTGCATCAACGCCGCCATTTCGGCCTGTTGCGTGCTGTCGTAGCGGGTCACAACGGCACGCACCGCATCCCATTGAAACGCCATCTCATCGCGCCCCAAGGCACGGGCGGCGAGGTTTTCGGCACTTTCAATCGACGAGAACGTGGAATGCAGCATGTCAAAAAAACGACCGGTGCTGTCAAACTCAAGGAACGAGGCGCCAAGCGGCACCAGAAGGATATCAGCGGCGGCCAGTCCGTTGATTGTAAGATACCCAAGGGCAGGGGGTGTATCGATGAAGACAAGGTCATACTCGCCTAGAATGCCATCTTCTTCGAACACGTCAGACAAGGCATCCCAGAGTTTCCAGCCGCGCCCCTGCATGCGCCAGACCGGAATCTGGAACTCGGCCCAGTAGAGGTTGAGCTGCGCGCCCATAATGTCGATATTGGGCCAGTGGGTTTTTTGAACGATATCCTGCGTTTTTACGTCCAGCGCATCAGACAGGGTATCATCCAGCGGTTGAGGAATATCGCCGCGATCCAGTCGCCGCTGGTTCTCAAGGCGCTGATATCCGGCATAGTGGCGTGCCAGCAGAGGAAAAACAGTTTGCCATTCATCTTCGACCTGCCCCCCAAAGATTGATGTCATCGATCCCTGACTGTCGAGATCCACCACAAGCACCTTGTAGCCGTCCAGCGCAGCGGACATAGCCAGATGGGCGGCGGTACTGGTCTTGCCAACACCGCCTTTGAAGTTGGCGACGGCAACCATCTTGGCTGGCAGATCTGCTGGGCGATAAGGCAGGTACTCTTTCGCCTTGGACCCTTCGGCCGCAAAAAAGGCGCGTAGTTTCAGAACTTCATCCAGAGTAAACCATTTAGCCCCTGCTGTGGTTTCACTGCGCCCTTGCGGCAGATCCGGATTCGCCTTGAGGACGCGCCGGAAATGTCCTTTAGCAACTGGAATCAGATAGCGGGTGATTTCCCAGGTTGAAAACATGCGCAATGATCGCTCACCGCTTTCCTCAAGTCCCCGACTGGACAGATCCTGCCGTCCCGCATCGCAGGCTCTAGCGATGACTCCAAATCCGTCTGTACCGGTGGAAGGGCCAAGAGAAGACAGCGCCTGGTCGGGATCAATGCTGAAATAAGGGGGGAGTTTTGCCTGAGATTCAGAAGCCATAGAAAACCTGCGATGTTAGCTCTTTTCTGCAGTATACCAGGGAAATGCGAACATGCGAGAAGAATGCGAACAAAACCGATTTTTTCTAAGCAAATATGAGTATTTCAAGCCTTTCAGGAAGAATTTGGCGCTGAAATGAGCCTGTTTGTTTGTTATTTATAGGTTATTTGTTTAGTTAGGGGAAAACCTTGATAGCTGCTTGCTCTTTTTTTTAAGGCGTATTTTGGCATTTCTTTCAAGTACGTGACTCTGAAACCCCGTTAAGGCGACTCTGATCCGCCGAAGCCCCGACTCTGATCCGCCGAAAATGCAATACTGGTGCTGGACGCATCCTGTGGATAACTTTAGGGTGTCATTAAAACGCCGATAACAAACCCGCAAAGCGGGTGATTCAGGGGCCGGGTAGACCCAAAACAATGGCGAAGATGTGCGAGGTTCAGGATAGGGCCCGTGCGTGTTGATGGGACAGATATGGCAGGCGGGCAGAATAGTCTTTCACATGTACATGGATTGATGCCGGACAGGCACCCGACGGGAGATCTGTTCGTTTGCGATGTTTTTGACGCGAGCCCCAAGGACGATCTGGGCAGCATGGAACATCCTATCTTTTCCCTGTCGACCCGGCCGGACCGCCGTATCCTGTCCTATGAGCATAATGGAAATACGGTTGAGGTGACGCCTTCGGTCCGGGGGCGGGCCACCATCCACGACAAGGATATCCTTATCTATTGCATCAGCCAGCTGATGGCGGCGCTGAATGCGGGGCGCGAGATTTCCAGAACCCTGCAGTTGCGGGCGCATGATTTGTTGGTGGCGACCAACCGAGACACCAGCGGTGACAGCTATGCCCGATTGCGCGAAGCATTCGAACGGCTGGCCGGAACACGGATCACCACCAATATTCCCACGGCCGAGACCGAGACCACGTCCGGCTTTGGGCTGATCGAAAGCTGGAAGATCGTGCGGCGCAGCCAGGGAGGGCGGATGGTCAGCGTGACCGTGACGCTGAGTGAGTGGCTGTTTCGGGCTGTGGTGTCAAAATCGGTCCTCACACTCAGCCGAGATTATTTTCGTCTGCGTAAACCGCTGGAGCGGCGCATTTACGAATTGGTGCGCAAGCATTGCGGTCGTCAGCCCGAGTGGCGGGTGAGCGTGGCGACCCTGCACAAAAAATCCGGCAGCGCGGCTCCGTTGCGTGTGTTTCGGGCAGCACTGCGCAAGATGATCCAGGCGGCGCATCTGCCGGAATATCACATGGAGGAAGAACCAGGGGACCTAATCCGGTTCTCACGCGCCGAGCAGGTGGTGGAAATATCTGGGGCGCCTGTACTGGGTCCCGAAACGCTTGGGATGGCGCGTGAGATGATGCCCGGAGCCGATGTTTATGCGCTGGAGGCCGAATGGCGCAGCTGGTGGGCGGAAACCGGCCGAAAACGGCTGGTATCACCAGATCATGCCTTTCTGGGATGGTTGAAAGCCCGGGCGGCACGAGGGTAGAGGAAAGCAATGGAACTGAACATAAAGGGCCGTTTGGCAAAAAATGGGGGCAGGGCCGCTAGGGTTTTCTCCACGCGATGGCGATAGGGACAGCGTTGAGAAGACGTGATGAGAGCAGAATGTGTTATGTTAGAGACTGTAAACATGCGTGGTGCGGTGCCGGAGCAGATCGAAACCGGGTAGCGTGAAGGACGGAGCGGCAGACGTGCAGAAAAATAAGATGCAACGCCCTTACCGCACAGCCTTGCGCCAGTTGCGGCGCAGCTTTGTGCAGGCTGGTCTGTTCAGTGCGGTGATCAACCTCCTGATGCTGACCGGGCCGCTTTATATGCTGCAGATCTATGACCGTGTTCTGAGCAGTGGGTCGATGGCGACTCTCACCGGCCTGTTTGCCATCGTCGTGGTGCTTTACCTTTTTCTGGGTGTTTACGAGTTCATGCGCTCACGGATCCTGTCGCGCGCGGCCTATCGTCTGGATGCCCTGACCTCCACGACCGGGTTCCGTCAGTTACTTGAGCAGGAGGGTGAGACCTCGGCTGGCGCCGGGAACGTGATGCGCGATCTCGAGATCATGCGCAGTTTTCTGTCTGGCCCTGCCATTCGCGGATTGTTCGATGCTCCCTGGATACCGATTTTTCTTGTGGCGGTGTTCATCATTCACCCTTGGCTAGGCTATCTGACGCTGGCTGGAGCGGGGATTGTGGTGGCCACTGCCCTGATCAACCAGTGGGTCACAAGCCATACAACCACGGTTGCCATGGCGCGGGAGGGCGCCGAGCGCGCCTTCTCGAGCCAGGTTCTGCGAAACAGCGAGACCATCCGCGCCCTGGGGATGCGTGGCGTGGTGAGTGAGCGCTGGCGCGAGATGCATGATGCAAGCCTTGTCCCAAGTCAAAAGGGCGGGGACCGGTCGGATGTATTTTCTGCAGGATCGCGCGCTTTCCGGTTGCTGCTGCAATCGATGCTTTTGACGGCTGGCGCCTATCTGGCACTCAATCAACAAATCTCGGCGGGCATGATTGTCGGCACATCGATCCTTGCAGGTCGCGCGCTGGCCCCGGTGGATCAGGTGATTGGCCAGTGGCGCAGCATCAGCCGGTCCTTTGTGGCGCATCGCCGCCTGAAAGAAAGTTTAGACTCTGTTTCTGCAGAAAAGCCCCGGGTATCGCTTCCAGCCCCGCTGGGGGCCATAAGCCTGACCGGCGTGACCAAGAACATGTCAGGCGGGGCACAGCGTGGGCGCAAACACATTCTGGATGGGGTGAGTTTTGATCTGGAGGCAGGAGATGTGCTTGGTGTCATCGGAAACAATGCTGCGGGCAAATCCAGCCTGGCGCGCCTTCTGGTCGGAAGCTGGCAGCCAGATGAAGGTGAAGTCCGCCTGGATGGGGCGACCCTGACACAATGGGATCCGGATGTTCTGGGGCGCCATATCGGGTATCTGCCCCAGCATGTGGAAATGTTGCCGGGGACGGTTGCAGAGAATATTTCGCGGTTTGATCCCAAGGCGCGGGAAGGCGATATCTTTACGGCGGCGCGCGCTGCAGGGGTGCATGAGCTGATCCTGGGACTCCCAGTGGGCTACGCAACCCCGGTAGGGGTGCCAGAGCAGCCGTTGTCCGGGGGACAGGTCCAGAGGATCGGACTGGCGCGCGCCCTTTACCGTTTGCCCAGCCTGATTGTTCTGGATGAGCCCAATGCCCATCTGGACGGTCATGGCGACGAGGCGCTGGTTGAAACCATCCGCTTCCTGCGCAAAAGAGGATCCACCGTGGTCGTGATGGCCCATCAGCCGAATGTACTGGCAGAGGCGAACAAGGTGCTGATCCTTTACCAGGGCAAGTTAGCACAGTTTGGTCCTCGTGAAGAAATCTACCGGCTGGCCATGCGCGCTGTTCCCGCCAGAAACAAAAAGGTTGGGTGACGCGCCATGGAAGTCGCACGGGTTAAAACTGAACTGAGTTACGGAGAGCGACGGGGAGGGTTTATTGGTTTTCTGGCCCTGTTTGCTATTTTTGCACTCTTCTACTTCATAAAGATTGATAGCGCTGTGATTGCCCAAGGGCAGGTGCTTGTTCAAGGGAAACCGCGGCCTGTGCAAAGCTTGGAAGGTGGAGTAGTTCGTGACATCAAGGTCAATAATGGCGATCGGGTGGAAGCAGGTCAGGTCGTTGTGCAATTGGACCCGGCCCTTGCCGAGATAAACCGCGATATTATGCGCGGGCGATTGGCGGAACTGATCGCACGTGAAGTTAGGCTTGATACAGAGCGGCGCCAGCTTGATACATTTCCACCACTGCAGGTTGGCAGCTATGTTGATACAGGCGCTGTGAAGAAACACTTATCTGGCCAGCAAGAACTCTTTCAATCACGCCGCGCAGTCCTTGAGAGCCAATATGCCCAACTGAAGGAGCTAAAACTCCAACATGAAGCCCAGATCAAAGGGCTTGAGGCTCAAATAGTAGCCTCTCAGCAGCAAAGCGCGTTCATCACACGCGAAGTAAAAAATCTTGAAACCCTGCTTGCCCAGGGGCTAGTGCCCGAAAGCCGTTTGCTGGAGCTTCAGGGACGGAAAGCCGGGATCCTAGGGCAGATTGCACTGCACCAGTCAGAAATATCCAGGATGCGCAATTCCATCCGTGATGCTGATCTGGAGATTACGCAGACTGAACGGGAATTTCGTGAAAAGGTCATTACTGAACAACGGGATGTGGCGGCAAAAATAAGCGAAAACTTATTGGAACTGGCTCGCACAGAAGCGCAAATGAAGCAGCTTGAAATCCGCTCTCCTGTTACGGGGATTGTGCATGAAATGCAGATCTGGACCAGCGGCGGGGTTATACCCCCGTTGGAAACACTGATGTCAGTCGTTCCGATTTCGCAAGGGGTGGACTTTGAAGTTCAGGTCCCGCCGGATGCGATCGACACGGTGTATCTGGGTCAGGAGGCGCGCGTTCGCTTCCCCGCGTTTGACCAGCGCTCCACGCCGGAACTTACAGGCTCTATTTCAGGGGTTTCTCCTGATAGTGTCACCGATCCATCAACGGGGCGCAGCTTTTACCGCGTGAATGTGGCGCTGTCAGATACAGAACTGGAGAGGCTGGGCGAGGCTGAACTGCTGCCCGGCATGCCGGTCGAGGTGTTCCTGCAGACAGGTAACCAATCCATCCTGAGCTATCTGCTCAATCCTCTGATGGATCAGCTATCATATACATTCCGGGAGAGCTGATCCACCGGTTGCCCGTTCTTGGTGCGGCCCCGTGAACGTGGGGCGGTCTGTGTCAGGGCCGGGCAAATCCGTCAAAAGTTGTCTTTGAAATGATGCGGGTCGTAGCTGGAAGGGAAGGGGGGGGGCTTTTTCACCACCAGAGGCACTTGACACGGCTGGGGTGGGAGAGGCGGCGGAGTGATGCTCATCGGTATTCTCCTTCTAAGAAGGCCGACTGGGCTAAACGCGCCCAATCGGCGCAGGCAGTGAAACTATTCGTGTGGGGCAGCCATTCCAAAATAAATTGGTGCAAAAAATTCCAAAATGAACGGAATGGTGCTCCACCAGTTAAACCTGTCCCATTTTTCTATCCCTATCTACGGTGACCTTTGAAAAACTCTGTCTTCATTTTGGAAAAAATGTGACTGGAATGTGGCGGGCCAATTCTGCCTTGTGTTTGCGGCTCGGGAAAGTTGAGGGTTTGGCGAATGGGTTCTGGGGAATTTATTGCAGGACTTCCCCTAAATTTGCTACGATTGGATGCATATGTATCTAGTGTCCGATTGCGGACGCTTGGTCGCAGCTCATTGCCCACACCCACAAGGCAAGCTGCGGCCTTGTTTGTTGAGCGATCCGGTCCCAGGTTTACCACCAACCAAAAAACGTATGCATCCCAAATAAAAGTATAAGTCGTGGCCCACTTGAGACGGTCACAACAACTGTGGCGCTCAGAGGTTTTTTATAGAGTTTGCATTTTGCGCGTTTTGGTATGGGGTGATTCGTAAATATGGCAAAAATGTGACTATATGTTTCTCAAATCAAAACAAAAATGGGGGTGGCGCTTGATTGGTCAGTCTTTTAAGTGAAGCAAGGCAGAAATAGGGCTAAAACTTGACAGCTTTGCCGTTATTGCTCAGACTTATTATGGGTGTGGGCATTTTGATGAGTGAGAAGCAAAATGCTCAGAATATCGAATGTAGTAGCCGTTGGTCTTTTGGCCGGCGCTTCGTTGCTTGGCAGCTCTGGTGTGAGTGTCGCCAAAAATGCGGGGTTCCCTGAAAAGCAGTGCACTGTAAAAACGGCTCGACAGGTCTCGAGTCCGTCCGAACTGTGCGCTTGCACGACTGTCACCAAAGGTATGGTGAGCTACATCCAAAGAAGTAGAAAATTTGGGGATTTCCTCGCAGAGACATCCCAAAAATGCCCTCCTCTGGCAGCTATTTTGAGTGATTTGCCAACTGCAGCTATCGGTGATAACGGCGATGAACCCGCAGGCCCTGACGGTATCAGTCGATCCACTTCAGGCCCGGAGACAGACTCCCCTGCGCCGGAACCAGAAGGCCCTGCGCCGGAACCAGAAGGCCCTGCGCCGGAACCAGAAGGCCCTGCGCCGGAATCAGAAGACCCCGCAGACAATGGGTGTGGCGGCAGTTGCCCTCCAGGTCGCGGTGGTTGAACAAGTTGAACAAGTTTTTTGTAGAAGTGCGCGACGTAATGATTGGGCACTATCTAGCAAGTACTTTGAGGAAAACGCTATGAGTAAAAAGTTTGTGACCATCGGTCTTTTGACCGTGCTGGGTATGATCTCCACTGGTGCCGTACATGCTGCGACCGTGGGGGCTGTGAGCGCAGTTGTCGACGTAGGCGGATCTAGCTCCGGTCCAATTTCCGCCACCTATGACCAAAGCGGCCTTTCTAGTAACTACGTCTCTGGGGTCACTGATTTTGATGCGTTTGTGACAACTACGACTCATAGTAGTTACTGGGCTACTGAATGGTGGGCCGATGTCGGTCAGACGGCCGTCACAGTGACCTACGACTTTGGGCAGTTGCGACAAATCAACAAAATGGCTCTATGGAATGAGGACTATTCCGGAATACACTCGCTTGATATTTCCATTTCGCAAGACGGTTTGAACTTTTTGACTCTTTTGAGTGGCTTATCACCGACTAACCACGAAAGGGTCGGGGATTATGCAGCGGATATTTTCAATTTTGAAACCACAGAGTTCCGCTACATTCGCCTTGCAGGATCCGGCTGCCCACAGAGTGCAAGCCCCGGCTCCATTTGGCAATATAATGATAATGCTTGTGCCATCGGCGAAGTTGTTTTCAACCAAGTGCCTCTCCCGGGGGCGGGTTTCCTGCTCATCGGCTCCTTGGGCGGGTTGGGCTTGGCAGCTCGTCGTCGTCGCGGACGGGCTAAAGCAACAGAATAATATGTCGATTAGGTAGTTGCAGGCACAGCAGTCAATATCTTTTGCTGCGCCTAGCTATCACGTCAAATTCCAGCGGAAACTGCAACCCACGTTGTGGGTTTTTGTGGGTTCTGCATGCGCATGAACGTGTATTGAGTGGCCCGCCAAGGTTGAATTTTGTTGGTCAGGTTGTCGAGGATCAGATCACCCCCCTCGGTGCGCAAAACCAAAACAGCGTGCGCGCCTTGTCTACGGTCAAAAACCGTTGCCAAAAGTAGGCGCGACGGATCAATGCCAAGAGCAATCAGTTCGCGCTTCTTCAGTAGAGCGAAATCTTCGCAATCCCCGCCTTTTCTGGTTGGCAGAGCCCAGACTTCGCGCTTTTTGTATTGTGCCTGATCGGAGACGCTACGGACTCGCCCGTTTATTTTTTTGTTAATATCCCCTACCATTTTCAGGGTCCGGTTTGAGAGCCCATTGGACTTCCTAGTCGTCGCACATGCCCACTCATATGTGGTGCAAAGCTTAGTTGCGCCGGAGGGTGCTGCTATTGCGCCTAGAACTTGAATGTATCGACTATTAGCAGCATTGTTAGCGCTCGATTTCATAGGTACGGCAGAGAATAGAGGTATCAATAATGCCAAAAGAACCGGCACGTTTGATCCCTTTGAAGTCATCTGGCGAAGTTTTCTAATCACGACTGAACCACCGTTTGCAGAATTGGCCCAGCCAAGGGTATGGGCAGTAATTCCAGATAATTGCGAATGCTTTGTCGATAACCTCTTCTAGAAGTGTGGCAAAATTTGGCTGCAATTGGTGCTATATTTAGTGCTCGTGAAGTTTTTATCCACAATTAGGTGGGGCACAAAAGCCGCATACATCAGGATAACTACCTAAAAATAAGCATAAATATTGCTCGATCACTGACGTAATGGCAAAGTTTTTATTCGAATGATGCCCCTAAAAAAGTCGTAAAAAGCGGCATGGGGCGAGGCAGGAGCAGAACATGACAAGGACTGACCAGCGGAAATCGCTGCGCGGTGTGATGTGCGTTGCGAGCGTACTGGTCGTCGCCAGTTGCGATGTTACTCCGGAATTTCTGACCCCGAGTTTTGCATTTGGACCATCCTATGTTGCCAAGACTTCGGGCCTTCCTGTACCACAGGAAGAAGTGGCGTGGTGGACCAGATTCAACGACCCGACTCTGAATGCGCTTGTCGAAGAGGCGTTAGCGGGCAACTTGGATCTTGCCGTGGCAAAGGAACGGGTGAAAGAGGCGCAAGCCTTGGCACGTTCTGTACCTGAGTCAGTTACAGTCACCGGCACAGTCAGGGCAGGGCGCGAAGGTGGACGTGACATCAGCGACGCTAACGGAGGCGATGGCACATTCGGATTCGACTGGTTGCTGGACCCCTGGGGCGGCCGGGCGGCAGAGCTTCGGGGCGCGCAGGGCGAAATCGATGTTGCGGAGGCGGAGCTGGATGCGGCGCGGTTGCTACTTTTGTCCAACATAGCAACAGCTTACATTGATCTCCGGTTTCAGCAGCGATCGGTGCAACTGCGCCGGGCCGAGTTAGAGTCCCGCAAAACTACACTCGACCTTATCAAACAGCTGCAGGCAAGTGGTGTCGCTACACGTCTGGACATAGTGCGCTCTGAGGCGCTTGTTTCGGAAACACGTTCTCTGATCCCGCGGTCCGAGGCCGCAGTCCGAATTCAACAAAACCGGATCGCAACACTGCTTGGTAAAACGTCCGGTGCTCCGGATGGCCGTCTGGTATCTTCCGGCAAGGGGCAGCCGCTGGCAGGCGTGCGTGCCGATATTGGTATCCCGGCGGATTTATTACGCAACCGTCCGGATCTGCGCGTTGCAGAGCGGCTTTACTATGTCGCTGTGGCGGATGTTGGCGTCAGAACTGCGGAACTCTACCCGTCACTGTCTATTTCCGGGGAAATTTCTCTGTCATCCTATGGGGGCACCAAAGCGTCGGATTATTTCTTTGGCCCAACCCTACGACTGCCTGCTTTGCCTGAAGGCTCCCGCCGGGCGCGGGTCGAGGCGCAACAGTCTCGGGCCAACCAGGCGCTGACCAGGTGGCAATCCGATGTCCTCGGGGCAGTTGAGGAAGTTGAAAACTCGCTGGTGAACTATTCCGGCAGCCTGGCGTCGGCAAACTCTTCGCGGGACACCGTACGCCTTTACCGGGAGTCCGTGGAACTGACGCGTGGACTTGTTGGCCGGGAGGGTGCCACCGTGCGCGATCTTCTGGACGCCGAACAATCGGTTGCCACGGCCAACTTTCTTTTGTCCCAGAACCTGCGCAATTTGGGAACTGACTTTGTCACCCTTAATGTGAGTCTGGGGGCAGGGCACGGATATGGGGGAAAACCGGCGGATTAGTGCCTGTTTTTGAAAAACATGCAAGTTTCAGCCACCCTTGGAACTTGCAACTGGAAATCCAAAATTTGATGTGTTTTTGGGGCAACCTCTCAAGGGGGGCCCTAAAAATGCCTTTTTTTGGTCCAGCCGGTGACGAAGATCTGTGATGAGTATTTGGGGATGAGGCGCTCTGACATCTGTCAGGAGCAGTTTGCAAGTGGGACAGGCAGGATTATGAGCATGATTTAC
>NZ_CANMJE010000017.1 GCF_947498095.1 uncultured Shimia sp. | reverse complement strand
CGCGTCCGGTACTTCATGATCAACACTCCATCTTTCCAAAAGATTAAAGTGTTACGTCGACCCGTTGAAACCGCCGGACAATGCGGGCATTGGACCGCGACGCAGCATTCGTCATTTTGTGCGGAGAACAGTCATTCGCTGTGAGGTGTGCCAAGGTCTGTTTTCTGCCTATGAGAACTTTTCCTGCCATCTGGTGCAGCGTTCGGCGTCCCGGGCTTCGTATGCCTCTAATGCAGCAGGGAGGCTTTGCTTAAAGCTTGTCTCGTTATCCTCTCCAAGCGCTGTAAGTCGCATAGAGTACCAAGCAGTGACACCACCGGGCACTGTAGCATCAAATCTAGGAAACTTCGGATCGTTGTGTGGTTCGCCTAACCAATTGTTTGGAAGTGCAGGGTCCAGAACCATGGATCGTGCAAGACCGACGGCATCCGCCGTGCCAGTATCTATAGCCGACACAGCCTCTTCGCGGGTTTTGAAACCGCCCGTCAGCATGATCGGAATAGATGTGATTGCCTTTGCGCGTTTGGCAAAACTAAGAAAGTAGGGGCCCGACCCGGCCGCACTATCGGAGCTGGATGGTGCGCCCGGGAAATAGGTGCCACCGCTCACGTCAATCAGGTCAATGGAAGTGCGATCGAGTAATCGAACGACTTGAAGGGCCTCGTCTTCGGTCAAGCCGCCGACCAACTTGTCCGTAGCATTGATCCTGATTCCAATCGGGAAGGCTTCCCCGACGGCGTGTCGCACTGCGTGTATTGTCTCTGCGATGACCCGAAAACGCCCCGCTACAGAGCCTCCGTAGGCATCCGTCCTGTGATTGAACAACGGCGACAGAAATTGGCTGAACAGGAAGCCGTGCCCTGCATGAATTTGGACGCCTTTGAATCCGACTTTTCTAGCAAGGGCTGCGGCGCGTGCGTAATTTTCAGGCAACTCTTCGATTTCTGCAAGCGCCATACCCTCACAACGAAGACCAGAGACATTGAGAGATGACGGCCCTTTAGGCTTACTTATCGGCCCATGTGAAAGAGCCCCTGCATGACCGAGCTGAGGCCAGATATCCGCGTTATTAACCGATCCCCGCGTTGCAAGTTTTTGCAACATCGTAGTGTTCGCCCCGAGCGCAAGTACGAGGTTGCCCGGTTTCTCCGGAAAGTCCGGGGTGGTCTGCACTTCGCCTATGATGGTCAATGCAGCCCCTCCTTCAGCCCATCTTTCGTATAGCCTCATCTGAGTTTGCGTGGGATTTCCCTCTCCGTCTCCTAGGCTGTCCGACATAGCCGCCTTGATCAGTCGATTTTTGAGTTGGGCGCCACAGGGCAAGTCGAGCGGCTGAGCCAGTATGGTTTTTGCTGCGGGGACATACGTTCTCATAAAACCATCTCCATCGATGTATTTCGATATTTCACTTCTTCTGTGAAAAGCACATTCGTTTGTGACCAATTTTTGGTTACGGGGTCATCAGTTCGCTTTGGAAAGCGGCAACGAAGGCTCGAATGGTTTCTTCATCTCGCCGGTAGAAAGTCCACTGACCGTGCCGTTCTGCGATAACTAAACCTGCTTGCTTCAACAACCCCATTTAGTTCGAGATTGTTGGTTGAGATAGTTTCGCCTTTTCTTGGATGTAACCCACAAGGTGGTGTCAGACCAATTCGAACTCGTCTCTTGTAGGTCAACATCACTGCCCTTTATGTCGAGCAGAAACCGCGCCACTCGGCAAGAGCAGCGGTTCGGTTCAATTTTATGTGGATTCGTTTTGAGAGGCTGCGGCCTTGATTGAAGTTGTTGAAAACGGAAGCGTGAATGTAAACAAGTTTCTGCAAACTTCGCATACGACGAAAGCGGAGCATGGCTCGCTCTCGCCTTCGAAAAGGTAGGTGTGAATTCTCGGATCGATTGTTTTTCCAGCGCCCTGTTTCTTGTCTGGCAATACTTCCGATAGCGTTCAGCGCGGCGCCCTAAGATCGTAGTTTGTCGGTCACGATGACTTCCGGAGGCCCATACTTTTCATCATTTTCTTTAAGAGTTTAAGGGCTGCGTTGCGGTCCCGGCGTTTCGTGACGTAACTGTCCAGCACCTCACCTTCGTGATCGACCGCCCGCCAAAGATAATGCTGGACGCCGTATATTTTTTCAAAAACCTCGTCGAGGTGCCAACGCCAGTTCGAGTAAGACTGCATCTGGCCGACCCGTTTCCTGCCAATTTCGTCAGCGAACAGTGCGCCAAATCTGTTCCACCAGAACCGGATAGTTTCGTGGCTTACATCAATGAACCGCAAATCCAGCAGGTCCTCTACATTGCGAAGTGACAGCGGAAATCGAACATACATCATCACCGCCAGGCGAATAATTTCTGAGCTGGTTTTGAAGTAGAGAAATGGTGAGCGTTTTGTCATGAACGAAGGCTAGATCGGCACCCTGCCCTTCACAACCGAGTTTCCTCTGACATCACCGACGGGCCAGTTGTTGCCCTGTTAGTGGGTGCCTTTGACAAGACTGATGACAAGGCTTTCACTCCGCGGTCACATTCCTATAACGACAGCTCTCCGGGATGGTGGCGGATTGAGATAAACGACGGATAGCGTTCCCAAATTGGCTTTTTTGCATCAGCTTATGCGAGTTCTGGTCTGTTTTTTCTCAACAACACAGTGGGTGATGCGGGTGGGCTGCGGCGTCAACGAATGGCGCGGACGATTGCCTCGCAGGCGCGCACAGCATCGTGGCTATAGGATTGGATCAAATAGTCAGGCCAGCTTGACAATTTGACCACCACGACATCTGCACTCGTATCAATGAAGGCCAATTGCCCAAAAACGCCGCGCGCCATTAAGACGCCCCGGTTTGGCGCATGGACCCACCAAAATCTGCGGTAGGCGCCGCCTGGGGACAACAGGTCATAAGGGTCGCCATGTTTTGACGGATCTGCTCCGCCGCAAATTCCGTCTATCCAGGCTTGCGGCACAACCTGTTCATCGCCTACACGCCCACCATTTGCGACCATTAGCGCAAATCGACTGTAATCGCGCAACGTTGCACTGTAACCGCCATCTGCCAGCGCGGTGCCCGCATCATCGACCGTAAAGAACCCGGGGTGTTGCGCGCCAATTTTTTGCCAGATCCGACTGGACAAAAGCGTGGCCAGGTCCTGATCGGTAACGCGTTCCAGTGCCCAGGCGATGACATCGGTTTCGATTGAGCGGTAGGAGAATTTCTGTCCATGCGGCCACTCTTGGGGCAGCGTCAGGATAACGTCGCGGATTGTTGGCTTAATCTCGCCCTTGCGCAGCGGGCGCCAGCCCGAGGCAACATCGACCCGTGTCATATCGCTGCCCGGCAGACCATAGTCTTCGGTAAAGCGTACACCGGATTGCATATCTAGCGCCTGATCTACCGTACACGCCGCATAACCGCAGGCCGACAGCTCGGGAACAATGTCAGAAAGCGGTGCAGCGAGATCAAGCAATCCCTCGTGGTGTAAAATCCCGGCAAGTGTTCCGACGAGCGATTTCGACACAGATTGCCCAAGATGCGCGACGGAGGATGTGAAGTCATTGGCATAGGTTTCAGCAACAATCTGCCCCGCTTTGAGCACCAGAAAACCGTCGGTGTAACTTTCAGCGAGCCAGTCTGAAATCGACATGTGGCGGTTGTCAAACGAACTGAACGAAATATCGGGCAGGTTTTCGGGGGCGTTCGGCAGATCCCGGACACCGCTGCCCGCAGCCACATCCACAGTTGGAAACAGGCTGCGCATGTTCTGAAAAGACCAGCGGTTAAATGGCGCCAAATCCCAGTTGTCCAGTGACGGGCATTTTTCCGGAGGGGGCGGGAAACCCTGCATAATGCCGATCTCGCGCGCTGTCTTGGGCCAGGTGCCAGGCTTGCTGTTGTGCATTTTGCATGCTCCCGCAGGGCGTCTCAAAGCAAGACGCAGTCAGGGTGGAGAATTCAGAAAAAGTGACGGTCCGTTAAAGGACCGCCACAAGAGCGGTGTGCCGGCCTTATTGCTTCAGGCGCGTCCAGACCTTGTTGTACAGATCAACTACGTCCTGATCGCATGGTTTGACAAAATCCGGAACCGGAGCATCTGCCGGCATCACGATCTCAGGCGCACTTAGCATTTCGGCATCCATGAACGCTTCGGACCCGAGAACGCCGTTTGCATACCGCGCAAAGTTAGATGTCATCGCAGCGTTTTCCGGATCCATCATGAAATTCACGAACAGCTTGGCGTTCTCCATGTTTGGCGCATCTGCCAAAACGGCAACATTGTCCATCCAGCCTGTGAAGCCTTCTTTCGGATAGGCATACTTCAGAGAAGGACGATCTGCACGCGCGCGCATCGCAGCACCATTCCAGCTTTGCGACAGGTCTACATCCTTGGATGTCAGCTTTTCGATCACCGCATAGTCCATCGTGCGCCAATCTGCCTTTGCGTCGGTCAAGAGCGTCAGCAACTCTTTCATCTGGTCCGGGTTCGAGTTGCAGCGCGGATACCCGAGATACCGCAGGCCTGCGTTGATCACATCATTCATGTCGTTGAGCATGTTGATGCGCCCCTTAAGCTCTTCTGGTGCGTCAAAGATCAGGCCGAGCGTGTTGATGTCGCCACTATAGATCTCGCTGTCGACAGTGAAGCTGGTGGTGCCCCACTGGTAAGGAACCGAATACTTGCGGCCCGGATCCCAGTAAACATCGACCCAGTTGGGGTCCATGTTCTTGAAATTGTCCATTTCACTGGCGTTGATCTCGGCCAGAAGGCCTTCGCCGACCATGATCGCGATCATGTAGTCACCGGGCACAACGACATCGTAGCCAGTGTTACCTTCTTTCACCTTGGCGAGCATGGTTTCATTACTGTCATAACCATCCAGGGTCACTTCGATGCCATGCTGGGCTTCAAACTTCTCAATCATCTCGGGATTTGTGTAGTTGCCCCAGTTGTAGATATTGAGTTTGCCTTCCGCATGAGCAGCGACGGCGCTGAGCGCCAGGGCCGAGACAGCGGCACTTTTGAGTAGTGAGAGTTTCATTTTAGTCCTCCGTTGAGTGTTTGGGTGTCCCGCGCTGATGCGGGCTTCTGGTTATTTTTGTTTGCGTTGCAAAAAGAAGGTCAGAGTGACCATGGCGACAGTGAGGCCAATCAGTATGGTTGAAACCGCATTGACCTCGGGTGTCACACCGCGGCGGATCTGGCCGAGAATGTAGATCGGCAGGGTTGTTTCACCCGGACCCGCAACCAGCAATGTGATGATCACGTCGTCCAGCGAGACCACAAAGGCCAGCATCGCCCCGGCCATGACGCCGGGCATCAGTAGCGGCAAGGTCACATGGCGGAATGCCTGCCAAGGCGACGCATAGAGATCAGCGGCTGCGGCCTCGTAGGTGACAGACATGTCCGAAAGACGCGCGCGGATCGGCATGTAAGCAAAGGGAACACAGAACACAGTGTGGGCCAAAATCAGCCAGCCAATTCCTGTGACACCGGTCAACTGGCGCAGGATCGAAAAGAACGCAAGCGTCGCAATCGCCGTGACGATTTCTGGAATCATCAGGGGTTGGTTGATCAGCGCAATCGCAGCGGCACGCCCGCGGTAAACCCCACCACGCGTGGTGGCCAGTGCCGCCATCGTTGCAATGACGGTAGAAAAAATAGTGGCCGTCAGCGCGACCTGAATCGAGATCATGGCCGAGCGGCGAATGTCGTCATTTTCCAATGCTGCGGCGTACCAACGCAATGAAAACTCAGTCCAGCGTACAACGGACCGATTATCGTTGAACGAGAACACAACCAGCACTGCAATCGGGGCGTAAAGGAACACCAGTACCAACCAAGACATGCCGGTGAACAGCGGTTGGCGGCGCAGTTCGCGTGACCCAGTTGAACGGCGGAAGAGGGACAAAAACTTAGTCATGACCACCTTCCTTCGACGAACCCGCCCGCAGGCTGATCAACAGCGCGATCAGCACGACAGCCATCAGGATCAAGGCTGCCGCAGCGCCAAAGGGCCAGTTCCGCCCCGACCCGAATTGCAACGCGATCAGGTTGCCAATCATCAGCTTCTTTCCGCCGCCAAGCAATTCTGGTGTAATGTATGCCCCCAACGCCGGGATCAGCACCAATACGCATCCGGCAATGATACCCGGACGGGTGATCGGCACGATGATGTGGCGAAACACCTGTGTGCGCGAGGCATAGAGATCATGCCCGGCCTCAAGCAGGGAAAAGTCGAACTTTTCAAGCGAGGCATAGATCGGCAGGATCATGAAGGGCAGGTAGCTATAGATCAGCCCGGCCAGAACAGCGCCATCGGTGTAGAGCATCTCCAGTGGTTTATCGATGAAGCCAATCTTCATGAGCATCAGGTTCACAAAGCCTTCGTCGCGTACGATCAGCAGCATCGAATAGGTGCGGATCAACAGGTTGGTCCAGAATGGCAAGGTGATTGCAAAAAGCCAGAAGTTGCGTTGCTCAGGTGGGCGCGCGGCGATGAAGTAAGCCACCGGAAAACCCAATATCAGGGTGCCGATCATCGTTGTGACAGCAAGCCCGAATGAACGGCCAAAGATTTGCAGATAGGCGCTGTTGAATGCCAGCGTGTCATCAAAGATATCGCGTTCGAACAGGAACTGGACATAGGCATCATACGAAAAAACCCATTCGACCCCGCCATAGGTTCCCGGCTCTAAGAACGAGTAAACCAGCGCGATGGATAGGGGAAACAGGCCAAAAACTCCGATGACCCCAAGAGCCGGCGCCAGCAGAAACAGGCGCGTTCGGCGCGCTTGCCGGGCCCGCGCGGCCTGAGCTGCGCGCAACGAAGTTGCCGCGTCTGTTGAGGGAATATGCACTGCGCTGCTCATCAGTCTTCCAGCACATGCAGCATAGAGGTGTCACACTCGAGGCCGACCCGCGCACCGATGGCACGAGGCGTTGCGACCTGAACAAGTACGGCAACGCCATCATCTAGACGCACCAGCATTTGTGAACCTGCGCCGAAATAAGTGCTGTCCACAACGGCGCCCCGTAACAAGGCACGGTCTGCCCCTTCATCGACAACATCAATGGTTTCAGGGCGCAGGGCCACGTGAACCGCGCCGGGTTTGAGCGAGGTACTGGCAGTTTGAACCGTGAGTGGTGTGCCCTCGCCAAAACGAATGCTGGCTTTGTCCCCTTCAAACCCCAGCAGCGTCGCGCTCACAATGTTTGTGTCACCGATAAAGTCCGCTACAAAGCGGCTTTGAGGTGCAGTGTAAATCTCTTCTGGCGTACCAACTTGGCGCACCGCTCCCGCTGACATCACTGCAATCTGGTCCGACATAGCCAGCGCTTCGCTCTGATCATGGGTGACAAAAACAAAGGTGATCCCAGTTTCGTTCTGCAACCGCTTCAGTTCACTTTGCATGCCTTTGCGCAGCTTGAGATCAAGCGCCGATAGCGGCTCATCCAGCAGCAGAACCTTGGGACGTGGTGCCAGCGCCCGCGCCAAGGCAACTCTTTGCTGTTGTCCTCCGGACAACTGGTCGACTCTGCGCGAAGCGAACTCACCCAGTTGTACAAGCTCTAGCATTTCATGAATTGTGGCTTCGATTTCGGCCTTGGGGCGCTTCAGCATCTCGAGGCCGAAACCCACATTACGCGCCACGCTCATATGGGGGAACAGTGCATAGCTTTGAAAAACCGTGTTGACCGGGCGATTATTCGGCGCGAGGTGGCCAATTGAGTCACCATCTAGGGTGATCTCTCCCTCAGTAGGCAGCTCAAACCCGGCAATCAAACGCAACAAAGTTGTCTTGCCACATCCCGACGGCCCCAAAAGCGTGAAAAAACTGCCCTCGGGAATGGTCAAAGAAATGTCGCGAAGTGCTGTTACGGCTGTCTGGCCTTCACCAAAGCGCTTTGTCACATGTTTCACGTCGATCATAATCTGAACCTGGCATCCCAAGGTGTTGTTGATTGTAATCAGACTAGAGCGCTATCCCCAATCCTGTGAATACCTCCAAAGGGCTGGGGTCATACTACCTCTTTAGGGGTAGGACGACTTAGTCGTTCACCGTCTGCAAAAACATAGAAAACAAGCCCGACTGGGACGAGATACCCAGTTTTCGATAGATATTTTTCCGATGCACCTTGATGGTGGCAGGCGATACATCCAGCAAAAGGGCCGCTGACTGTGTGGAGTGGCCGCGCATAAGGCTTTGAACAACCTCGACTTCTCTTTGGGTCAAGTCCGGGCAGACCTTTTTGATAAGCGAGACAAAACTGACGTTGCCACCTCGGTCAATCTGCCCCGCACTTGGGCTGCGGTGAAAATGCTGTTCGCAAAGTGAGGCGACAATTGGATGCAGCTCGATCAGCTTGTCCACTTCCCTTCTGGTAAACCGTTTGTTCTCGTCAGCAGGTGCCAGCGAAAAGAAAAGCGTTCCGTTCGGCAAGTTTACAAAAACAGATAGCTCATCTCTAAGCCTTAAAGATTTGTAGTAAATGCGATAATAGTCCGAGTTCGAAAATCGGTCGGGGGCCACATCCCGCAGAACCATGACCGGCCCGTTACTTCCTCCAATAAAGCTAACGACAAAAGGATCCAGCAACCAGGCCCGGTCCAACCAGCGATCAATCACGACTGACCGGCGCTCCTGGCGAACGTTGTCATAAACGTGCTCAGGCCTCTCGTTTAAACTTAATCGGTTGACAAAAGCCCCTTGGAACAGACAGACCGTGCGCATCAGATTTAGAACTTCCTGTATGAAGTCAGCTGTCCCGACCGCGCGAATTGCGCGGGCCATCGTCTCAGGAAAAAAGGAATCTGGCTTCATGCCCACCAATCACACCCAGCTGTTCATATCTCGTTATTGATAACTCTGGTGTGCCGACTTCGGTTTGGCAACTGAATGATTGCCATTAGCCATCTATTTGGTGCTGTTAGACATATTCGAACTCGTCTCTACTAGGCCAGTGAGGCTGCCCATTATACCGAGCAAAGACCACGCCACTCGGCAAGAGCGGCGGTTCGACTCTGCTTGAAATGGTCTCTTTGGGAAAGGCCGCGCTCCTAATTGAAATGGCTAAATACAGAAGCGTGAACAGAAACAAATTTCTGCAAACTTCCTATGCGACGAGCGCGGTGCATGGCCCTCTCTCGCCTTCGAAAAGGGAGGTGTGATTTCTCAGCTCGATTTTTCAGCCAGCGGCCTCTTTCCTGCTGATCTGCATGGCCAATTACTTTCATGGCTGCTCCGTAGGAGCGCAGCCTGTCTTTCACGATTGTGCGCGATCGACCGTATCGCCGCATTGATTTCTTTAGGAATTTCAAGGCGGCTTTCTTGTCACGGGCCTTCGTGACAAAGCTTTCAAGCACCTCGCCTTCGTGATCGACAGCTCGCCACAAGTAGAGCTGGACGCCATTGATTTTCACGAAAACCTCGTCAAGGTGCCATTGCCAGTTCAAGCAACACCGCATTCGGCAGAACCGTTTCCTGCGGATTTCAGCGACGAACATTGGGCCAAACCTGTTCCACCAAAAACGGACGGTTTCGTGGCTCACATCAATGCCTCGTTCATGCAGCAGATCTTCGACATTCCGAAGTGACAACGGGAAACGAACGTAGAGCATCACCGCCAATCGGATGATCACAGGGTTGGTTTTGAAATAGCGAAATGGAGAGCGTATTGTCATCAAGCGAAGCTATGAAACCGCTCTGCCCGTCGCAACCGAGTTTCCTCTGACAGTCTCCATTAATCGGTTACTTCGTTCGCTGCAGTCTTTATTGCAATCGGGTACAAAAGCACTTAATTTGGGTGCCCCTCCCACGCAAACGGGTGAGGCAACTGAAGTCTCCTCGCGCAGGCGTTTGCTCAAAACAACATCTGCGCACGGACCGTCATCACTTTGGCAACATCACGGCATCGATAACGTGAATGACGCCATTTGAGGTTTCGATATCAGCGGCTGTTACGCTGGCGCCATTCACGGTTACACCACCTTCGGTCATGACTTTGACGTCTCCACCCTGAACGGTTGTGGCCATCATATTATTGGAAAGATCGCCGGTCATCACTTTTCCGGTGACAACGTGATAGGTCAGAATGGCAACAAGTTGGTCTTTGTTCTCGGGCTTCAGCAAGGTTTCAACAGTGCCTTCAGGCAATGCGGCAAACGCGTCATCTGTTGGTGCGAAAACTGTGAACGGACCTTCGCCCTTCAACGTCTCCACGAGACCGGCAGCCTGTACCGCGGCGACCAATGTGGTGAACGAACCTGCGCCAATCGCAGTGTCAACGATGTCTTTGGAATGGCCATCTGCTAAGGCAAATGAAGCGGTTGAGAGCGCGGCAGCAGACGCGAGTGCAAGGAAAGTGCGACGGAACATGTGTTGTCTCCAAGGTAAAATGATTGCTAACTAGGGGTTGGATACTGATTGTACGCACTTGCAGCACGACTGGATCACAATCGGCGGAACTAATCGGAATCTATTTCTTTGGCTGCCGACGCCGAAGGCAGAAGAAAAAAAAGCAAAAATAGCCAAAATCGGACATTGAACCAGAGTGCGGCGAAAGTCGGCTTCCCGCGGTGCTGGCAGTCGAATTCGAACTAGTCTTTGGTTGGACAGTGAGAGTGCCCCTTATTCCGCGCATAGACCGCACCTTTCAGCAAGAGCGGCGGCGCGGATCATTTTGAAATTTGGTCTGGCGTAGAGGCTGCGTTCCGAATTGAACAAGTTTTAGATCGAGGCGTGGACGGATGCGAATTTCTGCAAACATCGCATTCGTCGGAAACGGAGCATGGCCCGTTCTCATCGTCGGAATGGCAGGTGGGAATTTTCCCCGCGCTTGTTCAACCGACAACCACAAACTTGCTTCTCTGCGTTGCCGAGGACTTTCATTGCAGCAACGTATGACCGCAATCAATCGGTCACTACTTCATCTGGCCGGTCGTGCTTTCGCATTGCTTTTCATAGGAATTTCAAAGCGGCCTTCTTGTCCCTTGTCTTTGTGACGAAGCTCTCAAGCACTTCCCCTTCGTGATCTACAGCTCGCCAATGATAGTCTTGCTCGCCATTGGTTTTAACGAACATCTCATCCTGGTGCCATCGCCACTTGCTAGATTTCATTTCAGCAGTGCACCATTTTTATCTCGGAGGCAAACATCGACCAAATCGACGTCACCAATAACGAACAGCTTCAAGGCTTGTATCGGAGCCGAGTTCGTGGAGCAAATCTTCCACGTTTCGTAGCGAAAGAGGAAACCGGACGTACAACATCACCGCCAGGCGGATGATCTCCAGGCTCGTCTTAAATTGCTTGAGTGGGGATCGTTTTGAAATGGCAGGACGCTAGGACAGAGACTTTCTCTCTTCAACCGCAGTTTCTGCTGACAGCGCCCTTCCCTTCGAATCAAAACTTCCACCTTACTCCAGCCAATACAGCCACCGAAGGCTTGTAGAGGTTTGTGGGGTCAGCATACTCGTAGCGCCTGATGAGCCCGAAAATCTCGATGTTCTTCTTTTTGATTTGCTGTGACACTGCCAACCCATATGAGCGCGAACTGGAGCCCGCCACGCCCAGGCCTTTTCCGTCGTAGTAGTCAAACGAAAATGCGGTATCTCCAGCGGCAACAATCTCGCGGATCAACCCAAGCTTAACATAAGTGTAGTCGCCCGATGCGTTTTCAGATCCAAGGGCGACCGTGATGTTGACGCCTGTATCGTAATGCAATGCGGACAAGGAACCGGATGTAACTTTGCGAGCCTCATGATCCGAATAGCCAATCCCGCCACTGAACTGAAACTTGTCAAACTTCCCTTCATACCGAAGAGCCATATCCAAATGGGTTGCTGGGTTGTTCGTCACCGTATCTTTGCCGGCGGCAGCGGAGAACTTAAAACCTTTGAAGCTGGGGCTGTCATACCTGATCCGCAGCTTGCGGCTGCCATCAGAATTGTAGCCCGTGACATTGTCGCCGTCGAAGTTATCAAAAACATTCCCAATCACCAGGGTCGAAAGGCTGCCGTTTGCCAATCGCAGATACTGCCCTCCTGCTGTTTGTGATACCGCAGAATAGGCCGTGACTTTGGTTTGCGACAGATCGATCTCGGCGATGCTGTCTGTTGCGGTACTGCCCTGACCAAACGACAGCGTTCCAAAACGCGCACTATCCAGAATGAGTTCGAGTTTTCTCACGTGCGTTCCATCAAACGAGAACCCACTGCCGGAAGAATCCAACTGGCTCATAGCGTTCGAAGCACGCGGGGTTATGCCACCCTCAAACCGCGCAACCGCATTCAGCCCGAAAACCGGATACAGCTGCCATAGGAATCCTACGCGCGTGCTGGCGTTTGAATTGTCGACCGGCACAAAAGTATTCCTGACCAGACCGTCGTCATAGCCCAGGAACGCCTGGCTGACTTGGCCGTACATCGTTATCTTTTGGCCAGTTAGTGTCGTTCGAACCCGCCAGTCATCGGTAGGGTCCGTCAGTGGTATCAGCTTATCGATATTCGCGACCACAGGTTCCGCAGATCCTTGGGACGCACCGAGGCCGACTATGGTGAACATCAGGGATATGATGCTCCACCACCTCATTTTGAGGCATGCTCCATGAACAGAAACCTCATTGCCTCAGTCCAATCCCCTTGGGAAAACCCAGTTTTTCGCGAAGAGAGGCGTCTGATGAAAACGAGGCAAAAGAGGGTGACACGACAATTATGGATACGTCCCGGATTTGAAGTTCCTTTAGGGTCTCTTGCGTGGGTTCCGCTTCCCATATCATCACAGTGCGGCGATTTGGATCCAGCAGGGCATCAAACTCTTTCCACTGGGCACTTTCCGGATGCTGATCCGGTTCCCAGTGAAAAGAATGCAGGCGCAACCCATATGCCTGATCCATGTATTGATAGACCGGGTGCGAGGCGAACAGCTGCACGTTATCAAGAGTCGCAAATTCTGCGGTCAACGCGGTGTCCAGTGCCTCGAGCGTTTCAATCGTGGCGCTCAGGTTCTGCTGAAACTCTTCCGCGTTCTCTGGCCAAAGAGCACTAAACGCGCTGGAAATCTCCCGGGCCTGCTGTTGCGCCAGTTTTGGGTTCAGCCAAAACGTATTGGCATATTCTGAATGGTGGTTTGCGTCTCCTCCGGGGCCATGTTGATGGGCCACGACATCGGTTTCTCGCGCAATGTAGAAGTCCGCAAAACCTTGCGAGGCATCAATCATCCGAGCGCGAGGAAGGGCAGCGGTCGCGGTCCATGGGCTGTATCCGGCGCCAACGAGCAAAATGAGATCCGCCTGCTGATATTGGCGCAATTCATCGGCACCGGGCGTCCAGTCGGCGGCGTTCTCATCTGCCGGTCCAGGGTAGGAAATGGTCATATCCGCCGTGGCAATCTCTTGCGCTAGTACGGTTAGGGCAGGTGTTACCGTTAAAACGGTTCGTCTGTCCTCGGCGATAGATGGCGCCGCGCTAAGACCAACCAAAATCGTGAAAAGAAACAGAGCTGGTCTCATTTTCATCCCTCCACCAGAATTCGGCTCAGGGCGTCGATGTCAAAGATATACACCGCCCCGGAAATCGCGAGGGTCAGGGCAAGCGCGACAGACAGCAATATCACCAGCTCCATCGCGACGAGATAGACGGCGATCTTTTTGGGCGCACCAATTTGATTGGCGATTTCAAATTCACGACGCCTCATTCGCACAGATAGAACCACCACAAGAAACAGCGCTGCAATAGTAGCGATGGCCATTGTCGCAACGACGTTCTGCAGGATGGATTTCATCTGGAATACGCGCGTCAGCAAATCCTGGATGACGTTCTCGACATCGACAAGCTGGCGGGTTTCCTGCTGTTCGGCGACGCGCCCTTTGAGCAGCGCTTCGGCCTTGGGCGACCTTGGAAAAACCAGAACAGCAGACAAAGGCAGGTCTGAATCCGCGCCATGATAGTGGAATGCGTCGCCATCTGCCTGGGTTAGATCTGTGTAGGTCGGAAGGCTTGAATTGGCGGCAAGCGCGTCGTTTTGAGGTTTCAGCAGCAAATTGGGATCGCTGGAAGTGGTCAACTCCTGATGGCCGTGACCGATCCCTTCTGCGATCCAGGCTGTTCGCAGGTCTGCAAATACGACACCGTCATCCGGGCTATTCGTCCGTGGCAGAATACCGGAAACACGTAAAGTCACAGGGTAGCTGCCCGCCAGATCAAACGCCTGCGTTGCATCTGTTCTCAGTTCCCCTCCAACAGTCAGGCCTGTTTTCTGCGCAACGGCGTGCCCCAGAACGACATCTCCCACCCGAAGCGGAAGAAAACCTTCTGAGGGACGCAAGCCGCGCTCGATGAAATATTCGTAATCCACACCCACAAAGGGCAGCCCGCGGATGGTTCCGGCGCGTCGCATCGGGGCGAGCGCGAAGTACGACAGGTCAATCAGGTCGAGATAGTCGGCCATTTTCACCGTCGTCGTGCTCTGGTCGCTGAAATACGCACTGCCGAGCACGAGGTCGATGGGTGAACCTTGGGCGCCGTAAACCAAAGGCGTGGATTGCGCCCTCGCCATGAGGTCTCTTTCAGCCTGTGAAATCACCAGATTTGCCAAAACGGGAATGGACGTCACAATTGTCAAAACAAAGATCAGCACCGCGCTGCGGACCTTGTTGTGTTGCAGGTTCCTGATCGCAAGAAGGGCAAGACCGGTCATCGGGTCACCTGCGCAAAGTCTGAAAAATCGATGACCTGATCAAAGCGATCCGTCAGATTTCGATCATGTGTTACGACGATCAATGTGGCCCCGGTCGTTTGGCATTGCCGGCACAAGTGATCCAGAATGCTGGACTTGTTAGCGGGGTCCAGATTGCCTGTTGGCTCATCCGCGAGGATGAGGGACGGCATTCCCAGTATTGCCCGACAGATCGCAAGACGCTGCCGTTCTCCTTGCGAAATGTTCTGTGGTTTACGGCCCAGTACATGAGTGATGCCAAACTCGGCCGTGAGCTGGTCAATTCGACTGTTCAGCGCCGCATCGCCCCGTCGACCCGTGACAAAAAACGGATAGAGCAGGTTCTCGCGACCACTCAGATAATCGATCAATCCAAAATCCTGATACACGTACCCGATGTTCTTGGCGCGAAACTCTCGACACTTTGCATCTGTCATCTCCGCCGGATTGACGTCGCCCAATGTCAGGCGCCCTTGTCTAAGCCTTGTGACCGTGGAGACAATATTCAGGAAGGTCGTCTTGCCGCAGCCTGACGGCCCCACAATCCCCAGCGACTGACCCGTCGGAACAGTCAGCTCAGGAATGGAAATCCGAAAGTCCCCTGCCCCATAGGAAAACTGAAGATTTTGAACCTCTACCTTCATAATTGTCGGTCCTGGGAAAGCACATCAAACTCCTGAATTTTCCAGACACCATTCGCGGGCTGTAGCGTGACTTCGGCTGTGTAGGCATTCGCGCGGCGATGATTGTGCCCCCAATGCCCAACAGTCCCTGAGATACGCCACGCAACAGCAAGGCGCAGCGTTCCCGAAACGTCTTCCGGCAATTGAGTAACACTTGTGACTTCCAATCGGTCGACTCTTGCCTGCGCGCCACCAGCCTTTTTGACCCGCAAGGCACGTCGCTGTTCGAGATACACTTTTTCCAGGACGTCCCCGGCGAGTGTCAGGGCCAAGCGGTCGTAGACCTGATCTTCAGTCCGAAAGTCAAAGGCCCGGTAGACATTCGTCAGCAGGTCATCGGACAGCTTCGTCATCGCCTCTTGGGTCAGTTGAAGGGTCGCAATACTCGCCTGACGTTGCGCCAGGGGAATGGCTGCGGCACAGGCCAGCCCAATAGCCAGAACAGCGAAAGCCGCGCGGCGTCCCGAAGTACTACGAAAGACCAAAAGGAGACAGGCGATAGATACTAAAGCGATTGCAGCGATCACAAGCAGGATCGTCCATCGAACAGCTGACGCCTTTTGCCTCACGACTATTTCTTCAATCGCCGGATATGGCGATTTCTTGAAATAGTTTGTCCACGTCAGAACCGGATTTTCCGGAGTCAGGCTTGCAAAAAACGGACCGCCCGTATCAATCGCATTTCCAGGAACGGTGGGATACGCCTCATCAAAAACAGACCATTTTACGGTCGCTTCTTTGGCGAAACTGTCTGTCGGAACTGAATAAATAAGCCCCACAATGGCAACATCTGTCAGAATGTCTTCACCCGGCTCCAGATAAGTGAGCCCCGATGCGCTCGCCTTGAGAAAAGACATTCGATCAAAGTCAGGGACCACGGCCTCACCATTTACGGTCATAGGAGACAGGTCGCGCAACACATTTGGCAGCGCTTGTTTTAGGCTTTGCCGTTCCGCATCACTAACAACTGGCCCGTCCAGATCGATGTTCGCGAGCCTTGCTGCGTCTCCCACCCTCAACAAGGCCTCATGTCGGATTTCGTAAGGTTCGGCATAGAGGAATGTCATGACCGGATCGCGGTGGTGACGACGAAGCTTGGGGTTTTCAAAACGGCTGTACCAAGGGTCTTGCCAGTCAAGGGTCAGGTATGCAGGCGTAGACAGATGGCGAAAGTCCGTCACAGCGACCTTGCGGTCAAACACGATCATACCGATGGAGGCTCGCACATTGCCGTCTTCATCCTGCGGAGGGGCAATGATCAGCCGCTCGGGGCTTGTCCCTTCAAAACTGTAAAACAGCTCTGCATAGATCACCCGCGGATCGTCAGGTGGCGTCGGGTACCTGAACCCTGTGATGGCGTCGGTTTTGCCAGCAAGTGGCGAGTTGCGATTGATCCGCTCTCTGGGCTCGATCAGCACCACATCAAGAGGAAGAATGCCTCCGTTCTCGGGCCGAATGCTTAGCCCTTGACGTGAAAACCGCTGCATGCGTTCACCATGGCTTGCCCGGTTTTGACTGCCTCCGGGAACCCAATCATCAGGCAAGAGGTCTTCGAAAACTGGTAAGTCGTCCACGTAGATCTCAAGGAGAACCTGAACACCGGAGTCCGACACATTGATTTCCGCAATGTTCGGCGCAACTTCGGCCCCTGTCATTGGTGACAAGTCCGCAAAGGCATAGGTGACCAACAGGAACGAGCCAATCAAAGGCAACAGGACGTGGCGCCAAAACTCCATCAAAACCAACTCATCTATTGTTCAGACCAGTGTCATATCTGAAACTGACCGTGGACAAAAAGCCTAGTTGCAGCGCTTATCAAGCCCGGAGCTATCAAGCCTGTTGCTCTGTTGCAGTTCGCATCGGTCATGACCGAAATCTACTCCCGCGACAGATTTAGGCGGCTTGGGCCAGCGACATGCCGGCCCGTCAGCGCATTTTTAGTTCTTGGCGGGCATTTCTGGCGGCGTGTAGCCCTTCCACTTGCCGGCGTTGACTTTGTCCGAAGGAGATTTGTCTTCTGAGCGTGCCGCATCGATGTAGGCCTTGCCGACATCGGGTGGCAGAACATAGTCGTCAACACTCGCGTCGCGGACGACTATGCTGTCTTTGGTGACATTAACAACCACCAGATCGCGTGCCAGAACCAAGGGGCCATCATAGGTTTCACGCACACCTTCCAGAATGGCCTGATAGTTCTCAGGAGACAGTACCGAGTGATAGCCCATGGCCATTCTAGGCTGCACTGCCGACATCACTTTGCCAAAGGCCTTTGGTTCGGTGTGGATCCGGGTGGACACATATGTGGCTTGCGCCATATCCCAACCAAAGTAGTTGGACAGCGCCTTTGGTGGCAGGAAAGCTTCGTGAGATGCTATATCTGCGCCAGCAGCATATTTTACATACCAGTTGTTCGGATAGGTATCGCCACCAAACACGTATTTGAGGCCCTTCCACTCAAGCGAATAGCTGACAGAGCCATCAAGGCTGTGAATAGCGGGCCAAGATCGGATCGTGACATCGTTTTCCTGATAAACGATTTCATTTTCCTGCATGTAGTCAAACTCGGTGACTTCCAGCTTTGCGCCGTCATCCGGCAATGCACCACTGCGAGTCTGCAGATCCCAAGCATAGGCCTTCTTCATGTTTTCTACATACGCCTTTGTACCCAGTTCAGGCGTCGCGCCCGATGGACCAAAAATGCGCAGGGGCGTGTAGCGCCCAGACAACCATCCACCTACATGCATGCCCATAAAGTCGCCGACATGGTCAACGTGCAGGTGGCTAAAGAACATCTTGTCGATCTTGGAAAAATCGGGCCGTAGTGAAAACAGGTTTCCGGACGATCCAGTACCAACGTCAAAAAGGAATTTGTCGCCATTGCCCAGTTCTACGTAAAAAGAGATCGAAACGGCGGCCTTGGTCTGATTGGGCATGCCTGTCCCAAGCGCGGTAATGCGCATTTCTTCGGCACCCAATATCTCGGTGTTGGGAAAATAGCTGGCGGGATAGACCCCATCTTTGATTTCCACGGCTGAGCGACCTGTCGGCATCAGGTCCTCAGCAAAGGACGCTGTAAATCCGCTCACGGAAAACGCTATCCCAAGCGCAATCGCGGCAACACTTTCTACCAGTTTTGGTGCGTGTTTTTGCATCTTTTTCCCCTTTTTTTCATTCTCAAATGAAAGCTTAACCTTTAAGCGTTTCGACTCGCGACGATGTGATTTGTTGTTTCGTCGAGACGCTCCATAGTTATGTCTATGGTACTAAACTGTTCTTCGTAGTCAATAGAGGCATCTATGGGAAAGCCAAAAAAGCAAAGAGCTAGCCGAAAAGAATGGCTGCTAGCCGCAACCGAAGTGTTGAACCGCGATGGGGTGGACAAAATCAAGGTCGTTTCAATCGCTCGCGAACTCAACCTGACAAGCGGCAGCTTCTATTGGCACTTCAAGGATATTCAGGACTTGCTGCAAGGCGTTCTCGACTATTGGGAAAAAGTGTTGACGGCCAACATTATTACCGATGCGCAGGCCTTTAATGGCGAGCCCAAACAGAGAATTCTAAACCTCATGCTTCAGGTTATCCACGAAGACGCCGCAAGAACGGATGCCGCGATCAAGGTCTGGTCCAGGCGCTCTCCCGACGTGGAGTCCGCCTTTTCACGTGTCATCGCATCCAGATTCAGCTTTGCAAAATGGATGTTCGAGGAGGCCGGATTCTCTGAAAAAGAGGCCGCAAGCAGAGGCCGGATGATGGTGACTATACTAATGGGGGAATCCCTCGCAGGAATAGCCAAACAGGAAGGTTGGGAAGATATTGTCCGGGATGAGTGGACAATTCTAACAAACTGAGGCTAGCCCTAGGCAATCACCCAATTTGACATGTCTTTTACATGGCCCACAGTGCATTCAGCGGCTGTTAACTAGAAAATTTTTGAAACACGGCTGTCTGCTGAGACGTTGACAAACGTTCCTCCATAGATAAGTCTATGGATAGTGGAAAATGCGTTTCGAGACCATTTTTTTCGGTGTCGGGCAAATGGAGTTGGGGATGAAGACACTAATTAGAAATCTGATACTTTCTTTACCCTTCTTCTTCACATGTCAGAACGCATTGGCCGATGATGCGGAACTGGCAAAGCAACTATCCAACCCACTCGCCTCGCTGATCTCAGTACCAATGCAGTTTAACTACGACACCGGTTTCGGGACTCCCGACGGTGAAAGGCTAACTCTCAACATTCAACCGGTGATACCGTTTTCACTGACACCTGAGTTGAATCTGATCACGCGAACAATCATCCCTTACAAATGGCAATCAGACGTCGCTGGTTCTCCTGGCTCCGACTCGGGACTAGGGGATACATCGATGAGCTTTTGGTTCAGCCCGGCGCACACTGCGAATGGATCCACTTGGGGCGTTGGTCCCATTCTTAGCCTGCCAACATCGAGCGATCCAGATTTTGGATTGGGTGAATGGGGTGGCGGGATAACCGGGGTTTATCTTGTCCAGCCCGGGCCATGGACCATCGGGGCATTAGGAAACCACCTTTGGTCATTTGAAAGTGACAACCTCAATTCAACCTACATCCAACCGTTTGTTGCTTACGGAACTCCGAACCACTGGACCTACACGGTGAACTCGGAAGCGACCTATGATTGGAATACGAAACAATGGACATTGCCTGTGAATTTCATGGTTTCCAAGCTTGTTTCCTTCGGAAAGCAAAAAGTTTCCCTACAGGGTGGCGTGCGATACTATTTCGATAGCGCGGCCAATGGTCCGGAGGGTTGGGGTTTCAGATTTGCAGCAACTTTCGTTTTCCCCAAGAAATGATGCGAGAAAATCAGAGGAGAATGTTGCGACAAGGAAGAAAACCTTTGGGATCAGATGGGTAATTTCCTCCTTTGTCTTTCCGAAAGTCAGCCCGAGCAGTAGCAACCGGAAGACTTGCTGTTACAATGCCGGGGTATCCCTTTTTTCTGTTGCCCAAGCCTGGTTTCAAAGCCCATCTTTATTGAATAGAGGAAATCCAATGAAACACACCTTTCTGTCAGCCGCGTTTATTATCAGCGCAACAATTGTTGAGGCCCAATCCGGTGCACTGATTGCCTCTCCAATTCCCGATAATGCTGAGCAGCGGTTTTGCTATTATGCTGGGCTGGCCTATTCGGCCGACGCTTACGTTCTCTTGACCGGAAACAATACAGTCACAGACACCGTGCGAGACGTAGAGGAAAGACTATTGCGTTGCAAAAAAGGCGAAGACGGACTTATGCATTGGGAACCGGAAAGCACGATGCAATTGGGCAGGTAGCGGCTTTTTCTCCGGTCGTGTCAGACGAATTCGATTTCGTCTCTACTAGGCCAGTGAGGCTGTCCTTTATTCCCCACAAAGCCCTCGCCACTCAGCAAGAGCAGCGGTGCGGTTCATCTTGAAATGATCTCTTTGGGAAAGGCTGCGGTCCTGATTGAAATGGTTGAAAACGGAAGCATGGACAGAAACAAATTTCTGCAAACTTCGCATACGACGAAAGCGGTGCATGGTACGTTCTCGTCGTCGAAAAGGGAGGTGAGAGTTCTCGGCTCGATTGTTTCTCCAGCGCCCCGTTTCCTGTCTATCGGAATTCCCAATGACTTTCATCGCCGCGCCATAAGAGCGTAATTTTTCAGTGGTGACGACTTCTGGTTGGCCGTATCGTTTCATCGCTTTCTTCAAGGATTTTAGGGCCGCAGTGCGATCCCGATGCTTCGTGACACAGCTTTCCAACACCTCGCCTTCGTGATCCACGGCCCGCCAAAGGTTGTGTCGTTCACCGTTTATCTTCACGAAAACCTCGTCGAGATGCCAACGCCAGTTCGAGTAACATCGCATCCGACTGGCCCGTTTTCTACGGATCTTTGCCGCGAACAGTGGCCCAAATCTGTTCCATCAAAACCTGATAGTTTCGTGGCTCACGTCGATGCCGCGTTTATGCAGCAGGTCTTCAACGTTTCGTAACGAGAGCGGAAATCGGACATAAAGCATCACCGCAAGGCGGATAATCTCAGGGCTCGTTTTGAAATGGCGAAAAGGAGAGTGTTTTATCATCGGGCAAAACTACGAAACCGCCCTACACTTCACAATCGAGTTTCCTCTGACACCGCCCCTCATGCAAATGCCCTGCTGGAAATGCTGGACGACATTCGCGTCGTATGGGGTAGCGACTGGCCCCATACGCAACACGAGGAGTCGACGTGCTATTTCGAAACTCAAGACGCAGCATTCCCTGTGAGGGCATTGTCGGACATCACTGCCGAGAAAGCTCTATATGGTATCGCTCCTGTTTAAGTTGCTATCCAACCAACTGGGAGTTGTCGCTCCACGACCCAATAGAGCATCCCGACCTGTGCTATCCGGACGTCGAGCTCAGGCCAAAATCCATGCTCACAGTGAATGGTTGGTCTGGTAAAGCTGTGCCACAGCGGGATACTTCACGACTACGTTTTCTTTGGGTCGCTGCCTACCAACGCCAATAACTACAATCGGTGCTTCGCGGCTGTTTGTGCATGTTGCAGCATCAGTCATTATTGGGGCTCATTACTGCCATTCGCCGCGCCGGCGAATGCTCTTACCGCCCCGATGGTTGGCTAAGCGAAGTTTCCCTTCATTCGGCGCCGCACAACGAACGGGTGCAACCTGTACATTTCTGACGCGAGATTCAGCACCGGCAAAGACCGATGTAGCAACTAACGGATACCCCAGCTACTTTGTCATGCGACCGCTGATCAGGGCCTCGGGATCGGCGCATACCACGAGAGTCATGCCTTGCGGCTCCAACCCCATTTTCGAACATACATCTTCGGACGGGCTGCTTCCGGCCTCCACGCCGGTCATGAAAGACCGATTGCCAAAGCGCTCTTCCATCTCCAGAATTGCTCGGGCACCAAGTATCAAAGCCATACTCTGCCCGCGTCTTGAAGGGTCGGTGGCGAGCATTCCCCACCACGCCTGATCGGATAATGACGCATGATCGACACGGATGTAAGTCGACGCAGCAGCCATTGATACGACTTTGCCTAACCGATCAACGGCAATGAGGGTCACCACAGGTTGGAACATTCCTCTCAAGGCAGCGCCGCAGGTCGGCAGTACGCCACATCCCAGTGCCATGTCCGCTGCTGAACTCAAAAGGCTGACGGTCGTTTCCGAGGACACACAATGCAAGGAGACGTCATCTCCGAGCGGAATGTCCGTGACCACACGCCGAGCGGCTGCGGGCGCGTCCTCTGCGCCTTCCCACTTTCGATATACGAGAGGAACCAACCCCTTGCCCGCAGGCCCTCGTCATACTCCTTGCGTTCGTTCTCTGGAACAGTTCCGCAATTCGAATTGCCCTGGAGTCTTGCGAGCGTCGCAAGCACATCCAGATCACCATCCTGAGCGGTGGTGATACCGACAGTTCGGCCATAGTAGCTGTAGCGTTTGTCGTGCTGAAGCAATTCAGACAGGGCGCAATTACGTTTGAGCAGCGCCTGCTGACCGTCGTTTCCAAAGAACTCGCGCTGTTCCATTTTCCCACTCCGGCAAAGCCACGACCCCAAACGGGATATTGGAGCAGATCCCTTGGATGATCGCAACATTATGCAAACACCCCGTTCGCATCCGCCACAGCATTCGACGGAATGGGCCTCACCTGTCGTTTTCTGCGTGGTGCGAGAATGGCAGGTTTAGAATTGGCCGACATTCGCTGAGCCGAGCCTGAATTGGGAAAAAGCCGGTCTTTTCTGCCATTCAGGCTCCTCAGGCACCCTCCCAGTACAGATCTAACGCAGGGAAGCGGAAACCATGCTCCTTGGCCAATGCAGAGCTTTCGAGACTAGTTACTGCGGTACATAAAGCCTAGCCTGCGCACTCTACCTTGTGGCGGCAGTGGAAAAGGGGCTGCCCTTAGTACCTGATCCCTCGCCGCACGTTCAATCTCATCCGATCCGGTACTGTCAAGGATATCGACCCTGGCGACTGAGCCATCAGGGTTGATCTCGAAAAAGACCCGCGCGGTTCCTTTCGCACTCAAAGGAGCGACAGGAGTACGATTGAGGTGGACCAGAACACGGCCGACATAGTTGGTTTCGTCTGAATTTCCAGGCCCGCGCGAAATAACAGCGCCGCCAGAACCGTTATTCTGTCCTCCATTTTGCCCGGCAAAGAGATTAACTCCATCGCGGGCATAGAGCGTGATTGGTGATTCAATGATTTCGGATGGAGCAGGCTGCAGGTTCTGCGGGTCTGCTAAAAATTCAAGCGGACCGAGGTCACGATCCGAGGTTGCCTGAGGTCGAAGTCTAGGGCGGAGCGATGACAGAACGGCAAGGTCGGAGGCTTCGGAAGGGCTTTCGATTTCTGGATCTTCTTGAATGGGCTCAACGATGGTCGCCACCCCATCTGGGGCAATTGCAACTTGCTCAAGCGGAACGGCCTGATCAACAACCGGCTCAGCAGGAGGCGATGGCTCGACCACGGGGGACTCGTCAGGTGTCAGCGTTTCTGCGACGAGCGGTGTGGCAGCAACCTCAACAGAGACAGGCTCGACTTGTGTCGTTGTGGGGGCTTGAGGTGTGCTCTCATCTTTTGTTCCCGTTGCCTCGACAGCTTCCGGCGCGGAGCCTCCGCCAGTGGGATCCAGAGGTTCGATGAGATCCTTCGGCACATCCTCGATCAGGCCGGTGTCGGGCGCAAACACGTTCTGTGGGTCTTCTGATGCAACAAGGGCTTGGCTCGTCGGAACGTCGGCATAGTCAGGCTCAGGCGGCGTCTCGGCTGGAGGTTCGGGGGTGGGGGCGGGTTCCGGCAAAACAGGTTCGACAACGGCTTCGGCGACATCTTCAAACGCCTCACCTACATTCACTACGTTCTGAGTCGTGGTTTCTCCTGAACGCTCTGGTTCAACGTCCACACCGAATGTAAGACCCAGAAAATGCAGCAACAGCGACAATGCAATTGCGACGGTTGCAATAGCCGTAGACGTCCGGATCATTCTAATGCCCGCTCAGTGACCAAAACGACGGATGGGGCCCCGAGGCGGCGCAGTTTGCCTGTGACCTCGATCAGGCGGGTGCCGGCGACATGACGGTCTGGGACAATGCGCACGGGCTCTGTGCCATGTGTGGCAATATACGTCTCTGGATCTGTTGTTTCACCGCGAAAAGTGAGCGTGCCGTCTTTGAGAAGAACAAGGGCATCTGGTGGCTCGCGACCCTCGAGGCCAGATGTGTCCACGAGTTCGAGATCAGGGTTGATCGGTGGTGCAATGGTGCCTGCGATCAGGAAGAAAATCAGCATTAGAAAGACGACGTTGATCATTGCAATCGTCGAGTCTCGGGCTTTGCGCGGCAGGGCAGGACGGATCATGCGCTCACTCCAGAAAAGTGACAGTCAGGCCGTCACGCCCCCGCAGGCGAACCAAAAGGTCAACCATCCGCTGCGCCGACGTCTCAACATCGAGGCTGACCAAAACCTGCCCGGTTTCGACCTGATCGACCAGTTCGTCCAGAGAAACCTCGGTACCATTGAGAACCAGCCGCTCAGCACCAATTTGAACAAAGGCTCTTTCCGTAGGCTCACTCGATGCACTTGTCCCTCGAGCCGTTTGGTGAAGTTCTATCTCACCGAAAGTCGAAAAGGTCGACGTCAACATAAAGAACAGCAATAACAAAAAGATAACATCGATCAGCGGCGTTAAGGAAACGACCCGACGAACGAATGGAGCCTTGTTACGCATTGTTGAGCGCTGCTTGGTTTGGCACCAGAACCGTTTGAAGCGCTTTGTCCGCAAAGACTCTTTCTTGTGCAGTTCTGCTTTCAAACCAGGCAAGAAACATCGAGGTTGGCATTGCGACGGCGAGCCCGGCTGCTGTGGTCAGCAGCGCCACCCAAATCCCACCGGCCAGCAAAGACGGATCCACGGAAGATCCGGCGGCCTGCAAGCTTTGGAAGGCTTCAATCATGCCAAGGACAGTCCCGAAGAGCCCCAGTAAGGGCGCGAGTTGCGCCACGGTGTCGAGAAAGCGAAAACCTCGCTCAAGCCCCGCGAGCGCCACACCCGCTTCCGCATCGAGCCGCCCATCAAGTCCCGGTACGTTCGGCGCCTTCATGGCCAAGTCCAAGAGAGGGGCGAGATAGCTGCTACTTTTGGACAGAGACGCCATGGCCATTGCATGATCCCCTGAATCCCAAGCCGCCAGAGCTTCGGAAAGCGCGCGGTGGCGTCCGACCCCCGAGGCCGAGAACTGCCAGATTTTGTAAAGAATAACTCCCAATGCCAGCACTGACATGACAAGCAAGACCGAAATCACCGGGCCGCCAAGATCGAGGATTCCGCGCAGCGTATCCAATATGCTCATCCGAGTAACTCCACCGAAAGTCTGCTGCTAAGTGAGAGGCCCTCATCACATATGGTGTTTTCGGATCCGTTCACAACGCATGTATTTGCGCCATTGATCAGCATCCTTCCAACGGCTTCACACGTCACTTTTGGTAACTGGAACTGCCGTACCCGCGGCCTTTGCGCGGGAAGATCACGAAAATCAAACAGGGAAAGGTTCACGACACCTCCCGCAGTATCGAAGATGACAGTTTCAAAGACCGCTTGGTCGATCGAGATCCCCGTTTCATTTCTCACCAGGAACGTCAGGCGGCACGCATCCCCGTCATTCTGAGCATTGTTCAATTCGAGAAACAGAGATGCGTCAGCTTCCTCTGCCGATTGCGCGCCCAATAATGCCGGCGCTGTGCTCAAGAGCACTGCAAACAGAGCTCGGCGACAAAAACTCATGTCTATCTCCTAAGTATCCAACGCCAATCATCTAAGTCGGAATGCAATGGGATCCAACATAATGGGGCATGTCTCGTGATACCGCAGTTGACTATTAGACGAAAGGATCACCGACGGGATTGTGATCTAGCAAAATGACCAGAATTCTTGCATGTAATATTCTCACCGTCTCTGGTTTGGAATGTGATAGCGCCACAAACATTTGATCAGCCCCAAAATGACGACAAGCCTACAATCAGCGCGCCCCTCGCTAAGTCGTCGATGGTAGATATGCAGCTGACACTTAAAAAATCTGTCGATTGTGAGTCAAAAGTAGCAGGTGATACGGTCGGTATTCTGGTCCGAGCTTAACTGCAACAAAGAACCGAAACCCAAGGACTCTCCGCGAGGTGGAGGAAACTTGGGACCCAGATCAACGCATATAGACATTTGCGTCAGACGCAGCGAACAACCTCTGTCCGCCCATTGCGAAGGATGTCGCGCCGGTTTCTAAAGTCGTATTTGGGCTCAAACCAGACATTCGCCGCGCTCTGCACCAAGGTCTGCCATGCGGACACACCGGCCATTTTGCTGGATCTCATGAAAGAGAACTTCGGGCGCCTGTTTGGCCTTGGCAGCCCAGTGTCGACCATAGTCCCGATATCTCTTACATCAGCATTGTCCCAAACGGGCCGAACGCGCGGAGAAGAAACGCAAACACGACCAATGCAAACATCAACCATTGAGATGTCGCGCGGGCGTTCTCCAGTCTTTTGTCGAGGAGAAGACCCGCAAGTAGGCCATTGACACCGCGACGGCCGCAATTACAGGGGCTTCCAACAGCGCTCCAAAGCCTTCAGGGGCCAAGCGAAGTCCAAGAGCAACTACCCAAGCGACTGTGCTGTCAGACGAATTCGAACTCGTCTCTACTAGGCCAGCATCGGTGCCCTTTAAGTCGCGCAAAGACCGCGCCACTCGGCAAGAGCAGCGGTGCGGTTCATCTTGAAATGATCTCTTTGGGACAGGCTACGCTCCTTTTTGAAATGGTTGGAAACGGAAGCATGAAAGGAAACAAATTTCTGCAAACTTCGCATACAGCGAAGGCGGTGCATGGCTCGCTCTCGCCTTCGAAAAGGGAGGTGAGAGTTCTCTGCGCGATTGTTTTTCCAGCGCCCGGATTCTTGCTTCCAGGCGTTGCCAATAACCTTCATCGCAGCACCATATGAACGCAATTTGTCGGTCACGATGACTTCCGGTTGTCCATATCGCTTCATCGTTTTCTTCATAAATTTAAGGGCCGCAGTGCGATCCCGGCGCTTAGTGACGAAGCTTTCTAGCACCTCACCTTCGTGATCCACCGCACGCCAAAGGTAGTGTCGTTCGCCGTTGATCTTCACAAAAACCTCTTCGAGGTGCCAAGGCCAGTTCGAGTAACATCGCATCCGGCAAATCCGTTTTCTGCGGATCTCTGACGCGAACAGTGGGCCAAATCTGTTCCACCAAAAACGGATAGTTTCGTGACTCACTTCGATGCCTCGTTCGTGCAGAAGGTCCTCTACATTCCTGAGGGAAAGAGGAAACCTGACATACATCATCACTGCAAGACGGATGATTTCTGGGCTGGTTTTGAAGTAGCGAAAAGGAGAGCGTTTTGTCATGAACAGAAGCTAAATCGCCGCCCTGCCCTTCACAACCGAGTTTCTTCTGACATCGCCTGCCCATGGCAACGCCGGTTCAGGACAGGACAAAAAAGACCTTCCGCACCGGTGTCAGGTTTTCCCAGGTTCCGGAAAACCCAGCGGCGATGACAAAGCTGTCGCCGGGGCCGAATTCCTGGCAGACGCCATCGGCATCGGTTAACCGAACGCGACCTTCCAGAATGTGGCACAGCTCATCATAATCGCATTGGCAGCGTTCCAGATGTGACTCGGCCTCCCAAACTCCGGCGATAGCGCCTTTGGTAGGATTGGTGAAATGCCGCCAGCTTTTGCTGGTATAGGGCGTGTCGACTGCAGCGGGGTCGTCAATCTGCGTCTCGGTCGGGGTCGTGGCAGCATCGTCAAAGGCGATGACATGTTTGGGATACGCTGTCATTGGGACCTCCTGTCTGTTGAATGGTGAAAAAAGAGGTCAGGACCCGAAGCCGATCCCGATCTTGTCCATCGCGCACAGCATCAGAGACCGATGGCCCGTGCGATCTTCGCGCGCCAAATCGGCCTGGGCCCAACGAATTCCCAAGCTGCGCAATGGTTCCGGCGGGAACGCAACTGGTTGGCTTTGTGTCATTCTCAATTCGGTGCGTTCAGTGCGAAGGTCCTTCAAGTGGTCCAGCATGGAAAGGGCTGCAAATCGCGAGGCCGTCACCCCTTGCCCCGTGAACCCCATCGCATAAGTCAACCGTCCGCCATAGGCGGTACCAGTGAAAAAGGTCAGCCGTGCAGAAGTATCGATGATACCTCCCCACGCGTGGCTGAAACGCACATCCTTCAGACTCGGAAACGTGTCGAGGAAAGTTGCTTCAAGCCCGGCATAGGTTTCATTTCGGTGCAGCAAGTCCGGATCGCGGCGCGAACCATAGTGATATATGGCGTCATAGCCCCCCCAGAGTATACGGTTGTCGGCAGTTTTGCGGGAATAGTGAAACTGGTTGCCGGAATCCGCGATGCCGTGGCGCCCCTGCCAGCCGATTTCTTGTAGTTGCGTATCGGTAAGTGGCTCTGACATGATGGTATAGTCATAGACCGGAATAATCGCGCGGCGCAGATGACTTAGCAGCGGCACGTCGGCATTGGTGGCCATGACCACCTGTCTCGCCAGGACTTCGCCGCCGTCGGTGGCAAGGGAAAGGATCTCACCCATGTCCTGCAAACCGGTGACCCTGCTGTCTTGAAAGATGGCCACGCCCCGTGACAGGCAGGCCTGCGCCAGACCATGAACCAACTTAGCCGGATTCACATAGGCATAATTGGCCTCAAACAACCCTGTCGGATAACGCGGGCTTTCGAGATGCGATGCCAGTTCGCTCGGTGTCAGGATGGCAGTCTCAATCCCGAAATTCGCATACCCTGACTGCATCACGCCAAGACCATCGGCTTCCCATGCTGTACGGGCGACGTTTAGCTTGCCGGTGCGCTCGAACTCGGCATCAATACCATAGGTCGCAATGTCTGCTTCCATTGCGTCGAGGTTTTCACGACCCAGACGCACCAGTTTCTCCGCCTCATCGGGCCAGCGGTTGAGTGCATTGCCCACGCCATGCGAAATTGACGGGGCACAGAACCCGCCATTGCGCCCGCTGGCGGCATCGGCAAGGTGACGCGCCTCGAGCACAACAATGCGGGCATCAGGATGGCGTTCCCGTGCCTTTAATGCCGACCATAGCCCTGTGAACCCCGCTCCGATGATCGCCAGATCACAGTCGATGCTTTCCGACAGGACTGGCAAAACAGGTTTATCGGCAACGGTTTCAGCCCAGAAAGGCGAAAACCGGGTCTGTTCAAATCGGTGTGATAGCTCGGGCATGGTCAGGCTTCCTGATACTCTCGGGCCTTGAGGAGTTTCTCCAAAGCCGCAAGTTCGAACTGCGAATTAACGCCAGTCACCTCCCACTCATCAGCCTGAGCGGTGGCGACCCGCAGCCCGGCGTCGCGGGCCAGCGCGACGATATCCGTCAGATAATATTCGCCCTTCGCGTTGTCGTTAGTGATCCGTGGCAAAAGGTTGAACATCGCATCTGCACGTATCGCCATGATGCCCGAGTTGCAGAACCCGATGGCCTGCTCGGTCTCGTCCGCATCGGCAAATTCCACAATCCGCTCGAGCGTGCCGGCCGCATCAGTGACCAGCCGCCCATAGGCACGCGGATCATCTGGGGTGAACCCCAGTACAGCCAGCGCGGTGTCCGCGTCCACTTTGCGGGTCAAGGCTTGCATCGTCTGATGCGAGACCAGCGGAACATCACCGTAGAGCACCAGAACCACTCCCTCAAAGCCGTCGAGCATATCGGCCGCCATGAGTACGGCGTGGCCGGTGCCCAGTTGCTGTTCCTGAATTGTCGTTGTGAGATCAGGAAACGCCGTGGTGATTTGTTCGCGCCCGGCTCCGACGACCACAACAGTCTCGGTGACCTCGAGCAAGGCGAGTGTGTCCAGCACATGCCCCAGAAGCGGTTTGCCCTGCAGTTCGTGAAGAACCTTGTGCTTTTCGGATCCCATCCGTGTGCCCTTGCCCGCGGCCAGGACAACAGCAGCAACCTTGTTTCCCACAGTCATAGCCCAATTTCCTTGTTCAGATACCAGCCCCAGTCATTTTGGTGGTCGAAACGGATCATCGAACACATTTCGGATGGTTTCAGTACGATCGTGCGCTCGGTAGCAGGATCAATGGCTGCGAACGCGCCGCCCTGTGCCGGGGCACAGAATGTGCCATCAGTATAAGATTCTGTTTTCATGAAAGTATTTCCTGAGCTAGCCAATCAGACGTGCTTGCGGCCGCCAGCATTCAGAAACCAATCGTCTGGATAAGGATACCACCAGTCAGCTTCTTTCGCGACGGGATCAAGGATGACCATTTTGGGCTGACGAAAGGCTTCCAATCCCGTGCGCCCCAAAGCACGCCCCATGCCCGAACTTTTTATGCCACCAAAGGGCAGCGCATCATTGTCGACCAAAGGATTGTTGACCCAGACCATGCCCGCTTCGAGCCGGTCAACCGCTTCATGGGCCTCGGCCAGATCATTGGTGAAGATGCACGCGCCTAGCCCATAGACCGAGTCATTGGCCAGGGTCAGGGCCTCTTCAAACGAGGACGTGCGGACAATCGACACCACTGGGCCGAAGATCTCTTCGTTCAGGATTCCCATATCGGGGGTCACGTCGGTGACAACTGTTGGTTCCAGAAACCAGCCCGTTGGATGCGCAGCGGGAATACCGCCCCCCAGCGCGATGGTGGCATCTTTGGACTTGGCGCGATCAATCCAGTCCAGAACTTTGGCGCGGGCCGCTTCTGACACGAGCGGGCCAATCTCGGCCACGCCCAGACCATTGCCGACACGCAACTGGCGCGTGCGTTCAATAAAGGCCGCGACGAATTCATCGTGCACTGCATCATCGACATAAATCCGCTCGGTCGAGGTGCAAACCTGGCCGGATTGCAAATAAACCGCTGTCACAGCACCCGCCGCAGCCACGGCGATATCAGCATTGCTGGTCACGATCATTGGATCGTTGCCGCCACCTTCGATGACAAATGGCTTCATCCGGCTCGCGGCCTCGATTGCCACCAGACGGCCGACTTCAGCTGAGCCGGTAAAGGCAATGGCATGGGTTTTATCGCAGGAAACCAGGTGTTTTCCCACTTCCGGGCCGCCTGCCACACAAGCCACCAGGTCTGCGGGCAAACCGTCGAAGAATTTCATAAAAGCCAGAGTGCAAAGTGATCCGGCAGGTGCCGCCTTGAGCACAATGCCATTCCCCGCCGCCAGGGATGCCGCGATGGTCCAGCACCCAAGGATTAACGGAAAGTTATAGGGTACAATATGGACCGACACGCCATAGGGCGCATAGGTCTGGTACTGGAACGATCCGGGCTGCATCGTTCCCGCGATTTTCCCCGCATCATCGCGGGCCATTTCCGCGAAATACCGAAACACCGGCGCGATATTGGCAATTTCACCGATAGCTTCAGGGTAGGGCTTCCCGATCTCGCGCGTCATGGTGATCGCAATATCGGTCATGTCTGCCCGCTCCATCGCGTCCGCGATGCCGTGCAGCAATCCAGCCCGCGTTTTGCAGTCCATTTTGGCCCATGTTTTCTGGGCGGCGTTCACCCGCTCCAGAATGCGATCCAGCTGCGCCTCGGAAGGGGCACCAACGGGTCCGATGTTTTCGAGCGTGGCTGGATCAACCGCCATTTGCTCAGAGCCCTCGGTGGGGTGATAGTCGGGGGCAAGATAGTAGCAGGGCGCGAGAACATCAGACATCTGGCTCTCCTTGAAGGGTTGTAAGGTCACGGTCGAGCATCAACGCCTTGTCAGCCCAACCGGGTAACTCGGCATCAAGAAAAGATGTGATCGCGGTCAGGTCGGCATCCACAAGCGCAGTCTGGAACTGGGCCAGCACACGCGGGATGAATTTCAGATAGCGCGGCTTGGCGTCCCGTTGGAACAGGCGCACAAACACGCCAAGAATGCGCGCGTGACGCTGTGCGCCCAGCAGGGCATAACGGTGTCGAATGTCATTTTCCGCACCGATATGAGAGGGCGCATTTTCCACGTAATAGTCCAGAAGCTGCCCTTCGAGACCCGCACCCAGATCCCGCCTTGCATCTTGCAGCAATGACACCAGATCGTATTCGCAGGGCCCCAGAATACCGTCCTGAAAATCCAGCAAGCCGCATCGGGCAACGCCTGTTCGATCCTCCAAAAGCATCAGATTGTCGACGTGGAAATCCCGCAGAACCAGTGTGTCGAAGCTATTGGCGACAGGAGTGAGAGCATCCCGCCAGAGGGCTAGAAAGCTTTGGGTGAAGGTCTGTTTGTCGATTTCCGGCGCAATCGCGGGGACGAACCAGTCGGTAAATATTCTGAGTTCGTCCAGATACACCGACATATCATACTTTGGTTGATCCACTTCGCGGCCCTTCGGGTCGCGATGCAGATGCAACAAACCCTCAACAGCCAGCTTATAAAGAGCGGCTTCGTCATGGCCCGAAGCCAGACAAGCTGCATAGGTGCTATCACCAAAATCCTCGACAAGAGCCAGCCCATGCGACGGATCTGCACCAAACACACGTGGTGCAGACAAGCCCAGCACATTCAGATGGTGCGACAGGCGAAGATAGGCTGCAAATCCCACCTGATCCTGTCGATCCTCCATCAGCAGAATTCCTTCGCCCTGAACGCGATAATACCGGCGCGGAGAGGCGTCCGCTTCGAATTGTTTCAACACAGAACGCTCGAGCCCGTGACGGGACATAAAGGTTCTGGCCGGTGCTGAAAGGCACCTTGCATTCATGGACGCGTTTTGGGGCAAAGAGGGGTTCATCGGATCATATAGACCTTTTTGACCGTTTCATGGACGGTGCAGATACCCTTCCAATCTTGTGGAAAAAAGGCCGCTGTATCGGGAGTCACTTCAATCACGTCACCGCTTTCGTGAACATAAGTGCAGCGCCCCTCAAGAAAGTGACAAAACTCGTCCTTGGTGACGTGACATTCCCATTTTCCAGGCGTGCAAATCCAAAGACCGCACTCACTTTCGCCGTTTGGGCCTTTATGAAGAACCTGACCCGAGGTGCGGCTTTCGCCCTCGATCATGGTCGGGATTAAGCCCCAGTCCACCGTATCGGTGACTTCGAGCGGTTTGCGCATTACGGGTGCTTTCATAGTCCCAGTTCCAGTTCAAACAAGCATGTAGATATTGCGAAGTGTCTCGGTGATTTCGGCGGTGCCTTCCCATCCGGCGGGAAACAGAACGCAGGTTCCGGCAGTGGCCTCGATCACCTCGTCCGTGCCGTCACGGCGATAGATCACGCGCCCCTCGACAAAGTGGCAAAACTCGTCACGCGGCACCGAAATACGCCAGGTGCCGCGGGTACAGACCCAAACGCCGGTCTCGGGCGAATTGTTCGGCCCCTTGTGCAAAAGCCGCCCCGTGGAATGCGATTGCCCATCAATCATGTCGGGCTGAGGCCCCCAGTCGGCAAGATCGTCATAGGTGGTCGCCCCATGAATATGGGGCGCCGATGAGTTCAGATTGGTCACGCGTTGTTCTCCGCCAGTTGAACCAGAAGTTTGGCGGCTTTCTCCTGGCCGTTTTGCGACTGCATGTGAGCCGATGTGGCCGCCAGTTTTGTGGCCATGGCTTCATCGTTCAGGCAGGCTTCGATCTTTTCGATCATTTCTTCTTCGGACCAATCATAACGGTCTGAACGGAAGCCATGACCGGTTTCCTGTACGCGCATCGCGTTGTCGTGGCCGTCCCAGACATAGGACATGATGATCGCGGGCTTGCCGAAGTACAGGCATTCAGTGAACGAGTTGTTGCCACCGTGGTGGATAACGGCATCCATCTGCGGGATCACCGAAGGCTGAGGGAACCAGCTGTCGAGAATCACGTTATCAGGAACATCGGAATACTCGTCCTTGTAGTCCCCCACATTGACCAACGCCCGATAGCGACTGTTCCCGATCAGGTCGATCAAGCGTTTGAGAAGATCAGTGTCCCCTGCCCCAAGAGATCCGAAAGACACATACAGCAGCGGCCCGTCGTTGTTCTTCTTGAAGGTCGGGACCTCATATGGATCATCCTGACGCACACAGCCCTCGAGATACTGAAACTTGGCCGGATCAAGAGGCACTGGACGATCGTATTTCGCCTGCTCAGGGTATAGCAGCAGGTTCATATGCGGCGAGGCCTCAAAGAACTGAGGAATCGGGTAAGGGTCTTCGTTGCACTCAGCCAGAAAGGCGTTGAAATCATCGTGGATCGGCTTGATCACCTCGTTGAACTTCGCACGGAACGCAGCGTGGCCTTCGGTGTCATTCTCGGACATGCCCGACAAATGCGGTGGGATCGCATCGTCCTCGATTTCATTCTCCGAGCATGAAATGATCCGGACCCAGGGCACACCATGCTGTTTGATCGCCGGGAACAGGATCACGTTGTCGACAGAAATTACGTCTGGTTTGATGTCGGCTAGAATTTGCGGCAGGTCCTTTTGCGCCCATTTCGCACTGTCTACGATCGCTTCCCAGCATTCCTTTACATAGTTGTCGATCTGGTCGATCGGGGCCTTGCGAAAGTTGGGGATGTGGCCATTGATGAAATCTTCCCAGAACTTGGCCATTTGCTCGGCTGGCATCGGTTCCGACAGGTTTACGGGGTGTGCTTCAAAACCATACCCTTTGTAAACATCGACAAAGCCCGGATCCGATAGGAACACTGCCTTGTGACCCATACGTTCTACCGCTTGGGCAATGCCAACCGAATTCAGTGCCGGGCCAAAAGCGGCCTCTGGGAAAAAAGCGAAAGTTTTCTGTTCCATTTCAATCTCCTGTTGGTATTTGCGCCGGTTGTCCGGCATTCGTTGCAGGGTCGCTCAAGCGGCGAATATGCGGGTGTCTTTTGCGGCCCAGCCAACCGTCACATCGTCCCCTATCGCAAGGGGTCGCCCTTCGGCAGCGTCAGCGGTGAGACGCACCATTATGGGTGTCGGTGACAGGGGGGTTTCCAGATGCAGTTGCAGGTCAAGACCGTGATAGGCCGTCGCGCTGACCTTGCCGGACAGGCTGTTGTCTCCATCCGCCGCGCCAAGGTGCAGGCGTTCGGGACGCACCGCTGCTACGGCCTCTCCGCTGGGTAGGTTTTCATTTTGACCTGCCATGATCGTACTTCCATCCAGCGCAACCAGTGCCCCCCCGGATTTACTGACCGGCAAAAAGTTCATGACGCCGATAAAGTCGGCGGCAAAGCGGTTTTGCGGGTGTTCGTAGATTTCATGCGGGCTACCGCACTGCAGCAATTGCCCGTCTTGCAGAATGGCAATCCGATCCGCCATGACCAACGCTTCTTCTTGATCGTGAGTCACGACGATAAAGGTGATGCGGAACTCATCCTGAATGCGTTTGAGCTCCAGCTGCATTTCGCCGCGCAGCTTCTTGTCGAGAGCGCCGAGCGGCTCATCCAGTAACAAGAGGCGTGGCCGCTTTACAAGCGCACGACCCAGCGCAACCCTTTGACGTTGGCCACCGGATAGCTGGTCGGGTTTGCGTTTTGCCAGATGCGAAAGCTGGATGACCCCGAGCATTTCCTCGACCCGCTGATTGATCTCGGGTCTGGGAAGTTTTTCCATTTCCAAGCCGTAAGCGATGTTCTGAGCAATCGTCATATGCGGGAACAGCGCATAGGACTGAAACATCAGGTTCACGGGCCGGTGATTCGGCTGAACGTTTGAGATGTCTTTGCCGTCGAGCATGATTTCGCCCGCGGTTGGTATCTCGAACCCGGCAAGCATCCGTAGAAGGGTCGTCTTGCCACTGCCCGAAGCCCCCAAAAGGGCAAAGAACTCGTTTTCCTGAATGTCGAGATCGATGCCATCCACGGCACGTACTGTGCCAAAGGACTTTTCGACATTGCGAAGTGATAGCAAAGGCTGGGTCATTGTCCCGGAAGCCCTCCGCGGTTGAGGCGTTGAGACAGCGCCAGCGCGACGACCGAGACGGTCATGACGATGGTTGCCAGCGCGTTGATTTCGGGGGTTATACCAAAGCGGATCATGGCAAAGATCTGCATTGGCAACGTAATCGAGTCACGCCCTGCGCCGGCGGTAAAGAAAGCGATGATGAATTCATCGACCGACAGGGTGAAAGCGAGAAGCGCGCCGGCTATGACTGCAGGCAACATTACTGGAAGGACCACACGCCATAGGGTGATTGGAGTCGAAGCACCAAGATCTGTTGAGGCCTCGACAATCGACCAGTCAAAAGTCTTGAGGCGCGCCCGGACAACCGAGCAGACAAAAGCGAGGTTGAACACCACATGGCTGACGATCACAGTGTGCAGTCCCATGGTGACATTCAGCATCGAAAAGAAGCTGAGCAGGGCAATGGCCAGCACGATGTCGGGAATGATCATCGGCGCAAAGATAATTGTTTCCAGAAAACGGCCCTTGCGACGACGGATTTCGACACCGACAGCCAGCAAAGTTCCCAGAATCGTCGCAAGGAAGGTTGAGACGATAGCAACCATCAACGTGTTGAAAGCCGCGCCGATAATTTCGTCATTTCGTACCAGCTCACCGTACCATTTCACAGAAAAACCAGTCCATGCGGTGGGTAATCCACCTTCGTTGAACGACAGCGCAAACAACACTGAGATCGGGATGTAGAGAAAGGCAAAGACCGCAGAAAGGATCATCAGCATCAGGCGAGGATTAGCTTGGGAACGCATGTCAGCTCTCCTCTCTGCGCGCACCTGAGGCACGCTCTGTCGCAAACGTTTGGAGTGTTAGCAGCCCCATCATGATCGCGATCAGGAACATTGAGAGAGCTGCGCCAAAGGGCCAGTCATTCGCCGTCAGGAACTGCGCGTAAATGAGGTTACCAATCATCTGAAACTGGCCGCCTCCCAGAAGTGCTGGCGTCACGAAGTTGCCGATCGACAGCACGAAGACAAAGACAAACCCGGTGGCAATTCCTGGAACGGTCATCGGCAGGATCACCCGGCGAAAAGTTGTCCAACCTGAGCCGCCCAGATCACGCGAAGCCTCTGCAATCTCGGGATTGAGCCGCGAGAGCGGCGCGTAACAAGCCAAGATGACGAAGGGCAGGTAATTGTAGACAAGCCCCACAACAACCGCGCTTTCCGTATATAGTAGCTTGGGTAGTTCGCCGTCGTAGCCCAGTGCCTGAACGACCGAAACAATCAGCCCCTCGCGGTTCAGAAGGACGATCCAAGCATAAGTGCGCACCAGATAGTTCGACCAGAACGGCAAGACAGCAAAGAACAAGAGCATTGGTTGGCGGCGCGCAGGAGCAGCAGCGATAGCAAAGGCTGCGGCATACCCAACGACAACTGCGATCACCCCTGACAGGCCCGCAATCCAAGCTGATTTCAAGAAAATGCTGGCATACAGAGGGTCGAAAACCAATGCGAGGTTTTCCATCGTAAAGGTGTACTCGACGCCGCCGTAAATCCCACGGCGAAAGAACGCCAATGCCAGGATCAGCAGGCAAGGGATGACCATGAAAGCGGTCAACCAGGCAAGGGCCGGCGACATCAGATAGATCGGCTTGCGGTCGTTCATTACGTGATCCTGTCGAAAACGCGGAGCCTATCCGGTCGCCGTGTTACGAAGTTTGGGAAAAAGGGGCCCGGCGCCATTGGTGCGCCGGGCCAGTTCGGGGAGAATAATGCGGTTAGTTCGCCGCCTTGATCTCGGACACGGTGCGGGAATAGGCGCGCTGTGCTTCGCCAACATCACGCAGCTGTTCGTAACCAAGCAACTGGTCGGGCCCCATTCCCATGTTCGGGAACGATGCAATGAAATCCGCAGAGAGTGCCGCCATCGCAGGCTCGTTGGGGACCTTGTAGAGAATGTTCTCGGCGGCCCAGCCATGGTTTTGGGGGTCCAGGATGAAATCCACAAAGGCATAAGCGGCGTCTTTGTTCTCAGACCCCTTCAGAATGACCATCGTGTCGACCCACAAGTCCGATCCCTCAGAAGGAATGGTGTATTTGATCTCGGCGTTTTCCGCGATGCCGTAGTTGCACCAACCGTCCCAGGCGTGCACCAGCTCGGCCTCGCCGGAAACCAGCTTGGCGTAGAAGGTCGCATCGTCATAGGCCAGCAGGGTTTTCTTGGCGTCGATCAGCAGGTCGCGTACTTCGCCCAGCTTGGCTTCGTCCGTTTCATTGACAGAATAACCTTTTGCGAGGAAGCCAGCAGCCAACAGCCAGCGATCGGTGGCCAGCATTGTGGTTTTCCCGCTGACGCTCGCGTCCGGAGCCAACAAGTCCATCCAGCTGTCAGGATCTTCAGCTAAGAGATCCGAGCGGTAGCAAAGGCCCGTTGTGCCCCATGCATAGGGCACCGAGAATGTATTCCCTGGATCATGCTCAAGCTTGGTGGCTTGCTCATATAGGTTCGAAATATTCGGGATTTTGGCGTGATCGATCGTTTCGGCCAACCCGAGATTGTTCAGTACTTCGGCAAAGGGCGAAGAAACGAAGACAACGTCATATCCTTTGCCTTTTGAGGCGATCAGCTTGCCCATGATTTCTTCGTTGGTGCCATGCAGGACAAGCTCTGCATTGCCGCCACTTGCGGCATTGAAGCTATCAACCGCGTCAGGCGCCATGTAGCCGTCCCAATTGGATATCACCAGCCCTTCCGCTGACAGTGCACCTGCACTTAATGCCAGTCCAAGGCTGATTGCCGTAGGCGTCTTAGGGAGATGTCGAAACATTCCAGTTCTCCTTGTTTCCCGTTGGTCATCACCTGCAGTTGGCGCAGGCGGTTTTACATTTTTGACGAGCAGTTATTGTCGGTCGCTCTAGGATCCAGTATTAATGTTATAAAAAATACGTCAAACTGTATTCACTGTTCTTTTTTCGCCTGACCGAAAAATCACTGCCCGACAAACCTGGAGACGCAAAGAAATGAGCGAAACACGACGCAATACCAGGCAAAGCCACTTGGCGCTTGCCAAGCAAGTGCTGAGCGTCGCTCTGGAGCGCGGAATGCGACGCGGAGATCACCTGCCTGAACAAACCTTCTCCGAGGCCTGCGGCGTGTCCAGAACCCCCATTCGTTCAGCCTTTAAAATATTGGAAGAAAACGAAATATTGGAGTGGCGCCAAGAAGAGGGGTTCTTTCTATCTGTGGCCGTGGCGGACCAAGCAACAAAAGCACTCCAGGCATTGGAGGACGCTGAGAACTCACTGGCTCGCCGAATCTTGTCAGACAGGGCAGAGCGGCGGATTGATGAAATCCAGTCGGTGAGCGCGCTTGTTCGCCGCTACGGCGCCACTCGAAATACAGTACTACTTGCTCTAAAAATACTGTCCCAAGACGGAATTGCTACTCAACTACCCGGCCGAGCCTGGGCATTTCAGCCGATGATTGATTCGCCAAAGTCAATTAACGAGAGTTTTGATTTCCGCCTAACAGCGGAGCCTCAGGCCATTCTGGCCCCCGGTTTCTTGCTGGACGCTAAGCGCGCGAGCCTGCTGCGCGGTCAGATCGATGATTTCCTGAATATTGAAGAAGACCGCATCACAGTCGGTGGATTTCGCAGGATCGACACAGAGTTTCACAATCTCATTGCCCAGTGTTCAGGAAATCGTTTTGTTCGGGGAAGCTTGCTTGCACATCATCGATTGCGCAAAGCGTCGCGAAGGGGTAGTTCGATGCCAAATTTCCGCCTGAGGCAGGCTATGATCGAGCATCTGGAAATTCTTGATAGCCTCGAGCGCAACCAGTTTGATCTGGCGGCTGACCAAATGGTTGTACATTTACGCCGCTCTCGCATTCGTCGGCCCGAAGCCGCAAACCGCGGCATTCCACCGCTCATGAGAGGTCCACGCGCGTGAGTCTCAAACCAACAATAGCCCTGTTTCCCGAAGCTGGTTTCGGTGCCGGCCTCAATTGCGTTGGGATTGCACAGGAACTGCGCCGGCAAGGCGCGAACCCAGTTTTCATTTGCCATCCGGGTTTCACGGGCGTTTTTTCCGAATATGGTTTCAAGGAATACCACCTGCCGCAGTCGCTCAAAAGCAGTGAAGAGGCGGTCGAGGACTATTGGCAGAGTTTCATTAATACACACCTGCCGCATTTTAACTTGAACCCAATTGAACAATTGCCGGCATATGTCGCCCCGACCTGGGAGGCTATTGTCGACACAGCCATCACTGTCGAGGATGATCTGATTGCACTACTGGACCGGATCAAGCCCGATGCGATCCTTCTTGATAATGTCATCATGTTTCCAGCGATTGCAAAGGCAGGATGTCCATGGGTACGTATCGTCTCTTGCGCTGAAACTGAGATACCCGACCCACAAGTGCCGCCTTATCTCTCTGGGCTTGCGGTGGAAAACATCGAGGAATGGTCCAACTATATTGCAGCTTATGAAAAGAACACCCGTGCTTCGCATGATCGCTACAACGATTTTCGGCAAAAGCGCGGGCTTCCTGCGCTTGCACCCGGAGTGTTTCTTGAACCATCCCCGACCCTGAACCTTCTGCTTGCGCCCAGCGTGGTTCGTTATGATCGTGCGGTGAACCTGCCGGATGATAAGTTCACGTTTCTGGAAGGCTGTGTTCGCCAGGAAGCTCATTTTGAACTGCCCAACTTCCCGGTCGCCGAAGGCCCGTTGATTTACACGAGTTTTGGATCGCTTGGCGCAATTGACACTGACCTCATTAGGCGAATGATTGATGTCTTCGCGACAATTCCGGCGCGCTTTATAGTAAATGTCGGTGGCTTTGACGAAGCCTATGACCACATTCCGGATAATGTTCACCTGGGCAACTGGTTTCCGCAACCGTCTGTTGTTTCTGAATCCACGCTCTTTATTCATCACGGTGGCAACAACAGCTTCTGCGAAGCGCTCTATCATGGTGTGCCATCTTTGATTATTCCCTATTGCTGGGACGGTCACGATAATGCCCAGAGAGCCGAAGCCTCGGGCGTTGGACGGCGTGTTGATCGTGCCAGTTGGACAGCCAAATCTCTTAGGGCGGAAATACTGTCACTCTTGGATGATCAGAAGATGCAAGTTCACCTGAAGGATGTGTCTCGGAAAATGCAATCTGACCCGGGCACCCAAAAGGCCGTCAACGCCATTTTGAAGGCCCTTTAGATCACCTTGAACCCGTCTCACCTATTCTCTTGGAGAAGTAGATGTCTTACGACGACAACCCGTTTTCCCACGAGGATCCAGAACGCCATGCATTGTGGGAAGCTCACATGCGAAACGACATCGACGCGTTTCTGAGATCTGACTGGGATGCTGTGGCGAAAGACTTTGATGCTGACACGTTCATGGCGATCGATGCTGCATTTGATTCTGACCCGCAGAAATGGACCATCGGGTTTCCATCGCTGTCATCCTATCGAGACACTTGGTTGAAAATGTCAGCAGAAACGCTGGCTAAGGCCGACCCGGACAAATTGCGCCAAGCAATGTTCCAGGGTGCCAACATCGTCCGGATTGATTTTTTTGAAAACGAAACAGTTTTGTTACATAAACGCTTTGATGGGCAACTGCCACTTCGCGACGGGACGCAAGAACCTTATGGATGGCAGTCAGTTTTTACGTTGCGAAAAATTTGCGAACAATGGAAGATTGTCTATTTCGTTGGCTACATGGGGAGCACGCTTTAACGCAATACAACATCGGCAGCCACTGTATTTCCCCCTAAGGCGTTCTTTCTCGCAACCGGCATCGCGCGCGGCTAATGTGTTGTACTGCTCAGGTATTCCCTCTACTTGTTCAACGTTGAAAACGGTGTAGCCCTTAATCACCTAAAGCCGGCACCATTGTGTCTCAGAGGATGGAGTGTTCCTTGCGCTGATTAGCTAGGGCGCTGCTGTGTCTGCGTGATGCAGCGTAAGGTTTGAGAGGTGGTGTCAGACAAATTCGAACTCGTCTCTACTAGGCCAGTGAGGCTGCTCTTTATGCCACGCAAAGACCACGCCACTCGGCAAGAGCGGCGGTTCGATTCTGCTTGAAATGGTCTCTTTGGGAAAGGCCGCGTTCCTGCTTAAAGTGATTGAAAACGGATGCATGGACGGAAACGAATTTCTGCAAACTGCGCATACGACGAAAGCGGTGCATGGCACGTTCTCGTCGTCGAAAAGGGAGGTGAGAATTCTCGGCTCGATTGTTTCTCCAGCGCCCCGTTTCCTGTCTGTTGGCATTCCCAATGACTTTCATCGCCGCGCCATAAGAGCGTAGTTTGTCAGTGACGACGACTTCTGGTTGGCCGTATCGTTTCATCGCTTTCTTCAAGAATTTAAGGGCCGCAGTGCGATCTCGACGCTTCGTGACAAAGCTTTCCAACACCTCGCCTTCGTGATCCACGGCCCGCCAAAGGTAGTGTCGCTCACCGTTTACCTTCACGAAAACCTCATCGAGATGCCAACGCCAATTCGAGTGGCACCGCATCCGATTTACACGCTTTCGGCGAATTTCAGATGCAAACAGTGGGCCAAATCTGTTCCACCAAAAACGGATGGTTTCATGGCTCACGTCGACGCCACGCTCGTGCAGCAGATCTTCCACGTTTCTAAGCGAGAGCGGAAACCTGATGTAGAGCATCACCGCTAAGCGGATGATTTCGGGGCTCGTTTTGAAATAGCGGAAAGGCGAACGTTTTGTCTTGTTTCAACGCTAGATCGCCACCCAGCCCTTCGCAACCGAGTTTCCTCTGACATCGCCCGCAAAGGCACTCTCTCGGTCACTCTCAACCTTTCATCTTTGTCCGAAGCACTTGGCCCGCCCGTACCAGATCTGCACCCGTCCTTGCAGCACATCGAGGCCCCGCTTCACTGCCGACGTCGCGGCGTCGAGATGAAGATCATTGCCGGTGGCCTGCAACCTCGCCCCAACAAGCCTCTCATTCGCGCACTCAACAATGCCCACATTTGGGTCCAACAGATGAAGACCGGAACCACCATCAAGCAGATCGCGGCCACCACATCTGTTTCTGAAAGTTACATCACCCGCGTCATCACACTGGCCTTTTTGTCTCCACGTATTCAGCGCGCCATTTTGGCTGGAACACAACCCGTTGACCTGACGGTGGAAACCCTGGTGAGACGGTCCATTCCCAGGCATTGGCCGGATCAGGAAGAGCTCTATGGAATTGGCTCAAAATCCTAATCCCTGATCCGCCTGAGTAATTCCCTGATACCCGAAATGAATTCCCTGTTACATGCTTTGAAATTCCCTGTTCCGTTGAGTAGGGACTTCACCTTCTAACCGCCTGTAGTTGCTGCATTAAATATGGATAGAATCTCGTCAAACCGGCCGAAATCGCAATATTTCCCTGTAAATTCCCTGTTAACAGGGAAATTCAGGCCCAAACCTCACCGCGCAAATCTACAAACGGAGACCAACGGGAAATTGAGGCCAAAATGACCTGAGAATTGTGTCTGAGGGGAAATCTGAGACTGCCAAGTCTCGGGAATTTGGGGTGGAAATATATAAAATTACCCAACAATAACAACGCATTACATGGGTTGCGGTGCTGTCAGACGGATTCGAACTAGTCTCAGCCAGGTCCGTGATGCTGTCCTTTATTCCGCGCAAAGACCGCGCCACTCAGCGAGAGCAGCGGCACGGTTCAGCTTGAAATTTGTTCGAGAGTAGAGGCTGCGTTCCGAATTGAAGAGGTTAAGAATAGAGGCGTGGACGGATACGAATTTTTGCAAACTTCGCAATCGACGGAAGCGCAGCATGGCCCTTTCCCTTCGTCGAAATGGCAAATGAGAATTCTCAGCTCGATTGTTTTTCCAACGCCCGGTTTCCTGCTTCGCAGCATTCCCAATGACTTTCATCGCGGTGCCATAAGACCGTAGTTTATCGGTAACAATGGCCGCAGGTTGACCATAGCGTTTCATCGTTATCTTCAAGAATTTAAGGGCTGCGGCGCGGTCTCGTCGTTTCGTGACGTAGCTTTCCAGCACCTCGCCTTCGTGGTCAACCGCCCGCCAAAGGTAATGCTGGACGCCATTGATTTTCACAAAAATTTCGTCCAGGTGCCATCGCCAATTTGAATAAGAGCGGAGTTGCTGAACCCGTCGTTTGCGGATTTCTGAAGCAAACAACGGACCAAATCTGTTCCACCAGAAACGGATGGTTTCGTGGCTCACGGCGATGCCTCGTTCATGCAGCAGGTCTTCGACATTCCGAAGTGACAGCGGAAATCGAACATACATCATCACCGCTAGGCGAATGATTTCTGTGCTGGTTTTGAAGTAGCGAAATGGTGAGCGTTTTGTCACGAGCGAAGGCTAGATCGGCACCCTGCCCTTCACAACCGAGTTTCCTCTGACACCGCCATGCCATCCTATGCCGAAACGAGCCTGGTATGCTCGGCGAAGTGAGGAACCCTATAGGCAGGTGAGCATCAATAGGCTCTACTCCCAACCTGAATAACCAACCAAACCCTTGCATTTCGGCGACGCGTTCGAAAACAATCATGTGGCCGATCCGTTCCCTTCCGGATCTCAGCATCATTTAAAGAGGCCAGTATAGTAACTGTTGGACTTATCCTTTGGCGAACCAACCGTTGTCGACATAAGTCGCGTTGCCATTGACGAAGCTTGCCTCATCAGAGGCGAGGAAAACAACCGCTGCGGCTACTTCCTCAGGATAGCAGATACGCCCTTGTGTAGCGGCCATCCCCGAGTCTTCCCACTCTTGCCCAGCCGCATCCAGTTCCGCTATTTCTTTCAGGCCATGGGCAGTTTCGACAAAGCCCGGGCAGATCGCGTTACAACGGATGCCAGCATCGCGATATTCGGTTGAAATCGTGCGAGCGAGTTGCAGAACTGCGCCTTTGGACATGCAGTAAACAGATTCCAGCGCATAGCCCAGTTCAGCCGCAATGGACGAGGTGATGACGATTGATCCACCGCCATTTGCACTCATGTCCTGAACCGCACGGCGACAAGTCAGAAAGGCGGACTTTACGTTTACATCCATCAACCAGTCATATTCTTCCTCGCTGGTTTCATGCATCGCTTTGACGATGATGGTCCCTGCATGATTGAACAGCACATTGTAGGGACCAAATGTTTCAAGGGCTGCATCAAAGGCTGCGTTGATTTCGACGTCCTTGGTCACATCGGCATGAAAGAAAGCCGCTTCCCCGCCATTTTCGCGGATCATATCGACTGTCTTTTGACCCTCTTCGTCCTGGATATCAAAGATGCTGACCTTGGCGCCTTCCTCGGCGAACATCAGCGCGGTGGCCCGCCCCATTCCCGTGGCACCGCCAGTAATGACAGCGATTTTTTCGGCCAGCCGGCCATTTGGTGATTTCAAACTCTTGGTCATTGTGGTGTCTCCGGACTGGATTTCAGATGCATTCCCCACCATCGATGACCAGCGCGTGTCCGGTCATGAACGTCGACATGTCAGAGGCAAGGAACAGGATTGCATCGGCCATTTCTTCAGTCGTGCCCCATCGCCCCATTGGAATGGTTTGTGACACGTATCCCTCAAGCTTTTCCCGGCCGCCCATCTGCTTTTCGAACCCAGCATTGAAAGGCGTGTCGATAAAGCCTGGGCAAAGCGCGTTGAAACGCACGTTGTGCTTGGCGTAGTCGGCCGCCATCTGGCGTGTCATCGCCACAACCGCGTGCTTGGTGGTTGCATAGGCGATCATCTCGCGATCATATTGAACACCTGAATTTGACGATGTGATGATGATGCTGCCGCCACCTTGATTGCGCATATGACCAATCGCAGACCGTGCCGCGACAAAATGCGAGCGAACATTCAGCCGCCAGGACATATCCATTCCATCGACAGGCACGTCCTCAAGGCTGCCTTCAATTTGATATCCGGCGTGCGAATGCAGCACATCAAGGCGTCCATACGTCTTCACGACCCGGTTTACTTCTGCAAAGACCGCCTCATCATCCGTAACGTCAAGACTGGCCGCGGTTGCTTTGACACCCTCGGTTTCCAGTTCCGCCACGACCGAGGCGGCCTTGTCAGCATCTAGGTCGGTCACAACCACGCGCGCACCGTGGCGGGCCATAGCCATGGCTCCTGCCCTACCGATGCCTGATCCGGCGCCTGTGACCAGGACAACTTTGCCCTCGAGCACTGGGAACATTCTGGCCTCGTGAGGTTTTGCGACAAAATTCATCTGGATTTCTGCCTTCCACGTTGAAGTAACAACTGTGCCGAAATCAGCAGGAGCAGAGAAACGCCCATCACCATTGTCCCAATCGCGTTGATTTCAGGCGTCACGCCGCGACGGATGGATGAGAACACATAGATCGGCAAAGTGGTTTCAGAGCCGGCCACAAAAAACGCGATGATGAAGTCATCAAAGCTGAAAGTGAAACTGAGCAGAAAGCCTGCCAAGATCGCCGGAAAGATCATCGGCAGGGTCACCTGCCGGAACGTGCCCAATGGTGTGGCATAGAGATCCGAAGACGCCTCGGTCAGCGCGCGGTCCATGCCTGCAAGCCGGGCACGTACGATAATCACCACCAGCGCCATCAGGAACATCGTGTGGGCCGCAATCAGAGATCCAATGCCCATGCGCAGTTTCGGCGGTTTGAAGCCGTCGGGCCAGATCGCTGCAATCAGCGGGTTCAATTGGTCAAACACCGTCACCAGCCCGATCAGTGTGGCAATACCGATCACAATACCTGGGATCATCACCGCGACATAGATCAGCATATCAAAAGCTACTCTTACCGGGCCACGAATGCCTTGCAGCGCCACCGCCGCCATGGTTCCAAAGACACTGGCAAACAGCGCTGAACAAAAGGCCACGATCAGGCTGGTCTCTAGCGCATCCATCACGAACGGATTTGACAACGCTTTTCCATACCATTTGGTCGAAAACCCCTGAAGCTGACTGGCATGTCGCCCGGCATTGAAGCTGAACAGCGCGATCACGCCAATCGGGATGTATAGAAACAGGTAAACGCAGATTGCATAAAATCTCATCGGCCCACCTCACATTATCGACACGTCTTCTCGGCTTGCGCCGAGGCGGCTGATCAGCCGCATGTAAATCGTGACAGTGATAAGCATGACCACCACGAGGGTAACAGCCACCGCCGAGCCATAGGCCCAGTTTCGGGATTGCAGGAACAGATCAACCAGCGCATTACCGACAAAGAACACTTTGCCGCCACCCAAGAGCGCGGGGATCAGGTATTCGCCCATCAATAGGATAAAGACGAGCATACATCCGGTTGCAATACCGGGGATCGATAGAGGCAGCGTTACTTGCAGGAATGTTTTCCACGGCTTCGCGCCGAGATCCGACGAGGCCTCGAGCAACCGTTTATCCAGCTTGTCGAGGCTGACAAAGATCGGAAACACCATCAGCGGCAAGTAGCCGTAGATAATCCCCACCAGCACCGCAAACGGCGTGTTGATTAGGCGCAGGCCTTCAATACCAACCCATTCAAGAAGGGCAGGAATACCACGCCCGCCGAGCAGGAAAATCCAAGCATAGCTGCGGATCAGGATCGAGGTCCAGAATGGCACGATCACCAGCACCAGCAGGATGGTTTTCCACCTGGGGTTCGCCTTCACAGCCAGAAAATAGGCCAGAGGATAGGCAATAAGCAGCGCCGACAAGGTGCCAATAGGCGCTAGGGTCATCGTGTTTTTGAACGCGGCCCACCGCGCCGGGAGATTGGCATATTGCTCGAAAGAGAAAGCGAGCACAACGCCTCCGGACGGTGCTCGCTCTCCAAAGCTAAAGATGAAAACAACAATCAGCGGAATAATAAGCATCACCAGGAACCAGGTTCCTGCTGGTGCCAATAACAGCCAATTGTGTGTGCGTTGCGTCATGTTGTTTTCACCTTGGTTCGGATCAGGCCGATTTGAAACGTGCCATCAGTTCGGCACGGTTTGGATCAGTCAGTGTCACTGCCGCGCCAAACTCGAGTGGGCTAAGCAGTTCTTGGGCTGGGAAGATGATCGGATCAGATTTCAGGTCATCTGGCAGTTGGTCATAGGTTCGGGAATCCGCCGTCGGATAACCATGCGCCAACACTTCTTTCGCGTTCACACTCGGATCCAACATGAAGTTGATCAAAGCATAGGCCGCAGCCTTGCGCTCGGAGCTTTTCGGAATGGCCCAGTAGTCACTCCAGATTTCGCCACCCTCTTTGCCAAGAGCATAGGCGATCTCGGGCATATCGGTATTGAGCTGTTTGCCGTCACCAGACCAGCAGATGGTCAGCCATGCGTCGCCATTGCGCATACCCGGCTGATAATCCGATGTGATCGCGAAAAGATGCGGTTTCACGTCGATCAGCAGTTTCTCGGCATCCGCGAGCTCTTTTTCGTCAACCGAGTTGAACGAGTACCCAAATGCGTTCAGCGCGCTGCCAATGGTGGTCAGCTGATAGTCATGCACGATGGTACGACCCGAGAACTGGTCCATGGTGATGTCAAAGAACTCTCTCCACGACGAGATCGCATTTCCGCCGTTGTGTTTGGTGTTCACGGCCATGCCGGTCGATCCCCAGTTCTTGGGAACGCCGTAGAGCGTGCCGTTGACCGAGCCCGCCTCGGCGTAACGTGCATCAAAGGCCGACGCGTCAAAGTTCGGCAACAACGAGGTATCCAGGGGTTCGATCAGGTCCTCTTTGACGTAATCCTCGAAGGTGTAGTTGGTCGGTACATAAACATCCCAACCGGTGGCACCGGCCTGAAGCTTGGCCAGCATCTCTTCGTTTGAGCCGAACACGTTGACCTGTACATGCGCACCAGTCGCCTCGGTAAAGGCGTCAAAGTTGGCTGGATCGTGATAGTTCGGCCAAGTGGCCAAAACCACGCGATCACCAATATCGCCAGCAAATGCGGGCTGCGGGCGCAGACCGGGCACCGAAGCCCCCATCACGGCCGCTGCGGCACCAAGGCCAGTCACATTCAGGAAATGACGTCGAGTGATCGAGCCCTTTCTGTAGCTCTCAAGCTTTTCCATGAACTCCTTTTTGGAGATATGGTCGATGGTTTTCTTAGTCATTGTCTTTCCTCCCTGTTATATTGGTCTTTGTTAATTTCGGTCGAGAACGAGCGCCGCAGTCGCCTCCCAAGACACCATGGCAGTTTCTCCAACGGCAAAGGCACCCTCGGTCAGGTCTGCCTGACGCGGAGCAAGCACCAGAAAATCTCCAAGCGTTTGGTGGCTGACCAGATATTCGGTGTGCTCACCCAGGAAAATCCGGTTGTGAACTTTAACCTCAACACCATCCCCTTGATGTCGCAGCTTCATCTGTTCGGGACGTACGCTGATGCAAACATCCTGGTGATCGGAAAAACCGTCGCCAGCCATCCCCTGCACCTGCATCCCATTGTCTAGAAGCACCGTAGACATCCCCTCAGTCGAGCCCTGCAGAGTGCCATTGAAAAAGTTGGAAGTTCCCACGAAATCAGCGACATATCGCGAATTTGGACGGTCATACAGCTCTTGTGGGCTGCCGATTTGAACAATCCGCCCATCGCGCATGATGCAGATGCGGTCGCTCATCGACAGGGCTTCTTCCTGATCGTGCGTGACCAGTACAAAGGTGATCCCCAACTGACGTTGCAGGTCTTGCAGTTCGATCTGCATTTCCTTGCGCAGCTTACGGTCCAACGCTGCCATGGGTTCATCCAGCAACAGCAGTTTGGGTTCATTGATAATGGCGCGGGCCAATGCAACACGCTGTTGCTGCCCCCCCGACATTTCCCAGATCTTGCGATCTTCGAAGCCACCTAGCCGAACCACTTCCAGCGCCTTTTGGACGCGTTCTGCAATCTGGGGCTTGGGGATGCGTGGACGAACCTGACGCAGCCCGTACCCAATGTTTTGGGCCACGGTCATATGCGGAAACAGCGCATACTGCTGGAATACCATGTTGACCGGACGGTTGTGCGCATCCAAATCGTTGACAACTTCGCCATCGAGAAGAACCTGTCCCTCACTGGGAGTTTCAAAACCGGCCAGCATTCGTAATGCAGTGGTCTTGCCACAGCCTGATGGCCCAAGAAAAGAAAGGAACTCGCCTTCTCCGATCGACAGGTTTAAGTCACTTGCCGCAAGCACATCGCCAAATCTTTTTGACACACCGCGCAACTCGGCGACTACTTTCCGATCCGCCGGAAAAGTGGCCTCTGTATATGCCTCAATCTCCATTTATCGCTATCTTTTTCCGATTTGGTGACTACTATCTATATTAGAAAAACTGTAAGAAAATTTAAATCCACTGTATATACCATGATTTTAGTATATCAATCTGGGTAGGGAGCTGCCGTGCGGAAACTAATCGATGCAACAGGGGCATTGATTGATGCCATAGGGACCGAAAATTTTGCCCTAACTCTATCGGAGACGCTCCAAGGGATTGTCCCTTTTGATTACACCGTGATTTTTGGTTATCTCGGAGCCGCACGTCCAATGGACCTGTTTGACGATTTTCCAAAAGGCAAACGTAAGGTCTTCGTCGAGGATTATCAGGAAGGTCCCTACCTTCTTGACCCTTTCTATTTGGCTTGCGGAAACAAGATCGATCCAGGGCTGTACCGGATCAAAGACTTGGCACCAGACAGGTTTTTCCAAGGCGAGTATTTTCGCAGTTACTATGCTCGCACGGGGCTTGCCGAGGAAATCGGATACTTCATTGAAATGCCGGGGAATGCCACGGTTGTTGTGTCTCTAATGCGGGCTGAAAAGGCCTTTTCAGCGAAAGATTTCAGGCAGCTAGGTGACTTTTGGCCAGTGGTGCGCGCGGTTTGTCAACGGCATTGGGACGAGCTCGCCGTGAGTTTCGGAGCCGACGCTCAGGCCAAATCCGACGCCAGCATACACCAAAGCATAGAATTGGCCTTTATAAACTTCGGCCAAGGTGTCCTGACCCCGAGAGAGCGCCAGGTAGTTGAGTTTACACTCAAGGGCCATTCGGCCGATGCCGTTGGCCGGATACTGGAGATTTCACCTGGTACTGTTCGAATTCATCGCCGAAACGTGTACTCCAAACTTCAGATCAGATCCCAAGGCGAGTTATTCTCTAAATTCATCGATGCCTTGGTGTCAGCGAGTGACCACTAGGGGCGCCATGCTGAACGATGAGAGCTGCGTAGCACCATTGTCCGTGGATGCAGAATTCTTAGTAAGTACCTGGAACGCCGCGGGCTTATCTATACCGCAACTTGCATTTTTCCGTTAACGGCCCTGGGTGCGAGCGTTAAGAATGGCAGGTGATTCCTTTCTGCTAAATGCTGTGCCTGCTTCATTGGAAACCAAATTCTTATGAAGTACTTGGGCCTTTCCCGACCCTTGGATTGGCACGTGTCCCATCCGACATTCCGATACAAAGAACGATTTCGTCCATTCGGGGTGCATCGGGCACCCACAAGGTTATCGTGTCGATGTGGTCAAACGACCAGGGTTCATCCTTGTGGCCCAAAGGCAGGTCAATGCTGCTTCCCAACGCCCCGACCTTGTGGTTGGACGGCATCAGCGCCTTGCCGCCGCCGATGGCTGCCCGCACCGGTTTACCAAGTGAAGGGTGCAGCACGGCCGCACCATGCTCCATCGCGCCTGAAGAGCCGACAAGCGCGGCCTTTCCGTAGCATATGGGCGACCCATCAAGCATTTTCACAAGCTCTGCTGCCAAAGATTGACCAAGTTTGGCTCCGGCGTCGAAAAGCTGCGAAAGGTCCTGTTGATCGATGCCAGCATAGGGGTTTCTCATGATTGCCATCGCAGCGACGCGCGTGATCTGGTCACAAGGCTTGCCCATTTCATCGGCAGCGATGATTTCCCTCGTGACAACCGTCTTTCGAATATAGGCAATTGGTACCGACTTTGAGGGCGGAATGGAAATTGACGGAATATGGGGCAACCAAATATTCGAGTTTTTCAACACAATCAGCCCACAGCAGACATAGTCGGCGCTAAATGCTTTGCAGTGAAGGCGAGAAATGCAGGACCTTTGTCGGAACTGAGGAATAGCCCGTGCTGTAACCTCAATTGAATTTCGCAAAACAGATGTTGGAAGGCTAACCAATCTCTAACTAG
>NZ_CANMJE010000016.1 GCF_947498095.1 uncultured Shimia sp. | reverse complement strand
AAACCATCTTCATCGCTGCATTCGTCCTCTTCGGTGTCATCATCCTAGGACACTAAAAACTACCAAACATCCCCAATCATAAGGTCTATTAGGATACCCGTATTATAGTTCGGCTTCTGCTCACAAGCCTCAGCTAACTTAAAGTCACGTATGACAACACACTGGCAAACGAAGAATCATAACTAGCCCTTAGATTGGGTCCACAACATTCTGTTGAGGAGAATGCTTAATGATCCACTACTCGGGCACAACTACAGAAATGAATGCGAGGGAAATTGTAATGAAACTAACCAGTGTGTCCTTGGTCTTCGCTGTGCTCGCTTCAGGGGCTATTGCTGAGAATGAGCAGAAACTATGACAAATGAATTGGGAAAGTGACAGAATAAACGGTGTTGAAACCATTTTCGCTGGAAACCCAGACACGGTATTGGTTGATGATGGATTTATGGTATTCGTAGACGGAAAAAATACAGTATCTCTTGCGGTTAACGGTGCCCCAAGATTGCGATAGCCCACTTTTTTCAAAAGAATGTCTACGAATTAGTGCAGCTAACTCATTGGTATCGATGCAGATTTTAGCCAACGCTAGGAGCCGTAGACCATGTCCGCTCACGTGACAGCCTTCATCCACTTCCTGAGGACTTCCAGTGGATAGCCCGAGCCGTATCCGTGGCCTACTCCGTCGGTCTGCCAGGCCCCTATCTGGTCAGCGATGTCGGACGGACACTCAACGGCTCTGAGACGATCTCGCATCGAGTGACGAAAGCTATGCATCGAGCATCCTGCAGGTACGTGTTCCTTCATAAATTTGTTCAGCGCTGCACTGACTGCCTTAGCGTTGGTCGTGTCGGTTTTGTTGTACCGGGGGAAAGCGAACTGGGATGACGTCATCTGGTCTAGGATGCGTTCTGCTGCCCACCTTGCTGCACCCTCGAGCGGGACATCTCGTTTGCTACCCTTGGTCTTGAGACGACGCCATGGATGAGGTAGGATCCGGACGAAAAGGAACCCGTTCTCGCCCCGAACAAAGTCCTCTCGGGTCAATCCCGCAGCTTCTGCAAGGCGCATGCCCGTGTCCGACACCAAGGCGATAAGCCACCTGAGATCATCGTCCAGCTCCCTGCATTTCACCTGAACCGTAGCGAGAGCATCTGCAGAAACTGAAGTGAGATCTGTTACGCCAGCTGATCTGTCATAGTAGACGTCCGCGAAGGGATTGTTCAGGGTGAGGCCCAGTTCACTGGCGGCGAAGATCGTCACTACCCTGACTGTGCTGAAAACCCGTGTAATGCTGCTGGCTGCAAGACCACGAGCGATAAGGGCGTCGCGGAAAGCATTGGCATCGGCCTTGGTGTAGGCATCGCGGTGCTTGTCTCCACAAGCAGCGATCACATACCCACATGCTCTCTCAGCGGCCTGCTGGAAGGACAAGGGGCGGCCCTTTCCTTTGAGCTGCAGATAAATCCTGACGGCCCCCCAACAAAGGAACAAATGAGGAGGAGGCGGAAACCTGCTGGTCGGTGACCTCTGCTCCTGTGGTTTTTTTTCAGGCGCAACATGTGCTTTCCCGGTAGTTCCGCGTCGCGACACCTCAGGTGATACCAGTATTCATCGAGCTGATCGGCAGCTCTTCTTGCTCGGACCTCGGAGATCCTTGGCGACCTTTTGCGCAGAGAATACGCAACCCGAGGTGACGTATAGTGGCGACTCAACTCTTTCGGAATGCGGCGGCTGAAGTAAAATCCCCTTCTTTTTCGAAGGTGAACGGGCGTCAAATGGTCTTCGACATGGTCTACGGCTCCTAGCGGCGGCCAAAAGCTGAAAGGATACAAATGAGTTAGCTGAAGTAATGGCGCTCTGGGGAGGATTCGAACCCCCGACCCCCTGATTCGTAGTCAGGTACTCTATCCAGCTGAGCTACCAGAGCGCGGTGGAGTGGGATTTAGTGCGAACGCCGGGGGTATGCAAGGGCTAATTCCGCGAAATTTCAGGAATCTGCCACATCACCTTTGGGCAGGCATATTTCAAAGGTGGTGCCACTCTCACCCGTGGACAGCATCAGCAATTTGCCGCCATGCCCGCGGACCAGTTCCGCCGAAATCGCCAGTCCCAGACCCGAGCCGCCCTTGCGGGTACCGCCCTGGAACGGTGTGAACAGGTGCTCGCGCGCTTTGGGTGGCAAGCCGGGACCGGTGTCCGCCACGGTAATGAACCATGCTGTGTCCTCTTCGCGGGCTGCAACCGAGATTTCGCCGGGCTTGGTCGAGGCGGTGATCGCCTGACGCGCGTTCCGCACGAGGTTTGCAATCACTCGATACAACTGCTCAGGGTCGGCGCGTACGGTCAGCCCGGTGGGAATATCCTCGGCAAAACTGAGATCAAACTCGCCAATCGCCAGCCGCTCGCTTTCGACCACATCGCTGACGATATCGGCCAGCACCACATGGCACAGGCGCGGGGGCGGCTCTTCGGCCTTGCCAAAGGCCAGCGTGCTTTCACACAAGTTCACCGCGCGGGTAATGGAGTTCACCAGTTTCGGCGCCATGCGCTTGACGGTGGGATCTTCGCTCATCTCGATTCGGTCGGTGAACAACTGTGCCGAGGTCAGGATGTTGCGCAGGTCATGGCTGACCTTGGCCACCGCACCACCCAGTTGCGCCAGATGTTCTTTTTGCTTCAACGAGGCCGTCAATTCGACCTGCAGCGATTGCAGCGCTTCTTCGGCCTCGCGCAGTTCGGTGACACTGGCGTTGGGCTGGATGATGCGACGGGCATCTTCGGGCGCGGCGGCATAGGATTGCATATAAGACACCACCCCCTTGATCGGGCGCACCAAGAGCCCGCGGACAGCGACAAACAGCAGTGACGCAGTGATCGCCGAGATCACCGCAGAGAGCCACAGAATGTTCAGCCCGTAATCAACCATCGCCGCCCGCAAGCCGCTGGTTTTCATGGTGATCTCAATCAACAGTCCGGCTTCGCGCACCGGTGCGCCGATCACGCGGATCACCCGCTCTTCGCGGTCAAACAACCGTCGCATGGCGTCGCGGATCAAATCCACAGGCCCCGCATTGCGCAAATCAAAGGTGGCATCAATGGGCTGCGGCATCGGCGAGGACAGGATCAGCTGGCGCATCTCATCACGGCGCAGCACCACGTTGTAGACTTCGGCATTGCGCAGCAGCTCAGCCTCAAGATCGTCATCGATCATGTCATCCGCCAAGAGCGCCAGTGACGCGATCTGTGACCGTTCAAGCCGCGACAAGAGAAAGTCTTCGCGGAAGCGCGCGATAGACGGCACAAAGATCATGACCTCGGCCAGCATCACAAAGATGATGGTCAGGATCAGAAACCGGCCTGAAAGCGATTTCAGCATCTTTGTTCCATCTTCTCCCTTAGGGCAGCCAGCGTTGCACCAGCCGTACCATCCGTTTCACCTTAGGACTATCAAACAGTCTGGGTGAGAAATAGGCCCCCGCTGCACGTTTGCCAATTTCGCCCACCGTGGGATAGGGCGACACCATCGCGGCGATCTGGCCCATCTTCATACCGTTGGCAATGGCCAGCGCCCACAGATTGATGTGCTCGCCTGCCTGATGACCCGCGATCGAAGCGCCTACGGGGCGGCCTTTGACCACCATAACCTTGATCAGGCCCCGCGCTTTGCGCTCGGCAATCAGGCGGTCGTTGTGGTGCAGATCGAACCGCACCACTTCCAAGCTTTCGCCATGCAGCTTGCGGGCCTCGGCCTCGGTCAGGCCCACTTGCGCCAGTTCCGGGTCGGTATAGGTGGCCCAGGGGATATGGCTGGTCTTTTGCTTGGCTGGCAGCCCGAACAGGGCCGAGCGGATGATGATCCCGGCGTGATAGCCGGCCACGTGGGTGAACTGCAGCCCCCCCGCCACATCGCCAATCGCATAGACCTTGCGGTTGCTGGTCTTGAGGCTGTCATCCACTTTGATCGCGCCGCGCTCTGTGGCAATCCCGGCCTTGTCGAGGTCCAGTCGCTCGATATTGGCCTTGCGCCCGACAGCCATCAAAAGATGCGTGCCTTTGAAGACACGCCCATCCTGCGCCTCAACCTCAATCGCGCCCGCGGCCCCTCGAATTTCCGCCGCCAGAGCGTCTTCTTCGATGGTGATGCCTTCGTCGCGCAGGGTCTCCAGCACGAAAGCGGCCATCTCCGGGTCGTCCTTGCCCAGCGCCTTGTCACCTTCGATCACTGTGACCTCGGACCCCAAACGCCGATGCGCCTGCGCCATTTCCATGCCGATGGGTCCGCCGCCGATGATCAGCAAATGGCCCGGTTGCTCGCGTTGCTCGAACAGGGTTTCGTTGGTGTCATAGGGTACCGTCTCGAGCCCCTTGATCGGCGGCACGAACGGCGACGATCCGGTGGCAATCACGATCCGGCGCGCGGTGATAGTATTGTCCCCGGCCTGAACTTCGGTCGGGCTGAGGAATTGGCCATATTCTGAGATGACCTGCACGCCCAGCCCCTCGAACCGCTCAACCGAGTCGTTGGGTTCGATCTCGGCGATCACACTCGCGACGTGGTCTTTCACAGCAGCAAAATCGATCTGCGGCACCTGATCGGCCACGCCAAAGGCCGCCGCGTGACCTTGCGTGTGGGCAACCTTGGCGCTGGCCAAGAGCGCCTTGGAGGGTACACAGCCATAGTTCAGGCAATCGCCGCCCATCTTGTGGCCTTCGAGCAGCACAACGTCGGCGCCCATCTGCACAGCCCCTGCGGCCACCGAGAGACCACCAGAGCCTGCGCCAATGACCAGCAGGTCCGTCTTAATCTTGTTCATCAGAGGTCTTTCCCGCCCCGCAGGGCCTTGAGGATCATCGGCAGGGCGGCCAGCGCACACAGCCCGAGAATCGGCAGAATGATTTGCGGCTCAAAGATAATGCCGAGATTGGGGGTTTCGCCCTGGGCAAAGACCTCACCCAGGCCGGCACCGACCGAGGTATAGACGACGCCGCCGGGGATGATCCCCAGGAAGGTCGAAATCGCAAAGCGGCGCAAAGGCACGCCGACGATGGCCGGAACCAGATTGGCCACAAAGAACGGCACCAGCGGCACCAGACGGATCAGAAACAGCATCGACCACTGATTCTCGTCAATTCCGTCTTTGATGCGTTTGATCCGCCCGTCCGAGGCTTCCATCTTGGCGGCCATGCGATCTCCAAACCCCCAGCGTGCCGCCAGAAAGATGAACACCGCGCCCAATGTGGCTGCCGAGACGTTGAACAACGCCCCCGGAAAAACCCCGAACAAAAACCCGCCAGTCAGCGTTGCCGCCACGGCTCCGGGCAGAGAAAAGGACACAATCACAACGTAAATGGTCATGAACAAAAGCGCTGCCCAGACATAGTTGGCATCGCGGTACGCCAGCAAAGCCTCGCGATTGTCGCGCAGGCTTTCATAGCTCAAAAGATCCCCCAGCGTCATCGCGCCAATCACAGCAGCGGCAATGATCAGGGCAAAGGGCAACGCCCGGCCCCAGCCTGCTTTGCCCGTATCGGTCGTATCGCTCATGCGTTTTCCAGTCATACTGTCTCCATAGCAACATGTGACAGGCAAAAAGGAAACAACAGCCTCCTCACGGGTGCTTGATCGCAGGGGCGCAATCCGTGATAAGTCGACAGGGAAAACCGGGATTTTGAAACAATCCCGACCGCGATCGACGGTTTTTATTGCAAAACCCCGAAATTCAGTCCGAAAACGCGATTGAGGCGTTTGACTTGTCTGAGACACCCCTCTATAGACCGGGCTTCGAATAGCACATGGGTCCGCGATTCCGTTCGCGAGGCACCCTGAACAGACGGAGACGGAGCGATGAAACGCACCTACCAACCCTCGAACCTGGTTCGCAAGCGCCGCCACGGTTTTCGTTCGCGTATGGCCACCAAAGCCGGTCGCAAGATCCTGAACGCACGCCGCGCACGCGGTCGTAAGTCGCTGAGCGCATAAGCTCACCGACCCCGTTTAGACGGAATGACACCGCCGGAGGCCCCCAAGGATGGCACAGCCAGCCACGGGGATATGCCCCCGGCGGTTTCCGTTTGTCTGACGGTTCTCAAAAATCGCAGCGACTTTCTGGCCGCCGCCCGCGCCCGCCGACAAGGCACCGGTGCGATGATGGTGCAGGCCCGCAAACGTCGCGACGCCGAAGAGGTTCCAGCCCATGCGATCCGCGTGGGCTTTACCTGTTCCAAGAAGGTCGGCAATGCCGTGGCCCGCAACCGCGCCAAACGCCGGATGCGCGAAGTTGCGCGACTGATCCTGCCGACGCGGGGCAAACCCGGCTGGGACTACGTTCTGATCGGTCGCAAGGATGCGACGGCCGCCCGCCCTTTTGACGCGCTGCAGGGCGATCTGAAATACGCGCTGAAGAAACTGCACGCTGCAGACGCCTGACATTGGTGGGGCCTGAGACCGCACAACGCGGCACCTCGCCGGTAAAACTCAAAGTGTGCGCCGGGATTTGGGTTGTCCTACAACCGTCAAACTTTTGTCAGCCCTTGATGATCGGGGCAATTTCCCTACTGTCGTCGCTGCAGCGATGACAGGAAACAAGGAAACCCAATGACAAAACTTACCGGACAGTGCCTTTGTGGCGATATCTCATTCGAGGCCGACGGCGACGTGCCAGTCATGGCCAATTGCCACTGCACGGATTGCAGACACGCGACAGGCACCGCCTTTGCCACTCTGATGTTCATGAAACAGGACGACGTAAAGATCACCGGCACGCCGAAGACCTTCCAGCACATGTCAGATGCGGGCAGCACGATGACCAAACATTTCTGCAGCAATTGCGGCACACCGATGTTTGCACAGAACTCGGCCCGCGCAGGTATGATTGCCCTGCGTGCCGGAAACATCAACGAACATCAAGAATTCACACCCAAGGCGAACGTCTACGCCTCAAGCAAGATGACCGCGACCATCCTTGACGACGGAATTCCGGCCTTTGAAAAGATGCCGGGCTAAGCCCAATCCTCCTCCAGAGGTGGCTTGGCCTCTGGAGGCAACCCGACCCGACGCGTCATAGTGCCGTCCCAGTTGATTCCGCTGCGTTGCGAGATCGACAAATTCATCCACCGCACTTCCCCCTACCGTTGTTCACACCTATCTTTCGCCCATGACTCCTCTGGCCCATATCGTCGCCCTGCCTGTCCGGTTCTATCGGTTGGTGTTCAGCCCTTGGGTTGGATTCAACTGCAGATATCAACCCACATGTTCTGCTTATGCGATGGAAGCGCTGGAAAAGCATGGCGCGATCAAGGGCAGCTGGCTGGCTGCCAAACGTATTGGCCGCTGTCATCCCCTGGGCGGTGATGGCTATGACCCGGTGCCTGACCCAAAGCCTGACCGGGACGACAAAACCGGCAAATAATTGCCTGACACGCCCTAATGTCGACACGGTTCGACATTCATCTGTGGACGTCGACCAAACAGACCCTAAATTCAGGTCGAACACTGTTTCATACAAAAGGATTGCCCAAATGACTTTCACCAAGCTCGCCGCCTCTGCCGCCCTCGCGACCACCCTTGTTGCCACCGGTGCATTGGCCGAAGATCGCTACAGCCATTTCGGCTCGGTTGAAGGATGGAATGTCTTTACCGATCACGAAAAGAAATCATGCTTTATCGAGTCCAAGGATGACTTTGGCAACGTGGTGCAGATGGGTCTGACCCGTGACCGTGGTGTGGCCTATATTGGCGTCTTTACCACCGCCGAGACCGACATCAAGAAAGGCCAGAAAGAGGGCGTTGCGGTCGTTTTGGGCGACAACGTTTATGTCGGTGAAGCGACAGGCATGCGCGGGAACATCACCGAAGGCTATTCAGGCGGCTACGTGCTGACCGATGACGCCGGCATCATCGAACAGATCCAGAAACAGCGCGAAATGGTTGTCTTCCCTGAAAAAGCCTATGGCTTCATCATGGACCTTACCGGAACATTCAAAGCCATCGAGATGGGCAAAGAGTGTAACGCTGCCGCGATGTAACACGGTTTACGCTGAACCAAATGACAGTAGGGTCAGGCCATGCGGCTTGGCCCTATTTCTTTTCAAAGAAGATGATGACCTGCCCCAGAGTGATCCCGGCCTTGCTCATATAGGCTTTGTTCAGCAGGCGCCCGTCTTCCAAGAGCCACATCCAGTCGTCAAAACTGACACGCACGCTGCCGTCACCTTCGCGTTTGGGCAGGTCGATGGTATAGCGCCAGTTGAAGGTATCGCCGTTTTCCACACCCGTTGCGACTCCCTGCACCCCTTCCGCCGTGCCCTGCCATGTCTCTGCGCCCGTTTTGGTCAGGCTCCACACCCGGCGATCCTTGCCGCCATCGGAATAGACAAACCGTTCGTCCAGCGTCAGCACCTTGCCATCCCAGCGCCCGTCGATCGTGACTTTGAAACGTTGTGAGACCCGCCCCAGACTGTCCTGAAACTGGCCATAGGCCACAGTGCGCCCCGAGAAATACTCTTCTAGGTTCAGCTCTTTGTTGCTGAGCTTGTCCTGATCCAGTGTTGGGCGGCCACAGGCGGCCAGCAAAGCCAGCGCCCCCGCCATTACAAATCTGCGCATGTTGAGTCCTTTCTTTTCCTGAATACGCAGCGCAACGACAAATGGATGAGTCTGCACCGCTTGGGCTCCGGACTTGCCCGGATGGCGGAGATGGCCTAAAGGCAGCGCATGCTTGATGATCTCGACGATATCCACCCGCTGTTTCACGGCGCACCCTCGACAGCCAACTTCAAGAAGCTGCGCAAACGCATTGTGCGTCAGACACGCGAAGCGATTGAGCAATATGGCATGATCGAACGTGGTGCCCGGTGGTTGGTCTGCCTGTCAGGCGGCAAGGACAGCTACACGCTCTTAGCGGTGTTGCATGAATTGCAATGGCGCGGGCTTTTGCCGGTCGAAATTCTCGCCTGCAATCTGGATCAGGGGCAACCCAACTTTCCCGCAACCGTTCTGCCCGAGTTTCTGGAACGCATGAAGGTGCCGCACCGGATCGAATATCAGGACACATATAGTGTGGTGAAAGACAAAGTGCCGGCGGGTCGCACCTATTGCGCCCTGTGTTCGCGTCTTCGCCGTGGCAACCTTTATCGGATTGCCCGCGAAGAAGGCTGCTCGGCGGTCGTGCTGGGCCATCACCGCGATGATATTCTTGAGACCTTTTTCATGAACCTCTTCCACGGAGGGCGGCTGGCCACGATGCCGCCCAAGCTGGTCAACGAAGAGGGTGATTTGTTTGTCTATCGCCCACTGGCCCATGTCGCCGAGGAAGATTGCGAGAAATTCGCCAAAGCGATGCAGTATCCCATCATTCCGTGTGATCTTTGCGGGTCACAAGACGGGTTGCAACGCCAGCAGGTCAAGGCAATCCTCGATCAGTGGGAGGCCAATTCTCCCGGTCGCAGGCAGGTGATGTTTCGCAGTCTGATGAACATCCGACCCTCGCACATGCTTGATCCCAAGCTGTTTGATTTTGCCGGGTTGATGCTGGGATCGAAAGAATTTGAACAAATTGAGACGCAAATACCCAAGTTGCGTTAACCGGCCTCTGAGCCGCATCTTTTAGCCTCGTCGGGAATCATATCCTGACGGAGCGCCCGAGCCTTGCGACTGCCTTTGCTGCCAAAATCTTTTGCGCTGTCCGAATTTGGCAGCCGCGTGCTGATGCTGCTGGTGCCTTGCGTCATTCTCGGCGCCTATGTGCTGGGTGGCGAGGTCTGGTTGCTGGTGACCGCGCTGTTCCTGCCCCTGCCCTTTTTGTTACGCAAATCGTCGACTCAGCGGCGTGCAGGTCACAATGATCGTGATGCGCTGACCGGGTTGCTGGTCAGCGGTGCCTTTGAGGGCGCGTCAGACACGCAGATGGGCGATCTTGGCGAAAGCGGGCTGCTGACCGCCACTTTGTGTCTTGAGCTGGACCGGTTTTCCGAGATCCGTAACCGATATGGCGACAATGCCGCCGAAGACGTGTTGAAACACAGCGCACGGAGGATCGTGGCGGCGCTGCGCACGGATGACGTGGTGGCCCGTGTGGGCGATGGCCGCTTTGTCATCTGTCTGGACCCGGTGCGGGTGTTCGATCTTGAGATTTGCCTGCAGCTCGCCACCCGACTGCAAACCGCACTGGAAGAACCCGTACCCTTGCAGGCCGTGTCCATTCATCCGACCTGTTCGGTGGGGTTTTGCCTGTCCTCCCGTGTCAGCCCAGCCACAGGAGCAACCTTGTTTGAGGCGGCTGATATGGCGCTGAGTGAGGCGCGGCGCGCCGGATTGTCTTCTATTCGTTCGTATCAATCGGGCTTTCGCAAACGCATGGTCTCCCGACGCCAAAGTGCGCTTGAGGCCAGCAAAGCGTTGGACCGCGGCCAGATACATGCCTGGTTCCAACCCCAGATTTGCACCAGCACCGGCTATGTTTCGGGGTTTGAAGCCCTCGCGCGCTGGCAACACCCCAAACGCGGCATCATTCCACCGGCCGAGTTTCTGGGTCCGATGCAGCAAAGCGACCAACTGGAGCAATTGGCCAACAGGATGCTGAGCGAGGCGCTGAGCGCACTTAAGGCCTGGCACAAGGCCGGCTATGACGTGCCGACCATCGGCGTAAACTTTGCCGGGGACGAATTGCACAATCCCGCCCTTCTGGACAAGATCCGCTGGGAGCTGGACCGCTTTTCGCTTGCCCCAAAATCCTTGTCGATCGAAGTACTAGAAACTGTAATTGCCGGGGCGCCGGACGACATCGTGGTGCGCAACGTCAATGGGCTGGCCGAACTTGGCTGCGGCATTGATCTCGATGATTTTGGCACCGGCCATGCGTCGATCTCATCGATCCGCCGCCTGCGGGCTTCTCGGCTTAAGATCGACCGCTCGTTTGTGACCCGCGTGGATCAGGACATCGAGCAGCAGCGCATGGTCGCCGCGATTGTCACCATGGCCGAGCGACTGGGGCTGGAAACGTTGGCGGAAGGGGTCGAAACGCCCGGAGAACACGCCATGCTGTGTCAACTTGGGTGCGAGCATGTGCAGGGGTTTGGACTGGGCCGACCGATGCCCTTTGAAAAGACCTTTGACTGGCTGCGCGACTACAACGCTTCGTTGCGGGACCTGCCTGAAATCACCCGCCGTGGTCCGTGAAGCGGTGTGAGCGGGCCGCAATCCGCCAGAACGGGGCCAATCACGCCGGAATCCGCTTGACCTTTGGGCCGCACCTCTGTTGAACCACCCCAACGTTTCAAAGACAGGTGGCCCAGGCAATGGACGATCAGAACAAGAACCTCATCCTCGCGACAGCGCTCAGCTTTGGCGTGATCCTTGTGTGGTTTCTTTTGTTCCCACCGCCCGAACAAGCGGCTGTGGACCCCAACGCACCGACCGAAACAGTTGCGGGCGAACAGCCAGCAGCCACCGCGCCCGCGGGCACGGCACCTGCGGCGACATCGGCTGGCGGAACCCCCGCCACAACCGAAACCACGGAGCAGGCCAATGCCCCTCGTCTGGACATTGAAACCGACCGTGTGACCGGCTCGATCTCGCTCTTGGGTGGACGCCTGGACGATCTGAAACTGAAGGATTACCGCGAAGAACTGGCCGAAGACTCGCCAATCGTGACTTTCCTGTCGCCCAAGGGCCAAGAGCACGCCTATTACGCGCTTTATGGCTGGGCACCCGGTGCAGGTCTGGATCTGGACGGCGTCCCCGGTGCCAACACGCTCTGGAGCGTTGAGTCCGGTGAAACCCTGACACCATCGACCCCGATCACGCTGAAATGGGACAATGGCGCGGGCCTGACCTTCCGCCGCACCGTGTCGATTGACGAAGACTATCTGTTTACCGTCACGCAGAGCGTTGAGAACACCGGCGCGGGCACCGTGTCGATGGCGCCCTATGGCGCCTTGACCCGCCACGGCGAACCAGAAGACCTGATGAACTTCTTCATTCTGCACGAAGGCGCGATGCGCCAACTGTCGGAAGAGCGTGAAGACGTTGACTATGACGATATGGTTGATTTCGGCGCCGACCCAGTTTGGGGACCAGGTGCCAGCGTCGAACAGGTGAACGGCAACGGCTGGACTGGCTTTACCGATCACTTCTGGATGGCCATGCTGATCCCGGGTGCCGAGCAACCCTTTACCTCGGTGCTGCGCTATTCGGCGCAGGTGAACACCTACGAGGCGATTGCCCGTTTCCCGACGATGACTGTCGCTCCAGGTGAGACACAGCAGATTGAATCCCGTCTGTTTGCCGGCGCCAAAGAATGGGAAGCCATCCGTCATTACCAGAACGAAGAAGGCATCTATCGCTTTATCGACACCATTGACTGGGGTTGGTTCTTTTTCCTGACCAAGCCGATTTTCTGGCTGTTGCACGAGCTGAACCTGATCATCGGCAACATGGGCTGGGCGATCATCGGCCTCACCATCATCATCAAACTGCTGGTCTTCCCACTGGCGTATAAATCCTATGCGTCGATGGCCAAGATGAAGGAACTGCAGCCACAGATGGAGAAGCTGAAAGAAGCGGCCGGAGACGACCGTCAAAAGATGCAGCAATCCATGATGGAGCTTTATAAAAAGGAAAAGGTTAATCCGGCCTCCGGCTGTCTGCCAATCCTGATCCAGATCCCGATTTTCTTCTCGCTCTACAAGGTGATTTTCGTCACCCTCGAACTGCGCCACGCACCATGGGCGCTGTGGATCAAAGATCTCTCGGCACCGGATCCATCGTCGATCCTGAACCTCTTTGGTCTCTTGCCCTTCATGCCGCCTGAACCCGGCTCGATCCTTGCGATCCTCAGCCTTGGTGTGCTGCCGATCCTCTTGGGTATCTCGATGTGGCTACAACAGAAACTGAACCCGGCGCCCACCGATCCAACACAGCAAATGATCTTTGCCTGGATGCCTTGGGTCTTCATGTTCATGCTGGGCAGCTTTGCCAGCGGGCTGGTGCTCTATTGGATCACCAACAACGTGATCACCTTTACGCAGCAATATGCGATCATGCGCAGTCATGGCTATAAGCCGGACGTGTTCGGCAATATACGATCGTCGTTCAAGCGCAAAGACAAGGCCAAAGACTGATGTCGGCCCTGGTCTCAGCCCTCTGGAGGCACCCGATCAAAAGCCACGGGCGCGAGTCACTGGACCGCGTCGAGCTCACGGCGGGTCAAACCATGCCTTGGGATCGCCGCTGGGCTGTCGCGCACGAAGCCTCCAAGGCGGATGGCAGTGGCTGGGTGCCTTGTGTCAACTTTTCGCGCGGCGCCAAGGCTCCGGCCCTGATGGCCATCTCGGCGCGGACGGACGAGGCGTTGAATACGGTCACGTTAAGCCATCCGAAACTGGGTCAATTCACCTTTGATCCCGACAAGCAGTTCTTGGGCTTTCTCGACTGGGTGCGCCCGCTGATGCCCGCCGACCGCGCACAGTCGGCCAAGATCGTCCGCGTGGACGGTGTTGGCATGACAGACACCAGATTTCCTTCCATCAGCCTTTTGAACGCGGCCTCAAATGACGCTTTGGCAGACCAAATGCAGACCGATCTCGCGATGGAACGCTGGCGCGGCAATATCGTGATGCAGGGGCTTGAGCCTTGGGCCGAAAAGGGCTGGATCGGTAAGACGGTCAAGATCGGCAGTGTCGAACTGGAAATCCACGAGGAAATCACGCGTTGCCTCGCCACCACGGCCAACCCAAATACCGGTGTGCGTGACGCCGACACACTGGGTACTCTAAACACGCTGGGACATCAGGAATTTGGCGTCTACGGCGTGGTCACGAAATCCGGATCCATCTCTGTCGGCGACGCGATTGAGGTCGGTTGATGCAACTGCCCTTCCCTCTTGTCGAAGAGCCTGACGAGGCCAGCCGTGAAAAAGGCCGTAAGCTCTTTGCTGGCAACAATAGCGAGTTCTTGAAAGGCGTTGTCGCCATGTCCGGCCTACCAGAGGCGGACCGGATTGAGGTTTGCTTTGCCGGGCGCTCTAATGTTGGGAAATCGACGCTGATCAATGCGCTGACGGGCCGTACCCGGTTGGCGCGCGCGTCAAACACGCCCGGCCGGACGCAGGAAATCAACTACTTCACACTGGCGGACAGCCACTATCTGGTCGACCTTCCGGGCTATGGCTATGCCAACGCGCCGCTGCCGGTGATCGAGAAATGGCAAAAACTGCTGAAACAATACCTGTCGGGCCGCGCCACTCTGCGCCGGGCCTTTGTGCTGGTTGATGCGCGCCATGGGATCAAGTCGGTCGACGAAGAGATCATGTCTCTCTTGGACAGTTCTGCGGTGACCTTTCAGGTGGTGCTGACCAAGGCCGACAAAGTCAAAGAAAAGGACCGCGCCAAGGTAATGGATCAGGTGCGTGAAAAGCTGTCGAAACACCCGGCGGCCTTTCCCGAACTGGTCCTGACCAGCAGCGAAAAGGGCGATGGTATCGCCACCCTGCGCGCGATCATCGCCGGGCTCGTCTGAGCCGTTTTACCACAAAGCCGCCTCTGCCTCTTGGCACATGGGACCCAAGCGTCTAACAACGTCGCCCAAGAGGAACCGGACCATGAAGAAGCAGAACATGAACCGCGATTGGATCGCCACCGCCCGTACCCTGTCCCAAGCCCTGCCTTACCTGCAGCGCTATAGCGGGGCGATTGTCGTCATCAAGCTGGGCGGTCACGCCATGGGCAGTGACGAGGCGATGGATGATTTCGCCCGCGATGTGGTGCTGATGCGTCAGGTCGGCGTGAACCCTGTGATCGTGCATGGCGGTGGTCCGATGATCAATGCGATGCTGGACCGTCTGGATATCCAGTCCGAGTTCGTGAACGGCAAACGTGTGACCGATGCGGCCACCGTTGAGGTGGTTGAGATGGTGCTGTCCGGCGTCGTCAACAAACGCATCGTTCAGGCGATCAGCGGCCAGGGCGGCAAGGCGGTTGGTCTTTCGGGCAAGGACGCGGGCCTGATGATCTGCGATCAGACCAACCCGGACCTCGGCTATGTCGGCACCCCTGCCGAGATGAACCCCGATTTTCTGCACGAATTGTTTGCCAATGACACGATACCGGTCATTGCGCCGCTTGGTGCCGGCCGCAACGGCGAAACCTATAACGTCAATGGCGACACCGCCGCCGGGGCCATTGCCTCGGCGCTCAAGGCCGATCGCCTGCTGTTGCTGACCGACGTGGCCGGTGTCAAAGGCGCGAACGGCGACGTCATGACCGAACTGAAGGCACAGCAAATCCGCGAGATGACCGAAAGTGGCGTGATCGCGGGCGGTATGATCCCCAAGACCGAGACCGCGCTGTACGCCATCGACGGCGGCGTGCGGGCCGTGGTCATTCTGGACGGGCGGGCGCCGAATGCTTGTCTTCTGGAGCTTTACACCGAACACGGCGCGGGCTCGTTGATCCGCGGGGACTGATCGGGGCTTTCAATATGCCGCGGTCGGAATATATCTAAAGAACCGCAGCCCCGAGGTCCCGAGATGCAAAACGAAACCCTGATCCGTCTGAGTGTCTTTGCCGGCCTGTTCGCGCTGTTCGCCGTGATCGAGGCGTTGGCCCCGCGTCGCAGCCGCACGCAGCCGCGCAGCACACGTTGGGTCACGAACTGGACCATCACCATCCTGAACACAGTGACGATGAGGCTGATGGCCTTTGCCTTGCCGTTGTTGGCGGTTGGGGCCGCGATGGATGCCGGCGCCAATGGATGGGGCCTGCTGAACCGCGTTGATCTGGGTGTGGTTGTCGAAACCGTTCTGGTAATCCTGATCTTTGATTTCGCGATCTGGGCGCAGCATCTGGTGACCCACAAAGTCCCGATCCTGTGGCGCCTGCACCGGGTGCACCACGCTGACCGCGATATCGACGTCACCACAGCCATTCGATTTCACCCTGTCGAGATTGCTTTGTCGATGCTGTTGAAGATCGGATTGGTCTATCTGATTGGCCCCTCGGCGCTGGCCATTATCCTGTTTGAGATCATTCTGAACGGCACAGCGATGTTCAATCACGCCAACATGCGCTTGCCGATCAGGTTGGATGCCATGTTGCGCCAGGTTCTGGTCACGCCCGACATGCACCGGGTCCATCATTCCGTGAAGCGTCGCGAACATGACAGCAACTACGGATTCTCTCTGTCAATCTGGGATCGAATGTTCGGCACCTACATCGCACAACCCGAAGCCGGGCATGACGATATGACAATCGGTCTGCAATGGCAGGACGACAGACCCTCAAAGCTCGGCTGGAGCCTTTGGCTACCGTTTCGGAGAAAGTGATGTATGACCAGATAACAACCGCCGCAGAAGCACGGCACTTGGCGGTTTTAGGAGGCTTTCACCCAGAGCGGAAAGATATCGGTCTGGATGGGATCGGCACGATCCTGTTGCTGGGCCCACATGAGCCGGGGTTCTGGCCACATGTTACGCAGACACCTGAATTTCTGGATTATGAGCGTCATCCGATCGATCGCTGGTCGCGTCGGGTCCTGACCGACCTTGCCGGCCAGTTTGGCGCGCGAACCTATTTCCCATTTACCGGCCCACCCTATCATCCGTTCTACCAATGGGCACTGCGTACCCAGAGGTGCCATGTCTCGCCCATCAACCTGTTGGTTCATGACACGGCCGGGCTGTTTGCCTCGTTCCGGGGTGCGCTGGGGCTGGCTGACAGGATCAAATTGCCACCACCACCGGCCTCACCCTGCATCACATGCACGGACCAACCCTGCGTCACAGCCTGTCCCGTCGATGCCTTTTCAGGTGAGTTTTACGATGTGGATGCCTGCCGGGGCGCCATCGGCAGTGATGACCCCAAGGCGTGTTTGTCGCGGGGCTGTGCGGCCCGGCGCGCTTGCCCGGCGTCGCAGGCTTATGGCAGACTAGAGACGCAATCATCCTTTCATATGCGAATCTTTCTGGAAAATGGCTCTTAAACTCATCCTCACCCGCCATGCCAAATCTAGCTGGAAGCAGCTGGATCTGACTGACCATGCCCGCCCCTTGAACAAACGCGGCCGAGCCTCTGCCGAGGCCGTTGGGGACTGGCTGCGGCACGAGAAAATGGTGCCGGATGAAACCCTTAGCTCGGATGCTGCGCGCACGCGTGAGACGGCCGCGCTTATGGGATTTGACGTTGAGCCGGTGTTCCTGAGCGCGCTCTATCACGCTGGTTCCACCATGATGCTCAGACAATTGCACAACGCCACTGGCAAGAAGGTGATGATGATCGGTCACAACCCCGGGATTGCCGAGTTTGCTGAACGCCTGGCGAGGGACCTCCCGGCGCATCGCCGGTTTCTGGACTATCCGACCTGCGCCACAACCGTGTTCAAGTTCGATGTCGACAGCTGGGCCGATGTTAGCTTTGGCACCGGCAAAGTGAAGAAATTCATCGTTCCGCGCGAATTGGTAGCGGCATAAGAAAAGGCGGGGAAATCCCCGCCTTTCCAAAAGCTTACTTTTGTAAAACTTAGTGACCGAGGATCTGGCTGAGGAACAGCTTGGTCCGGTCGCTTTGTGGGTTGTTGAAGAACTCTTCCGGCTCGTTCTGCTCCACAATCTGGCCCGCGTCCATAAAGATCACGCGGTTCGCCACCTGACGGGCAAAGCCCATCTCGTGGGTCACGCAGAGCATGGTCATGCCCTCTTCGGCCAGTTCGATCATGGTGTCGAGCACCTCTTTGATCATCTCCGGGTCAAGTGCCGAGGTCGGTTCATCAAACAGCATGATGCGCGGACGCATGCAAAGCGAACGAGCAATCGCCACACGCTGCTGCTGACCACCGGACAGCTGACCGGGATACTTGTCGGCCTGTTCAGGGATCTTCACCTTTTCAAGGAAGTGCATCGCCGTTTCTTCGGCCTCTTTGCGAGGCGTCTTGCGGACCCAAATCGGGGCCAGCGTCAGATTTTCCAGAATGCTGAGATGCGGGAACAGGTTGAAGTGTTGGAACACCATGCCCACCTCACGACGAATTTTGTCGATGTTCTTGAGGTCGTTGGACAGTTCGGTTCCATCAACGATGATCCGGCCCTGCTGGTGCTCTTCCAGCGCGTTCAGGCAGCGGATCAGGGTCGACTTACCGGAACCCGAAGGTCCGGCAATCACGATCCGTTCACCCTGATTAACCGTCAGATTGATGTCGCGCAGCACGTGAAACGTACCGTACCACTTGTTCATGTTTGTGATTTCAATCGCGACCTCATCAGAGACCTGCATTTTGGAGCGATCGATTTCGCGAGATGTTGCAAGTTCAGACATGTGCAGAACTCCTTATTAGTGGCCAGTCTTGAGGCGACGCTCAAGATACATGGAATAGCGGGACATCGAGAAACAGACGACGAAGAACAAGAGCGCGATAAACGCGAACAGTTCCCAATAGATGCCGTTCCAGGCGGTATCTGCCCGGATCGCATGCGTCAGTCCGATCACATCGAACAAGCCGATGATCGACACAAGTGTGGTGTCTTTGAAAACCCCGATGAAGGTACTGACGATCCCTGGAATAGAGATTTTCAGAGCTTGTGGCATGATGATCAGCCGCTGCGATTGCCAGTAATCCAGACCGAGACTGTCGGCCCCTTCGTACTGACCGCGTGGCAGCGCCGCCAAACCACCCCGGATCACCTCGGCCATATAGGCAGAAGCAAACAGTGTCACCATGATCATCACCCGCAGGATGATGTCAAAGTTTGAGCCGGGTGGCAGGAAGATGTTGAGCAGCAGCGAGGCCACAAACAACAGCGTGATCAGGGGCACACCGCGAATAAACTCGATGAAGCACACACACAGCCATTTCACGATCGGCAGGTGCGATTGCCGCCCCAAGGCCAGAACAATCCCGATGGGCAACGAGCAGCCAATGGCCACAACACCCAAAAGGATCGCCAGCATGAAGCCACCGAACTGGCGCGACTGCACTGACTCAAGCGCAAATGGCAAGATTGCATCCAAGGCGCCTGCAAAGACGCCGGCGAGGAGTACCCACCAGATCAGAGCTGACACTACGGCTGCGATCAGGGCAATCAGTTCACCCATTGCGTTTGTTGCGTATTTCAAGACCATGAAACCGACGACAAAACCAAGCGCAATGCTCACCGGACCCCAGACAGATCCGCCCCACATCAGCCAAGGCATGATGAAAGGATAGATCGCCGTTACGATCAGTAGCTTCGAGGACACGCGATCTGCGAACAGGATCGGTGCTAAGGCCGCAACCAAAAGAACCAGTGCCAGAATAGGACGCCAGTACAGTTCGGGTGGGTAGAAGCCGAACAAGAGCTGCAGCCAACGTTCGTTGATCACCGCCCAGCAGGCGTGCCCATGTGTACTGCCCCAGTTGGCCAGCATGATTTCCCGGCACTCATTCAGAGATTCCGCATTCCAGACAGACTGGAACACATAGGGGATCAAAACCGACAACACGCCATAGATCGCCAGCAACGAAATTACCGTCAGGATCGAGTTGATCCATCCCGAGAACAGGTTGTGACGCAACCAGCCAACGACGCCGATTTCCGAGGCCGGAGGGGCCTGCTCGGGCAACATTTCTGTGCGTACAAAAGAGAGATCGCTCATATTACCGCTCCACCAATTCGACGCGTTTGTTGTACCAGTTCATCACGGCTGAAATCAGCAAGCTGATCACCAGATAAACCAACATCAAAAGCAGAACACATTCCAACTCGCGGCCCGTTTGGTTCAGCGTGACGCCGCCCAACGTGCCGGTGAGATCGAAATAACCAACCGCAATGGCCAAGGACGAGTTCTTGGTCAGGTTGAGGTAGTTCGAAATCATCGGAGGGATGATGACCCGAAGGGCCTGAGGCAGGATCACGAGGCTCATGGTCCGGTTTGGCCGAAGCCCAAGGGCAGCAGCGGCTTCGCTCTGACCTTTGGAAATGGCCATAATGCCACCGCGCACGATCTCGGCGATGAACGCGGCCGTATATAGCGACAAAGCCAGCCACAAAGCGATCAGCGAGTTACGCAAATGGGTGCCACCCTTAAAGTTGAACCCTTTGAGTTCAGGCAGTCCCAGGTGGAACCCCAGTGCGACGAGCAAGGCAATCATGGGCACAAACAGGATACCCAGCTGGATATACCATGTTGTGGGCCGATCGCCGGTTGCTTCCTGCACGGCATTGGCGCGGGCTGTTACCTTGCGCATACCAAAGATGCTCAGAGCCAGAACAACCACAATAGCGATGAGGTCGATTGAAATATCAAACCGCAAACCGGAATCACCAAGAAGATGGATGTTCCCGAGGCTTCTGCTGAACAGTGGCTCGGGGATATAGATCCCGCGGTTGGTGATCGCGACCGAGTCAAACAAGCTCATCGAACTGGTTGCGTTCTCACCGCGGAAGGATTTGATCTTGGGGAGGCTCTCACTCAAAATGGCCCATGCCAGAATGATCCAAAGCAGAACCGGCACGTTGCGGAACATTTCGACGTAAACCGTCATGATCCGGGCAACCAACCAGTTAGATGACAGACGCAGAACGCCCACGATCACACCGATGATTGTGGCGGTGATACACCCGAGCACTGCAACAACGAGCGTGTTCAACAATCCAATCAGCGCAGCGCGCAAATTGATATCACGGCTGGAATAGTCCAGAAGCCGCTGGTTGATGTCATACCCGGCTGGATTGCTCAAAAACTTGAATGAAATCGGTTTGCCAAGAGTATTCAGGTTGATGATCGCGTTGTTGAGCAACCATGCGGCCACCAACATAAAGAAGATCATTGCGACGACCTGAATTGTCATGGAACGATACCGGCTGTCGTATATCAACATAGATAGCCGGAACGACTCCTTAGGAGGGTCGGTCAGTGTAGTCATCTAAGATGTTCCCCGTTGTTCGGCCGGTTTTTTGTTTGGACTTGCTGTCCGTGGCCGATTTTTTTGGAATCATAAAAGTCAAAGGGCGCGAGATGATCTCGCGCCCTTTGGTTTGGTATCTTAACGGAAGGGCGGCGAGTAGATCAGGCCGCCATCGGTCCACTGAGCGTTCAGGCCACGGGCCAGACCGATCGGAGTGTTTTCACCGATGTTCTTCTCAAACAGCTCACCATAGTTGCCGCCAGCCATGATGGCTGCTTTGGCCCAGTCAGCCGACAGACCCAGCATTTCGCCCAGGTTACCTTCGGTACCCAAGAGACGGTTCACTTCAGGATTGTTGGTGCCGCTCGACATCTCACCAACATTGGCCGAGCTTACGCCCAGCTCTTCTGCAGTGATCAGCGCGTTCAGCGTCCAGCGAATCACGTCACCCCAGTTGTCGTCGCCATGACGAACAAGCGGACCGAGTGGCTCTTTCGAGATGATTTCTGGCAGCAGAACGTGTGCACCTGGATCTTCGAAGGTTGCGCGGGTTGCCGCGAGGCCCGAAGCGTCGGTGGTGTAAACGTCACAGGCACCAGCCAGATACTGCTGTTGACCTTCTGCGTTGGTTTCAATCGGAACCGGCTCGTAGCTGATGTTGTTGGCGCGGAAGAAGTCCGCGAGGTTCAGCTCGGTGGTGGTGCCGGTCTGGATACAAACGGTCGCGCCGTCCAGATCCTTAGCCGAGGACACACCCAGTTCGGATGGAACCATAAAGCCCTGACCGTCATAGTAGTTCACGCCAACGAAAGTGAACTTGAGGTCCACGTCGCGCGAGAAAGTCCATGTGGTGTTACGCGCCAGCATATCGATCTCACCCGAGGCGAGAGCGGTAAAGCGGGTTTTACCAGTGGTCGGAACGAATTCAACGGCAGCCGGGTCGCCCAGGACAGCAGCAGCAACAGCACGGCAGACACCTACGTCAAAGCCATCCCATTTGCCGTTTGCGTCCGGCGCAGCAAAGCCGACTAGGCCGGTGGTTACGCCGCAGTTCAGCTTGCCACGGGCTTTCACGTCATCCAGCGTGCCAGCAGCAGCCGCGCCAGCCGCAAGGCCAGCGACAGTCAGCGCACCAAAAATTACGGATTTTTTCATATTTACCTCTTCCTGATGGTACACCCTTTTTGGGTGTTTACTTACCGGTCGAGTGAGACCGGATGGGTTACGCAAAGGGTGCTCCCCCCCTTACAAGTGCTCAGTTTGGGCGGATTCATCGCAAAACGTCAAGGGCAGTATCACCGATTTCAATCATTCCGCGCAGGAATCCTTGCGAGATCACTCGCTAGGATTCAACTATATGAAAATGCACATTATTTTTGCGCCAAAAGAAAGAATCGGTCGGCGTGCAAAAACGCCTGATGCTTGACCTCGGCTTGGGCTGCCGCTTCGTCATCTGCACCCCATTGTTCTTCCTGCCAGGTTTCGTCCAGTCGCGACAGGGTCCAAAGGCCCTCAATCGGGCGTGCTGCATGCACCGCAGCAAAGCCCAGAATCAGTGATCCGGACAGGCTGACAAGGTCGTGAAATGCCGCCAATTCAAAGTTGTTCAGGGCATGAACCTGTGCACTCAGGTGGCTGAGGGTTTCGATCTCTTGCGCCTCGTGCATCACGCCACTCACAGTCTTCAATCGTGCGCCCAGCGCGTCCTCGGCCCAATCCAGCATTGGATCCCATTGTTCGGCCTGGCGCGCCACCAATTCCACCGGCCCCGTAGCCCGGTAGCACAACAGGTCTGACCCGCCATATTCGGCCAGCATATCCGCCACTTCGCCATGCTGATGCGCCACCTTGTCGATGGCTGCATTAGCAGATCGTGTCACTGGCATGGTGGTAGGATCAATTTTTTCACCCTGTGCCTGCCATTCTGCGGCGATCGCTTCAGCCATCGCGCGGGTTGGCACGGTCAACGGCGCTTTGGCCGGCGTTTTAACCCGGCGCCCGTCCAATTCCACGGCAAAACCACCATCGACTTCGGCAATGCCTGCTTGCGTCCAGAACCGCTTTTGTGCCCAACCACTCATCTCATTATCCCCAGATATTCTTCAAGGCAGCCGGTAGGGCCGCAAAGCGGTCAATCACCACCTCTGCCGCCGACAGTGCTGTGCGGTCATGATACCCCCAGCTTACCCTAATGCCCGTGAAGCCCGCCGCGCGGGCCATGTCCATATCAAAACTTGTATCGCCCACCATCACCGCCTGCTGTGGCGCCACACCGGTTTCGGCCAAAGCGGCCTGCAACATCGATGGATGCGGTTTCGAAGGGTGGAAATCAGCCACCTGCTGGGTCACGAACACGTCTTGCAGCCCGTGACCTTCCAACAGTTTGTCTAATCCCCGGCGTGATTTTCCCGTCGCAACGCCCAAAACCAGATCAGAGCGTGCATTCAGCTGCGCCAAAACCTCGGCCGCGCCGGGATAGAGCGGTGACGATTCTGCAGCGCCACGCTCAATCCGCAACTGCATGTAAGACGCCTTGTATGCATCCTCGAGCGCGTGATGTGCTTCACGGTCTGCGTCCGGAGCAAGCCGGGGCATCGCTACGTTAAGCGAGAGGCCCACAATGCTCAGGATCTCATCCTGTGACGGCAAGGCAAGCCCAACGGCCTCAAACGCGGCGGCCATTGCGGCAAGGATATCCGCCTGGCTGTCCACCAAGGTTCCGTCCACGTCAAACACCACAAGGCGCAGGTTGGTCATCTGAGGTTCTCGAAAGGATCGTCAGCAGCCAGATCAACAGTCCAGCCAAAGGTTTCGAACGTATGGGCAATATGCTCTGGCAGGGGTGCAGTCACGGTCAAGGGTTTGCGCGTTTCGGGATGCTCAAACGTCATGCTGCGCGCGTGCAGATGCAGCTTGTTTGAGATGATCCCGCCCATTTTGGACCCCCAGCCATCCCCCATGTTTTCCTGTGCGGACCCGCCGTATTTGCCATCCCCGGCAATCGGATGGCCAATCTCGGCCATATGTGCACGCAGCTGGTGCGTTCGACCGGTGATCGGCTCCATCGCCACCCAGGCCGCACGGCTCGCCACCCGGTACAGCGTGGCATATTGCGTGATCGCACGTTTGGCACCCGGGGTGCTGTCCACCTCGCGCGGGTGCACGCAGATCATCTTTTCGCCTTCACCACGGCGGCCATGACCACCGGCTTTGACCAGCCCATATTTAATCTCACCCAGATAGGGCGTCGGCACGCCGGCCACGACGGCCCAGTAAATCTTGCGGGTTTCTTTGTGGCGAATTGCGGCCGTCAATGCCTGTGCTGCTGCGCGGGTCCGTGCCAAGAGCAGCACGCCCGAAGTGTCCTTGTCCAACCGGTGCACCAGCCGGGGTTTTTCGTCAAACTCAAAGGTCAGCGCCTCAGCCAGCCCATCCACATGGCGGGTTTGCTTGCTGCCGCCTTGTGTTGCCAGCCCGGCCGGTTTGTTCAGCGCAATCACGTGATCGTCCATATAGATCACAGCGTCGCGGATCATGCGGGCATCTGCTTCAGAGACACGTGTCTGGGGGCGTTCGGCTTGCGAACCTGGATGCGGCAGCGGCGGAATGCGTACCTTTTGCCCGGCCTCAAGACGGGTCGCAGGTTTCACGCGCCCGCCCTCAACACGCAATTCACCCTTGCGGCACATCTTTTCGATCCGCCCTTGGGTCACATGCGGAAACATACGGCGCAACCAGCGGTCCAGACGCTGATCCGCATCTTCTTCCGCCACAATCAGGTTCTGCACACCACTCATGCGATCATTCCTCTCGCAATCCAAAGACCAAGCATCAACGCCGCAACCGACCCGACAACCGAAATCAGAACATAGGCCGCGGCGGCCCCCAACTGACCACGCTCAAACAAGGTAACCGCCTCAAGCGAAAACGCCGAGAAGGTGGTGAACCCCCCCAGAAACCCCGTCATCACCAGAGGCGACAAATGCGTCAGCCCGCGATGCGCGGCCAAGACCACAAAGGCCCCCATCAGAAACGACCCCAGAATGTTCACCGTGATGATCGCCATCGGGAATCCATGCCCGAGGAGCCGGATCACACCGATCCCGGTCAGATAGCGCAAAGCTGCACCAACGGCCCCGCCAAAGGCCACATAAAGAAGGTTCATGAACATCGTGCGTCTGTCACCCGCACCGCCCGGTTTGTCAAGCAATACACCCCGGCTTCTTTTGGCCCCAAATATCCCAGGGTGAATTGGCCCCGCCGGGGCCAAGAGGGGCTGGCCCCTTAACTGTTCCGCTTCAAACGCAACTTGGTGAAGTAGTCCAGCCGCCGCTTTAACTCACGTTCAAACCCGCGCTCAACGGGCTGATACATCACCGGACGCTTCATGCCTTCGGGGAAATAATCCTGCCCCGAAAACCCGTCTTCGGCGTCATGGTCATATTGATAGCCCGCGCCATAGCCCTGCTCGGACATCAGCGATGTCGGGGCGTTCAGGATATGCTTGGGGGGTGGCTCTGAGCCGGTTTTGCGTGCCGAGGCCCGCGCCGCTTTGTAGCCGACATAGACCCCGTTCGATTTTGGGGCCAGCGCGATGTAGACCAGCGCCTGTGCCAGCGCCAATTCGCCCTCGGGGCTGCCCAACCGCTCATACGTTTCCCAGGATTGCAGACAGACCGCCTGTGCCTGCGGATCGGCCAGACCAATATCTTCCACAGCCATGCGGGTGATCCGGCGCGCGAGAAAACGCGGGTCTTCGCCGCCCTCAAGCATGCGGGCAAACCAATAAAGGGCGGCATCCGGATCCGAGCCACGCACCGATTTATGCAGGGCGGAAATCAGGTTGTAGTGCTCATCGCCGGATTTGTCGTACTTGGCCGCCCGCTTCATCAAGCGTTTCGCAAGCGCCTCGGCGTCCAACTTGCCGTCAACCTTCCACGCGGCGACCTGTTCGATCAGGTTCAAGAGCGCCCGCCCGTCGCCATCGGCCATTTCCAACAGCGCCTCGCGGGCGTGCCCGTTCAGCGGCAGCTCCCGGTTCAGGTCTTTTTCGGCGCGTTGAGCCAGACGTTCCAGATCCGCCAGCGCCAGACGTTCAAGCACCAATACCTGCGACCGGCTCAGCACAGCGGCGTTCAGCTCGAAACTCGGGTTCTCGGTTGTCGCCCCCACCAGAAGGATCGTGCCATCTTCCATATGCGGAAGGAACCCGTCTTGCTGGGCTTTGTTAAAGCGATGAATCTCATCCACGAACAATAGCGTGCCCTGCCCGTTCTGGCGCCGGATTTTCGCGGCCTCAAAGACTTTGCGCAGCTCTGGCATACCAGTGAAGATCGCGCTGATCTGCACGAAATGCAGGTTGGTTTCATCCGCCAAGAGCCGCGCAATGGTGGTCTTACCAACCCCCGGAGGCCCCCAGAACACCAAGGACGACAGGCTGCCCGACGCCAGCATCACGCCCAGAGGCGCCTCGGGGCCAAGCACCTGATCCTGTCCGATCACCTCGGCCAGCGTCTTGGGCCGCAAACGATCGGCCAGGGGCCGCGGAGCGGTGTCCGGCACTTTGCCGCCCGGGGTATCAAACAGGTCTGCCATCAGAGCCGGAACCGCGAGACCAGCCGCTGATTGCCGCGCTGAATTTCAATTGTCACCCTGCCGCGGGCTTTGCGCAGCGCATCGCGGGCCTCGGAGGTGGTGCCAACCGCTTGCTCGTCAATCGACAACAGCACATCCCCCGCACGCAATCCCATGCGACCGCCGGTTGGACCGGGATTTTCGATCACCACACCCGCAAGACTGAGCGGCAAACCAAACTGGCCCAGTACCGCCGGGTTGATGTTCGACAGCACCATTTCAGGCACAGAGGACTTGCGACCCGTCGTTACCGTGTCGCGGGCCGGAACCTCTGGCGCATCAATCAGGCGAACCGGCACCACGGACATCTCACCGTCTTTCAAAGCATGCACCTCGACCTCTTGGCCAATCCCAGCCACCGACATGCGAAAGATCATTTCGGCAGGGGTGTTCACCGGTTCTCCGCCCACGTCCAAAATCACGTCTCCCGCCCGGAACCCGGCTTCAAGAAATGGGCTGCGCTCATGCAGCTCCGAGATCACGATGCCTCCCGGCCGCTCCAGCCCCAGCCCTTCGGCCATGTCAGCATCGACGGGCTGGCCGAACATGCCGGCCCAAGGGCGCTGAAACGCGTCCTGTCCGGCACGCGCCTGTTCCACAAATTGCCGCACCAGCGAGGCCGGAATAGCAAATCCAATCCCGTTTGAGCCGCCCGAGCGCGTCAGGATCGAGGTGTTGACCCCAATGAGATCGCCATTGATATCAATCAGCGCCCCACCCGAGTTCCCCGGATTTATCGGAGCGTCTGTTTGCAGGAAATAGCCGCGTGCATTGCCGGTCGCCATGCCTGAACGCGCCAGCCCCGACACGATTCCGCTGCTGACGGTCTGGCCAACCCCGAACGGGTTGCCAACAGCCAAAACAAGTTCACCCACTTCTACCGTGTCGCTGTCTCGCAGACGCAAGAACGGCATGTCACTGGCGCCTTCAAGTTGCAGGATCGCCAGATCGCTTTCCTGATCCGCCAGCAATACCCGCGCGTTATATTCGCGCCGATCATTCAGGTGCACCCGGATGTCGGTCGACATGCCGACCACGTGATAGTTTGACACGACAATGCCATCCGCGGACAGGATCACACCGGACCCCAGCGAGTTCTGAACCCTTGGTCGTGACTGGCCAAAATCGCGAAACAGGTTCTGAAAGAACGGATCCCCGCCAAAGGGGCTGTCACGGACTTCGACCACACGCTTGGCATAGATGTTGACCACAGCCGGGGCCGCTTGTTTGACCAAAGGGGCAAAGCCCAGCGAAATCTCGGCCTGTGACTGCGGAACACGGGTCTCGGCGGTGGCGATGGATGCCAGAGCAATCGTCAGGGCTGTCAGGGTGACACGAAACATGGGCTCTCCTCGTGGTGTTGCTCCAAGGATATGCGAGGCCGCGTCGGGATTTGCAAGGCCGCGTCAGTCCAGCGGCGCGTGCAGCTTGGTCCCCGCTGTGATGATCCCGCCCCGTTGCCCAACCGTAATGTCGCCATAGCGCTGCGTGAAACAACCGGGCAGCTCTCTGTCGCCCTGCGGTGAGAGCCACAGGCGAAACAGATGGCGCCGCCGGGCCGGGTCCGGCCAATCGGTAAACCCGGTACGGTCATGCAGTTGTGCATGGTTGTAAACGAATTGCATGTCACCCGGCTCCAGCCGCATGGTCATATGCAGATCGGGATCATTGGCCAAGGCATCAAACATGTCGAGAGCAGCCACATGCTCTTTGGTCAGTCGCGGAGCATCCGGAAAGCGCTGTGCGCTGTCGATATACTGGCGCTGATAGAACACTGTCAGCTTGCCCTCATGCCAGTTCAGCGGAGGGATTGTCATATAGGGCAACATGCCCTCGGGCACCTCGCCGCGACGGTCGGTGGCAATGGGTTCGAACAGACACTCGAGCAGATCGGGGCGCTCGGCACGCATTCGGTTGTAGATCGCCTCGGCACTGACCAAGAGCGAGTCACCGCCCTCTTGAGCGTCCTGCAGGCATAAGAGCGCAACAATATCCGCGCTGTCGGTGTGAAAGGTCTGACGGTCGTGGGTCTGGTAGATGCGGGTATTGGGATCATTGGCGTCCGCCCCGACATCACGCACGTGGCCCAGTATGTGACCTGCCGCATTCTGCGAGCGAGCTGAGCCCAGATGTGCGCCGACGCCACAAAAAATCGCCGCGGCCATTTCTTGTGAATACCTCGCGATGGGCAATCCGCGCAGCACTTCGAAGCCAATCCCGTGGATTAACGTCTCGCGCATCTTCGAAAGATGCGGTGCAAAGCTGGTCAGCGGAAAGGTGTCTTTGGAGATCTCTCCGATGTCCCGCCCCAGTGAAAGAAAATGCCGCGCTGCCTGTTCCAGATCGGCAATGTCGTCGGGCGCGAGCGAGATCAGCCATGTACCCTGCTGACGTGCCATGTCTTTGCCCTGCCACACGGACGGGCCGGTCAGCACTTCGGGGATGTTTTGCAAAATGCCCATCTTTGGAACCTCCAAGTGTCAGCTTGGAAGAGAGATTGACCAAAATCCACCTAATACTTCAAACGTCCCCTCGAAGAGAACAAGACAAAGAAAAACCCCCGCCTGTGTCCAGACGGGGGCCAAATCACCGGTTTACCCGGGAACTTCTTATTCTTCGGCGTCGACTTCTTCCGCAGCAGCGCGGGCTTTGTCGGCTGCGCCTTTGGCGTCGACGTCGCGATCGACGAATTCGATGATCGCCATCGGCGCCATGTCACCGTAACGGAAACCGGCTTTCATGATGCGAACATAGCCACCCTGACGGTCGGCATAGCGCGGGCCCAAAACGTCGAACAGTTTTGTGACGTACTGATCTTCTTTCAGTTTTGACGCGGCCTGACGGCGGGCGTGCAGGTCACCGCGTTTGGCCAGCGTGATCATCTTTTCGATGATCGGGCGCAGTTCTTTGGCCTTGGGCAGGGTTGTTTTGATTTGCTCATGTTCGATGAGCGAGCCAGCCATGTTGGCAAACAGAGCTTTACGGTGCTCATGTGTCCGGTTCAGGCGGCGGTATCCACGTGCGTGACGCATTTTCTAGTCTCCTAATGTGCCTTCTACAGGCGTTTTTGCTTTGTCTGGCCACTGATGCGTGTCAGCGGCTCTCCTTGGGGCAGATGCCCATGTTTTCCCCGCATTTGCGGGCATTCGCGGGAGGGCTTGCGCCCTCCCGAAAGTCTTAGAACGAGTCTTCGAACTTTTTCGCCAGATCTTCGATGTTGTCCGGCGGCCAGTCCTCGACGTCCATGCCAAGGTGCAGTCCCATGCCCGAAAGCACTTCTTTGATCTCGTTAAGCGATTTGCGGCCGAAGTTCGGAGTGCGCAGCATCTCGGCTTCGGTTTTCTGGATCAGATCGCCAATGTAAACGATGTTGTCGTTCTTGAGGCAGTTGGCCGAGCGAACCGACAGTTCCAGTTCGTCCACTTTCTTCAACAGAAGTGGGTTGAACTCGAGACCATCGTCTTCTTCCTGGCGGCCAGCGGCTTCAGGCTCATCAAAGTTGACGAAGATCGACAGCTGGTCTTGCAGGATGCGCGCGGCGAAAGCCACGGCGTCATCCGGCGTGATCGAACCGTCGGTGTCAATTTTCATGGTCAGCTTGTCATAGTCCAGAACCTGGCCTTCGCGGGTTGGCTGCACGTCATAGCTGACGCGTTTGACCGGCGAATAGATGGCGTCGATCGGGATCAGGCCAATCGGTGCATCTTCGGGCTTGTTCTTGTCAGCCGACACGTAACCTTTGCCGGTGTTGACAGTCAGTTCCATGAACAGGTCCGCGCCATCATCAAGGTGACAGATCACGTGATCCTTGTTGAGGATCTCGATGCCTGCGCTGTCGCTGATGTCACCGGCGGTGACAAGGCCAGGGCCTTTGGCATTGATCGACAGGCGCTTGGGCCCTTCGACTTCCATGCGCAAGGAAACACCCTTCAGGTTCAGGATAATGTCGGTCACGTCTTCGCGCACACCGGCGACAGACGAGAACTCGTGCAGAACGTTGTCGATCTGAACGCTGGTGATGGCAGCGCCTTGCAGGCTCGACATCAGGACGCGACGCAGCGCGTTGCCCAGTGTCAGACCAAAGCCGCGCTCCAGCGGTTCGGCAACCACGGTTGCCTTGCGGGCCGGGTCAGTTCCCGGTTTCACATCCAGCTGTGTCGGCTTGATGAGCTCTGCCCAATTTTTGTGGATCATGCGTCCCTCCATTCTTGTCTGGCCTCCATGTCCGAGAGCGCCAGACTCCCGAGGTTTCAAAATGGCGAACTGGGGCCGTGAAAATCACGCGGCCCCAGACCTAATAAACTATGCTTAAACGCGGCGGCGTTTCGGCGGGCGGCAGCCGTTGTGGGCGATCGGGGTCACATCACGGATCGAGGTGATGTTGAAACCGATTGCAGCCAGGGCGCGCAGAGCCGATTCACGACCCGAACCGGGGCCTTGAACTTCGACTTCCAGCGTCTTGACGCCGTGGTCCTGTGCTTTTTTGCCTGCATCTTCTGCAGCCATCTGAGCAGCATAAGGAGTCGATTTACGCGATCCTTTGAAACCCATGGTGCCAGCCGACGACCAGGCAATCGCGTTGCCTTGAACGTCCGAAATCAGGATCTTGGTGTTGTTAAACGACGAGTTAACGTGCGCAACACCGGATGCGATGTTCTTACGTTCTTTTTTCTTCGTGCGAGTCTTTTCACGTGCCATTGATCAAACCCTCCCTTACTTCTTCTTACCAGCAATGGCCTTTGCAGGGCCTTTGCGGGTGCGAGCGTTGGTGTGGGTGCGCTGACCGCGGACAGGCAGGTTGCGACGATGGCGCAGGCCACGGTAGCAGCCAAGGTCCATCAGGCGCTTGATGTTCATCTGAGTCTCACGACGCAGGTCACCTTCGACGGTGTAGTTGGCGTCGATGTGCTCACGGATGGCCAGAACTTCTGCATCGCTCAGTTCGTTGATACGGCGCGAGGCGTCGATCTTAACAGAGTCGCAGATTTCTTTGGCCGATGTATGGCCAATACCAGTGATATAAGTCAGGGCGATCGGGACCCGTTTGTGGGTCGGGATGTTTACGCCGGCAATACGTGCCACGTGTCACTTTCCTTTTCGTTGCGGTTCCGTAGTTCCGGAACCTTTTTTCACAACGTAAGCCCGACGCAGTTCGCGATCGGGCCTCAGCTGATTCAGGTGATCTTGCTTGCGGGGTGCGACCCCTTGGGCAATGTGATTCTCTCAATAGAGATAGCGCGGTTTATGGGGATTTTCTTAGGGCGTCAAGAGCTATCAATCACACTGTTCGGAACGCGCGATATCATCAATGATATATGTCGCCGAGTCCGGTTTCAGGCAGCGGTTGGCATACTGTCTGAAAAAGTGGCCAAACACCAACAGCCCGATCAGGCACAAGAGGCCGATGCCGCCAAAAATAAAAAAGAGCCGCTTACCCAAGCCGCTCTTTTCATGTCCTCCGGTGTCAGGATCCATTATCCCAATACACCCGCGATCTCGGCCCTGACTTCGGCGATCTGGCCCAGACCGTCGACGCCCTGAAGCTGACCTTTGGCATAGTAATAGCCGATCAGCGGCGAGGTCTGTTTGTAGTAAGCCATCAGGCGCACCTTGAGGCTTTCGGCGTTGTCATCCGCACGCGCCGTTCCACCGGCGGCAACCGCTTCTTTGGCGCGGTTGACGATGCGGTCGACCAGTACGTCATCGTTGACCTGCAGTTCGATCACGTGATCCAGGCTCTCGCCCATCTCGTCCAGAAGCTGGCCCAGTGCGTCGGCTTGCGCCAAGGTGCGGGGGAAGCCGTCAAAGATAAAACCGCCCTGCTTGTCGCCCTCGAGCTTTTCACGGATCAGGCCAATCACGATCTCGTCGGTGACAAGATCGCCGCGCGCCATAACATCTGCCACGACCTTACCCATTTCGGTGCCGCTGTCCTTGGCAGCCCGCAGCATATCGCCGGTGCTGAGCTGGATCATGTTGCGGTCGTCCACGAGGTGTTGGGCTTGTGTGCCCTTCCCCGCGCCGGGTGGTCCAAGCAGAATAATGTTCATCGGCGTGCCGGTCCTTTACGCTTGCGCTTGCTGCGGCCTTTACCGGACAACTGCGACTTTTCGATCAGGCCTTCGTATTGGTGGGCCAAGAGATGGCTCTGAACTTGTTGGATGGTGTCCATCGTCACCGACACAACAATCAGAACCGAAGTCCCGCCAAAATAGAAGGGGATCGCGAACTGGCCACGAAGAATCTCAGGAAGGAGACAAACTGCCGCAAGGTAGGCCGCGCCCAGCGCCAGAACCCGGTTCACAACATACTCAAGATACTCGGCGGTTTTCTTGCCGGGGCGAATGCCCGGAACAAAGCCGTTCTGGTTCTTGAGGTTGTCGGCAACTTCTTCGGGTTTGAACGACACGTTGAACGTATAGAAATAGGCGAAGAACACGATCATCGCTGTAAAGAACAAGAGATAGAGCGGTTGACCGGGGCCGAAGTAGGCCAGGATGGTCGACATGATCGGGCCTGTTGAGGCGCCAGAAAAGGTCGAGATCGTGGTGGGCAACAGCAACAGCGACGATGCAAAGATCGCCGGGATCACGCCTGCGGGGTTCACTTTAACCGGCAGGTGCGACGAGCCGCCATCATAGACTTTCATGCCAACCTGACGACGCGGGTATTGGATATGCACCTTGCGAAGCGCGCGTTCCATAAAGACCACAAAGGCAATGAGCCCCACCATCATCACCATCACGCCGATAATCACGCCGGGGCTGATCGCGCCGGAACGACCCGAAACAAAGAACTGAGCCAAGGCAGCTGGGACTTCGGCGATGATGCCGACAAAGATGATCAGCGAAATACCATTGCCGATTCCGCGTGCGGTGATCTGCTCACCCAGCCACATCAGGAACATGGTGCCGCCAACGAGGGTAATCATACAGGCGATGCGGAAGAACATGCCCGGATCGGTCACCAACTCACCAGCCTCAAGCGAGACGGCAAGGCCGTAGGACTGCAACGTCGCAAGGGCCACGGTGCCAAATCGGGTGTATTGGTTGATTTTCTTGCGACCCTGCTCGCCCTCTTTCTTGAGTTGCTCAAGCGCAGGCACCATCGAGGTCAAAAGCTGTACGATGATCGAGGCCGAAATATAGGGCATAATGCCCAGAGCAAAGATACCCATGCGTCCCAGCGCACCGCCGGTGAACATGGTTAGCATACCGCCAATACCGGCCGCCGCATCGTCCATAAATTCACGCAGCGCAACGCCGTCGATACCGGGAACCGGGATAAACGTCCCGAGGCGGTAAACGATCAGCAGGCCCAGCGTGAACAGGATACGATTGCGAAGATCGGTGGCTTTACTTAGGGCTGCCCAGCTTGTGTTGGCGGCCATTTGCTCTGCTGCAGATACCATTCGGATCTCTCTTAAACTGGAAACGCCGCCAAAACCGTTTTCCGGTTCGGCGGCGTTTGGAAAACTAGGAGTGTATGTAAGGGGCGCGAGGCCCGCTCACAACCTCTTATTCTGCCGCAGCCGCGGCAGCCACTTTCAACGAACCGCCTGCTTTTTCGACGGCTTCAACAGCCGACTTGGAAGCACCGGTTACTTCGATGTTCAACTTGGCAGAAACTTCGCCTTTGGCCAGAACACGGATGCCGTCCAGCTTGCGACGTACAACACCGGTTTCGACCAGAACGTCTTCGGTGATGGCGGCTTTGGCGTCGAGAGTTCCGTTGTCAACGAATTTCTGGATCAGGCCCAGGTTGATAACGGCGAATTTTTTGCGGTTCGGCTTGTTAAAGCCACGCTTAGGCAGACGTTGGTAGAGGGGCATCTGGCCGCCTTCATACCCGTTGATCGCAACACCCGAACGCGACTTTTGACCTTTGATACCACGGCCACCGGTTTTACCTTTGCCCGAACCCGGACCACGGCCAACACGTGTGCGTTTCTTGGTTGCGCCGTCGTTATCGCGCAGTTCATGAAGTTTCATTTCGCTTCTCCTTTGCCGGATGTGACCCCCGAAGCGTTAACGGGCCAACCACGGCGTTTCTTGATTTTGATTCTCGTGGCGCAAAACGCCACCGGGGGCGTATAGACGAGGAGATGAGGTGATGCAAGCGTTGTGGCACGCGGTATTCCCTATAGGATCGCGAAACAAATCGCCTACATTCAACCCATGACATGGAATCGTCAGGACATCACCAGTTGGCTCTTGCGCGAAGGCCCCGGCATGCCGCATCTCGAGGCATTGACCTATGCGCTGGCTGACAAGCTGTCCGAGGTCGGTGTGCCCCTGTGGCGGTTGCGAATTGCCATGCGGACCACGCATCCGCTGGTTACTGCAATCAGCACGATCTGGGAGCGTGAAACTGGCCCACAAGAGGTGTTTGTCAGTCCCCACGGGCTGGAACAGCGCAGTAGTTTTGCAGGCAGCCCAATGGCCCGTATCTCGCAAACTCGTGCGCCCGTGCGTCAGGATCTGAGCGCGCTGACACCAGACCATCACCTCGCCTTTCACGAACTGCGAGAAAGGGGGGCGACGGATTACCTTGGCCTTCCATTGATCTATGGCGACCATCTGAGCGGCCTCCTTGTCGCGGTGTCTGACGCGCCTGACGGGTTCTCCCAGATAGATGTCGACGGGCTCTTGGCAATCACACCGGTCGTTTCCACACTGGTCGAGGTGCGGCGGCTTACCGTGCTGTCCAAGGCAGTGGCAACGGCGTATCTCGGGCCGCTTACCGGGCAGAGGGTACTGGGTGGAGACATCACGCGAGGTCATGTGGACCATCTGGACGCGGCCATTTTGGTCAGCGATCTGCGCGGATGGACACAGCTGAACACCGAACGCCGCGTGGAAGAGACCGTGGCAATCGCCAACGCCTATTTCGACATTCTCGATGATGCGGTGCGGGCCCATGGTGGAGAAATTCTGAAATTCATGGGCGACGGCGTGCTTGCGGTGTTTCCGGTGACCGAAGCGCGGTCGGGCGCCGCACGCAATGCCGTTGCCGCGGCGCAACAAGCCTTGGCACAACAAGACGGAGACATTCAGTTCGGCATCGGGCTGCACATCGGCAATGTCCTGTACGGCAATACCGGGTCTGAACGACGCTTGGATTTCACGGTTCTGGGACCGGCGGTGAACCTCGCTGCACGGATAGAGGCTTTGTGCTCTGAGACCGACCAGTCGCTGTTGGTCTCGGCCGAGATGTCCGGATTGTTGGAGGAGCCTTCACTTCAGGTGGGGGAGTTTGCGCTCAAGGGTCTGCCTGGCATGACACCGGTCTTTGCACCGTCTTCACGGGGCTAAACGCAAAACACGCCCTGCATGCTGTGCTGAGCGTGTTTTTGAAATCCCCGGAAACCAAAAGTCCCGATCGTTTTTAGCCGATCACTTACGTACGTCGTCGCGCAGGCATTCGGTCCAGTGCGTAACATGCTGTCTTTTGAACAGAGCTTTGAACATCTGGCCAAGCTCGTAAAGCCGGGTGAAACGACCGGTGTGCAGAACAGCCTGTGCCATTTTATGTTCCAATTCATATCTCTGTCTAAGGTGTCCTGTGGATACGCCCTGAACCGGACATTGAGAACCTGTGGTTTTCTCATCCCCGGCTTGACCGGGGCTGCATGCCTGCCGGGGACCAAAAACGCAAAACGCCCCACCACTATGGGCGGGGCGTGCGAATTCTTAGACGCGCGCGATTAGCCGCGAGCAGACTTGGCGCAGACTTCTGCGATGTCGCAGCGGCGCAGGCCGATGTCCGAAAGTTCACGGTCTGTCAGGCGCGACAGTTCGTTGTAGGTGCGTTGGTACGCGGAACGCTCAGCAGCTGCAGCGCGCAGGTCTGCGAAAGTGTTGCGGATAACGTCGAAAAAGCCGAAGTGGGCGAGGTTTACGGTTGCGTGTGCCATTGTCTTAATCCTTTGGGTGTGCGGTCCGGGGACTTGGTCAACCCGGTCTGTTTCAGTTGCTGTGTTCAGCGATGAGGCTCAGATAAGGTCTATGCTGCGCTGCAACAACTCACGTTAAGACAAATCCGTTATGCATCTATTGCATAACATTTGGGCAGTTTGAAAACCGCACACCAAGACCCCTCACAACCTTGCGGCATGGAGGTTATCGGACATCATTTCGGTGGATCGCTCGGTTGCCGGTGTAGGATGGCGGCGCCGCCAGATCGGATATGGGAAACGGGTGTCAGCCCGCCTACGGAACAGTTCTGTAGACCCTTTGGGGCGTCAGCCCTCGTGGGTCCCCTTTCCATATGTGACCGGGGTGGTGGCCCAGCCTGTCGCGACGTGAGGGAAGCTAGGGGACGCAGGTTAAAGAGGCGTGAGGCGAGCGTACTGAAACATAAAAAGGTTCGCGCCCGTCCCGAGGCTGGTGCATTCGCACCCGCCTGGGGGCGGGTCGGGTGCGAACCGGATCGCAAGCGATCCGGGGTTCAGGGCTCTACTTCTACGTAAATCCGGTCTAGCGAACCATTTGGTCCCCAAAATGCTATCTTGCGCGCGACAATGAACTTACGGGTCAAGAACATGTCCGAATTGTATTCGAGACCTTCTTCCAGACCACGATAAACAGTCCATGCGTCTCTTCCAACAAAACAAAAGTGTCTCATTGATCTCTCCTTTCTCGAGGTTGTGGCCACGTGATTGGCCCTAGAGAAAGGGTATTCGGAGGTAGAACGCCTGTGCGGCGAAAATGAAAAACGCCCCGCAGTTTCCTGCGAGGCGTTTCAAACTTTTGGTTGGACGGGATTCAGCCCGCCTACCGCTTAGCCTTTTTCTTCGATGATCTCGACGAGGTGCGGGATCTTGTTGACCATACCGCGGACCGAAGGGGTGTCTTCGAGTTCGCGGGTGCGGTTCATTTTGTTCAGACCCAGGCCGATCAGCGTGGCACGCTGTTCTGCGGGGCGACGGATCGGCGAACCGACCTGTTTTACGACGATGGTTTTTGCCATGTGCTCAGTTCCTTACGCTTCGGCGGCTTCAGCGGCCGGTGCTTCATCCTTTTTCAGGATGTCGGCAACTTTTTTGCCACGACGTGCGGCAACCTGACGGGGGCTGGACTCTTTGTTCAGACCGTCAATGGTGGCGCGGATCATGTTGTAGGGGTTTTGCGACCCGATCGATTTCGACACAACGTCTTTGACGCCGAGCATTTCGAAAACGGCACGCATTGGACCACCGGCGATGATACCTGTACCTTCTGGGGCTGTCCGCATGACCACTTTACCGGCGCCGTGACGGCCTTCGATGTCGTGGTGCAGGGTACGACCTTCGCGCAATGGCACGCGGATCATCTGACGCTTGGCTTGCTCGGTGGCTTTGCGGATGGCCTCAGGGACCTCTTTCGCTTTACCTTTGCCGAAACCAACGCGGCCTTTTTGATCGCCTACGACAACCAGAGCAGCAAAGCCAAAGCGCTTACCACCTTTTACGGTTTTCGAGACACGGTTGATCGCGACCAGACGGTCGGCGAATTCCGGAGTTTCGTCTTCGCGATTGCGACCACGACCCCGGCGGTTTTCACGTTCTGCCATTTTGGCATTCCTTTCTGATTGGCGCTTGGCGCCGTTATGTCAATCCTGGTGGACCCCGTTGCCGGAGCCCCCGGATCATCGGGGGGACGTTGCCGTCCCCCTCAGGTTCTTAGATTTTCAAGCCACCTTCACGCGCAGCGTCGGCGACAGCCTTCACTTTGCCGTGGAAGAGGAAACCACCGCGATCGAAGTAAGCTTCGGTCACGCCAGCTTTCTTGGCACGTTCCGCGATAGCTGCGCCAACTTTGGCTGCCGCTTCTACGCTGTTCTTGCCAACAAAACCGAGGTCTTTTTCCAAGGTGGATGCTGCTGCAAGGGTCACGCCGTTGACGTCGTCGATCAGCTGAACGCTGATGTTCTTGTTCGAACGGTGTACCGAAAGACGCGGACGTCCTGCGTTGACCTTGCGAAGTTTGTTCCGGACGCGCAGGCGGCGCTTCAGAAACAGGGTTCTTGTGCTGTTTGCCATTTGTCTGGTCCTTACTTCTTCTTGCCTTCCTTGCGGAAGATATACTCGTCTTTGTACTTGATGCCTTTGCCCTTATAGGGCTCGGGCTTACGCCATTCGCGGATGTTAGCCGCAACCTGGCCGACGAGTTGAACGTCAGTGCCTTCAACGATGATCACGGTGGGCTTGGGTGCAGTGACGGTGATACCGGCAGGCACTTCAAAGTTCACCTCGTGTGAGAGACCGAGCGACAGTTTCAGGGTGTTGCCCTGCATCTGTGCACGATAACCAACACCGTTGATTTCAAGCTCTTTCTTAAAGCCCGTCGACACGCCGGTCACCATGTTGGCAACCACTGTGCGCGACATGCCCCATTGCTGACGTGCACGCTTGGACAAGCCACGCGGTGTCACGGTCACAACGTTGTCTTCCACAGCAAGCGTGACATCGTCAGTTGCAGTGAAAGACTGGGTGTCTTTCGGACCTTTGATTTCGATGGTCTGGCCGGAGACAGCAGCAGTGACGCCACTGGGCAGCTCGACCGGTTTTTTACCAATACGAGACATCAGGCTCTCCTTAGAAGACCGTGCAAAGTACTTCGCCACCAACATTGTTGGCACGTGCACTTGCATCCGACATCACACCTTTGGGGGTGGAGACAATCGACACGCCCAGGCCCTGACGGACAACGGGGATGTCATTGACGCCCATGTAAACGCGACGACCAGGTTTCGAAACCCGTTTCACTTCGCGAATGACAGGAGTGCCTTCGTAGTATTTGAGGCTGATTTCGAACGCCGGGTGGCCGTTCTCTTCAGCAGCTTCGTAGCCGCGGATGTAGCCTTCGTCGGCAAGTACATCCAGAACCCAGCCGCGCAGTTTCGACGCAGGAGTCGACACGGTCGACTTGCCACGCATCTGGCCGTTGCGGATACGGGTCAGCATGTCAGCGATAGGATCGTTCATTTCTGTCTCTCCTTACCAGCTAGATTTGACCATGCCGGGGATCTGGCCATTCGAGCCCAGTTCCCGCAGTGCGATCCGGGAGACCTTCAGCTTACGATAGTAAGCGTGAGGACGGCCGGTCAGCTGGCAGCGGTTGTGAAGACGGGTTGCCGACGAGTTACGTGGCAGTTTTGCAAGCTTGAGGCGCGCTTTGAAACGCTCTTCCATCGGCTTGCTTTCGTCGTTTGCGATCTCTTTGAGCTCGGCGCGTTTGGCAGCATATTTCTCCACCAGGCGCTGACGCTTCTTCTCGCGTTCGATCATTGCTTTTTTAGCCATGTCTAAGTTCCTTCCCGATCACGCGTTGAAGGGCATGTTGAAAGCTTTCAACAGGCTCTTGGCTTCGGCATCGGTTTCAGCGGTGGTGGCAATTACGATATCCATGCCCCAGTTCTCGTCGACTTTGTCGAAATCGATTTCTGGGAATACGATGTGCTCTTTCAAGCCGGTGGCAAAGTTGCCGCGGCCATCAAAGCTCGGCTTAACACCACGGAAGTCGCGGATACGCGGCATCGCAATGGTGATCAGACGATCGAGGAATTCGTACATGCGGTCACCGCGCAGGGTCACCTTGGCACCCATCGGCATGCCTTCACGAACACGGAAGCCCGCGATCGAGTTCTTTGCCGTGGTGGTCAATGCTTTTTGACCAGCAATCAGGGTCAGGTCTGCCTGGGCGGACTTGGCTTTTTTGCTGTCACGAACAGCCGCACGACCACAACCGATGTTCAGAACGATTTTCTCCAGCTTGGGGATCATCATCTCGTTCTTGTAACCAAACTCTTCTTTCAGAGCGGCACGGATGTTGTCTTTGTACGCGGCCTTGAGGCGCGGGGTGTAGTCAGTGTTATCAAGCATCGATCACATCTCCCGTGGTTTTGGCAAAGCGTACTTTCTTGTCGCCGTCCATCTTGAAGCCAACGCGCGACGGTTTGCCGTTTGCGTCAACAAAAGCCAGGTTCGACAGAGCGATTGGCATTGCCTTGGGCACGCGGCCACCTTGGTCGTTTTGCGACTGGCGGGTGTGGCGGATGGCGATGTTCAGACCGTCTACAACGGCTTTACCAGCGGACGGATCAACAGAGGTAATCGTTCCCTCTTTGCCCTTGTCCTTACCGGCCAGAACGACAACCTTGTCGCCTTTTTTCAGTTTAGCAGCCATCTTACAGCACCTCCGGCGCGAGCGAGATGATTTTCATGAAGTTTTTGGCGCGCAACTCACGAACAACCGGCCCGAAGATACGGGTGCCGACGGGCTCGTTTGCGTTATTCAGAATAACGGCTGCGTTGCGATCAAAGCGGATCGCTGTGCCATCTTCACGACGGACTTCTTTAGCGGTGCGAACGACGACGGCCTTACGGACGTCCCCTTTTTTAACGCGACCGCGCGGAATGGCTTCCTTAACCGAGACGACGATAACGTCGCCAACGGATGCGTATTTACGCTTGGAACCACCCAGCACCTTGATGCACTGAACACGGCGAGCGCCGCTGTTGTCAGCAACATCCAGGTTGGTTTGCATCTGGATCATGTGGTTTCTCCCGACCTTTGGGGCGCCGATGCGTGGCGTAGCCCCCAGGGTTTCGACTAACTGTTAAGTCAAGTCGCTATGGGAGCCTCTTGCGAGACTCTTAAGCTTCCAGAACTTCCCAGCGTTTGGTTTTCGAACGCGGAGCGCATTCGATAATACGGACAAAGTCACCGACTTTGTAGGCGTTCTTCTCATCGTGAGCCCGGTACTTTTTGGACTTACGAATGGTCTTTTTCAGAACCGGGTGGGTGAAGCGACGTTCGACCGACACGGTGACTGTTTGGGCGTTGGCATCCGATGTTACGGTGCCAGTCAGAATACGTTTGGGCATCTATTCGGCTCCTCTTATTCGGCTGCGCTGTTGGCTTTTTCGTTCAGGATGGTCTTCACACGCGCGGCGGCACGACGTGCCTCGCGGATGCGAGCCGGGTTTTCCAGAGCGCCCGTGGCCGCTTGGAAACGCAGGTTGAACGATTCTTTCTTGAGGTTGGCCAGCTCTTCACGAAGCTGATCCGGCGTTTTTTCACGCAGTTCGTTGGCGTTCATGCGCCTTTTCCTTTCTCATACATCAGAAGGCCCCCTGGGTATGTGAGGGGTGACCTTGCACCTGATGGACAAATGACATTGCACACGACTCCTGCGTCCACAGGAATCCGTGAGATGGCGCTCTATACGGGGAGTTCTGGGTGGTGGCAAGGGAAAGATTCAATCTCCTTGCCTCGCGTCGTTTTCTCGGCGCGGCCGTCTTTAGGGAACCAAGTTGAGCGTGAAGCCATAAAGTGTGTCGCCGGTGTCGAACATCCGGAAAGCTTCTCGATCATATCCCCGGCCGCTGCAGTCATCCCGGCCCTCAATGGTATAAATTTCAGGACTTGTACAGAAATGGGCGTCCTGCCCGTCAAAGCCTCCGCCATTCACCTCGGCGCGATAGTAGTAATATCGTGTTTTGAGCTTGCCTTTGATGACCACCTTGCACGCGCCAGGTTCCACATTCCACCAGCCTTCGGAAATCTCAGCCTCATCGAGTTTATACCCTATTGAAATGGCCTGTGTGTCCTCGGTTTTATTGCAGACCGTAAGGCCAGCCTGAGTCTGCGTCGGCGGCTTTGGCTGCACCTGCGACTTTGGTTTTGGCTGCTTCTGCGCCATGAGGTCCGGTGTTAGCCGAAGCACAAAGTGCTTTCCAGTTTTGCCGGTATCAATCTCGCTGAAGTCTTCACGATCATAGCCTTGTTCGGCACATTGGTCGTCACCCACAATCGTGTACTCGGCTGTTGAGGTGCAGAAGAAAAAGTTACCCCCTGTGAACGCCCCGCCGGAAACTTCGGCCCGATAGTAATAGTACCGCTTCTCGAGGTCTCCAGAGACAGGTGTCGAACATTTTCCGGGCTGCAGCACCCACCATCCTTCCGAGGTCCACTCAGACTCGCCTTTGTACCCGATCGACACGCTTTGAACGTCGCCAGTGTCGTTGCATATCTCTAACCCGGCATGGGCCTGCCCGCTGGCCAGAAACAGGCAAAGGACTGCGCTTAGCTTCGCCACAATGATGTTCCATCGAGAGGCTGCGACATGGGTTGCTCTGAAGGTTGGTAAGGCGAGGGAAGCTTGGCGTTTCATAGTGGGCATCGAATTATTGTCCTGCTGGTTAATGGGACACCGCCACCACGCCAATAGCCCGCGCAGCACAGTTGCGGATATTGTTAACACCAAAACCAGCGTTCGCAAAAAAACTCTGTCTTGCCTGAAACAGCCTGACAGCAGAGCAAACTACACCCCCAAAACAAAAACGGCCCCGCAAATGCGAGGCCGTTTTCGGAATTCAGATCGAAAGGGCTTAGGCCAGTTCGATGTTCACAGCAGATTCACGACCGTCACGGCCGGCTTCTACGTCGAAAGTCACTTTCTGGTTGTCGGCGAGGCCGGTCAGACCGGAACGCTCAACAGCTGAGATGTGTACAAACACGTCTTTGCTGCCACCATCAGGTGCGATGAAGCCGAAGCCTTTAGTAGTGTTGAACCATTTTACGGTGCCAGTGGCCATATCCGTAGTCTCCTATTAATCGTTGCCCGCGGTAGTGCGGCAACCCGGCGTGGTCGGTCTGGATCGAAAGACTGAAGCCGGATTAGCAGAGACAGTGGTCGAAATAGAATAACGTAAGCAAGCTGCATATGGGGGGTAGCGCTGCAGAAAGCAAGGAATGATTTCAACGTGGTGTGTAAATGGCTGATTTAGGACGGGTTTCGTGGCGCCGCTTTCGGCCTCACTCCCACTTATAGTTGAAGCTCACCGAGATCCGCTCGTCCTCGGCCATATTCATCGGTACTTCGTGGCGCAACCAGCTTTCCCAGAGGAACACCTCGCCCACGTCGGGTTTCATGTAGATGAACGGCTGCATATCACGGCGCGCGTCCGGCTGGCGTGCAGGCGAGGCCATCATGCGACCTGAGCGGGGGTCTTCCAGTTTCAAAGCCCCTGCCCCGTCGGGCAGCGAAACATAGGTGGTACCTGAAATCACCGAGTGCGGATGAAGGTGTGACGTGTGCAGGCCACCTTCAGGCAGAATGTTGATCCAGATGTCCTCGAGCACCAGCTTCTTGTCCTCGAGCACGAACTCGAGATCCTTGGCAAACTCGGCAACATGTTTGTCGAGCGCCGCAACGATGTCGGCAAAGATCGGGAAACGCCACGGCAAGTCCGTGAGCGAGGCATAAGACGTATAGCCGGGATAGCCTTGGGTTTCGCACCACTCCTGCCCGGCCTCGTCATCTTCAGCGATTGAGTAGCAGGAGGCCACCAGTTCGTCATTGTCGATGGGAGTGCCATGCTCGGACAGCTGGGCACGGTAAAAGCGGGTCACAAAGAGAGATTCGATCTGGGCCATAAGGGGGGTTTAGCGCAAGCGGCCGCCAAGAGCGAGCGCGACAAAAGACCTCGTGATCGCGCATCGCCATTGGTTTGGCCTATGGACCGTCAGCCTGCTTCTTGAGCCACGACAGCGGCGGCGACCACATCCGGGTCGACGATCTTCGGAGGCAGTTCGACACCGCGATTGGCAAGTTCCTCGCCTTCGAGCGCGACCGAGTCTTCATAGGTTCTGACCACAACCGCCGTACCGTTCGGTGTGCGCTCGGCAAGATGAATGATGTCCTGATTGAACAAGCGGATACACCCCGCAGTGTTGGCATTGCCAATGGACTCCATGTCGTTGGTGCCGTGAATGCGATAGCGCGTATCCTTGCCGCCGCGATAGAGATAGAGCGCGCGCGCACCCAGTGGGCTTGCAACACCGCCGGGAATCCCGCCTGCAAAAGGCCCATAGACCTCAGGCTCACTGCGCAACATGTTTTTGGTTGGTGCCCATGAGGGCCATTCTTTGCTGTGGTTCACCGTTGCTGACCCACGAAACGCCCGACCTTCGATCCCCACAGCAATGGGATAGCGCGTGGCTTGTCCGTCCTCTTCGACAAAATATAGAAACTTCGCATGTGGATCGACCACGATTGTTCCCGGCTCTTCTGACCCGTTATAGGCCACCTCGGCCCGCCTGTTGGGTGGCTCCAAATAGGTGTTCGGAACCGCAGGCAATGTGATCTCACCATCCGTGAGAACATCATATGCCTTAGGCGTAGCACTGTTTGGCCCCTGAGAGGCACAAGCGGAAAGAAGGGCAAGGCCAGCCATCAAGACGGCGGCGCGAAAGACAATGGGTTTCATGGGCAGCAGACAATTTCATGTAAGGAGCATCAATACCCGATGATAAGCGTATGATGCGCCATCTCGCAAGGATTTGCCGATTGCCGTCAGTTTATCGATGAATAGTGACCAACGCGTTACTTGGTCTGGTTCTGCAAAGCCTCTCGCAACGCCGCATTTTCCTGCCTGAGCTTATCCATTTCGCGGGCAACGACATGCCTGACCATATCTGCGGGATAGAAGTCGGGAATGTACTTGGGGCAATTCCAATCCATCGCCACCACATCAACGGTCAACACACGCTCAGCGGCAGGGCCTTCATCCTGAACCAGCGCAAGGATCTCCGGTGAAGCGTCAGCCGCAGATTGTAGCGTCGCGTGCCCCTGAATTTTCAACCGGGCCTTGTTCATATAGTCCATGAAGAACATCGAAATCCGCGTGTTCGTTTCGAGGTTCCCCATTGAGATAAACTGCCGATTGCCACGGTAGTCGCCACAAACCAGCTGATTGGCGTTCACGACCTTGAAAAATCCTCGCGCACCGCCGCGATGCTGGACATAAGGCCAGCCGTCCGGCGTGGTGGTTGCGATATAAGCGCTTTCGCGGGATTGGATGAATGCGATGTCATCGGCGGACAGGCTGTCCTGGGTTCGATGCTTGTAGCCAACCTGAAACTTGTCATAGCTTCCGTCGGTTTTTTGCAAGTCTGCCACAGCTTCGTGAAACATCAGGTCTGCATAGTTTTCCATGTGCCTATTCCCACTCTCATCACCGGCCAGGCGCCGGTCCACCAAGCCAATCTAATAGCTGCAAAAAGAAAAAGACCCCCCGGCAATCGGCCGGAGGGTCAAATCTTTGTCATTCGCGTTTGCAGGCCTCAAAAGGCTGCCGACGCGAAATTGACTTACCAGTCTTCGCGAACCACGACGCGGGTTTTCACCGGCAGTTTCATCGCGGCAAGGCGCAGAGCTTCGCGAGCAACGTCGTCATTGACGCCGTCGATCTCGAACATCACGCGACCCGGCTTAACTTTGCAAACCCAACGGTCAACAGAGCCTTTACCTTTACCCATACGAACTTCGATCGGCTTTGCCGTGACCGGTACGTCGGGGAAGATACGGATCCAAACACGACCTTGACGTTTCATGTGACGCGTCATGGCACGACGTGCTGCTTCGATCTGGCGGGCAGTCACACGCTCGGGTGTGGTTGCTTTCAGACCGTAGGAGCCGAAGTTCAGGTCAGAACCGCCTTTTGCGAGGCCTTTGATCCGGCCTTTGTGCTGCTTGCGGAATTTAGTACGCTTTGGCTGAAGCATTTTTCAGTCTCCCTTAGCGACGGCCACCGGCGCCGCGTGGTGCGGGGCCGTCCTGGATTTCTTGGGCGCGACGGTCACGTGCCGCCGGATCATGTTCCATGATCTCGCCTTTGAAAATCCAGACCTTGATGCCGATGATCCCGTAAGGAGTCATCGCCTCGGAATGCGCGTAATCGATGTCGGCACGCAGTGTGTGAAGAGGCACACGGCCCTCACGATACCATTCGGTCCGTGCGATTTCTGCACCACCCAGACGGCCAGCAACGTTCACCCGGATACCCAGGGCGCCCATGCGCATGGCGTTCTGTACGGCACGCTTCATCGCGCGACGGAAAGATACACGGCGTTCCAGCTGCTGAGCGATCGACTCGCCAACCAGCTGAGCGTCGAGCTCGGGCTTGCGCACTTCAACAATGTTGAGGTGCAGTTCCGAGTCGGTCATCGCGGCGATTTTCTTGCGCAGAGTTTCGATATCTGCACCTTTCTTGCCGATGATGACGCCGGGACGTGCGGTGTGGATCGTGACGCGGCACTTTTTGTGCGGACGTTCGATGATCACACGAGCAACACCAGCTTGCTTACACTCTTTGCCAATGAACTCACGGATTTTCAGGTCTTCCAGAAGAAGATCACCGTAGTCTTTGGTATTTGCGTACCAACGGCTGTCCCAGGTGCGGTTGACCTGAAGACGCATGCCGACCGGATTGACTTTGTTACCCATTAGGCTTGCTCCTCAACTTGACGCACCTTGATGGTGAGTTCCGAGAACGGCTTGATGATCTTACCGAAACGACCACGGGCGCGCGGACGACCGCGTTTCATGGTCAGGTTTTTACCCACATAGGCTTCGGCGACGATCAGCTCGTCAACGTCCAGGTTGTGGTTGTTTTCGGCGTTGGCGATAGCGGACTGAAGGCACTTCTTCACGTCTGCTGCGATACGCTTGTTCGAGAAAGTCAGATCGGTCAGAGCCTTTTCAACTTTCTTGCCACGGATCATGCCTGCGACCAGGTTCAGTTTTTGCGGGCTGGTGCGAAGCATGCGCAGTTTTGCCATTGCTTCGTTGTCAGCCACGCGGCGGGGATTTTTATCCTTGCTCATGGCTTACTTCCGTTTCGCTTTTTTGTCTGCGGCGTGACCGTAATAGGTGCGGGTTGGCGAATACTCACCGAACTTTTGACCGATCATGTCTTCCGAGACGTTAACTGGGATGTGTTTCTGACCGTTGTACACACCAAATGTCAGACCCACGAACTGGGGCAGAATGGTGGAACGACGCGACCAGATCTTGATGACTTCGTTGCGGCCCGACTCGCGCGCTGCTTCGGCTTTTTTCAGCACGTAAGCATCGACAAAGGGACCTTTCCATACAGAGCGAGACATATATTAACGCCCCTTCTTCTTGGCGTGACGCGAGCGAATAATAAGCTTTTGCGACGCTTTGTTCTTGTTGCGGGTACGAGCCCCTTTGGTCGGCTTACCCCAAGGCGATACTGGGTGACGACCACCCGAAGTACGGCCTTCACCACCACCATGTGGGTGATCGATCGGGTTCATGACGACGCCACGAACCGACGGACGCTTGCCTTTGTGGCGCATACGACCGGCTTTACCGTAGTTCTGGTTCGAGTTGTCGGGGTTCGACACGGCACCAACGGTGGCCATGCATTCCTGACGGACCATGCGCAATTCACCTGACGACAGGCGGATCTGAGCGTAGCCACCGTCACGACCAACGAACTGAGCATATGTGCCTGCTGCGCGAGCGATCTGGCCGCCCTTGCCCGGTTTCAGTTCGATGTTGTGAATGATGGTACCGATCGGCATGCCCGAGAACGGCATCGCGTTACCCGGCTTGATGTCGGCTTTGGCCGAGGCCACAACCTGGTCGCCAACTGCGAGACGCTGAGGTGCGAGGATATAGGCCTGCTCTCCGTCTTCGTATTTGACGAGTGCGATGAAGGCGGTCCGGTTCGGGTCATATTCGATCCGTTCGACGGTTGCCGCAACATCCATTTTATTACGTTTGAAATCAACGATCCGGTAGAGGCGTTTTGCCCCACCACCGCGGCGACGCGATGTGATCCGTCCGGTGTTATTCCGGCCGCCCGACTTTGTCAGACCCTCAGTGAGGGCTTTGACTGGACGTCCTTTATACAGCTCGGAACGGTCAATCAGCACCAACCCACGTTGGCCCGGCGTCGTCGGCTTATACGACTTAAGTGCCATGCTTTCTGTCTTCCGTTTAGCAATGCGAGGAACGTATCCCCGCTATGTTTGAGGCCCCCGTAGGTGCCAATGGTATAGGCCCCCGTAGGTGCCCGATTAAATGCACAACCGGCCCCAGAACGAATCTGAGGCCAGCCGACTGGCGGGATATAGCGGGGTTCGGTGTGGGGGGCAAGTGAATTGCCCATATTTCTTTGGGCAATGCCAAACTGTTCGGCTCTTGTGCAGAAACAACAAGCTGAGACCCGAGACGATGGGGCCTTTATTGTCTATTTCACCGCGACAGTCCGGTACTGCGCCCCGAGCGGCAGCCATTCCAGCCAGTTCTCGACCGGGCGGATTGCGCGCAGGGCGCCAGGGATAAAGATGCGCCACGAGAGGTCGACCTGATCGAACCCTGCGGCCTTCAGGCGACGGCGCAGTTCGGGGCCGGTGATCAACACGGCGTTTTCATCAAACGGGCAGGTGTCGACAGCTTTGCGGGTCAGCGGGTTCCACGGGTTGTGTTCAAAGATAAAGAACAAACCACCGGGGCGCAGGGTGCGGCGGATCTCGGCCATCAGCGCGATATGCTCTTCGGCGGGGATATGGTGAAACACACACGCCGCGATGGCGGTGTCTATGCTGGCATCTTCAATTGGCAGGCTTGCGCCATCAAACAACATGGTGTCCACGCGTTCGACACCGCGTGCCTCGGCGATCTCGAGACTACGTTCTGAGACATCGGCTAGGGTGATGCGCGCTTCGGGAAACAGTTCCGAAAGATGCGGCGCCGACGCTCCGATGCCTCCGCCAAAATCCAGGATCTTTTGCACGGGCTGTTCGCGGTTTTTGCGGTCCCAGACCTTGACCATGTCTTCGATCTTGTATCGTGCAAAATACTCCGGCCCTTCACCCGAGGCACGGATATTTGCCCGGTGCATGGCGTCATATTCATCCGCAAACCGATCAAATTCTGCCTGGTCCATCTGCAAAGCTCCTGATGCCAAATAAAATGCCCTGTGCCTGGCACAGACCCTATCCCCCTATGACCTGACCTTCAATCGCAGAACCAACCTGACGGCTTTCCAAATGCGCCTCCGCTTGCTAGCCTTTGCTTTGCGCAGCACAAGCATTGAAAGGGCCGCCTATGACGTTGGATGAGATCATCGACCTGGCCACCTATCCCATCGCCGATGCCGATTTTCGGGCAACATGCAAAGCAACCTTTGACGAGACAGGCGCTCTGTCGATGCCAGGCTTCGTACGCGAGGGGGCGATCGCCACGATGCGCGCCGAAGGACATGCGAATGAGGACAAGGTCTATGCCAAGACCGAACAGCACACGGTGTACCTCAGCGCGCCCGATCCGGCCTATGGCCCGAACCACCCGCGCAACCGCATGGTCACCTCGTCCAAAGGCTGTATCACAGATGATCTGATCCCCACCGAGTCCGCCCTGCGGATCTTGTATGAGTCAGACGTGTTTCAGGGGTTTCTCTGTCATGTGCTGGGCGAGGCCGCGCTGTACCCTTATGCCGACCCCCTGTCGTCGATCAACCTGCACTTTGCCCGCACGGGCCAAGAATTGGGCTGGCATTTTGATAACTCGTCCTTTGCCATCACACTAATGGTTCAGGCGCCGGAAAAAGGTGGGCAATTTGAGTATGTGGAGAACGTCCGCGACGCAGATGCGGGCGACATGAACTTTGACGCTGTCGGGGATATTCTGGACGGCAAGACTCCTGTGAAAGAACTGATCGCCGAGGCTGGAACGCTCGTGTTCTTCCGGGGCCGCAACTCAATGCACCGGGTTGCGCCAAACGAAGGAGACCGCACCCGCATGCTGGCCGTGCTGGCCTATAACTCGGAACCGGGCGTGTCCCTGTCAGAGGAAGCGCGGATGACGTTTTATGGGCGCACGGGATAAGTCAAAACCGCCCCAGCTGCGCTCACTCAAGACGATAGCCAAACTTGTCGATCAGGATCCAGTCTTTGCGCGCCACGAGTGCAGCCGTTTCTTCGTCGTAATAGTCGGCAAGGCCAAGGGGGCGTACTGAACTGTTCGTCTTTGGCATGTTCAAAACCTTGTCTTCTGCCGCGTCAGACAGCGTGATACCGCTCTCGGATAAGATCGCGAACAGATCACGCTCCAGACTCTCGGTCCTGACAAAGTGGGTGATGAAATTGTTTTGCTGCTCGTAACGCTCAACCTCTTGCGCTGAGAGCAATTTTTTCAGGGCCGCATCTTCGCCCCTAAACGTGCAAAACAACCTAAGATACCGATAAGTCATCAACCCACAGACACTGGATACAGGCGATGACCCATACCCCTCGCCAATATCGCGTCTGTGGGGCGAGTCTAAAAGCATCTTGAGCCAGGTTCGAAACGCTTCTGGGTCTCGCGCGTCGCGATAGGTCTCACGCCAGTCTTTCGAGGGAAGCCGCAAGGTTTCACCATAGGTTTCACGCGGGCGCGACATCCAGTGCAGTGGCCTGCCCAACCTGCGACGGGTCCGGGTCAGTTTGCCATAAAGCATCCCGGCAGAATCGCAGCCATAGGACCAAAGCGAGCAGTACCACGCCCACGGATTCCAGATCGACCCGAGGTAGAGCGTGTTCTGATCGAACACGGTGCGCTTAAGTTGGTTGTGCTTGCCGCGGATATCGCCGTCCAAAACCTCATCCAGAATTTTTTGAACATGCGTTGTCCCAGTTTTGTGAAGCTCAAGGAAAACGAGATTTGATGAAATGAACAAAGCCCAAACCTCCCGGAGCTGCCTAATAGCAGCATCATTGCCCGAGACACAGTTTTTGGCAAAGCCCGTGCGAGGCGGACGGGGTAGACTGTAAGATTTACCACGTGCCAGCGCCGACCCGCCCCCATGGGGCGGCGCTGGCACGACCGGCCAAAAGGCCGCTGTTTCGTGCCTTACTGCCGTGTTGCAAATCTTATTTAGAAGACTTCGCCACAATCAGTTGCATCCGAAAGATCGAAAGTACGGCCGAAAAAAAGCCCCCCGGTTCACACCGAGGGGCTCTTTGATTTCTTAAGACGCAGGTCGGGGTTTCACCCCACCTTCACAATCACAGACCAGTGGTCACGTCGATCGTGTTGCCTTCTTCCAAGGTGACATAAGCCTTTTTAACGTCTTTACGCTTGCCCAACTGGCCGCGGAAACGTTTGACTTTACCCTTGGTGATCGTGGTGTTGACCGCTTTGACCTTAACATCAAACAGCGCCTCAACGGCCTCTTTGATCATCGGTTTGTTGGCGTCGATCGACACTTCGAAAACAACCGCACCGTTTTCGGATGCCATGGTCGATTTCTCGGTGATGATCGGCTTGCGGATCACATCGTAATGTTCAGCCTTCGCGCTCATTTCAGTCGAGCCTCCAGTGCTTCCATCCCTGCTTTGGTGATCACGAGGGTATCACGCTTGAGGATGTCATAGACGTTTGCGCCCATCGTTGGCAGGATATCCAGACCTTCGATGTTGCTTGCTGCCTTGGCGAAACCTTCGTTAACCGAAGCACCGTCAATGATCAGCGCGCGTTTCCAGCCCAGGTTTTTCACCTGTTTGGCCAGTGCGGATGTTTTGCCGTCCGACTCTGCGGTGTCGATCACAACCAGTTCGCCAGCTTTCGCTTTGGCGGACAGGGCGTGACGCAGACCCAGTTTGCGGAACTTCTTGGTCAGGTCGTGACCGTGGCTGCGAACAACCGGGCCTTTGTAAACACCACCACCGCGGAAGATCGGAGCAGACCGTGCGCCGTGACGTGCGCCGCCGGTGCCTTTCTGACGATAGATCTTCTTGGTCGAGTATTTCACTTCGGACCGTGTTTTCACCTTATGGGTGCCGGCTTGGGCGTTGTTACGCTGCCAGCGCACCACACGGTGCAGGATATCCGCGCGCGGCTCCAGACCGAACAGGTCTTCGGACAGCTCAACAGAGCCAGCCTTTTTGCCGTCGAGTTTGATTACGTCAAGTTTCATGCTTCACCACCTTCCGCGGGAGCTTCTTCCGCAGGTGCTTCCGTTGCAGCCGACTTCAGACCGGCCGGGAATGGCAGACCTTCGGGGGCTTTTTTCTTCACGGCATCCTTGACAGTGACCCAGCCACCTTTGGAGCCGGGAACGGCGCCTTTGATGAACACGAGGCCACGATCGGCGTCAGTTTTCACAACTTCAAGGTTCTGAGTGGTGACACGGACGGCGCCCATGTGACCAGCCATTTTCTTGCCTTTGAAAACCTTGCCCGGATCCTGACACTGACCGGTCGAACCGTGCGAACGGTGCGAGATCGATACACCGTGCGTGGCGCGCAGACCGCCAAAGTTGTGGCGTTTCATGGCACCGGCAAAGCCTTTACCAATCGATGTACCAGCAACGTCAACTTTCTGACCTTCAAGGAAGTGCTCGGCCGAGATTTCGGCTCCAACTTCGATCAGGGCATCTTCCGAAACGCGGAACTCGGCAACCTTGCGCTTGGGCTCAACACCCGATTTGGCAAAGTGACCGCGCATCGCGTTGGATGTGCGTTTGGCTTTGGCCGAGCCTGCGCCCAGCTGAACGGCGGTGTAACCGTCGTTGTCAGCGGTGCGTTGGGCAACAACCTGCAGGCCGTCGAGGTGAAGAACGGTGACAGGAATCTGTTTGCCGTCTTCCATGAACAAGCGGGTCATGCCCACTTTCTTCGCGATAATTCCAGAGCGCATCTGTGATACCCTCCTTAGACCGAGATCTGGACGTCAACACCAGCCGCCAGGTCGAGCTTCATCAGCGCGTCTACGGTCTGGGGAGTCGGATCAACGATGTCGAGAAGACGCTTGTGCGTACGGATCTCGAACTGATCGCGGGATTTCTTGTCAACGTGGGGGCCACGCAGAACGGTGAACTTCTCAATCTTGTTGGGAAGCGGGATCGGGCCACGAACCTGCGCGCCTGTGCGCTTTGCAGTGTTCACGATTTCCTGAGTGCTGGCATCCAGTACACGGTAATCGAAAGCCTTCAGCCGAATGCGAATGTTTTGACTTTGCATTTCGTCAGCCTTTTATCGGCGTTGGAGTTGAGAGGAGGATCTGCGACCACCGCGAAACCCTCATCGAACCCAAAAGGCGGGAATCATCCCGCCCTCACGTTCTCATCGAGAACTCGCGCGATATACAGGGGGGAAATGGGTGTGGCAAGCGGGAAATGCAGATGTTCTGCCGCAATGCGCACATCTCCTGTGAATCGGCGAAGCTTTCTTGAAAACCGTTTCCGAATTAGCCTGACACGCAGAAAAACAGCGCCAGTCAGGATAACCTCATGAGCCAGCAAGTTCCCATTATCGCCGCCAAAGCCCCCGCCAAGGTCGAGTTGGAAAAGGGTAAAAACTATTTCTGGTGTCGCTGCGGCTTGTCCAAGAAACAGCCGTTTTGTGATGGCTCCCATGCAGGCACCGATGTAACGCCGCTGAAGTTCACCGCGGGCAAGGACGGTGCGGCCGCTTTGTGCCAATGCAAATCCACGGCCAATGGACCGTTCTGTGATGGCACGCACGCGAGCCTCGGTGATCTGCAGCCGGGCGACCCTGCCCCAGAACCCAAGTCTGACCTCCCTGCTGCCAAGGCGACACCGGAAGAACCCACAGTGGCCCGGATTCATGAACTGGCGCGCGACGGTCTGTCGAAACTGGGGCACCACGGTGAAATGGGCGCCATGGGCGTGCCGCGCAAGGATTTGCCACATTGGGATGACATTCAAATTCTGCCGGCCCAGATGGCTCGCAAGCCTTTGTTGGATGAGGCGCCCGTTGCAACATCTGTGACTATCGGCCCGCGCGCCGCGAAGCCCCTGGAATTAGGCATTCCGTTGTTCGTTTCGGACATGAGCTATGGTGCTCTATCTGAAGAGGCCAAAACCGCACTCGCCCGTGGCGCACAAATGGCCGGCACCGGGATTTGTTCCGGCGAAGGCGGCATGCTTCCTGAAGAACAGGCCGAAAACTCGCGCTATTTCTACGAGCTGGCCTCGGCCGGGTTTGGATGGCAGCCCGAGCTGGTTGAAAAGGTTCAGGCGTTCCATTTCAAAGGTGGCCAAGGGGCCAAGACCGGCACCGGGGGCCACCTGCCCGGCGACAAGGTCCAGGGCAAGATTGCCGAGGTGCGTGGTCTGGAACCGGGCCAATCTGCGGTCTCACCGTCAACGTTTCCCGACCTGCACACGCCTGCGGACTTCAAGAAGATTGCGGATGAGGTGCGCGAACGTTCAGGCGGCATTCCGATTGGCTTTAAACTGTCAGCCAACCACATCGAGGATGATATCGACTTCGCACTTGAGGCCAGTGCCGACTATATCATTCTCGATGGGCGTGGTGGTGGCACCGGGGCTGCACCTTTGATTTTCCGCGACCATATCTCGGTTCCAACAATCCCGGCGCTGGCGCGGGCCCGCAAACACCTGGACGCAAAAACCGGGCGCGACGTGACTCTGGTCATCACAGGAGGTTTGCGCGTTGCAGAAGATTTCGCCAAAGCCATGGCAATGGGCGCAGATGCGATTGCGGTCAGCAATTCGGCCATGCAGGCGGTGGGCTGTATCGCGGCACGCATGTGCAATTCAAACAATTGCCCGGTTGGCATCGCCACACAGAAACCGGAATTGCGCAAACGTATGGATGTTCAGGTGGGCGCCGAAAAACTGGCACGCTATTTTGGCGCCAGTGTCGAGTTGATGCAGGTTCTGGCGCGCGCCTGCGGCCACTCCAGCCTGACCGAGTTCCGCCACGCTGATGTGACCACATGGAAGCGGGATATGGCGGCGTTAAGCGGGGTACGTTTTGCCGGTGTCGGTGATCCCTAAGCGTAAGACGCACTAGTTTCCGACATTCGTCGCGCTTGGTCTTGCGGAGAAACTGTTTTGAGTGGCCTGCTGGCCGGGCTCAAGGCCTTGGCCTCTACCAGCAAAATACCGGGCCGCCAGTGCCGCCAGCGAGGGATCTTTCTGAACCACCATCGCCATTTCATGCGAAATCGCGTCGCGCAGATCCGGGTCTCCGAAGTTCCTGTGCAGGGCCAGAGCCTCGACGATCAGGGTTTGGGCTGATGGGGTAAACGCCGGGTCAAAAAGATAGTCGCGTGACAGCACTTTCACAGCATCGATGCCTTGCAGTTCGATCCACGCCGTCGCATAGGCCCCTAGTGCAGGACCAAACCCGTGGCGGTTGCTTAATACGCCCTGCTCAAGGTCTGTCGCCAAAGTAAGATCCCCGCTGAGGCCCAAGAGAAGAACCTGGATAGCTTCATTGTCTTGCTCCATTGGCGTGTCGACATCTTTCAATAACTTCGCGGCGTCAAAGTGGATCGAAAGCGCCCGCAAGACATCATACCCAACCAGGTCCAACTCTCTGAGAGCCAGAGTGTGGACAACGGGATTGGGATGATCCAACAAGTCCGCGAAACTCTGGGCACGCGCGACCTCATTACCCATTCGCCAAGCCGGCAGGCTGGCCACTATGTCGTTCAACACTGGCCGTATGGCGTTGTCTATCGTGGCCAGACGCGACCAGCTTTGTGTCACTTCGCTGTACGAGAACAGAACCGAGACCTTACCAGCTTCAAGTTTGCGACGCGTTGACCCGTCTATGAGAAACGGAATTGGAGTATCAGGAACTTTCCCGCTGAGCAGTTCAGAGACTTCGAATTTGAAACTGGATGTCCGGCTCTGCCGGGCCAAAACAACCGAGCTTCCGTCCATCATCCGTTCTACGATCGTCGGCTGAGGCGCATAGTTGTGAAAGCCACATGAATGGGCCGGCACACCCGCAAGCAGGCTGAGGCAGAGGGCAAATGGCAAGACTCGAGTCATGCATGCATCATGAATTGAACCTGCGATAAATGGAAATCACTTTCGCAACGAACTGTCGGAAATCGGCGGTTGATGGGTATCTTGCCTTGGGGTTTTGACCTGCAAAAGAAAAGGGCCGCTCGGTTGAGCGGCCCTTTCTGGTCTTCAGGAGTGATCCTGAATTACTCGATAACTTTGGACACGACGCCGGAGCCGACGGTGCGGCCACCTTCGCGGATCGCGAAGCGCAGGCCTTGTTCCATGGCGATCGGGGCGATCAGTTCAACGTTGAACTTCAGGTTGTCGCCAGGCATCACCATCTCGGTGCCCGAAGGCAGCTCAACCGTGCCGGTCACGTCGGTGGTCCGGAAGTAGAACTGTGGACGGTAGTTCGCGAAGAACGGCGTGTGACGGCCACCTTCATCCTTGGTCAGGATATAGGCTTCGGCTTCGAACTTGGTGTGCGGGTTCACAGAACCCGGCGCGCAGAGAACCTGACCACGCTCAACCGCTTCACGGTCGATACCACGCAAGAGAGCGCCGATGTTGTCGCCAGCTTCACCGCGATCCAGCAGCTTGCGGAACATTTCAACACCGGTACAGGTGGTGGTCTGGGTGTCTTTGATGCCAACGATTTCGATGTTGTCGCCAACATTGATCACGCCACGCTCAACACGGCCAGTCACAACAGTACCACGACCCGAGATCGAGAACACGTCTTCGATCGGCATCAGGAACGGCTCATCCACGGCACGTGGAGGCTGTGGGATATACGCGTCAACGGCGGCCATCAGCTCAGCAATTTTCTCTTTGCCGATGTTGTCGTCACGGTCTTCCAGAGCGGCCAGAGCCGAGCCTGCGATGATCGGAATGTCATCACCAGGATAGTCGTATTCGGTCAACAGTTCGCGGACTTCCATTTCGACCAGTTCCAGCAGCTCTTCGTCGTCAACCTGATCAACTTTGTTCAGGAATACGA
>NZ_CANMJE010000015.1 GCF_947498095.1 uncultured Shimia sp. | reverse complement strand
GGAAACCATCATACCAATGGAACCCAGGCCGATCATGCACTAACAATCAACTTGGACCCGTCAGATAGGGCTGCTCAACGTTTCCCCAATAGGATTCCGTTTGTGGCCGCACAAGCGGATCCCCGTAGACCTCGGAGGTTGACGCCTGAAGCACTTTGCACTTCAGCCGTTTGGCAAGGCCAAGCATGTTGATTGCACCCAGCACGGATGTCTTCGTCGTTTGCACCGGGTCATGCTGGTAATGCACGGGAGAGGCCGGGCAGGCGAGATTGTAGATTTCATCCACCTCGACGTACAAAGGGAAAGTCACGTCATGGCGCATGAACTCAAACAGAGGGTTGCCGTGCAAATGGTCAATGTTTTGCTTGTTTCCGGTGAACAGATTGTCGACGCATAAAACCTCGTGTCCTTGTGCCAGCAGACGATCGCAGAGATGGGACCCGACGAAGCCAGCCCCACCAGTCACCAGAATTCTTTTTCGAGTGTCGAATGCCCGGGCCATGAATTGTCTTCCTAAGGTGTTGATAAGCACGCCATTGATGCCCGGAGGCTGATCTTGGTCGTGCAACACTTTGAGACGCTGCACGACCAGACGTTGTGGGTGGTTGGCTTTAAGTAGGGGCTTTTGTTTCGTCCATTCGAACCCGCATAAAGACCATGTAGAGTGCAGGCACGATCAAAAGTGTCAGCAAGGTCGCAAAGGTCAGGCCAAAGACGAGAACCACCGCCATCGACTTGAAGAACGGGTCAAGAAACAAGGGCAACACGCCCAATACCGTGGTCAGAGACCCCATCATCACAGGCCGTACCCGGCTGGCCGCGGAATCCACCACTGCATCAAATCGTGCTTTACCCTCAGCTATCTCAAGGTCCATCTGATCCACCAAAACAATCGCGTTCTTGATCAGCAATCCCGAGAGCGACAGCACCCCAAGAATGGCCATGAACTCCATCGGAGTTCCGGTTGAGACCAACCCGATCGTCACGCCAATCATGGCCAGTGGTACGGTGAGGAAAATCAGCGCCGGTTGTCGCAAGGCATTGAACAGCAAGACAACCACCAGAACCATCGCGCCAAATCCGGCTGGCAGCGTCGAGGCGAGGTCCTCGTTTGCCTCGGTCGAGTCACCGTATTCGCCTTCCCAGCTCAGTGTGTAGCCAGGGGGCAGCTCTATGGCCTCGATCTGAGGACGCAAGGTGTTGAACAGGGTGCCGGACAAGACGCCTTCGGCAGGGTCAGCCTGTGCCTGAATGGCCCAAACCCGGTCGACGCGGCGGAATAGGGCGTCTTGCCAGACGGTTTCAAATCCGTCGACGAGCTGCAGCAAGGGGATTGTCCCCCCGGTGACAGGCGACGGAACTTGGATGGTTTCGATCGCCTGCAGTCCGATACGCTCATCCTGAGGCGCACGCTGTATGATCGGGATCAGATAGTCATCTTCGCGGAACAGGGCGACCTGTTTGCCGCTGAAGTTGATGTTCAGGGCATCCGCGACGCCTTCACGCGTGACCCCAAGGCGACGTGCGCGGGTTTCATTCATCTGTGGGATGATCAGGGGCACCTGCTGGCGCCAGTCATCCTTGATCGAAATCGTGTCGGGATTGGCAGCCATGATGGCCTTGGCCTGGTCGGCCAGCTGGCGCAACACAACCGGGTCGCGACCGGTGAACATTGCTTCGATTTTCGACCCACCACCGGGGCCAAGTTGAAAGCGCCAGACCTTGGCCTGCGCATTGGGGTAGTTCTGATCAATATGCTCCTGCAACTGGGGGATTAAATCGTCGATCTTGCGATAATCATCAACTTTCAACAGCAACTGACCATAAGACGCTGTGCGATCCTCGGGGGAGTACACCAGCATGTAGCGCAACGTGCCTTGTCCAATCAGCGTATGAACGTCGGTTACGCCCTCAAGGTCTGCCACTTCGCCTTCGAGCTGGAGCAGTTGGCGGTCCGTTTCGACGATGTTTGTGCCCTCGGGCAGGAACATGTCGACAACGATCTGAGGTGTGGTCGAGGACGGGAAAAAGCCCGGCTTGATTAAAGCCATGCCCGCAACCGCGGCGGCGAAAGCCCCAAAGGTTACCGCGATAACAATCCAGCGCACCCGCAGCAGGGTTTGCATGAACTGCTTGTAGAGAACCATCAGTTTGCCATCGGGTTTCGGGCCGGTGGCATTGGGTTCTTCTTTGAACAACAGGTCGGCAAAGACCGGCACGGCGGTCAGAGCAAAGAACCAGCTGAACCCAAGCGAAATCATGACCACCCAGAACAGGTCGCCGGTGTATTCCGCCGTTGATCCAGGCGCAAATCCGATGGGTGCAAAGGCGATAATCCCTACGATTGTGCCGCCCAAAAGCGGCCATTTCGTGCGCGCCACCACATCCACTGCCATCTCAAGCTTGCGTTTGCCGGCTTTGACGCCGACCAGAATGCCTTCGGTCACCACAATGGCGTTGTCCACCAGCATCCCCAGCGCGATAATCAACGCCCCAAGCGAGATGCGGTGCATCGGAATACCGGCAAAATCCATGACGGCCAATGTGGCCGCGATGGTCAACAACAGAACGCCCCCAATGACCAACGCGGATTTTATGCCCATGAACACGCCTAGCGTCACCAAGACGATCACAAGCGCCGCGCCAACGTTCTTGGCAAAGTCTTTCACAGACAGGTCTACGATGTCCCCTTGATGATAGAAGGTTTCGATCTCTAACCCCAAGGGGCGGTGGTTATCGGTCGCGCTGATGACATCAGTGATAGCGTTGCCCACCTTGACGATGTTTTCGCCGGGCAGGGCAGAAACGCCGAGAACAACCGCAGGAAGGCCGTTGTACCGGAAAATCTTTGTCGCTGGATCTTCGTAGGAGCGGGTGACATTGGCAATGTCGCGCAAACGCACGACGCGGTCCTGATCGCCGGTTGTTACGACCGTGTTCATTAGTGCCGTGACAGTATCGCCGTTCTCAGGCAATTGAATACGCACGCGTTGCTTTTCAATCTGGGCATTTCCAGATGAAACGACGGACGTATGCTGCTGAATTTGCGAGAAAACCTGATCCAGAGAAACACCATTGACCGACATTTGTGTCTGGTTGAACTCGAGATAAATTGCTTCTTCCTGAACCCCATCAATCGCCACTTTGGCAACGCCATCGACCGCCAGCAATTGGGTGCGAACAGCCTTGGCATAATCGTGCATTTCGCGCGGAGAAAACCCGTCGCTGGTCAGCACGTAATAGAGGCCAAACACATCGGCGTAATCGTCGTTTACGAAAGGAGTTGTTGCACCCGGCGGCAAATCACGGGAGGCGTCGTTCACCTTGTTACGTAGCTTGGTGTAGATCAGCGCAAGGTCTTCTTTGCTCTTGGAAAAATCGTAAAGAATATCAACCGAGATTGTGGAGAGACCAGCTTCGGACTTTGAGCGGATCTCTTCGACCTCGAGCATCTCCTGGATCGCGCTTTCCAGCGTTTCCGCAACTTCATTGGCAACTTCGAGCGGGTCAGCGCCTGGATAGGCGGTGATGATTTGCGCCGTGCGGATCACGAATTCGGGGTCTTCGAAACGCGGCATGTTCTTGTAGGCCAGCCAGCCGCCCAAGAGCGACAACACCACGACGATCCCTGCGATCAGGCGGTTCTTAATTGAAAACTCTGCGATGCTCATGCCAGATCAGCCTTCGAAACGACGAACTTGCATACCTTCGAAAAGGTATGACGCTCCAGCACCGACGATTTCGTCGCCCGCCTTGAGCCCCTCTGTTACTGACAACATCCGGCCGATCTCTTTTTCGACGGTGATGTCGCGACGGGTCACACTTAGGGCGTCCCCACTTTCTTGAGCCAGCCAAACATAGGTCTGCTCGCCATCATATTGCACGGCGGACATTGGAATTTCGACGCTTGGGATGTGCTCTGCCGAGACGTTCGGGATCACGGTTGCGAACAGCTGGCCGGTCATTCCGGGCAACACAACCAGCCCTTCGGGGCGGGTAAAACTCAATTCTGCTTCATAGGTTTGTGAGGCAGGATCAGCCTGCTGCGCCAAGGACCGGAACTCTGCCGGAATATTGGCAAGGGGGGCCACGTCCAGATTGAGGAAGCTTTCGATAAACTCAACATCTGAGGCATCAACCAACTGGCTTGCCGGGACGTGCATGACGGCAACAAATTTGGTTTCGCTTTGCAGCGTTATGATTTCCTGACGCGCATCAACGGTTTGGTACTGGTCCACCTCAACCAGAGCCACAACGCCGTCAAAAGGGGCTCTCAGCGTAGCGTCCTCTAGCCGTTTTTCGGCCACTTCGACATTCAATTCAGCGAGCTCGTATTCTGTTTCTCTTTGATCATAAACACTTTTTGAGACATTGTCTTGCTGCAGCAATATCGCTGCGCGTTCAAATTCGACCTTGGCTTGTGCCAATTGCGAGCGGGCTTGATTGAGGTTGTTTTCCAGAATTCGAGTGTCGACCCGGGCGATCAGATCGCCTTTTTTGACAATGGCGCCCTCAAAGACGGGAAGTTCTTCCAGAACGCCGCCTTCCAACATGGTGAGGACGGCAGATTGCAAAGGCTCGACGACGATAGGCTGCGAGATTTCGGTTTCCCTTGGCCGCTCAGTCACCTCGATGATTCTTGCGGGACGTGGTGGTCGTTCGACAGCATCTTCTTGTGCCGATGCGACACCGGGCGTTGTTGCCAGGAAAACAAGAGAAAACAGACCGCCCCACAGGGGCGTCGTGACATTGCGGAACATGGGGCTGCCTTTCGATTCCTGTCGCTTTGGCCTGAGTGTAAACCAGCTTGGACGCGAATAGAACAACAGAGAAAGGTGACGCGAGGGTGGTTGGCCAACACAATTCGGCGAGGAAATTCCGCGCCTAGGTCCCATTTGCGCCCAAATTGACAGGCATGTTTTGGAAGACGGCAGCGCTTTGTGCCGCCTCTGTTACGCAGCGGGTTTTCTATGTTGAATGAAACACAGTTTGTTTTGGAAGTTGATGGGGCCGAAATTCAGGCGGCGCCAGATTTTTGTTATTCCGGGAATTCGCGACCCAAGGCAGGAACGCTGGCGCAGGTCGGAAGTGTGGCAGGCGACGCGATCATCAAAACCATCGAGGGCGAAAAGCCCGCCAGCACCTTGCGTGTTGGAGACATATTGTTGACACGTGACAATGGTTACCAGCCCGTTCGCTGGGTCGGCAGCGCTGTGTTTCGTGGCATAGAGCGTCACCAGAGCATGTTACGCCTGCAAGCGGGCGCTCTGGGCCCCGGGATACCGTCGCGGGATCTGTCTTTGTCGCCGCATCAAAGAGTGTTGACCAAGGCGGATACGCAAAACAATCAAACCACGCAGACCGAAGCCTTAACCCGCGCACGGGATCTGAAGCACCTTGAAGGCGTGACCTATGACCGGGACTTGGCCGTTGCAGACGGTTGGAACATCCTGATGGATCGTCACGAGTTGATCCTTGCCAATGATGTCTGGACCGAGACTTTTCAGCCGGATCGTAAATTGATGTCCGAGGCTCTTGCGCCCGTGCGCGAGGCCTTGCAGAAAGCCTGTCCGAACCTTGCCAAACAAGGCTGCCAGCGTGCCTTTCCTTCGGCGCGCGAAACCTCTCGGCTATTTCAATCCTGACAGTTCCGCCAGTGTGCCCAATCCTCTGGCGTATCGAGATCGGTCAACGCATGGTGATCGGGCAACGGGACATGGACTACCGGCCCGGCAAATTCTTTAACAACAGACCGAGCCCCCTGATCACCTGAAATCTGTGACAACGCTTCAAAACACTCTTGAGGAAAGATCACCGGATGGCCTGCGTGATTGTCGGATGTGACCCCGCGCAGCAGGGCCCCCTCAGGCGCGGCTGTAAAAGCCTGATGCATTTTCATGAGATCCGAGGCTGTCAGGTCCGGCATGTCAGCAGGTAAGATCATGACGGCGGTCACTGTGGCGGGCAGGGCAGAGACCCCGGCGCGAATGGAATGGGCCATGCCCATATCGGCATCTGGCACGATCGCTTGTGTCACGTCGAGGTCTGCCAGCGCCTTTGCACGCGGATGTGCGGCGTCGGGCAGGGTGACACGCACCGGGCAGCCTGTGTCGAGCGCGCGGGTTGCCATGGTACGTATCAAGGGATTGCCATCGACATCCTGCATGAGCTTATCAGCGCCGCGCATGCGCGATGACGATCCGGCTGCAAGAAGAAGGATGGATAGCATAGGCGCCCTTGTCAAAACAGGTCGCCGAAGGCAGCATGGGATGCCTCCGGCGGGAGTATTTTTACCAAAATGAAGGCAGGGGGAAAGGGTTATCCCCGCATGCGCGTTCCGTCAGCGTCAAAGAGCGCTTGTGTAATGAGCCGCGCTTTGCGCATGGATCCGAGGATTTCGATCTCAACCTCAAGGCCTTCGTGGGCCTTGTCGATGGGGACAAACCCCTGTGCGATCGATTTCCGAGCGTAGTGGCTATAGCCACCTGAGGTGCAGAAGCCGACCACCTCACCGTCGAGCCAGATCGGCTCATAGGCGTTGACGTCTGCGTCGTCCGCATCGACCTCAAAGGCGCAGAGTTTGCGGGCCGGGCCAGCTTCACGCTCGGCTTCGGCAGCGGCGCGGCCGATGAAGTCTGTGTTCTTCTTAAAGCTGATAAAACGGTCGAGACCGGTTTCCGCTGCCGTGTAATCCGGTGAGAACTCGGAAAGCCACGAGCCGAAGAACTTGTCTAAGCGCAGGGACATCATGGCGCGCATGCCAAAGGGTTTCATGCCGTGGTCTTGTCCGGCGGTCCAGAGCGTGTCCCAAAGCGCGCGTTGTGAGGGCAGGTCGCAGTAGATTTCATAGCCCAAGTCGCCAGTATAGCTGACGCGCTGGATGATACAGTCACACATGCCTACCGTGGCGCGGCGCACATCCATGAAGCGCATGTCAGACATGTCCTGACGGGTGCAGGCTTGCAGCACTTTCAGAGCATTGGGGCCTGCGATCTGGAAACCGTTCACAGTGTCCGAGACATTCTCGATCTTTACCCCATGCTCTTTGTGCTGGAGGAACCAGCGCATGTGATAGGCTTGCGAGCCGTAAGACGCGGTCAGTTGGAATTCGGTCTCGGAGAGGCAAGAGATGGTGAAATCGCCAATCAGGCGGCCCTTGGGCGAGAGCATCGGGGTCAGTGACAGGCGGCCCGGTTGTGGTACGCGGCCTGCCATGATGTGGTCGAGCCAGGCGCGCGCACCCTCGCCACGAATGCAGTACTTTCCGAAGTTGTGGACTTCGTTGATACCGACGACCTCGCGCACCGCTTTGACCTCGCGCGCGGTGGCGTCAAAAGCGTTGGAGCGGCGGAACGAAGGTGTCTCAAAGCGCGGTTCATCGCCAATCGCAAAGTAGTTCGGGATTTCGATGCCGTATTGATGGCCCCAGACGGCGCCCATCCCATCAAAGATGTCGTACATCGGCGTGGTGCGGAAGGGACGTGCGGCGGGCAGTTCCTCGTTGGGGTAAGAAACAGAGAAGCGTTTCTGATAGTTCTCAATTACCTTGGGGCGCGTGTAGCCGGGGGTGATCCAGTCGCCAAAGCGGGCGCAGTCCATGGCAAAGGTGTCGCGCTCGCATTCTCCTTCGACCATCCATTGCGCCAGCATCAGGCCAACGCCGCCACCTTGGGAAAAGCCAGCCATGACGGCGCAGGCCGACCAGTAGTTGCGCATGCCGGGTACCGGACCGACCAGAGGGTTGCCGTCGGGGGCAAAGGTAAAGGGTCCGTGGATCACGGATTTGATGCCAGCCTGCTCCAGCGCAGGAAAGCGTTTGTAGGCAAAATCGATGGAGTCTTCGATCTTGTCAAAGTCGTCTTGCAAAAGTTCATGACCAAACTCCCAAGGTGTGCCGTCTACGGCCCAAGGTTTGCAAGGTTGCTCATAAAACCCAATGCAAAGGCCGCGCCCCTCTTGGCGTAGATAGCTTTCACCGGCGGGGTCCATGACATGCGGGTGCTCACCGCCTGCATCGATGATCTCGGCGATCATCGGCACTTCGTCGGTGACGACGTATTGGTGCTCCATCGGGTGCAGCGGGAAGTATACACCGGCCATGGCGCCAACCTCGCGTGCCCAGAGACCGCCCGCGTTGACGATGTGTTCGGCGTGAATGGTGCCCTTGTTGGTGACAACGTCCCAGGTGCCATCCGCACGCTGGTTGGTTTCCTGCACCATGCAGTGGGTTTCAATCGTGGCACCACCCATACGTGCGGCCTTGGCATAGGCATGTGTGGTGCCCGAGGGGTCGAGGTGGCCATCAAGTGGATCGTAAAGCCCGCCAATAATGCCGTCTGTATTGGTAACAGGTGCGATCTTGCGAATTTCTTCAGGCGAGACGATCTCGGTCTCAAGCCCCATGAAGCGGTGTTTGGCGCGCTCAGCCACCAGCATATCAAAGCGGTCCTGATTGTCCGCCAAGGTCACGCCGCCCACGTGGTGAAGGCCACAGGACATGCCCGTGATCTCTTCCAGCTCTTTGTAAAGCCGGATGGTATAGCCCTGAAGAGCTGCCATGTTGGTGTCGCCGTTGAGGGTGTGAAAACCGCCTGCCGCGTGCCACGTAGACCCAGAGGTCAGTTCCGAGCGCTCGAGAAGCATCACATCGGACCAGCCCAGTTTGGTCAGGTGATACAAGACTGAACAGCCGACGACTCCGCCGCCGATCACGGCCACACGTGTGGTGGTTTTCATGGGCGCTCCCCTTTCATGGTTCTGGTGATTAGCTTCACAATCGCGGCATTTTTGCAAGGCGCTGGTCACTTTACGACGAGACGTGTCGCAAATGGCGAAGTTGGGGGTCGACAGGTCAAGGCCGCATGTTAGATGTGGTTCATGACGCGCATGTTGATCTCTTTGATGGTTTTTCTCTGGACGGTTTCAGCCGGATGGGCCGGGCCAGTACCCTACAGTCTTGATATCAAAGCCTCCAAAGTTGCATTTTTCTATTCTCTTGGTGGACGTAAGATCGAAGGATCCTTTCAGGTGTCGCAGGCGATGACGATGGTTGATCTGCAGGATGTGCGCCGCTCAACGCTGGACGTCACGATTGCGACCAAATCTGTGAGGGCTGGGGACGCCTTGGTCACGATAGCCATGCGTGGGGACGATTTGTTGGCGACCAAACAATACCCAAGTGCACATTTTGTCAGTTCGCGCGTTGTGCCGAATGCCAATGGTGCCCGTGTGACAGGAGATCTTACGCTGAAAGGTGTGACGCGCCCTGTTACGCTAGATGCGGTTTTCCAACGGCGGGCCGATGCACCGACGGACAATTCGGAGCTGATCTTGCAAGTAACAGGCGCCGTAAGCCGCAAAGCCTTTGATATCTCGGGCTATCCGGATTTGGTAGGCGACATAATCACGCTAAACTTTCAGGTGCATCTGAACCGCGAGTGATCCTCGGATCCAGTCGCACCTCAGCTCTTACACCATCCGGCCATCTCTGCTGCTTTTTCGCGCAGCCACAGGATGTCAAAGCTCGCAACCAGCCTATAGCCGCGCTCAAACAGCGCCAGGGCCTGTGGTTCCGCCAGCGCGGCATTGCCCAATGGAATACTGGCCTTGTTTGCGGCGGCTTCGACCTTGGCAACGGCGCGCTGGAACTCGGGATGCTCGAATTGCCCCATGATGCCCAGGTCAGTGCTGAGGTCGAACTGCGCCGGGATCAACAGGTCAATCCCTTCAACCGCGCAGATCGCGTCAATATTGTCGACGGCTTCAGCTGTCTCAACCAACAGGCAGCAGATCAGATTGCCTTGCTCCTGCGCGGGATAGCTTGCCAGATTTGCCTGCCAGCGTGACTGCGCAATAAACGGGCCAAAACCACGCACGCCATCGGGAGGGTAGTGCATGGATTGCACCGCCAGCCGGGCCTCTTCCGCAGTGCGGATCAGCGGAAAAACAATGCCTTCGGCACCTAGGTCGAGGGCGCGTTTGACCAGGCTGGGGATGTTTTCGCGGATGCGGACCAAGGGTGCACAATCCGTACCGGCCGTGGCGGCGATCATGGCGTGGGCGCTGCCGTAATCAACTGCACCATGCTCAAGGTCTACAATCACAGCATCAAGACCGCTTGCGGCCAGTGCTTGGGTGATTGCCGCGGAGGGAATAGTACAAAGCGCACTGGACAGGCGCATGTCAGTATTTTGCAGCTTTTGTTTAAGTCTCATTTCGATCCTCGCGACAGAGATTTCCGGGACACAGTGACTACGGGAAAAGCTGGAAGCTTAGACCACGGGACTGATTTCGGCCAACACATATCAGGGGTGCGGCGCAAATCTGCGACGAAACATGTCGCAAAAGGGCATTTTGTGTCGGGTCGACGGCTGCAGGTTTAGAGGAAACTGACCACACACGGAACTTTACCCATGCGGACCCATGCTCAAGCAGTCGTTATCGGTGGCGGCCTTATCGGATGTTCAATTCTTTACCATCTCACAAAACTCGGATGGAAAGATGTCGTTCTGCTCGAGCGGGACGAGTTGACCAGCGGCAGCACATGGCACGCGGCGGCGGGCATTCACGGGCTGCATGATAGCGCCAATATCAGCCGCATTCAGCACTATACGATGACGCTCTATAACGAGCTCGAGGCTGAGACTGGTCAAAGCTGCGGCGTGTTTCAACCGGGCTCGCTATACCTCGCGCAGACTGAAAACCGCGAGCACCAGCTGAAATTGCAGGCGGCCAAGGCCAAGCTTTATGGCATGAAATTCCACGAGATCAGCCGGGATGAGGCTGAGCGTCTGCACCCGCTGGTCAATTTCGACGGTATCCGCACCATCATGTGGGAAGAGGACGGCGGCAACGTCGACCCCTCGGGCGTGACCCATGCCTATGCCAAGGGCGCGACGCAGCGCGGCGGTGAGATCCATCGCTTTACCCCGGTGACTGGCACCGAACAGCAACCTGATGGCACTTGGATCGTGCGCACCACCAAGGGCGACATCAAAACGCCTTGGGTCATCAATGCCGCCGGTCTCTGGGGGCGTGAAGTGGCCAAGATGGCGGGTCTTGAGATGCCGTTGCAACCCACGGAACACCAGTACTTTGTGACAGAGACCATTGCCGAAATTGATGCGATGGACCGTCGCTTGCCCTCGGTCGCGGATCGGGACGGCGAATATTACATGCGTCAAGAGGGGCAGGGGCTGCTGATCGGCGCTTATGAAAAGGACATGCGGTTCTGGGCTGAAAATGGCACGCCGCTGGACTTTGCCCATGACCTTTTCCCGGATGATCTGGAACGTATCGAGGAAAACGTATTGCGCGCCATGGACCGGGTTCCGGTGGCGGCCACCGCAGGGATCAAGCGGGTCATTAATGGGCCGATGATCTGGTCGCCGGACAGCAACGTGATCCTCGGGCCGGTGCCCGAGCTGGATGGCTATTTTATGTGCGGCGGCATCATTCCCGGCTTCTCGCAATCGGCGGGCATGGGATTGATGGTGGCGCAGTGGATCATCGAAGGCGAAATGCAGTACGACATGTTTCCATGGGATGTGGCGCGTTTCGGTCTTTGGGCCAACAATCCCGACTTTGTCAAAGCCAAGGTGCGGGATGTCTATTCGCACCGCTTTGCCATTCACTTCCCCAACGAAGAGCGCGCGGCGGGACGACCCGTGAGGACGCGGCCGATTTATGAGACGCAAAAAGCCATGGGGGCGGTCTTTGGCCTGAACTATGGTTGGGAGCATCCTTTGTGGTTTGCCAAAGACCCCGGCACCGTCGATACCAACGGATTCACCCGCCAGAACTGGTGGGGCCCTGTGGGTGAAGAATGCAAGATGCTGCGGGACCGAGCGGGCATCATCGATATCTCGAACTTTGCCAAATACATCTGCAAAGGACCGGGGGCTTCGGACTGGCTGAACGCCGTCTTTGCCAACAATATGCCAAAAGAAATTGGCCGGTCGTGCCTGACGCCTCTGATTGGCAAACGCGGAGGCATTGCCGGAGACTTTACGGTCACGCGATTGGCTGAAGATGAGTTCTGGATCATCGGATCGGGCATTGCCGAACGCTATCACAGCCGCTTTTTCAAACAGGTGCCGCTGCCCAAGGGCACGACATTTGAAAGCCACACAGACAGCATTTGCGGCTTTAACGTCGCCGGACCCAAGTCGCGCGACCTGTTGCAACGGTTGACCAATACCTCGCTTAATACCGAAGACTTCCCTTTTATGCGCTCGAAAATGATCGACATTGCCGGGATCGAGGCGCTGGCTTTGCGCGTGTCGTTCACCGGTGATTTGGGTTGGGAAATTCACTGTAAGGTGGAAGATCAGGCCAAACTTTATGAAGCATTGCTGAGTGCAGGCAAAGACTTTGGTGCAGGTCCTGTCGGGGGCCGTGCCTTGATGTCGTTGCGGGTAGAGAAAGGGTATGGCTCGTGGAGCCGCGAATACAGCCCGGAATACTGGCCGCAAGAGATCGGGTTGGATCGCCTTTGCAAGATGGACAAGGATTTCCTCAACAAAGAGGCCGTGGCCGAGACACTGGCGCAAGAGGCGCGCGAAACCTTGGTCTTGTTGCATCTGGATGAGGCGGACACCGCAGCGTCTAATGCTGACGCAACGGGCGGTGAGCCGATCTTTAAGGACGGAATAGGCATCGGCAAGGTCACTTCGGGCACCTATGGTTACACGGTCGGTATGTCACTGGCGCTGGCCCACGTCAGTGGTGCAGAGCCGGGCGACGAGGTTGAGGTGATGGTGTTGGGCCAACCCCACAAAGCGCGCATTCTGCATGAGCCACCGTTTGATCCCAAAGGGGAAAAGCTACGGGCCTGAACCGCTTGAGATAAAACAACATTCATGCCAATCTGCCCGCTGAGAGAGAGCGGGGACCGTCATATGGCGATCGCAAAGCTATCAGGCATGGCTCGGGCAGGAATGCTCGGGATTGCGGTTTTTGCCGCCTCTGCTGCTTTTGGCGAAGACGAGTCAACAACAGTCGAAGACCAGCCAAAGCTCAGTTTTTCGCAAATGATGACCGATCCAGAGGATGGCAAGTTTGATGTCTCCGCCTTTCTGGGGCGTGGCGGGTTTATCCCGCTGCCATTTGTCATCACCGAACCTGCGCTTGGCAAAGGTTTGGGCATGGCGTTGGCATTCTTTGACAACTCCGGCGTGCCGAACGGCGAAGATACCACGATCTCGCTGGTGGGTGCAGCCGGGACCACCAACGGGTCACAGCTGGCATTTGCCGGTCGCCAAGGCAGTTTGCAGGGTGGTGATATCAAGTATCGCGTTGCCTTAGGCGGCGGGTCGGTCAATCTGACATTCTTTCCCAATATCGGCTCTACACCCTTAGAGTTTAATAACAAAGCCTGGTTGTTTTTTGCGGACGCCCGCAAGCGACTGGGAAACAGTCAGTTTTTCCTCGGGCCGAGCCTGACACTGAACCGATCCAACATTTCGCCGAACAACGACAATGGCACGCCGATCCCGCCCAGCCTTAGCCAAACCATTGATCAGGCGGCCTTGGGATTAGAGTTGACCTTTGACTCACGTGATAACCCTCACACGCCGCGTAATGGATTAAGCGCCAGCCTGTCGGTCAAAAGCTTTTCGCCAACTTGGGGCAGTGATAGCGAGTTTGTCGCTTCCAAACTGTTTGGGGCAGGGTTCTTCTCACCGGATGAGAACTGGACCTTTTCGGCCATGGGGCTCTACGAAGGCACACATGGCGACGCCCCATTCTTTATGGAGCCATCGATTTCCCTGCGTGGTGTTCCCTACAACCGCTATCAAGGCGATCAGGTGTTCTCGACCGAGATTGAGATCCGCAGGCAGGTCGATCCGCGTTGGTCGGTTTTGGGATTTGCGGGCTATGGTGCAACCCAAGCCAGCGGAACTTCGGTTATTGGCGGAGATTTTGAGGCCTTTGCCTATGGTGTCGGGTTCCGTTATCGGATCGCGCGCAAAATGGGGATGGATCTGGGCATTGACTATGCCATCGGTCCCGAAGCGAACATTTGGTACATCACATTGGGTCAGGCCTGGGCACGCCACATGAAATAGGTGCCCGTGATCAGGTTAGCGGCGCAGCGGCACGCCATAAAGCTCTAGCTTGTGACCTTTAAGCTTGTACCCCAGTTTTTCGGCGATCTTTTCCTGCAGGGCCTCGATCTCGGGGTCTACAAACTCGATCACTTCGCCCGACTGAATGTCGATCAGGTGGTCGTGATGCTCGCGTTCGGCATCTTCGTACCGAGCGCGCCCATCGCCAAATTCCAGTTTGTCCAGGATACCTGCCTCTTCGAACAGCTTCACCGTGCGATAGACCGTGGCCAGAGAAATCCCGGCATCGCGTGCTGAGGCGCGTGCATAGAGTTCTTCCACGTCAGGGTGGTCACTGCTCTCTTGCAGTACGGCCGCGATCACCCGGCGTTGCTCGGTCATGCGCAGGCCTTTGGTCTCGCAGCGGGCTAGAATCGTGTCGCTCATGGGGCTGTTCCGTTAACTTCCTGACCTACGGTTTTATCGCCCAAGACCCTGAGTGGCCACCTCTTTGTCGCGGGTTTACAGTGCTTTCTTGGTTGACATGTGAAGCGTCAGGCCCCATGTGCAGCCTCAACCGCCTACTGCCGCGTGAGCAGCAAATATCAGACCGGAGCGAAATCCGGCCAAAGACATAGGCGTTCATCCGATCCCAAGATCACGCGTGGGGCCAGGGTTGCATAGGGCTGACGTCACAGACGCAGTGCGCTTTGTGGCCTTCCACCAACCGGCCCCGACAGATGGGGCGACACAGGCGTTTCGTTGCACCGAAGCGCCGGAAAGAAATTTATGACGACGTTTTATGACCTCGGCCTGCCGAAAAAGCTGGTTGAGAAGCTGATTGCCACAGGCATCGACAAACCAAGCCCCATTCAGGAACGTGCGATACCGCACGCACTGGAAGGGCAAGACGTGATGGGGCTGGCGCAGACTGGCACCGGCAAAACGCTGGCCTTTGGCCTGCCGCTGATCGCCAAGCTGCAAAGCTATGGTCGCCCACCCGAACCAAAGACTGTGCGCAGTCTGATCCTCGCTCCGACACGCGAACTGGCCAATCAAATCAAGGAAAGCCTTGGCGTCTTGGTGGATGGAAGCCATTTCAAAGTGGGACTTGTGGTTGGTGGCGTGGCCATTAACCCACAGATTAAGCGGGTTGCGCGCGGCACGGATGTTCTGGTTGCCACACCGGGGCGATTGATCGACCTTCTGGACCGCCGCGCACTGGACCTGTCGCAGACCGATTTCCTGGTTTTGGACGAAGCTGACCAGATGCTCGACATGGGGTTCATCCATGCTTTGCGCAAAATCGTTGAGTTTCTGCCCGCCAAACGCCAAACCATGCTGTTTTCGGCGACGATGCCAAAGCTGATGGCCGAGATTTCAGGTTCTTACCTGAACAACCCTGTACGCGTGCAGGTGGCGCCTCCCGGTAAAACTGCTGACAAGGTGACCCAAGGGGTTCACTACATCTCGAAGGCCGAGAAAACCAATCTGCTGATCGAGTTGCTGAGCAAGCACCGTGACGAAGCGGCGATCGTGTTTGCCCGCACCAAACACGGCTCTGACCGTCTGGTGAAAGTCCTCGTGAAGCAAGGGTATGAAGCTCAAACTGTGCATGGCAACAAGAGCCAGGGACAACGAGAGCGTGCCCTCAAGGCATTTCGTAACGGAGAGGCAATGGTGCTTGTGGCCACCGATGTGGCCGCACGCGGTCTGGATATTCCCCAAGTGCGCCATGTCTACAACTTTGACCTGCCCAATGTGCCTGAAAACTATGTTCACCGGATCGGCCGTACGGCACGGGCCGGTATGGACGGCGCGGCTGTGGCGTTCTGCTCACCGGATGAAACCGACGAGTTGAAAGCCATCCAGAAGGTTTTGAAAATCGAAATCCCTGTGCTGTCTGGGACGCCTTGGTTGGGAATGACCGACCCGTCCCACAAGAACAAACCCAAAAACACAGGCGGCGGTGGTCGTGGCAAAGGTGGCCCGCGCCGCAGTGGTGGTGGCAACTCGCAAAGATCCGGGGGTGGTAAGCCTGCTGGTGGACCGGGGGGCGGGCAGAAGCGTCGTCGCAGGCCGAACCGCGGCCGCGCTGCCTGAGAGCCGGTCGCATCGGGCGACATGGCTTAACAGGGTGACGTCTCTGTGCTTGTATGACCAAAGGACCATTGGCAATAGACGCGGCAAGGCTGACGTTTTTGCCAATGGGTAATTGCAAGCAAGAGGGGGTCCAGACATGGATGCTCTGACCGTACCTGCTTCAAAGGATGTTTCGCCGGAGGCCTTGGCGGACCTGTTGTGGAGCACCGACCCTAAGCTGAATGCCTATATGTTCGGCACCATGCCGACGCTACACAGATTGATCGAGAGTGAATGGTCATCCGCAAGTGGTTTATTCTCGTTTAAGCAGGCGTTTACGACCTTGTTTTCAGATGAAATCGTGGGGCTTTTGATCGGCTTTAGCGATGAGGAATATGCCGCTTGTTTTAACGCTTCGATGCGCAATCAACCGAAAGCTCTGGGCGGCCAAGAGGCCGCACATATAGAGGCGGCATTGCACTGGATGGACCGGTTGTTCCCTGTGCCGCGCACTGGGTCATTCTACATTCTTGAGTTTGCGGTGAGCCCGCAGGCGCAAGGGTTAGGCATTGCTGGCCGCTTGTTCAACGCAGCAAAAGACCGGGCCATTGGCTTAGGGTGTCAGCAGATTTGTCTGGATGTCGCTGCTGATAACGAAGCGGTTGGCTTTTATCGCCACCTTGGATTTCAAACCGAGGTGGAAACGCGGGTTCCGGTGTTGGATGACAATCACGAAATCGGACTGCACCTGCATATGGTGTGCGATATCTCAGACGATACCTGAACGCTCCATCCTTGACCCTACCTTAGCTTTTGGGGACCCTGCGTCAAAATACGAGCCGCCCTTCCTTCATTTTCACGGCCTGTCCACTCACCGTGACTGATGGTCCTTCGGTACTGACACCGATAACTGAAGGCCGTCCCATATCGTCGCCTTGATGAATGCGCAGCGTGACGTCCTGACCTCCAAGCTGTGCCAAAAGCGCGCCCAGCGTCGCGCAGGCGCTGCCGGTGGCGGGGTCTTCTGGAATATTGTCAAGCGGCGCGAACATGCGGGCGTGGATCACGTCGCCTTCGCGCACATAGGCAAACTGTGCGAAATCCAGCCCGGAAGGGTGGGTGGCGTTGCCTTCACGGAAGGCCGCAACGTCAGTCTGGATCGCCGCCAGTGAGTCCCGACAGTCCAGCTCTGAGATGGTAAAGGCCAGTCCCAGTGAGGCCATAACAGGTGTATGCGTGGTGGTCAGGATCGCGTCCTGCGCCAGACCCAGCGCGCGGGCAACAAGGTTGGGATCAGGCCGCTCAGTCAATTCCAGTGCCGCGCTGGTCGTAAACTGCGCGCTGCCATTTTGCGCCCGACAGGCCAGAGGGCCGATACCCAATTCCAGCACCATGTCTGGGCCTTGTCCAAGGTCCGCCAGTGCAACGGCCGTTCCGATGGTGGGGTGGCCCGCAAAAGGAACCTCCATCGTCGGGGTAAAGATGCGCACTTTGGCGGTGTTTGCCGTGTTTTCAGGAGGATAGACAAAGGTCACTTCGGAAAAATTGAACTCGGCGGCGATGGCCTGAAGACTGTTTTCCGCCAGGTCGCTGGCGTCAGGAAAGACGGCCAATTGATTGCCTCCAAAAGGCTGATCAGTAAAAACGTCATAGACGAGGTAGTCGCGCATCACATCAACTCCGGTTCGCGGCCCACGCTTCGTGCCATGGGCGCCACAGACAAACCTTGCACGATGATCGAAAGGATCACCACACCATAAGTGACCGTCGGGATCAGGCTTTTGAAATCTCGGCCCAGACAGGCAGGTGATCGGATGCACTGGCTGCAGGACGCGCACGATGCACGCCGCTATCCACCACGCGCAAATTGTCAGTGTGAGCAAGGCTATCCAGCGCGGCAACGGGGCGCGGTGCCGGAAATGAATGGCCGGGATCCACGAACTCAAGCCCCGGTGTGGCCGCGTCCAGTGCCGTCTTTGGTCCCCATTCGTTGAAGTCTCCGACAAGCACCGTTGGCAAGGGCGGGCGGTGGCGCAAGTGGCGCGTGATGGCCATCAGCTGCAACAATCTAAATCGTCTGAGCAGGCCAAGATGCACACCAATGACCCGAAGCGCGCCAATGGAGGTGTCAAAGTCTGCCAAAATGGCCCCCCGTGGTTCGAGACCCGGCAGTTCCAGATGGTCTGTTTCGATCAGCCCCAGATCTCCCCGCATCAACATAGCGTTGCCATGCCACCCGAGCGATCCGCCGGGTTGGCCAAAGGGCAGCGCCTGCCAGCCTTGGGTTTCGATGACGTCATGGGGCAGGGCCGCGGGGCGGGGTGGCAATCGCTTGTCGGCCTCTTGCAGCACCACAATGTCCGCACCAATCGCGTTAATCACCTGCATGGAGCGATCGGGTCGGCGGCGCATGTCCATACCGACACATTTTTGCAAGTTGTAGCTGGCGATGCGCAGGGTGGCGGTCATGGGGTCTCTCAAGTGATCGGTCTGGTTTTGGCATGTTGCCGCAACAAAGGCGAGGGATGAAACGCCCTGCGGTGCATAATTGGTGGAACTGCTTGACAAATTTAGCAAATCAGGCGCGAGTGCCTTATGGACCGAAAACAACATATCGACGCTTTTGGAGCGACTTCGCTGATCCTTTTTGCGGCCTTGCTGGCCTTTAATCAGGTGGTCATCAAAGTCACGAACGGAGGGTTCTCGCCGGTTTTCGTGGCGGCAATCCGGTCAGCGATTGCAGTCTTTGCTCTTGGCGGATGGATGGCCTTGCGCGGTATTCGGTTTGAACGGCGGCGTGACATTGTTGTGGCGGGTGTGTTCTCGGGTGTTCTTTTTTCTTTTGAATTCATATGTCTATATATCGCTCTTGATCTCACGGATGTGTCCCGGGCCAGTGTCATCTTCTATTCGATGCCGGTCTGGCTGGCCTTGGCGGCGCATGTGTTTTTGCCAGGGGAACGGCTAAGTCTGAGGCGCATGTTGGGGTTGGCGCTGGCAATGACGGGCGTGGCCGTTGCATTGATGGACCGCGCCGGAGGCGCGGCAAACATCTGGGGGGATCTCGCAGCGCTGGGGGCCGCCTGGGGCTGGGCCGCGATCGCCTTGATGATACGGATAAAGCCCTTGAAAACGATACCGCCCGAAGCCCAGTTGATGTGGCAAATTCTGGTGTCGGCCGTGATCCTGAGTGCCGTGGCGCCCTTGTTTGGCCCGTTGTTGCGTGACCCTGAGATAATTCATGTCGCGGGTATCTTGTTTCAATCCCTCGGGGTCGTCGCGATCGGATACGTGTTCTGGTTCTGGTTGCTCACCATCTATCCAGCCTCATCCGTGGCGTCGTTTAGCTTTTTGTCGCCGGTTCTGAGCGTTCTGTTTGGCTGGTGGCTTTTGGGCGAAAGCGTTGGAGTGAGCATCTGGGCTGCACTGGGTCTTGTGGTTCTGGGTCTTATGCTCATCAACCGCAAGTGAGCGGTGCCGGAGCGGATGCCTCCGGTGGAAGTATTTTGGGCAATACGATCGCTCAGGTGCCGCAAAAGGTGGCGTGGACCCGTTCGCCATCCAAGGGCGCATGGGTGAGGTCCCGGCTCTCGGTTGAGACCTCAAACGGCGTGTCATAGGCCTGCATCAGCCTTGAAAATGGCGCCATGTCTCCAGAGACGGCCGCTTGGATCATCTCTTCGATGCGGTGATTTCGCGGGATCAGAAGTGGGTTGGCGGCGCGCATCGTGTCTTGTGCCGCGGTTTCGTCTTTCAGGCGTGCGCGCCAGTCTTTGGCCCAGACTTCAAACGCCTCACGATCCACAAAGTGATCTCCGGCGGTGTCACTGGCTAGTGCAGCAAATGTATTTGTGAAATCAGCGCTTTGCGCGGCCATCAGAGTCAAAAGCTGTTTGGCCAGATCAAGATCACCAGACCGCGGATCGGATATTCCAATCTTTCGCAAAAGCGTAGCATTCCACAAGCTGTTCAGGCGTTCCGGCATGGCATGCACGGCTGAGGTGAACTTTGTGATGGCGTCATCCTGATCCGGCATCAGCGGTACCAATGCAGTGGCCAGCTGCGCCATGTTCCAAACGATGATGTCGGCCTGGCGGCCCCAGGCGTAGCGGCCCTGACGGTCAATCGAAGAAAACACCGTCATCGGGTCGTAGCTGTCCATAAAGGCGCAGGGGCCGTAATCGATGGTTTCGCCCGAAATGCTGCAATTGTCGGTGTTCATGACGCCGTGGATAAAGCCGACATTCATCCATTTTGTGACCAGTTGGGCCTGTCGTTCGATCACGCCGTTCAAAAACTCCAACGGGTCTTTGGCTTCTGGGTCGTGGCGGTCGCGTGCGTGGTCAAAAAGGGCCTGCAGGCCGGTGTAATCCTGACGCGCTGCGAGGGCCTGAAACGTGCCAACGCGGATATGGCTGGCTGCCACGCGGGTCAGGACTGCGCCGGGCAGCGCAGTTTCGCGTTGGATCATCTCGCCGGTTGCGACCGCTGCCAGGGCGCGGGTTGTGGGAATGCCGAGGGCATGCATGGCCTCAGACACCACAAACTCGCGCAAAACTGGGCCAACCCAGGCCCGCCCGTCACCATTGCGCGAGTAGGGCGTGCGGCCCGAGCCTTTGAGTTGGATGTCGCGGCCCTGCACTTCGCCCAAAAGGATCGCGCGCCCGTCGCCCAATTGCGGGTTCCAATGGCCAAATTGATGCCCGGCATATAGCTGCGCTAAGGGTTCGGCGCCGTCGGGAATGGCGTTTCCGGAAAAGACGGTGGCCAGTTCTTCGATATCCTGATCGCCTGAGATTCCGAGATCGCGCGCCAGAGAGTGATTAAACGCAAGCAATTCCGGGGCCTTAACGGGCTCGGGGTTCTGGCGCGTGAAAAGAGACGCCGGAAGGCGTGCGTAAGAATTGTCAAAAGGAATGTGCAACATGGGACCCGGTCAGAGCTTGCGTGTCATCAACATGTAGCGTTCCCGCGGCTGAAAACCAGCCCGTTGGTACAGGCGTTGTGCGGCCTCTTTCTCGCGGTCGACCTCAAGGTGAAAAGCCCGCACGCCCGCATCGCCCAAGGCGCCGGCCAGCGCCATCAGCGCATCGCCACCCATGCCACGCCCACGAACTTTGGGGCGAATATAAATCTCGTCAACAAAGGCATCCATACCGCCAAATTCGACCGACCAGCCAAAGGTCACCACGACATACCCCACCGGCGCGCGGGTTGGGCCGATCAGGTAGATCGCGCCCAGGGGGCTGCCATCCAGCAAGGGCAACAGCGCGCCGCGCCGGATCTCATCGTCTTGAAGGATGCCTTCTTCCGAGTGAAAGGCCTCGACCAACGGAACAAGACGGTCCAGGTCTTCGGGACGGGCCAGATGCAGGGCGGTGCTCATAGGCGGGCCAACCTTTCTGTCAAAAGGGCAAAGAAGCCGTCCGCGTCGATGTCCCCCATGAACATGGCGTTAGGGGGGCGGTCGGTGACGCGCCACCAGTCGGCGACGGTCATGCCCATAGTGAGTTCGCTGTGGGTTTCGATCTCGACGTTGATATGACGGCCGGTGAACAGCTCGGGCTGGATCAGATAGGCGGTCACGCAGGGGTCATGCAGCGGTGCGCCTTCGGAGCCGTATTTTTCCTTGTCAAAGCGTTCAAAGAAATCGGTCATCTCGGCAACAGCGGTTCCGACCTCGTTGCCGATCGCCCGGAACGCGTCATTGCGGGGTCTGGTGACCAGCGCCTTGTGGGTCACATCCAGCGGCATAACAACAATCGGCACGCCGGATTTAAACACAATACCAGCAGCTTGCGGGTCGACGTAAATGTTAAATTCTGCCGCCGGCGTGATGTTGCCAACTTCGAAATACGCCCCACCCATGAGCACAATTTCCTGCACCCGCTCCATGATATCCGGGGCCTTTTCAAAGGCCATAGCGATGTTGGTCAGGGGGCCCAGCGGGCACAAGGTGACGCTGCCCGGGTCATGGGCGCGCACCGTGTCGATGATGAAGTCGACGCCGTGCTGGTCCTGTAGGGGCATGGTCGGGTCCGGCAGAACAGGACCGTTCAGCCCGGTTTTGCCGTGCACATGCTCGGCTGTCACCAAATCACGACCCAGGGGGCGATCACATCCTGCGAAAACCAAAGTCTCTGGTTTTCCGGCCAGTTCACAGACGATCCGGGCGTTCTTGGCGGTCAAAGCCAGCGGCACATTGCCCGCGACGGCCGTGATCCCCAGAACGTCGATCTCATCAGGGCTGGCCAGTGCCAGCAAGATGGCAACGGCGTCGTCCTGACCGGGATCAGTGTCGATGATGATTTTGCGCGGCGCCATGGGCCTCTCCTGTCTTTGCCGTTAAAGAGTGGCAGCCCCAAGCGGGGAAGTAAACTCGGGCGATTAACTACGCCTAGCGAAAGGCCTCTTCCAGATCGGCAATCAGGTCATTTACGTGCTCAATGCCGACGCTCAGGCGGATCATCCCGCCGGAAATACCCGCAGCGGCGCGTTCGGCTTCGGGAATGGTTTTATGGGTCAGAGATGCGGGGTGCTGGATCAAGCTTTCGACACCGCCGAGACTGACTGCGAACTGAAACAGTGAGGTGCGTTTCAGCACCTCGTTGGCGCGTTCTTCCCCCCCATTGACGCAGATTGTGACGATCGCCCCAAAGTCCCGCATCTGGCGGGCCGCAATCTCATGGCCGGGGTGATCGGGCAGGCCGGGATAACGCACGTCGCTCAGGCCAAAGCGATCCCGGTTCTCGGCGAAATGCTCTGCCACGGCGCGGGCATTGGTGGAATGGCGATCCATCCGCACGGGCAGGGTTTTGACCGAGCGCAGCAGTTGTGCGCTGTCGACGGGCGACAACACGGCGCCAACCGAGTTTTGCAGGAACCCCAGACGCTCGGTGATCTCGGCGGGAACATGCGAGGCAACACAGGCCACGCCCGCCATCATGTCGGAATGCCCGCAGAGAAACTTGGTCGCCGAATGCATCACGATGTCAGCGCCCAAGGCCAGCGGATTTTGTAGATAAGGCGAGCAAAAGGTGTTGTCACAGACCGTCAACGCGCCAACTTCACGTCCGATTTGCGAGATTGCGGCAATATCGACAATGCGCAAGGTCGGGTTCGAAGGAGTTTCGTACCACAGCATCGCGGTTTGCTTCGTCGTGGCAGTGCGCACGGCATCAGTGTCCGAGAAATCAACAAAGGTGACGTTGAACCCGGCTGAACGGATGCGCACTTGGGTCAACAGCCGATGAATTCCGCCATAAAGATCGCCATGTGCCACGACATGGGCGCCCGCATCCAACAACTCAAGGATCGTGGCCGCGGCGGACAACCCGGTAGGAAAAACAAACCCGGCCTCGGCGCCTTCTAGATCGGCGATGCACTTGGACACCGTGTCCCGCGTGGGGTTTCCGGCGCGGGCATAGATATAGCCGCGATTTTCACCGATACCGTCCTGAACGAAGGTTGAGGCCTGAACGATGGGTGTCACCACGGCGCCGGTCTGAGGGTCGGGCTCTTGTGCGGCGTGGATGGCGCGGGTTTCAAAGGCGTGTCGGTTTGATTTGTCCATGATGCTGGCCTTGTTGGATGTGTTGGTGCGAGCCTAGGCCCAAGATTTTACACAGTGCAAATTGTTTTCGCCCTGGCGAGGTGAAAGCAGACGCCGCACACCAAGATTGACCCACACGCCAGTCACCCATAATTTGATCAAAAGTCAGGATTGGAGTGCGAAATGGGACAATCAGGCAGTGTAACGACTCGCAAAGCAACGGTACGTGACGCGCCGGATGTGGCGCGACTTGTCCAGGGGTTGCTTGAAGAGCTGGGTGGCACGGCGGTTGATCCAGAACCGCTGTTGACCACCACGCGCACTTTGATGACTGAGCAGGTGGTGATCGCGCTGATCGCTGAAGCGGGCGATCAGCCCATTGGCGTGTTGATGCTGAACGAGTGTGCGGCGATCTATGCTGGAGGTCGGTTTGGCCAGATTACAGAGTTGTATGTAACGCCCGACAACCGCTCGGGTGGCGTAGCCGTGGCGCTTCTGGCCGAGGCACGGCGCGTGGCGCAGCAAAGTGGATGGGAGCGGTTTGAGGTGGGTGCACCAGATCAACCCGCGTGGAACCGCACATTACAGTTCTATCTGCGCGAAGGCTTTGAAGAGGTTGGTCCGCGCCTACGTCAGATTTTGTAGACGGGACCATTTGTAGATGGGAGGACGGCATGAAATCCAAATTCCCCTCATTCGGCAGCAGTTTCGTTCAACTCCATATGCCCACCTGACTTCGAGAACACCCGGCGCAGCATCGGCTCGAAAAACTCTAGCGGTTTTGACGGATAGTTCGGGTCAAAGGCGTTTTGATCGTAGTTGTGGCAGAAATAGACGGCGTCCTCGTAATAGGGGCTGTCCTTGTATTTTTCGCGCGCGTTGCGGTCTCCGCCCAGCATGTGGTTGTAGTAATAGCCCTGAAACACACAGTGATGTTCGATGATCCAGCGGGCGCGTTCGCTCATGTAGGGGCGCACCATCGCAGCGGCGAGTTCACCGTGGTTGTATGGGGACAGGATGTCGCCAATGTCATGGATCAGCGCTGCGATCACGATTTCCTCATCCGCACCATCCGCATGGGCACGGGTCGCGGCCTGCAGGCAATGGTGGTAGCGATTGATCGGGTAGGGGGTCCAATCCTCGTCCAGCGATTTCAGCATAGTGATAATGCGGTCGACCAGTTCGGCGTTAAACTGTTCTTCATAATCCATCACTGCGTCCCAGTCGGCCTGCGTGGCCTCTTCAAAGCTGGTCCATGTGGGTTTGTGTGATTTGTCGAGCATGGGATGCCTCCTGTTGTCCTGTTTGAGGCAGGGATAGCAAAGGATACCTGATAGACAAAACGTATTGTTTTTATCAAATCAATCGGATTTAGTTATCAGCTATGGATGGAAAACTACTGCGAACATTCTTGGCCGTGGCCGATACCCAGAGTTTTCATGGGGCGGCAAAACGGTTGAACGTCACACAGGCCGCGGTCAGTGCGCGTATCCGGGCGTTGGAAGAGGCGGTTGAGGTGGCACTGTTCGAACGTGGTCCGGGAGGCACACGTCTTTCAGAGGCCGGCGTGCAGTTGCGTCCCCATGCTGAACAATTGCTAAGCCAATGGGACCAGGTTCGGGCCGGACTGGGGCGGCAGTTTGCCGGGCGGATCGCACTGCGTCTGGGATGTCAGCTCTCGATCTGGGACGGGTTGCTGGTTGATCTGACGATCTGGGCCGAAGAGACGCTTGAAAAACTGCCCCTCAGCCTGAATTTCGATCATGAGAGCAACGGGTTAGACATGGTTCGGGATGGTGTCGTTGATCTGATTATCACAGGTGAAAAACCGGCAGGTCAACGGCTGGACTATATGACTATGCCACCTGAACGCATGGTGCTGGTGGCCTCAGAGCCTTGCGATCTCGCGGATAGCGATTTGCCACTGTTTCTTAATCTGCAGCTTGGGCCAGAGTATGATGCGGCGGTTCTTGAGCAACTTGGCGACCGGTCCGGGCATCTGTTTCTTGGAAACGCGCTGATGGCCCGGCACTATCTGGCACGTCGTTCCGGGATGACCTGCCTTCCGGCCAGGATGGCCCATAAGCTGCATCCCGTAACTGGTTGGGAGTGTTTCGAAATACCGCGTTACGCTGTGTATTCTCCAAACGGACCTTCCGCAGATTTGGTGCAGCAGATTTTGCCGGGACTGAGCGAAATCACCAAAGAAAAAGGGACGCCCTGAGGCGTCCCTTTGTGGTGGATTTCTGCTGAGATTTAGCCGTCAAAGTCAACTTCTTCGGTGATCTTCAGAGCAGTCGACCGGTGCCCCGCCAAGGTCATCAGGTTGACGTCGTCGGCAGTGAACTCACCCCAACCTTGTACCAACGGATCTGCCGCGGTGCCGGGTGCGATCGGGTACTCAAAGTTGGCCTTGGCATAGATTTCCTGTGCTTCGGGTGAGGTCAGGAATTCCATCATCTTCAAGGCAGCTTCGGGGTTTGGTGCGTATTTGGCCATGGCAACGCCCGAAATGTTTACGTGTGTACCGGCGCCTTCAAAGACAGGGAACAACACGTTGACGCTTTCTGCCCAGGCTTTCTGCTCGTCGTCGCTCAGCATCTTGCCCATGTAGTAGGTGTTGCCGATCGCAATGTCGCATTCTCCGGCCCAGATTGCCTTGACCTGTGCGCGGTCGTTACCTTGGGGTTTGCGGGCAAGGTTAGCTTTGACGCCTTCGAGCCATGCCTTGGCACCTTCCTGACCGTGGTGGTGGATGACGGCCGAGGTCAGAGCGACGTTATACGCGTTGGTGCCCGAACGGGTACAGATGCGGCCCTTCCACTTGGGGTCAGCCAGGTCTTCGTAAGTGGTGACTTCGCCATCGGCCACACGCTCTTTCGACGCGTAAACAATCCGCGCACGGGTGGTCAGGCCGAACCAGTGATTTTCCGGGTCGCGATAGATCTCGGGCACGTTTTGGGTCAGAGCATCGCTGGTTGCGGGCTGGGTGAGGTCGGCATTCACAACGCCAGCAAGGCGCGAGATGTCCACGGTCAGAACAAGATCGGCTGGCGAGCGTTTGCCCTCGGCCTGCATCCGTTCGATCATGCCTTTCTTGAGGTAGGCGACGTTGACCTTGATACCTGTTTCCGCGGTGAAGGCATCGGTGAGCGGCTTGATCAGTTCAGGTTGACGGTAAGAATAGATGTTGACCTCTTCGGCCAGCACCGGCGCGGCGACGGCAAAGGCCGTGGCGGCAAAGACTGCGGATTTCAGTTTGGTGATCATGCGACTCACTCTCAATTGCGTTTCTCTCTGGTGTCGGGAGGTACCCGACTAAATTACTCGGGTCAATACCTGAATAAAGTAGTTGGGTATTTGACGTGGATCAAAAGAAAGCCCCGCCGGGACGGGCGGGGCTCATCAGTTCCGTCGGTAAAACGGCCTTATTCGGCCGGGTCTTCTTTCACCAGGCATGCTTCTAATGCGGTACGCACGTCATCTGGCCAGGGCATCGATGTGTGTTTGTCGAGATCCGACGCAGCCAGCACCTGTGTTGATGACCAGCGTTTCTGGCCTTTGCAGCTGATGTCGTGGTGAACGGAAACCGAAGACCGACCCACTTTCAGGACACTGACTTCGAATTCCAGTTCTTCGCCAAAGAAGGACGGGCTAGAGAAATCCGAGGTGATGTGAACGGTCGGTGTGCCCCAGCGTTCCTTCCAGATGATTTCGTGCCAGGGGTAGCCAAGTTCTAACCAAAACTCTTCGTTTACCCCATTCAATATGTTGAGATAGGCGGGGTAATAGGCGGTGCCAGAAATATCGCAATCGCCAAAGTTCAGCATGCGCGTGGTCTTAAACGGAACGTCCATCAGGTTACCTTTCTATTCAATTAGTTAATCGTCATTCCTGACGTGATTTCTCGTCGGCTTTCACAGCATCCCACAGCGCATCCATTTCAGCCAGATCGCTGTCTTCGGGGCGTTTCCCAAGTGCGGCCAATTTTGTTTCGACCGCCTCAAATCGGCGCACAAATTTGGCGTTGGTGGCACGCAGGGCCGCTTCGGGTTCGATGTTGAGATGACGCGCGAGGTTGGCGATCACAAAAAGCATGTCACCAAACTCTTCTTCGATCTCGGTTTGACTGAGTTTGTCGCGCGCTTCTGCCAACTCTCCAGCTTCTTCAACGATCTTGTCGACAACCTGTGAGATGTCCGGCCAATCAAAGCCCACGCGCGCCGCACGTGTTTGCAGTTTCACGGCACGCAACAAGGCAGGTAGACCCAGCGCCACACCGTCCAATGTGCCAGTTTGCGCTTTGCCTGCGCGTTCTGCCGCCTTAACCGTTTCCCAGTCGCGGGTCTGTTGCTCGGCGGATTTCTCTCGGCTTTCGTCACCAAAGACATGCGGGTGCCGCGCAACCATTTTGTCTGACATGGTGTCGGCCACCTCGTCAAAGGTGAAGAGGCCGCGTTCGCTGGCCATTTGCGCGTGAAACACGGACTGGAACAAGAGGTCCCCCAACTCGCCCTTCAACTCGTCCCAGGCCTCGCGTTCGATGGCATCGGCGACCTCATAAGCTTCTTCGATGGTGTAGGGCGCAATGGTGCTGAAATCCTGTTCAATGTCCCAGGGGCAGCCATTTTCCGGATCACGCAGGCGGCGCATAATCTCGATCAGTCGGGGCATGCCGCCATTTGGGTTCAGGATCAGCGGGTCTTCGGCCATTGCAACTCTCTCATCAACAGTGTTCTGTCGCATAACAAATGAACCTTTGACCGGAGTCCAGCCCATGCCCGTTGTGAACCGCATTGCTGCCTTTGCAGATGAGATGAAAACATGGCGTCGCCATCTCCACGCCAACCCTGAGATTGAGTTCGATTGCCACAAAACGGCAGCATTTGTGGTTGAGCGCCTGCGCGAGTTTGGTGTGGATGAGATCCACGAAGGCATCGCGACAACTGGGCTGGTCGCAATCATCAATGGCAAGGGCGCCGGCGGCACAATAGGTCTGCGGGCAGATATGGACGCGCTGCCAATGCCTGAGATGACCGGGCTGGACTATGCGTCAACTGTGGACGGCGCGATGCATGCCTGTGGTCATGACGGACACACGACCATGCTGTTGGGGGCCGCGAAGTATCTGTCAGAAACGCGGAACTTCTCAGGCAAGGTTGCTTTGATCTTCCAGCCCGCCGAAGAAGGTGGCGGCGGGGCTGGCGTGATGGTTGAAGAAGGCATCATGGACCGATTTGGGGTGGATCAGGTCTATGCCCTGCACAACATTCCCGAAATTGAGGTTGGGCATTTTTACTCCACTCCAGGCCCGATCATGGCGGCAGTGGATGAGTTTCACGTTGATATACAAGGGCGTGGCGGCCACGGCGCTTACCCGCAGGACACCGCGGACCCTGTCGTCGCAGCGCTGGCCATTGGCAATGCCCTGCAAACCATCATCAGCCGGAACCACGACACGCGAGGCGAAGCGGTGGTGTCTCTGACGCAGATTCACACAGGTTCAACAGACAATGTGATCCCCGACACGGCCTACTTGAATGGCACGGTGCGCACTTTTGATCCGGCCGTGCAAGAGATGATCATTCGCCGGATGGAGGCCATCGTGACCGGACAGTCGGCGGCCTATGACGTGCAGGCGACTCTGCGCTATGACAAGGGATACCCGGCCACGGTCAACGATGCCGATAAAGTTGCCTTTGCTGCAGAAGTTGCACGCGAGGTATCTGGTGAGGATGCGGTGAACGCAAATACCGGTATGGAAATGGGCGCCGAAGACTTTGCCTATATGCTTGAGGCCCGCCCGGGTGCCTATTTTTTCCTGGGGCAGGGCGAAGGGCCGGGAGTGCACCACCCCAAATATGACTTCAACGATGAGATTTCGCCCATCGGCGCGTCCTACTTCGCCCGGTTGGTGGAAAAAGCGCAACCTCTCTGAGCCGCGCCCAACCTTGCGCTTCGTGTTGCCAAAATACTCCCGCCGGAGGCGTCCTGCGGCCGCAGATTTGTGCGGTCACTCAAACAAACACTTGACCTTTCAAAAGGTGGTTGTCAGAATTTGATCAAATTATGTGATTTGAACAAGGACGATCGCAATGGGACTGGAAGACGCAAGCAATCAAGTAGACGAGGCCTTTACCCGTCAGAACAATCGTGGCTGTTCCTTTGAAAACACTTTTGGTGGTGCGACTTCGTTCCTGCGACGTCGCTATACCAAGGATCTGACCGGCGTTGACATCGCTGTAACGGGTGTCCCGTTCGACCAGGCGGTGACAAACCGAACTGGTACGCGGCTCGGTCCGCGCGCGGTACGCGAAGCCTCGGCACTACAGGCATTTGATGCGCCTTATGGTTGGGATTTCAACGTGATGGACGAGTTTAACATCATTGATTACGGCGATGTTGCGTTTGATTACGCCAAAGTCAGTGACTTTCCCGACCGCCTGACAAACCACATCCGCACGATCTTGAATGCTGGCGTTGCCAGCCTGACGCTGGGTGGTGACCACTATATCTCATTCCCCATTCTCAAGGCCTATGCCGAGAAGTATGGCCCGATCTCGCTTCTACAGTTTGATGCCCATTCCGACACCTGGGCGGACGATGATATGGACCGGATTGATCACGGCACGATGTTTTACAAGGCCGTGAAAATGGGAATCGTTGACCCCAAACGCTCGATTCAGGTGGGAATTCGCACCACCAATGAGGATAATTTGGGAGTTCCCACCATCGACGCGCGCGAGGTGCATGAAACCGGCCCTGCCGCAGTTGTGGCCAAGATCAAGTCGATCCTTGGCGATCACCCAACCTATCTGACCTTTGACATTGACTGTCTTGATCCAGCTTTTGCCCCTGGTACCGGAACGCCGGTCTGGGGCGGCCTCAGCTCGGGTCAGGCGGCTGCGATCCTGCGTGACCTTGCAGGCATTAACATGGTTGGGGGCGATGTTGTCGAGGTTTCTCCGCCTTTCGACACAACCGGTGCCACAGCAATCGCAGGGGCACATGTTGCAACAGAGTTGCTGAGCATATGGGGCGCAGGCCAAAGGCAAAAATGACGACCAATCCAAGCTAACTGCCACATTCTGAACATCACAGAACCCATAAAAAAACTGTGATGAGCCTTGGAAATGGCAGGTCTGCCCTATCTTATAAACAGTGGTCGCGGCGCATTGGCGTTGGTATGTTTATTTGTTATTTTGGTGTGTAACGGTGTTTGCGTCGTGATCACCCCAAAAGATTTGAAAGCAAGGATTTATGCGCATGACGCTGGTCTGGATACTCCTCCTCGCCTTTTTAGGTGTGTTTGCCTTTGTACGATTGGCACCAAGTGACCCGAATGTTTGGCACGTAGACCCCAGCTCATCCGTGGACAAAACCTTTCGCAATGGAGTGATCCGTCGGATCAGTACGGGAACAGGCGGATTGCGCAGGATGGATTCTGTAATCACCTCAGACCCGCGGTCTGCCGTTCTTGCGGGGGCTGTTGATGAAGGTAAAGTCACCTATATCTCGCGGACCCGCATGATGGGATTTCCCGACTACACGACGGTTATTCAGGATGGTGAAGATCTGGTGATCTATGCGCGCTCACGTTTTGGTCGCAAGGATTTTGACGTCAACCGGAAGCGTGTCGAGCGCTGGATTGCTGCTCTGACCGCCTATTGAGCCGGGGCGCATCTCTGACGACAGACAGGCCGGGGCAATTTCACGCCACATAGGCACGTTCAGCGACATCTGGCATTGCGCCATGAAACTCCGTCCATCCACATGCAGGCAGATCGACTCGCCTACATCGACGCGGGCGCCTTCGGTGTCCGTACAATAGCAATCGATAACCTTGCCGTTCAGATTGTAATCGGCAATGGCGGGTTGGGCCGCAAGGGTCAGGATCAGGATGAGCCGTTTCATGACCACATCATACCGTAATCCGCCCCCTTGACCAAGCCAGCGGTTTGTCCCACTTAACCTCATGGTTCCGATAGAGCGTTTAGAACAGATCACCCAGCGGTTCGAGTTTCTCGAAGCGCAGATGGCAGAAGGCACAGCGGGCGCGGATATTGCGACGCTGGCCAAAGAATATGCCGACCTGAAACCCGTGGTCGAGCAAATCGCGGCCTATCGCCAGCTGGTGGCCGACCTCGAAGAGGCCGAGCTGATGCTGGATGACCCGGACATGAAGGAACTGGCTGAAGAAGAGCTGCCAATCCTGAAAGAGCGTTTGCCCAAGGCCGAACATGCGCTGCAGTTGACGCTGTTGCCCAAGGACGAGGCTGACAAACGCCCGGCAATGATCGAAATTCGCCCCGGCACAGGCGGGGACGAGGCCGCGCTATTCGCGGGCGACCTTTTGCGAATGTATCAACGTTATAGTGAAGCCCGTGGCTGGAAGTTTGAGATCATCGAGGAACAGTTGACCGAACTGGGCGGTGTTAAAGAGGTTGTGGGGCATATCAAGGGCGAAAACGTCTTTGCGCGGCTGAAGTATGAATCGGGTGTGCACCGGGTCCAACGTGTGCCGGAAACTGAAAGTGGTGGGCGTATCCATACGTCGGCGGCAACCGTGGCTGTTTTGCCCGAAGCCGAAGATGTGGACATTCACATTGAGCCGGGCGATCTGCGCATCGACACCATGCGCGCCAGCGGGTCTGGCGGACAGCACGTCAACACCACCGATTCTGCCGTACGTATTCTGCACGTGCCGACGGGCATCATGGTGGTCAGCTCAGAGAAATCCCAGCACCGCAATCGTGAGATTGCCATGCAGGTTCTGAAAACCCGGCTCTATGACGCAGAGAGGCAGCGAATTGACAGCGAGCGATCAGAGGATCGACGCAGTCAGGTGGGTTCTGGCGATCGCTCTGAACGCATTCGCACCTATAATTTTCCGCAAGGGCGCATGACCGATCACAGGATCAACCTCACGCTTTACAAGCTGGATGCGGTGATGGGCGGTGATCTGGATGAGATCGTGGATGCGCTGACTGCTGACGATCAGGCACGCATGCTGGCGGAGATGAACGGGTGAACGTTCAGGCTGCGTTGACGCTTGCGACGCAAATGCTGAAAGATGCCGGGATTCCAGATCCTGCGCGGGATGCACGCAAGCTGATGGCCGCGAGCCTTGGTGTCGATGTGGGGCGCGTGACCCTGCATCTGCGGGACCCCCTCGAAGATGTCCCGGAAGCAGCGTTTTTTGCAGACACGATGGAGCGCGCTGAGCGCAAACCGATCTCCCATCTTCTGGGGTGGCGCGAGTTTTTTGGCCGGCGTTTTCTGGTGACACCAGAGGTTCTTGATCCGCGCCCGGAAACGGAAACGCTGATTGAGGCGGCACTTTCTGAGAACTTCGAGGATCTTCTCGACCTTGGCATTGGCACAGGGTGCATCCTCGTGACGTTGCTGGCAGAGCGTCCCAAAGCCACGGGGATTGGTACAGATATCTCTGGTGCAGCCCTGTCTGTCGCGGGGCGAAACGCGGCGGCCCATGGTGTTGAAGATCGCTGCGCGTTGATCGAAAGCGATTGGTTTGCAGTCGTTGGGGGGCAGTTTGACCTGATCGTATCAAATCCGCCGTATATTGCGCTGGATGAGATGGCGGATCTGGCGCCGGAACTGGCTTATGAACCGCGTATGGCTTTGACCGATGAAAGTGACGGGCTGGCGGCCTATCGGGTGATCGCACGCGATGCCGGACCCCATCTGAAACCGGGGGGGCGGTTGATGGTCGAGATCGGCTGGACGCAAGGTGCGGATGTCGCCGCGATCTTTAAGGCGCAAGGCTTTGTTGGGGTCCGCATCCTGCAGGATATGGACGGGCGTGACCGGGTGGTTCTGGCGCAAACCCGCTGATCTGCGACGAAAAAGACACAATTCGATAAGCCTTTTGCAACCCTTTTGGGCGAATCCCTCTTGTGCCGCCGCCTCAAGCGTTTTACTCAGGGGGTGTCCGGAAGGTGATGCCCTAGTGCGGCTCCCCGGACGCCAAGCCCAAAAGTCGACACCCGGTCATTCAGAGCGCAAGAGGCGTGAAACGGGAACACGACACATATTTGACCCAGGCTGGACCAGAGTTATATGAGATCTTCCAAATCCCGTTCGCGTAAGAACAACCGCAATCGTCCCTCCGGAAATATCGTCAATCGTGTGTTTGACAGCTCCGGCCCCGAGGGCAAGGTACGCGGCACTCCGCAACAGATTATCGACAAGTACAACCAGCTCGCGCGTGACTCGCAGTTGGGCAATGACCGTGTGGCAACCGAGAACTTTCAGCAGCACGCCGAACACTATCTTCGCCTGTTGTCCGAAGCTCAGCGCGAGCAAGAAGCCAAGCGTGAAGAACAAGAGCGCCAGAACCGTGAGCGCCAAGCGGAACGTGACCGCGAGCGCCAGGAACGCATTGACCGTCAGGAACGCGAAGCCAACGGTGCAGGAGCCCCGGCTTCTTCTGACCCTTCAGAAGCCCCGCAGCCCGACTTCATTGATGCCAGTGCAAGTGAAGATGCAGGTTTGGTTGAGACGCCCGAGGCCAAGTCTGAAGACAAACCCAAGCCGCGCAAACCGCGCCGCCGGGCCCCAAAAAAGCAAGACGACGCCCCTGTGGCTGACACACCTGCACCGGACAACCCCGAAGCCGCTGAGTAATCGCTTGTTAAAAGAATTTGGAAAGGCCCCGGCATCGCGCCCGGGGCTTTTTTATGTGCGCGCCACTTCGCGGGCCAAGGCGCAGAACCGTTCCAGATCAATCTGTTCCGCGCGATCTGTCGGCTCAATTCCCGCCGCGCGCAGGCGGTCTTCCATATCGGGAGCAACGCCCTTTAGCGAAGCACGCAGCATCTTGCGACGTTGGTTGAAGGCCTTCGCAACCACATGGCTCAAAACCTTGGCATCCGCGGGATAGCGCGGCTCAGGCAGGGCGTTCAGATGCACCACGGCGCTGGACACCTTAGGCGGGGGCGTAAAGGCCCCCGGTGGCAGGTGCATGACGATTTTCGCGTCAGCACGCCATTGTGCGAGGATTGCCAGCCGCCCATAGGTCTTCGAGCCGGGCTTGGCGACGATGCGCTCGGCCACCTCTTTCTGAAACATTAGTGTGAGGCTCTGCCAGAAGGGCGGCCAATCTTTGGGCGTCAGCCAGCGCACCAGCAATTCGGTGCCGACATTGTAGGGCAGGTTGGCGGCCACACGGATTGGGGGGGTCAGATGCGCCAGCGGATCCACCTCAAGCGCGTCGCCGTTGATCACCTCTAGCCGGTCGGGATATGCGGTCGCGATCTCAGCCAGAGCAGGCATGCAACGCATGTCTTTTTCAATCGCCAGAACCTTGCGGGCGCCTTCGGCCAGAAGGCCGCGGGTTAGTCCCCCAGGCCCTGGTCCGATTTCAAGTACGTCACATTCAGTCATGTCACCCGCTTGCCGGGCAATCTTGGCGGTCAGGTTCAGGTCCAGAAGAAAGTTCTGCCCAAGTGATTTGCGTGCAGAAAGGCCATGATCGGCGATGACCTGGCGCAGCGGAGGAAGGGTATCAATGGCACTCATGAATTATTTCGTTCCTGCATCTGAACGCGCCGCAGCCATGCGATCCGCCAGCTTCAGCGCTTCGATCAGGCTGGAAGGGTTGGCCTTTCCCTGACCGGCAATGTCAAACGCGGTGCCGTGATCAGGGGATGTCCGGATAAATGGCAAGCCCAGAGTGACATTGACGCCTTTGTCAAAATCCAGCGTCTTGATCGGGATCAGCGCCTGATCGTGGTACATCGCGATGGCCGCGTCATAGCGCGCGCGCGCGGCGGCGTGAAACATCGTGTCAGCGGGCAGGGGGCCGATCAGATCGTGGCCCTCGGCGCGCATCTCATCGACAAGACCGTTGATCCACGTCAGCTCTTCGTGACCCATTGCACCGCCTTCGCCGGCATGTGGGTTCAAGCCGGCGATGGCCAGCCGTGGGTGATCTACGCCAAACTGGTCCGTCAGCCCTCGTGTCGTTATCTCAATCGTCTGGCGCAAAAGGTCGGCGGTCAGAGCGTGTGGCACATCGCTGAGGGCAATGTGGATTGTCGCCGGGACAACACGCAGTTGTTCACTGGCCAGCATCATCACCACATCCGCGTCTCCGGCCAAATGAGCCAAAAACTCGGTGTGACCGGGAAAGCCGAAATTGGCCCCGTCTTTTAGTGCCTTTTTGTGAATGGGGGCCGTGCAAAGCGCGCTTGCCTCGCCATGCAACGCCAGTTTGGTTCCCAATTCGATGGCCTGAATGACTCCGACAGCATTGCGTGGATCGGGCGCGCCGGGCACTGCTTTTCCGGCAAATGGCATCGGCAAAACAGGCAAGCCCTGCGCCATCGCGGATTTGGCCTCGTCAGGTGTTGAGATGTTGACCGTCGGTACTGATCCCGGCAAATGTTCTGGGTCTCCGATCCAAAAGAACGGGGTGACGTCTCGAAGAGCGCTCCAAGCTTTCTCTGCCAATTCTGGCCCAACGCCTGCGGGCTCACCGCATGTCACGGCAATGGGCGCATAGGTCATTTTGCTTCGGTGATTTTGGCGTCAGACCGCAACTGTGCAAGATATCCTCGGGCAAAGGATTGCAGGCGCTGGTTGCGCAGGATCGCAGCCACTTCTTCCCGGGAAATCTCTTCTCCCAGTTCTGCCGTCCGACCACAGAGCATCAGCATGAGCATTTGTTGCTGTCCGGTGCTGGCCGTTTGGGTCAACGCTGTTGAAACCTCGTTGGCGTCCAGCTTGGCCAGTTCCAAAGAGATATCCCGCGGGATCTTGCTGGGTTCTAAAGCTTCGCGCGTTAGATACTCAGCCGGGAAAACCCGCGCTTCACCAAAAAGGTCGTCGCATGTGTCAATGCGCCCTGCAATGTCGCGGGTGAGTTCAAGGTTTTCGGCGGTGCGCCCGCCCGGCAATCTCAGGACCGCATAGTCAATTGCAGAGTAACGTGGCGCCGAGGTGGCGCCCTCAGACTTGCCACGCATCTGAAACAGCGCAATGGCATTAGGCAATTGAATGGGTTGGGTCACCTCATTGGGGCCAAGTGCCATGATGGACGGCCGAATCTCGGCCGGTAGCTTGGTGATTGAAAGCCAGTCCAGCTTGCCACCTTCGTCTTTGGTTGCGGCCTGAGAATACTGCTTGGCTGCGGATTCAAATTCGGTTGCGGTGGTGATCGACGCGAGCTGGTTGGCCAGCGCGCGAACCTGCGCGGCATTTTGCGGTGTGACGGCCATGACGATCTCGGACAGCAGCACGTTCAAACCGCCCGCGCCTGTGTTTGATGCGATCGCGCGGTCAATTTCTGGTTCGGTGATTTGCACGCTGCGGCCATATCGTGATTGCACCAACCCCCGCCAAGCCATGCCGGAATAGATAAAGTCGCGCAGCGTCTCTTCTGCAATACCTTCCTTTTCCAAGGCTTTGATCAGTTCATCAGGCTCCAGTCCTGCACGTCCGGCAAATTCAGCAATCCCACTCATCACGCCTTCTTCGCTGGGGCGAATTCCGCGAAAGTGCGCCTCGGCGACCTGCAACCGTTCTTCGATCAACCGATCACGTGCTTCCTTGCGAACATCGCCCGGGGCGTTCATCAGGGTCATCAACAGACTGCGTTGTTCGATCTCATAATAGGTTATGATCTGATCGTTCACCGTGATGGCCGGAGAAAAGGCGCTTTGCGCCAATACGCCTGTGGCCAGACCGAGGCAAAGAGCACCGGCACCGATCACGCGTGTAAAGAAACTCGGAGCATTCATTCCTGCTGTCATCCTGAATGTTAACCGCAAGTGCGGTGATAGCTTTTGTCTTTGGCCGTAACACTAAAGCCCATTAGCGCAAGTGTCAGCCCGATATCGGTTCTTGGTTCAAGGTTCGTGGTCGTCACAAAGCTGCGTGAGACGGAAAATCCGATTTTGACACATTCATTGCGGTATTCAACGCCAATTCCGGCCTTCGCCGACTGTCCGGCCTGAACGTCGTAGCGCCAGTCTGCAAGTGCCGTCCAATGGCGACTCATACGATAACGCGTGTCGATGACCCATTCAGACAAGTTTTCGGCGCGATTTTCGCGGGCATCGGCGCGCAGCCAGATAAAACTAGCATCCAGCCACAACGTGTCGTTTGTCCATGTGGCCCGGGCTGACGCTTTGTTAAGTCCGTCTAGATCATTGAGCAGGCCTCGAGCCATAAAGCTTAGGCCTTTGTCGTTGCTGATCTGACCTGCCATCAGGAAATCCGAAGCCGAGCCAGAGAGACCCGAGCTGTTGGTGAAATCCGGATGTGGGTCTTGCTGGTAAACCTGCCCAAACGAAAGATTCGTCCGCCAACCATCCACGTCGTAGCGCGCCCAGTTCACACCAACCGCGGCCACCAACCCTCTTTCGCGTCTGTCGGTTGACGGAAAGCGGGATAGCGCCAACAAGTTGCCCTCGTCGAATTCCACGCGGGTGCTTTCGTCATTGGCGATATCCAGCGTGTTGCCACCACTATAGCTAAGTTGCGCCAGTGGCTCGAGAACCTGGGTGGTGCCATCTTCTTCTATGCGGGTCATAGGATAGCGAAGATGCGTGGCGACAGTCGGCGTGACTTGCCAGACAGACCCTTCATAGATCGCATCGTCTTTTGTGTGGAAACCGTCAAAGGCAATTTCACCCGTGACGCCAGAGCGCAGGCCATTGTCGTGTGTCCAATTACGGCGCCAAGACGCTGCGGCCGTGACCCGTGTCATGTCTCGCCCATCTGTTTCTGTGTCGTCGTCTGGACCATCCATATCAAAAGACGAATCTCTGTAGTGACTGTGCAACTGAAGATTTACTCGGGCCTCACCACCGATTGCCGACGGGAAATAGCGCCGTTCGGTTTCGGCAACACCGACAATTGAGGGAATGGTGTTGTCTTCTTCGGCGTCCCGCAGGGATTGGTAATGCAGCAAAGCAATACGGGTGTTTTCATCACGACGCGAGCGCCGCAGTGTGATATCACTGTTCAGCCTGTCTTCATCCGAATAGTCATAGTCGAACAGATAGGCATCATCAGATACGGCTTTTACATTGAAGCTCAATTTCCAATCGCGTTTGAGATTGAATTTGCCTTCGCCAAATACGAAATGGCGAGGTTGATCATATCCGAGCGTATCGTCGGAAATCGCCCCCTCCCAAGTCATCCGTCCATTGCGGAATGCTTGCCGATACCGCAATTCGAGTGTTGTGGTGTTCTGTGCCAGAAACGGTCGGATCAACAGGTCCTTGTGTTGCCCAAAAGTTTTGAAATAGGGAATTCTAGCCCCAAATCCCAAAAGCGAACTCTGGTGCAACGTCGGGATAAGAAACCCAGTTGCGCGTCGCATCGTTGGGTCCGGCATCCGCAATTGAGGGAAATACAGGACCGGCACGTCCAGTACGCGAAACTGTGCGTGGTCAAAATACAATTGACGTTCTTCTTCGTCATGGACAACACGGCTAGCGCGGATTTGCCATAGAGGAGGTGACCCGTCACTACAAACACGGCACGACGTGACCAGTGTTTTATCAAGAACATCATACCGACCTTCGATGCGACGCATTTTCGTCGAGGTCATCTGCACCTGATCGCTGAGAACCACGCGCGCGCTATACAGGATTGCATTGCGAAATTCAGGATCCAGCTCGGCATAAGTGGCCACGATCCGCATTTCTGACCCTTGCTGAAGGTGGATCGGGCCGGACACGGTGACCAAGTCCGTCGTTCGGTTGTATTGAATTCTGCTGGCCCTTAGACGCACATCACCCTGCACCGCCTCGACATGACCTTCGGCGATCAAGACATCCTCGCCGGTCAGATAAACGCGGTCGGCAATCAGCACGACATTGCCAGAGGGCGGCGCCTGCGCAAAAGCAGGTAGGGCCAACAACACGGCCACCATACAAAAAACGAGATTTCGAAGAACAGTCGTCATCCGTCCTCCATATGTAACAAGAGCCCGAGTGCCAACAAGACACTGGCAACGGGAGGCGCCCAGGCGGCTAGTGCAACAGGAATTTGCCCATTCTCGCCGAGAATTTGCGCGAAATTGCGCACATAGTACAGCGCAAATCCGGTCAAGACTGCACCCAGAACAGCCACACCTGTGCGGCCAAATCGCGTATGGCGCATTGTGAAGGCCGAGGCGACCAAAACCATCGCAGCCAGAAACAGAGGCGATGCCAATTCCATCATCAGCCAGACTTTGTGGCGACGGGAAGAAAAGCCGGACTCTTCCAGATCTCTGATGAATTGCGGCAGATCCCAAACGGAAATCACAGAAGGAGTTGCAAAGCTGTCGCGAATGCGCTCGTGGGTCAGTGTGCTGCCAAACTCCAAAACGTCAAAGTTTTTGGCATGTTCTTCGGGATTCTTTCCCGGCTCCAAAGGCCAGACTGTTGCGCCCTTTAAGGCCCAGGCACCTTCGACCAATTCAGCTGACCGGGCTTCAATGCGTTCTTGTGGTCCACCGTCCGGCGCATAAGCGACGATGCTGATGTCATAGAACACAGTCGCATCCGCATTGGTCGAGAGCGCATGAATCACCGCTTGCCCTGCGGCGCCACCCTGACGCAGCCACAGCCCTTCTGAACTGATCGACAGGGTGCTACTGGCTCTTCCGGAGCGTAACCGGTCCGACAATGAGTCATGCTGAACCGAAGTTGCTGCCACGATCGGGTTGAAGGTCGAGACCGACAGAATCCCGATCAACACAGCGACGATGACAGGCGACAATAGGGACAACATCGCCGAACGGCCAGACCCACGTACTACAACCAGCTCGCTTGAACGTGCCAGCCCTAGAAATAGGGCAATGGTCGCGAGGATCACAACCAATGGCAGGATTTGGTAAAGGCCCTCGGGCGTTTTGAGGATGGTGAGATACAGCACCGTCGAAAACCCGACTTCCTCGACATCGAAACGGCGCAACTTGTCGATGAGATCTACCATCATCAGCAGGGCAAGAAAAACCACTTGAAGCCCTAAAAAGATCACCAGAAATTTCCGTGCGAAGTAGAGGTGGATGATCATGCGGCCAGCCTCCGTCGCCAATGGATTGGATGCCCCGCCAGCCAGAGCAAAGCGGCGCTTAAGGCGAACCCAAAGACCGAAGGCGCATAGATCAAAGGCCAGAGGTCGCCATTCGAGGTCACCGGGTCAAGCGTTGTCGACCTTACCATCTCGACTAGGATCAAAAGCACAAAGGCGATGACAATCTGACGCCAGACTCCAAACCGGCTGTAACCGCCCAACAACAGCGTCGCAAACCCGATTAATGCTGCCGAGACAACCATCAAGGGACGATTGAACCGGCCGTGCGCTTCCTCCATTACATCGCCATAACCCGCACCCGTTTCTGCCATCACGGATTCCGGATCACTCAGCAATCTAAATGTGGATATGAATTCTATGGACTTAGGCCGTTCTTCGGGCCTGCGGATCAGGCTGCTGATATCATAGGTGAAATCTGCATAGTTCGTCGTGAACAACCGATTGTCCAAGGGGGTGTAGATCTGTGCGATCCCATCCACCATGATCATCTTTGGCCCGGTATCTGAATTGACCAGATATGATTCCGACGCTGTATAGGTTGAGATTTGGTCTGGGTCGCGTCCATCAGACAAAAACACGTCTTTCAGAACGCCATCGGCGGTAATCTCACGGATGTAGAACGTCACGCCATTTGTGGGGTGCAGAAAGGTGCCTTCGGTCAACAATCTGGCGGTGATGTTTTCCGTGATATCGCGCTCGCGTTGTTTCAAACGTTCGGTGCTGGCTGGCACCAAGTAGTGCGACAGCACACTCATCATGAGCATTACCACGATGCCAAACATCAAAACCGGGCGTGCCAGACGCCAAGGGCTAAATCCCGTGGCCTGCATGACGGTCAATTCGCTTTCGCTGCTCAGGCGATTGGTGACATAGACCGCTGCGGCAAAAACCGACATCGGGATCACGAGCCAAATCACCTTGGGCAGGCTCAACGCCGAAAACTCAAGGAAGACCAGCGCAGACTGGCCATTCGCAATCAACGTATCAAACAGCTTAACTGCGCGGTTAACCCAGTAGACAGATACCAGGACCAACGCAAAAAAGCTGAACAGGATCAACAATTGCGACAGCATATATCTGTCGAATCTGCTCACGGCACGAGAATCCCCCAAGTGCTCTTCTTTTGGGCGACAATAATGGAAATGTAGCCGTACGGAAACTGCTATCTGGCATATGTTGTGTGGGCACGCTAGGAATTGGGCAGCAACAGGGGAGTATTGTTATGGTTCAGCCGGTACGGTTTGAATTTTTTGAGACCGAAACCGATGCGCTGGCGGCGCGCGAGGGCCGTATCGCGCTCTTGGTGCCGCAGGACGGTAAGATGGATACTGCCGTGCGGCGTATCAATCGTCTGACCAAAGGTGCTTTGGCACGGTTGATCGCTGAACGCGCAGCAGATGCCAAGCCTGCAACACTTGCAACACTTGCCTTTCCAACGGGATTGGCGGCCGAAGCGGTCGACGTGGTGTTCGTCGCCCGCAACGCGGATATTGAAACTGCACGTAAGTGTGGTGTGGCGTTGGCCAAGGCACGAGGAAAATCAGCACTCACGTTATGTGCTGGATCGTTCCGGCGGGCTGAACATATCCTTTTGGGCTTGGCGCTGCGGGACTATGGCTTTGACGATCACAAGAGTGGTGACAAAGACAAAGATGCGCGCGTTGTGTCAGTGATGGCGTCAAAGCCGGACGACCTTGAAAGCGCTGCTGCACCCTTGTTGGCCGTGGCCGAAGGCGTGTTCATGACGCGCGATTTGACAAATGAGCCTGCCAACGTTCTGACCACGACAGAATTCGCCAACCGGCTTGAAGCCATGACCGAGATCGGTCTTGAGGTCGAAGTGCTGGACGAAGACAAATTGGCAGACCTGGGCATGGGCGCGTTGCTGAGTGTCGGGCAGGGGTCCGACAGCCCTTCGAAGGTTGTTGTCATGCAGTGGAAGGGCGGCGAGAAAGACGCCGCGCCGCTAGCACTGGTGGGCAAAGGCGTGGTCTTTGACACCGGCGGGATTTCGCTGAAACCCGCTGGAGGCATGGAAGATATGACGATGGACATGGGCGGCGCGGGCGTTGTCGCTGGCACCATGCGGGCGCTTGCTTTGCGCAAAGCGCCTGCCAACGTGGTGGGCCTTGTCGGGTTGGTCGAAAACATGCCGTCGGCCCGTGCAACGCGTCCTGGCGATGTAGTCACATCTATGAAGGGTGACACCATTGAAGTCATCAACACCGATGCTGAGGGCCGCATGGTGCTATGCGACGTGCTGCAGTACACACAAGAGCGGTTTGCGCCTGCGGGCATCATCGATCTGGCCACCTTGACCGGCGCGATCATTATCGGTTTGGGACATCACAAGGCGGGTGTGTTTTCAAACGATGACAGTTTTTGTAACCGCTTCCTCAAAGCGGCAGAGGCTGAGCATGAAGGCGCATGGCGGATGCCGCTGGGGCAGGGCTATGCTGATCAGTTGAAGTCTCGCATTGCTGATCTGAAGAACACTGGCGGGCGTCCTGCAGGGTCTGCCACGGCCGCAGAGTTCCTGCATCGCTTTATCGCCGAAGGCACACCCTGGATTCACCTCGACATCGCAGGCGTGGCCAGCGTGAAATTCGAAAGTACCTATGCGCCAACCGGGGCAACGGGCTGGGGCGTGATGGCGCTGAACCGATTGGTGTCCAATCACTTCGAAACAGGCGCATAAAATGGGCAAAGCCCTGTTCTATCACCTGACCCGCAACCCGGTCGACGTCACATTGACGACGCTGGTGGGTAAGGCGTTGGAGCAGGGCTGGCCGATCCTCGTACGCGGCGGTAACCGAGAACGGCTGGAGTGGTTGGATCAAAAGCTGTGGCAGGCTGGCGGCGACGCCGGGTTTCTGCCACATGGCATGGCAGGGGGCTCGCATGACGCGGATCAGCCGGTCTTGCTCACAACCGCCGCGGACAACCTTAACGGCGCTGTCTATGTCGTCAGTATTGATGGCGCCGATATTACGCCCGATGAGGTGCAGGCGGCAGAACGGGGTGTGATCCTGTTTGACGGTCATGACGAGGCCGCCGTGGCCCATGCCCGCACACAATGGACATCCCTGACCAACGCAGGGTGCGCGGCCGAGTACTGGTCTGAAGACGACGGGCGTTGGCAGAAAAAGGCCGAAAAAACCAGCGATTAAACAGGGTTCCTTACCTTGTAAGGATCAGTTTTCCACCGGTGATCGTAATCTCACTGAACTGTTGAAGATACCGCATGCCCAGCAAAGACTGGTTCAACTCTCCTTCGTTGATGCTGGCCGGAATGTTTCGATCGATCAGGTCGCCCAAACGGATTTCGTCAAGTTCGACTGGTGCGGTGCGCACTTCGCCGTTGGCGGTATAGGCCCGTCCGAAATAGGGCAGCGCCTCGGGATCGAAGCCAGCGCGGATGGCGTCGGCTTTGCTGAGAACGATGTCTGTCGCCCCGGTGTCGACGACAAAGTCGATCCGCGATCCGTTCACATCCAGTGCCAGCCGGTAATGGCCGTCAGGGCTGCGGGGAATTTCAATCTGACCGGTGTCTGCGTCTACGCGGTGTTCTACAAGCACAGTGCTGCGAATATCTTCCCACATGCCATAGGCAGCCAGCACGCCAACAAAGATCAAAACCCACGCCAAACCTTGTTGGATGTTCTTGCTGAAACTCTGGCGATGGCTTGTCACGAACCAAAAGATCACTGCACTGCCTAGGACCACCAGGTAAACCAAGCTCATGTAGTCATGTTCGTCCATGTCGCCTCCTTGTTCAGAGGTATATAGGCACGGCATTGCGCCGGATAAAGTCAGGCGGCGAAACCGAAATCTCGCAACCCTTCAAGAATGAATTGCACCGACAAGGCCGCCAACAACATGCCCAGAAGACGGGTTGCGACATTGACGCCGGTCTTGCCCAGAACCCGTTCCAGCACGCCAGCCATCAGAAAAAAGCCCATCACAACCACGAGCACTGCCACGGCCACTCCCAGCACCAAGGCTGCGCCGGAAATCCCTGATCCCAATTGGCCACTGAGCAAGATCACCGTGGCAATTGAACCGGGCCCGGCAATCAGCGGGATCGCAAGCGGAAACACCGATGGGTCAGGGCCTTCGTCCTCGTCCACCCGGTCTTCGCGGCGTTTTGTCCGGCGCTCAAACAGCATGTCGAGCGCGGTCAGGAATAGTAAGACACCACCGGCGATGCGAAAGGCGGGCATCGAAATGCCGACAAATCCAAGAACGGCCTCACCAAAAAATGCAAACAAGGCAAGAATGGCGAACGCGATCAGGCAGGACCGGAGTGCGATTGACCGCCGGGACGCAGCATCAACCCCTTGGGTCAGAGCGACAAACATCGGTGTCAGCCCAATCGGGTCGATAATCACAAAGAGCGTGACAAAAGCGGTGATCAGGGCGGCGCTGTCCATCGGATTAGGTTACGCCTCTGCTTTCAGCTTTTTCAAGCTTTTCAAGGGCGCGTATCCATAACTCTTCGGCACGGTCCATGCCGTCACGCACCTCGGCGTATTTCTTTTGCCAGACCTCCATCTCACCCAGTTTGCCGTCTTCATAGAGCGACGAATCCGCGAGTTTCTTGGCAAGCTTGTCTGACATTTCATTCAGCTTTTCAACGCGTTGCTCGCATTTCCTCACCTCAGCTTTGAGGGCTAGAACCTCATCACGGGTTGCGCGTTTGGCTGCTGGTTTGGGTTTGGATTTGCCTGCCGGTCTGTCTGCGGTCAGCAACATCTTGCGATATGTTGGCAGGTCTTCTTCGTAGGGCTTCACGGTGCCGTTGTTGACCAGCCAAAGGCGATCCGCCACCAACGTCAGCAAATGCATATCGTGGCTGACCAGAATAACAGCGCCCGAGTAGGCCGTCAGCGCCTCAACCAACGCTTCGCGGCTTTCGATATCAAGGTGGTTGGTCGGTTCATCAAGGATCAAAAGATGCGGCGCATCTAACGTGGCCAGAAGCAGCGACAGACGCGCCTTTTGACCACCAGACAGTCGTCCCACTTCGGTTTCGGCCTGGGCCGCGCCCAGACCAAAGCCTGCAAGGCGGGCGCGCAAACGTGCCTGACCTTCGGCTGGTCGTTCGCGCAGAAGGTGCTGGATGGGGGTCTCGTCAACATAAAGCTCGTCAACCTGATGCTGGGCAAAGAACCCGATCCGAAGTTTGTTGGATGTGGTGAATTTTCCACCCATCGCGTCCAAACGCCCAGACAAAAGCTTTGCCAGCGTGGACTTGCCTTGGCCGTTTTTCCCCAAAAGGGCGATGCGGTCATCCTGGTCAATGCGCAGATCGAGGTTTTTCAGAACAACAGTGTCACCATATCCCGTTGAGCCACCTTCGATGGCGATGATGGGCGGAGACAGTTCTTCAGGTTTGGGGAAAGTGAAGACCACGCGCGCCGCATCTTCGGGCGCTGTAATGGGCGTCATCTTTTCCAGCATCTTTACACGAGACTGTGCCTGCTTGGCCTTGCTGGCCTTGGCTTTGAAGCGGTCCACAAAGGCCTGAAGGTGTTCGCGTTGGGCTTGTTGCTTTTTCGCTGCTGCCGCCTGAACTGCGCGCTGTTCGGCGCGTTGGCGTGCGAACTGGTCATAGGGGCCGGTGTAATAGGTCAGTTTGCGTTCATCCAGATGCAGGATGGCACCGACAGATCGGTTCAATAGCTCGCGGTCGTGGCTGATAATCAGAACTGTGTGGGGATACTTGACCAGATAATTCTCCAGCCAAAGTGCGCCTTCCAGATCCAGATAGTTGGTCGGTTCGTCCAACAACAGGTAGTCAGGTTGCGAAAATAGAACAGCGGCCAAGGCCACACGCATACGCCAACCACCCGAAAAGGCAGAGCAGGGTTTGAGTTGTTCGGCATGGTCAAACCCCAGGCCTTTGAGGATCGAGCCCGCGCGCGCCTCGGCACTCCAGGCATCGATGTCAGCCAAACGGGTTTGAATATCTGCAATCCGGTGCGAGTCTGTGGCGGTTTCCGCTTCAGCCATCAACGACGCTCGTTCAGTGTCTGCGGCCAACACGGTATCAATCAGTGAGACCTCGTTGCCGGGAACTTCCTGGGCAACCCCACCGATGCGCGCGCGCTGGGGGAGAGAAATAGCCCCCCCTTCGAGCGCCAGTTCTCCGCGGATCAGGCGGAAAAGCGTGGTTTTTCCGGCGCCATTGCGCCCGATAAGCCCGACTTTGTGGCCCGGTGGAATGGTCGCAGTTGCGCCTTCAAACAAAGGGCGGCCTTCGACGGAATAACTGATGTCTGAAATCTTGAGCATGCGCACCGTTTGACCGAACACAAGAGCGGCGTCAATCACTGCTTTTCAAGTCGCTTTGCCCGTGGTATCGGGGCGCCAATTCGCACATTGGGACGGGCAGGGTGCCTGTTCCCGCATTTAGGAGACTGACACATGGCGCTGGAACGCACCTTTTCGATCATCAAACCCGATGCCACCCGCCGCAACCTGACTGGCGCAATCAATGCCAAGTTCGAAGAAGCTGGCCTGCGCATCGTTGCACAAAAACGCATCCACCTGACCAAAGCACAAGCTGGCGTGTTCTACTCGGTTCACGCCGAGCGTCCGTTCTACGACGAACTGTGCGAATTCATGGCCTCGGCTCCCATCGTCGCTCAGGTTCTGGAAGGCGAAGGCGCCATCGCGAAAAACCGCGAAGTCATGGGCGCAACCAACCCGGCAGACGCGGCAGCGGGCACCATCCGCGCAGAATTTGCTGAATCAGTTGGCGAAAACTCGGTTCACGGTTCGGACGCTCCCGAAACTGCGGCCGTCGAGATCGCGTATTTCTTCTCGGGCCTCGAACTGGTCGGCTAAGGCCGGCGCAGGCGAGGGGCCAACCCCTCGCGCTCCCCGGAGTATTTTTGCCAAAATGAAGATCAAAGGCGTTTTTCGATAACGCCGATCCTGTTGAGGGCCGCTTCCAGATCGGAGCGGCCCTTGTCATGCGCACGGGCTTTGAGCGCGTCAAATCGCTGTCGTAGAGCGGCTTTTTCCTTGCCCTTGCAATCGTTCCAGGGGCGGCCCTGAAGCCCCATCACCAGTACATAGTAGCCGATGAAATGCGGCCGGGTTCCTGATTGCAGCAGACGCGCATAGGCGTCGTCGGCCCCAAGTTCGCGCAACTCTTCTGCCGAATGTATGCCAGCCTGTTTGCAGGCGGCCTCAAAGGCCGGGCCGAGATTTCGAATAGATGAAACCGGTGAATGCATTCGGCCAGCCTAGGCAAGTGTTTAACCGGTGTCATGCACGAAATTCGTGCTCAGATCATCGCCCAGTCGTCAAACATGAACGGCATTTTGGGGCAGGGGTTTGAGGCGCCTGCTTTGCCGGTTGCGCCGGGTAGCGGGTGTTGCTGGTTGATGTTTTCATTTGTCTGCTCCTTCCTCAGTCCTGTGCGTTGCAGGTATTGGATGAGGTCAGCAGAACTTAAGAAGATGGCATCGCGCTGCCGAAACAAGGATGATTTCTTGCCGATTTGATGCCGAATGCCGTTTCCGAGCCATCCCCACATCCTCTCATGACACTAAATAGTGGCACAGTTTTAGGGGGCTAAGACACTTTAGAAAAGGAGAACATCATGAGCCATTTTTCAGACCTGTTCGGACAGGGCAGCACGATTTCCGGCATCCAGAAGCGCGCCCATCAAGGCAGTAACGATGCCCTCGAACATGTCGAGAAAGCGGTTGCCCGTAGCGAGATCATGGAAGGCAAACACGCCGATGACATGCGCGGCGGGCTTTGAAGATGAGATGGACGCGATGGCCGCAGACTACGCCAAGCGCCAGAATGTCTCGATCGAGAAAGCCGGTGCATCCACCCAGCATACAAGCGCCTTTACGCCAGTTACATCCGCACGCGGGGCGCCTGATCACCAGCGAACCAATCGCTGAAAATGGATGTATGACAACCGGCTGAGTACGACCCAAGTGGTTATCCCGACAGATTTTGCAAACGGATATTATCGGGCTCACAGCCTGAACATAGGTTACAGCCTTAATTTTTTATAGAAAGGCAATGAGTGACTTCGACAAGATAACATCCGGCTATTGGTTTAAATCCAGACAATCGCTGCGCAGCCCACCAAGGTCGGCTATGGGCCGGTCGTGTTGTCGCGAGCCGGGCTAGACAACAAGATGTCTGCGATTGCTCCAATGGCGACAACGAGCCCAAATTAGAAACTGGATCGACCCTCCAGTTTTCTGAATTGTTACGGCACAACACCGGAGCCCAATGTGAAGATTTCGATCGGATCACGAAAACCTTTCAACGCAAATTCCCCGCGCGAATCGACCGGATACTTGTCTTCAACCGCGATGCACGCCCGTGGGCTGAGTAGAATTTCACCGTCCGCGGCTTCGTCGCAAAGGCGGGAAGCAAGGTTGATCGCGGTTCCCGATGCTGTGTAGTCGAACCGGCATTCAAAACCCACCATTCCGACGGTTGCATAACCTAGCGAAACACCCACACCAAATCCCAACCGATACCCCAAGCGCTTCCACTGTTTGGACAATTCGGTCATGCGGGCGCGCATTTCAAGTGCTAGCCGAACCGCGTTTCCAGCCGGGTCATCACAGGGAAGAGGGTCGTTAAACAAGACCATGATCCCATCTCCCATGCGCTGATCAACTCCCGCACCGTGCACGCTAATTAGTTTGCTCATTTCTTCGTAGTAGGTTTGCAGGACCTCGATGGTTTCCTCAGGCTCCGCCATTTCGCAAAATGCCGAAAACCCGCGAATGTCGCAGAACAACACCCCCAGCAGCGCGCGATGGCTCGACAGCACCGAGTCAGCCCCCTGACTGATCACCTCGTCCGCCACGACCGCTGGCAGAAACCTCTTTAGGCGCGCCATGCGCTCGATCTCGACTACCTGCTCATTGACCCTATCGCTGAGTTCCAGGTTCAAAGTTTCCAGCGCGTTGAATTGGCGGGTATTCCCGATGGCGATCACGGCATGCTCGGCGAAGGATTCTATTAGCGAAACTTCCTCGTCGGAAAACGGGCGCACTTCCAGTCGAACCAGACTGATACATCCAAAGGCAGTACCGTTTTCCACGAGAGGCACCAGCAACCGGCTTCGAATGCCAACTTCCTCGATCATTCTGACGTGGTTGGGTTCTCCATCAAAGTAGTATGGATCGTTGTGGATGTCTGCCTCATTGATCGCCCGCGCGTCGCGCAGACACCGCCCCATGGGTGAATTCTCGTCGCGTGGATACTCTAATCCCGGAGAGAAACTCGCCTCTTCGGGATCGACGGTTGCCACGCTAGCCAAACGAGTGATGTCACCAGCCTCATTTAGTAGCCACAGACCTGCGCCATTTGCATGGCAAAGCATCACTGCGTTTCGAATGATCGTGTCCAGAACTGGCTGTTCGTCGTCCCGGTTCTGGCGAATAACTGACAGGATTTCTCTGGTCGCGGCATCACGTTCACGCAATCGGTCGACCTCGGCCCGCAGGTTAGCGTTTTCGGTATCCGTCGTTTGCCCTTGCATCTGCCCCTCCCCCAATTCTCTAGTCGCTGTGAGCATAGAGTGTCAGGGTTGCTCTGACCATCTCGCGGGCGAAGAACACTTGACTCAAGAGTGGCAGTTTTGTCCCACGAACTGTAAGTTCGATGGTCGACCGTTGTCGCACTCGCAGCGAACGTCAGGTTTGACGGGCCGCGTCGCAGCATAGCGCAAGGTAGATCAATTGCCGGTTTGGGCCGCCCAAGAAGGCGGCCCTTGTGGTTAAATTTCAACGGCTTCCGAGATAGCCAACGCGTCTTCCAGCTCGACACCAGGGTATCGAACAGTACTGACCATCTTCGTGTGGCCGAGCAGAAGCTGAACCGCTCGCAGATTTCCAGTCTTGCGATAGATGTGCGCGACCTTGGTTCTTCGCATCGAATGCGTGCCAAATGATGTAGGATCGAGCCCTATGGATTTGACCCATTCGCGAACCAAGCGTGCGTATTGACGGGTCGAAATATGCAACCGTTCGTGAAACCGTCCGGGCCATAGGTATTCCGAACCAACCATCAGCGGCTCCTTCATCCATCGCAGAATTGATTTGCGCGTGCCCTCGGTGATTTCAAACCGCTCGGGTCGCTGCGTTTTGCTTTGGATAATCGAAGCCCGTTCCTTGACCTGGCCCGAGGCGTAGATGTAGGCAACCTTCAGCATTACCAGGTCACACCCTTGAAGCTTGCTGTCGATGGCAAGGTTGAACAAAGCCAGATCACGGTGTTCTCGGCGATTTCTAGTCGCACGCGAATGGCCCAGACATGTTTCGGCATCAGAGGGCGTTTTTGCCCGACGACACGGCCCTTGTTCCAAGCAGGGCGGCAGGCTCGAATGGCAGGTAAGTTTGCAATGGCCATGATGGCTCCTCCCATCCGCCACGATCCACCACAGCGCCAGCCAGACGTTGGCAACTCAAGATAACAAACTTATGTGCACCTGCGGAGAAAGTCGGGTGGGAGCCCTTTTCTGAAGTTGACTGAGCTAACAAAAAATGGTCGCCACTCTAACGCGACATATCCTGACGCGCTGTAGTCTCGGATACCTGCGTGAACTGTGGACGACCTGCGTAGATCCCCATGCGAACATCACCTCGCACATAATAGGTTTGGCCCGCCTGCGTTTGAATGGTAATGGCGTCCTGACTTATCGCTTGTGCCCAGAAAGTTTGTTCGCCTGGACTGACCACTTTCTGTAGCACAGCACCGCTGGTCAGTTGGCCTACAGGCCCGTCTGTATGCTGCACTTGAAAGCGGATTGCGCCACCGGCAAACGCTGCAGGGCGGTAGAACACCACCAACGCCTTACCTGCGGGAGCCTCGAAAGATGAACCGGTCTGCATTACGGTTCCCGCCTCTTGCCCACCCATGCAGGCGGTCAAAGTAGTGAGGCCGGCGAAAGCGAAAAGAAATCGACGTCTGAGCATTGGTCATTTTCTCATTTTGGGTCGTCGTACTATCGATCGGCTTTCAAAGTTTTTCCAACTCGCTATGTTGTCGCTCCGTTAGAAATGCGAAGGGTGAGTGTTGACGGCAGCTTTGTCCGCTTTGCTGACCTTGAAACTAAACGCATGGAACGGCGGCTTTGTGTCCTTTTTCGCAATGCAGCGAATGTCTGCCGTGATGGTTGAGTTCAATGCAAAAAACCCGATTGGCCCCGAGGGTGAATTCCTTTTCTTGGACATGGTTCGCCTCAGGTCCGGTTCAGCATCTTCCGATATTTGGACACAAACAGGTCCTTGCCCTTCATGAGACGTGTTATCGTATCTCCGGCAGTGATCATAACGAGATAGGAGTTCCCTTTCTTCGGCCCCAAGGGGACTAGGAAAGGCGCTTTGCTCCATGGCTTGTATTTGGTCATTTCCTCGACCTTTTTGCCGTTGATCAGCGACGCCAGCATCTTTTTCAACCAGGGCGTTTGGCGGCTGACAGCGACGATCGTCATCGCATCACCGGCCTCTGCCACATCTCCGGCCGCAAAGACATTCGGCAGGTCAGAAGGGCGCAACCACGGGTCGGTCTTGACCCTATTGGCGGTACCTTTGGTAATGCCGGGTAGTGTCTCAAGAATGGCGGACGAGGCACGAGACCCGATGACGGGGAAGATCAGATCGGCAGCAATTCTGTGACCGTTATTCAGGTGAAGCGCCCCAGCATAAGGCTCGGTCATGCTCTCAAGGTTTTCAGCACGCGCACCAAAGATTGTCGTCACGCCAGCATCATTGAGTTTACCGTGTAGGGCTGTCCCAAGTTTTGATGGCTTAGTCGGGAACAGTGACTGTTCTGAAGAAACCAATGTGACCTTTTTGTCCGGCATGAAATGCGCGATTTCGCCAGCCAATTCTGTTCCGACCGCACCTGCACCAACAATGGCCACGCTCTGCGCGGCTTCCAGCATCGCGTGGATACGCGCGCTGTCCGCGCGAAAGGCTTCGATGCTATCATTTGCAGGCTTAAACGGCATCGCATTGTCAGAGCCTGTCCCGACAACGATGTAATCGCCAAGCACTTCTGTTCCGTCTTCAAGTGTGACGCCTTCAGCACTAATGCTTTTTGCACGCGCGCGCAGGATCTGGCCACTCTTGAGCAAATCATCATAGGGGATCAACCCCTGGTCCAGAACTCGCGGATCGACAACTGAGCGGATCATCGCAGGGGCATGGAAAAAATGGCTGCGAGGCTCAATCAGCGTTACTTCGGCCTTGTTGTCCAAAGCCTTGGCCAGTTGAACGCCAACATAGCCCCCACCGATAATAATAATGCGTTTTTTCATATGCTATGTCCTGATGCCTGAAGTGATTGCAATTTCATTCCCTTGGTTGCATATAAACAAAGTAGAAATAAAAACAATAGACCACTGTCCATGGTTTGGGATTTTGCTATGCGTATTGGCGAACTTGCACAGAGATCCGGCTTCAGCCGGGACACCATCCGGTTTTATGAGCAAAACGGTCTCATCACCTCAACCGTTGGGGACAGTGAGACGAATAGTTACCGCAAATACAAAGACGACTGCCTAGTCTGGCTCGAGTTTTTCGCAGGTGCACGAGAAGCAGGCATGTCAGTCGCTGACCTTCGCTCAATTGTGGAGGCCAATGCAGAAAGTTGCGACCGCGAGGCCGCGCGCGCCGTCGTCCTAGGTAAAATCGAAGAGTTGAACGAGCGGGCAGATCAGATTGGAAATGCAATCCGGTTTCTGGAGAACACTTTGTCCAGGTTAGGATGAATAACCTACGGCCTTGATGGAGTTTCACAGTAAGAGTCTGCTTCGTTGCAGCGCGCATTACACTGTAAATTTGGCTTGAAAAGTAGAACCGAGAGATTGGCAAAGCTGACATTTGGCTAGGTGAAGCGAATATCCGTTTTGTCCACAACTCGGGAATTCATGTGAAACGCAGCGAAGGTCCGCAATCCGCCCTACTTCCAGTTCACGCTAATCGCAGCATTGGTCAATATGGGCTCTCTGCCGCCATTCGCTGCATCTGCGAGCGTCCAAACTACCCCGAAGGACTGCAAAGCGGACAAGGCTTCCGTTCCCAAAGGCACGTCCAAGGTCTGCTTTCCGCTATGCCCTTTTGACGGCGTCAACAAATCGGGCAATCTCATCGTGCGTGTTAAAGTAATGCACAGAGGCTCTTGTCATCGACATGAGGCCACGCGGTTCAAGATCGAGACGTGCAGAGGGCATGGCAGAAACTGACACATTTATCCCGTCAGTGCGGAGACGTTCTGTAACAGTGGCGGGTTCAATTCCGACCTTTGTGAACGTGACAATCCCACACTTCTGCTGACCCAAATCATGCACAGAAACGCCTTTGATTCCTGCGAGCGCATCACGTAGATCCTGAGCAAGCAACGCCACACGCGTTTCTATGTTTGAGAGGCCAATGTTTCGCGCATACCGGGCCGCTTCCATCAGGCCAACGCGACCAGCGACATAGCTTTCCCAATTCTCAAATCGCTTTGCGCCATCAACAAATTCAAAGCTGTTAGTGCCGGTCCATTTCGCAGAAAGGAGATCAATGAAGGGGGGGTCGATCTGATCAATGACGCCCTTTCGAACGTATAGAAAACCTGTTCCTCTTGGGCCTCGCAAAAACTTCCGACCCGTTCCTGACAGGATATCGCAGCCGATCTCGGCGACATCTACGTTGATTTGCCCGACGGATTGGCAGGCATCCAGCAAGTACAGAACGCCGTGTTTCCGCGCGATTTTTCCAACCTCGGCGGCGGGATTAACCAAGCCACCCTGTGTCGGAACATGCGTGATTGCCATCAACTTTGTCTTTGGGCCGATCATGCCATCCAACGCGTCGACATCAATCTGGCCGAACTCATCAGACGGCACGAGATCAATCTCAAACCCAAGCCGACGCGACTGTTGCAAGAGCGCGAGGTAATTGGACGCGTATTCGGACCCGTGGGTGATGACCCTGTCACCAGGTCTCAAATGCAGACCGTAGAAGGCCATGTCCCAAGCGCGGGTCGCATTCTCAACAAAGGCGATCTCATCAGGATCGGCGTTCAGAAGGCCTGCGAATTCGGAATAGAAAGCTTGTATATCGCTTTGTGCGCGCCGTTCGGCCTCGTAACCGCCAACCTCGTTTTCATCGCGCAACACACGTTGCAGCGCGCTAAAAACAGGCGTGGGCATGAGCGACGATCCTGCATTGTTGAAATGCAAAACTTTTTCGCAGCTCGGAGTATCCAAACGAACTTTGTCAATGTCTATCATGCCTTACTCCCCATGCGCGAGATGTAGCAACGCAAGAGAATGAAAACAACCGATTGGAACAACGTACCAAATCTTGGACATTCGCAACGACGAAGAGTTTTTGCCAGAATGGGCTCAAACCTGCCGTTAGCTGCGTCCTGCACAAAGGTCTGCTATGCGGGACTTTCCCGCCGTTCGCTGTAAGTGCTCAATCGGCGCTGCATCAGCGAAGGAGAACTTAAAGAAAGGCGGTTTCCTAACGGCCAACGACGTGACGGCCTAGGGAACAGTTGGCGGGTCTTACAATCGACTATAGGCAAAGAATAACCCCACCTCAGGGGAGAGGCAGGGCTGAAGGTGCTTAAGTCCACTCACGGAAGCCTGGAAATAGCAGGCACCTCATTATCCCACGAGCATTCAAACATAAGAATGTGGCAATTTGACTGATGTCGCAGGGTAAAGAATAACCCCGCCTTGGTGATTGGGGAACAAGGCGGGGCGCTACTGCCAAATTTTGTTTTTAGCCGAAAGGACAGTGGCCAGGACTTATGGTGGTTCCCAAGCTTGACGTGAGTATAACGAGAAAAAGAAAACAAGGCATGTCCCCCGGTTGGAAGTGCACCGCTGTTCTCAGGAATGAACTCTACGCCAGCGGCTTCGAGGGCAGGAAGTGTACAAAGTGACGTAACATGTGTTACTTTAGCACTGTTCGTTTTCTCGTTTTGGCTCACGTCGCTTGCTGCAGTGAAGGCATTCTTTGAAAACATTTGCCGGAATTTAGCATCTTTAAGAGTACTGAAGTCAGCGCGCAATTTGGAGCGGCGTACTGAGCCCAAGTCATTTCAGAAAGGACCAGCATGTCTCACCGAACAACAGCCCTGACCCTCGCAAGTGTCGTAACTGCGGCAGTGGCAGTAAACCCAACAATTTCAGAAGCGGGCCCCCAAGAGAAATGCTACGGTATATCAAAAGCTGGCGAAAACCATTGTGGTGCTGGACCAGGTACGACTTGCGCCGGAACTTCGACCGTCGATTATCAGGGGAATGCATGGACCTTAGTGGAACAAGGCACCTGCTTGGATATCGAACTGCCGGACATGGCAGACGGAACCGAACGCAAATCATCGTTCAAACCAATCGAGCGTGACCTACCCTCCTGAACATTGCAGCATTTGTCGGTTCGGGCTCACTGCCGTCATTCGCCGCGTAATGCGCCAATGGCGGCAATGCGGAAAACCAGCCGTTGGCTGCGCAAGTCTTGGATGTCTCAGTTGCGGACTTTGTTGCCGCTGAGACGATTGGCTCTGACCGTCGTTTTCGGCCCAAACTTGCCTTTGTCGGATATTCGCGCAAAAGTCAGCTTTGAAGCCAAACTAAACTTGCCCACTTTGTCGAGTGTAGGGATGCGGTCAAAGCCCAAATTTATTGACACGGAAGATCGCCGACTTTTCTGAAACGAAAGTTTCGTCGGTTTTGGAAGTGAAAAAACCCCATCAAAGGAACGAATGGCTGTGGAACATGCTTGATGCAACGGCCGTGTAGGCCGTGGTTACACCGGCCAATTCAGTCGCGTGTCATGCTTGATGCAACATCAATTGGCGAATTCCCAAATCTAGCCGATGGCCGTTTAGTGTTTAGTGGGGCGGGTTCCGCACTGAGATCAATATCTTGATCGAAATCTCATAAACAAGCATTGTTAACAGTATGGCCCTTAACATCGACGCATGGCTCTTTGAACTAGGTTTGGATCAGTACACTGATTCATTCATCAGTAATGATGTAGATGAAAGAGTCTTGCCGTTGCTTACTGGTGATGACTTAAAAGAATTGGGCGTAAGCTTGGGCCATCGAAAGATTATTTTGGCTGCTATCAAGGACCCCCAAAACAGCTTAGCAAGTTTGTCAACGCCCGAGCTGGCGCCATCTTTGAACGAGCAAACCCTTCAAAATGAACCCTCTCAAATTTCCGGCCACTCCGTACCTGATACGGTGGTTTCGTCAAAGCCAAATGCAAACACGATTGCGGAACGTCGCCACCTAACGGTTCTATTCGCCGACCTCGTCGGGTCGACCAAACTCACCAACCGTTTGGACCCCGAAGATATGCGCATCCTGTTGCAGCGATATCAGGATGCCGTTGCTGGTGCTGTCAGCCGTTATGGAGGTTACGTTGCCAAGTATCTCGGTGATGGGCTTTTGGTGTTTTTTGGATGGCCTAGCGCCTACGAAGATCACGCAGTTCGCGCCGTAAAAGCTGGTCTGGACGCGGTGGACCGTGTGAAAGAGTTAAAAACACCGGACGGTGAACCTTTGGCGGTTCGGATGGGCGTCGCAAGTGGTGAGGTCGTCGTCGGTGACGCAATCGGAGAAAACACATACGAAGAAGGAGCGATGACAGGCCCAATCCTCAATCTTGCTGCGCGAATACAAGAGTATGCTCCACCTAACACGATCGTCCTCCCTGAAGAAGAAACAGAGGCGGCGCTGCGCCGAATTTTCGAATTTTCTTCACTTGGGCGGGTTGAGCTAATAGGGTTTGACAGCCAACGCACGCTTTTACAGGTCGTTGCTGAGCACAGTGCCGAAAGCCGATTTCGCGCTACACATCGGGGGGATTCAAACAGCGCACTGGTCGGGAGAAATCTTGAAAACGGCATCCTTCGTCAGGCTTGGAAAGGCGCCAATACCGGTAAGGGCGAGGTCGTGTTGCTCGCAGGTGAGGCGGGCATCGGGAAATCCCGTTTGACCGAAGAGTTCCTGGCCGACGAAGCTATCGCAGGCAATGCAGATATAATGAGATTGAATTGTTCACCTTATCTAACCAGTAGCCCGTTCCACCCAGTTACCGAACGCATTTCTCGGGACGCGGGTGTCGAACCGGGTTTTGACGATGATCGTGTTTTGGAACAAGTACAGGCAATGCTTGAAGCAAGGCAGGGTTTGGACATTGATCAGGTGCTTCCAGTTTTTGCCGCTCTGGTGGCGCCACGCAGTAAGATTGCCCAGCAAATACTCGATTTGTCCCCCCAAGAACAACGCGACCTTACAATTCAGACACTGATAGACACCGTCAAAGCGCGTGCAAATGTGCGTCCAGTCATTCTGTTCATTGAAGATGCCCACTGGATCGACCCGTCGACCAATGCTCTTCTGGATCGTTTTAAAGCAATTTGTGCGGATCTTCCGCTGATGCTCTTGATAACCCACAGACCCGGTTGGGAGTTGGACCAAGACGATGGTGACGCCCATGTTCAAACGCTACAACTGCGGCGATTTGATTTTGATCATGTTGCTAATTTGGTCCGAAGTATTTCCGGAAGCGAGCCAGATCGAGATCTCGTTCAGACGGTTGTTGAGAGGACGGATGGCATTCCGCTGTTTGTAGAGGAATTGACGCGCGCCATAGTCACGTCAGGAGAAAAAGGAAAATTCAAAGTGCCCTCGTCATTAAAGGGCACTTTGATGGCACGCCTCGACGCTGTTTCACTGGAAGCCAAGCAAGTGGCACTAGCTGGCTCGGTTATAGGCCGCGAATTTGAACCAGCGTTACTGCGCGCTACAATGGATAAAGGCGAGGCGGAAATCCGAAACTGCCTCGATGATCTTTGCAAATCGGGCCTGATATTCGAAAGCGGCCATAACCGCGGCTACTTTGTTTTCCGGCACGCCCTGATCCGAGACACAGCCTTTCAATCTATGCTGGCCTCGACCCGCAGGGAGTTGCACGCGAAAGTTGCCGGCGCTCTGACTCTGCTTCGATCTGCCGAAATTGAGCGTCGTCCTGAACTGTTAGCACACCATTTGACCGCCGCAGAAGATTGGGCAGCAGCTTTTCAACGCTGGCAATCTGCAACTGAAATGGCCCTTGCACGTTCGGCCAGTCATGAGGCGATGACAAATGCAAAGGAAGCCCTCAAAGCCGCGCACAAACTAGGAGGTGAATCCAGCCGGGAAGTAATTGTTGGCAAAATTCTTGTCGGAAGAGGCTATGATAGCGTCGGTCGATTGCCGGAAGGTATCGCCACTCTCAAAGAAGCGTCAGAAGCCGCGTGTGAAATCGGAGATGTCGAAATCGCGGCAGATGCCGCACACCATTTTGCTGATTCAAGCATGATGGCCGGTGAATTGCATGAACAAGCCATCAAGGTTTGCTTGAAGGCTCTGAACGACTTGCCAGAGCATGATGAGGTCCGACGATGCAAATTAATGAGCCAGCTGGCACGCACTTACATGTTCACTGGTCAATTTGCGGCAAGTGCAGAGTACAGCCAACAATGTCTGAAGTTGGCCGCGAAACTGGGCGACCTCAAATCCCAATTCCACGTCATGATGGCGCGATTTGCCGCGTCATTTGTTGCAAGACAGGAAGACGAAGTGCGCGATTGGCGCAAAAACCTTGAGGCCATGCACAAGGTTGCCGAGAAACTGGGCAACATTGATCAGGGGCGGGACCGAACGCTGAGCCTGTTTGTCGGAGCGGAAATGGCGGATCGCCAGTTGATGGATAACTCACTTGAGCTTTTGACAGAGATATCGACCAAAGATAATCATCGTCAGCTTTATTGGGTGCAAACACATGCCCGGGCGATGGTTGCTACTCTGGAAGGGGACTTTGAGCGCGCCGAGAGCTATGCCAACGAAGCTGTAAAGATTGGACGCCAGACTCATGGCAAACATGTTGAGGGTGTTTATGGCGTTCAGATGTTCACCATTCGCCGGGAGCAAGGTCGATTGCAGGAGGTCGCGCCAGTCATTAAACGTTTGATGACAGAGAGTCCGGGTGATGCGAGTTGGAAACCGGGTTTCGGTGTAATCGCTGCTGAATTGGGCTATTTAGAAACGGCTGAACGCATACTGAACGAACTGGCGGAAACTGGGTTTTCGATATCGCCAGATGCCATGTATTCGACAACGCTTTCGTATCTGGCCGACATTTGTGTGGCGGTGGAAAACAAAAAACATGCCAAAACCATTTTTGACATGCTGGTCCCTTACGAAAACCTTACAATCACTGCGGGTGCGACCACGGCCTGTATTGGTGCCGCTGCTCGTCGGCTTGGCAGCCTTGCCGGATTGATGGGGAATTGGGAAATTTCGGACAAAATGTTTGATAAGGCAATCAAAATTGACACGAGCATGGCCGCACCACCGTGGATTGCGCATAGCAAGGCGGCATATGCGTTCGCCTTGCGACGCCGAGGTCGCCTCAAAGATGCGGAACGTGCTATTCATCTGGAAGCAGAAGCGTTGGCAACGGCCGGGGATCTGGGTATGGTAACACTTATATCAAAGCTCCAAGGACAAATGACTTAGGAATTCTGCGAACACTTTTGGGGGTGAAATATGCCTAGATTTATTATTGAAAGAAACTTTGCGGAACAGCTCGAAATAGACAACGAAGCCAAAATTCAAATTAAAGAGATCAATGATGAAGAGGGCGTCGAATGGATTTTTTCGTTTCTAAGCGCTGATAAACGCAAAACATATTGCCTATACGAAGCGCCCGACGAAGACAGCCTGCGAAAGGCTGCTGAGCGCCTGAATATTCCAGCTGATGTCATAACATCGGTGGATCGGATCGACCCCGGCATCTTTGCCTGAAGGTCCGGACCGCCTAAACTAATACTTACAAGTTCTGCCCCATCACCGGGAACAGGTGAGAAGAGGTCTTTTCTCCAGTCGAGGCAGTCTCGCAAGAAGCCTTACCTGAAAAAGGAAGGCCAATTCTTATGCTTGAATTACTTACACTCAATGACGGCGCAGTTGCCGTAGATCAAGAAACTTTGAACGCACTTGATGCTTCGCTCAAGGGGGCGGTGCATCTTAAGGGCAGTGCGGAATACGACGACGCCCGAACGATATGGAATGGAATGGTTGACCGCCATCCAGGCTTTGTGATCCGAGCTCTAGGGCCCCACGATGTACAAAAAGCGGTAAATTTTGTTCGGGACGGCGGGCTGGTTATGTCAGTGAAGTCCGGTGGCCACCAGATCGCCGGGCATGCGGTTGCCGACGGAACGGTTCTACTTGATCTGTCGCAAATGCGTTCTGTTGATGTGGACCCAATGAACAAAACTGCCCGTGTGGAACCCGGCGCACTTCTGGGCGATGTGGATCGCGAAACCCAAGCGCACGCGCTTATCGTTCCATCGGGTATAAACTCGACCACTGGTATTGCAGGCCTCACGCTGGGTGGTGGCTTTGGCTGGACCACCCGGAAATTTGGAATGACAATCGACAGTCTTTTGTCAGTCGAAGTGGTGACAGCGGATGGATCTATCGTCACAGCGTCAGCGACCAGTCACCCTGACCTTTTTTGGGCCATACGGGGGGGCGGCGGCAATTTCGGGGTGATTACCTCTTTTGAATTCCAATTGCACTCTCTGGGGCCCGAGGTCTTGTCTGGATTGATCGTTCATCCGATCGAAGAGGCATCTGGTCTGTTGGCAGAAGTCACAAAAATTGCTGATAATGCGCCGGATGAATTGACAGTATGGAGCGTGATGCGCAAAGCCCCGCCTTTGCCATTTCTTACCGAGGATTGGCACGGACGCGAGGTTCTCATTCTCGCCGCTTGCTATGCCGGTCCCATGGATGAAGGCGAAGCGGCAATGGCAGGTTTGCGTGGCCTTGGAAACCCGATCGTTGATGTCATTTCCCCGCATCCATTCGTTGGTTGGCAGGCCGCCTTTGATCCACTTCTGGCCGCCGGTGCCCGCAATTATTGGAAGAGCCACGACTTCGCGGCTCTTTCTTCAGACGCGATTGCAACACTTCTGGAAGGAATTGCCACATTGCCGGATCCGGCTTGTGAAGTGTTCATTGCCCATGTGGGCGGTGAAATGGCACGGGTTGGTGCAGGTGAGACCGCATACCCAGAGCGGTCATCGCATTTCATCATGAATGTGCACACTCGCTGGGAAGATCCCGCAAAGGATGATGAGTGTATCGCGTGGGCGCGCACCCTTTATGATCGGATGAAGCCCTATTCAACTGGCAGCGCTTATGTGAATTTCATGCCCGAAGATGAAGCGGATCACATGGCGGGTGCTTACGGTGAAAACGGTGATAAATTGTCTCTGATCAAGGGCAAATATGATCCGGATAACCTTTTCAGAATAAATCACAACATTTTGCCCACTTGAAAACGATTGGTCCGATATTGGACAGATCAGGGTAGCCCTGCCAATTTCAGATCTCGGGTCAGCATTGTTATCTGTCCGTCATCCTCCATCGGATAGGTGCTCAGAAAACCAGTCAGGGAGAATTCAGGTTCCTGTCCCAGGATTTCCTCGACCTCCCAGGCTGCTTCGTCTGGTTCGCCAAACTGTACTTGGCAGGCCGCCATGTACAATCGGGTTTCCAAATTGGATGGATTGCGGCGAGCGGCCTCGTGGAGATTGATCTGAGCCTGACCGCAGTCGCCAAGATAATAGTAAGCCCGTCCCAACAGCATGAAATAGAGGTACCCTGCACCCGGATTCCGCCGCATTGCCTTCCGTAATAGAGGTATCGATTTACCGGGCTGCCCCGCATAAGTCCGGATGCCACCAAGCAAGGCCAACGCATCCGCGTAGCTCGGGTCCAGCGCCAAAGCCTTGTGTAATGCGTTCTCCGCATCTTCCAGCTGGCGTCTTTGGGTGTGAACATATCCGATCACCCAATACTGTTCCGGCAAATTGGGCTGAATGCTTAGGGCTGTACCTGCCATGGACAGAGCCCGGTTAAGTGCAAGGCTACTATCTTCGGCCCATTCGTTTCGGTATTCGGCAGCGTGAACCAAAGCCAACCCTCCATAGGCTCGAGCAAAACCCGGATCGCGGGCAATGGCGCGTTCATACAGGGCTCGCGCCAACGAAGTTCCCGAGCGGTCGCGAGGCAAAAGGGCTGCCTGAGCCTGCAAGAACAAATCGAATGCTTCCACGCTGTCGGTATACCCTCGTGCCTGAGCGCTGAGATTGGCTTGTTCGATTACAAGAGAAAGGTCCGAAGTAATGGTCGTCTCAATTTCTGTCATCACAGTGAGCAGATCGGAGTATGCCCGGTCATGGCGGTGGATGGCCAACACTGTTCCATCCTCACCATCTAGCAGTCGCGTATGGATCAGGATGCGGTTTTCGGTGGGCCATACACTTCCTTCAAGGCGATAGTCAGCCTGATTGATGCGTGGATGAGACTGCATAGCTGAAACATGGGGAATAGCAGCCAATCCGGTGACAACTGTCTGCTCCATGCCACGCACGAGATAATCCTGCGAGGCGTCACCGGACAGGTTCACAAAGGGAGACACTACAATTCGCGTTTGGGCGTCGGATTGCAATTTGATTTGAGGCGCTGCAGCTTCGGTTCGTGGGAATAGGGTTATGGCAACACTTCCAAGAAGCAACAGAACCAAAACAACCGACACCCAGACCAAGCCGAAACTTTGCTTTGCCACGGGTGGTTTTGGGGTCGTGACTTCGGCGATCAGCCGATACCCACGCTTTGGGATTGTCTCGATAACGCTGGGATTTCGCGCATTGTCCCCAAAAGCCTTGCGGATTTTTATTATGGCGTTGGTCAAAGAGTCGTCACCCACGACAACGTCGCCCCAGATGGCGTCATGAATCTGCTCTCGTGACACTACGCTGTCCTGATGGGCAAATAGATACACCAGCACCTCCATGGATTTAGGTTCGATACGAGTGACAGTATCTCCACTGGCAATTTCACAGGTTGCCGGGGTCACTGTATGGCCATGCACTAGGTATCTGTCAGAGGAAGCAGCGGAGCACATTTAAGAGTTTTCTTTTCGAGGCTAGTCTCCTCATCATACCGCAAAAATCGGAAAATCGTTGGAAAACCGTTGGGACTTATTTCGTCATGTTCATCAGGCTTTGAGCAGATTAAATGATAGGACATGTCATGACAGTATTTGATCCGAAAGGTTACAAGACGACGACACACGCCCAATGGCAAGATGCGGCAAAAGCTTGGAACGATTGGGGGCAGGTGCTTAACCAATGGCTAGGACCGGCAACCAAAACGATGCTTGACATGGCGGGCGTTACCACCGGGTCCCATGTGTTGGATGTGGCGGCCGGAGCCGGCGAGCAATCGCTAAGCGCGGCTGCCCGAATTGGCCCGGCAGGTCGGGTGCTGGCCACAGATATTTCTGAAAACAAACTGGAGTTCGCAGCAGAAAATGCACGCGCGGAAGGGTATGAAAATCTGGACACCATGGTCGTTGATGCTGAGGCGCTGGACGTTGCGCCAGCCTCATTTGACGCCGCCATTTCCCGTGTGGGGTTGATCTACTTTCCTGATCAATTGGCCGCGCTTGCCCGAATTCGCACGGCTTTGAAGCCAGGTTCGCGATTTGCAGCGATGGTCTATTCCACACCTCAGAACAACGGTTTTTTCTCTGTACCGGTGTCGATTATTCGGGATCGTGCCGCCCTTCCGCCGCCCTTGCCAGGGCAGCCTGGTCCGTTCAGCCTGGGCGGCCACGGGGTTCTGGCCGAGCTTCTGGAGCGTGCAGGGTTTACCGAGATAAAAGAAACCGTAATCCACTCTCCCTTGCGATTGCCGTCGGCTGCGGACTGTCTGCGGTTCGAACGCGAGAGCTTTGGGGCCCTGCATCAGATGCTGTCCGGCCTAACCGCCAAAGACCAGAACACCGTTTGGGAGGAAATCGCCGTCGCGCTGACAAAATTTGAAACAGCGGATGGGTTTGAGGGCCCTTGCGAGATGGTTGTCACTTCGGGTCGCAATTGAAAGGAAACGGCATGAAAACTGCAATTGTTCAGGAACCGCCCGTCTATCTTAATCTTTCTGCCAGCATGGAGCGTGCCATTGAGCTTGTCGGAAAGGCCGCTCGGGAGGGTGCCAACCTTCTTGTCTTTCCCGAAGCCTGGTTTCCAGGATATCCGACATTCCTGTGGCGTCTCTCACCCGGGGCAGGAATGGGAAAAACGGACGAATTGTTTACGCGGCTGCAAGCCAACTCGATCGACTTGAGCAAGAAACAAATGATGCCCCTGCAAGAAGCGGCTCGTGAGCATGAGATGGTACTGGTGGTAGGGTATCAAGAACTTGATGGTGCGATCTCCGGCTCTACTCTTTACAATTCCTGTACGATCATCGACGCGGATGGGCGGATCGTGAACAACCATCGCAAACTGATGCCAACCAACCCGGAGCGCATGGTTTGGGGATTTGGGGACGCGTCCGGACTGAAAGTCGTTGATACAGCCGTGGGGCGGATCGGTTCGCTTATCTGCTGGGAAAGCTACATGCCGTTGGCGCGCTATGCACTCTATGCGCAGAACATTGACATCTATGTCGCGCCGACTTGGGATTGTGGCGACACTTGGCAGGCAACGATGCAACATGTTGCACGGGAAGGCGGTTGTTGGGTGATAGGTTGCGCCACCGCGCTGGAAGCCTCTGATATTCCGACCGATATCCCATATTTTGATGAACTCTTTCCCAACAAGGACGAATGGATCAATCCCGGTGACGCCGTCATCTACAAACCCTTCGGTGGAATCTGTGCGGGGCCGATGCGTCGTGAAAAAGGTTTCTTGATCGCAGAGATAAATGTGGAGGAAGCCCGCGCATCACGTCGCAAGTTTGACGCCTCTGGTCACTATGCGCGCCCGGATGTTTTCAGCTTGTCTGTGGATCGACAAGTGAAACCTCCTGTCGCTTTTTTTGATTGACCAACTACAAGAGCCGTCGTCCATTTGGGGAGAAACGGATGTCAGTTCTCCGCCCTAACATCCGGTTCGCGCCAATCGCAGCATTTGTAAGATTGGGCTCAAACCGGACCTTAGCTGCGCGATACCTGAAGGACCGGTGAGCGGACAAAGCTGTTGTTCAATTACTCGCAGCGAATGCCAGCTTTCAAAATCGGGTGTTAATGCATAACCTAAGGCTCGACCAAATATCGAGGAGGTTCCCATGAAGTGCTCTGCATACATCGCGGCGAGCGTGGATGGGTTCATTGCCAGACCCGATGGTAGCATTGACTGGCTGCAGACCGCTGGAAATCCAGAGGCCGGTGTAGGCGAAGGCTATATCGACTTTGAGACCTACATCGCGTCGGTCGATTGTATGATCATGGGGCGCAAGTGCATGGACATAATCAGCAGCTTCGATCTGTCGCCAGAGCAATGGCCCTATGGAGCACTGAAAATTGTTGTTCTCAGCAACACGGTTCAAACGCCCCCGGACAACCTTAAAGACAAGGTCAAAATGTATTCTGGCGACCTGACGGTGCTGTTAGACGAGCTTGAGAGGGACGGCTATCGCAGCGCCTACATTGATGGTGGCGCAACCATTCAAAACTTCATCAACCTCGGGAGGTTGAATGAGATCACTATTACGCAGATGCCAATTTTGATTGGAGATGGCGCGCCTTTGTTCGGAAGTACGCTCGGAGATGTGGACCTTATTGATGCGCAGGCGGTGGTTTGCCCGAATGACTATATCCAGTTTCGTTATCGGATAAAAAAGGGACAACCCAAGAGCAGACATTCTGCTGCGTAAAGTATTCAGTAAAAGGGGCTCGGAGCAGCCATTGGCTGCGAGCCGAACCAAGGTCGGCTGTGGGTCGAAAACGCCAAATAGTCCGATCCAGGTGAAGGCCCGGATTGTCCCGCTGAGCAGACATTTGTCGGTTGGGTTTCTTCGTGTGCCTTGCAACACGTACCGGTGTTCCGGAAACTAACTGTTACTTTTGAAAAAGAAGACAGAATTTGTTAACGCGCCACGCTCGCACTTTCGTCGTTATGGCAGGGGGTATCTGGGGGCAGGGGTATTGTCAGTAGCTATTAGCATGTTAACTGGGGGCTGGGTGGTTCGGATTACCAGAGCGAGCTGTGAAGGAGGGGAATGATGCGCAAGTGATGATCTATCCCCTGTTCCTGTAGGTTTCTGACCTTATTTTAAAGGGTTTTGCACGATGAAGCGTTGAAACTTTCCAGACTAAGGGGTTTGTTCTGGGCTTATGGGTGCTGTACGATAGGTTGGTACGCCGTGGGCATGTTGGTCATTATCCTACTGTCGTTTAGTGCGCGGGGGCGGACTACGGTTTTTCCCGGGGATAAGTGGGGAACTGCAAACAAGCCTTTGGGAACCTACCTACATAAGACAGGAGTTCAAGTATCACCGGTCAGAATTCGCAGTGACGTTCTGTAGGTTTCGTTGAGCCTCCCCATCTGAATGGGTCCACCGTTAAGGTTAGGAAACGGAGGACTAAGAATGGCAAACAAGCGACTGA
>NZ_CANMJE010000014.1 GCF_947498095.1 uncultured Shimia sp. | reverse complement strand
AGCACGGCGACGAGCGGGGCTCAGAAGTTTCCCCGTGCGGCTTCCTTCAAGATGAGTTTGTCGAGCGTCAGGTCAGATGTTTTGCTCAGCGATTCTCAGATCTATGCCGCGACCGGCTTCCCTGCGCTGACAGTGCCTGCCGGTTATGGTGAAGACGGTCAGCCGGAGGGTATTACTTTGATCGGTGACTTTCTGGGTGAGGACAACCTAATAATCATTGGCTATGCTTACGAGCAAGCAACACAAGCGCGCCAGATGCCTGATCTGGACAAGACCATAGGCGATATTGGGTCCATGATGAACAGGTAGGGAGGTGACGTCAGACAGATACGAACCAGTTAGTCGAAGGCTGTACGAAGCTGTAAGAACCTGAGCGTGACGCGGAACAGGAGGACGATTTATGATGTTTACCGGTTCCGAAATTAGGGGAAATAGACTTCTTTTTCTGGATGTCGCGCGAACAATCGCCTTGTTCGGGATGATTGTTTTTCATTTCTTCAGGGATTTGGAAGTCTTCGGGATGATCGCGCAGGGAACAACTCTGAACGTTGGATGGGCCATTTTCGCGCGCGCTATTGCTGGAAGTTTTCTGTTTCTGTCCGGTGTGAGCCTCGTTCTGGCCCATGCCCGCGGCTTTCGCGGCAAGGCCTGGTTGCGGCGGGTCGTCCTGATTTCTGGCGCCGCCTGCCTTGTCACCTTGGCCACTTACGCAGCCTTTCCATCGCAATTCGTTTTTTTTGGCATCCTGCATGCACTCGCCTTGGCCAGCCTTCTGGGCGTGCCATTTCTTTTTGCGCCAGTGTGGGTATCATTGATCGGTGCTGTCTCGATCCTGATTGCCTCCGCGACAGTCGGGCGCGCCGTATTTACGTCTCCATGGATGGCCTGGACAGGACTCGGGATGGAGGTCCGCGCATCGTTGGATTTCATTCCTATTGTTCCTTGGATGGCGCCGTTTCTTCTTGGTGTCGCGCTGGCCAGAATTGCATATACCAAACGGTTCGAACCAACTTGGCCGCGCTGGTTTCCCGCGCAAGCCGTAGCGTGGCCCGGCAGACACAGCCTGGCGGTGTATTTGCTTCATCAACCCATATTGCTAGCTCTGATCGGGGCCGCCGCGAAGGTAATGAAATGATCACCCGTCCGGCGAAATGCGTGCGCCGCAACAGGGTTCCGCGGGGTCGGTGCAAGTGTTCCGGTTTGACAAATTTCCCCGCCGCACGTGTAATGTTTACAAAAGATCTCATAATCAAGGACTTCAACAGCGTGGCAGAGAATTTTCGTACCTCGCAGGGCTGGCTGACCGTCCTGGCGATAGGATGTTTTTGCATTGTGGTCGGTCCCGTCCACGCGCAGGTCATGGATGCAGCCGGATCCATTCTCCCTGAAATCGACGTCCGGGGTCGCGGATGGGATCAGATATTCTATCCCGCCGAGCTTTTGGATTTCGCGATCGCGCTGCTTGGAACGACAGTGATGATCGCTGCGATCGCCTATCATCCCGTCATGCTGGCGACTCGCCGCACACGATCGGATTTCGATGCACCAAAAGAACTGTTCGTTTATGCCCTGATCGGGATGGTTGTCGGGTTCCTGATCATGCATCACGGATATCTCATTGGCTTCGTGCTCTTTGGTCTCGGCGGTCTGTTGCGCTTCAAGTCCGACGATGGGTCCGCCGACACAATGCGCCTTATCTTGGTAACCCTGATCGGGCTCTGCGTCGGTCTGGATTTACCCGTTGTGGCCCTGATCACCACCGCCAGTGCATGGGCTGTGATTTATGCCTTTGGCGGACCCGTAAATTTCGAACTCGAGGTCCGGTTTTCAGAAGAGAACACAATCTCCGACGCAATGTTCGCCTTGCGTGAGCAGTTAACCGAACGTGGGTTCAAAACGGTGTCGATGAGCAAGACCAAGTTCAAACCCATCGTGAGTTACGTGGTGTCGGGACCGCGCGGGTTTCGACGATCTGCGCTTGAGCGCGAAATGATGCAGTTGGTTTCTGCCCCTGAAAGCGGGATTGACGACTGGCATGTTGACTGAGGCGTGAACAAAATGGTCCCCCTGTCCAGGTCATGTCTTCCCAAATTCGTTTTAGCGGCGTTGGCGATGCTTTTCCTGTCTGGGGGATATGGGTTTTCAGCCCCGGCCAAATCCGAGAAAATGGTTCTGCGGTTTGTCAGTATCGATAAGGTCGCGGATCGCAGCCAGGATTTCACCGAAGTTTCCGGGCTCAGCCTGTCAGAAAATGGCGGGTTCTGGGCCGTCAGTGATGATACCGCACGGCTTTTTCGCCTGGACCAAGCGGGAAAGGTTCGGAAGAAGGAAACTCTGCACGCTGTACCGGGCTTGGAAGGCGTCACCTTTGATCCGGCTGGAGGGCGCATCCTTGCCGTGCGTGAAGACACGTCCGAGATACTTGATGTAGGACGAGACGGGCGCATAACGCGGCATCCCATACTGGCAATGCAGGGAGCAGGCAGCCTGGTGGAGCATTTTAAGGAAAGCGACTCCAATGATGGTCTGGAAGGGATCACCATCGACCCCGAAACCGGAACGGTGTTCGTGGTGAAAGAGCGCGATCCAAGGCTGTTGATCGAAGTATCACCGGACCTTGGCCAAGTGCGTAGGATCGTGCCGTTGACCGGTTCTGCCGGGTTCGTGTCCGACCGGGCAGAAGATGATCGACTAGATGTTTCGGGCTTGGCCTGGGACGGGCAGCGGCAGGGTCTATGGATAACCAGCGACACAGGACAGGCGCTTTACTTTTTCTGCTTTGCCACCATGCAAGCGAGAGGCTGGGCATTGATGAGAGATGCCGGGGGAAAGTCCCGTCGTGTAGCAAATGCCGAGGGCGTGGCTCTGAGTTTAGACGGACAGACCATCTTCATCGTTACCGACGACGGCAAAGATTCCCGCCTTCTTACTTATAGAATTGACTAGGTTTACAGGCACATGTTGTGCCTCCAGACACTGAGAATGGAGATCGACCAATGACCAAATCATTTAATCTTGCAGCCAGCCTCGCGGTGGCTGTCTCTCTCGCAGGGTTGGCTGGTCCAGCAGCGGCAACGGATTTCACATCGAGATCGGGCGGAGCGTCCCAAACCGAGATGCTGGCCCGATCCAACCCGTCACCGGCCGACGGCCTCGCTTTCGTGCGTCCCGTTCTAACCGGGGTCATGTATCGCTCCGGGTTTAAAGGGGGCGACAAGTCGCGCACCGGGCTGTCCACAGCACAGCGCGGTCAGCTTTGTGAGGCAGGGTTTTCAGGGGCATTTTACGCAGATTTTGGAAAGAATACCGACTATGGCCAGACGTCTTGCGGATCGGGCGCATTCAGCTATGAGTCGGCCCGCTCGTCGCGCCCCGCTGCCGTGATGAAAGCAGTGCATGACAAGATCACAAGCAATGGCGGGCCGCTTCTGGTGCATTGCATGTGGGGCGTTCATGCTTCTGGCGCCCTCTCGGCAATGGCGCTGGTTCAATTCTGCGACTGGTCCGAGGCGCGAGCCAAGACCTATTGGGACGAAGCGCGCAACGGGGCACCCTGTTCCGGAGGTTGCAACGCCTGGATTGATGCCAAGTTCGATAAATTCAAGGCCGACCCCAAGCTGAAGATTTCGGCCGATCAACAAGCAGCGATTTGCCCGAAATGAACACCATGAAAAAGCACCTTGTTTTCGCCCTGATCACCGCGGCAACGCCCGTCATGGCCTCTGATGCCGTGAAAGGCATTGAAACCTTTCACCAAAGTCCGAACGGGATTGCCGAACGCTGTGTACGCATCGCGCCAGCACCCGGAGGGTCCTATGGCAAGAACGACCTCGAACAGGAGGCCGCCTACTGCGCCATCGATCTCTATGCTCCAAATGTCGCCATGTGCCCCAAGACCTGGAGTACCAGTCCGGGAACAATGATCCATGACATCAGCCAAGGGCCCTATGCCGGGGACCGGGGAGAATTTGAACGCAATGCCTGCAAGGAAGGAAAATCAGCGGGCGATCTGGCCAAGGACACGCTAGCAAAGTTCAAGCCGACCATGAACGCCAAGGGCACGAGCGGCACGTTTTCTCCGTCTCCGCTGCTCTACTATCATTTCTCGCGGTATTTCGACATGACGGTCAAGGTCCCGGTCACGGTCTGGCGGTCCATCGACGCGGGCGCTCATCTGGGCGAGGTCGCGCGAGCGGGGCTTTCGCTGTCGAGCGGCAGGCATGGCGGGCGGATGAACCATGCCGGTTGGGAGGCGTTGGTCAGTGCCGAGAAGACCCCGGCTGGCTATCAGCCGACGGATGATCTGTTCACAGCCGATCGCAACCAGATCTATGGCGCACTGACCAGTAGTCCTGGGCACCGCTATGGCTCGGAGATCAATGGCACGCGCGTCTCGGGTTGGGGCAAGGGTCAGAATCAGGATTTCCAGAAAACACCTGCTTTCCTGGCGCTGCGCTCAGACAAGCCGTTGACCCAAGCAATCGAATTCGGGCTGACCGAGGGCCGAAAGGACCGGCAGATCGCCAAGGACCTGGGGCAGTCCGTGACGCCGCAGCAGATGGTCTTCTGGATGACCGAACTGACCGAGATTGTGCTGCTGGACTTCATCTTCAGCCAGCAGGACAGGGTCGGAAATATCGATTTCACACCGTATTATTATTGGCTTGAAGATGGAAAGCTGACGCACAAACGGACAAAGCACCACGAAGCCGGTGACGGGTCGGTTCCGGCAGACGCAATTCTGTTGCGGCGAACCAACCTGAACGACAATGATGCCGGTGGCCGGGTGCAATATGCCAATTTTGCCAAAAGTACGCAAATGCTTGAAAAGTTCCGACATTTAAACGCAAACACCTACGTCAAACTTGTGGCGCTGAATGCGGATCTGCAAAGCGGCGGCCCGATTTTTCAATGGCTTGAAACATCCTTCGGTCTAAGCGACCGCGAGGTGGCACAGGTCGTGAAAAACACCACATTGGCTACCGATATCCTGCGGCAAAGCTGTGAACAGGGCCAATTGATCTTTGATCTCGAACCCAAGCAATTTTTCGAAACCGGCAGTGTCGTTGCAAAGGAGTTCCCCTGTGATGTCAGCTAGAGCAGTCCTGAGCGCACTCTTTCTGCTGATATTTTGCGGGTCCGCATTTGCCCAGAACTTGCGGGTGGCAGTCATTTCTGACCTTAACGGGTCATACGGGTCGACGCGCTACTCTCCCCGCGTGGCTGCGGCGGTTGATCGCATCATAGCGCTTGCCCCGGATCTGGTCATATCCACGGGCGACATGGTAGCGGGGCAGCGCCGCCCGGTTCTGAGCGAACCGGAAGTGCGCGCGATGTGGGAGGCCTTCCATGCCGAAGTCACCGAACCGCTGAACCGCGTGGGCATTCCCCTGGTCGTCACTCCGGGAAACCACGATGCATCCGCCTATGGTGGATTCGAAGCGGAACGCGCAATCTTCGCTGAGCAATGGCGGGCGATGAAGCCCATGCTCGACTACATCGACGACGGTGACTATCCATTTTTCTACGCCTTCGAAATGGGCGGCATACGTTTTGCTTCACTCGACGCTACCACGCTCGGCCCCCTTCGGGGCGATCAGATGAAGCGTTTGTCCAAGGCAATGAAGGGCTCAGGACCAGCTGTTACCTTCAGCCACCTGCCACTTTGGCCCTTCGCCCAGAGCCGTGAGCGTGAAATTATCGGCGATCCAGCGCTAGAAGCACTCTATCACGAGCTGGATGTCGATCTGCATCTGTCGGGCCACCACCACGCCTTTTATCTTGGCTGGAAGGATGGCGTAGCCTATGTCTCGCAGGCATGTCTGGGGGGCGGCACGCGGGTTCTGATCGGGGATACAGTTCGAAGTGAGCGTAGCTTTACGATACTGGAGTTCGGCACCGAAGGTCTACGCTCAGTGCAAGCTTACACGGGCCCTGGCTTTCGAGAGCTGCTCGACCAATCCAGCTTGCCACCGCAAGTGATATCCCCCAAGGCCACGCTGCAACGGCTCGACCTTGTGAAGTAACCCGCTGTTCAGTTGTTGTTGGCGCGGTTCTGATCCGCCTGCCCAAGAACACGACGCCCTGCCGTCTTTCTCGAACAGGTAGTTGATCGCCTTGGCGACCTTGTTCTGTCGCGACAGTTTTCTACGCACAGTCCTCCTGCACACCTGGTCGGGCGGCGATGCAAACTGGACTCTTTCCGAACAGTTCGGGCATGACAACCGTCGCCTTTCAGGAGCGAGGCGGAGGACTACCAGCGGCAGAATGGACGCTTGCGTCGGTGCTGAAGCAAGCCGACTATAACACCCACTTCATGGGCAAATGGCACCTTGGCGAGTCCGACTATGCGCTGCCCATGCCCATGCCCATGGGTATGACAAAATGGCGAACACGTTTCTCTATCACTTGAACGCGCTCACGCTTCATTGATTGCCTTGTCGGCATCCAAGTCATGATAGAACGAAGTCGGCAATCGAACACCAAAGAGGATTTCATTTACGCCGCTTAACCAAAAGTGAAACAAGCATCAAAATTACGCCCAGTGCAGCCAGAATGAAGGTCAGCGGAAGAAAAAAACTCTCCTGCAGGACACCGTTCGGATCTATGTCGCCGTAAAAAGCCATCTCAGCCAACCACGACAGGCCAGCGAGAACCAAAGCAATAATACCTGCAATTCGAAGTCTAGAATTGGTCATAATCTTTCCAATCTGTATTAAATTTTGATATCAGACAGCTAACCTATAGGAACACCTCTGGGTCAGTTGGTGTTTCGAGTTAGTAATAATTTTAGTTTTTCGGCCTGTGCATCAGAAAGTGCCAAGATGAAGTTCGTGCCCTGGATCGCACCGGCGATTTGCACAGAGTTGACCAATTGGCCACCAATACGAATGTCCATATTCTTGCCAATAGATTGCTCTGTGAAGGCAGCCAGAGGGCTTGTGATCTCAGGTGTCAACTCAAGTCGAACCTGCGACTGCCCATCCTCCCCGCGTTGAATCTCTAGTTCGACCACATCATTTTGAGTAACCCTGATCGGCCCCAGCCAAAGCGCTGCGTTTTGCTGCTCAACGACGCAAATAGGGTATTGCCCCGGATTTCGCCCCCCGCCAAGATCAAGGCACACGTCATCATATTGCGCCTTCCGAAATTCTGACCCAGCCCAGAACGACATGGCTGCTGCCAATGCGACTGCTGCAATGGCCGTCATGTTATTTCTTGTCATTCGAAATCCTTCAAGGAGTGCTCAATTACAATATCACTGGGCCACATAGCCACCGCAGCATCACTGTTCTATACTGCTCAGATGTAGGGCAATGTCATTGACGTCGCACATCATAGTCACGCAGGCTTGTTTGAGGGCCGGAAGCCTCAATCGCATTATCCGCGATCAGATGCTGAAGTCTTCCGGATAGGAATACATCACCCAACAGATTGTGTTCGTCGCAACGACCCATTGTTGTGCCGACCACGTGTGCGGCAGATGTCCAGTCTTCGGGGCAACAAGCCAAGAGCAGATGGTCATAGTAATCCTCTGCAACATCGACGATCTTGCCTGCTTCCCATATACGCAGCGTACCACCACTGCCTCGCAGACGCAGAAAATCAGAAGAAAGCGCTGCTCTTGTAATCGGGTCTACGGCTTCTCGCTGATCAAAAAGGCTCGCCAGTAAAGCCGGAGTTTGCGGACCTATATAGGGCAGTGACTTTAAGCCAGTCGTTCCAACTCGGGTCACCGAACCTTTGAAAAGGCGCAGGCCATGACATGCCATCTCCAGAAACGTTCGCTCCGATGCATTCTCGCCCGCCCATATGCAAACTTCTGGCGCATGATCCTGCAGCAAATGGGCTGAAAGGATGTCGAAATCGGCTAATGGAGGAAGCGGGTTGTCAGGGGACACGTCCCGGCTTGAGGACACGCTGCTTGAATTAAATCACTTTCCGCGTGGTTTCCCAGTCTGAATTTTCCCATTTCCACATAAAACTTGCACTGCCGCGGTTTTTCGTAAACATTTCAGAGTGCAAAATATGACGGCGAGAGCGAAACGAGGGGTTTCACAATGGGTTTCACGCAATCAGTCAAGACCTGCTTGTCCAAATATGTCGTGTTTTCGGGCCGTGCGCAGAGATCAGAGTATTGGTGGTTTGTTCTGTTCGTCGTCCTGGTCAGCGTCGGGTTGGCGGTACTCAGTTCGGTCCTTTTTGGCACTGATCCGGAAACAGGACAGGGATCCGACGTGTTGAACTCAGTTTTCCAACTGGCGATGCTGCTTCCGATGCTCGCCGCAGGGTGGCGTCGATTGCATGATACAGGTCGTCCTGGATGGTACCTTTTGCTTCCAATGGCCTTCAGTATCGCAACGATGTTCATGCTGCTGACCGGGGTTGCAGTTTTTTCAGCGCTCGAAACCGGCGTTGAAGACCCTGAGACTTTGCGAGGACCCGCAGCCTTTCTTGGTGCAACCGGTTTGATGGTTATGTACGCGATTCAACTTGTGCTTTCTGTCTTGATGATCTGGTGGCTTTCGCGCCCTTCACAAGAGGGCACGAATGAATATGGTGCACCGTCTTAGGATTACATGACCACTCACTGGCACTTCAATGCTGGAGAACCATTATTGCCTCCTCGTACGAGGACCCTTAGGAGCTAAATATGAAAAACACTTTCTGGTCTGCGTGTCTGATGTGTTGTCTGTCGGCGGCCCCTGCACTTGCCGAATGGGGCTTCAGCGGTAGCCCACTACCAAATGCATTTATTCAGACAAACAACATGACGCTGGAGTTGCAGTGTGACCGCATTCGATTTGCCCCAGCCGGTTATCAGGACAGTGAGGACATGGTCAAAAAGCAGGGCCTTTCCATCCGATTCATGAAAAATGGTGCAACAGAGGTTGGCGCGTTTCAGGCGGGTCAAGGGAACGCCACCCTGCGGATTGTCGATAACTATCCTGTCGAAGTTGTGTTCCAAGACTCCGCTGACTACCAGTTCATTCTGGATCAGATTGCAGCCAACGCCGTCCTCAATCTATCCATGGCGGATCAAGATGTGAGCTATGGGCTTTTTGACCTTAAAGGGTCCGGCAAGGCCATTAGATCACTGCGATCCTCTTGCGGTTCTACACCAAAAGCAGCCAACAGCACCATGGAGGCCCCAGAGGGGGTGGTGTACTGCGGCGGTGGCCAAGTAAAACGCCAGATCGAGTACCTGATCCTTGATAAGGCACAGGGCCAATGGGACGCGGTGGTAACAGTCAACGGCACAACCATGTCCGCAATGACGGCCTATAGCTACTTTGGAAATGCAGAGCCACCACGGGGTTTTGTGGTCGCGCTGTTGGGAGAAGATCGGTCCGAGTTCCTGGTCTTCAAAGATGGCAACAAGAACTGGCTCGAATACGGAGACTACCAATACAACCAATGCAATTGACTTGATGGTCTCGGTGTCTTGCGGTCTCGAATTTGGCCTGTCTCATCTCTTTTGCCGCGCCTCTAATACGTTCTACTAAAATGACACCATTAAACCCAGAAAGGGAATAGACATGAACACAACATTTAAACTGGCTTCCTGCGTGATCTTTGGCACTTTTTTGTCAGCATGCGTGGAAGATACTGGCTCCGCGTCCTCGTCTCCCAATCGTGCGAACCAAGATTGTCTAGCGGCGGTCGCCGAAACGACAGGCAATAGTCAAGTCAAGGTTCTGTCGTCGGAGGCTCGCGAGGCCAATATCCTGGTAATTGTCGGCGTTGGACCAGATGCAGCACCTTGGCAATGTATCACCTACGGAGATGGAACGACCGAAGGCATCATGTCTTTAACAAACGAAGGCACCCTTTAAGAAATTCGGGGCACGCCAGTGGCCGTGACCCGAAACACCTTTTGGGCTGCAGAGTTTGTTTCCGAGTTTACTTCACCAAACAGATTGAAACAGCCAAGGCCATTGGGCTCAAACCCCCATGCGTCTGGCATAGCCATGGTTGACTAAACTCCGAGGTTGAGCCCTATATCCATTCTGAAAAATACGAATGTTTGAAGTAACGAGAAAAGATGACAGGAATACAGTGAAGTCGCTGCAGGTCTGCTTGGTTTTAGACACTGCACATTTTTAATTTGAAAAGGATTCAGTGCGACAAACCAGTTTGAATGAACTAAGTAACTCAAATGAAATCGACATTATTCCTTATTCTAATAGGCACGCTTATCGGCGCGGTGGTCACTTTATTCATGATGAAGCAACGTGCGCATTGGCTGGCAGCGCTGGAGTTTGAGCTCACCCCACCACCTGTGCCCTTTTCTGTTTTACAAGACATCCAAACCGCCGAGCAGACTTCTTACGCCAAACGCTCACGTATTCGTAGAGCAGCGGAGGAAGCGCAGGATGTTCTCGTTTTTGCTTCGCCTGGCTTGGCCTATCGATTGAATTTCTCTGTTGGTCGATATCGCATGAAGGCCCAAACAATCGAAGACTTGTTGCCATGGGCAATCGACCAAAAATATCTCGACCTCAAAAACATACGAGAGGAAGATTTTACACATGCCATTGCATATTTCTCCGAACAGCCGGTGCTAAATGACTGGCAGGCCTCTGTGTATCTGGAATGGCTCAGGCAAGATCATCCCGAACTTGCTGCCATGAACTGGTCTCAGATTGCGGCAGATCCGATGCTCGTCGCAAAACTTTATTCCGGATATATGGGCGCTGGCGGTGACTGGAAAACCTGGCGCATGAACCTAACACCAGGTGTCGTTGCCCTCAAACGATTGGGGCTTTATTAAGACCCGTCGGCATGTTGTAAGACAAATTCGAACCAGTATCTACTAGGCCAGTAACTTGATGCGCTTGTTCACGTCTACGGAAAGCCTATTTGCATTGTCAGTGACAATGGGACGGAGTTCACCAGTCGGGCGATCCTGAAATGGGCTGGCGATAACGATGTGGATTGGCACTATATTGACCCCGGCAAACCGCAGCAGAATGGCTTCACCGGGCATATATCATCACCGCTAAGCGAATGATCTCTGGGCTAGTCTTGAAGGGTGACGGAAGTAATCCTGGAAGGAACTGGAGCCGGTTTAACTTAGCCGGATCAATCGGTGCTACTATCTGAAATCGTTTTGTTTTTATATCCAGCCTGAACTGCAGTTTTCTGCCACAGCACGGTCATCCGAGTTGAAGCACCCTGCGACCAGATCGAGGCTGCAGCAGAAGCTCCTAGAAGATGGGATCACCCGCTGGTTTTGGATGTGGCAGGCGTGCATCCATTTGGGGCCACGCTCTTGGGATGACGGACAGTCACTCCATTGATCGTTGCAGGCAGACCCTGTTTGCGTCAACCCGCAAGTCATAGGCTTGGATGGCGGGTGGAAATTCAACCTCGGTGCATAATTCAAAATCCGTCGGTGCGATGCGCTGGTACGTGATTGCCGTGGCATACCCGGTCAGCTGCACTGGATTGCGCGCGCAGATCAATGGGTCAAGCATACCCGGCAGGTTTGCGCGGTCGATCTGGGTACAGGCGGCGACGTCCGCCGTGAGACTGCGCAGATCGGAGATGCGCCAGCGGTCGCGCTGTTCCATCTGGCCTTGGGCCGGACCACCCACTGTCCACAGGGTCAGACCCAAGACAATCATGGCCGACCCCGTCAGAACCCAGGCCGCGGGGAGATGGGCAAAGCGAAAGGGGAAATCACGGTTCTCGCGAAAATATGCCAACACAATCAGAGACATCAAGGCAACCGCAACGGATTTAACAAGGAACCGCAGTGTGATTTGTCCATCGAGCCAACTGTAGATCAGATAGAGCGCATCGCCCAAGAGCGTGATCACCGCCACCAGCATGGCGATGGCCGACAGCCACCGGCGCATCGTTCCGTGTTTTCGCGAAGAATCTGACGCAGCCGCATGCCGATCTTTTCGATCCATTGCCCAGAATACAGGGACAAATACAATCAGCGCAGCCATCGACCAGCGCAGCGCGGCCAAACCCGAATAGCTGTGTAGTTCATCCGGTTCTGGCAACCAGATGTTGATCTGGGCGAAAAGCAAAGCGAGCGTGTTTCCGGCGACCATTCCGAACACCACGAAGAGCAATGCATAGAACAAGGCGTCTCGCGCCGCTGAGGAGCGAACAGGTCGGGGTACGGCACCCGCACCATCACAGATCATCCAACCTGACAGGGCTGTAACGATTTCGGTCTCGGTCCAGTTTGCGGATTTCAGGCTGCTGCGCACGTCATCTTCGGAGCGACCGGACTGCAAGGCGTCTCGAACATAGCTGGAGAGTTCTGGCGGAATGTGCATGGTGGAGCATTCTTTCATTAAAGCAGTGCTTCTGGAACGATCAGGTCACACAAGCGTCAAAGGCAATCGACCGAAAACAGCCCGGCGTGAGCAAGCGCCTGTAACCTGTCCACGTGTCGCTGAACAAACCACCACCTATGTCGACCAGGCCGAGGACGTCAGCAAGTCGCGCAGCAGCAATACATCACAGACAGAACTGAACTTCGAGCTATGAAAATCGAACCTGGCCTGACGATCAAGATCGAGCCGAACATCATCCGTTTCTTCTGCAGCCCTCAGCCGCTGAACGACCGTTGGATTCATACAACGTACTGAAATAAGTATCCTCAATCCCTGCACGTGGACCAAAGCGGGGAATGACTAATTCGCTGCATTCGTCGCAAAAAAATAGGTTGCGCAGATACTCTCTTGGGCAACACCCGTCGGTATTTCCGTTCCAGTGAACATGGCGATTCCGAGGATCTAGGACCCAGAGCTTTCCTCATCCCAGACTGCCATGTACGTGACTGGCTGGTCTCCACACAGCGTGTTTTGCTGCCGAAGAGGCCCCACGTCTCCTGAAACCCGGAACACCTGTGCAGCAGGTACATTGCCGGACGCTCCCCAATCACCCGAAGCTGCTTGGTCGACCAAATCGAGATCGAGAACCTGACCCGTCTCGAAAACCATTCGGCTGGTCGACAAAATCACCGGCCCGGTAATCGCCAAGGCCGTTTCGCTATAGGGATTGAAGGCTCTTGGTTCTTCTTCAAGCGGTTGTGATACTGCCGGATTGCCCGAGATCCCCATCAATATGCATGTCATCAATGCCCAGCGGTTCATATTTCTCTCCCAAAACTGCGAAGCCAACGTTCGCTTCGACTAGCGTAGCCCAAATCTTGGGCTCAGGTCCATGCGGACTTCCCGTACTGGTTAGGTCTGGTTCCGCATGTGTCAGTTGCAGGACTGTGGGTTGCGAACGTCGGCTTTGCCCTCTCTCTCAGAATTCGGGCCACGATTGGGGTCTTGAGTGTCAGGTTTCGAGAGGGAGTTTTACTACATTCGGCTGTTAACGCGGACCGGGCTAGCTATACCTGTGACAAGCTTTTTGAAAACGATCGAAATTGCGAGAAGCGTACGCTGATTCCAGGTGAGTAAAGTATGCCATGCGACTAGTAGCGCGCGCATCGCTGGGTATTTGAGCATTCCCGCACATCTAATCTGGTAGTGCCTTTGTCTCCCGAAGGGCATCTGAAATCAGAAATGCACCAAATCCGAGCGCGTTACTCGAAGACGTAGCCCACGCCACAATCGACATGTCTTTGTCGGTGAATGCGGCCACCTCGGATTCAAAGCCAAGGGTTTGACCGCCGTGGCCCCAAAGATTATCACCTTTCATCGCTAGGCCCAGTCCATACCCAGATAGCGCCGGATGGTTAGTCTGAGTCGTCCTCATCATTTCTGACAGAGTTTCCGGTTGCTGGAAGAGTTCACCTGCTACAAGCGCTTCAATAAATGTATGCATGTCGGCGACCGTTGAAATCACGGCGCCAGCTGCCCACCCCTGCGTCATGTTCCAGTCGGTCGTTTCATATTCTTCGCCGTTAAGGAATGCTCGGGGCAGGCCAAATTCGGGCCTCGGAATACCGTTCCAGAGATAGGTGTGATCCATATCGAGAGGTCCAAAGATCCGATTTTCAAACGACTTGCCGATGGGTCTTTCCTCCAAATTCTCGATGACCATCCCAAGAAGCGCGTATCCCGTATTGCTGTAGCTCCAGGACCCTTCTGCACCGGGCTCGAAGTTCGGCTCGCCATGATCCACTACGAAGTTGATCATCTCTGGTGGGTCAAGCGGGCGCAGTAGGGCGTCGCGGCTGGAAGTAGCACCTTCCATAAGTCCCGGCGTGCCGTCGGGAGCATTGTCGGTATAGCTAAAGACTCCGGATGTGTGCTGCGCAAGTTGACGCAACGTTATAGCGTCTCCGTATGGTAACCGTGTCGCGATCTCTGGAAGATGCGCAAACAAAGGATCGTCGATTCTTAGTCGCTCTTCCTCCATGAGTTGCAGCAGGACAACCGCCGTCATCATCTTAGTGTTGCTTCCGATCTGGAATGGCATCGCGCAGTCGATTGGCGTGGCGGTTGCAGGGTCAGAATATCCGGCTGCAGCGATGTACTGCCAATCTCCTGTGCGCACTGAAAGCACGGCGCCCGGTGCTGTACCGAGCGGAGAGTCGAGAGCCTGTGCAAGTACGCCATCCAGAGCTTTCTTTACGTCAGAAGCTGAATTTGAGATTGCAGCGCAAGTACCCATTTGGGTTTGTTGGGCGTGCATTGCGTGTGGCATTGCGAATAATGCAATGCAGATGGCCAGCGAGGACAATGCATTTTGGAAGACGCGGGTCCTATTCATCATCTTCTCTGAAATCCTTCGCATCCATTTGAATGTCATTGCGAGTAGCGCATCAGCGTTTCTGCTCGGTCCCGGCCGAGCTCAATCCTGCAAGAATTGATTGCGATACCTGTCCCAGAGCCACCTCCAAACGTCGCCCCGACAAACTCGCAATGCGCCTCTCGATAAGCCGCCCACGTAGCTTGCCCGGCTTCCAGAGCCAGAGCAGCAACTTCTCGACCCGTTACCGCATCTAGCTCTTCTGCAGCACTCACCGCAAAGCCCAAGTAGATGTCGATTGTTGAATCAACGCGAGCCAGCGTTTCCGCGACGCAGTCACCAATTTCGACCTGACTGCCTCCTCCACACTCGGTCGCAGGATCTGCAGTGACAACGGAGGGCGGGCAGAACAGACAACACAAACCCGCGGCTAGGTTCTTCATGATGCTACTCCTAATGTCCTTGAAATACTGTGACGAATTCTGACGGCATTACCGTACCGATTTCTGGACAAGCTGAATAGCCCTAATCCGGATGTACACCATCACTGCGAACCGGATGAACTCCGGAGTGATCTAGAAGTATCGAAAAGAAGAGCATTTGGTCTTAGCACAGGTTAGATCGGCCCGCCGCGCTGCCTATACATGTTTCTTTCGACAAGGCCGGTGTATGAAACCATCGTCCCGATGGAACCAAGGCCAATCATGCACTAACATTCAAACTGGACCACTCAAGCGGGGTTGATCAGTCGAGCCAATCGTGATTTGCTCCCTTGCTGTGAGCTGCCGCCCGTTTTGTAGCTTCTACCGCCTGGATACTCTCAATCGCTCGAATATGTTTGATTCCATATAGGCGATTTATATGTTTTGAATTTCTTTCTTGCTTTGGGTAGACGGCAGCCCCATCTCATTATTCACCCTAGTTCAGGTTCAGCTTTTGGATTCTGAAAGGCTGGGTGATCCTGATCCATGCTGGCAAGGCGGACACGGCGCACCTTGTGGTATGCCGACTTGATCGTCTCATACTCATCAGGATCAAGTTCAAAATCCTCAACATAATCCCACAACGCTGTGTCGAGATTGACGCCCTGTTTTTGTTGCCTTGCGGCGACCCAATCGAAGATGCTTGCATAGTCATGCGGCGACTTGGCCCCTAGTAGCTTGCACGCCTTTGACCGAATTTCTGGAACCTCAAGTCCGCATGTCAGCGCGATCTCCGCGTCGTAATGGGGGTCAAAGGCGTCAATCTGTTCGAGCAGCTTTTCAAAGTATGAGCGCACCCAATCCGGTAGTTTGTCGAGCTTGGTCGATAACACAGCCCATGCCATGAACGCGTCGCCAACTTCTTCGGTGCCCGAGTTGAGATCATCTGGATCCTGCTCAACTGCCATGCTGTCGATGATTCCTTAGGTTTCCTTCGAGCCACTATTCAACACGAGCGTGGCGACAATGTGGTAGGCACGAAAGGAACTTTACCATGATCACCGAGGCCCCAACGTTAAAAAACGGAGCTTCTGCTCTGGCAATGCCGGAGACATTCCGGTTGAAGATCGAATATCGCAAGATTGATGATCTTCTACCTTATGCGGGCAATGCCCGTACACATACTGACAAACAGATTGCACAAGTTGCAGCGTCGATCCGGCAATTTGGGTTTACCAACCCCGTGCTGATTGACGGCAAGCGCGGCATTGTCGCCGGACACGGCCGCGTCGCTGCGGCCCGTACACTCGGCATTGCCGACGTGCCGACAATCCAACTTTCGCATCTTAGTGATACCGAACGCCGCGCATATATCATTGCCGACAATCGCCTGGCCGAGCTTGCTGGCTGGGATCACGAAATTCTGGCGATTGAATTTCAGGCCTTGTCTGAACTGGATTTGGACTTCGATCTCGAAATCACAGGCTTTGAAACCGCTGAACTGGATTTCCTGCTTGACGGCCCTGATACAGACGAAGCCGATCCCGACGACGATGTCTCTGGCATTGAGATGGGCCCGGCAGTGACAAGACTGGGTGATATCTGGGTGCTTGGCAAACACAGATTGATCTGTGGAGATGCGCAGAACCACGATGTTTACGCGGCCCTTATGGACTCTGATCGCGCCCGCGCTGTGTTCACCGATCCGCCCTATAACGTGAAGATTGATGGCCATGTTTGCGGCTCTGGCGCAATTCAGCACCGCGAGTTCGCCATGGCGTCCGGCGAGATGGATGAAGCCGGTTTCACCGCCTTTCTTGAAAGTGCACTTAGCGAGATGGCAAATGTCAGCGTCAATGGTGCCATCCACTTTGTCTGTATGGATTGGCGCCACATGCCCGAATTGCAGGCCACTGGCGACAAAGTGTATTCAGAGCTGAAGAATCTTGTGGTTTGGAAGAAATCTAACGGTGGCATGGGGACATTCTACCGTTCCCAGCATGAGCTGGTTTTTGTCTATAAAGTTGGCACTGAGCCCCACACCAACACCTTTGGCCTTGGCGACACCGGGCGCTATCGCACCAATGTCTGGGACTATCCTGGCGTGAACAGCTTTGGTGCCAATCAGAAAGACCTGGCGCTGCATCCAACGGTCAAGCCGGTGGCACTGGTGGCTGACGCGATCAAAGATGTCACGAAACGCGGCGAGATCGTACTTGATGGCTTTGGTGGCTCCGGCACAACGCTTCTGGCCGCCGAACGCACTGGCCGCATCGCGCGCCTGATTGAACTCGACCCGCCTTACTGCGACGTCATCTGCCGCCGTTATGAAGCCATCACTGGCCAACGCGCCCATCTCGACGGCACCAACCAGGCCTTTGGAAATGTGGCGATAGATCGTGCCGCTGACATCGCACCGCAATCTGAGGAGGCTGCCGAATGACTGATCGTGAAACTCCAACTTCCGGCTTCATGAACCCGCCGAAACACACGCAGTTTCAAAAGGGCAAATCCGGCAATCCGCGCGGTCGCCCTCGAAAGCGAGATGATCTGAACACGGTTTTAGAGCGGGTGTTAAAGCGCAAGGTCCCGGTCCGGGACGAAGAGCGGAAGGTCCCGATCCGCGACGCCTTGATCTGGAGGCTGCGTGACCTGGCCTTGCAGGGCGACAAACAGGCTTTGTCCCTGCAACGACGGATCATCGAACAGGCCGGCCTCGATCAAACCGATGCCCATGATCCGGAAGCAAAAAAAATAGAATTCCTAAAAGCGCTCGAGAATATGGGGGTTCCTGTGAAATGGGAGAAGTGAATAACTTGCGAACCGAAGACAAAGTTGGATTTTCACCCCCCCCGAAAACCACCCGTTGGAAGAAAGGCCAATCTGGCAATCCCAAGGGCCGGCCAAAGTCAAAGTCAGAGATGGTGCAAGATGCGGCCAAAATCCTGACTCAGCCGATTGAGGCTCGAACACTGGATGGCCGGACGGTCAAACTTGATGGGATTGAGGCCGCTTATCTTGCGCTCTGCAAAAAAGGGTTGAAGGGCCACAAAACGTCTTTGCTCGAAGCGATCCGCATCATGCTGGACGTTGGCCCAGCTGTTCAGGCCGATAAAGAGCGAGAGCAAACAAAAAGGCTGCAGGTCTACGCTCTTTTGCGGAAGATGGGGGTGGATATTCCGGAGGCGTCGGAATAGCCGCGGGGTCGCTCACTCCGCACTGGACTTCCGGGCCGACACGAGCGTCACTGATGCCACGCCCGGCTGCGTCCCCGGGCGCACCTCGGTACCAGGGCCAGCAATCCGCTGGCCCGGCAGATCCGAGGAGCAGATATGCCAACATCCAGAAAAACACCCGCGCGCGAAACAAAAGCCGCAATCCTGCGCCGACTTCTTGCCCGAAAGGCTGGTGCCGACCTTGCCGCCATGCAATCGGCCACCGGCTGGCAGCCACATTCAGTTCGGGCGGGCCTCAGCGGGCTTAGGAAGGCCGGGTACACCATCAAGCGCGCAGATGCCGCCAAACCTGACAATGGGCCCGTCTACCGCATCACCGACGGCCCGGCGGGTGCCCGATGACGCCATTGGTGACAGAACTGGAAGCGATGGACCGGACGGCCCTGATAACCGTCTGGTCAGAGATCTTCGGCACCCCGATCCCAAAGCGGCTTAGCAGCCCGTTTCTACGCCGATTCCTCGGCTTTGAAATTCAGGCGCGACAGTTCGGCGGGCTGCCAAAGGGCTTTGCGGAAAAGCTTGCAAAAGCGACCAATGAAAAGGCTGACACCAAGAGCGCTGCGCTCAAACCGGGCGGACGGCTCATCAGGGAATGGAACGGCGTGACGCATGCCGTCGATGTCGTTGAAGGTGGGTTCATCTGGGACGGTCAGCGCCATTCCTCACTGTCAGCGATCGCCCGTGCGATCACTGGCGCCAGATGGTCCGGGCCTCGGTTCTTCGGGCTCAAGAAATCGGCATCCCGATGACCAAACCACGGATCCGATGTGCAATCTATACCCGCAAATCCTCTGACGAAGGGCTCGATCAGGACTTCAACTCGCTCGACGCGCAACACGAGGCCTGCGGGGCCTACATCGCAAGCCAACGGCATGAAGGTTGGGTTCCTGACAAGACCCGCTATGACGATGGTGGCATCTCCGGAGGCACGCTCGACAGGCCCGCGATGCAGCGCTTGCTTGATGACATTGACGCGGGTCGCATCCAGATGGTGGTGGTTTACAAGATCGACCGCCTGACCCGCTCTCTGGCCGACTTCGCGAAGCTTGTGGAGCGTTTTGACGCGGCGGGGTGTTCGTTCGTTTCTGTAACACAGGCCTTCAACACGGCCTCGTCAATGGGCAGGTTGACGCTCAATGTACTGTTGTCCTTTGCCCAGTTTGAACGAGAGGTCACGGCCGAGCGGATTCGCGACAAGATTGCCGCGTTCAAAAAGAAAGGCCTCTGGATGGGTGGGGTGCCGCCCCTTGGCTACGATCCGCACCCCGATCCGAAAACCAGAGGGCTTGTGGTGAATCAGAACGAGGCGAAAACCGTGGAAGCAATCTTTCAACTCTATGTCCAGCTTGGCTGCCTGAACAAGGTCATGCGCGAGACAACGACAATGAGATTGCGGTCAAAACGGCATCACTTCAAATTGGGGCGGACCCAGGGCGGCAATTCCTTCTCCCGCGGCCAGATCTACGCGCTGCTCCGCAATCCCATTTACATCGGAAAAATCAGACACAAAGCAAATGTCTGGGACGGGCAGCATCAGGCCATCATTGACATTGAGCTTTGGGATCGCGTTCAGTCCAGGTTGCAGGTCGCCAGCGCCCGGCCAAGATCGCAGGTCGGCTCCGTGAGCAGTCCCTCAAAGGGTGGGATTGCACCTTTAACCGGTAAACTCCGGGACGAGACCGGGGACCGATTGACGCCGACACATACCAAGCGTCATGGACGAAGGCTACGCTACTATGTCTCCAATCGCCTGATCTCAGGCGGTACCGATCCGAGTGGCTGGCGCTTGCCCGCAGTGGCACTGGAGCAGGCAGTTGCGAACATCATCGCGCAGCATCTGAGCGATCTTGCTCGCCGTCATCGGATTTGCGTCATGCCAGATCTTCAGATTGGCGACGTGGTTTATACCAAGGCTCAGGATCTGACACAGAGGCTGCGGAAAGGGGCGCCCGGACTTCTCGCAAATCTCACAGCGGGAGGCCAACTGGCCAAAAGGAGCATCATCCTGAACCTGCAAGCGACCGAGTTAGCAAATGAACTTGGCTTGAAACCTGACGAGATCGATCCGTCCGCGCTGCAAATCCAGGCACCCTTCGAACTGCGCCGACGGGGCGTCGAGGGAAAGATCGTCGCTGGCGATCACCAGCCTGAACCGGACAGAACAATGCTGCGTGCGCTGGCCCGCGCGCATATCTGGACAGCGGACCTGCGCCGGGGAAAATCATTGAACGACATCGCCGCCGCAACCAGCCACTCTGAGTCATACGTTCGGACGCGAGCCCAACTCGCTTTCCTCTCGCCTGCGATCCAAAAAACAATTCTCTACGGTCGCCATCCGCCAGAACTGACCCTGGAAAAAATTATCCGCAAACCGATCCCGCTTGACTGGGATATGCAGGCGCGGATTTACGGATTCAGCCGAGATCTAAACTATCCCTGATCTGTGCGCTTCATTCCCTGTTCCCGATGGAAATGTCCCTGTTAATTGTTAAAAAGTTCCCTGTTAATTTGCGTAGGGAAATCACTCGTAACGCATTGATATTTTGTGGTTATTAGCGGGTGTTTTGGATCAAATCAGGCCAATTTTGCAAAATTTCCCTGTTAATTCCCTGTTAGCAGGGAAAATCAGGCCTAACCGAAGCGCGTGATGCTGGCGGCAGAGACGGCCGAGTGATTTGGCCCTGATCAACTGAATCACGAGTGTCTCCCACGCAGATGGCACAGCACAAGCCCCCGTAAAGTCGGGATAAAACAGGGAAATAGCGACTTTGATGACAGAGACTGGGGTGGGTGGCGGAGCGACAGGGATTCGAACCCTGGAGACGGTCTCCCGCCTACACACTTTCCAGGCGTGCGCCTTCGACCACTCGGCCACCGCTCCGTTAGAGCGCTCTTTAGCCCGCATCAGAGGCGACTCGCAAGGGGCAAACCGCGCAAGATCGCAATTCTCAATCGTCGAGCAAAAGATTGACGCGACGGTTCTGGCGACCCTTCTTTTCGATCTTGCCAATGCGGACGCGCCCAATCTCGCCTGTGCGGGCAACATGGGTGCCACCACAGGGTTGCAGATCGACCTGATCGTCCCCCTGCCCGATCCGCACCAAACGGACCTGACCAGCCCCCATCGGCGGCTTGACCGACATGGTTTTTACCAGGCCTGGATTTGCCACGAGCTCTTCATCCGTAATCCAGCTTTCACTGACCACAAGATCCTGTTCGATCAAGGCATTCAAGGCGTCGGTCAAAGCCTCTTTGTCCTCCGGGGCCTCGGGCATGTCAAAGTCCAGTCGCCCCTTTTCAGAGCTGATAGAGCCACCAGTGACAGGCAACGGAACAACCACCGACAACAAATGCAGTGCGGTGTGAATGCGCATGTGGCGATAACGACGGTCCCAATCGAGTGTTTGCGCCACCTCGGCCCCGATCGGTGGCAATGCCGCGGGCTCAGCCGGAACCAGAACCACAGGTTCCTTCTCACCCTTGACTGTGGTGGCAATCTTCAGCGTGGTTTGATCCCAATGGATGGCGCCGCTGTCGCCGGGCTGACCACCACCCGTTGGATAAAACAAGGCGCGATCCAGAACGATCCCGCCTTCGGGCGTATGCGCTGTGACAGTCGCTTGTGTGTCGCGCAAGTAAGCGTCTTCGCGGAACAACAACTCAGTCATTTATCGGTCTCCATCACCGCCGCCGCCGTCACCACTGTCGGGTGCGTCTGGCTGCCCCTTACGCGAGGGCCGCATGGCTTGCGTCGCTTCGCGTAACTCTGCCTCGTTGAGCGGTTCAACTTCGACCTTGTGATCCCGACCGATGGTTTCAGGATTGCGTAGCCAGATATCTTGTTGCGGGAAAGGAATCTCAATTCCAGCATCCATAAAGCGTTTGGTAATCTCGTAATTCATGTCAGACCGCACCGACAAAACCCAATTTACGTCCCTTAGGATGGCGCGGATTTCGAAATCGAGCGAGCTGGCCCCAAACCCCTGGAACACCACATAAGGAGCCGGGGCCGCCAGGACCATAGGATGTGCATTGGCGACATCCAAAAGGATTTGTTCGACAAGACGCGGGTCCGTGCCATAGGCCACGCCAACGGGCACGATCACCCGCCCAACCGTGTTGCCTCGGGTATAGTTTGTCACTGTGCCCGCAACGAGATCACTGTTCGGAACAATGACGTCCGTCCGGTCAAAGGTCTCAACACGCGTAGACCGGACTGAGATGTCGCGCACATAGCCCATCTGGCCGTTGACCTCGATCCAATCCCCTTCAGCGATGGGGCGCTCAATCAAAAGGATGATACCGCTCACAAAGTTAGAGACGATTGTCTGAAGACCAAAACCAATGCCGACCGAGAGTGCCGAGGCAACCAGTGCAATGGATCCGAGATCGATACCAGTGTTGTTCAAGGCAACAATTGCGGCCACGGTGATCCCGACATAGCCCACGCCTGCGACAATGGCGTTTTGCCCGCCCATATCCAAACGTGTGCGCGGCAAGAATGTGTTCCGTAGGAAGGATTGAACCAACCGTGTCAGCGCATAGCCGACCGAGAAGAAAGCAACGAAAATAATAACTTCAGAGGGCGAAATCGTGATTTCACCAACCCTGAAACCAGCGATTGCGCGCTGATACAAGCCTGCTATCTCCTGCGCCCTCATACCCCAAATGAGCAGAAACACTGGGCTTGCGAGAAGAATTGAGGAGGCTGACAACACCAATGGCCAAAGCGTTTTGTCGTCGCTGCCTTCAGGACGGCCATAGGCAAAAAGCCGGTTGTAAAAACGATGCAGAAGCACCAAAAACGCGATCATCTGAACGGTGTAAATCGCCGGAAAAACCAGAGCCTCAGAGGCACGCGTATATCCTGCAGTGGCCAACAGAATTCCGACGATCGCGGCGATCTGAAAGAACCGTGCGACGAAACTAGGGAAGTGGTCGTAATAACGCGCGTCGCCCTGTTGTTTTTCAACGCTCGCGATGGTGCGTTTGCGAAATACATGCGCCACACGCAGCAAAAAGTAGCACGACAAAACGATCAAAGGATACAAGACCACAGATCTTGCCTCGGTGTTCCAACCATCGTAGCCAGCGACCGCACGGACCATCTGATACAACGCGACAACAATGCCAATCCCGTAAAAGGACCGTAGCCCCACTCTACGTTGTCGGGCGTTTAGAATACCGGTTTCCGGCAAGGCTTCAGCTGGATCAAAAATGCGCCGGCCAATCCAAACCGGCACAATAAATGAGAACAGCGCTTGAGGAAGCGTCGAAAGCACTCGGTCACCACGCAGACCTGCCAAATCCGTGGCATAGAAGGCTTCTGATACGAAAAAGATACCGATTAACGGGAACACCAGAAATCCAAGTGATAGCAAGAACGCTGCAATTTCCACCGCAGGGCCTAGTTGTCCCCGTATCACCACCCTCTGAACGCTGGTTGTCCACTTGCCACCCCGGATCAAGAAAGTCAGGCCGATGGCCATAAAGACCACAAAGCGCAGCAGGTTTTGCCCTATTTCCCTCGAGTGGCGCTCATAGGCCCATGCGGTTCTGACCTCGCCGATGACATGCGAGAAGGACATGATTAAGTTGTCAAATCCAGATCTCACACTCGCCAGAGAAATGGGAACGGGCCCCCGTTTCAACAGCTCACTTGTGTACCGATCCCGCAGCAGCGCATCGATCCCCTCGATCAACCGATCCGCCTCAACATTTGAAACCTCAGCCCGAACCGCAGGAACTCGTGCCTGGGACAAGAGCTTTTTCAGGGTATTTCGACCTTCAGTAATCTCGTCGGGTTCGGTAAATCCTTCTTCTGGCTCGGGGCCTAACGCATCAAGACGCGCCTGAAGTGTCGCCTCAGAAATCGTTGATCGGGTTTTGGCTTCGGCGAACCGTGCACTCCAATCGGCAAGCTGATTTCGAAGCTCATCCATCGCTGCACCCGAAGCTCGCCCGGCTTCGATCGCGTTCTCGGCGCGCGTGGCAACCTTGCGCCATTCTTCATAGTCAATTGCGGTGGTCTCGTCCTGCGCCCAAGCTGTTTGTGATCCTGTCGTAAAGGCCAGAACCAACAGAAAGAGCAAAGTGCGCAGGATGAACATGGTTTAGAAGTCCTCGAATACGCCGGGGATACTGCTTGGACCTTCGTTTCCAAGCCACGATGGGCTTGGCAACCCCTTTTCCTTGAGGAAAGCCGGGTTAAACAGTTTTGACTGATAGCGCGTGCCATAGTCACAAAGCACGGTAACGATGGTATGTCCTGGCCCCATCTCGCGCGCCATTTGCATGGCACCGCCGACGTTGACGCCAGAGGACCCACCCAGACACAGACCCTCTTCACTCAAGAGATCAAAGACAATCGGCAAGGCCTCGTCGTCGGGAATCTTATAGCACATATCGGGCGTAAAGCCTTCGAGGTTGGCGGTGATACGCCCCTGCCCGATGCCTTCGGTGATCGAATCTCCACCGTGATCCACGCCAGTATAAAGCTTGAACATGCCCGAGCCACCGGGATCCGACAGCGCCACCTTGACCCCTTTGCTCTGTAGGGCCTCACCGACACCAGCCAGCGTGCCACCCGACCCCACCGCGCAGGTAAAGCCGTCGATCTTACCTTCGGTCTGCGCCCACAATTCTGGCCCAGTGGTTTCCACATGCGCCTGACGGTTCGCAACGTTGTCGAACTGATTGGCCCATATCGCACCATTTGGTTCAGTTTTTGCAATTTCCTCCGCCAAACGACCCGAATATCGAACGTAATTGTTGGGATTTGAATATGGCGCCGCAGGCACCTGAACTAGTTCAGCCCCCGCAAGACGCAGCATATCTTTCTTTTCTTGGCTTTGAGTTTCGGGGATCACGATCACCGTCTTAAAGCCCATCGAGGCGCCAACCAGCGCCAGACCGATGCCGGTATTGCCGGCCGTGCCTTCAACGATGGATCCACCGGGCTTGAGGTCACCGCGTGCAATGGCGTCCCGAATGATGAACAAAGCCGCACGGTCCTTGACCGACTGACCGGGGTTCATGAACTCGGCTTTGCCGTAAATCTCGCAGCCTGTGGCCTCGCTGGCCTTGCGCAAACGGATCAAGGGAGTGTTGCCTACAGCGGCGGCCAAATCAGCGGCAATTCGCATCGCGTTTTCCTTCCAAATTCCTTGATATCCTGTGTAGGACGCACATCAAGGGAACTCAAGCGCCCGCGCGCAACCGTTCACGATGTCGTGCAAGCCACAAAGCCGCCAGAACAAGCGGCGCATTCACCGCCTGCATCTTGTCGACCATGTCCATCAGCTCATCAAAATCAAACAGATAAGACCGGATGTCCTCGGCCTCGGACTCGATACCACTGATGCCGGTCACGTCATCGGGCAAGTCACAGATGCCAAGGTAGATATGATAGTATTCGGTCGTGCAGCCGGGGCTGGCATAGCAATGCGAAACATCGTGCAATTCCCTGAGCGATAACCCCGCTTCTTCCCGGGTTTCTCGATGCGCCGTTTCCTTGGGTGTTTCGCCTGCATCAACACGGCCGGCAATTGGTTCAAGTTGCCAAGGTTTTTCGTCCCCTCTTGCAAAGGGACCGGGGCGGAATTGCTCAATCAACAAGACCCGATCTCGGACCGGATCATAAGGCAGCACAATCGCCGCATCACTGCCCTGAAACACCGCGCGCAGAACCATATTGCTGGCCCCGCCATCATAGCGCCGGAAAGACAGGTCGTATTCGTCGAGAGCAAAGAAATTCACATATCGACGTGAGACTGCGGTGACCGTGACATCCTGGTCAGAAAAACCGCTTGGTGACAGGGCCGGATTGGACTGCCGTGCATTAACCCGCGCTGTCGCCCGCGCCCGTATCATCGGGAACATCGCCGCGACTTGGTCAGCGTTGAGCGTGCCGAGGTAGCTCATGACCTCGATTGCAGCATAGAGGGTCATTTCTCCCCATCGCTGCACCCAATCTTCTAAAACCCAAGGATCTCCAGCCACCCAGACACCTTCTGTCGGAAAATACACCTGACTGGTGCGAGTGCCAGATCCGGCTTCAAGCGTCACATCCCGCAATGTATAGTCAAACCCGCCCTCGTAATAATTGAGCCGCGCGACGTCCTCATCGCTAAGGCCTTCAACCAGAAGACCCTGAGCAACACCGGCCCCTTTGACGATCATCGGAAAGGCCTGATCCTTGGCCCAATGCACCTGATGCCCCGGCAAACTGGCCTGCGTCACATCAAGCGCTTCCGCATCACGACCAAGCACCAGAGACAGAAGCGGCACGTATCGCAACGTGCCGAAAAAAAACAGGGATTTCAAAATGTTATCTCCAGTGCCGATAGGCAAAATCTGTGATGATACCTGAGACAATTGCCCCAACAACCAGGGTCATAATCACCTGAGCATTCAGCAAAAAGGCGCCGTAGAACATGCCTAATTCCAAGATACCTCGTAGCGCTTCCATCGGCTCACTGTAGCGATGGCCAAGCGCCTGAATGATCATTTCGTACGAGCCGAAAACAAACAGCGCCAAAAACACCTGAACTATGACCGAGGTGAGACCGTTGTTGATCGCTTCGGTCAGGCCCCGACCTGCAGCCCGTGCGCCCAGAAACTTCCAGCCGACAAACAAGCCCACGGCAAAGCTGACATAGGTGAAATAGCCAAACCCAGTGCCTTCCGGAAACAACGGCTTGACCATTTCAGCAATAACGGCGCCCAGAATGCCGAGACAAAGAGCGCCAATGAGTTTGGATCCGGTGGGCATTAATTTGGCCTGCGTATTGTAATCTGTGTCACATCGCAGTTTCCGCTGTGAAAGGCGGCAGCGCAAGAGGTGAGATAGAAATTCCACATGCGTTGGAAACGTTCGTCAAACCCCAGCATCTGAACGTCATTCCACTTGGCATTAAACGTGTCGTGCCAGCGCCGCAGAGTTTGGCTGTAGCTTTCGCCAAATTCCACCGAGCGCAGAAACTCCAACCCTGCCCTTTGGACTTCAGTTCGCAAAGCACCGGGGCTGGGCAACATGCCGCCGGGAAAAATGTACTTCTGGATGAAATCAACGCCTTTACGATAGGACTCAAAGCGTTCCTCGGCTAAAGTGATAATCTGCAAAGTCGCCGCTTTGCCCGGTTTCAAGCGATCACGGACATTGTCGAAGTACACCGGCCAGTATTTTTCGCCAACAGCTTCGAACATCTCGATACTCGCGATCCCATCATAGTGGCCGATTTCGTCCCGGTAATCCTGAAGCTTAAACGTCACGCGATCAGATAATCCCGCTCTTTCAATACGTTCTTTGGCAAAGTTAAATTGTTCCTGACTGATTGTCAGGCAGGTGACTTTCAGTCCCCTCTCTCTTGCTGCGTATTCTGCAAACCCTCCCCAGCCGCAGCCGATTTCTAGCACGTGGTCCCCCGGCTCGGCCCCCATCTGATCCACCATCGAGGCATATTTCTGGGTTTGTGCTATCTCAAGGCTTTCTTGCCCCGTGCGAAACAGCGCCGAGGAATAGGTCATCGTGTTATCCAGCCACAACCCATAGAACTCATTACCAAGATCATAGTGGAAACTGATGTTTTTCTTGGCCTGTGCACGCGTGTTCCTATTCATCCAATGGCGCATCCGCTCGTAAACGCGTACAAATGCCATGCCGGGGAATCCGTCATAGAGCACATCATTGTCTGATCTCAGAAAATCCAAAAACGCCTGCAGGTCAGGTGTGCTCCACCAACCTTCGATGTAGGCATCACAAAATCCCAGGTCACCTTCGCGCATCAACCGTGCAAATGTGTCCGCGTTATGGATCCAAAGCTCGGTCACGGGTCCGGGATGCTCCCCCTCGGCACGAAACCGGCGCCCGTCCTCTAAGACAAAGTCCAAGCGACCCCGGTTGATCCGGGTGGCAATGTCAAAAACCCTGGCAAAATAACGCGGCAGGTCGTTTTGCCCCTCTGTGCTGGTCAGGATCATCCGCACTCTCCCCTCGCGACTGATGCTGAAATGCTAATCCAGCCTTTGTCGTTTGAGCAAGAGTTTCATCTGCTGCAAAGCAGCAAGACTTAACAGTCTGAAATCAAACCCTAAAGAACGGATTCCAACGCGGAGAGCAACTTGTCGATTTCGGCTTGCGACGTGTAATGCACAAAGCTGAGACGCAGCACACCTTTGTCAGGGTCGATGCCCTGAGCCTGCAAAGCCCGTACCGCATAAAAGTCGCCACCGCCTGCCATGATCCCGTGTTCGGCAAGGGCCGCGGCCAGCGCCTCTCCGGATTTTTCGCAGGCCAGCGCCACTGTCGGCGCACGGTTTTCGGCCTCTGTTGGTCCCAACAACCGGACAGAATTACGGCTTGCGGCAAAGTCCAACACCGGTTGCAAAAGGCGGTTTTCGTGATCGCGCATCAAATTGTGCACGGCGACACCACGTTCGGTTGGGCCAAAATGCGCAACGCCGTGGTGATCGGCCAACGCCTCGACGTAATCCGCCATGCCCGCACAGGCCGCAATTTGGGCGTGATCCGGCCCAGCAGGTGTAAAACGCTTATAAAGCGAGTCAGCGTTGAAGTAATGCCCTTGGTTCGGCAGTGTCATCCCCAACGCCCGGCGCATCACCATGATGCCTTGGTGCGGACCATAGGTTTTATAACTTGAAAACAGGTAGATGTCCGCCCCCATCGCCCCGACATCCGGCAACCCGTGCGGTGCGTAGCTGACCCCGTCCACGCAAACAAAGGCACCAGCAGCATGGGCACGGGCCGAGATTTCAGCCACAGGGTTGATCTCACCCACGACGTTCGAGCAATGCGGGAAACACACCAGACGCACATCGTCATCCAATAGGTTTTCCAATTTGTCAGTGTCCAGCTTGCCGGTTTCAGGGTCGATCTGCCACTCGCGAACCTCAATGCCTTCGTCGGCCAGGCGTCGCCACGGCCCTGTGTTGGCCTCGTGATCCTGATTGGTAACGATGATGGCATCTCCGGGATTCAGCCATTGGCGAAATGCCTGCGCCAAAACATAGGTATTCTGCGTGGTCGACGGCCCAAAGCTCACCTCATCGGTGTCCACCCCCATGAGTTGGGCAAGACGCGTGCGCGCCTCATCCATCTCAGCGCCCGCCAATTGGGCGGCGGCGTAGGGCGCATAGGGCTGCACTTTGCGTTGGTGATAAAACCGCGTGAGGCGATCAATCACGGGCTTGCAAGTATAAGACCCCCCCGCGTTTTCAAAGAACGCCTGTCCCGCCAATGACGGTTCCTCAAAGGCCGGAAACTGGTCACGGACAAAGTCGATATCAAGCTGCATGAAACCCCTCACTCAGATGCTCGGCAAAAAGGTGCGTCAGGTTATTTTTAAACACAAGTCGAAAGCGCTTTGGTCACACCTTATCGCTTGGCGCCAGCAAGACCTCAACCAAACAGGCCCCGATGATCAGAGCTGCTCCCAGCCATTCAATACCATTCATCCGCTCATGCGGCAGGAACAGGCTGGCGGTGATGGCAGCCACCAAGACTTCGGACATCATCAACAGCCCAACACGCCCCGGAAACAGAAATTTCTGGGCCCAGAACAAGACCATCACGGCCGGAATGATGAACAGGATCGAAATACCAGCCGCAGATGGCAGAGAGGCTGCGATGACCGACAGGTCCGGTGGCACCAACAGCCCGGCGACGGCCCCGAGCAAAAGGCCAAAGAACGCGGTGGAGGCAAACTGAAACACGGTCATGCCGACCAGTGGTACCGCATTGTATTTCTTAATCATCGCGGCCCCCACGGCCCATGCGATACCCGAGAAGAATGCAAAAACATCGCCGATGCCAAGGGGCACCGATGCGCCCCCTCCAGACACCAGCATCAAAAGACCAATAAGCCCGACGCCAATGGCGACCCAACGCAACCATGTTGCCTTTTCTTCCAGCCAGACAATACCGATCAGGGTGGCCCAGACAGGCGTCAGGTAAAACAACAGCGTCGCCCGCATAACCGATGAAAACACCAGTCCCAAACCATAAAGCGCTAACCCCAACCCGGTGATGACGCCAATGGCGGCGGCCTCTCGCATGTGGCCACGATGCGCTGCGAGCTGGAATAACAGAACCACACCCAACAGCAGTGCTGCAGGGGCGTTCAACAGCGCGACGGCCCAGCTGCCGCCTACACCTTGATCCTCAAGAAACCTTAGCGGAATCCAATAGAGCCCCCAAGCCGAAGCGGAAATGAACACCGCAGCCGATGCAAAGCCCGTGGTTGGTGTTCGAACAGGCAAAGGGATCAGCCGGCCAGCGCGGCGCGAATTTTGTCCGCTTGCGTCTTAAGCACCGCGAAATCCGCCATCTGACCCGGTGGGCGTAGCTTGATCCCCTCGTAACGCGGCAAGATATGGAAATGCAGGTGAAAGATTTCCTGCCCTCCGGGGGCCTCGTTAAACTGCTGCAGAGTAATGCCATCCGCGTCAAAGCCGGTCATACAGGCAGCGCTGAGTTTTTGCACCGTGTTCATGCATGCGCTGAGCTGCCCGTGCGATGCATCCAGCATATTGCGACACGGGGTTTTGGGGATCACCAGACAATGACCGTCCGCGCGCGGCATGATATCCATCAACGCATATGTTTCGTCGTCTTCATACAGCCTTTCAGACGGGATTTCTCCACGCAGAATCTTTGCGAAAATGTTGTCGGTGTCGTAGGCCATACGCGCGGCTCCTCAGGTGATCTTTGGCGCAGGTTAGCTCAACACTTCTGCCTCTGACAGAGTATAAATTGCGTCTCGGGTCGGATTTATCGCCTTGGGTTTCGGCGCCAATTTGGGCGAAATCAGGATTGCTGCTACCCTCTCCTTATGGATTTTGAAAAATCATATGTTGTCCCGGCCAAACCCGCGGATGTCTACGCAGCCTGGGTGTCTTCGGACACGGTTATCGCGCCGGCAAAACGCATGTTTGTCGAGCCAGTCATTGGCGGTGCGTACCAGCTGTTTATGACCGGCACGAGCGCCGAACCGGATTGCGAGGGTCGATTTGCTGAGGTTCGACCCAGAGAGCTGCTGCGTTGCAGCTGGCAATGGTCTGGAGATCCGGAAAAAACAGAGATCACTGTCACCTTTCACGATGACGGTTCGGGCACAAAGCTCACGGTGCGTCACCTAGGCTTTGAAACGCAAGAGAGCTTTCAAAACCATGCCGCAGGCTGGGATAGCTATGTCGCCGGCCTGACCGACCTTCTTCATCAAAACCCCTAGATCATAATGCAAAAGGCGGATCACACGGATCCGCCTTTTCGATTTGTCACCGTGAGCTTGGATCAGGCGTTGACGTCAACCAACACGCGGCCCTGCACCTGCCCCTTAAGGATATCGGCGCCCAATTGCGGCAGATCTGACAGGGTCGCCGGGCGGATCATCGCCTCGAGCTTGTCCATTGGCAGATCGCTGGCAATCCGCTGCCAAGCCCGCAGACGGTTGTCATAAGGCTGCATGACCGAGTCGATGCCCAAGAGGTTAACACCTCGCAGCAGGAACGGGATCACAGTTGCCGGAAGCCCTGCCCCCCCGGCAAGTCCGACGGCTGAAACAGACGCACCGTATTTCATCTGCCCCAGAACACGCGCCAGCATGTCGCCACCTACGGCGTCCACACACCCCGCCCAGGTTTCCGCCTCAAGCGGGCGTTTGGTGGTCTCATTCAGTTCTTCGCGTGGCACAATCGTCGTGGCTCCCAGAGATTTCAGGTAATCCCCTGACTCGGGACGCCCTGTGACACCCGCCACCTCATAGCCAAGATTGGCAAGAATGGCGGTTGCAACAGAGCCAACACCGCCGGCGGCCCCGGTCACCAAAACCGGCCCCTGTCCCGGCTTCAGCCCATGATCTTCCAGCGCCATCACCGCCAACATCGAGGTAAAGCCCGCCGTGCCGACAGCCATCGCTTGCTTGGCGCTGACGCCCTCGGGCAGCGGCACCAGCCAATCGGCTTTGACCCGCGCTTTTTGGGCATAGCCACCCCAGTGCATTTCGCCAACGCGCCAGCCGGTCAATACAACCTTGTCGCCCGGCTTGTAGCGATCATCGTCAGAGGCCTCGACGGTTCCGGCAAAATCGATGCCCGGCACATGCGGGTAATTGCGCACAAGACCGCCCCCTTTGGCCGAGAGGCACAGACCGTCTTTGTAGTTTACCGTGGAATACTCAACGGCCACCGTGACATCGCCTTCGGGCAGCGCGTCATCCCCAATTTGCTTAATGTTGGCCGAGGCCAGCCCGTCTTCGTTCTGTTCCATCACCAAAGCGTTGAACATGTTCTTCTCCATTTCACCAAAACCCAAACCGGGCTTCGTATTGCCAAAAATACTCCCGCCGGAGGCACCTTGCCCCCGCCGCTTACGCTACCGCCAGAATGATTTCTGAACAGTCGCAGACCTCATGCCGTGCTCGGTTGCGATCTCTGTCACCGTACCCGCATCCCAATGGCTGCGATCGACCATGCCAATGGCCACATTTGTCTGGAACTGCGGCGACCAGACAGCACTGGCCACCAGACCGACCTGCTTGCCCCCCGCCAACATTGGCCAACCTTCGGTGCAGGACTGAATCTCATCCCCCGAGATCGCCACCGCCCTGATCTGACGCGGCGGCCCATCACGAAGCTGCACCTCGATCGCGGCACGGCCGATGTAGTCTTCGGGGCTGTTGCAAAACTTGCCCAGACCGCATTCGACCGGGGTGTTTTCGCGCCGCATATCCGAACCGTAGGACAGCAAGCCGCTTTCGATCCTCTCGATATTGTTCGGACAGCCTGCTCGTACGTTCAAGTCTTCACCAGCCGCAAACAGAGCATCCCACAAGGGCATGCCATACTCGCTGCCCTCAACATAAATCTCAAAGCCACCCTGCTTCGACCAGCCTGAGCGCGCCACCACAAAAGACGTGTCCTGAAAGGTCAGTCGCTTGTACCGGAAAAATCGAATGTCGCGCACCACGTCGCCAAACACACGCGCCATCAGGTCATCGGCTTTCGGCCCCTGCACTGCCAGCGGAGACACATCAGGTTCGTCGATTTCGACGTTAAAACCCTTGGCAATCGCCAGTCCCAAAGCGAACTGCAGCGCGTCGCCATCGGCGATGCTAAGCCAATAGTGATCTTCAGCCAGCTTGATCGACACAGGATCATTCAACATGCCGCCGTTGTGATCCACTGTTGGAACATAATAACACTGATCCGGCGCCATCTTGTCCATGTCCCGTGGGCTGATCAGTTTCATCAACCGCAATGCATCCGGCCCTTTGATCGACACCTGACGCTCGACCGCCACGTCCCAGACCTGCACATGTTCTTTCAGATGTGCCGCGTCGGCTTCGACGCTTTCAAACACCACCGGCAACAGCATGTGGTTGTAAACCGTATAGCCCTTAACGCCCGCCGCCTCGACGCCGGGGGAAAAGGGGGTTTTGCGCACGCGGCGCGAAGGAACAATTACCGCCATGTCGGCTCCTCAGGCATAAAAGTAAGATCCGTGTTACCCGGATCCTGACCCGCTGCGGTCAGCATGGCATGAACCTGCCCGCGATGATGGGTCTGGTGGTTGAAGAAACCCGCGACGACCTGCGCCATCGGAAATGTGACATCCTGGTTATCAGAAGTGGAAACCCAGGACATGTCACCCGTAAGGTCAATCTCGTGAAGCCTGTCTGCCCATAGACGGATGCGTCCATCGGTCCGGAACCGCTCTGCACTCCAGACCGCCAACGTGGGCGCAAGCGTCGTGTGGCCCTCTGGCCCAACGCTCGGCCCTTCACCGCCATCAAACCGCGACATCCACAAGAGATCGCCCCACAAGAGATGATTCAGCGTTCCCATGATCGAGTTGAAAAACGCGCCACGATCAGCGCGTAATTCTGCTTCGGTCAGCCGTTCAGCTGCAGCCTTGACCTGCTCGTTTTGCCACGCGTTGTAGCGCGCCATCATCTGGCAGTATCCGACTGAGATCATCAGCGCGGGCCTTTCCAATCGATCTGGCAAATCTCGGCTGAGCGGCCATCAAAATCCCAGACCCGGCCAAAGGCGCGAACCTTGCCTTTGGTGGCGGTCGCAACGGTGATGTCCGGCCCCATCCAGTACTCGGTGTTCGTCACAACGATGTCTTCACCGCCCTTGCCCTCGACCGGCACAACGGCACCTTGGATCTTTTTGCCGACCATCAGGCGACGTTCATTGCCTTCGGTCTCAAACACCACTTCTTCACGCTCGGCGCCGAGAAATTCGCTGACCAACAAGCCAAACAGCCCGGTGGTTCCGCGCGCGGCGCCACTGAAGATATTGACCAGGCCTTCATAGGCCGCCTCAGAGGCGCGATCGTCAATAAATGCCGCTGCTTTCCAGTTGCCGCGACCCATGTTCCCCGGAATCTCAAGGAACAGGCCGACGTTCAAACCCGACAGGTCCTCATCGCCGTACTGGCCTTCGTCGATGCGCACACCGGCCCAGGCCTGACAGTGACCTTCTGTGGGCGGGTGCTTGCCCAGACTTACCACGCAAGGGCAAAACACGGTGCAGTTGCAGTTGAGGATCAGCTCCCCTTTGATCGTCCAGGGCACTGTGCCCACTTGGTCCAAAGCCATTAGAATTCCTCCGTTTCAAATTTCAAAATGTTGTCGCCACAAGTGCGGCGGCGGATGCCAGCAACACGGCCCCCAAGGGCCGCGTGATGTAACGCCCGATCTCGGGCAGTTTTTCCAGAACCATGATGATGGTCGCGAGCCCCATAAAGGCGATGTTCATGACGCCACCGACAAACGCGAGCAGCATCAGCGCCCAACAGCAGCCCAGACAAACCAGCCCCAAGCGCACCCCATTGCGCCACGGGCCTTCGTCCCAATGCTGCATGAAGAACGTCAGAGGCATGCGGCATTTGCTGAGGCAGGCTTCTTTCACGGACGAGAATTGGTACAAACCAGCGACGGCCAGCAGAAACGCCGAAAGCCATGTCGAGCGGCTGTCACCAAAGGCGCTGATCAGATCAGCCTGAAACAGCGCCATTTGCACGGCGGCTGCCAAGACCGAAAAGCCCAACCAGACAGCCAGATACCCCAACACCAGATGCGAAAACCGTGTTCCGGTGGTGGAATGCCCCAGATCGTCGTAGGTGGCGAACGCGGGCAAAGCCGTCGGGGCCATCATCGCTGCAGACATCAGCGCCCACATAGTTAAAACCCGCAGATAGCCAGCAGTATCTGGTGTCACTGTGCAAAGCGCGACCCAGAAATCCGCGCCATAAATACGCCCCGCGTCCCGAAGGTCCGCAGGTAGCGACATCATATAAAGAATACTCCACGCCCCAAGGATCGCAGCAAACAGCGCGATCCAGTGCAATCCGGTCATGGCTCGGATACGGGCAGCAAACACGTCGTCACTCCTTTGGGCGACTCATTCCTTGCAAGTAAATTGTCAGACATTTAAACTTCGATCAAACATTAAATGTCAGACAAATGAAAATAGACCCCAAAAGTAAGGCCGACCTGCCGGCACAAATTGCCAAAGCCATCCGGGATTCAATCATTTCCGGGGATATGGATGTCGATGCCCGCCTGCCCTCGGAAACTGAGTTGAGCGAACAGTTTGACGTGTCCCGTTCCACGGTGCGCGAGGCATTGAAACGTCTGGCAGCCCAGAACTTGATCCGCACACAACGTGGCGCGACGGGGGGCGCCTTTGTGCGGCGGCTGAGCTATCAGGACGCCTACGCCAACCACATCACCACCTCGACGCTGTTGTTGTCGATGAACGCGGTCGATTTTGAAACCGCCTGCGAGGCACGCTTTGCACTGGAACGTGCCTGTGCACCTTTGTCTGCCAAGCGCCGGACGCCGGACCAATTGGCCACCATGCGCGCCGAAATTCATCGTCAGGGTCAACCGGGCCTGTCTGATGAGAGTTTTTGCGACAGCGACGTCGCCTTTCACCGTGCCCTGGTCGATGGCGCTGAGAATCCTGTGCTGTCTTACCAACTGGCCGGCGCTGTTGAAGCCATGCAGCCGCTGATGAACATGATCACATTTACCCAACGCAACCGCGACATGATTGTTAGTCTACACAGCCGTATCGCTGACGCCATTGAGACTCATGCTGCAGATCAGGCAGACGCGGCTTTGGCTGAGCTGACGTCATACACGTTGGAACTGGGCCAACAGGCTATGGCGGCGCGCGCGGCCAAAGCGCCGGAGTAACGGCCCACCATGATGTCCCCACCCACCCTGCACATTCTTTGCGGTAAGATCGCTTCGGGCAAGTCCACGCTTGCCTCGCAACTGGCTGCGGCACCTCATACGGTGGTTCTGAGCGAAGACACGTTACTGGCGACGCTTTATGAGGGCGAGATGAAAGATGTCAGCGACTATGTGCGCAATTCTGCGCGATTGCGGGCGGGGCTGACGAACCATGTACTGAACTTGTTGCGGGCTGGTACGACCGTGGTGATGGATTTTGCCGCGAACACTCCCGATCAACGCGCATGGATGATGGAAATCGCCAAGGACGCTAAGTGCCCGCACCTTTTGCATTATCTCGACGTGCCTGACGATGTCTGCCGCGCCCGGCTAAAGGCCCGCAACGATACAGGTGACCCTCCTTTCACCGTCACGGACGAGCAATTTGACTGGATCACCGCGCACTTCCTTGCGCCAGATCCAGCCGAAGGCTTCACCATCAAGTCCTACCCATAGAGCGGTCAGGAGACACCCGTGTCCAAATCGCTTGTCTGTCCAAAGTGTAAAACCGGGACATACAACATCGTCGATAGCGTCGAACTTGGCCGCAACCCGCCCCATTGGGACGAGAAAGCCATCCAACGCGGGCGATGTGAAACCTGCCAAACCCGGTTCTTCTCGATCTACGAAGAACTACGCAGCTTTCGTATGGACCGTGATGACAAAACCTCGCATGTCGCTGCACCTGCCCGAACCTGGGTATGGGCACTGGCGGGGCTGGCTTTTTTGCCACCGGCACGCCAAAAGTCACCCAACTGGAGATGCAAAGCGGCGCGCGCAGCCCTGCGATATGGTATTCCCGAGGGCATCTACCAGTCGATTCAGTACAAACAACATTAGCTAGAGGCTGCACGCACGTACTAATAATAACTTTTCACATTTTGTCAGCACCCGTCGTTTCGCTCTTTAAATCACTCTCTAAACCCCTTATGTTTGTGTCGTTCCCTCGGGAACTATGGACATAAACGCGCTCGTAATAAGCGGATCGGACCCGGGGGCGGTACCCGGCGTCTCCACCAACACATCCTTCATTTGGGGATCGATGGGGACGAAATAGGATCGACGAACGTCTAAAGGTGTTAGCTTTGTCTCGGCTGTCTGCCACCGTTACCGGCGAAACTTGTACAATTGCAAATGACAATCGTGCTCCGGCAATGGCAGTTGCAGCGTAAGCTGTAAATGTCGCCGAAACTAACTCCTTGGGTTTAGCGACCTAAGGCGGGGTTCGCAGGCACCTGGCAACAGAAGCCTGCACTTTCCCACATTAACCGAATCTTCGCCTCTGGCCCGCATGCTCGCAGTGTCACTGAACCGAGGGGATGACATCATGGACAAGCGCCAACTGCTGGAAGATTGGTATCAAAGGGTTTGGATCAATGGCGATCTGGACGCGATTGACGAGTTGTTTACACCAGTCACGCAGGCCGCCGGAGTAATTCCGGAAATGCAGATGGGCCCGGATGAGTTTCGCGAACTGGTGCCGATGTTTCTGAACGTGGTTGAAAACCCCACCGTATCACTCGACATGGTGATGGAAGATGGCGATTGGGCCTCAGCACTCTATTCCGTGCACGTCACCGTTGCAGCGACGGGCAAACCGTTGATGGGTACGGGCCAGCTGTTCGCCCGCTTTGACGGCGACAAGATGGTTGAAACCTATAACAGTTTCGATTTCATGAGCTTTTTTGAACAAATTGGCCTGCTGCCGGAACAATCCCTCGCGCTATGCCTGACAGGGCAGCGTATCGGCGCCTAGTTTGCAAACCGATTGACGGAACACACACGATTGGGCACATTCGTCTTATGGGGTCGCGCGACCACCCCGTGAGGCTTTGGCTCAAGGATCGCATCCACTGACCCTTTTCAGAAAGGATGCCTTGTGCCGTCTTTGAACGAGATTTCCCCTGCAAACCTGATGCGCCAGCTTGGCGGACCGGACGCGCCAGTTATTCTGGATGTGCGGATCGATGGCGATCTTGCCACCCACCCCTTTGTTGTTCCTACCGCGCGCCGTGTGGCACACACTCAAGTCGCCGCACTCGCCCCAGAGCTTGTTCGGCAAAAGGCCGTTGTGATCTGCCACAAGGGCAAGAAACTTAGCCACGGGGCTGCGGCGCTGCTACGAACCCATGGAATTGCTGCCGAAGTACTGGCCGGAGGTATCCTCGCGTGGCAGGCCGCGGAGTTGCCGTGCACGCCTATTACAGCCTTGCCTCCCTGTTCCGACGCAGGCTCGCTTTGGGTGACGCGCCACCGCCCGAAAGTCGATCGCATCGCCTGTCCGTGGCTCATCCGCCGCTTCATTGACCCCAAAGCCCGATTTTTGTTTGTCCCGCCGTCCGAAGTTTTGGATGTTGCGGACCGATTTCAAGCCATCGCCTTTGACACTCCCGACGCCCCTTGGGGCCACGTCGCGGACCAATGCAGCTTTGACGCGATGGTCAAAGGCTTTGGCCTGACCCACGACCCATTGGAGCGGCTGGCTGAGGTCGTGCGTGCCGCCGACACCAACCACCTTACCAAGGTTCCACAAGCCGCGGGGCTCTTGGCGCTTTCGGTAGGTTTATCAAGACTTTACAAAGAAGATCAGGCGCAATTGACTGCAGGTTTGCCGCTTTATGATGCCCTTTATCGCTGGGCCCGAGACGGGGCCAATGAGGTCCATGAGCATGTCTAAGAGCAGTAAAATGGAGCAAATCTCACTCTCGCAACTCGTCCGCGTTTTTGGCCGCATTGGCCTGTTGTCCTTTGGCGGGCCAGCCGCGCAGATCAGCCTGATGCACCGGGAGCTGGTCGAGCAACGCCCCTGGCTTGAGGAAAAAGAGTTCCTTGGTGCACTGTCGTTTTGCATGATGTTGCCGGGGCCCGAAGCCATGCAGCTCGCGACATACACGGGCTGGAAGCTGCGCGGCACTTTGGGCGGCTTGATCGGTGGGTTGCTGTTCGTTTTGCCCGGCGCACTCATTATTGCAGCACTAGCCGCCCTCTATGTGGCATTTGGCGAGGTCAGCGCGGTACAACATGCCTTTGTGGGCGTGCAGGCCGCGGTTGTGGCTGTGGTGCTGCAAGCGTTGATCCGCCTCTCTGGCAAAGTTCTGAACGACAAGGCGGCCTGGCTTGCCGCCATGGTCGCCTTTGCAGCATTGTTCACACAGATGTTGCCTTTTCCGGCGGTGATCTTGCTGGCAGCTTTGGCCGGGGCCACCCTGCCCGCGTTACAACCAACCAACAGTCCAAAACCAGCCTCGGTCCCGTTTAAACGCACAGCCAGAACAGTTCTTATTTGGGGTCTCTTGTGGGCCGCGCCTGTGGCTCTGCTTATCGTCTTACAGGCACAGTTCCTGATCGATTTGGCCTTGTTCTTTTCCAAACTCGCCGTGGTGACGTTTGGCGGGGCCTATGCGGTTCTGGCCTATATGGTGCAGGCCGTGGTGCAAGAGCATCAGTGGCTGACAACGCCCCAGATGATGGACGCGCTGGGACTGGCGGAAACCACACCGGGGCCACTGATACTGGTCACCCAATTTGTTGGGCATCTTGCTGGATATCAAGCCGGTGGTACTGGGTTGGCCGTATTGGCAGGTCTGGTCACCTTATGGTGCACCTTTACCCCTTGTTTTCTGTGGATTTTTGCCGGTGCGCCCTATGTTGAGCGCCTTTTGCATGCACCTCGACTTGGAAACGCATTGCGCATGATTTCTGCGTCTGTCGTTGGGGTCATTGCGAACCTCGGGCTATGGTTCGCGCTCCACGTTCTGTTTTCCAAACACCAGAGCGTCGGCCCTGTCACGCTCCCGAACCTCAGCAGTTTTGAGCTTCTGCCAGCACTTCTGGTTCTTTTGGGATGCGGCTTGCTACTGGGCTTGCGCCTGCCCCTCGTGATTGTACTTGTCATCACAGCCGTTGCGGCAATCTTTGCCGCGCCGTTGATGTGACACAAAACGAATTGCTGAAAATTGCCGTCACGTCTTTTGTTTCCCGACGAATCTATTATTGTCGAGACGAATGAACAGGGGTGGACCCATGCCGCGCACGATCGACTATGGAAACCTGATGCACCGCGCCATGCGCAGCCTCATCCAAGAGGTCCTGAGCGATGTGCAAGCCAACGGATTGCCCGGCGAACACCATTTCTTCATCACCTTCGACACGCACCATCCAGACGTGAACATCGCGGATTGGCTGGTGGATCGTTATCCCGGTGAGATGACGGTTGTGATGCAACATTGGTACGAGAACCTGAACGTTACAGATACAGGGTTCCAGGTGACACTGAACTTCGGAGACGCGCCAGAGCCTCTCTATATTCCTTATGACGCAATCAAGACCTTTGTTGATCCGTCTGTTGAGTTTGGCCTGCGGTTCGAAACCCAGGATGATGATGACCCCGAGGACGGCGATGAGGTTCCAGAGGCCCCAATCGCTGAGATCGACGATGAAGATGAGCCCAAGAAAGACGCCGAGATCGTCAGCTTGGACAGCTTCCGCCGGTAAGTCGCGGTCGAGCGCAACTGCCAAAGCGACATGATTGCGCTAACTCGAACTTGTTGAGCGGTCTTTGCCGCGGCATCCTTTCGCAGACAGAGCGATTTCGACGGTATTCAATTGTATACTTATTGAACTTTCCACGGATTCCGATAAGAGGAACGTGATTTTTGACACGGAGCCTCGCATGACCCAGACCCGCACAGAAACCGACAGCTTTGGCCCATTGGAAGTGCCTTCTGACAAGTATTGGGGCGCACAGACCCAACGCTCGATCATGAACTTCCCCATCGGATGGGAAAAACAACCGGTCGCCATCGTGCGCGCGCTGGGCGTGATCAAGCAAGCCTGCGCTATGCAGAACAAGGCGACCGGCAAACTGGACGCCACGATTGCCGATGCGGTCATTCAGGCCGCCAGCGAAGTGGTCGCCGGAAAGTTTGACGACAACTTCCCTCTGGTCGTTTGGCAAACCGGCTCGGGCACGCAATCGAACATGAACTCGAACGAGGTCATCGCCAACCGTGCCATTGAAATCCTTGGCGGCGTGATTGGGTCGAAAGACCCCGTGCACCCCAACGATCACTGCAACATGGGCCAGTCGTCTAACGACACCTTCCCCACCGCCATGCATATCGCCACTGCGATGAGCGTGCGTGATGTGCTGATGCCCGGCCTGACCAAGCTGGCCGAAGGGCTTGAAGCAAAGTCTGAAGAATTCAAAGACATCATCAAGATTGGCCGGACCCACACTCAGGATGCGACCCCGCTGACATTGGGTCAGGAATTTGGCGGCTATGCCCACCAGATCCGCATGGGCATCGCCCGCGTTGAGGCCGCCCTGCCCGGCATTTACGAACTGGCACAGGGTGGCACAGCAGTTGGCACCGGTCTGAACACCCAACACGGCTGGAGCGAAGCGGTGGCTGCCCATATGGCCGGGATCACTGACCTGCCGTTCGTGACGGCCCCCAACAAGTTTGAATCGCTGGCCGCGCATGACGCCATGGTGTTCATGTCGGGCGCCTTGGCCACTGTAGCGGGCGCGATGTACAAGATCGCCAACGACATCCGTTTCTTGGGCTCCGGACCACGTTCCGGTCTGGGCGAGCTGATCCTGCCGGAAAACGAACCCGGCTCATCTATCATGCCCGGCAAGGTGAACCCAACTCAGGCTGAGGCCATGACACAGGTTGCCGCGCACGTGATGGGCAACAATGCCGCCATGACCTTTGCCGGCTCGCAAGGTCATTTTGAGTTGAACGTCTACAACCCGATGATGTCCTACAACCTGCTGCAGTCGATCCAGCTTTTGGGTGACGTGGCCGACAGCTTTACCACCCGTATGCTAAACGGCATTCAGGCCAATGAGCCCCGCATCGACAAGCTGATGAAAGAATCGCTGATGCTGGTCACAGCGCTCGCACCAACGATTGGGTATGACAACGCCACCAAAGTGGCCAAGACCGCGCATAAGAACGGCACGACACTGAAAGAAGAGGCTATCGCGCTGGGCTTTGTTGACGCCGAAACCTTTGACGCCGTTGTGCGACCCGAACAGATGATAGGTCCCAAAGACTGATCCTGAAAAAACGAACTACGAGAGAGAGCGCTTCGGCGCTCTTTTTTGTTTTTCGAGCGACGGAATGCCTGGTTACGCGCGTTTGAACAGGTATCAAGCGGCTGGAAATCAGGAGTTTGCCATGTCCCGTCTCTCTCCCTATTGGCTTTGGCTGGTGCTCGCCTTGCCCGCATTGGCGATGACAAATGAATTGCTGACCTCCAACAGCCCTCGCATTTACCACATTCTTGTGCATCCAACGGGTGAGTTTTCGGCCCGCTTCATGATCATCTCTATGATGGCCACACCGCTTATGCTGCTGTTCAAAGGCTGGCGCGGGCCGCGATGGCTGCGTAAGAACCGTCGTTACTTTGGAGTGGCTGCCTTTGCCTACGCTGCCGCGCACACGATTTTTTACCTGATCGACAAGGCTTCGCTCGATCGCATTCTTATGGAATTGCCCCGGCTTTACATCTGGACCGGATGGCTGGCCTTTGCCATTTTCATTCCCCTCGCAGTGACCAGCATGGACTGTTTCATGCGAATCCTGGGGCCAAACTGGAAGACCTTGCAACGAACAACCTATGTGGCCGCGGTGTTGACGCTGGTGCATTGGGCCGCGCTGCACAAATGGAGCGGTGTGGTGCCTGCAATGGTGCATTTTGGGCCCTTGATCGCCCTTGAGGCCTACCGGATATGGTATTGGTATTTGCGCCCGTCGCGTCGCAGATCAAAGGAAACGGTGGAAAAGCCCGCGATTGCCGATACACTCACCCCATGAGCAATGTCACCAACCTTAATCAGTTTCGCAAAGCCAAATCCCGTCGGGATCAGAAAGCACGGGCGGATGAAAACACTGTGAAATTCGGACGAACGAAGGCCCAGAAATCTCTGGAGGATGCTCGAACGGATAAGGCCCGGCGCGATCTTGACGGAAAAGAACGCGAATGAATCGACCCGTCAAACGTTCCCTGACGTTGAAAGGTCACCGGACCAGTGTCTCTCTAGAGGACGAATTCTGGCGCGCCTTTCGAGAAATTGCGGAAGAAAAATCGAAACCAATCAACGTCTTGGCTGCCGAAATTGATGCAGAACGCGGCTTTGAAACAGGTTTGGCCTCGGCCATCCGTCTGCATGTATTGGCGCACTTTCGCGACCGTGCAACCAAGGACCAGTAACGCGGTTCAAACCGCGTCGGCGGCCACCTGATGAATGCGCTCAATCATGGCCCGCAAACCGTTTGAGCGTTGCGACGACAAATGCTCATTCATACCCAGCCGTTCCATTTCGGCACGCGCGTCGACACTGCCGACTTCGGCCAGGGTCAAACCGTTGTAAAGACGACGCAAAACCGCGATCAACCCACGTACGATCATGGCATCGCTGTCACCGTCAAATGAGAACACACCGCCTTCGATCCGGGGATGTAGCCAAACCTGACTGGCACACCCGTCAACCTTGGTTGCTGGTACTTTCAACGCATCATCCAGCGCGTCCATGTCCTTGCCCAGATCAATCACGTGGCGATACCGGTCCTCCCAGTCATCCATGAACTCAAAGTCTTCGACAATCTCTTCAAACGCCGCGCTGGCCATTCCGGGCTCTCCTTACTCCGCACAAATCAACTAGGATGCACAGAGACAAAGGTCCAGCCCTGCCTTGATGCTTTTCAATGCAATCACAATCCGTTAATTGATGGAAAAGAGAATGAGGGTGAGCCAATGCGGAAAATTGCTTTTAGCCTAGCCATAGCGGCAATCGTGCTGAGCGCGTGTAGCACACGGTTGAATCCGCGGAACTGGTTTGGGAATTCGCAAGAAGTGGCGACAGGCTCTACCACTGAGCGTAATCCCCTTATTCCTGAAGAAAACGCCTTGGCGACACGGCCTGAAGAAGTCTACCCGGGCGTTCCCGTTCAAAAGGTGACGGAACTTGTTGTCGAACGCTTGGATGATGGCGCGTTGATCCGGGCCAGTGGCGTGGCTTACGTGCAAGGCGCGTTCAGCGTGAAACTGCAGCCCCTGAACGAAGGCAAGCCGGAAAATGGCGTTCTGACGTATGAACTGTTGGCAGTTCATCCCTCATGGGGCACGCGTGGTGGGACCGATCAGGCGCGCACAGTTACCGTGGCGCACAACCTGACAGATCAACAGCTGGAAGGCGTGCGCACGATCAAGGTCGTCGCAGCCGACAACGCACGCCAGGCGCGTCGCCGCTAAACCAAATCAGATAGAGATGACTTTGACGTTCTTGCCTTTGGCTGCAAGAGCAATCTCACCATTGCACAGGCGCAGCGCGTCGTCGCCAAAGACCTCTTTGCGCCATCCACTCAGTGCCGGAACATCGCGATCGCCTGAAGCAATTGCATCCAGATCAGCTGCCGGCGCAATCAGTTTTGACGCCACGCCCGAGCTTTCGGTCTTGGCTTTGAGCAGGACCCGCAAAAGGTCGGCCAATGCCGGATTAACCTGCTGTTTGTCGCGGCCATTCACGACCTTTGGCATCTGGTCCTGCGGGCAAGCCTGACCCTGTGTCACCGCGTTCAGAATCCCGTCTGCGATTTCGCCTTTGCGGGCTTCTCGCAACAATAGGCGTGAGCGCCCAAGGTCCTGCATCGATTGTGGCTTGGTCGAAGCCAGCTCAATCAGCGCATCATCTTTGAAAACCCGGTTGCGCGGCACGTTGCGGCTCTGGGCATAGCCTTCGCGGAAACGCGCCAATTCCCGCACAATGGCCAGGAATTTTGGTGTTGTGGTACGCGTTTTGATCCGCCGCCAAGCCTCAGAAGGTTTGATGATATAGGTGTCTTCATGGGTCAGAATCTGCAGCTCTTCCCGCACCCAATGCGCGCGTCCGGTTTCTTCCAGCTTTTTCGCGAGAAACTCGTAAATCTGGCGCAAATGTGTGACGTCTGCCAGCGCGTATCGCTGCTGCGCCTCGGTCAGCGGACGACGCGACCAATCGGTAAAACGGCTTGATTTATCAACACTTTCACGTGCGATCTTTCGCACCAGCGTTTCATACCCGACCTGATCTCCAAAGCCGCAAACCATGGCGGCAACCTGCGTGTCAAACAAGGGTTCGGGGAACACCTTCGCTTCGACAAAAAAGATTTCGAGGTCTTGCCGCGCGGCGTGGAACACTTTGACCACATCTGTATTGCGGAACAGGTCATAGAGCGGCTCAAGCGACAAGCCATTGACCAGAGGATCAACAAGTACGGCATCATCCCCATCGTGATCCGGCACGGCCAGCTGAATCAGGCATAGCTTGGAGTAATAGGTGCGTTCGCGCAGAAATTCGGTATCGATTGTGACATAGGGTTTGCTCGCAGCCATCTCGCAGAAGGAGGCCAGTTCCTCGGTCGTAGTCAGTGTTTTCATTGCAGCGTGTCTTTTTGTTCAAATTCTGCCCGGTCCCGAGGGATTACGGGGAAATAGGTCAAATTGCAAATCACCTTAAGTAAGGTGCTGCGGTCAGAGATCAAAGCGGGTGCGATCCCCTGCCGCAAAGCGGCGCAACGCGGCCGGATACAAGCGATGTTCCTGCTCAAGAACCCGCGCCGCAAGGGTATCAGGCGTGTCATCCGCCAATACTGGCACGCGTGCCTGACCAAGGATTGGGCCATCATCCAATGCAGGTGTCACCAGATGTACTGAACAGCCATGCTCCGTTTCACCAGCCTCAAGCGCACGGGCATGGGTTTGCAACCCTTTGTATTTCGGTAAAAGCGACGGGTGAATGTTCAACATGCGCCCTTCCCAAGGGGCGACAAATCCTTCAGTCAGAACGCGCATGAAGCCGGCCAGGCACAGGATGTCAGGCTGCACCTTGTCCAGTTCCAATTGCAAAGCAGCCTCAAATGCTGGGCGGTCACCTTTGAAAGGGCGGTGATCAACCACGGCAGTTGCAACACCCATATCAGCGGCCTTCTTCAGCCCGCCTGCATCTGCGTCGTTGGCCAGCACCAGCACAGGAGTCGCTGGGTGGCCACCCGACAACATGTCCTGCACAAGGCTGACCATGTTCGAGCCGCCACCCGAGATAAAGATGGCAACCCGTTGGATCACAGCAGCTTACCCGCGTAACGCATGCCAGCACCGGACGTCACAGTACCCAGTCGGTACACAGTTTCGCCCTGCTCTAGCAGCAGCGCCTCAACGGCCTCGGCGCGGTCAGGTGCCACTGAAAGGATCATGCCTACACCGCAGTTGAAGGTTTTGAGCATTTCCGCCTCGGCCATACCGCCCGTGGCGGCGAGCCACTTGAACACAGGCGGCAAATCCCAGGCACTAAGATCTATGTCGGCGCCCAGATCATCAGGCAGAACCCGTGGGAGGTTTTCGGTCAACCCACCGCCAGTGATATGGGCCAGAGCATGCACGCCCCCTGCCCGCACCGCTGCCAGCGCTTGTTTCACATAGAGCCTTGTGGGGGCCAGCAGAGCCGCTCCCAAAGTGCCTTCGGCCCAGGGGCACTCATCACCCCAAGCAAGGCCCGAGATCTCAACCAATTTGCGCACAAGGCTGTAGCCGTTGGAATGCACGCCGCTAGACGCCAGTCCCAAGAGGACATCGCCCTCGGCGACATCAGCCGGCAGATCCGCGCCACGCTCCATCGCGCCAACCGAGAAACCGGCCAAATCAAAGTCACCCGCTTCGTACATGCCGGGCATCTCGGCGGTTTCGCCACCAATCAGTGCGCAGCCGGATTGATAACACCCCTCGGCAATGCCTTCGATGATCCGTGCGGCCTGATCTGTTTCCAGTTTTCCAGTTGCGAAATAGTCCAGAAAGAACAGAGGCTCGGCACCCTGACACACCAGATCATTGACGCACATCGCGACTAAGTCGATCCCCACGCCGTCAACATTGCCGGTATCGATCGCAATCCGCAGCTTGGTGCCCACACCATCGGTGGCCGCCACAAGGATCGGATCGACATAGCCTGCGTCTTTCAGGTCAAACAATGCGCCGAACCCGCCAAGCCCCGCCATCACGCCTGAGCGCGTGGTGCGCTTGGCAGCAGGTTTGATCCGGTCCACAAGCGCATTGCCTGCATCGATGTCCACACCTGCATCTGCATAGGTGATGCCGTTCTTGCCGTCGCTCATAATCCACTCCATTTCAGGACTTGCAGAGGCACTAGACCATCATTTGACAACAGGCAACGGTAACTCTTGACGCGGGCGTGCCTTATGTTAGCAAAAGGGCCTAAACGGTGGGCCTGTAGCTCAATTGGTTAGAGCAGAGCGCTCATAACGCTTTGGTTGCGGGTTCAAGTCCTGCCGGGCCTACCAAATTCCACCATAATATCACCTCTAAAACAATCACTTAGGTGGATCACGGAGAAATCTGTGCCCTGATGTGTGCCCTGATTCTTTACGTTCCGCCCTGCCCGTGCCATTGTCCACCCGAGACGGAGCGGTCAGGCTGGATGATGCAGTCCCAGTTATGGCTTGCGATGATGTCTCACTAAACGGTCCGTCTTGTGCGGGCCGTTTTACGTTTTGCCAGAAAGAAACTGAGGTATAGGCGGCTATTGGAAACATTGACCAACAATCGCCCTTCTGCACATAAATGTTTTAGCAACCAAAAAGTGTGTGGAATTTGTGGACGGCCTATTCAAAAACGCCTTGATTTGGCACTTGGAAAACGAGGGACTGACACTTGCAGAAGTGTGTCGTCACTCTGGCGTCTCACGGGGCGCTTTAACCAAGGTCAAATTACGTGCTGGAGCTACCACAACAGTCGAGAACGCTCTACGTGTAGCTCATTGTTACGGCAAAACTCTCGAACAGTTTTTGAAGTGTGAGATAGTCCTCGAAGACAACAAATTGCTAAACTTAGTAGAATTGCTGGAACCATCCGAAGCTGAGGCACTCGCAGCGCAAATTGAGTTTCTCATCGCAAAGCGGGCGAAGCAATCAAGGTAGCCGTACCGTTTCACTTCCAGTACACCCAAAAACATGGTGGCACGACTCAAAGCTGGCGGAACACGCCTGACCAGTATCCCGAAACATTTGATCTGGTGCGAGTGTGCCTGCGGTCACCATGCCAGCCTGCCAGTACCGGTATTGCTCGCATTGAGCAAACCACCCGAGACGGTCGCACAGGCCGTTGAGCGGGCGCGGTGTCGCCGCTGTGGACAGCATAAGGTCAAAGATTACCGGCTGGTCTATCACGGCGACGGAGCGGCACAGGACGCCATGCTTGGCGCTGACATCAATCGGGGTGGTGATAAGGTCGAGCGGTTGAAATGAAGCCCAACTTGCTTTGGCGTAATAAAGCAAGCTTTTGACCACCATTCGAAAATACTGTTGAGCGAGAAACATTAAGTAAAATCCAAAGACGATGTTTTTGGAGAAAAGATTTGAAAAGCTTAACTACGACTTCTCTGATTGCACTATTGGCTTTTGCCGGTACTGCGTCCGCGACAACATACATGATCGACGAGGATAACCCGGCCGTTTTCAGTCAGCACAATCGCTATTGGGAAGGTCTGGGCATGGAAATCAGCTACATCCAACCAATCGAATGGAACTTGGGCAAGGGAAAAATCACCGAACTGTTTTTCAACATCCCATACTTCAATGGTGATCGCACGATTTACAATTACGACTATAGCGACCCAAGGTACCCTGATCCACGTTATGTCACGTTTAATCCCGATGGCGAAAATTATAAAGTCAGTGTTGATTGGGATGTCGACGGGTGGCATCGAATGGGGGCTTGGTTCAGTGCTCACTTTTTCTTGGTTGGTTATAGCTTTGAGGCCGAAGGCATCGAAGCACCCGCTCCAGTACCACTTCCCGCTGCGGGAATGCTCTTAATAGGTGGTCTAGGGTGTTTTGGCGCAATCGCCGCGCGCAGGAAATCTCGCCGCGCACGAGCCTCAACATAGATCCCTTGCAGGGAAAACCAATGCAGGATCGATGTGCAGGCGACGTTGGAGATTTCATTGCGCGAAGCTCAGTTCTGAGGTCAGTCAGGGCGGCGGATTGTCGGCTGTCGATGTGGCGAACCTCAAAGATTGATTTCGCCGTCAGGCTTTATTCATAAGCCTAGAACGCATGATTGGATGATTTTATGAAAGAGACATTTCTGGCCGTTTGCTTCGCCCTTTGCTCGACACCCGCTTTTGCTGAGTACATTGAAGGCTCAATGGATTGCACCATCAACAGCCAAAAGATCATCGGAATTGAGGAGGGCAAACCAGTAGAATATTCTGGTTACGAAGATAGTCTCAGTCTTGGTGATAGCTTGAGAGTTACTTATTCCACTCATGGCAGCGACAGCATGACCTTATCCGTAAATTTTGGAAACACATATCAAGACATCCTAATCGACTCGGCTATGAGTGGAGATGGTATTGTGGAAGTAAACTCCACCAGATTGGTTTTCAGCGACCATTTCTCTGATTCATTATTCAGCCCAGATACCATCAAAATGTCGAAGCAATTCCTGGGGAATCGAACACTTTCCTTGAGAAGATATTACAAGAATGACTGGCAGGGAATGTATGTATCGAGCCTCGGGATTTCCATCATGGAACCGGGCCAAGCGCTACAAAGCGTTTATGTAATGACGTTCGACTGCCGTCAGTCTGACGACAATATAGAAGCTATCATTTCTTCGGTGGCGAAGGCCATTTCTGAGCGCTGATCCTGCCAAGCACTACCCTATCAAAGCCGACACCGCGACAAACGTCACCACACCAGCCAACACAGCCACCAGTACGCCCAAAGGCGTCAGGAAAGGCGCAGGGGGTGGTGTCAGGACCACTCGGACCGAGACGGGCTGTGGCTGGGCCTCGTATGGCTCATATGCGGTCGGAAACTGGACGATATTATCTGACATGGATGACTCCTTTGCCTTGCTTAAAGGTCAGCGTCACGACGGTACCAGTGGGCCAAGGGACCGATGCGCCAGCCAGATCGATGATGGGTCGACCGGGCTTTCCGGCGATCTTGCGCTTGCCGTCATCGCTTCGGACCAGATCAAGACCACCTTCCACCGGAACGAGGTTCCAGCGGTTGCCATGGTCCAGACCAGCCGACACCAGCACCTTGCCTTCCAGCCAGAGCCGGGGCTTGCCACGGTTCGCGCCGATCTTGCGGGTGATGCTGGTCATCGCTTCGACTCCCGGTGCGCTGCGACACGGCACTTGGTGCTGCAATACTTTGTATTCTTACGGGCGGGGATGAAAAGTTCTCCGCAGTGGTTGCAGGTTGTGTCTGTCGCCGTTGAGGTTAACGGGGCGACACGGACCAATCCCAGACGCTTGCGATAGTCGCGATAGATCGCCTTCCAGCTTTCACGATGACCACCATCGCCACCTTGGTGGAAATCGACAGCATGGGCCACTTCGTGCGCCACAAGGCAGCGCAGGGAGTCCCATGTGGTTATGCGAAACAGGCTTCCGATTTCGGGATCGGCGGCAAACGAAGGATATTCAGTCCAATCGACCAAAGCGTCAAAATCCGTATCGTCATCAACATAGCGGATCAGACGCAGCGCAACACCTGCACCGTCTTCACCAAACTGATCGGCGGCGTCCAACTCATAGTTACGGAACCGCGCCTTGTATTTCCCGCCTTTGCTCACTGACTTCTTCGCGGTCAAAGACCGGATAGTCCAATCGTGACGAAGGGAAATAGGCAGGTCCGTCAGTTCAGAGAACACGCCTTCAACAAAGCGTTCCGTCTTGATCATTGTTTGTTTGGATACGGTTTTACCCAAGGCTTCGGCCCGGATAACTTCCCGTGTTGTGGCTTTCTTGCGCATCTGTTTCCCCTTTTCGAGACCGAAATAGGAGCGAAACGCGGTATGTGCAAGCGCTTTTGTAACGGTTATTTTTATTAATTGGCCATCATAATGGCGAATAGGCTTAAATACTCGTTACAAAAAGAGCATTAAGCCCCGCTGTGTAACTTTCCGTGCTTCGGTGTGCGGTGGCGATCTGTCGGGCTTAGGTCTCGGCATACCCCCGGCCACCAGATACCAGGTACCAGCCACAATGACACAACGGACCGTATCGGCTAGGTTATGCGACGGGGGTCAGATATGGCGGGACATTGGTTTGCAGACTGGTTGGTGAGCGTGGCCCACCTTGAAGGCGATAGAGTGCCGCCAACATCCATCCCTGCCGCGCCAAGAGGTCATCCACAGCCTGAGACGTCGCCGGTATCCGACCAGACAGGACCGTCAGAGGGCCGATCTGGGCAACCACTTCCACCCGTGACCCACTCAGGTCCACCACGCCTACATTGACCGGCAGACCGAGCGCGACAAAGGGATCAAGCGCGGCGAGTATCTGATCACGGATCGTCATCAGTCGCGGATAAAATCCGACCGACCCATCTTGTCGGTCGTCACGTTCCAGATGCGGACATACTCGGACCACGCCAAGGGTCGGCCCAGTTCTCGCTGTAGGGCCAGCGCAACCGCATCACGGTCGACTTGCGGTCGGTCTGGTTGTCCGGTCATGTCCAAAGGCATCTTTTTGGTCCTCTTTTTGCGGGTCACGGCAAGTCGGTCGCCAGAGCATAGACAGGCCACCAGTCGGCATCATCGGCCCTGCCGTGCATGGCCTGTGATCGGCCCATCTGGACGAGTCCAGGTACCACGGTCTTTTGCAGATCAAAGCGGGTTTCATCGAACGTCTGGCCCGTCAGGGTGCCGTATTTATTCCGTTGGGGTGTCATCGGGCAGGTCTCCTTGTTTCACAAATATCCGCGACCACTCGGGCAGACCGTCCCGACCGACACGATGTCCAAGCGCCACCAGACCGCGACTAGGGATCGACCGCATGTCGTACCGTGACGGATCGACCGTCTGGCCGGTGGCTACGCCTTGTTTCGTGTAGATCGGGATGCGCTCACTCATGGGCGGGACGCCTTCCTGAGTTTCGCCGCCTTGGTCTTCGTCAGACCGGACGCAAGGTTGGTGTATTCGTTCGACTGACAAGCCCACTCGGACCGCTGCAAAGTGCGGATGTGAATCGTCTCGTTTCCGGTGAAACCATTGTCGATCAGATAGAGGCCAATTGCAGTGCGGATGTCGCCAGTGTCCGAGATACGCACCTGATCGCCCGCACGGATCGTGACGTCCGCAGTACAGGCGTTGACCGTCACCACGCTTGCGGTCAGCGGATCAGGATTGGCTTTTACGATACGCATACCCATCAGATCACCAAAGCACGTTCGTTAGGTACGCGACGGACGGTTTCAACATCTTGTAGGTCATCGGGATGACCAACCGGATCGCGGTCGAGGATGTCTGGAACATGCCGCGCACCTGTGGGGGTGGTGTGGTACCAGCCGCATCGGACACGTGGATCGATCCGCCACTGTCGTTCACAGCACCCGCATCAAGCATTGTCGGGGCAACACCATCCGCATCAGCCATCACAAGCGTCACAGCGCTGGATGTGTCCACGTGGACACCATCCATTGCGACGACCAGACGGGCAGCATCAAGCGCAATGGCGTGCTGTGCGTTCATGTACGGGCTGTGCATGATCGGCACACCGAACAAACCACCAGTGCTGGCCAGTTCGTCACGCAGCGGGAAGCTGTTGCCGTCGGTGCTGGTCACCATTTGCAGCGCCATGTAGCGGTCGCTGTGGATTAGGATTACCGGGTCGACAGCGTTGACCGCAGACATTTCCGACCGCAGCCATTTTATGTCCTTCAGGATGTCGGCAAGGGTCGAGCCGCCATCACTGGCGTCGTTGGTGGCATTGTAGGTCAGGCTGGACGGACGAACCGCAGCAATTTCCGCAAGGTTCGGATTGAACATGCTGTCATCGAGTCCGGTGCTGGCATCTTCCCTGACAAATTCTTCGATCAGGTTCAGGATCGCCGGATTTGATACACGGATCAGTTCGTCCGATGCCGTAGCAATCGCACCCAGCTTGTGACGGGCAAGGGTCACGGAACTAAACCGAGATTGCATCACAGGGATGGTCGCGCCTTCAGCCACCCAAGAGGGTTTCATGTCGCCTTTGGCGTCGTCAGCACGCATGCCCCATGTGAGCGAGTTGGCACCGTTGAACGGCTGGATACCAGCACGGGCGATCAGTTGGGCAGCACAGGACGTTTGTGCCAGATCACGGATGAAACCCACGCTCATGGAATTGGTGAGTTCTGCACCCCAACCAGCGGACGTTGTGGTCGCCACGGATGTCGCATCGCGGATCACATGCTGGTGCGTGTTGCGATCCCCGAATAGCTTTTCGACATGGGCGTGGATATGGCCCTGATCGGCGTGCTGTTTCATGCCGCCATAAGCAGCCGCAGACAGAAGACGCAGGGATGATAGCTGGGCCTGTTTCGCGGCCTTCTTAGGCTCGGCAGGCGGTCGGACAGTCACATGGACGGGACGATCAACCGTTTTGCGCAGTGCGGCCAGTTCAGCCTTGGTTGCGGCCAGTTCTCGGGCCGTCTTCGGCGCGTCTTTGGCCATTGCCAGAGCATCGTCAAAAGCAGCGGCCTTGGTCTCGTTTTCGAGGGCTGTGCGAGCCTTGCGGTCGGCGGTGGTGTTGCCTTGGAAAAGGGTCATTGGTTTTGCTCCATCGTTTTCTTGTGGCGCTTGGCCATCTTGTCGAGTTCATCCAGCGTCGGGGCGTCATCCAAGTATCCGACCACGCTGGTGCGGATCGCGTCGGACACATCGGACCGGGCTTGGTCGAGGGCTTTTTCCAGTTCATCGATCCGGCGTTCATAAGGCTGGATGTGTTTGGCGATCAGCTTGCCGATCACTTCGGCCATTGCCGCTTCGCGCTGGTCCACACGACCGAGAATGAAGCGCAAAAGGGCTTGGCCAGCGGGGTTCACGGTGCCAGCGGCAGCATCCATCGTGACGATCTGGTCACCCTTGATACCAACACCCCCACCGATGCCGATCATGCCGTCAGAGTTGGCAGATCGGGTCGCAGAGGGGCCACCAGGTAAATCGTATGGATTGGTTCCCGTGTCTTTAAAGGGGTTGGTCATCGGGCGGTCCTCTCGGAGTGTGCGTCTTTGTGGAATTGGTATTTGCGTCGAGTGCGGCGGACGCGGGCGTCATCACCGTCACGTTGCGCCTCGACCAGATCACAAGCGGCCAGTGATGCCGCGATGTCGTCGCTAAAATTGTCGAGGCGATCTTGCGACAGGGTTGCGGCATCTCGGGCTTGGTGTGCAGCGCTTTCCACCAGATCGGTCAGGGCCGAACTCCCTCCCAACCGGACAGAAAGCGCTGCGAGTCTGGATACCGGACTGGAAAGGGGTCCACAGTCGGTACCAGATTTCAGAATGAGGGATGCGGTGTTGAAGTCATCAGCGGCAGCTTGTGCGGCCTCGGTGGCCTCGGTGGCTCGATGGACGTGTTTGCGGATACGCGCGATCTGGGTGTCCGTCTCACGGTCCGCGCCTGCTACACCATCACGAGCCTGTTTGGCCGTCAGGAATAGTTCGCGGCGGCGAAAGGCCAGCGACTTAATCAGTTTTCGGGATGCTGTGGGGGCTGTTTTGATGCTGGGCATACGTCGATCCATCCTTGGTTGTCGACAAGTATGCTCATGGATTTTGCGTCTGTATAGATTTTAGGTACGACAAAAACGAAATAAATCAGTGGTTTATGTCGTACTTTTATTCCACCAACGGTCCAAACGAACCGCGCAAGATTGTCGACCGCACCACGGATCACCTCGGTATTTCTTAAACCCCGGAGCCATGAGTTTGTCGCAGGACGCACAGCACGTTTTGGCCCTGCGCTGGATACCTTCACCCATACGAGGGCCAGCACGTGCCACTTTGGGGATCGTCTCACCTTCAATCCACCGCAGGTGTCGATTGCAGTCAGCGGCGTCAGCCAAAAGCGCGGGGTTCAATCTCATATGTTCGCCTCATTGCACCACTGTTGCAGGATTTGCTTGCTGGATTTGCTGTCCGGGGCGACGTGGATGTGAACACCAGCGCAGGTGATGAAATGCTCGACGCCATCCGTCTCATACGTGGTCGGTCTGCCAGCGGTTCTGGCAATACACCGTCGAGCGTGACGGATCATCGCTTCTAGGCGGATTCGACGCATAAATTCACGGTCTTCGATCATGATTCCCCACAAACAAGGACACCCGTCGGGGCGCGCGGACGGCCTATTATAGCGCAAGATTCCAGTAACTGGAAGGTTGGTACAGGGGGGTCATTTTTCGGATTAGTTCTAGAATCTCTCTCCCCTGTGCGGTGGTGACCCCCAAGTCGAAGTTACGGAACACCCCGCCCCTGATGGATATAGCCGACCCGTTATAGGCCGTTGCGTGACGATGACGGTGCAGGTCGTGCCGTTGCGGATGTGATGATGCTGGTGGTGTGGCAGGTCGTGTCGTTGCTTGTCGTTGGTGGTTGGGCTGTCGTTGCGTGATGGGACGCTGTCGTTGCGTGGTGGGCATATGGTGTGACGGTTATATGCGTGCGGTGCGTGACATACTTGCGGGTGGATAGTGGTTCATCACACCAACGCTACTGCGTTAACAATGTCGTGTTGGTTGTCCGGTGACGCTGCTGCTACTACTCCCCCTTACAGGGGGTAGTAGTTCAGCGGAGCGCAAGGACACCAGCCAACGAACCGTCTTTGTAAGGTGCAAAGAACCACTGGGAAGTAGTTCAGCAGTTGTTCAGCAGTAGTTCTTCACTTGTTCCACCACACACCTTTCTTGGCTACGTTACGCTTGTTACGTATGTCTGGAACATTATCGGTGCCATCAAACTCAACGGTCCGTAACGTGCCGTCGGCACATAGTTGGCCCGTTATACGGCGCACATCGGCTTCATCATAGTCGGGTAACATCTTGTGCATCTTGTTCGGCGCGGTGTTGGCCACAGAGACCACTTCGCCACGAGCGGCCCAGTGGGGCAATCCTTCCTCAATGGCCTGACGGATCGCACGGTCCGTGTCGCCTTGTTCCAGTTCGGACACCGGGGCAAGAACACCATCGTTCCACTTCAATCTGATCGGTTTCGCCTTCGGGCCGTTGGTGCGCTTGTCCTGTTCCAACCACGTGACGTTTTTCTCGCAGAACAGGAACAGCCGACTACGGGACTTGCTGGACCACAGCGAGTGCCCAGCGTACCGCGATTCTTCGTCCTTGGCAGGGTGACCGATCAGGGCAAGTGCCATGTTGTACCGGTCGGCCAGCGTCTCACAGTACCAGAGGAACGGGGCGACATCGTTTGCCGCGTTCTGGTTGCCCCTGAACAGATCGCTGATCGGGTCCATTGCCAGAAGATCGGGTGCGCCTTGGTCAAGCGCACGTTCCAACATCCGCGCATATTGTGACGCAGTTGGTTGGCCACCTTTCCCGGTGATCTGCAAACAGGTGTCTATGCCCTTCATCTGCGGCATGACGAAGTTCTGAGACAGTTGGGATTCCTCGTATGGGTCGAGGCATAGGGATTCACTGATCGCCTTGAAACGGCTCACAATGGCGCGTTCGGGGTCTTCGGTGGACAAGAACCACACGCGCAGTGGTGTGCCCCCTGAGTCGTTGGTCAGAGGGCATCTGCCTACGGCAAGACACATGCTCACGTACATCATCAGAAACGACTTACCGATCCCGTCGCGCCCGAACAGCGTTGTGATCAGGCCACGCGGTATCAGGTCAGGCACCAGGTATTCGACATCACCTTCGTGATCCCTGACCCGATCTTCCCAAGTTCCAATGTGCGGCCAGTTTCGGGGCAAGTCTGTTGCGGTGGTCAATTGCCGAACTTGTGCTTCAGCCTTCATGCTTGCGAAAATCGCCCGTTCGCGGGCAATGGTTTCTTCGTAAGACAGAGTCGGTTGCTGTACCACTCCCGGTGGGTATTGTACTATGTCATTCATGACGGCCTGTTCCTTGCAGATCGCGGGTTGTTGTTGGACCCGTCGCGCCCTCGCAGCGCGACGGGTTTTCTTTTGGCCGACACACTCGGCAAGGATCAGTTATTCAAGTGTGTCAGGGTCGTTCAGGTGTCACCGTAAAAATCGGGATACAGCCGACGCAGCATGTCGAACGCCAAGCCCCGTGCGTGACGTTCACGCTTGGTCATTTTCTGTTCGATCCGTGACGCGTGACTGGCACGGATTTCATCCAGCGACGGCATTCGATCAGGCAATGATCTTGGCTTGGTTACCAGCGCATCACCCATGTCCCGCAACCTCTTGTGAAGGTCCGATGCGGCAGCTTGCTTCTTATCACCAAACTTGTCGGGGTGTGTTGCCATCGTCAGCAATTTGAATTCGGCTTGTGTGAACGGCTTATCCTTGCGCATCCACCGTTCCGCTTTCTTCACCCGTTCTTCGAAACCGGGCAATATGGCATCAAGGCGTTCCCATGCCAGTCGGTCGATTTCGGCTTTGTGTTTTTTCTCAACGGTCCGCAACACCATGTCATGGGCTTCATCCAGCGCGGCCTTGTGCGCCTCGACGGTCTTGTCCAGCCGCACCTTGGCCGATGCTGACAACGTGGCTTCCAAGTCCCCAAGCGTGGCCTGTGGCTGTGCTGGTGCGGGCTTCGGCTGCGGCTGTGGTTGTGGCTTCGGTGCGGGTTTACCGCGCGCAACCGCCAGCGCATCGTTGATGGTCAAAAGCGGAACCGATGCGGCATTTGATGTAATGACCTGTTCGTTGTCGGCCAGCTTCATCAACTTCTGTGCAAAGCTGATACCGAACGGCAGGTTTTCTTCCACCCACGGGGTCCACTGACCGTGCGGGGTGTCCCGTTTACGTTCGTTCAGCATGTGACCCAGCTTGACGCCACGGACCACCACGGACTCGGCTTCACGCACAAACGCCTGTGCCGCCTCAATGATAGCCCGGTCCGTCACGTGGGATACCGTAGCGAGACGGGTCATACCGCACCCACCTTCGGATTGCAGGATTTAATGGTGCTTTCGGGCAGGTTTGCCTGCCATTCGGCAATCACAGATTCAGGCCACGCGATGACATTCGGGCTAACCTGTTTGGGCTTTGGGAACTTGCCCTTTTTAACAAGACGGTAAAGGACAGGCCGACTAAGGCCAGTGAGTTCCAGAACGCGCGGCATACGCAACATTGGTACGGCTTTTTGCATGTCTTTCTCCATTGATAGTGACATCTGGAGAAACACTAATTCACTTGAGGAAGATTCCACAACCCCTTGTTATTGCTTAGTTTTATATATAGAAATTCTTATATCCAATAAACCAGTGCGAACAATGACATGCCAAAAAACTACGCGCATACACCCGTATTTTTAGCGCGAATTTTGTCCAGGTGATCGGCATATTCCTGCACCATTTTGCGCCGTTCGTTGATGAATCTGGTGCGGTTGTAGGCTTTGCCGTGAACCTCTGGAACGCTGTGTGACAACTGCTGTTCGATCAGTCGCGGCTCGGCCCCTAAGTCTTCGGCTATGACCGTGCGGGCGATAGCGCGAAACCCGTGAACCGTTTGACGATCCCGCCAACCGATCTTGTCCAATAGCTTGACCGCGATCTGTGGACTGACGTGTCCGCTTTTGGCGCTGTGGCTGTAGAACACGAACTCAAACCGTCCGGTCTGTTTGTGCAGTTCCCGCAATATCTCGACCGCCTGCGCTGGCAATGGCACGGCATGCTCCACGCCGACCTTGCTGACGGTGTAGGTCCAGAGCGCTTTGTCCAGATCGATGTCGGCCCAACGCATCGCCTGTATCTCGCCGGGGCGTTGGAACAGATACGCGGCCAATTGCAGGAGTGGCTTGCCGTAGGAATTCCCTGCCCAGTCCCAAATGTCGACAAGCATGCGCCCGAGGTCGTCACGGTCGATCACAGCGGCCATGTGCTTCACAGGGGGTGGACGGTCCAGACCACCCTTTAGATCGGCTGTGACGTCCCTGTCCGCCTGTCCTCGGGCCACGCAGTAGCGCATCACCTGCCCTATCATGCCGACCACCCTGACAGCCGTGTCTGTGGCCCCACGGTCTTGAATACCGGTAACGGCGCGGATCACATCGACGGGCTGGATGTCGCGCGGTGCCATGTCACCGAGGACCGGAAAGACATCGTTGACCATTCGGTTTCTAAATCTCAGGTGATGACCATCGGCCCAATGTGGTTTCTCGCGTTCCATGTAGGCTTCGGCCAGATCGCGGAACGTCGTAGCCTGTGCGGCCTGCTGACGTGCCACAGCGACCTTGGGGTCCACATCGTCACGCTTGAGGTCCAAGGCGGTCTGACGGGCGTCCAGCAGCCCCATAGCAGGATATTCGCCCAAGGTGACGGTGCGGTCCTTCCCGTCCGCCTGTAGGCGGTAGCGCCAGACCTTCTTGCCTGCTGGTGTGACGTCCATCACCAGCCCACCACCGTCGGTCATCCGATAGCGTTTATCGCGGGGTTTTGCGGTGCGGATTTTGCTTTCTGAAAGTGCCATGCTGTGCCCTGATTGTGCCCTGATTTCTTGAGACACGCTGATATTTGGTGAGACAGGAAATGGCAAGTTATATAATAAAAGCTAATATATACAATGATTTATGATACTTCTTGAGATGGCATGAGACAGGGGGTATGTTAGTTGCCGGGCCTACCAAATTCCACCGCAAAACTATTTTTTATGTGGCTATTTGTTCCCTGACCCGGAACCGGTACTCACAACCATTAAACACATCTGGGAGAATTGGTGCTTTTTGTACTCATTTTCTCACGCATCAGGCTTCGAATAGAAGTTCGACCAATAGACCGCGTTCTCCAGTGTCTGGACATGCTTCTCATCAGCCGATGAGTCTGGTTCGTTGTAATCTTTCCATTCCTCACCCAGACGTTTCTCGATCTCGAGATCCTGAACGTACTCCCCTAAAGGCAGCAGAACCTAGCCTATGAGTGGTGCTCGTACCCACCGTCAATCGGATGGGTACACTAGCGACATGCTGTCACGGCTCCCATCAGTTGGACTTCACCTTGCGCTAGATGGGATCGTCCTGCGGCAGGTCATCGATGTTGAGCTCAATGAGCTCGTCAGCGTGGTCGTCAGTGAGTATCAAGCACTTGCGTTCATAATCCCACGCGCGATCGGGCGTCAGATCATCGGTCACGGGTAGGTGCATGAAGTACATCTGCGCAGGGTGGGCATTCGAGGAACAGAAAACTCGGATTTCGCCTTCGTTCTGCGATGCTCGGGGTTATGGTCGGATGAACGGGCAACTGGGTTGCAAGACCACGATTGTGGCCGTGGACCTTGGCCGCTCTGGGTCCGGTGGCGAGGGCTACCTTTTGAGGTCTCTGATCAGGGCAGGCTTACAGGGGGCATTCCCTTTGCGCACGGTTACCGACGCTGATTTGCCCGCGCCAAAGTGGGACGCTGCCCATATTGCTTGGAAGATGCCCCCGGAGGCCTTAGCGGGTGCACTGGCCGCGCAGGGGCCGGACAGGTTCTTGTAAGCGATGACGCGGCCAGCATCAACTGACCGAGTGGGTTTCCTAAATCTCTTGGCCATTCAATGCCAGAGATCTGTTCCTTGGCTTAAGTGGGCAGAAAGGGCTTGCAAGTCCCAACATAAAATTGTCGGAAAATCACAAACCATCAAGTGCCGATGTCCTTAAATCCCAATCGTATCAAGAGGACAAAACAATGGACAAATTCTGCGAACTAGAGGCTTTTGCAGCTGTTGTGGATCAAGGAGGATTTACTGATGCCGCAAAGTTAATGGGCGTTTCAAAATCTTCAGTTTCCAAACACGTGGCCGCACTCGAATCTCGGTTGGGTGCACGCCTCTTGAACCGAAGCACGCGCAGAGTTTCGCCAACGGAAGTTGGTAACATTTATTATGACCGCATTCGGCGCGTGCTCAGCGACGCACATGAAGCCGATGCGGTGGTGTTAGATATGCAGTCTGAACCAATTGGAATGCTGAAAGTCGGATGCCAAGCCGATTTTGCGGTTCATAGACTCATGCCATTGGTGAAATCCTTTAGCGACCAATATCCTCTAGTTTGTCTGGACATAGAGTTGAATAGGGGCGGGGCGAACATGATAGAACGCGGTTGGGATGTCTCCCTCCGATTAGGGCCATTGGGCGACTGTGAATTACGCTGCAGAAAGGTTGGAGAAACGACGATGCGGCTAGTAGCCAGCCATGATTACATCGCGATCAATGGGAAACCAGACACTATTGATGATCTCAAAGACCATCAGCTTATTCACTCCTCCGGAAGTTCCGCTGAAGCGAGATGGCTATTGTCCTCTACGATAGGTCAACCACGGCACGTTCGCAATGTAGGAAAACTAGTTGTTAACGATGGAACTTCACAACTCATGGCCGCCCGTGCTGGTTTGGGCATTGCTCATTTACCAGACTTTTTATGTTCGGAAGCATTAGGAAACGCTGAGGTTGTTGAGATACTGCCCACGCTTCCAACAAGGCGAATTGGCGTGCTTGCGCTTCACTCAGCAACCCAGCACACTCCCTCAAAAATTCGAGCATTCATTGATTTTCTTGCCAATAACTTGGATTGAGAAGCAGGGAGAATTGTAGCAATCTAGGTCTTTGCCCCAACGAGCAAGCAAACTACCAGCTTTTTCTCTTCTGATATCCACTTGGAGCTTCGCCAGACCAACGTTTGAAAGCTGAAGAAAATGCCGCCGTGTCCGAGTAACCCAACAAATAGGCAATCTCCGTAACGCTGATTTTGTCTTTGAGGTAAGACTTTGCGAGCTCAAATCTAAGGTCATCAACAATTGTCCTAAAGGTAGTACCTTCTTCAGTCAGGCGTCTCGCCATTGTTCTGGAACTTAGACCCAGACTGGCCGCAACTTCATCGGAAGGTTCCAGTCGATTGGGTAAGCCCTTGGTGAGAACACCTTCGATAAGTGCCTGCAAACTAGGAAGCTCTTCTGGAGCCTCCTGACGCAATCGCTCACCGTACTCTGTTAAATGTTTTCGCAATCTCGGATCATAAGTGGGGATTGGGATTTGAAGCGTACTATTCGACAAAATCATCTCAGTTTTTTCGCACCCGAATTTTACGGAACAACCAGCAAGGCGCGCGAAGGACTTCACTTCTGACCTGTGCTCATGCGCGAACCTCATCTCCAGTGGAAAGAAATTACTTTCTGTGATGCTTCGCAAATAGGTCAACGATCCATACAGCAAGAATTCGTTATGCCGATGGTATTTTGCAACCCTTGCGTCCGCTGCTTCAATCTCAAATGCAGCAGCGTTTCCCGACCTTCGGAGTGAGTATCTATAATAGGTGTCTGTTTGGGAGTAAAAACGCGCGGAAGTTTCAATCGCTGCCGCCGTGTTCTCCGAGTAGCGAGCGATGTAGCCGGGCAATGTAGCCGAAGAAAAATATTTGAGGCCAACCTTCGCACCAATTGTGGGGTCGCCTAATTCATGAAACGCCAGTCTCAAGAACTGAGCCTCTTTGATGGTGTCAATTACGACTTTATCAGAATGCAGGTCGGCTTTTGATAATCCTACCTCAGCAAGACACTTATTAGCCAAAGGTCTGTCTTGCCGCTGAACGTATTCAAAAATATGCTTTAGTCGAAAATTGTTGGCCTGCATGAAGGAAGCACCAAAGAAGGGAGCGATTTCAATGTCGACAACTCTGGCAGAAAAGCACAAGTCGCACAAATGTTTTTCGTAGATCAAACTTCTAAGATCAATTTAGCCAGCTTGGAAATTCTAGCTGGGCATCGCACCTGCGGATGAGGCGAATAGCTAGTTGTGAAACCAAAAAAATCTGCCGGTTAAGTGCAAAATGAATAACTCCACCCTAAAAAAGGCCCGACAAACTTAACGCTTGCCGGGTTAGTCTTCACTCATGTTCTACAACGAGCCGGGTGGGGCATGAGGTCGCTGTAAATTTGGCAATCATCACCTAACTGAGGCAACACTTTTGGCTACCTTATAAAGCTGTAAATGGGAGGCAATTGGGCAAATCACTTGTGAGAGCCTGCCAAAATGTTTCTGAAAATTGCCATTCGATGTGATCGAGCGTTGTCACAACGAATTTGGGGCAAGCTTTCCCGCTGATGATAGTCCAAACCTGTCTTCTTGATTGATATCAAGGAGCCAGCACTCGGGATTAAACACCGTCACAGTCGCTCCTGTTTCCGGATCCTCTAGGATTCGCAAACAAGAACTCGCGATGACCAATGAAAGCCCGAACGCCCTCAATGACCTCCAGAGCCTGCCAGGAAAGTGGCGCGATCTGGATGACGCCGGTCTTGCTGACCTTCTAGCGCAAGAGATCACCGTCGATCTCAGGCCAGCGCATGTTCAGGATTTCACCGGCACGCGCCAAGATCAAAGCGTACATCGGCAAGAGCCGCTGCGCCATCGAGCCAACTTCCCACGACCAGATCTCATCAAGAATCTTGCCGAGGGTATAGTGGTCGTTGGTGGCGGCCGCGCGGTGCTTGGTTGGAATAGGGTCGTCCAGTGCAATGGTCAGCCCTTGCGTAGAGTTGGATAATGCCAGACCGATGACCACAGCGTAGGACATGATCTGCCCAATTATGCCCACGGCGCGCTTGGCGGTATTCGCCGCGCCACGGTCGAGGATGGGCTGGATTGCCGACATGACATCGATGGCTTGAATGTCTCCGACAGGCAGGCCGCCAATACGGGGCCAGACGTCATTCCGCATCCGGTTACGAAAGCACTCCATATGGCAGTCACTTCAATTGGTGCGCTTGGCAAGAAAGTCCTAGGTGACCTTCTGGAAGAGTCAACCGACTCACCTTGCGCCCCGTCCCGGCGCTTCTCAGCGAAGGGATCAAGACCCCGCCGGATCTGCGCACTGGTCTTCTCAGCCAGTTAGCGCGCCTTCTTCAGGCTGACTTCAGGGTAAGTTCCCAAGGAAGCGGTCGCGGCCTTGCCGTTCGAGCGCGTGTAGCCGAGTTGCCAGCTGCGAGACCCGCGTAAGCGGATCATCAATGATAGCCTTCGACCATCCGACATTCGAATGGGTTTGGAACCGACCTTCTTGGCGGGGATTTCTGCGTCCTTGAGCTTCATGTCAATTCTCCACGGTACAGGATTGATACCGGTTTTCGGGTGCGTATGCGGAGATGTCCTTGGACGATTAATTCGTAGAGGGTGCCCACTATCCTTTTTTACGGGGCTTGCAACAAACCCAAAGACATTCTAGGCCGACAGTCCGGTGAATGCCGGGCCTACCAAATTCCGCCCTTTTCAGGATATTCCCATGACTTTGTTGATCGATGCTGCAACATCCGGTTGGTTTTCCGACTCAGAATTGCGGGCCGAAGTGCGCAGGTTCGACCCCGACCTCGACATCGTGACCCATGAAGATGCTTGGGACCCTTCAGCGATCCGTATGGTGGCCGTGTCACGTCTGCGTCCTGATCTTCCCGCGCGCCTGCCGAATCTCGAGTTGGTTCAGAAACTGGGTGCCGGGGTCGAAACCATTGTTGCGCACCCGGCCTTGCCACCACATGTGCGCGTCGCTCGATTGAAACCCGAGGCCCCGGCCCGCGAGATTGCAGAGTACTGTCTGGCATACGTAATGCGCGAACAACGCAACATGCGGTTTTATGCAGCCGAGCAAGAAGCCAGCCGCTGGACGTCCGTTGCGCCGCGCGAGACCCACAAAACCACAGTTGGTGTTTTGGGGCTTGGCCACATTGGCGGCTATACGGCTGACTTGTTTCACAAACTCGGATTCAATGTGCTGGGCTGGAGTCGCAGCCCCAAGTCGGTAAATGGCATTGAATGCCTGCACGGAATTGACGGCTTACTTGACCTCTTAGGCCGCTCAGATCACGTAGCCGCCATTCTGCCTTCAACCGAGGCGACGCGAGGCCTGTTTGATGCAAAGATGTTCGCGGCCATGAAGCCCGGCAGCACGTTTCTAAATGCAGGGCGCGGGGATCTGGTAGATGAAGGCGCCCTGGTCGCAGCGTTGGACAAAGAGCGCCCCGGCCACGCGGTGCTGGACGTTCTGAACCAAGAGCCCCTGCCCGCCTCCAGCCCTCTGTGGCAACATCCCTGCGTGACCATCACCCCGCATGTGTCTGGCTGGCACTTGGGGGACGCTTTTGCGGACGTGGCCCGGAATTACCGCAGCCTTGTCGCCGGAGAGTCTTTGCTTCACGAAGTCGATCGTGCCCAAGGATACTAGCGTGCGATAACGATGTCGGCGCAGAGCCCACCCATGGTCTCGCTTTCACCCAATCGCAAAACGCCGCCATGCGCACGTGCGATGTCGGCCGCAATCGCCAAGCCCAGCCCAACACCCAAGCCGCGGTTCTGATTGCGGGCGGGCTCTAGTCTGGCAAAGGGTTTTACTGCTTCTTCGCGATCTTCCGGTGGAATGCCCGGTCCGTCATCCTCAACCCGAATGCGCAGAAACTTGTTTGAAAGCTCGACAGACACTTTGGCATTCGTGCCATAGCGCACGGCATTGCCAATCAGGTTTTCGATCGCCCGTTTCAACCCGATTTCTCGAAGCGGCAAATTGCCTTCGCCAGATACGTTCCCTAGCGTGATCTTGCTGCCGCCCCGCGCACTGTCCTCGACCAATCCGCGCACCAAAGCTACGGGGTCAATATCCTCAACATCCCCTTCCGAGGCGCCTTTGGCAAAACTCAAGAACTCGTCCAGAAGCCGTTGCATGTCTTCGACGTCGCGCACCAAAGGCTCAACATCCTCGTCATCTAACAGGCTGAGCCCCAGCTTAAGCCGCGTCAAAGGCGTGCGCAGGTCATGGCTTACGCCCGACAACATCATCGTGCGCTGTTCGATTTGACGCTCGATCCTCGACCTCATGTCCAGAAACGCATTGCCAGCCGCGCGCACTTCGATGGCTCCTCCGGGGCTATAGGCGACATGGCGGCCGCGGCCAAAGGCTTCGGCAGCGCGAGACAATCGCGTGATCGGGCGCAGTTGATTGCGCATGTAGAGAAAAGAAATCACCGTCATCAAAATGCCAAAGGAGACCATAACGACCAGCATCTGATGTGGATTGCGGGCCGAGGCGCGCTTGCGTTCAAATTCGATCTGAGCCAGCCCGCGATTGGTTTCGACATAGACACGCATGCGCCGGTTGTTGGGCAAATCGACCCGCACCACCCCCGGGACATACTCGTTCAGCGTGCGAATGACGACGATTCCAGAAAAATCGAACCACCGTCGCAGGTTCTCGCCCGGATCCGGCACATCGAACCGCAGATCAATGTCAAGAAGATCCAGAACCTCTGCCAACTCGGCATCTTGTGGCGGGCCTTGATCAAGATCGTTCACCGCATCCACCACCAGATTAATCTCGCGCGAAACCGCACGTGTCATCTGGTCTGTGACGCCCTCAAAATGCCGTTGAATAAAGGCCGTCGTCACCACAAGTTGCAGCATCACGATCGGCAGGATCAGGATCAGGGCGGCCCGCGCATAGAGGCTGCGGGGCATATAGCGTTTGAGCCAATTGAACATCATGGTTAAACCTTGCCGTGACACGGCCCTAAAGGAAAGCCCATGACACCGGAAATTCTTGAATTTGACCCCACGCCCGGGCAACCCGAAGCTCTGTCACCGGGCCTGCGACGTGTGCTTGCAACCAACCCTTCGCCGATGACCTTTCGTGGTACCAACACCTACCTTGTTGGTACACGCGAGATCGCTGTGATTGATCCCGGCCCCGACAGCGACGCGCACCTCGAGGCGATTCTTGCCGCTCTTGAACCGGGCCAGAGCATCAGCCACATCCTTGTGACACATGCACATGTGGACCATTCCCCGCTTGCGGCCCGCCTGTCCCAGCGATGCGGTGCTGACATCTGGGCGTTCGGAGATGCCCTTGCCGGGCGCAGTGCCGTGATGCAAGAACTTGCAGCACAGGGGCTTGCCGGCGGTGGAGAAGGCGTGGACGCATCCTTTCGTCCGGACCACACTCTGGCTGACGGTGAGTTGGTAATGGGTGATGGCTGGCAGCTGGAAACGCTGCACACGCCGGGCCATTTCGGCAACCATGTGTCGTTTGCGTGGAACGATATCTGCCTCACAGGAGATCACGTGATGGGTTGGGCCAGCTCGCTGGTCTCCCCCCCGGACGGAGACCTGACGGACTTTATGGCGTCATGCCACCGGTTGAATGCACGGCAATGGTCGGTTTTTCACGCAGGCCATGGCGCGCCAATCACGGAACCCAATGCGCGGCTTGATTGGTTGATAGATCATCGATTGGGCCGAGAGGCTGAGATATTGGCTGCCCTCCAAGACGGCCCCGCGCGTGCCTATGATCTCGCTTGCCGAATTTACACTGAAACCCCCACCGCTCTTATGGGTGCGGCAACTCGCAACGTCTTTGCACACCTTGTTGATCTTACAGGAAAAAATATCGTTTCCCCCCAAGGTCCATTGGAATCCGAAGCCGTGTTTGAGAGGCTCTGAGAAAAAATCGGGAAAACTTTGGAAATGTGACAAAATCCACTGGACGCCAGAAATTTCCATCGCTATATCACGCCCCATGTTCCGGCGTAGCTCAGCGGTAGAGCAGTTGACTGTTAATCAATTGGTCGTAGGTTCGATCCCTACCGCCGGAGCCATAAATAACCCCTTTAAGGTCAAACCCTTAGAGGGGTTTTTTCTTCACAAAATGTTTCAAAAACATTCCATGAATGTCCGTGTTTATCCACGGTTATCGTTGAGCAGCCCTATCTGACGGGTCCAAGTTGATTGTTAGTGCATGATCGGCCTGGGTTCCATTGGTATGATGGTT
>NZ_CANMJE010000013.1 GCF_947498095.1 uncultured Shimia sp. | reverse complement strand
CAGTCGCTTGTTTGCCATTCTTAGTCCTCCGTTTCCTAACCTTAACGGTGGACCCATTCAGATGGGGAGGCTCACCCTGAACCACGGTGTTCTCAAACTTTCTTGTAATCTGGTCACCAGAAAAAATCTCAACAATTGTTCGACCAGCATTTTCAATGATAGTACTTACAAGTGGCTCAACTTCTTGTTTAGGTACATTTTGGCAATTTCGTTCTAAGTTCTCTCTAATCCGTTTCGGAAACCCGGTAATCGGAGACACAATCCAAGTAATGAAGCAGCCAAAAGTAACACCTATTTACTTGTAATGTATCAACTTCAAAGAAAATAGGACTAGACGAACTAAAGGAAAAGAACCTTGATCAACCAGATATAACTTGAAAGTTTGCATTTTTTACCTCGACGCAGCTGTCCACAAATACGGTCAAGGCACAGTAACTTCAGCATTGCGCCCAGCCTATCATTCTCCGGCCACTATGCCTTCTACAGCAGTTCACGAAACAAAAAAAGGCGGGGGTATTCGCGTCAGCAGCAATGGCCAAACCCTATCACTTTTGCTCAATTCTTACACGCCCCTCTAACTGTGCAACACTTGAATGGGGAAACGCTTTCAAATAGTCAGTGAAGATATGGTTTGTTTCTTGAGATATAACCACATCGCCTTCCATTATTATGACGCCTTTTAACGCGTCGTAATTTGTAGTGTTGGCTTCGGCAGTGTCTTGATCCATCGTGATTTTGGCTCTTTCGTTGGCAATAACTCTTACGATTAGCTTTGTTTCTTCGTCATAAAAAACTTCGATGCTCGGTCCGGAAATCTTCAAACCACCTTGTACAATAACTACATTCCCTTGGAAAACTGCGGTGCCCAACTCTTGATTTAAAACCAAATTGTCTGAGGTCGCCTCAATCGGTAACGATGTATCATGATTGCCAGATCCAAATGTAACTTGGGATGCCTGTGCAAAGAGTGCATTCGAAAGTGAAAACAATGCTACCAGAGCTAGCCCCCCCGTTTCGAAGTTTGTATTGATTTGCATGGTTCGCTCACTTTCCTCTTTTTGGGAATTCCCAAAACATTTTCTATCAACTGCGCTTATCTCGCAAGAAATCTCCTAATACACAGTATCTGAAAGTGAATATTCAAGACCTTCACTGAAAATTGCCTTTCTCTGATACTGATAAACTAGCTGCTTGTCGCACTTCAATACTCCCTTACTTGTCCGTCGTTGGATTTTTTTAACCAAGGGCGGCCTAAACTAAGTGAGAGTTCGGTTCATTTGGTTGGTATGATTATGCGGTGTGCTGGCTGTGATGCAGGCGTCGCGTTTCGAGTGTCTTTCGTTTGATCCTTTCCCTTTGTTTTAGAATGGCTTTGTCTCTTCCGAAGTAGACGTATGATGGCGTGACGTTGTTCAGGCTCTTGTGGTAGCGCTGATGGTTGTAGTGATCGACGAAGGCTTCGATTTTGGCTTCGAGATCCCCTGCAGGAAATAGTTTTCCAGCAGGATGCGGTTCTTAAAGGTTTGGTGCCAGCGTTCAATTTTACCTGGGGTTTGGGGATGAAAAGGTGCGCCGCGAGAATGCTTCATGCCCTTGTCTTGTAGCTATTTTGCCAAGTCGCCTGAGACGTAGCTGGACCCATTATCACTGAGCAGTCTTGGCTTGTGGACGACGTGAGCCTGATCACAGACAGATGCCTGCAAGGCCAGATCGAGGGTGTCTGTCACATCCTCAGCCCGCATATTAGTGCAAAGCTTCCACGAGATAATGTAGCGGCTGTAATCGCCCAAGATTGTGCTGCCTGGCAGATACACACCATAGACGGCGCGTAGCTACAAGATAGGGACAGAGCTTGGTAAAGATGTTTGAGACCGAAAGTCAGGCGATGAAAGAAGCCTTACTACTATCAAAAACTCAAAGGCAACGAGGGTATCGATCGTTTTGGACAGTCGGGGCCTTCCACAAAAACGATCGCAATTGGTGGGAGCTTCACTTATGACAAATTTTGCTTTTCAATACGCTAAATGATGACCTGTGCATTCTCGCAATCTGCTTCACAATAAGCTTGCTCAAGAAAAATGTGCAGATCAAGATGTGGTATGGTTCACAGTTCGCTATTGACCCCGCCAAGGTTTTCTTTCGCCGAATTGGATGGGTCGAAACTCCAAAATCCCGTTTTTTCGATAAACAAACCATCGCTCGCAGTATACAAGTCGAAGTCTAAAAATGAGAGAATAAGCGAGCGATTCATCTGAAATGAACTGAATGCAGGCAATCGGTATCTCTCCATAGCAATTTGGGAATTCCAAGGCTTGATAAACTCGAATCTGTCCTTGTTGAGTGAGTAAGCTATGTTTAGCAATTAGAAGTCATCGGCGGCTTTGAAAAAAAATTACAAAAATTCCGTGTTTTCTGCGCATTTTGAAGGGTTTGAAACGTGACCGCACTTGAAAAAATTACCGCTCTGCAAGAGCGAATGGGGCAAAGTATTATCGGCCAACGAGACGTGATCGAGCGTTTGGTCATCGGTCTTCTGGCCAATGGAAACCTTTTGATCGAAGGTTTGCCAGGTTTGGCCAAGACACGAGCCGTCAAAGCTATGTCCAAGAACCTAGAGGCCGATTTCTCCAGAATTCAGTTCACGCCTGATTTGCTACCGTCGGATGTCACAGGGACCGAAGTTTATCATCAGACTGCAGAAGGCGCCGAGTTTCGGTTCGAGGCCGGGCCGATTTTTGCCAACATCGTTCTCGCCGATGAGATCAACCGCGCACCAGCCAAGGTGCAGGCTGCCTTACTTGAGGCAATGGAAGAACGGCAAGTTACGGTGGCGGGAACCACACATAAGATGCCGCCATTGTTCATCGTCATGGCAACGCAGAACCCCATCGAACAAGAAGGCACCTATCCGTTGCCTGAGGCGCAGATGGATCGCTTTTTGATGCATGTCCAAGTGCTGTATCCGCCGGTTGAAGACGAAGTTGAAGTGATCCGGCTGGTTCGGGGAGAAGAGCACGCCACCAATACTGGGGCCAAGTCCGAACGCCCATCCGCAATTCCGCAAGATGCGGTGTTCGAAGCTCGCGCCGAGATTGGGCAGATCACCGTGTCGAGTGCGATGGATCGCTATATGGCTGATCTTGTGCAGGCCACTCGAACGCCCGGGATCCTTTCGAAAGATCTGGCGCGGTGGATTGAGATTGGCGCCTCGCCTCGTGGGTCCCTGGCGCTGGACAAATGCTCGCGCGCGCATGCTTGGCTCAGAGGGCGGGACTATGTGGATCCTGTAGATGTACGTGCCATTATGCATGATGTTTTCCGGCACCGTATTGCACTGTCATTCGAAGCACAGGGTGAAGGTCTGACTCCAGACCGGGTGATCGATGAGATCGCGGCCCTGGTGGCGCTGCCTTAAGGCGCGTGCAATGGCCGAAACTCCAGACATACGTGACCGCCGAATTCACACAGATCTGGCGCATTTGCGAAGCCTAGCCCAGGCAGCGCGCGCCTTGTCTTTCCTTCCGCGTCAACCGGCCCGTTCGGCTTTGAATGGGCGGCATGCATCGCGATTGCGGGGCAGGGGGCTTAATTTCGAAGAACTGCGCAACTACCAGGTCGGAGACGATCCACGGACCATCGACTGGAAAGTCACGGCGCGCACGGGCGAACCCTATGTACGCGTTTACACCGAAGAACGAGACCGTCCAGCCCTGTTGGTTGTAGATCAGCGTCTCAGCATGTTCTTTGGCACAAAGCTCAACATGAAGTCGGTGACTGCTGCCGAGGCCGCGGCCCTCGCGGCATTCCGCATTCGCGCTCAGGGTGACAGGGTCGGCGGGATTGTGTTTTCTGATCAGGCGGTTGCCGAACTGCGCCCCAAGGCTTCGGCGGCGGCGCTCAACCGCCTTGTTTCGACCATTGCCGAAGCGAACTGCGCCCTAAATGTCGATCTGGACGTTGAGCCGTCGATGCCGCTGAACACGCCGCTTGAAAAAGCGTCGCGGATTGCGACAACGGGCAATCTGATCCTTGTGTTTTCGGATTTTGCGGAGACGGACGATCGAACCGAAATGCTGGTACGTCGCATGGCCCAACACAACGATGTGATCCTGTTTCCTGTGACCGACCTCGTTGCAACGCAATTGCCTAGTGCGGCCCGGCTGGTGGTGTCGGATGGGCAACTGCAGGCTGAACTAGATTTGCGCGACGGTACGGTATCTGCGCGGATAGAAGAGGTTGTTGGCGCACGTGTCGCGCGGGCCATCGGTTGGGCGCAGAAATATGGAATCCCCGTCTTGCCCCTGACGACCGCGCGCGAAACCCTGCCTCAACTCAGGGAACTACTGGGCCTTGGCAGAGGCGCTGGTTGATGGCTGATCTTCCCGATACCACAGGTCTGAACCTTGTCGAACTTCTGGATCTCTTGCGTCCGATTCCTGAACCCGAGCCGATTTCAATGGTTCCGGAAACTCAGGGCTGGCTTTGGCTCGCGCTGATACTGAGTTTGGTCCTGATGTGGGTGGTTCGACGCGTGATGCACAACAGAAAGGCAAATGCCTATCGCCGCAGTGCATTGGCTGAACTTGAGGGTGCGAAAGGAGACCCGGCACTCGTGGCAGCGATATTGCGACGTGCAGCGCTCGTGGCTTACCCCCGCCGCCAAGTCGTTTCGCTGACCGGCCAAGATTGGCTGCGCTTTCTTGACGAAACCTGCGAGGGCGTGAGCTTTTCGACCCCCGGCAGTGCTCTTTTGACGGTGTCACCGTATCGAGACGACGGACAGCGGGTCGATGCCGCCTTGCTGAAACAATGCCAGATTTGGATCCGGAAACATCGAAAGGAGAGCAAGCGGTGACTTATGCGTTTGCTTTCCCTTGGGCTTTTTTGTTGTTGCCTGCTCCGTGGCTTGTTTGGAAGTTTGCGCGCCCCCATCGCGAGCGCAGCACCGCGCTCCGTATCCCTTTTTTCCGGCAGGTGGCCGAAGCGGCGGGGCAAGAGCCCCAAGTCGGCTCTGTTGTGCTGGAACGCAAGAAACTCCAAATGTGGGTGGCGGTGATATGCTGGTGCTTGTTGGTCTTGGGTCTCGCGCGCCCTGAACAACTCGGCCAATTGACCACGATTGAAAAAGCTGCACGCGATATGGTGCTTGCAGTGGATATCTCTGGGTCAATGGATGCCCACGACATGAGAGACGCGCAAGGCGCTCCGCAGCAGCGGTTGCAGGTGGTCAAAGATGTGGTCGGTGATTTTATTGAGGCACGCCAAGGTGATCGAGTGGCTCTTATAGTCTTTGGCACCCGTGCCTTCGTGCAGACACCCTTTACAGAAGACCTTGCCTCTGTTCGCGACCTTTTGGAAAACACGAATGTTGGTATGGCGGGTCCGGACACCGCTATAGGGGATGCCATCGGCCTATCCATCCGCACGTTCGAAACTTCGGAAGTGGATCAAAGGTTGCTGGTCCTCTTGTCTGATGGCGCGGACACTTCGAGCCGAATGTCACCCGTGAACGCAGCCGAGATTGCTGCGCAAGAGGGAGTGATGATCTTTACTGTTGGTGTCGGTGACCCGAAGGGCAGTGGCGATGACCGAGTGGACATGGTGGCGCTGGAAGACATTGCCACCCGTGCTGGTGGGGCGTTCTACTATGCCTCAGACGGCGACGGGCTAAACGCGATCTATGACGAGATTGAGCGCCTGAACCCACGTGTAATTGAAACCGTCAGTTTCCAACCCAAACGTCCCTTGGCGTGGATCGCCTTTGCGGTGGCGATGGTGTTGGGGACGGCGACATTGGGCTGGCTGGTCCTGTCGACCCGGTCAACGGGGCGCAGGTGATGGATAGTTTTCTCGACGCCCTTGCGGCACTGCATCTATTGCGCCCGATGTGGCTGCTGGCGATTCTACCCATTTTTGTCCTGTGGTGGCTTGTGCGACGCGGAAGAAAAACCGCCGAAGTTCTTCCCGAAAGTATCGCTCCGCATCTGGCCAAAGCACTGACTGTCGGCAAAACCGGAACACGCCGTTTTGGTCCCATTGATGGCGTCGCGTTGTTTCTTGGTTTGATGGTGCTGGCGGCTTCGGGGCCAACCTGGAACCGTGTGCCGAACCCGCTCCTCAGCCAAACGGCACCAATGGTCGTCGTGCTCGAGGTCAGTCGATCCATGGAAGCGCCGGACCTGCAACCCAGTCGGCTTGAGCGGGCGCGGTTCAAGATCCTCGACCTCGTGGAAAAACGCGCTGGTGCTCGGACTGCGTTGATTGCTTATGGCGGGACTGCGCATCGGGTCGCCCCACTGACCGAAGATCCCAATATCCTGCGCGCCATGCTTGAAGCGTTAAGCCCCGCAGTCATGCCAGTTCAAGGCGAGGACGCAACAAAGGCGCTGGAAATGGCCCGCGCGGAACTGGCGAAATCTCAGACCCCGGGTGCCATTTTGTTCGTTCTGGATAATTTGAGTGAGGCCGATGCCGTCGCCTTTGCAGCGGCAGAAGACTCAGACGAAGACCTCCCTGTGATCTTCCTTTTGGCCGCACCGGAAGGCAGTCCACGCGGGGCACTCGACACGCTGTCATCGAGTGCTGTCATTCAACTCAGCGCCGATGATAGCGACCTCAAGGCTATCAACCGCGAAGCAGCCTCGGCCTACCGTGCAGCATTGCTTGGCGACGAACGGTTGGATTGGGATGATCGAGGCTGGATGTTGGCGTGGTTAGCACTCCCGCTTTTATTGATGTGGTTCCGAAGGGGCTGGACGATGCGTTGGGCGCTTGCGCTGTTTTTGGTAAGTGGATCGGTGCTGCCAAGTGGTGCACGAGCAGACGTTGTCGACTGGTTTTTCACACCGGATCAGCAAGGCATGATTGCGGTGAGGGACAAGGAGTATGCCCGGGCGGCACTGCTGTTTCAGGACACCACGTGGCGCGGATACACGCTTTTCAAGTCAGGCCAATATGCCGAGGCTGCCGACTTCTTCTCGCGCATTGATACTGCTGAGGCGGCTTTCGCCGAGGGATTGGCACGCACTCGCAACCGTGAATATCGCCCGGCCATCGCAGCCTATGAACGTGCTATTGCGCTAGACCCAAACTTTGAAGATGCGGAATGGAACCTTTCTTTAACCCGCGTCATCCTCGAGTATGTCGAAACCGCTCGCGAAGAAAGCGACACCGGAGAAGAGGCAGGTATTGGGGCTGACGACGTGGTGTTCGACAATGAGGCGCAGCGCGGGGCGGATACAGATACCGATTTTGAAGAGCAGGAAGACGCCTTGCCGACCATGCAAACCACAGAACAATGGATGCGTTCTGTGGATACAGACATGGGTGATTTCCTACGGCAACGCTTCCTTCAGGAGAATGCAACCGGGGTACAAGAGTGATGCGCTGGGTTCTGATCTTCATAACGCTTTTTCTGTCGGGTCCAGTACTGGCCCAAAGCCCTGAGGTTATGGTTAAGACTGAACTTTCGGCTGAGACTGCCACCGTTGGACAACCTTTGGTCTTGCGCATTACCGTACTTGTGCCGACATGGATGCCTGAGCCGCCCCGCTTTCCCTCACTTGAGATGCCAAATGTGATTGTGCGACTGCCGTCGCGCGCGTCTTCTCCGGTCAGTGAGCGCGTTAACGGAGAAACCTGGTCCGGGGTCAGCCGAGCCTATCGCCTCTACCCAATGATCCCCGGTGCCTTCTCTTTGCCCCCTCAACCTGTCGGGATCACCTATGCTGCTCCGGACAGCCTTTCGCCTGTAACGGTCGAGATGGCGCTGGAACCTATCGTGTTTACTGCGGAGGTGCCTGATGCTGCCAAGGGATTGAACCCGCTGATTTTGGCTGAGGGTTTTTCACTTTCCCAAGAACTAGAAGGCGCAGAAAGTCCTTTGAAACAAGGGGATGCGGTGACGCGCACTGTATCCGCCAAAATCAGCGGTACCTCTGCCCTTTTCATCCCGCTGCTGACCCCAGAGATGACTGGCGAGGCAGCACGTGCTTACACCAAAGATCCGGTCGTCAATGAAGCCGAGGACCGGGGTGTTCTCTCGGGTAGCCGACAGGAAACCGTTACATATGTAGCGCAGTACGGAGGCACCCTAGAGCTGCCAGAGGTGTCGTTGGAGTGGTACAACACTAAAACCGAGAGCGTCGAAGTCGCGACATTGGAGGGGTATACGTTCAGCGTTGACGCGCCTCCGCCGTCGCAAGACCCTGCTTTTAGCCGCCGCCAAGTGATTGGTCTAACTGGCGTCGTTGTGGCAGTGCTTTTGGCTTTGTTCGCTGTCACTCGATACTTGGTGCCACCTATCAAGCGTCGATTGAGAAAGAATCGGTTGATTTGGGAGAACAGCGAGGCTTACGCCGCCAAACAAGTCCAGCGTGCAATCGGTAGCCACGATCTTTCCAAAGTGTATCGCGCCCTTGCCCTTTGGTCCGCTAAATGCCCCGGTCAGATTGGGCGCGATCTCGAAGGGGCCTTGGCCATGGTCGGCGCTTCATTTTTCCGAGAGGCGCATGAGGCGTCGGATGGCTGGGCGGCGCTTTCTGCGACTTTTCAGGAAGACCGGGATCGTCGATTGAAGGCAACGACGCTGTCTGACCTTTCGCCGCTAAACCCACCGTAATGCAATTCGCTTTTGGGTTTGGGGAGGTTCACGAGACCCTCTACGATCTAGTCAAATTTTGCCAATTTTCACTTCCTTTCTTTTTGAGTTGTATGGCTGATTTGGCAGAGAGAACTTGTCTCATTAAGTGAAGCTTGAGATAAACACAGTCGGAAGCTTTATGGCTACGCCCCAAGTCACTTTACCACACTAAATCGGTGAGGCGACTGTCCATTCGTAAGGCACGAGCTTGAACCATCGGTGTGTAAATTTCAGGTGCAGTTAAAGCTGCATTCGTCTTTCTCTTTCCCAAACGAGAAAGGCAGTTCCTGGAAACAGTTCGGAATTTCATACATTTCACTGCCAAAAAACAGCATCTCTGTAAACATTTAGGGTGATGTGGATTAGTGATGGAGTGCAAATGTGATTGCCAAAACGAAGTAGGAAAAGAAAGATAAATTGCGAGTCGTTTTTGCCCGACCTGCAAGTTCGTGCAGATAATTCAGTGGCTTTGAAGGGACCGAGCACTCCAACAAGAAGGGATTTCTGCCAAGAAGGTATTCGGATGAATTTCTGAGGTTCGCAGGCTTGTCATTGACCCCAATTGGCTTGGCAGCGTTTCTAGGGACAAGAAGTTCGCGGAAGCTGGTTCAGACCACAACACACCAAGTTCGGCTTCCGCGCGCCTGGTTTCCCAGGTTAATGACAACACATCGAGTGTCGCCATGGTCTCCAGCACATATTCCCGCGTGAGCGGTATGCTGAGATGGTTGTTCGGAACCGTCCTGTCGCCAACGGTGTGACTTGTCTGATACTTGGAGACAGAACTGAGGTGCCGAATACTAATTCGATTTAGCCGTTCATGTTGCGCTCTTGGCGTTCGGCCTGTTTGCAGTTGCGTTTGTCGGCGCCGATACCATGACCTTGGCGGCAGGTTTGGCGATCGTCCCGGCGATCCTTGCGGTCATAGCGGCGGTCTTCGCGACGATCCTGACGGCGATCCATACCTACGGTTTGTGCGACTTCATAGCTTTCAAACTGCGGTGCTGCTGGCCCGTTTCCGGCGTCTGCGAAAGAGGCTGCACCCATTGTCAGGGCGGTTGCGACGAGTGCAGTGGTTTTTGTGAAGTTGGTGAACATGGTGTGTGTCCTAAGATGTGTGTTTCTGATGACACCAATATGCGGACTTTCGACGGTCAAAACTCGTTGGGTTGGGACGTGGATGTGTGAGTTTGAGACAACAATGGCGACGACGAGTTGCTCGTCTCGAAGGGAACATGCCAACAAGTGCGCTTCTGTTTGAAAATGGCAAAAAAGCTAGTTGGAGATGGCCGCTTTTCTTAAAGAATCAAAATGCAAAGGGAATAGAGTTAGAAACGAAACCCTAGGCTGACACCAAGCACATAGACCGTTTCGCCATCCACAAAGTCCACGTTCAGTTCTGGTTTCAGCGCATATCCGTCGAGTTCAAATTCATAACCCAAACCAACGCGAAAAAGCGCCTTTTCGTGACTGCTGGTCACTTCCACGCCGGGCATCAAAGTACCCTGCCAACCTCCGTGACCCAAATTGAAAACGAAAGGAACACCAAGCCCCCAATGATCCAATGCGCCACCCGTGTATTCTGCCAGAACACCCGCGGAGACCGTGTGATTGAATGCATATCGATAAGATGCGCCTAGTGAGCCAGCCTGTTCGGTCGAGCCGTGGTGATCCGCTGAAGTGGCGCCAAGGAAAATCTCGACAATATGTGGCCCGTGTGCCGCTTCGTTTGCAGTTGAGATGGTTGGGCACATAAAGGTCGCAGCGCTTAACAGGCTTATGGTAGCGGTTCTTGTAATGCGGCTCATAGTGCGACTCCGTGCGTGCAAGCGGTGTACATTGAAATGCGTTTCAATGACCTTGAATAGACTTTTGAAACTTCCGAGGGCTCTGTCCTGCCCAGCGGCTAAACGCTGTGGAGAAAGCTGCATGATCTGCATAGCCAAGCATGAAGGCGATCTCTGAGATACTCAGACCATCCTTTAGATAAGTTTTAGCTATGTCAAACCTGAGCCCATCGACGATTTCGCGAAACCCGGTTCCTTCGGTCGTCAAATGGCGTGTGAGGGTGCGGCGGCTCATCGCCATTTTGTCTGCGACTTCGTCTGCAGAAAGGATCCGCCCGGGCAGTTGTTTTATCAGGTGCTTTTCGACCTGGGCGCGGTAGCTGTCGCGATGGGTACCATGCGCCGCCATCATGTTGGCACCAAGTTCAGAAAGATAGTCAACGAGGCCCGGATCATAGTGCGCCATCGGAAGATCTAACGTTGACGGACCAAAAACAATTCCCGTGAAATCGGAGGCAAACTCAACCCGGCACCCAGCCAGCTTTTCAAATGGTTTCTGGTGATCGCCAATTTCGTGTTGCAGGCAGAGCCTTTCGGGGAAGAAATCAACGCCGGCAAGAACCCTCAGACGGGCAAGTAGCCCAAAGACAAGAAACTCTTGAAACCGATGGTGGCGCAGCAGTGCGCCGTTGTTGCTCTCTATTTTCATTACATCTGCGTTGGATGTGCGGGTGAGCTGAAAATTGGTTTCGGGGTCAGCAAGAGCGTAGAAGCGTGCCGAGTTTTCGATCGCGTTGCCGAGTGTTTTTGAACTCTTGGCAATGTAGCCAGTCAATGTCTGGGCTTGCCGAAACGTTGACCCGACGCGTGCCGCAAAACTGATGTCGTTCGCTGCCTTGCAAGCTTCTCGCAGCAGCTGAGCCTCTTGCAGAGTGGTGACGTCTGCCCCCGCACGTTGTTTCGGGTTCACCCCAACGCGGCGGAGGAGCTGTCCCATTTTGGCGTCACCCAATTCATCGGCAATCTCACTACAAACATGAAGAAATCGCTCGTTTTTCTTTTGTTGCATGAAGCGACACCTCTTGAATGGATCTAAGCAGTCATGGCCTTGGTAGATCCGACAGTGATGGCAGGCTTGTGAGTTTGAAACAACAGTTTTAGTGCGCGCTTACTCCGCCCCATCAATCGCCCGAAACGCATGACGCCGAATGAACTGTGTTCATCCGGCGTTGGAAATGAGGACGGGGTTTTGAGGACGCGTTATCCGTTGCGGCTGTTCTGTTTGCAGTCGCGCTTGTCTTTGCCGACCAAGCCGTTCGCACCGCGGCAATCCTGGCGATCATCACGCCGATCCTGGCGGCGGTCCATGCCGCGCGTATCGGCAACATCGTAGCTTGTGCTGGCGCTCGCAACTGGTGCGTCCATGGTTGAGAATGTTGCGGTTGAGGCAGTGGCCATCGAGGCGGTCAGGGCTACGGCGAGGGCGGCGAATGTGGTTTTGGTGAACATGGTGTTTTTCCTTTGGTGTGTGTTTGTGTGTGTTTCTGATGACACCAATATGCAGGCTGACCGGCGATAAAACTCGTCAAGTCGAGACGAGGATGTGTGAGTTTGGGACAATTCAAAAAGAACCATTCCAGGGCACGGGGGTGTTTCAAACAACAAGAGCGGCCCATGAAGGCCGCTCTTTCCACATTTTGGGTTCACTGGGGGTTACGCGGCCTGCGCTGAGTGTGCCAGTGACAGGCCCCCTTGGTTCTGGCAATTGCCAAGAGTTTCAGCAGTGCCCTTTCCAAAGAATGTTAGCATTTCCAGAGCCTTGTGCGGGCGAATGTTCAAAGGTTCTACGTCGCTTGGGTTAAAGATTGCCGTAACGCCGGTGCGAGGGCTTGGCGTGTTGGGCAGGAATACGACGACATCGCCTGTTTCGGTCCGTTCGACCTCAAAGCCAATCTGAGCAATACCGTTGTGCCGCGCTAACACAGTTTTAAATCCGTTCATTGATGTTTCGTGATTAAGGGCTCCGCCTACGATGCCTTTCAGCACCGAATACCCGGGAACTTTCCCTTCCAACTGTTGGTCGATCCGGTCTGCCTGGGCGGCGACGATTGGAAGATACGCGATGAGGCCCACAAGAAAAACGCCAGCGATCAAGGCCATTACCATCATCGCGTCGAGAGCTAAAATGCCCGCAGCACTCTCGATCTCAAGTTTAGCAGCCAAGGGTTCTGCAAGCTTGCGAAGCTTTGCAAAGACCTTGCTGAGTGCAAATCCAAGGACGCCGACAGGGATGAGAAGAAAGACGCCGGTGACAAGTGTTTTTGAGATGAAAGCTTTCATGGTGTGTCTCGTTTGGTTGAGTTGCGTGTGTCTGTTGTGAAGTAAACATGCGTTGCGTTCACGCGAACATCCCGTGCGACTGGGTCAGTGATGTGTGAAATTGAGACAAGTGGTCGGTTGTGGTTTACGGCAGCAATATGAGGACCCGAAACGCATGACGCCGAATGAACTGTGTTCATCCGGCGTTGGAAATGAGGGCGGGGTTTTGAGGACGCGTTATCCGTTGCGGTTGTCCTGTTTGCAGTCGCGCTTGTCGTGACCTGCGGCGCCTTCGGATTGGCGGCAATCCTGGCGATCATCACGACGATCTTGGCGGTTGTCCATGCCGCGCGTGTCGGCAACGTCGTAGCTTGTGCTCGTGCTTGCGACCGGCGCGTCCATGCCGGACATTGGAGCGGTTGAGGCGGTGGCCATCGAGGCGGTCAGGGCGACGGCGAGGGCGGCGAATGTGGTTTTAGTGAACATGGTGTTTTTCCTTTGGTGTGTGTTTGTCTGTTTCTGATGACACCAATATGCGGGTTGCCCATCGCCAAAACTCGTCTAGACGGGACGCTCATGTGTGAGTTTGGGACAATTGTGCGATCGCACGAAAAAGGCGGTGCAGCCCTGAATTGAGCGCACCGCCATGCCGTAGACTAAACCTACGTTAAATTCAGGCAGGCAATTCGCCGGCTGGCTTCCAGCCAAACCTTTCACGCAGCCCCTGGAACACCATGAACAACATCGGGGCGATCAGTAACCCGATTGTCGCTGCCGCCAACATGCCGAACAACACAGGAATGCCCACAGCACCCATGGCGCCTGAACCTGGGCCGTGTGCTTCGACCAGCGGAACAAGACCCATGATAAACGCAAGGCTGGTCATCATGATCGGGCGGAACCGCATGCGTGCGCCCTCGACCGTCGCTTCTTTCAAGGGCATCCCTGAGTTTCGCTTTTCCAGACAGAAAGAGTACATGATGATGGCGTTTTTGGCTGCCAATGCGATCAACACGACCATTCCGATTTGCGTGTAAAGATCAAAGGCCAGACCGCCGTATTTGACGCTCAGCACGGCACCCAGAATGGCCACAGAAACTGTCAACAAAACCGCGATTGGGATCATCGTGCTTTCATAAAGTGCCACGAGAAACAGATAGGCAAACAGAAACGCCAGGCCAATGACCAGAGCCGTTTTACCAGCGGCCTCTTTTTGCTGCAAAGCAAGGCCGCTCCATTCAAAGGCAAATCCGTCCGGCAATGCCTCTGCCGAGATTGCCTCCATGGCGTCCATGGCTTCTCCCATCCCGAACCCAAGGGCCGGGCTGCCGTTCAGCGAAACGGCCCGATAGTTGTTGTAGCGTGTCAGGGTTCTTGGGCCTGCCGTCAAACCGGCGTCTGCAAATGCGTGAACGGGTATCAGCTCTCCTGACGCGCTTCGCACACGCACATTCAAGAGATCCTCAATTTCCGATCGGTACTCGGTGTCGCCTTGGATCTTGACCTGCCAGTTGCGCCCAAAACGATTAAAGTCGTTTATGTAGGCTCCTCCTAGGCGGGCCTGAAGGGTCGCGTAGATGTCAGGCAGCGACACGCCTAACCGAGCAGCTTCAGAGCGATCAATATCTAGTTTGACTTGTGGCGTAGCCGCGTCGAAACCGCTGAATACCATCGCGATGCTGTCAGCGCTCATCCCCGCGATAGACAGGGCTTTTGAGACTGCCGCCATCTCTTCAGGCTCCTGGCCAGTCAGACCTTCAAGGACATAATCAAAACCCCCAGTTGCACCCATGCCGGATATTGCTGGGGGTGTAACAACAAGAAACGTCGCATCTGGAATTGCGTTAAGTTCCCCTCTAAGCCGCGCGACTGTCGCGTTGGCGGACAAGTCATGATGTCCTTCGCGATCGTGGTAATCCTTCATTTTGGTGAACAATACGCCTGCGTTCGAGGCCGCTCCACCGCCTATCAAATCCAAACCGTCGATACGCAATACCGTCCTGACCGCCGGGTCGTCGCGTACGATATGCTCGGCCCTGTTGCTAAGCTCTTTGGTGCGCGCCATCGACGCTCCGGCGGGCAGCTGGTAGGCCACCATAATAGAGCCTTTGTCCTCACTTGGCACAAAGCCGCTTGGGATGGTCTCGATTGTTTTTGCTGCCAACCAGCCAAATCCAACGACCGCGACGAGAGACAGGATCGACAGCGACAACAATCGTTTGGTTATGGCTCCATAGCCACGGGCGACAGCGTCAATTCCGTGCGAAATCTTTTGCATGATCCATGGCAGTTTTCCGTGTTTCATCAATCGTGAAGACAACGCCGGGGACAACGACAGTGCGTTGATCATCGACAAGAGCATTGCTGCCGAGATCGTAATCGCAAATTCTCGGTAGAGGACACCAGATGACCCAGGCAAAGTGGCTACAGGGACAAAGACTGCCAAAAGGACCAGCGTCGTTCCCAATATTGGTGCAAAGATATCACCCATTGCCTCAGACGTTGCTTGTTTGATGCTCAGGTTCGGTTTGTCGTGCATCACTCGCTCGACATTTTCGACAACAATAATCGCGTCATCTACCACGATGCCAATCGCCAGTATCAAAGCCAGCAAAGAGATCGTGTTAGCGGAATAGCCCATAAAGTACAAAACTGCGATTGTTCCAATCACCGAGACCGGAACAGCCAAGAGTGGGATCAGTGTGGCGCGTGCGCTACCTAAAAACAGGTACACAATCACCGTGACAAGAACGAGTGCTTCGGCAAATGTCTTGAGCACTTTCTTAATCATAACGTTTACAAATTCGGCGTTGTTTTGCACTTCCACATAGCTCATCCCGTCCGGGAAACGCTTGGCCAGATGTTCCAATTTGGAAGTGACAGCGGTGGCGGTGTTTACCGCATTGGCTCCGGGAGAAAGATAGATGCCGACAGCGGCCGTAGGACCACCATCCAGCAATGCAACTCCATCAAATTCACCGCCGATCTCAACGCGCGCCACATCGCCAAGTTTGACTTCGCCGCCATTGGGATCAACCGTAAGGTAGATGTCTTCAAATTCTGCCGGTGACAGCAAAAGCCCCGGCGTGACGACGGTCAATTGCAAGGCCTGGTCAGGTTTTGTCGGGGCAGACCCGATTGTTCCGGCGGGACCAATGATGTTCTGGCTTTTGACCGCATTGACGATGTCGCCTTCGGTCAGGCCAAGACTGGCAAGTCGCGCCGGGTTTTCGACCCAAATGCGCATCGCATAAGGGGCCGCACCAAAAGACACCGCATCACCGACACCGTTTATGCGCTTCATTTCGTCGATGACATTCAGGTTAAGGTAATTCGCCAAATAGAGGCTGTCAGCTTCTGGATTTGTCGACTGAAACGCGATGATCTGGACTAGATCTGGAGATCTGGTTCTAACTGAAATGCCTTGTTGACGGGCTTCTGCCGGTAGCAAAGGCTCTGCGGCTTGTACGCGGTTTTTGACATCAACGGCCGCCAAATCAACATCGGTTCCGATCTCAAAGCTAACCGTCAGGGCATAAAGACCGCCATCGTTCGAGCTGGATTTCATATAAACCATGCCCTTTGTGCCGTTGACCTCATTTTCAATTGGCTGGGCAACGACCTGTTCCAGCGTCCTTGCAGAGGCGCCGGGGTACTTCACGGTCACTACGACTGTGGGTGGTGCAATGGCCGGATATTGAGAAACCGGAATGATCTGCCATCCAATGACGCCCAGCAGAACAAACAGAGTAGAAATGACAAAAGCCAGTCGGGGGCGGTTAATGAAAATATCAAAAAACATGTTGTTGGCTCCTCAGGTGAACTTGGACGAAGCCAGATTTCACTCTTTTTCCGCGTTTTCCGCGGGTGTGACGGGCTGTCCAATGCGGGCCTTGGCATGCCCGGCAACAATTACCCGGGCGCCTTCGTCTAGACCCGCCAGAATTTCCATACGTTGACCAAATTCACGGCCAAGACTCGGGCGAGCAATTTCGACAACATTGTCAGAGTCGACGACCAAAACATATGTGCCAATCTGGTCCAACAAGAAGGCAGTCTTGGGTACGGTCAGCGTGGAGCTTGCGTTGCGTTCGGATACGACCACTTCGACTGACTGTTGATCAATCAGCAAATAGTCCGGGTTTGCCACAACGCCTCGCAGTACAATACTGTTGGTCGACGAGTCCGCGACCGGAGCCGCAAAGTCGATATCCGCCGTATGGGGAAAAGTGCTGTTGTCGGGTAGGACCAATGATACTTTGAGATCAGCAAGCTTGCGGCCTTCTTGCAGATACGAAGTGTAAAGCCCGAGTGGCACCAAAAAGCCGACTTTGATGGGATTGGAAGAAACAACGGTCACCAAAGGTCCAGTATTTGGGCCAACCAATGCACCGACGCTGATGTGCCCAATGCTCATCCGCCCGTCCAATGGCGCGTTGATTGTTGTGCGATCCAGTTGAATTTTTGCAAGTTTCAGTGCGACTTCTGACGCGGTCACATTTGCTTTGGTTTGGTCATAACGTGCCGTGGCCAGTTGCAGTTCTGACTGAGTACCAGTGCCCTTGTCAAAAAGCTGCTTTTTGCGATCCCACTCTATGCGCTTCAATTCCGCGGCTGCCTTGGCGGCTTCAAGCGCTGCTTTAGCGGCGGCTACTGCTGCCTCATATTCGGCCGGGTCAATTGTATAAAGCAAATCACCTTCGGATACGGGCCAGCCTTCGTCAAAGTGAATGCCCGTCACGATCCCGCTTACTTGGGCGACGATGTCGACCTTGGATGAGGCCACCACGCGGCCGGGAAAGGTGTTGCTCCCGGTCTGGGCTCTGGGTTTCAGTGTCTCAACCAAAACACCTGGTGGAGCGGCTTCTTGAGCAAGAGCAGGTCCAAACGCTCCGGCGCACGCGATGAAGCAAGTAATTTGCAGCGCCCGTTGAATTGGTTTTGCAACACGCAAAATGGTTACTGGCTTCATGTCCCACCCCTGTCTTTTTGACTTTACCAAAGGATAACGCATTTTTTTGAATTGTCTCATTTAACTTGGTAACGAAAACTCTTGCCTTGTCCCAAACTCACACATCCTCGTCTCGACCTGACGAGTTTTATCGCCGGTCAGCCTGCATATTGGTGTCATCAGAAACACACACAAACACACACCAAAGGAAAAACACCATGTTCACCAAAACCACATTCGCCGCCCTCGCCGTAGCCCTGACCGCCTCGATGGCCACTGCCTCAACCGCAACATTCTCAACCATGGACGCACCAGTTGCGAGCGCCAGCACAAGCTACGATGTTGCCGATACGCGCGGCATGGACCGCCGCCAGGATCGGCGTGATGATCGCCAGGATTGCCGCGGTGCGAACGGCTTGGTCGGCAAAGACAAGCGCGACTGCAAACAGAACAGCCGCAACGGATAACGCGTCCTCAAAACCCCGCCCTCATTTCCAACGCCGGATGAACACAGTTCATTCGGCGTCATGCGTTTCGGGCGATTGATGAGGCAGTTCGCTTCAGAGATAGGACCTCGCTGTTCGGCGCGAAAAGTTTCGCAAAAGAAGGATCAAACAATCACCAAGTTTCAATCGCTGCCATGATGAAACCTGTACTTAGTGGCACAAGCTCAAGGCACACATTGCGTTCTCCAAATCCCTACTCAACCAGTTCGAAATCTCCAGGTTTCCAGCTCTTGTCGAACCAAGGCTCCAAAGGACCATAGAGGCGCATCATCACGTTGAAACTCTTTCCAGGCATGGTTTGTGCCCAGTTGCTCTCCTGACCCTCAGGAGCTTGCGGACCAAGATAGATTGTGTAGCTGCCATCATCATTGGATTTGATCCCAGGACGATTTGAATCGATGCCTCCAGACCTTTGATCGGTTTCAAGGATCGAGCGAGTTTGGCCGCTGTAAAGCATGAAGGACCAGAAATTTTTCGCCGGAACTGGAGCCGGAAGAGTGACTTTATAGGTCTTGGATCCATCCAGGTACGCACCATCCTTATCCCGAGCGGTCATGGCATAGACCGAGCCCGACCCAACAGGTGGGGCCGTCATAGCTGGTGTGATCCCCGTTGCCATGTAAAAGAAGTAGGTGCGGTCGTCCAGAATGCGGGCACCATCTTGCAAGAACTGGTAGCTCTGCCTTTGAAAAGGCGAATTCCACTGGCGATCTTCGTAAAAGAAGACACCGGGATCACGGGATGCATAGGTGATCGAACGGGCCGTGGCGTTTGCAATGGCCGCAGCCTCTTTTAAGATGCCTTTCATACGGGCATCGGGTTCAAAAGGCTCTCCTTTGTGAATGCCAAGCGACGCGAAAGTACCCACGATCTCGGGCGCAAAGGCCCCTACAGGATTGTTGTTCAGGGCAACGTGGATTTCCTCGTAGAAGTCTTCATTGTTGGCATGCACGGTGTTGTACTTTGCACCCGACACGTCGAGGAAGGTTTCCTCGGGCGGATTTTCTGACTCGCTCAGGGAATAGACGTTTAACCCGGCTTTGATCTCGGCCACCGGACCTTGTGTATCTCCACCTTCGCCGGGTGAGCGGCGCAACAACAACCAGTGTTCATAGGTTTTGGTGCGCAGCTCGAAGTATCCCTCTGGCACAGGCGTTTCGTCATCATTGTGCAACAACAGGAATTTGCCGCCCTTGCCCTTGTCCGCCCCCAAAGCTCCGATATCCGCGACATAGTCAAATGCGGCATCGTCCAAGAGACCCAAAAGGCCGGGGGGAACCTGAATGACCATCGGCCCTTCGGAGATATCAACGTTGGCCCCGATATAGATGGTCGTCGTATTGGGGGTCAGCCAGATCGAGCGCGCATCCATCAAGGTCTCGGTAATCACGATTTCATTCGGTTTGGCGCCAATCTCTTCATAGCCCTGAAACATCCCGCGTAGCGAGGCGATGTTCATGCCATCCAGAAAGGCACTTGTCGCCCGCATCAGATCGAGGTTGTCGAAGGCCTTTTGGGTGGTCTCGGCCGAGGGCATCCCATCGAAAAACTCTAGTTTCCCGAGGGTTTCGGTCTCGACCACATCCGGTGTCAGAACATTATCGGGAACGTCCGCTGCAAATTCCTGAGCAGTGGCACCACTCACGAAAACGCCCGCCGCCAAAACTGTCCCAGTCAGCAAGTTTGATAGTTTCATCGGGGTTTTCCTTGTGCCGCTCATTTCACTTTTTCCATGTCAGGCAGGATCCAGCCGCTTTGCAGCCAGCCCTCTTCAGGGCCATAGAGCCGGAATAGAAGGAAGTAGCTTTCGGGGGTGGGAATCCAGTTGCTTTCCATCCCAGCCGGGGCTTTAGGGCCAAAATAGATGTCGTATGATCCGTCCTCGTTCACCTGCATGTCAGCTGCATCGCGTGATGACAGGCCCACCCTGTCGACATTTCGAATGAAGCTCTTGGTCTCCATTGAGTAGACGATGACAGACCAAAAATCCTTGGCTGGCGTATCGGCAGGCACATTCAGTTTGTAGGTCTTGGTGTTGTCATACATCTCGCCGTCACTGTCGTTCAGGCCCGTGAGGTAGAACGTGCCGCCGCCAAGGTACTTCGGCAGGTAAGTTATCCAGAAATAGCTGCCGCCCGCACGGTCATCGACAAGAACTTCTGTCTCGGTTTCATAAGGGAAACCAGCCTCGGCCTGTCCTTCCGCGAAATCCCAGACAAGCCACTGGGTTTTCATGTCACCATTGGCATCTACCCAAAGTGGAACCGTCGCTTTACCTGGTTCCACGAAGTATCTCTGCATCTGGGCATATGCCAGAACCAGCCCTTCATCCATCGCGGCCAGTTGCTGTTCGGTTGGCTCAAAGGGCTTTCCCTTCTCGATCCCCAAGTCCTTCAGGAACGACACCATAACTTTGTCCTGAGGCCGTACCGGGTTGCCCTGCAGCCAATCATTCACGTCTTCAAAAAACGTGTGGTTGTAATACGGCAAGGAGTCGTACGGCTCCTCCGATGCTTCGAGATAGGTCGTTGGTGGCGGATTGTCGGCCTCGGAAAGGTAATAGACTTTTAGTTGTTGAGCATAGTCAGCTGCATCTGCGTCAGTCGCGCCATTATAAAGCCGCGGCCGGAACGCAAAGCCGTACTGATATGTATCGGTTTCGTAGACGAGATACCCATCGGCCTCGAGGTCTGCCTTGGATTTTGCACCCTCATATCCGGGCGGTAACAGCAGGTACTTCCCGCCTTCACCTTTGTCGGCTCCAGACGGGCCGACGTCTTCAATCGGAGTGTCCCATGCGTTCACGATTGTTCCGAAATAGCTTACCTTGTCCGTTGCAGCCGGAACTTCGACGACCAGTGGACCTGGCTCTGAGGTCATCGAACTCCAGGCATAGGCCGTCACGTCATTTGCCGTCAGAAACCCGTGTTTGGAGTCAAAGGGCTTGTTAAGATACACCACATCATTGATGTCGCCTCCCAAATCCCGCCGGATCCCTTTCAGGAAGTCAATCATGCCAGTCGCCGGCATCGCCCAGATGGCAGCCTGCGTCGCACGTTGAACCATAATCTGATATTCGATGTCTTCGACCTGCGCGGCGCGCGCCAGAATATCTCCGGTGTCATTGAAGGTTTGCGCTTGTATTGAGTACGCCGGCAGCGACAAAGCAAGTGTCAAAGTGATGTGCGAAAGTCCAAATCTCATAGTCAGTTCCCTTGGCCAATTCGTGAAAGGAAAGTTAAACTCTAGCCAAAAGATAACTCTAAGGCGTATCATTTCACGACAGATGACGTCTGGGATGCAGAATTTTAATGTCGCTACCTCCAATGATCTCAGCCAAAGCACTTGGAGCCATGCCCCAGTTCACGCGCGAAGCCGTTGGAGACAAAGCGTTGGACCGTGCTCTTCGTGAAGCTGGTTTGCCCTATGAGTTTGTCGAAGTCCAAGAGGGTTACATTCCAAAACTCGCGCTAGCGACATTCATTGGTGAAGTGGGGCGCGCATTTGGAGATGAGAGTATTGGTTTACTTTGGGCACCCCATTTGACCATTGCGGACTATGGTGCTTGGGGCGGGTATGTTTTGGGTGCTGTAACGCTTCAAGCTGCATTGGAACGGGCTCAGGAAGTGATGCCTTATCACTCATCTCATGACAGGACATTCTTCAGAGCTGACGGAAACCTCTTGGGTTATGAATACCGTTTTTCCCTAAAGAACCACTCGGCCTATCCAAGTATTGCCTTTTCCGCACTCGGAGCGGTTCTAAGTATTTTTTCTCACTATTTAGGACCTACGTGGCGGCCTAGCCAAATTCGCATAGACCTGCCGCGCACCAAGGCGCACGAACATGTTGAAACTATGTTTGGATGTCCGGTGTTATGGGAAAGCGACAGGCTTGAAATCATGTTCGAGCGACCCATCCTGGCTACCGCTGTTCGTAATCGCAACACCTCACCCGTAGTACTGGAAGACATCAAGCGAGAACGTTGTCATGGTGCTCCATCCAGTTTTGTCGAAGTTGTATCCCAGGTTTTAGAACTTCAAATCGCAACAAACGGGATCGCCCTTGAAACGGCGGCTCAACGTCTCGACCTGGGTCCTCGTGCCTTGCAAAGGCGACTCCAATCAGACGGTACGAATTTCCGGTCGCTGGCCAATCAAGTCAAAACCAAAAGGGCAATAGAGATGCTTCGTGAAGGATCTCTGTCAGTTCAAGATATTGCAATCGATCTCGGATATGAAAACGCTCAAAATTTCAGCCGAGCCTTTCGCAAAGGAACGGGAATGTCGCCCACTCAATTTGCGGCTCTTTAGCGGTTGAGAATTGTGAAAGTGTTGGGGCTTCATTTAGGGTTGAGCGCAAATCCATTGTGGCACTTCAGAGCCAGCTTGGGTCATGCTGACACAATCAACGGCGGTCATGAGTTCGATAGCCGTGAATGCAGCAAAAGACTGTGGAACTCGAGTTGGATGTTCTGTTTTGGATTGGCGTTGCGTATTTCCACAGCGGCTCTATGCCATCGTCGCAGGACACCAGAGGTCGGGTGCGTGATTGCACCAGATTATTTGTTCCAAGACACTTGATTCAATCTCAGAACCCGGACAACATCCTCTCTCTTTCGGGGCAAGCTTGGTCTTTTGGGATGTCTCAAAGCTCGTCGCGCCAAGGCGGATTGGCGCCGGCCCGACTGACATTGATTGCTGCGACTCGTGTTCCGAAACCGATCGCCTTTGTAAGAGCATCTTCCGACACAGAAGAAAGCACGGCCTTGTTGAGTAGGCCTGCCTCAGACAACCCTGCCAGCACACCTGCATTGAAAGTGTCTCCGGCGGCGACGGTGTCAACAACATCAACTTTCTGACTGGCAACAGATACGGATTGACCACTCGGCAACCAGGCCCGCGCTCCTGCGCTGCCGCGTGTCAGGATGACAATTGATGGTCCAAGCCTCTGTAAATGAGCGACTTTTTCTTCCAGAGAGTCTGCTGTTTGGATAATCCAGTTCAGGTCTTCGTCGGATACTTTTACAATGTCGGCCAGACTGAGCATCCTCTGCATACTATCGCGGAACCTTACTTCGTCTTCGATAAAGCTGGGGCGGATATTGGGATCCAATACCACGACACAATCGCGCGCATGCGCCTCGGCAAACTGCCTGTATGTTTCCGCACCGGGTTCGCATGCCAGACTGATACCGCCAAAGTAAAGGGCAGTAGTCTCCCCGATGTCTGTGGGCAACTCGCTGGGTGCGATCATCCGTCCAGCCGAGTTTTCGTCAAAGAACGAATAGGACGCGTGGCCATCTGACAATTTGACAAAAGCCAATGTGGTTGGGCGGTTCGATCGAATGACATTGGTGGTGTCAACGTTGCTGGCCCGCAAATCGGCCATAAGTTGATGTCCAAACATATCTGTCGAAATGCCGCTCAGCAGCCCTGTTCGACATCCCAACCGTCCCAGGCCAATTGCGGTATTGAATATGGCACCACCCGTCCGAGGCACGTAACCCTCTGTTCCACTAAGTGTGGGCTCAGGGATCATATCGATAAGTGCTTCACCGCAGCACAGGATCATGGGTTTTCCTCACAATAGAGTTTGGTGCGAAGGTTTCGCACGCATGGATTTCGAAAGCGTTGCGAAGCTTAAGACTTGAGGTAGGTAGCTAACGTTTTTTCCAAACCATCTTTCCAAATCAAGCCAAGCCACCGAGCAAAGGTTTCAGAGAATTGCGAGTTGTCTGCCAAGTCTCCGTAGATTTGGCGCATTTTAAGCCAAGCGGCGGGACTCTTTCTTGCGTCCTTGGCCTTCGCACTCAATTCATCCCAGTAAGGGTCATTGGGCTCAATCTTGCTGCCATCCTCACGCGACCCTTCACACATCCGGGCCCACATCGCTTCGACCAGGGCCAGCCCTTCAATCGGGCTGCCTTTGGCCAGCCCTTCACGGATGGAGGGTATGACAAATCCCGGATGCCGAGACGATCCGTCAAACGCCACGCGACGGGTCGTGTCGACGATCTTTGGATTTGAGAACCGGCTGTGGATGAGCCCGACATAGTCCTGCGGCGTCATATCTGAGACAGGCTGGATAAGAGGCGCGATTTCTTCTGTTGCCACTTTGGTAAAGAGTTGGCCGATAAGATCGTGCGCCATACAATCTGCGATCGTCTGAACCGAAAGAATCTCACCAGGCACCGAGATCACCTGATGCCCACCATTCAGAATTCGGATCTTCATCGCCTCATAGCCGTGAACATTGTCTGAGAAGGTCGCGCCAACCTTGTCCCAGTCGGGCCGTCCGGCGCAGAAGTTATCTTCAATGACCCACTGGCGGAATTTTTCATGGGTCACTGGCGCCTGATCGTCAATACCCAACTCACGCGCCAGAGCCAGCTCGTTCTGGCCTGTCGCGGGCACGATGCTATCGACCATTGAATTTGGAAAGGTGCAGCTGGCCTCAATCCAATCCGCAAGCTCGGGGTCGGACAATCGTGCTAAAGACACAACGGTCTGGCGCAGAACATCTCCGTTGCCAAGCAAGTTGTCACAGCACAGGCAGGTAAAGGGTCCTATGCCCTGATCACGACGCACTCGAAGCGCGGCGACTATCGCTCCAAAAGCCGTTTTTGGGCGCTCCGGATTTTGACTGTCATGAACGATCTCCGGATGTGTTTCATCAAACCCTTTGGTGGCCGGGTCAATGAAATACCCTCCTTCGGTCACGGTCATGGCGACAATGCGAATGTCCGGCAGGGCCATCCGGGCGACCAAGGATTGATTGCCTTCTTCGATAGGTAAGTAATCAATCATCGACCCGATCACTTCTGCAGAAGAAGACGTCGGACCCAGTTCTATCAATGTGGTCAGGCAGTCCTGTGCCAACAGCTTTTCCCGCATGTTGGCGTCGTAGCTGCGAACACCTGCGCCGACTATGGCCCAGTCAAGCGCATCACCCTGCTGCATCAATCGATGAAGGTACCATGCCTGATGGGCGCGATGAAAGTTACCCAGGCCAATGTGTACAATCCCCGGCTTGAGCTGTGCGCGATCGTAATGCGGGCGCAAGACAGCCTTGGGAAGCTCGTTCAAAGTTGCATTGTTCAACTTCATCAGCTCATCCAATTTCCACCGTCGACATTGTAAGTCTGTGCCACAATGTAATCGGCGTCTTTAGAGGCAAGGAAAACTGCCATGCCCGTTAAATCTTCGGCCTGGGCCATGCGTCCAATTGGGACTGCTCTGCCGACTTCGCGTTTCTTTTGGCCAAGCGCCTTGCCCTCGTACTTGGCGAATAAGGCATCGACGCCGTCCCAATGTTCCCCATCAACCACTCCGGGCGCGATGGCGTTCACATTGATCCCATGCGAGACGAGGTTCAGCCCGGCCGATTGCGTCAAGCTGATCACAGCCGCTTTGGTCGCGCAGTAAACCGCGACCAAGGCTTCGCCCCGTCGTCCTGCCTGACTGGCCATGTTGATGATCTTGCCCTTTATGCCTCGATCGATCATGTGGCGCGCAACCGACTGCATTGTGAACAGGGTTCCGCCGACATTGATGTCAAAGGCGCGCGCATAGTCTTCATGGGTGATCTCAACAATCGGGGCGGCCGTGAATTGGGCAGCATTGTTGATCAAGACATCAACCTGACCAAAGACGGACGCTGTTTTGGTGACAGCGGCGTCAATGCTGTTCCGATCAGTCACGTCCATTTCAACGGCAACAGCATCGACACCGATCTCGCGCGCGGCGTCATGCGCTCGGTCAAGGTCAATGTCTGCAATGGCAACGCGCGCGCCTTCGGCCACATAGGCCTTGGCGAAGGCGCGCCCAATGCCCCGACCGGCCCCGGTTATGAGCGCCGTTTTGCCGTCCAGACGCTTCATTCGATGCGCAGTCCTTGCGCGTCGAATTTGTGAATTCGATCGACTTGTGGCGTCAGATAGATTGTGTCGCCATGTTTCACGGCGATATCCCCGGTGATCCGGATCGTAACCATATCTGCAAGGCCGGTGTCATGGACGTGGACGAACGTGTCTGAGCCAAGATGCTCCGCCACGCCCACGGTGCCTTTCCAGGTACCTTCTGTCATGCTGACATCGGTATGTTCTGGTCGAATTCCGACAGTGTGTGCGCCGAACTTTTCGGCCTCTGGCCCCGAAAAGATGTTCATTTTCGGGGATCCGATGAAGCCAGCCACAAACACGTTTTTGGGCGCGTGATACAAATCCAGCGGTGAGCCGACTTGTTCGATGACGCCGGCCTGAAGCACAACGATCTTGTCGGCCATGGTCATGGCTTCGACCTGATCGTGCGTTACGTAGATCATGGTCGTCTGCATACGCTCATGCATTTCGCTGATCTCAAGCCGCATGCCTACGCGCAAGGCTGCATCGAGGTTGGACAATGGTTCATCAAACAAGAAGGCCGACGGGTCCCGAACAATGGCGCGACCAATTGCGACCCGCTGACGCTGACCTCCTGACAGTTGCCCTGGCTTGCGGTCCAGATAGTCATTCAGGTTCAGCGACTGAGCTGCAGCCTCAACGCGCTTGTCGATCTCGGCTTGATCCATTTTTTCCATCCGGAGAGGGAAACCGATGTTCTTGCGCACCGTCATATGCGGATAGAGAGCATACGATTGAAACACCATCGCCAAGCCGCGTTTCGAGGGTGGAACCTCGGTCACGTCGGCCCCATCAATGGCGATGTTTCCCGATGTCAGATCCTCAAGACCGGCAATCATACGCAAAAGCGTGGATTTACCACAGCCCGACGGGCCGACGAATACAGCGAACTCGCCGTCTTCAATTGTCAGGTCCAGCGGTGGGATGACTTCCACCTCACCAAAGGTTTTTGATACTTGATCCAGTACAATACGTCCCATGATCTTTTCCTTATTTCACAGCGCCGAAGGTCAAGCCTTGGACCAGTTGTTTCTGACAGAACCATCCCAACACAACGATCGGGCCGACAGCGGCGGTAGACACTGCCGAGAGGCGCCCAAAGAACAGGCCCTCGGGGGCACGGTTGCCTTCGATAAGTTTTGAGAGTGTGGCCGCGTCGATGGTTGTGAGACGGACAGTCCAGTACGCTTCGTTCCAGCAAAAGATGAAAACCAGAAGCGCAGTAGAGGCAATGCCACCCCAGGCTAGCGGAACAAGGATCTCTTTGATCTCGCCCCAGGTGTTGACGCCATCCATCTTGCCGGCTTCGATGATGTCTTTCGGGATCTCTTTGAAGTATGTGAAGAGCATCCAGATTGCGATTGGCAGATTGATTAGGCTCAAAACCGTGATGATGAGAATGTGCGTGTCATAGAGCCCGATGCCCTTAGCCAAAAAGATCATCGGATAGAGCACTGCCGCGGCGGGCAGCATTTTTGTCGACAACATCCACATCAGAACGTCTTTGGTCGCGCGACTTGGGTTGAAAGCCATGGCGTAGGCCGCCGGAACACTGACAACAAGTGTAAACACTGTCGCGAAGACGGCTGAGATGACCGAGTTCCGGGCAAAGCGCCAGTAGTCGTAGTTTTCTGTCATGTTCAGGTAGTTTTCGAGCGTCGGAGTGAAGAAGATCAGGTGCTCTGGCTTCACCGCGTCCGCGTCTGTCTTGAAACTTGTTAGAACCATCCAGAAGATTGGGAAGAAGAAGAGCAGGCCGACAGCCCAGGCCAAAACAGGCCGCCCATAGGTGCTGAACTTCGAGGATTGTGCAACAATTGCCATGATCTGGTCCTCCTATTCCATCAATGTCTTGCCAACCATGCGCAGCAAGAAGATGGCGACAATGTTGGCAAGGATGACTGCGAAAACACCGGTGGCACTGGCTGCGCCGATGTTGTTGTTGGCGAATTCACCGATCAGGTAAGGCAGGTTTTTGTTCCCGTTGCCCCGGCTGACGATTTCGATTTCCGCATAGAGCGACAGGTGAAAAATTGCTTGGATCATGACCACAATCGCAATTGGGCGCCCCAAGTGTGGAAGTGTCAGGAACCGGAATTGTGACCAAGTGCTGGCACCATCCAGAACCGCAGCTTCTTTCTGCTGCTGATCCTCGGATTGAAGCGAGGTCATGAAGATCAGAACCGCAAACGGTGTCCATTGCCAGGTCACCATGATGATGACCGCATATGCAGAGGTTTGCGTGGCCCTGAAAGAGATAGGGTTCAGTTCTGGCCAGAGTGAGAAGAACGACCCAATGATGGGCGCACTCCGCAGTGAGTCGAGGAGGTCGTTGATATTGCCGACAGCGATACCCTGAAGACCCAGAACGGGGTCGAGGATCATGTTGATCCAAAGAACAGCGTTCACGGCTGGCATCACGAAAAAGGGCGAGATCAAAAGAACGCGGACGATACCCTGACCCGGAAAGGTCTTGTTGATCAGCACAGCGATCAGAACGCCAAGGATAACGGTCAGAAACAGAATGCTGCAGACGATGAGCAGGCTGTTTTGAATGGCAAGTAGGAAGTCCTTGTTTTTCAGAACAAATTCATAGTTGCCCAGGCCGCGCCAGTTGCTGAGGCTTGGCGTTGTCCACTCGGGGCGACGCAGGCTGTTCAGCACATAGCGGATGAACGAGAAGTACAGTGTCATCCCTAGAGGGATTAGCATCCATACCAAAAGCATCAGAACCGCGGGCGCTTGAAGAAGGCGGGGAAGCTTTCTGTCAGACATGATCCTATCCTCCCGACAAAACGACATTGCCGTTCTGCCCGTGATGTTTGGGTTGAGATTGTTTGGACTTTATTTGTCGCTGGTTTGTTTTTTTAAAACAACCGGCAGGAACTTGAGGTGGTCAGGGCCCGATCAGGTCGGACCCTGCCATTTCGCAGGGTTAGTAGTACCCGGCTTCTTTCATGATCGCGTCTGCCGCTTTCTGCGAAGCCGCCAGAGCGTCTTCAACCGACTTAGCACCGGATAGAGCCGCAGCCATCTCCTGTGCAACAGCTGAGCCGACTTCCGGGAATTCCGGGATCGCGGCGAACTGGACGCCTACGTAAGGCTTGATGTCAGTCGCTTCGGGTGCGGCGCTTTCGATTGCAGCCAATTCTGCGGCAGCAAAGCCAGCAGCGGCTTGGAACTCAGGGATCGCATAGGTCGATGCACGCTGACCGGTTGGGACTGAACCCCAGCCGAATTTAGGATGGTTGCCAACGGCCTGAACATAGTCTTTCGAAGTTGCCCAAGCGATAAAGTCAGCCGCAGCCTCGGCATTGGGTGACCCTGCTGGAATGGCCATTGCCCATGCCCACAACCAATTTGCGCCAACGGGGTTACCTGAGTTTGGCGACTGTGCATAAGCAACGCCGTCAACTTCTAGGAACGATGCTGCGATAGTGGCGTCAATCCACATGCCGCATTTGCCTTCGTTGTACAAAGCTAGGATCTCGTTGAAAGAGTTCCCTTCCGAACCGGGGGGGCCATAGTTGCCGAGCAGATCAACATAAAAGTTGATAGCAGCGTTCCATTCAGCGCTGTCCAGTGCCGGCTTCATGTCCTTGTCGAACCAGGCGCCGCCAAACGAGTTCACAACTGTCGTGATGAACGCCATGTTGTCGCCCCAGCCCGGCTTGCCGCGTAGGCAGGCGCCGTAAACGCCGTTGTCCGGATCGTGGATTGCAGCCGCAGCGGCTTTGACGTTATCCCAGCTGTCGTTGTCTGCGATGGTGACACCAGCTGCGTCGGTCAGATCCTTGCGGTACATGACCATCGACGACTCACCATAGAATGGTGCGGCGTAGAGTTGACCTTCGTGCGACAGGCCGTTGCGCATGGCAGGCAGAATGTCGTCGACGTCGTAGTCGGCTGAGAAGTTCAGCGGCTCGATCCAGCCCGCCGCTCCCCAGATTGGCGCTTCCTGCATACCAATATTGATGATGTCATACTGACCGCCGCCGGTTGCGGTGTCAGAGGTCACCTGCTCGCGCAGAACGCCTTCTTCCAGTGAAACCCAATTGAGTTCGATGCCGGTTTCGGCGGTGTAGGCCTCTGCAACAGTTTGCATGTTGATCATGTGGCCGTTGTTCACAATCGCGATTGTTAGGCTTTCGGCGGTCGCAGCGGAGCCCGCCAACAGCGCAATTGCGCTTGCCGCACAAAATGCATTTCTAAGAGACATCCGGAGTCCTCCCTAGGTTGGATGTGGTAGTGAAAGCTAGCAGTACTTATTGTTTCGCGTCAATCAAAAAATTTACGCGCGTAAATTATTGGGGTGATGCTAATTGATTTCAATACCTTAAGCGCTTCCACGCATTACTAACTTGCCCTCGAACAGTGTCTCTTCGCGTTGCTTTGGTTGTTTTTCCCCAGAATCAATGAGCGACAGAACGGTCTCAACGCTCCGAGTGGCAATGGCGTCATAGTCCTGTGAGACCGTGGTCAAACTTGGGCATGTGAACTGCGAGAAGGGATGATCATCGTGTCCCGCAATCCTAAGCGTTGCGTTCGCATCCCGCCCAACCTTGATACCGTTTTCAAACGCCGCCGAGAGCAATCCGATGGCCAGCCTGTCGTTTGAGCACAGAATGGTGTTTGATGGTAAGCGCTGTTCCGTCAGAATTCGACCGCCCTCACGAAAGCCGATTTCTTCAAAGTTCCAACCCTGCCCAGAAATCTGGATCAGGTGAGGTTGATGCCCCAGCCTTTCCATCGCCGTGATGTACGCATTGCGTCGCTTAAAGGCGTTTGGGTTGATTGGCGTTTTCATTTCAAAGAAAGCTGGCGGTTCTCCTGACCGGCACAAATAGTCAACGATTAAGCCGATGCTCTGGTCATTGTCCGAACCGAAAAATGCGATGCCAACATCTTCGAGATTGGCATCAAAAAGCACAGTTGGAACCTCGCTGGCAAATTGCGCAACCTTGTCATCCTGCGACATCCGTCCAATTGGCGCTATCAGAACAGCCGCGGGCTTGATGGATCTGAGGCTGTCGAGATTGGAAATCTCTTGTTCGGGTCCGCCATGAGAACTGAACAACAAGGGATTGTAGCCTGCTTTGACGATGAGCCCTTCTATGGTGCGTGCGATCCCTGCAAAAAACGGGTCGGCTAAGTTTGGAACCACCAAGCCGATGTTTTTGGTCATGCGGCGGTTCTGATTGACCGCATAAATGTTTGGCCGATAGTTGTGCTTTTTCAGTGCGGCCTCGATCTTTTGCCGTGTCGATTTGCGAACGCTTTCAGGATCATTGAAATATTTCGAGACCGTCGGACGGGAAATACCGCTTACGGCTGCAAAGTCCTCCATGTTCTTGATTTTCGTACCGCTCATGGATGAGACCCTTTGCTGTGCCGCGTCAATTGCCCTCGAAGAATGCTCAGAGAAAAGATGTCTGTAAAGATTTAATTTTTCGCGCGTAAAATTTACCTTGTCCCGCGTAGTGCCATAGGCGCGTGCCCTTTGTTCAAACGTAACCCTACGGGACCAACGCGGTGAAAGCGCATTTGTTCATCTCACGTTCATCTTTCTGATCGCCTGAATGTCATCTGGCCGTGGCACAGTAATTCTTTAGACCTGCGCAGGCCGGTCTCAAGAATGCGCTTTTAGGCAAGGCAAATCTGTGACGCAGCAAGAATTCCGGGTTGGACAGGATGTCATCGACCGGCGCCTTTGTCGTCGCGTCGTGCGGTTCTGTCTGGGTTGCACACTCATGAATTAGGCCATGTCAGGCGGCCCGTTCTGCTGTTGCCAAAACTGAGTTGTCCGATTGCGGTAAACAACAACAGAATCTCTGGATGCTATAGACGGCTCAAGGCCTGTCGCAGTCTCGATGGTTCCCTCCCTTCAATCGTTGTCAGAAAGCCCAGCTCCAGCCCCCAATAGTCTCGATTCTTCTGTCGCCGGGGCATATGTCAGGTGGGCCCAGCGGTTGAGCGTTGCCCAGTCTTCTGGGATTGGGGTCGCTCGTGAAGCCACTTCCCGTGGGCTATCCACTGTGTCGCAAACTCCAATCACGAGGCTCTGACCGGGGCTGGTCATCTCATTGGGGCTGCTTAGAGCGTGCCCGTCGGTTTTTGCGGTCTGCCCGTTTGAGGTCAGGCTCAGGCACAGGTCAACTTGCCGGGCCGCAAAAGCCAGAAATGGTAAGACTAACGCGGGCCGTGCGACCTCTGGAAAATCCATGGACCCTTGCGTCAGGTTGGCCGCATTGTCGGTGATCTGCGTGCCAATGCGCAACGGACATGCCGCCTGATCTTCTGCGTCTCGTTCCAACAGTTTGGCCAGTTCATGTACACCATCCATGTCGTTGGCGCAGAGCCAGCGGACGGCCTTGGCTGCTTCCTCGGCCATGCCCCAACTATATTCTGCGCCGCGTGCTGCGCGTTTGGCTGTTGCCTCGACTTCGTTCAGGGAAAAGCTCATGCGGTTTCCTCCGGATAGACCCAAAAATCAGCAGTTTTGGTGGACAGGTCTTCGGGATAGGGGGCGCCCGCATACATCTTGATGCGGACCCAGCGGTCGGATCGCGGATCAAACTGCGTCGCGCCAAAAAATGACAATTTGGCCCTCAACATATCGATCGGCAGCACCGAGTCAGAGATCGTGTTGTCGCGAATTTCACCGTAGGGCGCGATACGGCTGATTTGAGCGCGTCGGACCGTGTGGCGATGCTCGGGGTGGGCATCGAGGAAATCTCGCACCGGCTGAGCTTCGTCCCAGATTTTTAGGGCCTTATAGGCAAGGGCTGCGTCACGGGCAGGGGCCAAAGGCTGCTCATAGGCTTCAATTGGCTCGTCAAAACGCTCGCCCAAACGTGGCTCGAGTTTTTCTTCCGACACGTACCAGGCGCGGGCGCAGTTGGCCTGATCGGTCCAATCGGTCTTCAACGCCCAGCCAAAGGAGCTGTCGATCAATGATTTGACGGCCGCTATCGGCATCGAGCCATCGATCAAAAAGGCTGATGAATTGGTGTCCGCAAGGCAACTGGACAGGCCATCAACAAGATCTGGGTAGGGCTCAAGGATCAACGAGGCGATCAACTCTTGACCCTCCAAACTCAGGGTGTTTTCGCCCCAACGGACAAGTTGGTCCCACGGGTAGTCACCGCCACGCGGGGTTTCAGTTAGACGGGTCTGCAACGCCGCCAGGTCCTGTTTCAGATCGGCGCATTTGGCTTGCTGAATGGGATGCTCGGATGCCCACTGGTCAACAGATGTTGAGCTGCGCGCCAACAGGTGGTGGAACCGCTCAATTGCGTCCTGCGACGCGTGTTCCACACTGCGTACACGTGCGATGGCTTCTTCCCGCACCATGATCCAGTTGTTGAACAGGACCGGGTGGTTGATGATGTAGGGTGCCATGCCAAGGCCGGTGGAATTGCCAATTCCAAGACTTTCGGCAATTTCAGACGACATCTGGACCGCGGACTCACCGCCGCGCAAACGCGCCATGTGGTTGACCAAGTCCCGCACAAAGGTACGTGTCAGGTAGACGGACAGCATTTCAGCCTGAAACGGCGCGGACATTTCCGGGCGCTGGGCGATTTTTTCAAAATCGGCCGACCCCAGCTTGCCTGATCCGTACACGGCGGTGGTGCGCATCAGATAGCCGACGGCATCAACTTTGGAGATGTCAGGTTGTTCACCACGTGAAAGCCTGTCGACAAAATGCTCCCACAGTCGAACGGACCTGTTGGCGCGGCTGACAGACAGGCTTTGTTCGTCGACACGGCCTGCTTCTTGCAGAGGAACGTTTTGCGACAGCCGCTCGATGTCGGCTTTGGTGGGGGTGCCGTCGAAGAGGGTAAAGGTCGCGTCCCATGCTGTGGCAATCACGCGGTCGGACCGCATTTCCGGCGGCAAGTCATGGGCAAAGGCAACCAGGGAATAAGTGTGTTCGGGTCCTTTGGCACAATAGACCGCATGTCCAACGCCCCGCGCGTCGATGTCAAAAACCGGCCTTGAAAATTGCCAGTCTTCACGCGCCATGCGTCGCGTCAAAATACGCATGAAGCTAAGCCGGCATTGGTGCAACGACCCCAATCGTGAAAGGCGCATGACCGTTTCTGGTGAGCGTCTGGGTATTTCTGTCTGCGCGACGTGTTGCATAGGCGTTATCCCATCGAGCTAAAGTTGTCCTTAAAGAAGCGGTACCAGTTACCGCCCATGATACCCGCCACGTCATCGTCACTCAGCCCGGTCGCGCGCAGGCCGTTTTCGATGTTGCCAAAGTGGCGGTTGTCTTCAAACCATGTTGGCATCGAAGGAAAGCCCGGCGCGCTGGCCGACCCTTCGCCATAGTCGATCTCTTTGCTCCAGCGCCCGACCCGCATCCATTCGACGATGCTGTCTGGCTGGTCCTGGCAGAGGTCTGTGCCGATGCCCAGATGCTCTGCGCCATAAGTGTCAGCGGTGCGGGCGATCATCTCGCAAAAGCTCTCCAAGGTGCAGTCGGATTTGTCTTTCAGGTGATGAGGGTAGACCGAAAACCCAAGCATGCCACCGTTTTCTGTCACCGCGCGGATCACCTCTGGCTTTTTGTTGCGCAGGGCAGGGGACCACTCATAGGGGTTTGCGTGGGTAATCGCGATGGGGCGCTCCGAGATCTCGGCCGCTTCAATGGTCGAACGATCTGCGGAATGGCTCATATCGACCACGAGGCCAACGCGATTCATCTCTTTGATGACTTGTCGCCCCATGCGCGTGATGCCGGTGTCTTCGGCTTCGTAACACCCCGTAGCGAGCAGCGACTGGTTGTTATAGGTCAGCTGCATGAAGCGCGCGCCCAGCGTGTGCAGGATTTCCACCAACCCGATGTCATCTTCGATGGGCGAAGGGTTCTGGAAGCCAAAAAACACCGCCGTGCGCCCGGTGTCCCGTGCGGTGTCAATGTCCCTGGCGCTGAGCCCTTTCATGATCAGATCAGGATATTGCTCGAACCAGCGGTTCCATTTTTCAAAGTTCAAAACCGTCTCACGAAACGTCTCGTGATAGGCGATCGTCACGTGCACTGCATCCACGCCACCTTGGCGCATCTGGCGAAAGATTTTTTCCGACCAATTGGCGTATTGCAGTCCGTCGATGCGCATCAGACCGGGTCTCCGGCGCTGATATAAGCGGTCTTGACCGTGGTGTAGAACTCAGCGGCTGCCTTGCCCTGTTCACGTGGGCCATACGAACTGTCACCGCGTCCCCCAAAGGGCACGTGATAATCCGTGCCTGCGGTCGGCAGGTTGACGGTCACAACTCCGGTGCGCGCATTGCGCCGGAAGTGGGTGGCCCGAGCGAGGCTCTGAGTGACGATGCCTGAGGTCAGCCCGAAATTGGTGTCATTGACGACGCTCAGCGCCTCATCATAGCTGCCCACCTTAATTACACTGGTCAGCGGCGCGAACATTTCTTCGCGGTTGATACGCATGTCGTTGCGGGTATTCAGGAACACGCCCGGTGACATGTAAAACCCGTCATGTGGCATGTCGAGACGCGCGCCGCCACAGGCCAGCTCGGCCCCTTCGGATTTGCCTAAGTCAACATAGGCGAGGTTCTCGGTAAGCTGCTGCTGGCTCACAACAGGCCCCATCTGGGTGCCATCCTCAAGCGCGTGCCCGACTTTCATAGCCTGTGCGCCGGCAACCAGCTTATCGACAAAGGCATCATGGATGCCGGCGTGCACCACGAGGCGCGACGACGCGGTGCATTTTTGACCGGTGCTGCCAAAGGCGCCCCCCAGTGCCAGCGAAACAGCCAGATCCAGATCCGCGTCGTCCATCACGGCCAAGGCGTTTTTTGAGCCCATTTCCATCTGGACCTTGGTCAGGTTCTGGATCGCGGCGGTGGCGATGCCTTTTCCGACTGGAACTGAGCCGGTGAAGGAAATCGCATCGATCATCGGGCTTTCGACCAGCTGTTGGCCAATTGCACGTCCAGACCCCATCACAAGGCTGAAAAGACCCTTGGGGATGTCCTGCTTGGCGATGATCTCGGTTAGCGCCACGGCCGAGGCCGGGGTGATATTGGCGGGTTTCCAGACCACGGCGTTGCCATAGCAAAGCGCCGGGGCAATCTTCCATGATGCAGTGGCCGTGGGGAAATTCCAGGGGCTGATGATCGCGACCGTGCCAATGGGTTCTCGACGCACATCGACCTCGATGCCGGCCCGCACACTATCGGAATTCTCGCCGATCTGGCGCAGGCATTCTGCCGCGTAATAGGTGAAGAACTGTCCGGCACGGAAAACCTCACCTTTGCCCTCGGCCAGGGGTTTACCTTCCTCCCGGGCCAACAATGTGCCCAGCTCTTCGGAGCGCGCCATCAGTTCGTTGCCAATCGCGTTCAGCACCGCCTGTTTGCGTTCCAGCCCATAGGTGGCCCATTCGGCTTGCGCCACACGTGCCTGTACTAGCGTCGCCTCTAGCTGCTCGGAACTGGCCTGTGCAAAGTGACCTATCAAATCACTCAGATCAGACGGGTTGCGGTTCTCGATCTCGCTCTCGCCAGCCAGCCAATCGCCGGAAATCAGGTTCAGTTGGGTCACGTCGGGCCTCGGATCATTTAAGAAAGGGTTGGGTGCACCATGGACTCGCGGCTAGATGTCAGTCAAACTCAAACAACTTAAGTTTATTTCAGGAAAATTGAAATTTGACACTGAAGATAGAAATGATGCGAAGCTTTGTTACGGTGGCGCAAACTGGGAACCTGATTGAGGCCGCGGACCGATTGGGGCGGACACCATCGGCCTTATCCATGACCTTGAAGCAATTCGAAGAGCATTTGGGCAAAAGGCTGTTTCTTGGGGAACGTAAGAACCGGCTGACACCTCTCGGCACTCAAGTGTTTGATCTGGCACTCAAGCAGGTTCGCCAGTTTGATGAGGCCGTTCAAAGCATGGAAACGCTGGCGCGCGCGGGGCAGGGGTTGTTGCGGATTGTGTCGGTGCCGTCCGTGGCGGCCATGCTTTTTCCTTCGATCTTGGCGCATATGACAGAGCAATTTCCCGGTCTCAAACTGGATTTGCGCGATACCGACACCGAGCAAGTGTTGGATAGCCTCGCTGAGGGCAAAGCGGATATCGGCGTCGCTTCGGGCCATCACGCGTTAAAGGAAACCCGCGCAAGTTTGCTGTTCGAAGACAGATTTGGCCTTGTCTGTTCGGCAGACCATCCTTTGTGGCGCCAGAAAGAGAACCCCAGTCTTGAAGATGTTTTTGCGCATGACTTCTTACGCAACACCCTGTGCGACCTGATCGAAACCAAGGACTTTGCTTCAACCCTCAGGCAAACCGATATCACCATCCACAACACACATTCGTTGCTTGCAATGGTGCGTTCGGGGAATTGGGTGACTGTTTTGCCGAGAACTGTGGCGTCCTATATGCCAGACGCCACACGGTTTCGCCCGATCCGGGACCTGAAAGACCACCGGCAGGTATTTATTTACCAGCGTGAACAGCCGCGGTTTCCAGAGATTACAAAGGCCTGTACGGACTTTATTCAAGGGCAACACTTTGGATAGATCGCTCGATGGAGCGTGGGGAAAGACAAAAGGGGCACCCAAGGCGCCCCTTTCTTGCATCCTGATTGGTGGTCTCAGACCTTTTGCTGGGTGTACTTCTTCAGCTCTTTGCGGGCGACCTGACGGCGGTGAACCGCGTCCGGGCCATCTGCCAGCCGCAAGGTGCGCACCTGGGTCCATGCGATCGCCAGCGGTGTATCCTGAGACACGCCTGTGCCACCGAACATCTGTACTGCCTCATCAATCACCTTGAGCGCCGTGTTAGGGGCCACAACCTTGATCTTGCTAATCCAAGGGGCCGCGGCACGGGCATCGCCCTGATCCATGAACCAAGCGGTCTTGAGACACAGCAATCGAGCCATCTCGATCTCCATCCGGCAGTTCGAGATGATGTCATAGTTCGCGCCCAGATGCGCGATGGGTTTGCCAAAGGCTTCACGGTTCAGCGCGCGTTTGCACATTTGTTCCAGCGCAGACTCGGCCTGACCAATGGCGCGCATACAGTGGTGAATACGTCCAGGCCCAAGGCGACCTTGGGCAATCTCAAATCCGCGTCCTTCACCCAAGAGGATGTTCTCCGCAGGGACGCGTACATTGGTAAACCGGATGTGCATATGTCCGTGGGGCGCGTCATCATGGCCATAAACCTGCATGGGCCGCAGCACTTCGATACCGGGGGTTTCAGCAGGGACCACGATCATGGATTGACGATTATGGATGGGGAGGTCTTCGCCGCCAGTTTTCACCATCACAATATAGACTTTGCAGCGCGGATCGCCGGCACCCGAAGCCCAATATTTCTCACCATTCATCACATAGTCATCGCCATCGCGAACACAGGGCATCGACACGTTGGTCGCGTCAGAACTGGCGACGTCGGGTTCAGTCATCAGATAGGCCGAGCGGATATCACCTTCGAGCAATGGTTTCAGCCAGCGTTCCTTCATGTTGTCGTTGCCGTAACGCTCGAACACTTCCATGTTGCCGGTGTCTGGCGCAGAACAGTTGAACACTTCAGCACCCAAAGGGGTCTTGCCCATTTCCTCTGCGAAATAGGCGTACTCGACCGTGGTCAGACCAAATCCCTTGTCGCTGTCGGTAAGCCAGAAGTTCCACAAGCCACGTTCTTTGGCCTTGGCCTTAAGGCCTTCCAGAATCTCTGTTTGCCGTGCGGTATAAGTCCAGCGGTCGCCTGTTCCGATCTCGGTGTGATAGGCATCCTCCAGCGGCATGATCTCGTCCCGGATCATCTCGCGGACGCGATCCAACAGCTCTTCGATTTCCGGTCGCAATCCCAATTCCATCGGTTTTCTCCCAAGTTTTTCTGCGTATCAGCATGACCTACTACTCGGTATGTTGTCCATCGCTGCAAACACAAGTGACGCGAGGTAGCAATTGCCCGACGCCACGTTCTCTGCCTGGACCGCGCGCATCAACGGCTTTCAAGGACGAAGTCGAAAAAGGCTGGAAAAAGTGTGTTTGGGGTCTTGCGCCTCATTCATTCCCGCATTAATTAGCGCTTCACTGTTGGGATGTAGCCAAGTGGTAAGGCAACTGTTTTTGGTACAGTGTACCGTAGGTTCGAATCCTACCATCCCAGCCACCTCTCCTTAGTTCAGTAAACTAAGCACCCGGGACGCCCGTAGTCCTAGGAAATGCCCCCGTTTATGCCCCAGTTGGTTTTCACGAGATCTAGGTGTTGGCGGGGTCGCTGACACACTGCTGGCGTGGGCTCTGACCATGGGTTTGGATACGAACTGTACTTGTTGGTGCTGACCTGACCTCCCCCAGATGAGCGGGAGAGGTCGTTGGCGTTAGGTCTGAGTATAGTAAGCCGATCTTGGGCATAGGGATAAGTAATGAAGGAGCAGGAGGACGGGGCGTAGCAGTTACCCAGCCCCCCAGTACTACCCGATCATCCTCCCAGATCAGAAGAACCAAGATAGGAAACTCTCTCGTTGAAATTGTTTCGAAGCAGGGTTGAACATAACAGGAACATGCCCTATATACAACGTTCAGCCGCCCGCATCCCGTGGGCAAACAATCAGCGTCTAGTGACGCTATAGCGATACCTTCGCTATTGGACCTCGCAAAGGTCCTCATTTTTCAAAAACATCTAGAAAGTCGGCTCGTGGAGTGCACCGTGATTTATCACGTTTGCAACCTCTTCGCGTCTGGCTTTGAAATTTCCTCAAGGGTGTTTTGCCTTTGAGGTCTCATTTTATTTTAGACGAAGAAGGTATCATGGCTTTTGCACACAAACTTAGAAAACTCAAAGTCCACCAAGAAGGCGCAATCAACAAAATCAACGCCGAAGTTTGGGGAATGTTCGATAAATCCAGCTTACGCCCGTCCACTCGACGTTCACGTGTACTCGGAGCATTCAGAAGTTGGGAACATAGTCCGGCATATCTGGCAGCTAAGCTGTCAGGATCTCGCCTGCGCCAACCCAAAACGTGGAGGGGCCAAACCAAAGGCTAACTATCGCAGCCAGCTTCGCGTTCTGATCCTTGATCTCTACGTCGCTTGGAAAACGGATCCCGATCTCAGTATCGGGGTCCACCTGTCCAATACGGCTTGGAATACGAGCTCCAGATATAACGCACTTCACCTGTCCCGGATAATGCCGGGGCTGGTACATCGGCTTGCGGATCAAGGCTTTATCCACTTGTCGAAGGGCAGCTATGCGGGTCCCGGGGCCAAGACCAACAGAACGGCCCGTATCATCGCCGCTGAACCTCTCAAGAAACTGTTTCGGGAGGCGAAGTTCGGTCGGGAGCACATCTCGGTGTATCCCGTCAAAGAATGTATCATCATGCACGATCTAAAGAAAAAGGAGGTCGAATACGAAGACACCGAAGAAACGCATCAGATGCGGGCTGACCTGAACGCTTATAACCAACTTCTGGCCCGAACCTTCATTGATGTTCCGGATCAAATAGTCCCGGTTATCGAACGCCCAATTAAGTCAGGGCCTCGTCAGGGAGAGATTGCTCGGGTTCCGATTTGCACCATGGATAATCCCGTTCGCCGTATCTTTAATCGCAACGATTGGAGCTGTGGTGGGCGTTTCTTTGGGGGGTGGTGGCAAAGCGTTGGGTCCGAGTTCCGCAAACGTATCCATATCAACGATGAGCCAACAGTGGAGGTCGACTATCAGGCGCTTCATGTCGCCATTCTATCTGCGCGGCATGGGGTTGACGTGACCGGAGATCCTTATGAGTTGGAGGAAGGCCTTGTGGATGGTTGTACTCCGGCGGAGCAACGCAAGCTCGTTAAGGCGCTCGTGTTGATGGCACTGAATGCCAAAGACAGGAGCACTGCTTGCAAGGCTTTTCGGCAGGATTGTTCTACAGGTTCTCGTGGAAAATCAATGACCAATAAGGAGTTGTTGGGGTTACTGGATGCGTTCACCGAGAAGCACCCGAATTTGGTTAAGGATCTTTGCTCAGACCAAGGGGTTCGCCTGATGAACACTGACAGTCAAATAGCATCCCGGATCATCAACTTCTTCACTCGGAGGGGAATCCCGGTGCTGGGTGTGCATGACAGCTTCCTGATCAACTACAAGATGGCCCAGAGGCTCAAGGTCGCTATGACTGCGACAGCTCGGCACTCCGTTGGCCGTTCCATTGTCTTATCGAACAACTATCTGGGGCTGGATGAGGTGGAGAGACAGTCCCCTGATCTCGTTGAGGACTATGTTCAAATGCGGCAACGGGAACGCTGCCCCGAGTATCTAGTGCGTCAACGGCTCTTCAACGAGAGAGTTTCCTATCTTGGTTCTTCTGATCTGGGAGGATGATCGGGTAGTACTGGGGGGCTGGGTAACTGCTACGCCCCGTCCTCCTGCTCCTTCATTACTTATCCCTATGCCCAAGATCGGCTTACTATACTCAGACCTAACGCCAACGACCTCTCCCGCTCATCTGGGGGAGGTCAGGTCAGCACCAACAAGTACAGTTCGTATCCAAACCCATGGTCAGAGCCCACGCCAGCAGTGTGTCAGCGACCCCGCCAACACCTAGATCTCGTGAAAACCAACTGGGGCATAAACGGGGGCATTTCCTAGGACTACGGGCGTCCCGGGTGCTTAGTTTACTGAACTAAGGAGAGGTGGCTGGGATGGTAGGAATCCTTGCCGACCCTTTGGTAACATCGACTTACGGCAGCCTCTGAACAAACTGGGGCGGTTACTGGGGCATCACAGAGCGCTAGCGGAGTGAGGATGGGACCACGGCTAGCCACTGGGAGCCCCGCTGAAGGCAGGACTGAGACCCGATGGCCGGGGCTGTCGGTGTGTTGGGAGCACAGCAGCCGTCCAGTTTACCCGCAGCGTTGGTTGGGGAGCGGTCTTTCGATGAGGGTCGCGCCAAGGTCGGATGTGCGGACTTTCCAGACCTTCAACTGGTTCAAGTTTACGACCGCTTCGGCCACCTGCGGACTTTCGTTGCACACAGGCTTACTATGACAAGCAAATGCGAAACGGGCGTTTAAAGCTGCAACGAAAGGCTGGCCGCTAGTCGACGCACTGACGGATATGTTTTGCGGATTACTATCCCACTTGGAAGGCGGGATAGCGAAAGATCTCTTTTGCGACTTTACTCTACAGGTTCGAAGTCTCCAGGTTTCCAGCTCTTGTCGAACCAAGGCTCCAATGGACCGTAAAGGCGCATCATTGCGTTAAAGCTTCGGCCCGGAGCTGTTTGCGCCCAGTTGTTTTCCCAACCCTCCGGCGCTTCGGGGCCGAAATAGACGGTGTAACTGCCGTCCTCATTGGCTTTGATCCCTTCGCCGTTAGAGTCTATTCCACCGGATTTCTGATCGGTTTCAAGGATCGACCGTGTTTGACCGCTATACAGCATGAACGACCAGAAGTTATTGGCAAGAACCGGACCGGGAAGTGTGACTTTGTAGGTATTGGATCCATCCAGATACTCCCCGTTCACATCCCGCGCGGTCATCGCGTAAACTGACCCCGATCCTACGGGCGGCGATGTCATGGCTGGTGTGATACCAGTCGCCATATAGAAGAAATAACTCCGGTCATCCAAGATACGTGCACCGTCTTCCAAGAAAAGATAGCTTTGGCGCTGGAACGGCGAATTCCACTGGCGATCTTCATAGAAGTAAACGCCGGGGTCACGCGCGGCATAGGTGATCGAACGCGCTGTGGCATTGGCGATTGCTGCGGCTTCGACCATGATTTCCCGCATCCGTGCATCGGGTTCAAATGGCTCGCCTTTTTTCAATCCGATAGAGGCAAACGTGCCTACAATCTCCGGATCAAAGGCACCGATCGGGTTGTTGTTCAGCGCAACGTCAATCTCATGAAAGAAGTCCTCGTTGTTGGCGTGAACCGTTTTGTACTGGACATCCGACACGTTGATGAATTTCTCGGCCGGTGGGTTGAGCGAAGCGATCTTCATTCCATCCAAAAACGCAGATGTCGCGCGCATCAGATCAAGATTATCAAAGGTCTTTTGGACAGTTTCAGGCGACGGCATCCCGTCGAAGAAACGCAGATCGCCCAAGGTCTTTGTACGCACAAGGTCCGGGGTCAGGACATTCTCTGGAACCATCGCCGCATATTCCGCTGTAGATTGTGCGGGGACAACAATTTCTTCCGCTGGCAAAGCCTCTACTGTTTCGTCCAAAAGCACGAATTCAACCCTGCGGTTCAGAGCACGGCCTTCATCGCTTGCGTTGGATGCCACCGGGCTGATTGATCCGGCACCCATGGCAACAAGGCGTTAGGGCGCAACATTGAAAGGTGCATCCAATAGTGCAGCTCTCACCGCTTCGGCGCGACGCTGTGAAAGGCCGATGTTATAGTCAAAGTCACCAGTGCTGTCGGTGTGGCCAACGATCGCCAGACGCATATTGGGGTGCAAACCCATAGAGCTGGCAAGTTTGAAAAGCACCTGATCGGAAGTGCCACTCAACTCGGCACTGTCATTTTCGAAAAAGCCTCCACTCATGGAAACACGCCCGTCTTCGACCAGAACTTCCCGAACGCGTGCGTCTGTCAGTTCTCCGATTGCTTGTGCCCGGATATCTGTGCCGGGCTTGCGTACCGTTTGCGCATACCCGGCACTGGCCACGATACCGAAACTCAAGGCCAATACAGCTGTGCAAGTTTTTAGCATAAAGCGTGATTCCCTGTTTCTTGTCTCCTGAGAGGGGAAGTCAATCCGGCGCTGCCCACTTTGCGGGCAACGCGACTTTTTTCTTGGAGACAGATTTACTGTGAGACCTTTTCCAGATCTGGCAGGACCCAACCGCTTTGCAGCCAGCCTTCTTCCGGGCCGTAAAGCCGGAACAGGAGAAAGTATTCTTCTGTGGTCGGGATCCAGTTACTTTCTTTGCCGTCCGGAGCTTCAGGGCCGAAATAGATGTCATAAGATCCGTCGTCATTGACCTGCATTTCCTCGGCATCACGCGCGGACAGGCCTACACGCACAACGTCCCGGATGAACCCTTTGGTTTCCATCGAATAGACGATCACCGACCAGAAATCTTTTGCTGGTGTATCTTTGGGAACGTTCAATGTGTAATTTTTGGTGTAGTCCAGAATGTCACCGTCGCTGTCATTCAATCCCGTCAGATAGAATGTCCCGCCACCCAGATATTTCGGCAGATATGTTATCCAGAAATAGCTCCCTCCGGCCCGATCATCGAGCAACACTTCTTCGTCGGTTTCATATGGAAAGCCAGCTTCTGCCTGACCGGGCGCAAAATCCCAGACCAGCCATTGGGATTTTCTTTCACCTTTGTCATCAACCCAAAGCGGTACCGTTGATTTACCCGGCGCGACAAAGAAATCCTGCATCGCCGCATATGCCAGAACCAACCCTTCGTTCATTGCCGCCAATTGGCGTTCGGTGGGCTCGTATGGTTCGCCTTTTTCGATGCCAAGGCTCTTGAGCATGGACACCATGACCTTGTCCTGCGGGCGGATCGGGTTGCCCTGCAGATAGTCGTTCATGTCTTCAAAGAACGTGTGGTTGTAGTAGGGCAGTGAATCATAGGGCAGCTGTGACGCCTCGTGATACGTGGTCGCGGGTGGGTTATCCGCCTCGGACAAGTAATACACCTTGATCTGCTGCGCATACTCGGCTGCATCGGCATCCGTCGCACCATTGTACAGCCGGGGTCGGAACGAGAACCCGTACTGATACGTGTCCGTTTCATACACAAGATATCCCTCTGCCTCGAGATCGGCCTTGGATTTGTCCCCATCATAGCCCGGCGGCAACAACAGATACTTTCCACCTTCGCCCTTATCGGCCCCCGCCGGCCCGACGTCCTCGATCGGGACATCCCAGGCGTTCACGATAGTGCCAAAGTAACTGACATTATCGGTGGCTGCCGGGACTTCGACAATCAGCGGACCCGGCTCAGACGTCATCGACCCCCATGCATAGGCTGTAACATCGTTTGGTGTCAGGAACCCGTGCTTGGAATCAAAGGGTTGCTTCAAGTAAACAACATCGTTGATGTCGCCGCCCAAATCGCGCTTTGTCGCTTTGATGAAGTCGACCATACCAACAGCAGGCATTCCCCAGATCGCCGTTTGCGTTGCCCGTTGCACCATTATTTTATATTCGACGTCTTCGATTTCGGCAGACCGGGCAAGAATATCGCCTGTGTCGTTAAAGGTCTGGGCCATAGTAGCGGGAACGCCAAGCGCGACGGCCGCGACAAGCGCCAGAGCAGAGGCGCTTTGGAAGGGTGTTGCCAATTTTGTCAAAAGAGTTTGTGGAACAGGCACTTGGTTCTCCTTATTTGATCAGGTGCTGGAAGGCCTTTCAAGAAACCGGTTAAGGTCCTGTGCTTGATGCCTAAACGCGCTGTTGAACGAACATGTCGTCCAAACGGCGAACCCGACTATCGCACAAAGATCATTGTCAGAAATATCATTTCACGACACACTGCCTGTATTTAGTCGGAGACATAATGTCAGCTTTTTCACCAGCGATGATAACCGCCAAAGCTCTCGGGGCCATGCCCGCGTTTGCATTAAGCGAACTTGGTCATCGCAAAACGCTCCGGATAATGTCAGGTGCTGGCTTGGTCGAAAAGTTTGTCAGCGAACGAGAGGGTTTCATCCCTGAATTTGCGTTATGTGAATTCGTCGCAGGGGTCAGCCGGGAACTGGGCGAAGATAATCTTGGTCTACTGTTTTCGCCCTTTTTGACGGTCGCGGACTATGGTGCATGGGGGGACTATGTGCTGTCAGCACCGGACTTGGGCACGGCCCTGAAGCGCGCTCAGCAAGAGATGCGCCTGCACTCGTGCACGGATCGGGTACAATTTGTCACCTTTAACAATCTGGTGTCCTATTCCTATGCATTTGGTCTGAAAGCCCATCCAACATATCCAAATATGGCTTTCAGCGCTGTTGCCGCAATGCTGAGCATTCCTAAACACTTTTTGGGAAAGGATTGGGCGCCGCTGAAAATCGAATTCGATTTTCCAGCAGGGAACCGCGAAACAGCGGCGGAAGACACATTTGGCTGCCCGGTTTTGTTTGGTGGCTCGAAATTAAGGCTGTTGTTCGACAAGACCGTACTGCATGCACCAAACCCAGACCCGAATGTTATCCAAAAGACCACACGCAATGACATTCTAAGGGAACGGTCGGCCCCACCGACCAACTTCCCCAACTCCGCCCGTTCAGTCGTTGAATTGCACCTGGCCGCGCAAGATGTTTCTCTTGAGCGGCTTGCGCTATCAATGGGGATCGGCCCCAGAGGTGTGCAAAGGCAGTTGTCCAGGCACGGCACAGGATTTCGCCAAATCCTGAACGAATCCCGCATGAAACGCGCTCAGGATTTGCTAGGGATGAAAGGGAGCACTGTGGCCAGTGTTTCCGAGGCTTTGGGGTATGAAGAACCGGGAAATTTCTCCAGAGCATTTGCACGATATTTTGGAGTGTCTCCCACAAAGTTCGCCAGTGCAGCTTCGCCTCATAGTATTTTAAATTTGGATAGGCCTTCCAAGTAACGGATAACCTATTGATCCTTGTCGAAGCCAGGCGTTGCCGGTACTTTGAGTTTCCGGTTCTATAAGCTTGGCGCAGTTGCAGCTATTGGCGGCTCTGTACATTTGTGATTTGACCTTCGCTATCGGAACAAATGGCTGCTTTCCGCCCTTACCGCCAATTCGTGCTGTTTGCAGCATTTGTCAGCTTTGGGCTCAAACCTGCCGTTTACTGCAATTGGCATCAAGGTCGGCTTTGGGCCGAAAGCACCAGTTGGCGCTACTCCAATGAAGGTCTGCTTTGTTCTGCAGTTCCGCTCCTCTCGCCCCCCCAAATCCGAGCCACCCTTCGTATCTATATCGATAGAAATCGAAGGAGTTTACCGATGAAAACCTTATCAGCCCTCGGCGTTCTCGCCGGGGGTTTTCTTTTGACCCCACCACCAAGAGCCGTGCTGACGACGATGCTCTGGGTTGTTGGTCGTTCCCACCCCGCCGTCTCAGCGCTGGTTCTGCCGGCCTTGGTCTCCGCTTGGAGGTCCGATGATGATTGAATTGAACCCCGGCGACACGGTCGTCATCCGCGCTGGAGAGGACTGGCCTGAGCATCTGTTCCGGGTCGATTATGTGTTTGATGACTGCCTAGGCGGTTACTCTCTCACAGGACCACTGGCTGGCGAGTACGGCGAGCCCGACTTCGACTTAGTCCTACGGGTCCATTGCAGCGCGGTTGACTGAGCCGCCCTTTCCCAAAACCAATTAGAAGGAGGAGACCTATGTCTGCTCAAATTCGATATGCGTATCGGAAGGGTCACACGTGGCTGTTCCGACGCAACTACCCAAGTGACGTGGCACTCGTGCTTGGATCTGCGGCCATGAAGCAAAGCCTGAAGACCGGGTCAGCTTCCACCGCAAAACAACGGGCTGCTGAGGTGAACGCCAGATTTGAAGTTCTGGTGGCTCAAGTGCGCGAGGGGGCCGAAGTGGTGCTCTCTGATGTCTCCGCATGGGTCGATACACCGGAGACCGCCCTTGATCACCTGCGGGCCACTCTGGAGCCCTCTGAGGTGGTTCCGTACCAACGTCCCGTGACGCCTAAGAAAACGCTGATTGGAGACCTTGGCCGAGACTACCTATGCCGCAGAGCCCGTGAGCTACGACCCGGTGGGTTCAAATCAGTGCGCTACTCGGTGGGGCTGTTTCTCTCGAAGTACGAGGAACAATCGGTGTGCAGTCTGAGCCGGGTTGAGGGGCGAGAGTTCCTTGGTCTTATAGCCCAGCTTTCTCCGGTTCTTGGGCGGTCCAGAGCCACGCAAGGCTTAACGCTGGAGCAGTCGGTGCGAGTCTCTTCCTACGGGGCACCCCGGATCACGGCGAGGACCCAGAAACGCATCTGGTCTCAGGTCAATCACTTCCTCGATTGGCTAGTCTACGAGGGGCATCTGGAAGCCAATCCCTTCAGGACGGTTCCTTTCGAGCAGAAGGTGCGCCCTAAGCCCTATGCGGTGCCCTCGGATGATGAGGTGGTGCGGATGCTGGCGACTAGAGATGACGTGCTGCGACCCGTGTTGCTGACCTGCCTGTTATCAGGGATGCGAGCTGGAGAGGCCGCAGGGCTGCTTCGGGAAGATCTGGTGACCAAGGGCAATCTAGGGACTTTCGTTCATGTGCGCCCCAATGACCTGAGGTTGCTGAAGACTGATGCGGCTGAACGGTTGGTACCTGTGCACCCTGTGCTAGAGGAGCTGTTCCAAGGCCTGCCATCTGAGGGGCCACTGTTCCCTGACCTGAGTGTCAATCAGATCACCAAGGGCTTTGCGGCTCTGCGGGCGTCTCTGGGGCTGGAACGTCCCGGTCTGGTGTTCCACTCAACAAGGAAGTGGTTTGTGACCCAGTGCGAGCGAACAGGTGTGCCTGAGCATTGGACGGCGTCTCTGGTGGGTCATAAGTCGGCCCGGTCAGAGAATGGGCTGACCTATGGTATCTACAGTGCTGGCATAAATGACGAGCAGAAGCGCGGGATCATGGATCAGATCCGCTTGCCGGTGGCCGTGTCATGACCGTGCCTGACATTGACGCGTTCGAAGAGAGGGCCGCTATCGCAGAGTACGATGGCGGTCTTTCTCGTTCAGAGGCCGAGACCCTTGCTGCGAGAGCTCAGGGGTTCAAGAATGCTGATGCCTACTGGCAATGGCTGGCTGACTACGTGGTGACCAAGCAGATCAAGTGATCTTTCCCTCGGCTGGCATTGCGCTGGCCGGGGGAGCCACTTTGCTTTTTTCTTCTGGGTGGAAGGGGAGCGGAAATGCAGAACAAAGCAGCCCTTCATTGGAGTAGCGCCAACTGGTGCTTACGGACCAAACCCGCCGTTCGTTCTGGTTGCGGCGAATGGCAGGTTCGAGCCCAATCTCACCAAATGGCTACTAAGCAGCGAAAGCCCGCTGCACGTGAAAATGAAAACATGACGCAGGCCAAGCCGATTTCTTAAACTTCTTTGAAGAGCGGTCGTTCCATGAAGTAGACAAAGCTGTGCAAGTGCTCGGGGAAACCTTCAGGGTGTGGGATATCACGAAAACCGACACTTTCATAAAGGCGTCTCGCATGGGTCAGGAACTTTGCGGAAGAAAACATGACGGTTTGGTATCCGTCTGCGATCAACTGTTCAAACATTTTCTCCAGAAGTAATCGTCCGAGACCATGACCTCGACCTGCTTCGTTGACGAACAGGCGCTTTATCTCGGCGACATCAGGCTCCAATTCGTGAAACATCACACATCCTGCAGGTCGATCGTTCACATCAGCTAAGAGGATGCCCCCACGAGGTCTGGCATGGATTTGAGGAAGATCATCGATGACGCTTTGGAATACATCAGGGTCCAATGGGTTGTTTTCCTTTGGACCGTCATCAGGAAATGCCTTCCAATGCCACTCCAGCCATTCTCGGCACAATGCACGCGCAACTTCAAAATCACGATCATTTTGGGCCATTCGGATAGTTGTTTCAGACATGCGGCACGCTTCCTTCACCTCTTTAACCCCGTCATGCAATGCTATTGGTTGCGTGAGGTCAAGGCGCTTGGAGCCATGCGAAGCAGCAAGTGGACATTAACATGCGGGTCTAGAAGGTAGACTTCGTTCAGCATAACAGACCTTGGCGCATCACGCAGCGAAGGACCAGTATCCGCCCTTAGTGTCGGAATATGCATGGTGCAGCAATAGGATGGCCCTTGTCGCCCATCACGACAGCTAACGGCCCTAAGCCGACTTTGGCGCTCTTTGCAGCGAAGGTCCGATTGGCAGAACAGAAGCCATCTGAAATTGTTGGCAGAGCGCGGTTCGGCCCTGACAGGATCAGAACCGAATGACACTGGACAGGACAAAACGCTCACCACTTTGGTTCTTATTGTACTCGGCCTGAATTCCCATGCCATTTTGAAAACCCACATTCAATCCGATCACGCCGGAATACTTATCTACATTAGTGGATTGTGCTCGATACCGAACCTCAAGGCTGTCACCATCAGGAAAGGCATTGGGCAGGCCCGTCACGCCCTCGATCTCCTCGTCGTAGTCAAGATAAGAGATCCCAATATAGGGCGCAAAAACTGTCTTCTGGCCAACAATCCACTGACGACCAAAGCGTACACTTGCCGACACTGAACGCACTGTGGTGTCCGATTTTTTGCCAATCGTATCGGTGAATGATCCTGTGCCAGTCAGAAAGAAATTGTCCCACCCATGCACAGCGGTTGCACCAATCGTTAGTGTTGTCGCGTCGATCCCAGCCACGAAGTGTCCCGTTGCCGTTCCGCACGGGCTTATTGGTGTACAGACTGGCGGTGGAAATATCTGATCCAAATCCACCACCACATCCAGATCTGCGGTGCCATTCACTCTTCCAACCGAGCCGAACACATTGACGTTGGGCAGTACCCAAGCATCCAACTTGACCTGCATGCTACTGGTTCGGGAAATGACGTTCTCGAGAGTTACAAACGGGATCGGCACCAGCGGCGTACCGGGTGGCGGTGCAAAACCCTTGCCAAGCGCCACGGCTGGATCAGTAATTTCCTGCAGTTGGGAGTTTTTAACTCCGATTACACTGATCCCAAAAGGCAGTGGCAAAGCAAAACCGCGATCCACGGCTTGCTGCCCAAAAAAAGGTAGCTTCCGATCATATGTGACTGGTTCTGCTGCTGTTTGTGTATTTCTCGGGTTTCGCAGTTGAAGATTGTCAGGAAATTTCAACAGGATGCCTAATTGAGGAAGAATTCCGTCAGACATATCAGCGGAGCTAGGTTGTAGGTCTGTCGCATCCTCAAAAGGATCGTTGCCTTGCGGCTCTTCCGCTATAGCCATGTTGCATTGGCTAATAACCAAAAATATTGCGGCTGCTGACTTGAGCTTCCAAATGCCTGTCAACGCCTTCCGACCCCGCCTCTTAGTTTACTCAAATTCTCACGGCGCCATTCCTAGCGCGCGAGGGATGTCTTGCGCTAGAGGCTAGAGCCTAAGAGTGAGTACTTGTGTTTTGATTGCCTCACTACTTGCGACAGGTGAGATCTATTACACCCACATACGTCAACAATGGCTGCGATCTTGCAGTGCATAGGACATCCCAGAGAAGATGCTAATAAAAGGAAAGAAAAAAAGACGGCACCCATCCAGAAATAGAGGAAACCTTGATCCGTCAAAGAGAACCCTAGACGCGGCGGTTCACAAAGTCTGGCTTGCCACACCAACCAGACCTTGGAGAATTTCGCAGCGAAGTTCCGGTTACCGCCCATAGTGATGAAATGCGTGGGGTGCAGCAATCGGGCCCTGCCCAATACATGTCATGGCAACTTACGGCCTACCTTCGTACAAGCCGCAGCGAACGCCTGCTGTGTCCGCATTCACGCTAGTTTCGGCGTTTCTTCCTGCGCGCCCACCCGGTTGACATCGGTATGGGGGAAAAACTCGGCCCAAACATGCCAGAACAAGCCCGGTTTAACATCGGGCGAACGCGCGAGTTGACCATCTGAGGAGTTGCCGAAGAAGTCGACTTCAGTCACTATCTCTCCGGTCTCATTGATCCATACATTAAGGCTTTCGAAAAGTGGATCCCATGCAACAACCAGCGCTTGGCCTCCGACAACCGCGTTCACAATATTGCCGTTGGCCACCACGAAATCGTCTGTCCAACACGTCGCATCGCCGCCTATACTCACACCCCAAACGTAGGACTTGGTTGGCAGTCTGGGATCAATGGGGCGCTCAAGGTTCTGCATGATGGGGCGTGCCTCGGTGTGGTGTTTCTGGATCGTGGCGGTGAATGCGAGTTCCATAGCAAAATCGAGCAGAAAGAGGAGAGGGTTCGACGGAGGTTTGTTTAAAAAGACTTCACCGTTTGGAAAAGCTTTCTCAAACCCGCGGAAAGTCATGCGAAACGTCGGCCATGGCCGCATTGAAAGTGTCGGGCGCAAAGGACAGGCGGGACCGTTAGTTGATGTGTCCTGATCTTTGGCACGAAAACCGTATATCTGCTGCAAAGGTTCGCCGGTTTCATTGTCACGCAAGACAAGGTTGTTGCCGTGCTGAGCAAGCACTTCAAGTTCCAACTTTTGGCCCTCAATTTCTGGCGTGTACCCGAGACCAAGGTTTGCAATCGCGCAAAACGTCATAACAACATCTTCACCGTTCAGCCCGTCCTTCGACCCAGCAAGATGCGGTCGCATCATTTGAGGCTGGGGATGTGCCCGCGCAAGACCGTTATTTTCAAGCACAATCACTTGTGTCGTAGGGCTTACGAACTCCTTCGCTTCCTTGATACTGAAATACTGCGCCTTGTCTTTTTGATTGCGCAGGCCCAGATGCACATAGATCCAAGTAAACGCCATCAGTACGAACGATATCAATGTGGCAATCCAGAAGACCCAACCGATCCCAGCACTTAATCCAAAATAGGCGATAGCGGATACAAGCCACGCACCGCACCCTACCGCGAAAAACCTGTACTCATTGCGAATGAACCTATCCACATTTCTTCGCTTGGTCGTTATGAACAATTGAGGAATGTCGCCAAGATCGCGGAAGTACAAAAGAGCTATTGCAAGCGAAACGGTTGTACCCAAATAAAAAAGCAGTTCAGCAAGCATGTGGCGCAATCCTTAGTCAGTGATGGTATCGAAGGCCGCTCTGTGCCTCGCATAACCACATATTCTATACGTTGGTTATTGAGCAATACCGGTTAGGAAGGGAATTGGGTTTCCACACCCTCCATTTGATGCGGCAACTTCCAAAATTTTGTTTGTTCCGCATAGCAGACTTCGGGACTAACTGCAGCGAATGACCGCTATCCGCCCTTAGTACCTAATGCTGCGGGTAAACTGGACGGCTGCCTTTCTTTTTCTTGGGCCCCTCTAGTCTGGGAGGACAGGGTGGATTGGCGGCTACTCCGCTCCTTCTACCTGCACTTTCATTACTTATCCCTATGCCCAAGATCGGCTTACTATACTCAGCCCCAACGCTAACCTCCCAAGTACAGTTGGTTCCCCAACCCCACACCCCCGACAGCCCCGGCCATCGGGTCTCAGTCCTGCCTTCAGCGGGGCTCCCAGTGGCTAGCCGTGGTCCCATCCTCACTCCGCTAGCGCTCTGTGATGCCCCAGTAACCGCCCCAGTTTGGTCAGAGGTTGCCGTAAGTCGATGTTACCTATGGGTCGGCAAGGATTCCTACCATCCCAGCCACCTCTCCTTAGTTCAGTAAACTAAGCACCCGGGACGCCCGTAGTCCTAGGAAATGCCCCCGTTTATGCCCCAGTAGTTGGTGCACAAGTTGCGGGTGCTGGCAGCTTCGCTTTCCCATAGTCTGAGCAGGCTCGTGTCCTCAACTGTACTTGTTGGTGTGGTCGTCTCTACCGGGGTTCTATGGCTAGGGGGAATAGGTATAAGTAATGAATAGAGGGCGGAGGGAAGAGACCCAGATGTTACCTCCCTTCCTACCCCCTATCCCCTATCCCAGCAGGAAGGTAAGCTATGGCTGACATCAAGAACCCTTGGCACTCCCGCCCCATCGACGTCCATCGCTGGTCAGACCATCCAGAGGTGGCGGCGCTCTGTGAAGGGATCTGGGACATAACGGGCGACAATGAGAGCTGGAATTATGCGTCTGTGAGTAAAGTCTAGAAACTTATGCTGCGGCGCGATCGTATCCAAACTAAGGGCGGAATGCGCTCGCTCGCTGTGGTTTGCGCCAAGGTCTCAGTTACGGATGAAGTTGCAGTTTCACTTTAGGTGTTGAAGACCTTTTGGAAATTATTTTTTGGTCCCGCTTCGGTGACCAAATCTGTAGTTTGACAACTTATCCTTTCCCTTTGTTATAAATATGCAGTCTACTTACGTCGTTCATAGAGCGAAAGGATTTTGATGGAACGTCGGTTGACCACGATCCTAGCGGCCGACATCGTTGGCTTTTCAAGTCTTATTGGTTCCGATGAAGAAGGTATTCTTGCGCTAAGGCGGCGGCACCAGAATGAAGTAATCAATCCGCTTCTCGAAAAGCACCATGGCAGAGTCGCGAACACCGCAGGCGATAGCTGGCTTGTCGAATTTCCTAGCACGGTTGAGGCGCTTCGCTTTGCAATAGAAGGCCAGAATCTTATCGAAGCGATGAACGCGGACGCTCCCGAGGGCGCCAAGATGCACTATCGTATTGGTATCAATCTCGGCGATGTCGTGGCTGAAGGTGACGATCTGCTAGGGGACGGTGTGAATATCGCGGCGCGGCTTGAGGCGCTGGCACCTGCGGGGGGCATCGTGATCAGCCGGTCAGCGCGTGACCAAGTACGCGATCGGTTAGATTTGGACCTCCACGATCTTGGCAATGTGCCGGTGAAGAACATCGAGCGTCCTGTCCGGGCCTTTCAAGTCGTTCGTTCTGGCGAATCCAAAATGAAACTGCCCACCTCCAAGGCGCGTTCAAGGACGCCTGCTTTGGTTGCAGTGACCCTCGCGGTCGCTTTTATCGCCGGTGCATTCTGGTGGAGCCAGCGCCCTGACTTTACCCCCGTTGATCCAGCGGAAATGACCCTTGCATTGCCCGAGCGACCTTCAATTGCGGTCTTGCCCTTCACCAATCTCGGGGGTGAAGCCTCCGCCGAGTGGATCAGTGATGGGATAACAGAGAATATCATTTCCACACTTTCCCTGTCGCCTGACATGGTGGTGATGGGGCGCGCGACAACCTTTTCCTACAAAGGGCAGCAAGTCGCGCCCAGCGAGGTCGCCAAAGAACTTGGCGTTCGCTATGTCCTGAGCGGCAGCGTTCTGAAGTCTGGCGATAAAGCCCGGATTACAGCGGAACTGTCGGACGCGGTTGAGGGCAAACAACTATGGTCGCTGCGCGAGGACAGCGAAATCGACGACATCTTTGACGTGCAGGATCAAATTGCCGAGAAACTTTTCCTAGAAATGCAGGTGTCCCTTACGGTCGGAGAAGCAAGCCGAACCATCGCCGCGCTTTCCGGTGATTTCCAAACCAGCCTCCGTGTGATTCAAGGGCGCGACGCTTTTCAGCGGTTTGATCTTGAAGGCCATCGTGAAGCGATACGGATATGGACCGAGCTTCAAGAAGAAAACCCACAAAGCCCGATGGGGCCTTATCTGCTTGCTTGGATTCCATGGCAACGTGTCATTCTAGGCATCTCCAAGGACCCTGCCAGCGATTTTGCGGCGTCCTACAAACTGGTCAAACAGGCGCTAGCGATGGAAGAATGGGGCGACCCCTACAGCCTGATCGCCATATTGGATTCAAGCAGCGGCAAGTACAGCGACGCCATTACCGCTGCCAATCGTGCCATTGACCTGTCGCCCGGTGGTGCAGACGTCAATGCGCTTGGCGGACTTGCGCTTTACAACAGTGGCGAGGCCAAACGCGGTATGAAATACATGCTCAACGGTATGCGACTCGAGCCCGACTATCCCGAATGGTTACCCGGCGCACTCTACCCGGCATTGTTGGAAGATGGCCGATATGAGGAAACAATCTCTTTGGCGCAATCCGTTCTTGGCAGAGATATGCGAGACGCCCGCGCACATCATCAAGCCAGAGCGGGACTTGCCGCAGCATTTGCCTTGAAAGGTGACATGTCGAGCGCGCAGAAAGTTGTTCGTCAGATGTTGGACCAAAGACCGGATTTGACTGTCGAGTATGTAACTGGGCGGACTTTACAGCAACAACGTGCGGCACCGCGCGCTTTTCACCAAACCATGTTCGACGCATACGTGGCAGCCGGAATGCCAAGTTCAAGCGACTGAAAGGTCAGGCCGCAGATCGCATGATATCAGCCTAGGATCTGGTTTGCTTCGAAAGCTTCTTTGATCTGGAATCAGACCTTCGCCGCAATGATCGCCAAGGTCCGCTAGGAGCCATGGATGAAGCTCAGTTGGCAAGCCTGCAGGCCTTTTACGATTCCAAGAGAGATTGAGTTCTCAGTACGGAACCACCTCAGTTCCAGTCCGACGCTCATGTTCAGCTAGCCGCGCCAGATAACCTTCTGACCGAGCCGTTTGCCTCCAGATCACATAATCCCGAACGTAGTCCGCTGAGGGGTCATCCTGCTCATCCAAACCAAAGAACTGATTTGATGTCGGTAGAGCAACCCCAGCCACAGCTTCTGACGCCTCTGCCATGATGTCCTTGAGTTCAGCCACCCGTGTGTAGTCGATAACGTAGCTATCATGCACAGATAAAACCGGAATGCCTTGTTCAGAGAAGTGACGATGCACTCTCTCGGTGAGTTGGCTATCTAGGTTCATAAGCCGAATGCCCTGGTCGTTGAACAGCAGGCCTTCAATATGTGGTGTCTTCTCCAGAAAAGCGAGAAGCAGAGTCTCTAGTTGTTCGTTCGTCAGGGTCTTGCCCATATGACCTGTTGGAAAACCGTCCCGAAAGGCTCGAAAAGCTGCATCTTTCTTCCTGGCATTGATGGCGGTGAGCAACAGGCGCTTGACCAGATTCCTCTGAAGCCGTTCAGGTGCTCCCCCGATCAACCCTTGCCTGAGCTCATAGGGATCACCCGTGAGTTCGACCCCAGATTGCAGGCTCAGTAACGAGATATGCAGGCTCCGGAAGTCCACCTCCACTGCTGGCGTATCGTTGATGAATATCCTGGATCGCCGGTCGCTGTTTATTCGCTGCCACCAACCACCATGAAAGCGGCCATTGCAGGTCCAGTCAGCGCGGCTGAAGATACGTCTGGTCAGCTTTTGATGATGGTCTGTCGGTATGCCATCAAGGGTTGGGTCTTCAAGTATCGGGATATCAATGAAGGCTGATGCGATGACTTCGTTATAGCGATCCAATTCTGCGCGCATCCTGATGGTGTCGTCCGTTTCTTCGTACTCGACCAAGGGCCCATCTTCTTCACTGCGAAGAATGATGATCTCCTCCCCTTCGACTCGCCCAACGTCGTCCCGCTGAAATTGTGCCTCAGCAAACCACCCCTGAAGCTCTTCAGAGGCCCGAATTCTCGTGGTTCTGTTTCCTCGCGAGTTAGGTCCGCTGAAACTTCCTTTGGCCATATCAAGCAACCCAGCCTTGGTCAGAACCCGAATTATCGGGATGATCTTCTTCGAGATATGAATGGCGTTATAGCGTGAGGAGGTGTCCCAGTAGTTCGATGACATGGAGACTCCAATACTTAGTTCTGGATCTGCCAACCAAGCCACATAGAGATCTAGGATCAGGACACGCAGTTGGTGGCGGAATGCAGTCTTGGGCTTAGGCCCTGATCTGCCAGTCAACTCAGACAGATACCCATCCCACACTCGATCACAGAGCGCCGCCACCTCAGGATGATCTGACCAGCGATGGACGTCTATTGAGCGGGAGTGCCAAGGGTTCTCGATGTCAGCCATAGCTTGCCTTCCTTCTAGGATAGGGGGGTAGGAAGGGAGGTAACATCTGGGTCTCTTCCCACCGCCCTCTATTCATTACTTATACCTATTCCCGCTAGCCATAGAACCCCGGTAGAGACGACCACACCAACAAGTACAGTTGAGGACACGAGCCTGCTCAGACTATGGGAAAGCGAAGCTGCCAGCACCCGCAACTTGTGCACCAACTACTGGGGCATAAACGGGGGCATTTCCTAGGACTACGGGCGTCCCGGGTGCTTAGTTTACTGAACTAAGGAGAGGTGGCTGGGATGGTAGGAATCCTTGCCGACCCATAGGTAACATCGGCTTACGGCAGTCTCTGACCAAACTGGGGCGGTTACTGGGGCGGAACGAGGACGAAGGACGAGTTGGAACGGAGCGCTAGCGGAGTGAGCATGGGGCAACTCCGGGACCACTGAGATCCCCTCTGACGACCGCCACCACAGTGAGCCGCTCTGACGATCGTCTGAGACCTGGTGACTACTGGTGGCCGGGGGGCGGCTGGCGTGTTGGGTGGAGAACCAACTGTACTTGGGAAGCAGCGTTGGGGCTGAGTATAGTCAACAGGGCTTGGTCATAGGGATAAGTAATGAAGGAGCGGAGTAGCCGCCAATCCACCCCATCCTCCCGGACTAGAAGGCCCCAAGAAAAAAAAGAAAGCTTGTGTGCAATGCAGCCGTCCAGTTTTCCCACAACATTCGGTACTAGGGGCGGGGAACGGTCGTTCGCTGCGAAATGAGCTAAGGTCTGCCGAGCGGGACAAAGCGCCATTTCGCTACGGCTGCTCCAAAGGCTGCTTTAGGAACTGACGGGGAAGCAGAAGCAGTCTTTTTTGCCTGTCGCAAGACCGTATGAGTTTCGTCCGAATTCAGGTGCGCAAGTCAGATGATGAATGTGGTGGAAGGGATGGAAGTGGCGGCGCGGTAAAATGTTAGCTAGAAAGCGCCAAATATTTTGTGCCCCTAGAGAACGCGTTGTGTTTGTCGCTTTGCTGCCCTCTGTTGCGGCTCAATTCCGACCTAGGCGACCATTGTGTAGAAGATCGTGCCAAGTTCGATGACACGGCGTCCTAACGTGCGTTAATGCCCATTAACTTGGCATCGCCCCCGGAGTCGCTGCTCCTTCAGGAACCCTCGATTGTAGAAGCGAGCCAATTGGCCCGTCATCGCGCTCGCGCTCAATCAACTGATCGAGTAATCCTTCACTAATTTCCCCTTGGACAACCGTACGACCGACTACGATTGCAGGTGTTCCGGCAAAGGAAAAAAGCCGCGCCAATGCCGCGCTGATGTCAAGCTGTTGTCTGACTTCCACACTGTTGATATCCCTCAGCAACTGCTGATGATCCAGACCAATACTGTCGGAAACTGCTTCCAGATACGCGGCGTTTATCCGAAAGGGTGTTTTCATGAGGCGATGGTGAAACTCAAGATATGCCCCCTGCATATCTGCCGCAATTGCTGCCTTTGCTGCCAATACAGAAGCCTCGCCCAGTATTGGGAGTTCATGCCAAGTAATCTGGACGGCTCCATTTGATTTGGCGGCAAGACGCGCGAGCCGCTCCGTAAGTATTCTGCAATAAGGGCAATAGAAGTCTGAAAATGATGCAATCTGAACTAGGCCGTCACTTGCAAGCCGCGAACCAAACAAAGATTTACTGAGGTCCTTTTTTACATAGGCCAGAGCGCGTTCCATCGTGGGCTCTGCTATCGTGTTCAGACCGAAAAACGGATCGAAACCCGATGAACTCATTCCCCCAGCCATCCGCCGGAAGCCCACTGGAACTTCAAGAGCCTCAAATTCTAGAGGGTTGGAGAATACGCTCAACGTCCGGCGAAATGAAAAAGCGCCCAGAACAGCTAATGCTCCACCACCGATCAACATCCTCCTGTCTATTTTCATTTGTTCCACCTTAGAAAACGAGTAGCAGGGTCACTGCATACTAAGTCGACATGACAAGTAGACCAACTTGTGTGGGATTTCATTGGTCGTGAGCAAAGACCTAATCACACCGATTCTTATCGAGCATAGGTCGACCAGCGAAGCTGATCACAGCTACTTCAGATTTCTTGAAGGTAGTTCCAAGAAACATACCCCTTGAGCCCACGCGCCCGTTTCAAAGAACCTTTGCACCACGCCGTGCTACCAATCTGGTCGCAATCGTGTATTCGCAAGGCAGTGCCATTCGGAAGGCCTACGATGACCTTGTATCCAGTTCCGGGGCCTTCGCGCATTTTCAACATATCACCTTCTTCAACTCCGACGACCTCATAATACCCAGCTGGGTTGGAGTTGGCAGGTTGAGCGCCGACAACAGCTCCCAGCGCGACAACGGCAAAGGTAGTAAAGATGGGTCCTTGCATCGTTCTCTCCTGCTTTTTGCCTCATTAAGGCGTATCGGACTTTGCACGGCGATGGCAACGGATAACAACTAAAATACTGCCTGACTACAGAACAGTGTTCGAACGCGATCACTTGCTATGAGCAGAAAAGTAGAATGACAGAGTTGACCATCCGTGTTGAGATGAACGTTAAGGCCCACTGCCAAAACCAATACCAGCTAGGGGACGTCGCATGAAGAGACCATCAACTCGTAACAAACAGATGGAACATGTCAAACGACAATGCACCCGGTGTCGCGGTTCTGGACGGGCACCGTGCCAAGTCTGTGGTGGTGCGGGGCAAATCGCTCAGGGTAGCGACATCCACGGCAACCGACAATTTAACCGCTGCTCAGGCTGTTTCGGCACAAGAACTGCCCGATGCTCCGCTTGCGGCGGCGAGGGGCTATCATAGCCAGCCCATGGGTTCTGTTGCCATCACCCTACATCAGCTTTTTCAGAATAGAACGAAGACATAGGCCAGCGCCAACTCCGATGCTTGCCCCAACCGCATCGGCATAGAGGTCTGCCATTTCCCGTTCACGACCAAAGTACGGCTGTATAATCTCAATCAGCCCGCCAAACGCTATTGCTCCGGGAAAAACCAGTATGAGCGTTCTTGGGTATAGGACTGCACAAGGGAAAGTGAGCGCAACAAAGGCCAAAACGTGGTACGTCTTATCCGATCCCGGCAGCCCTTGCGGCGTCGCCATTGGTGTTAGCGTTGCATAGGTAATGAAAACCGTCAGAAGCGTAGTTACAACTAATGCGATCTTATGGCGAGCTGGTCGTCCAGAACGATGTAGAAGAGTTTTTTGAATGGAAGTCATGACCGCTTTTTTCACTTTTGCTGCCGCAATCAGCGCACTGTCTATCGCATAACCCTTGTAACCATAATAACTAATCCGATGAAATTGACTTGAAGTCCTATTCGCTCAGTTGTTGAGCCATTCAGGATTGGCCCTCTCGAATAGACCCTGAAGCCCGCTCTCCGCCCTTTTAGCCGTCTGCGCAGCTTGCAGCATTTGTTAAAATGGGCTCATTGCTGCCGTTCGCCGCAACAACCGCCAAGGTCTGCTTTGTTCTGCAGTTCTGCTCCTCTTCCGCCCAGAAGAAAAAAGCAAGGTGGCTCCCCCGGCCAGCGCAATGCCAGCCGAGGGAAAGATCACTTGATCTGCTTGGTCGTCACGTAGTCAGCCAGCCATTGCCAGTAGGCATCAGCATTCTTGAACCCCTGAGCTCTCGCAGCAAGGGTCTCGGCCTCTGAACGAGAAAGACCGCCATCGTACTCTGCGATAGCGGCCCTCTCTTCGAACGCGTCAATGTCAGGCACGGTCATGACACGGCCACCGGCAAGCGGATCTGATCGACGATTGAGCGCTTCTGCTCGTCCGAGATACCTGCGGAGTAGATACCATAGGTCAGCCCATTCTCTGACCGGGCCGATTTATGACCCACCAGAGACGCCGTCCAATGCTCAGGCACACCTGTTCGCTCGCACTGGGTCACAAACCACTTCCTTGTTGAGTGGAACACCAGACCGGGACGTTCCAGCCCCAGAGACGCCCGCAGAGCCGCAAAGCCCTTGGTGATCTGGTTGACGCTCAGGTCAGGGAACAGTGGCCCCTCAGAAGGCAGACCTTGGAACAGCTCCTCTAGCACAGCGTGCACAGGAACCAGCCGTTCAGCTGCATCAGTCTTCAGCAACCTCAGGTCATTGGGGCGCACATGAACGAAAGTCCCTAGATTGCCCTTGGTCACCAGATCTTCTCGAAGCAGTCCTGCGGCCTCTCCAGCTCGCATCCCTGATAACAGGCAGGTCAGCAACACGGGTCGCAGCACGTCATCTCTAGTCGCCAGCATCCGCACCACCTCATCATCCGAGGGCACCGCATAGGGCTTAGGGCGCACCTTCTGCTCGAAAGGAACCGTCCTGAAGGGATTGGCTTCCAGATGCCCCTCGTAGACCGCCCAATCGAGGAAGTGATTGACCTGAGACCAGATGCGTTTCTGGGTCCTCGCCGTGATCCGGGGTGCCCCGTAGGAAGAGACCCGCACCGACTGCTCCAGCGTTAAGCCTTGCGTGGCTCTGGACCGCCCAAGAACCGGAGAAAGCTGGGCTATAAGACCAAGGAACTCTCGCCCCTCAACCCGGCTCAGACTGCACGCCGATTGTTCCTCGTACTTCGAGAGAAACAGCCCCACCGAATAGCGCACTGATTTGAACCCACCGGGTCGTAGCTCACGGGCCCTGCGGCATAGGTAGTCTCGGCCAAGGTCTCCAATCAGCGTTTTCTTAGGCGTCACGGGGCGTTGGTACGGAACCACCTCAGAGGGCTCCAGAGTGGCCCGCAGGTGATCAAGGGCGGTCTCCGGTGTATCGACCCATGCGGAAACATCAGAGAGCACCACTTCGGCACCCTCGCGCACTTGAGCCACCAGAACTTCAAATCTGGCGTTCACCTCAGCAGCCCGTTGTTTGGCGGTGGAAGCTGACCCGGTCTTCAGGCTTTGCTTCATAGCAGCAGATCCAAGCACAAGCGCCACGTCACTTGGGTAGTTGCGTCGGAACAGCCACGTGTGACCCTTCCGATACGCATATCGAATTTGAGCAGACATAGGTCTCCTCCTTCTAATTGGTTTTGGGAAAGGGCGGCTCAGTCAACCGCGCTGCAATGGACCCGTAGGACTAAGTCGAAGTCGGGCTCGCCGTACTCGCCAGCCAGTGGTCCTGTGAGAGAGTAGCCGCCTAGGCAGTCATCAAACACATAGTCGACCCGGAACAGATGCTCAGGCCAGTCAGCGCCAGCGCGGATGACGACCGTGTCGCCAGGGGTCAATTCAATCATCATCGGACCTCCAAGCGGAGACCAAGGCCAGCAGAACCAGCGCTGAGACGGCGGGGTGGGAACGACCAACAACCCAGAGCATCGTCGTCAGCACGGCTCTTGGGGGTGGGGTCAAAAGAAAACCCCCGGCGAGAACGCCGAGGGCTGATAAGGTTTTCATGGGGTAAGCTCCTTCGATTTCTATCGATATAGATACGAAGGGTGGCTCGGATTTGGGGGGGGGTGAGAGGAGCGGAAATGCAGAACAAAGCAGACCTTCATTGGAGTAGCACCAACTGGTGCTTACGGCCCTTAGCGGTCATTAATAGTCTGAGCAGCGAATGGCAGCATTGAGCCCATATTGACTGATGCTGCACATTCCCCAATGTCTGCCTTTTTCAGCTAGGAGTAAGAATGGTTGCAAAGCTCATTAATTAAGATGTAGATACATGATGTAGCAACATCATACTGGATTGACCGTGGATCAGTGCATATTCACCGCCGTGAGAAAGGCAAATCGTGTCCTGTTTCGGCACTACCAAGACGCTCTGTCCGAAACAGGCATCAGTATCGTGCAACTCTCTATTCTACGGGCACTTGAACGGCATGGTCCACTAGCTCTGTCGCGGCTGGCCGATGACCTCGCGATGGAACGCACGTCGCTCTACCGTACTATCGAGCCGCTGATTGAAAGCGGTGCTGTACAGGTGGAAAACGCCTCGACGGGGAAATCAAAAGTCGCAAGACTCACCCCAGAGGGACTAGGCACAATTGAGCGTGTCATGCCGTTTTGGGCAAAGGCTCAAGAGCAGCTTCTGAACGAAGTCGCGTTAGCCAAACTTCCCGATTTTCAACGCGCGTTGAATGCAATCGCAAAAATGTCAGCCTGAAGTGGGACCTTCCATGATCAATCGTGCAGGTTTGGCTTGGCTGTTGCTTGGGCTGATTTGGGGCACCAATTTTGTGTTCATCAAGTGGTCGACCGAGACGGTCACCCCAATGCAGGTTGCACTGGTGCGGGTTATTGCCGGGTTCCTGACAGTTGCGACATACGCATTGATCACGAGACAGCTAGAGCTTTCGCATTTGAGGCATAGCGTCCATTTCGTCGTGATGGCCTGTCTTGCAGCCGCGCTCTATTTCTACGGCTTCGCTGAAGGGACTGCTCTTTTGGAATCTGGTTTAGCAGGCGCGGTCAGTGCATCAATTCCACTCTTCTCACTTCTTGCGGCTGTTCTGTTCCTTCCTGAAGAGAAGCTAACCACCAATCGAGTTTTGGGCTTGCTCGTTGGGTTGATTGGTGTGACTCTGATTGCGAAACCGTTTTCGGGCGGCCTCGGCGACAGCTACGTGTTAGGCGTGGCATGGATGATACTTGGGTCGTTCAGCCTAGGCGTGTCCTTTGTTTATGCCCGCAAGTTTGTAACACCGCTCGAACTACCGCCTGCCGCACTCACAACCTATCAGCTTGGCTTTGCAGCGCTGATCTTGTTGGTCATCACGGACAAAGCCGGGCTTGGTACACTATACGATGATCAAACCTCATTTGCGGTTCTGGTCATTGGCCTGGGCTTCTTGGGAACAGGACTAGCCTATGTGTTGTACTATTATGTAATTGGCCAGCTAGGTGCGGTGCGTGCATCGGCATTGACCTATGTCCCGCCAGTCGTCGCGCTCTTTCTTGGCGCTCTGTTTCTTGGTGAGGCTATTGTTGCTTTTGATTACCTCGCTACGGCACTTATCTTTGTGGGTGTCATACTGGTCAACAAACGTCCAAAGTCGCAAAGTTGACATAGGTCGAACGGCAGCTTCGTCCCGCATAGTGGTCGTTCATGCTGAGTGCAGCAAATGTCCGCAACGAGCCCAAAGCTACTAATGCTGCAGTATCGATGAATGCCTGGGTTTGTGAGGTGGCGATGCGCTAACCGATAGATGTGGCCCTGAATCCCAGCCAGTATTTAGCTTTCAAAATGATCCGTGCTCGCATTCAAAAAACTGAGCGTGGCGTCCAAAAACGCGTCCCAATCTAGGCTGTTGGGCATAGGAACGTGATTTGCGGAGTCCAAAACAAGCAATTCAGAGTCGACTATGCCCGCCGCCAATTTGCGTGCTTGGGAAAGCGGGTGGATCGAGTCGTCACGTGCATGCACGATCAGCGTGGGGCATTGTACCTTTGGTAACAGCTCGACAACTGATGCGTCGTTATGAGACTCGCGCATACGGAGTATATTTTCCGCCGGGCATGACTTGTGCATTATCTCGACAATGTCCTTGGCCAGATCCAACGGGCCCTCCGGGAAATAGAGCAACGAATATGCCAGCAAAAAGCTGCTTTCAGGTTTGTCCCAAGCTTCGGAAATCATACCGAACATTTCTTGGGTGCCCGTGGTATCCTTCCGCACATTCCGCCCCTCAGCATAGCCACCATTCAAGACCATGGACACAACTCGGTCTGGATAGTGTGCGGCCAGATATGCGGCTGATAGCGCTGATCCCGACTGGCAAAACAAGCCGAACTGGTCGATCCCCAAGGCATCTGCAACACAAAGCAGGTCAAGTGCGATGGCCTCGACTCCAGCGGAATTCATATCTAGATCAGAATGACCACTGCCAATTTCGTCGAAGCGCACCAGCGTGTTCTTTGCACATATTGCGTCAAACAACGGGCGGAAAAATGGGGAACTCCAGTCAGCCTCAATGCTGGTCCCGCCAAATGTTGTGTATATAATCGGTGGTCCATCGCCCGCCACGGTATAGGCAAGCGACTTACCTTCGCGGTTTTTTGTGAATTGAAGCCTTGGCGAAAGCGCTCTTGGTGACGCGGGACTTGCGGCTTCAACAATCTCCACGTCGGCACAACACAAGAAGCCACGCCGCGCAACCGTTCGGATTATCGATTGAGACTCACCGTTGTCTCCTACCGCGCGTCGGACCGCTGCAACGCAGGCGCTGATAGCAGAATCTGAGACTATGCGCCCTTGCCAAACGAGGTCGATCAATGTGTCACGGCTGATCAACTCGCCTGCGTTCTTCACCAAAATCAGCAAGAGATCGAACACCTTTGGCTCAATCGAAACCAGGGTCCCCGAACGCATCAGGCTATGCTGGTCGGGGTCAAGGACATAGTCGTCAAACTTGTACTTTCGCGCAATGCGCACCCTGTCTTTTTTTTCCGATGGATCAATCACAGGAAAATCCTATGAGTTTCTTCATGTGTTCCTCAAGCAAAAACCTACTGGGCTTGCAACATTCCTGAGACAACAGTGAATATAGAGGTTGCAAAGATGGACAGCACAAAAATAGCGCAATTAGCGCAAAGTTATACAAATGCGTGGAACTCGAAATCTGCTGAGGCTGTTGCCTCATTTTACGCGCGGGATGGCGACATCGTGATCAACTGTGGAGAGCCGTGGTCTGGTCGAAATCGAGTGCAAGAAATGGCCGATGGTTTTTTCACGGATGTGCCGGACTTGACGCTCACATGCGATGACGTGCGCGTTTCTGGAAAACACGCTCTCTTTTCGTGGACCTTCACCGGGCATGATGCAGCCACAGGTAACCCCCTCAAAATCCATGGTTGGGAAGAATGGGATTTGAATCGCGACTTGGAGGTTCAGTCTTCACGCGGGTGGTTTGATGCCGAAGCGTATGCTCATCAAGCAGGGAACGGATAGCGGCAAGGGCAAAGCGGACATTGCTGAGTTTGGCGCAAAGGTCCGCTAAGTCCGCTTAGGAGACCTTGGCACGGCCCGCAGCGAATGTCTGGTTCCCACCCAACACTCCGACAGCCCCGGCCATCGGGTCTCAGTCCTGCCTTCAGCGGGGCTCCCAGTGGCTAGCCGTGTTCCCATCCTCACTCCGCTAGCGCTCTGTGATGCCCCAGTAACCGCCCCAGTTTGGTCAGAGGTTGCCGTAAGTCGATGTTACCTAAGGGTCGGCAAGGATTCCTACCATCCCAGCCACCTCTCCTTAGTTCAGTAAACTAAGCACCCGGGACGCCCGTAGTCCTAGGAAATGCCCCCGTTTGTGCCCCAGTTGGTTTTCACGAGATCTAGGTGTTGGCGGGGTCGCTGACACACTGCTGGCGTGGGCTCTGACCATGGGTTTGGATACGAACTGTACTTGTTGGTGCTGACCTGACCTCCCCCAGATGAGCGGGAGAGGTCGTTGGCGTTAGGTCTGAGTATAGTAAGCCGATCTTGGGCATAGGGATAAGTAATGAAGGAGCAGGAGTAGCCGCCAATCCACCCCGTCCTCCCAGACTAGAAGGACCCAAGAAAGGAAAGTTGTGTGCAAAGCAACCGTCCAGTTTACCCGCAGCATTAGGTACTAGGGGCGGAAAGCGGACCTTCGCTGCGGCTGCGCCAATGACCGCTTCGTTCAAAGTGCATCAGTGACACACTATTCACCGGTTGTTATGGTCAGAGGGCAATTCAAGTGATTGGTCCACGACGATGTCAATTTATCGAGACTCCTTTCCTCTCAGCAATGCCGACATGTTCTTGGCATATGTCGGGATGGAAACCGACTTGATATTCAATCAAGGAGTAGATCTGCCGGGCTTTGCCTCATACCCGCTTTTAAAGACCACAGAGGGTCGAGAGCTCCTCAAAGGATATTTGAAAGACCTGATCGCTCTAGGCAAAGAAACGGGTGCTGGTGTCATACTAGAAAGCCCAACATGGGTTGCAAACCGAGATCGCGGGGCTGCGCTTGGGTACGCTTCCAGCGAACTCAGGAAGCTTAATCAAGATGCTATCGCCATGATGGCAGCCGTACGGTCGGAAAGCGATCACGCTCCGACGGTCATCAGTGCAAATATTGGACCGCGCGAAGATGCTTACGCCCCGGAAGCGCAAATGCACTCGGATGAGGCAGAACGCTATCACTCGGAGCAAATATCTGCATTGGCAGAGACAGATGTGGATGTGATCAGCGGATACACTTTGGCGTATCCATCCGAAGCGATTGGAATGGTTAGGGCGGTCCGCCGGTTTGGGCTTCCGGTGGTCATCTCTTTCACAGTGGAAACCGACGGGCGGTTGCCAACCGGAAAGTCACTAGAGGAAGCAATATCGGAGGTCGATGCTGCGACTGACAACTATGCAGCCTACTTCATGATCAACTGCGCGCATCCTGAGCATTTCTCCGGAGTCCTCGAAGACGCACCGTGGATGCAGCGCGTAAGAGGTATCATTGCCAATGCCTCACGCTGTAGCCATGCTGAACTTGACGAAGCCGAAGAATTGGACGACGGCAATCCAACCGAGTTGGGTGTGCAGTTGTCAGATATCAGACGAAGGTTCCCTCATATTCAGGTTTTGGGGGGATGTTGTGGCACCGACATGCGCCACATGAAGCAGATCGTGACTGCTTCCCGCACACCGTAAGCCGACATTAGCCGCGCTGTAGAATAATAGAGGTTGGGCTCATAGCCGCCATTCGCCGCGTTTGGTTTCAAGGTCTGCAATGCGGACGAAGCGGACATTGGAGAAATGCCTTCCAGGCGCGAATAGGACGAAGCTTCAACACCTCTGGATCAGTTTGCATGATCCAAGGCGAGCCTAGCGCCTCTTCTATTTTCTTCCTTGATTAAATGCGAGCGCAGGGGCAGCATTATCGAACATGAGTTCAGTTGGGTGACATCCAAATCAGAGTATACATTTTGCGCTCGTTTCGCCTGCGTTGGGAGTACCATTTGTGGTCAAGGCTTCTCCGGAGATACTTGCTGTTACAGAACGCTGGTTTGAGGCGATCAGGACCCTCAATACGCACGTTTTGAAGGACTACCTTTCCGACTCGGTAGACCTACGCTTCATTGGAACTGGCGAGAATGAGTTTTGGAAAGGCCAGGTTGTTCGCGACGGAGTCGGCGAATTCATTGGCGAAATGCCCGAACCGGATGTGTGGGAAGTTCTTGAAGCCGAAGCCTTCGAGAATGGGGAGACAGGCTGGTCTGCCTTTCTCCACCTAGTTGGGTTTCCGGGTCTTAGTGATGATTACATCGTCCGGACAGTGCTTGTTTTCGTTTTAGAGGGTGCATCCTGGAAGATCATTAATCGGCACGCGTCGCTTCCCTTTCCAAATGTGGATTTTGTAGGCAGCGAACAACTGGCCATTCAGACCCTTGTGAATGCCGTGCTCGAAGAAGGCCCGGAATGGCTTCAAACAGAGGGCTTGGCCTCGGTTTTGTTTACGGATGTCGAAGGCAGTACAATGCTCGCCGAGGCTATGGGCGATCAGGATTGGTCCGCGTTGATAGATCAACACTTTCAGACTGTTGAGGGTATTGTCACAGCACATCGGGGGCAATTCGTAAAGTCGCTGGGAGATGGAACATTGTCCAGTTTCCAATCAGCCAATGAAGCTCTTCTCGCGGCGATCAAAATTCAGGAAGCCGTGGCTTTGGATAGCGTGGAACCCCGTTTGGGTCTGAGGGTTGGCGTTCATACTGGCGACGTGGTTTTGGCACGCGGTGACTTTTTCGGAACCGTGGTCAACAAAGCGGCTCGCATAACGTCCTCTGCCAATGCGGGTGAAATTCTTGTGTCGGATGTGACGAGAGCCATCGTCGGTGGAAATCACGAGTTCGAATTTGCGGACGCGCAAACTGTGACCCTCAAAGGACTGTCAGAAGATCACACGGTCTACCTTTTGCGGTGGAGGCGATAGCTGCTCACTGGCCGTGACCTCGAATATCCGCTCTGTCCCCGGAATGCTTATTCATCAAGTTGTTCTTTTCTCGGAATGCCCTTGCATAGTGCACACACCCACTCCGCCGTTCCATCAATGGGCCTGCCCTTTCTCTCCAAATCTCGGTGGGAAACAACCTGCTGATCTCGACAAAATGGACAGGTAGCCAGAGCATGGAAATCCGGAATATGGGTGATTTTCTTTGGGACGGGATTGCAAACCATTTTGCCCTCAGCATTAAAAATTTCCCCATGTCTATCACAAATCGCTGTTTCTAACCACGGCTGCCTTGGGCTCAAAACTGCCGTTAGCTGCATCTGGCACCAAGGTCGGCTCTGGGCCGAAAGCACCAGTTGACGCTACTCCAACGAAGGTCTGCTTTGTTCTGCAGTTCTGCTCCTCTTCCGCCCAGAAGAAAAAAGCAAAGTGGCTCCCCCGGCCAGCGCAATGCCAGCCGAGGGAAAGATCACTTGATCTGCTTGGT
>NZ_CANMJE010000012.1 GCF_947498095.1 uncultured Shimia sp. | reverse complement strand
TTGGTGATCGCTGCCGTCAGAGTGGTCTTACCGTGGTCAACGTGACCGATGGTGCCGATGTTGCAGTGCGGTTTACTCCGCTCAAACTTTTCCTTGGCCATGTGTGGCGCCTTCCATCTAGAATTAAGGGCCCCCACGGGCCCGGACATGTGTCTACCGCGCGCGACATATTGCGTTGTGCGACAAAAATCAAGCGCGAGTTGCGCGAAGCGTTGTTATTCGCCGAGGTTCTCTTTGCGGGCCTGTCGCAGACGTTCGTCTTTGTTATCTTTCCAGCAGGCGGCCAACTGTTCGGCCGTGGCTGTGTCTGTCATGCAGACACGGTTCTGGTGAAGCCACTCTTCAATGACCCGGGCGACGTTATGGCTGAGATTCGCCATCTGGTCTTCTGCTGAAAGAGTGTAGCCCGTCCCAACAAGTGTTCCGCCGGAAATACTTTCAAGAACAAAGATTTCCTTGGGTTCTTCGTTAAATTTCTTGCCCGCACGGTCGTCCCAGGCCGTAACTGTGATCCCCAAAACAGATTTCGGCGACATCAAGAGCGGCACACCGGGTTGCGCCAGGACGTACCCCCCGACATTCACGCCAAGATGCACAAGGCGTTCGCCCTCGTAACGGCCAAGGCGCGCATCAATGGCTGACTTGACCGAGGCGATCCAGCGTTCCGCGCTGGCATCTCGTGACAGAGGGCCTTTTTGAATGTTGGGGGCCACGACAATATTGTGGCCCAGCGCAAAATCCCCCAGATCAAGCATTTCATCTTCGACTTTGGTTGTCGGAACTGCGCAGGAGGCCAGCGCCCAGAAGGCAGTTAACAAAATCGCAATACGAAGCATGTGCAGGGGTCCTTAAAGGCAACTCTGTATTGGGCAATACCGCATGCCAACTGCCACTGCAACGGGCCTGCGATTTGTCCCGCCAAGGTCGTGCGCCTATGTTGTAATGGACGGAGGCCAAAATGCACGATCCATCCCTGCCCGCCTATGTACCATTTGCCACAGAACCCTTGGGGATCATGCGGTCGTTAAAGGCAGCGCGGCGCAATCTTTTGGAGATTCTACCGGAACTGGCTGTGCGCCAGCCCATGGTCTCGGGCCGCACCGGGATACGCTGGCACATGGTGATGGATCCCGAAGCAATTCGCCGTGTTCTCTTGGAAAAAGTCGACAATTATCCCAAGTCCCGTGCGACCAAGAATATCCTGCGACCAGCGATTGGTGACAGCTTGTTTGTTGCAGAAGGCGCCCATTGGCGCTGGCAGCGTCGGGCCGCAGCCCCAGTGTTTTCGCACCGCAATGTTCAGGCGCTGGCCCCCATCATGGCGGCGGCCGCGGATCGCAGCGCTGCGCGCATCGCTTCGGCGGGAGATCGCGCAATCGACTTGCTGGAAGAGACTGTTCGCACCACGTTTGATGTGATCTCAGAGGTGACGTTCTCGGGCGAAGGCGCTTTTGACGCAGAGGCCGTCCACCGGGCGATTGATGCCTATATCGGTGCCGCCGGTCGGGTCTCGTTGATGGATATGCTGGGGCTGCCTGATTGGCTGCCAAGACCGTCGCGCATGTTCTCAGGTCCGGTTGTCCAGCAGATGAAATCTGTGGCCGATCAGGCGATTGAGGCACGGCGGGCGCGGGGCGCAAGTGACATCCCTGATCTTTTGGACCTGTTGCTGGCAGGCGTTGATCCGGAAACCAAGCGCGCCATGAACACATCAGAACTGCGCGACAATCTTTTGACCTTTATCGTGGCCGGACATGAAACCACAGCTCTGACTCTGGCGTGGTCGCTATACCTTTGCTCCTTTGACCAGGAGGTCCAGGAGCGAGCGAGAGCCGAAATCATCCGTGTGTGTGGCGAAGGTCCGATCACTGGCGAGATGATTGGCAAGCTGACCTATGTCCGCCAGATCGTCGACGAGGCACTGCGGCTTTATCCTCCGGCCGGCATCCTGTCGCGCACTGCAACAGAGGCGGATACCCTGTGCGGACGCGAGATCAAACCCGGCGACACTGTGATGATCCCGGTCTACGCCCTGCATCGCCATCACCAGCTGTGGCAGGAGCCAAACGCCTTTCGCCCTGACCGCTTTGCCGACAAAGACCCGGTGGATCGTTATGCTTATTTGCCGTTTGGAGATGGGCCGCGCATTTGCATCGGCGCCAGTTTTGCGATTCAGGAATCGGTACTGATCCTTGCCAAGCTGCTGCAGAAGTCTCGCTTTGAGCTTGTGCCTGGTCGCCCACCCAAGCCGGTGATGATCCTGACCTTGCGCCCGGATACCGGCGTCTGGCTGACGGCCACGCCCGTGTGAACCCTAGTCGCAGACCGCGCGCAGAGCCTGCCATTCCGTTTCATTAAGGATAGGTTCACCGACAAAGGTCGCAGATGTGGCATCCCTGGCCGCAGAGATGCGATCACTCATCTGCAGGCGGCTCAGGAAGTGCGAAGCGAGCCCTGCCGTGCCCCCGTGATCATCGACCATGCGTGCGAACAGATCCGAGATCACCGAAGGGGCGACATTGGCCTGTAGCAACATCTCTAGTGCTTGGCCTGTAGCAACATCTCTAGTGCACGGTCATCGACTTCGGTTTCGGCGGCCTCGCTGTATTGCGCGCCTCGCAAACGCTTGGTCTTCAAAAGACGAGAGGACAGGCCCCTTAGCGGAACCGGTAGTTGCGCGGGAATCCATAGGGGGCTTTCTTGCCCACGCCGGCGCGTTTGCCGATCCAGTCACGCATGTCAGGTTCGTGCCGGGTTTTACCGCCGCCCATCTCCCACTTCAGGCCCTCTTCAAGGTTGAAGGTGACAAGATCAGAGAGGCCGCCGTCCAACTCAAGTGTCCCCTGACGACCGCGGGCCTGATTGTATTTCTGGATGCGCACGCCTTTGCCACGCCCCATCTCGGGCAAGTCTGCAGTCGGGAACACAAGGAACTTGCCGTTCTCAGACACCACCGCCACATGGTCACCCTCAACCGGAATACAAATCTTGGCGCGGGCATCGTCTTTGACGTTCAGTACCTGTTTGCCATTGCGGGTCTGGGCGATGACGTCTTTTTCGGCCACGACAAAGCCGTCTCCGGCGCTGGAGGCAACCAAGAGCTTGCGCTCGGGGTCATGGATCAGGATATCGACTATCTCGACCTCATTGGGCAAATCGACCATCAGGCGCAGGGGTTCCCCCATGCCGCGCCCACCTGGAAGATTTGCCGCGCTGAGAGTGTAAAACCGTCCGTTCGACGCGAACACCAGCAACCGGTCCGTGGTTTCGGCGTGGAAGATGAAACGCGGACCGTCGCCGTCCTTGAATTTCAACTCGCGGGTCAGGTCGATATGGCCTGACATGGCGCGAATCCAACCCATTTGCGAGCACACAACAGTGATCGGTTCCTTGTCGATCATCGCTTCAAGTGGCACGTCCTCGACTTCTCCAGCCTCGGCAAATACTGTGCGGCGCTCACCGCCTTCATAGTCTTTGCCAAAGACCTTTTTGGCCTCTTTCAACTGGTCGGAAATACGGGCCCACTGCAGGCTTTCGCTTTCCAAGAGATCCTCGAGTTCCGCACGTTCGGCCATCAACTCTTCCTGCTCGCGGATCAGCTCCAGCTCTTCCAGGCGGCGCAGGGACCGCAGGCGCATGTTCAGGATCGCCTCGGCCTGCACTTCGGAAAGCTCACCCTCACCATCGCTTGGCAAAGGCGAAACATAGTCGCGCTCAGAGGTGGCACGGGTATGATCCCGGCCCCAGTCTTCGGCCATCAACGCCTGTTTTGGCGCGTCGTCGTAACGGATGATGTCGATCACCCGATCAAGGTTCAAAAACGCGATGATGAACCCTTCGAGCACCTCAAGGCGATGGTCGATCTTGTCCATCCGGTGTTTCGACCGACGGATCAGCACCTCGCGGCGGAAATCAAGAAAGGCGCGCAGGACCTCTTTCATGCTGCAGACTTTGGGCGTGACCCCGTCAATCAGCACGTTCATGTTCAGGCTGAACCGCACTTCCAGATCGCTATTGCGGTACATCAGGCCCATCAGGACCTCGGGATCGACGTTCTTTGAGCGCGGCTCAAGGATCAGGCGAATATCTTCGGCGCTTTCGTCGCGCACATCACCAAGGATCGGGACCTTTTTGGTCTGGATCAGCTCGGCAATCTTCTCAATCAGCTTGGATTTCTGCACCTGATAGGGGATCTCGGTGACGACGATCTGCCACTGCCCGCGCCCCAGATCTTCGACCTCGTATTTACACCGAAGCCGGAAGCTACCGCGCCCGGTGCGGTAAGTCTGCGCCATGCTTTCTGGCGGCTCGACAATCACGCCACCGGTTGGGAAATCCGGACCTTTGACATAGTTCAGCAACGTGTCGTCGCGGACATCCGGAACCTTGATCATGTGCAGGCAGGCGTCGCACAGCTCGGCGATATTATGCGGCGGGATATTGGTCGCCATCCCAACAGCAATGCCACTGGATCCGTTGGCCAAGAGGTTTGGGAAAGTCGCAGGCAGAACCACAGGTTCGCTCAACGTCCCGTCATAATTCTCGCGGAAATCAACTGCGTTTTCGTTCAGACCCTGCAACATCGCCTCGGCGACCGAGGTCATACGCGCCTCGGTATAACGGCTCGCTGCCGGGTTATCGCCGTCGATATTGCCAAAGTTACCCTGCCCGTCGACAAGCGGGTAACGCACGTTGAAATCCTGCGCCAGACGCGCCATCGCATCATAGATCGCCGCGTCGCCATGGGGGTGATAGTTGCCCATCACGTCGCCCGAGATCTTAGCCGATTTACGGAACCCGCCGCTTGAGGCCAGCTTTAACTCCCGCATGGCATAAAGAATGCGGCGGTGCACCGGTTTCAAGCCGTCGCGGGCATCCGGAAGGGCGCGGTGCATAATCGTGCTGAGCGCATAGGTCAGATAGCGCTCGCCAATGGCGCGGCGCAGCGGCTCGGTCACTTCACCAATGGGGGTATCGTCATCGATCAGGTCATTCATAGGCTTGGTGTACCCGCTGGATTCCGGACGGTAAAGCAAGCGACGGGGAAAACTCGCGGTTTTTTTCCATTAACTGAAATCGCGCAAACTGAGATACCTGCCCTACGATTTTTTTTGATCATTGATGTCTGTACGTGTGTGTACCGGGGGGTTCCGAATGAAAAAGTTTATCCTGCTAAGTCTGATCTTTATGGGCTGGGCATTTTATGAATTGAGCGGCGGCAAAAACTTTGTCCCAGAAGAGCCCGCCCGGATTGCCAAACACAAGGCGCAGCAAGCGAAACGCGCGAAAGCTGCCGAACAGGAACAACGCACCCTCAAAGCCGCGCGCGCGCAAAAGCTGCAAGGTCAAGAAGATACGCGCGCCGCTGTGCAACTGGCATCGTTGGATTTGTCGACCACGGAGGCTGTGCTGACAGAAGCCGCATTTGTTGAAACCCCACCACTGGCGCGTCGTCAGAACCTTTTTTCGACCCCGACCCCCACGCCCGAAGTCTACCGTACCCGGATCGGCCCGGAACCCTCTTCGGAACCGCAAAACCCGGCGGTTCAGCCTGTGGAAAAGCCTGATTTGCGCACCGTGAAAGCGAAACGTGTGAACATGCGCGGCGGCCCCGGCACCAGCTATAGTGTGTTGGCTAAGCTGGAGCGCGGCGATCAAGTCGTGGTTTTGCGAGAGCCCGACAACGGCTGGGTCAAGCTGCGGGTGGTTGACGGCGGCAGGGTCGGCTGGATGTCGGCAAAGCTGTTGACCAAGGTCGAGTAACCTTCGCGGCGCTTGCCCACACGCGCAATTCGCCCTAGCTAGGTCGTGGCAAGAGCAAGGGCGGGTACATGGCCGAGAAATCACTGCTTATCACCGGGTGTTCCTCGGGTATTGGACACAGTTCAGCGCATGAAATGCGTGATCGTGGCTGGCGCGTTTTTGCCTCGTGCCGCAGCCAAGAAGACTGTGATCGGCTGCGCGCCGAAGGCTTTGACAGCCCCAGGATCGACTATCAGGACACGGCCAGCATTCATGCGGGGTTGAATGAAGTGCTAGAGGCCACTGGTGGCACTCTGGATGCGCTGTTCAACAACGGCGCGCATGGACTTCCGGGGGCAATGGAAGACCTGCCCACGGATGCCTTGCGTGAGATTTTTGAGAGCAACGTGTTCGGCTGGCATGAACTGACCAATGCGGTGATCCCGGTCATGCGGGCACAAGGACATGGGCGCATCGTGCAAAACTCGTCTGTTCTGGGCTTTGTCACTTATCCCTGGCGAGGTGCTTATGCGGCCACGAAATACGCCATTGAAGGGCTGACGGACACGCTGCGTATCGAGATGCGCGACACGCCGATCCACATTGTGTTGATCGAACCCGGCCCGATCAGGACAAAAATTCGCGAAAATTCAGTTCCGCATTTTGAGCGCTGGATCAATTGGGAGGCGTCGCCGCGTGCCGAGCAGTACCGCGACAGCCTTTTGAAACGGCTCTATGACACGGACAAAGGGCCCGACCCTTTTGAGCTGCCCGCTTCTGCCGTAGCCAAGAAACTGTCCCATGCGCTGGAGTCCCGAAAGCCGCATCCGCGCTATTTCGTGACCACGCCGACCTATATTTCAAACTTTGGTCGGCGTCTGTTGCCAACACGAATTCTCGACTGGCTCATTGCCAAGGGCTGAAACGCTGTTAAATCCACGGCCATAGGCCTAGAAACAGGTCGAAACCGCCAAACGGAGTAGAATCATGAACCCTTCCGGCCTTGCCAGTGACCCGCTGTTTTGGGTTGTCGCTGTTGCCACCCTTGGCGTTGCGGCCATTTTGATGGTCGGGATCGGAGGATTTGCCAAAGGCGGCGATTTCAATCGAAAACATGCCAATCGCTTGATGCGTTGGCGAATTGCTGCACAGGCCGTGGCCGTTGCATTGATCCTGTTGTTTGTCTGGCTGCGAAGCGGGAGCTGAAGTCATGGTTGTTCTGAACAAAATTTACACCCGCACCGGTGACAAGGGCACAACCGCATTGGGCAACGGCAATCGCGTTGCCAAACACGATGCCCGCGTGAATGCCTATGGCACGTCGGACGAGTTGAATGCGACCGTGGGAATGGCGCGCTTGCACGCCGCGGGAGACATGGACAACCAGTTGTCCGCGATCCAGAACGACCTGTTCGACCTTGGAGCTGACCTGTGCCGCCCGGACCTTGCCGCAGACAGCACGGCCGAATATCCGCCTTTGCGCATGGTCGAAAGCCAGGTCAAACGGCTTGAGGCAGAAATCGACGTGATGAACGCAAACCTAGAGCCCTTGCGCAGCTTTATCCTGCCTGGTGGCTCAGCATTGGCAGCACATCTGCATTTGTGCAGAACGGTCGCGCGTCGGGCCGAACGTCTGGCCACGGAACTGGCCGAAGCTGAAGAGGTCAACGCGCACGTTGTGACCTATCTAAACCGTTTATCTGATTGGTTTTTTGTAGCTTCACGTATCGCAAACAACGACGGCAAGGACGACGTGCTTTGGGTGCCCGGTGCCAATCGTTAGAGCCCGTCTCGCTACCAGCGAAACGGGGCAAAACTATCCTGAAGTGGAATTTTCTGAATACCACCGCCCGACTTGACGAGACGCCGCTTACGCCACAACGCATCTGGCAGTTTTTGCGTCAGTTGGCGTTGAACCTTGTTTTTGAGTGTCCACCAAGCGGGTTCGGGTCCGGGGTCGTCATGCCACGACGCATTATCGTGCCGGATACTGGCGAGAATTTCTTCGGGCAACTCGCTGCCTTCGACGGCATTGATCAACATTCCCTGAACACAAATCGACGGGTCTGAAACGAACATTCTCCAACCCGAGCGGGGTCTGAATTTTTCCAGGTCAATGGCCAGGTTGTAGCGTTCTGTATCCTGCAACATACGCTTGGCGCCTTGGCGCGTGAGTAGATACGCTGCTGAACTGAACGTCACCCCGAGCAAAGCGCGCAAGGACGTGCGTCCGCATGCAATGGGCGGCCCAACACGCATCCGAAACGGGTTCCCATCGATCTTGATGCACTCGAATTCAGACGCGTTTTGAACAATCTCTTGCAGAGTCTCGGCAAACCGGGGCGCGAACACGACGTCGTCCTCTAAGAACAAAGCAATTTCGTCGTCGGTTTCCAGAAACATCGACCAGGCGCGGCGGTGGCTTTCCGTGCACGCCGCAAGCGAGGGGTTCAAACTCCAGCAACGCGACGCCAAATTGCGATAAAACGCATCTCGGTAGTCGTCGGCTTTAGCGTCGATCGCATTCACGCGATGACTTTGGCCCCAAAGACCCTGCGCTTTCAAACCAGCCTGCATGAACGCAGCCCGGTCTGGCGACCGGTCGAGGTTGATAAAGTAGATCGGCACTTGCGACATCGCGGACATTCTCTCAGCGCTAATTCGTCAGGCAGATGGGTAATGCATCAACTTTCACACCCAGCCATCAGAAAGCAAGCGCAAGTTCGGTCTTGCGACATCAACGCCAATTAGCGCCCTTTGAACACCGGTTTCTGCTTGGTCAGGAACGCTGCAATCGCGTTTCCAGAATCCTCAGAGTTGGCACATTTCATTTGGTATTCGCTTTCCATCAACGCGATCTGGTCGTGGCTTTGGGTATGTGCCGCGCGCATGATTTGTTTGCTGTATCCAAGACTCAGCGGCGCCCGATCTGCCAGTGTTGCCGCCCAGGCCTGAGCGTCAGCCAGCACCGTTTCGTCAGGGGACAGCTTGTTCACGATACCTAAATCAAGCGAGGTCGCCGCATCGATATGCTCGGCTTCGGCAATAGCGGCAAAGGCGCGTTTTGATCCCATGTGCTGCAACAACAACCAGCTAAGGCCGCCGTCCGGTACAAGGCCGATATTGGTAAATGGCGCGAAACAGGTGGCGCTTTGTGCCATGATAGCCAAATCACAGGTCAGAGCGATCGACAGACCGACTCCGCCGGCAACACCGTTGATCGCGGCGACGTAAATCTTGACGCTTTTTGAGATCCCATCAAGGATCGGCTTGTAGTCACGCACGGAGATGTCGAACATGCCCTTTTTGGTCATGAAATCCCCAAGCTCTTTCAGATCGGTACCCGAAGTGAATGAATTGCCAGAGCCGGTCAGCACAATCACACGTACATTTTCGTCGGCTTCTGCTTTGGCCTGAGCCTCGCGAATGGCCATGCGCAAAGCATGGTTCAGCGCGTTCATGGCCTTGGGCCGATTAAGCTGAATCGTCGCGACGTGGCCGTCGACCGAGTAATTTACAAGCACATCTTCAGACATCGCGGTCTCCTGTTTCTGTCAGGGGTATTAAGCGGTGAAATGCCTCATACCGCCAGCCCCTGCGTCCAGCGACGTTGGGGAAGAACCGAGTGCCTTTGCGTCACGCAGGCGTCCATTCGCAATATTTCTGCAAAATTTGACGTGCAATTACTGAAACGCGACGTCGCAGGACCGTGACGTGACGATTTTGCGCTGTTTTCAGGCCGCGCAAGATTATATCACGTGCGAGAGAGCAAATCGCCGAGTCGTTTCACGGCTCATCCATATTAAGGAGTCTAACGCTTATGAAGGTACTTGTGCCTGTGAAGCGCGTGATTGATTACAACGTGAAGGTCCGCGTGAAAGCGGACGGCAGCGGTGTCGATCTCGCCAACGTGAAAATGTCGATGAACCCGTTCGATGAGATTGCAGTCGAAGAAGCGATCCGTCTGAAAGAGGCCGGCAAGGCCGACGAAGTTGTCGCTGTTTCGATCGGTGTCAAACAATCTCAGGAAACGCTGCGCACCGCGCTGGCAATGGGTGCAGATCGCGCCATCCTGGTTGTGGCCGCAGACGATGTACATCAGGACATCGAGCCGCTGGCGGTTGCCAAGATCCTGGCGAAAATTGTCGAAGAAGAGCAGCCTGGTCTGGTTCTGGCCGGCAAGCAAGCCATCGACAACGACATGAACGCTACCGGTCAGATGTTGTCGGCCCTGTTGGGTTGGTCGCAAGGCACGTTTGCCTCTGAGCTGGACATCGACGGCGACAAAGCTGTTGTGACCCGCGAAGTTGACGGCGGTCTGCAAACCATCAACGTGACGATGCCAACCATCATCACCGTTGATCTGCGTTTGAACGAGCCACGCTATGCGTCGCTGCCAAACATCATGAAGGCCAAGAAAAAGCCGCTGGATGAGAAGACTGCCGCAGACTATGGCGTCGACGTCACCCCTCGTCTTGAAATCGTTGGCACCGCCGAGCCCGAAGCCCGCGCCGCAGGCATCGTGGTTGGTTCGGTCGACGAGCTGGTAGAGAAACTCAAAGAAGCGGGGGCTGTATAATGGCTGTTCTTCTTCTCGCAGAAGTCAACAACGGCGAACTGGCGATGGACGCCACCGCCAAGGCTGTCACCGCGGCGAAAGCTCTGGGTGATGTGACTGTTCTGGCCGCTGGCGGTTCCGCCGCTGCTGCCGGTGAAGCCGCCGCCAAGATCGACGGTGTTGCCAAGGTTCTGGTTGCCGAAGACGAGAGCCTCGGCCATCGTCTCGCGGAATCGACTGCAGCGCTGATCGTATCGCTGGCTGGCGATTACGAGCACATTGTGGCACCCGCCACCACCGACGCCAAGAACGTGATGCCCCGCGTCGCGGCCCTCTTGGACGTGATGGTGATCTCGGACGCAACGGCGGTTGTCGATGGCAACACGTTTGAGCGCCCGATCTATGCCGGTAACGCCAACCAGACCGTACGTTCGTCGGATGCCAAGAAGGTCATCACCTTCCGGACCTCGACCTTTGACGCCGCTGGCGAAGGCGGTTCGGCTTCGGTTGAAACCGTCTCGGCGGCTGCCAACCCTGGTCTGTCGAGCTGGGTCGAAGACAAGGTTGCCGCAAGCGACCGCCCCGAGCTGACCTCGGCTGGCGTTGTTGTTTCTGGTGGCCGTGGTGTTGGCTCGGAAGAGGACTTCAAACTCATCGAAGCACTGGCTGACAAGCTGGGCGCCGCCGTTGGCGCATCGCGCGCTGCCGTTGACTCGGGCTATGCCCCGAACGACTGGCAGGTTGGTCAAACCGGTAAGGTTGTGGCTCCGGATCTTTACATCGCCGTTGGCATCTCGGGCGCCATCCAGCACTTGGCTGGTATGAAAGACTCGAAAGTCATCGTCGCGATCAACAAAGACGAAGAAGCTCCGATCTTCCAGGTTGCGGACTTTGGCTTGGTTGCTGACCTCTTCGCGGCCGTGCCGGAACTGACCGACAAGCTGTAATAAATTCGCCTTGTGCGCATGCAAAGGCCCGCCAAAACGGCGGGCCTTTTGCTTTTTCTAAGACAGTTCCGCGACGATGGCCTTGGCCGCTTCGCGATGGGCCGCCGGCCCCAGCAACCGACGGGCGGCGATTTTCTCCATGTCGGAGAACACCATCCCTTCGCTGCCTTTTTCCAAAGCATCCGGGCTGGCCACCACTTCGATCACATCCTGCACCAACGGCTGCAGCACATCCAACATGCCACGATCGACAAACAAAGGATCTGGGCCAAGACCCACCATCCCCGGATCGGTACTGGGGGGATGGGCAGAGAACCACAAAAGATATTTGCGCCCCGGAATGCTGTTCAGCAACAGCCGCATACGCGCGACCCATGCCTGTTTCAGTTCATCTCGCAACATCGCGTAGCGGTCAGGCGCGCGCGCACAGAGCGTCCCCAGCATGTGTCGCGTGTAGTGAAATTCGGTAAAGTCGATCTCGCGAAACACCATTTTCATGACGGAACTGGCATCAAGGAAGCGATCATTGCGCCGCGGATGCACACGGTAGAACCGGTTCGACATGTTATGTGCGCCCATGACCTGAATGAACACAGTCTCTGCCTTGCGCATTACCACCAGCGCTGCCGGGTCACTAAGAAACGCGTCGACCCCGGCGTTGATGCACCCAAAGTTGACGCAGGTCTTGTCGATGGCTTGCTCCACAAGCGCCGGATAGGGATCGCTCATGAATTTGCCATAGGTTTCGGTTCCGCCAACGAACAGATTGTACCTTGCATCCAGGTCCCGTTCGGGGCCCCGAAAGATCAATCCAGAGTCTTCATATCGACACGGCATGTAATCAAGGGCGCCGCTCCCCATTTTTTCATAGGACATGATTTCCCACCAATATGTCTCACCCACAGACAGATTCGCCGAAATGCCTTTCAAAACCGTCAATGTTAGACCTTGTCTCAAGTTTTCAACGTATGCGGCCCTTGCAGGTCATCGGCTGCCGCGCATATGGTCGGGCAAGAGACAAGAGGACGAGCCATGAAAATCAAATCGATCGGTGTTGTGGGCGCAGGCCAGATGGGCAACGGCATTGCCCATGTCATGGCGCTTGCAGGCTATGACGTCCTTATCAACGACATCCAACAGGATGCGATTGATGCTGCGATGGTCCGGATCGACAAGAACATGGAACGCCAAGTGTCACGCGAGCTTATTACCGCCGATGACAAGGCTGCCGCCCTTGGGCGCATCAAGTCGACGCTGCAGCTGCCGGACCTCGGCGGAACAGACCTGGTGATCGAAGCAGCCACGGAACGCGAAGAGGTTAAGGACAAGATTTTTGACGCGCTGTTGCCGCATCTGCAGCCGCATACGATCCTGACGTCGAACACCTCGTCAATTTCGATCACGCGACTGGCCAGTCGTACGGACCGGCCAGAGAAGTTCATGGGGTTCCATTTCATGAACCCTGTACCATTGATGAAATTGGTCGAACTGATCCGGGGCATCGCCACCGATGAAGACACCTATCAATCCTGTCTGGAGATTGTGACCAATCTGGACAAGGTTGCTGCCAGTGCCGAGGATTTCCCTGCCTTTATCGTGAACCGTATCCTGATCCCGATGATCAACGAGGCGTGTTACACGCTCTACGAAGGCGTCGGCAATGTTGCCTCAATCGACAATGCGATGAAACTGGGCGCCAACCACCCGATGGGACCGCTGGAACTGGCCGACTTCATCGGACTGGACACCTGCCTGGCGATTATGAACGTACTGCATGACGGTCTGGCCGATACCAAGTATCGACCCTGCCCGCTGCTCACAAAATATGTTGAGGCGGGTTGGCTTGGGCGCAAAACCAAGCGCGGGTTCTATGACTATCGCGGTGAAACGCCCGTCCCGACCCGCTGATTTCAGTCTTCAGACCGCAACAATGCTAAGATCCCCGGTTTCGTGGTGGATCAGGTGTTGTTGCCCAATGCCAGCGTATGCTCGCGCAGCCACGCCATGAATCCACGCGGATCACGTGCAAGAGGCTCCATTTGTTCATCCGTCAGAGGTTTCCCAACCACCGGGGCCTGAGGTTTGTTGCAGGATCGCACGATTTCATGCAGCAACAGACCTTGCCGCAGGATCGCAGAGATCTGACAGGCAATCTGATAGGCACGGGAATTGCGGCCTGGATAAAAGATCGGCACAACCTGTGCGCCGGATTTGCGGATCATCTTGGCTGTAAAGACATTCCACTCTCGCTCAATCGGGGGACCCCACCAGCTGTCAGACGACATCACGACGCCTGATGGGAACAGCGCCACGACGCCGCCATTTGCCAAGTGTTCCATCGCGTTTGAGCGCATCTCAACCATCTTGCGCTGCGCTTCTGGGTCATGGGGAAACGGTACAGGGATCATGAAAGAGGTCGCGGCTTCGTCCAAGCCGGTCAGCACGGATCGCGTCAGAATTCGATAGTCCTGACGAACCCGCCCGATCAAATCGGCAAAGATCATCCCATCGACCATGCCGTGAGGGTGGTTGGCGACCACGACAACAGGACCTTCTTTGGGAATATTGGCTAGTTGCTCGGCAGGGGTTTGGAGTTCAATCCCCATTGTATCGAGCGCACCACGCCAGAAATTCTGCCCACGATAGTCGGCGTTATTTCTTTCGAACTTGTTCACCATGCGCAGGATGGTCAGCTTGCCCGTCAGCCATTCAATGGTCTTGATCGCATTTGCGGTCCAGGGGTCATCAAAACTGTTTGCATAGGTCAGCGTGCGGCGATCATAGATCTCGCCCTGCTGTGTGCTGTCTGGCGTATTGTCTGCCAAGGTCTTCATCCCGCCCGGAGCTGTCGCCCCTTACATGCCTTCGCCAAAGTAATCGGCGACCAGCGCTTCTATTGCGTCTGCCAGCGGTGCTGCGTCAGGCCCCGAAGTCTGAACTTCGATACTTGTCCCCTTTGACGCCGCCAACATCAGCAACCCCATAATACTGTCTCCGCAGGCACTCAACCCATCCTTAGCAACTTCTGCTGTGGCATCGAACCCCTCGACCACCTCAACCAGTTTGGCAGAGGCCCGGGCATGAAGCCCCTTTTCGTTCACAATCTTAAGCGAGCGGGTCACCGTATCGGTCATAAATCTTAATCCGTATTGATATTTTGGCTGTCGATGTACTTGCGACCTGCCTCTAGCGCGGCGCGCACGGCATCCGGCACATTCCTGTGGCGGCTCTTGGCAAGCTTGATGAGCATCGGCAAATTCGCGCCGTACACAATGCGACGGTTTTCAGGCTGGCAGGCCAGAAGAGACAGGTTCGACGGCGATCCGCCAAACATATCCGTGACAACCACAACCCCGTCTCCCTGATCCACCGCATCAGCAGCGGCACAGATTTCCAATTGCTTGGCGCCCCGGTCGTGATCGTTTTCAATCGTGATGGCGTGGATGCCGTTCTGGCTGCCCACGACATGTTCTACGGCCGCAAGATATTCCCGGGCCAGTCCACCATGTGCCACGATCACGATACCGATCACTCTTGCGCGTCCTTTTTGTCCTTTGACGAATGCGCCGGGCGTGTGAGTTGCGCGCGGCGGTCTAATTCGCGGTGCCTAATTGACACCTGCCAGCCCTGTTGTGCAAGAGCCTCGGACAATCTTTCCGCTGTAAATACGCTGCGATGCTGCCCGCCGGTGCACCCAAACCCGATAGAAAAGTGCGACCGCCCCTCAGCGAGGTAGGCGGGTAGAAGAAAAAGGATCATATCCAAGAGGCGGTCAAAGAAAGGCGCGAACCGCGAATCCTCGGAAATGTAGGCGGCGACGTCTTCAGAGCGCCCGTCACAGGACCGTAATTCCTGCTTCCAATAGGGGTTGGTGAGGAAGCGACAATCGAACACCATGTCCACCCCCAAAGGCACGCCGCGCTTGTAGCTGAAAGACTGTACGGTCAGGCCCAGTTTCTGGCTGGTATCGGGCGCAAACCAACGTTCGACTTCGTTGCGCAACGCGTGGGGTGTCATCTCGGAGGTGTCGATCAGCACATCAGCCTGAGCGCGGATCGGCTGTAGCAGGTCCAACTCTCGGGCGATCCCGTCCGCCGGAGACTCGGCCGGCGCCATCGGGTGACGTCGTCGGGTTTCGGAATACCGACGTTCCAACACTCTGGGCGCACAGTCCAAATACAAGAGTTCAGGAGAAAGCCCGGCGGTTTGCTCCAGCATATTCAGAGCGGACAAAAGCGCATGCTGCGAAAAATCCCGGTTTCTGACGTCCAGACCCAGCGCAAGAGGTTGGTCCAGTTCAGGCTCAGTGAACAGACGTTTGAGCAATCCAAGCGGCAAATTGTCGATCGTCTCATAGCCCGCATCTTCGAGCGCCCGGATCGCCGTGGACCGGCCCGCACCTGACGGACCGGTGACAAGCACCAGACGAGGTTGAGAGCGGGGTGACGAACGGTTCATGGTGCAGACCTTTCACGTGCAAGCATTTGCAGGATAGCTGCGGGGAAATGTGGGGCCGCCACTGCGCCAAGCAAGAGGACGGATTGCCCCATCAGTTCAATCTCATGCCGTTCCGGCAAGCGGGCTGTCTCTTGCCAATCCAGATCAACGGCAAGTGCGACAGGTGTAGGCGGATGCTGTTCTGCGGCCAAGATGCCAATTCCACGCGCCTCAATCCGTCCGGCGATACTGTCCGGTACGCTGGCGATCAACGCTCCTTTTTGAACACTCAGGATCGTGCGATCGTCTGATACAAGACCCGCGCCCAAAGCCATCAACTGCAGCGCCAGCGCAGATTTTCCGCTGCCGGAAGCGCCCAAAAGCAAAACTGCGCGGCCTCGGTAGGCAACGCAGCTTGCATGGATCATTTCGGACGGCATTTCCCCTGAGGATATGGCGCCGTCAGGGGAGCTCACTGGCTAGACCGGCAGACCGACAACAAAACGCGCCCCCAACGGATCAGACGTGGGATCGGCGTCGGTTGGGCGGATGTTTTCGGCCCAGATTACACCGCCATGCGCCTCGACGATTTGCTTCGAAATCGCAAGACCAAGCCCGGAGTTGTTGCCGAACTGATCTTCTGGACGCTGGGAATAGAAACGGTTGAAAATCTTGTTCAGAGCCTGATCCGGAATACCGGGACCCGTGTCTTCGACCACCACAAGCACGCGGTTTTCACGCCGGCGCGCCCAGACACGAATAGCGTCGCCATCCTCGCAGAAGCTGATCGCATTGGTGATGAGGTTGACAAACACCTGCGCTAGACGCGCCTCAAGCCCGTGGATATTGATCGATGTTTCGGGCAGGTCCGAGATAAAGTCAATGCCCTTGGTCTTGGCATCTTCACCCAGATATTGCGACAGGTTGCCAATCATCTCCAAAAGATCAAAGCGCTCTTCTTCCTCTTTGACCAACTCGCTATCCAGCCGCGAGGCGTTGGAGATGTCGCTGACCAAACGATCGAGGCGACGGACATCATGCTCAATCACATCCAAGAGCTTTTCGCGGTGCTCTTCTTTCTTGACCATGCGCAGGGACCCAACTGCGGACCGCAGTGAAGCCAGAGGGTTCTTGATCTCATGTGCCACGTCTGCGGCAAACTGTTCGTTGCTGTCGATACGATCATAGAGTGCCGAGACCATACCCCTGAGCGCACCGGAAAGACGGCCGATTTCATCTGGCCGCGCGGTCAGGTCCGGAATACGAACGCGGCCGGGATTTATTGTGCGTTGATCATTGTCACGACCAATTTCCGCCGCTGCGGCAAGATCCGAAAGCGGGTTCGAGATGGTCGAGGCCAACACCATGGACAGGCCGATGGACACCACGGTCGCAATCGCAAACATCTGCAAAACGCGTTCACGCTCGCTGCGGACCATCTGGTCCAATTCGCCAGCAGCGCTGGTCAGGACAACAACGCCAACGACGGTGTCATTCTGTGAAAACGGAGTCGCGACCGCAAAGACAGTGCTGTCTTCGGGACCACGCAATGTGATCAGGATTTCTTCGCCTGAAGCGGCCTTACTTGACAAGGACGCAGCCTGTTCGGACACAGAAGGCAGGCGCAGTTCGACATGATCTTCTTCGCCCGCGACCTTGCCCCAAATCCAGTTCATGGCCCCGGTCAGAGGCGTGCCTTGGGGGCGTTCCGCAAGTCTTTGGGCGGCTTCGGCACTTTCTGTACCTTGCGCCATGCCGACGAGAGTTTCGTTGCCGTCAAACACATAAACAAATGTGCCTTCGCTGAGTGGCAGGTGATCGAGTGTCGTCTCAACGCTGACGCCATCGCCCGTGGCGAGGTTGACAGGCGCACCAGACGGCATTTGTGCCTCAATCGCACCGGCAATCAGCCGCGCTTCGGACAACAGACCTGAAGCACGTTGTACGGCAAGACTGTCACGCGCGGAATTCAGGTACAAAATACCTGCCACCAGAACGCAGAGCGCGATCAGGTTGAACGTGATAATCTTGCGTGTCAGAGGAGATTTTGACAGCGGCAAAAGGCGCCGCCGATCGCGCCGCCCCTGCATCTCGTTTTCAACATTGGCTTCGGGCGCCACCCAATCGTCACCCAAAACAACGTCGCCATCTCGCCCTTGGGCCATGTCGCGCACGTCTATCCTTTCGGCCAAAGCCATGTCACCACTTACTCTTCGTTGTATCTATAGCCAATGCCGTACAGCGTCTCAATCGCGGAGAAATCATCGTCCGCTGTGCGCATCTTTTTGCGCAAACGCTTGATGTGACTATCGATGGTTCTGTCATCAACATAGACCTGATCGTCATAAGCAACATCCATCAGCTGATCGCGGCTTTTCACAAAACCGGGGCGCTGCGCCAGCGCTTGAAGCAGCAGGAATTCAGTCACGGTCAGCGTGACATCATTGCCCTTCCAGCTGACAGAATGGCGCAGCGGATCCATCACCAGCTCACCACGTTCCATGATTTTGGTTTCTTCCGTGTCACCGACGACGTTGCCATCTACCGCATCCTGACGGCGCAACAATGCGCGGATGCGTTCGACAAGAAGACGTTGCGAGAATGGCTTTTTGACATAGTCATCGGCCCCCATGCGCAGGCCCAGCACTTCGTCAATTTCATCGTCCTTCGAGGTCAGAAAAATCACCGGCATCGACGATTTTTGGCGCAGACGTTGTAGCAGATCCATGCCATCCATGCGAGGCATCTTTATGTCCAGAACAGCCATATCTGGTAGCTTTTTGTTAAATGCATCCAGAGCTTGCTGGCCGTCATTATAAGTTTCAACTTCAAAACCCTCTGCCTCAAGGGTCATGGAAACGGATGTGAGAATATTCCTGTCATCATCCACCAAAGCGATTTTCGACATTGGTCAGGTCCTTATACTGCTCATATTTTTGTTATCTGTTTTCGTGCCATTATGAGCCTTTTGGGTGCTTTTGATCAATCGCAAAGTGCGAATCACGATACAAACAGCTCTCATTTGGCTGCGAATTCCCTTTGAAATGGCCAAAATGACTCACTCTTACGCCCGACGATTGGTGACAAAAGACTTATAAATGGCCATTCCTTGCCATGGTGGCGCTAACTTAAATTTGGTTGCGCTAACTGCGCTAAAGCGTCCTGTTCTTTCACAGAAGCGTCATGTTATGAGCGCTCCATCACCCCGGAATCGGGCTGATGGGGACGTCGATTACGCCCCTCTATCGGAAAATCTGCCGCCTCGGATGAGCCGGTTACAGGAGTTAGAGAATGACATTTGGACGGGTAAACCCGCAATTCCGCCTCGAAGATCAAGGGATCGATGGGCTGAGCAATGTCTATTACAACCTCATGGAGCCTGCGCTGATCGAAGCCGCTCTTAAGAAGGGCGAAGGCACCCTGGGCAATGGGGGCACTTTCCTCGTGTCCACCGGTAAGTTCACCGGACGCTCACCCAAAGACAAGCACGTGGTGAAAACCGCCAGCGTCGAAGACACGATCTGGTGGGAAAACAACGCGCCAATGACGCCCGAAGGTTTTGACGCCCTCTATGTCGACATGGTCGAGCATATGAAGGGTGGCGAATACTACGTTCAGGACCTCGTAGGCGGCGCCGATCCTCGTCATGCCATCAACGTCCGCATGGTCACTGAGCTGGCGTGGCATGGATTGTTCATCCGTCACATGCTGCGTCGCCCGGATCGGGATGACCTGAATGACTTCATCGCAGATTTCACTGTCATCAACTGCCCCAGTTTCAAAGCGGATCCAAAACGTCACAACTGTCGTTCGGAAACCGTCATTGCGCTGAACTTCGACCGCAAGCTGATCCTGATCGGCGGCACTGAGTATGCTGGTGAGAACAAGAAATCGGTCTTCTCGCTGCTAAACTATCTCTTGCCCGAAAAAGGCATCATGCCGATGCACTGCTCGGCCAACCACGCCAAGGGCAATCCCGTTGACACAGCGGTGTTCTTTGGCTTGTCGGGCACCGGCAAAACCACCCTCTCGGCAGATCCTGACCGCGTTCTGATCGGCGACGACGAACACGGCTGGGCCGACAACGGCACCTTCAACTTCGAAGGCGGCTGTTATGCCAAGACCATCAACCTGAACCCCGAGGCCGAGCCGGAAATCTACGCGACGACCTCGAAATTCGGCACCGTGATCGAGAACATGGTCTATGACGAAGAGACCAAAGAGCTCGATTTTGACGATGACAGCCTGACGGCCAATATGCGGTGCGCCTATCCACTGAACTACATCTCAAACGCCTCATCGACTGCTGTGGGTGGCCACCCCAAGAACATCATCATGCTGACCTGTGATGCGTTCGGTGTGCTGCCCCCGATTGCCCGCCTGACCCCGGCGCAGGCGATGTATCACTTCCTCTCTGGCTTCACCTCAAAAGTGGCAGGTACAGAGCGCGGTGTCACCGAGCCAGAGCCGACGTTCTCGACCTGTTTTGGCGCGCCCTTCATGCCGCGTCGCCCGGAAGTTTACGGCAACCTGCTGCGCGAAAAGATCGCGTCGCACGGCGCAACCTGCTGGCTGGTCAACACCGGCTGGACCGGCGGCGCTTATGGCACCGGCTCACGTATGCCGATCCGCGCCACCCGCGCCCTGCTGACAGCCGCTCTCGACGGCAGCCTCAGCTCGGTCGAGTTCCGCAAGGATGCAAACTTTGGCTTTGAAGTTCCGGTCGACGTCCCCGGCGTGGCCGAAGTGCTGCTGGACCCGCGCCGCACTTGGGATGACGGCGAAAGCTATGACCGTCAGGCCGCAAAACTGGTCGAAATGTTCTCGCAAAACTTCGAACAGTACCTGCCCTATATCGACAATGATGTGAAAGCCGCAGCCATCGGCTGATCGAACACAATCGTGAATTCTGAATAGCCCCGGCCTGTTGGTCAGGGCTTTTTCGTTAGGCAGCCACCCCTGCCGTGACCTCAATCTCGACCACGAATTCAGGGCGTGTGAACCCCGAGACGATGACCAAAGTAGAGGCGGGCAACACGTCCAGCCCCTCAAGATAAGCGTCCCGGGCAACCATGTACCCAGCCATATGAGAGCGGTCAGTGACAAAGGCGTTCAGCCTCAAAATGTGCGACCGATCCAAACCGGCCTCGGCCAGGATCGCGTCAATGTTGGCAAAACAGATTTCCGCCTGGGCCCGGGCACCCTCTGGGATCGTACCGTCTGCGGCCAACCCGAGCTGCCCACTGGTCAAGATCAATCGTTGCACGGTGACCTCAACGCCATGGCTGTAGGCTGCAAAGGGCGGTGCAATTCTTTTAGGGTTCAGAGCTTTCATCTGGCCGACCTTCTTTCAGAGTTTTTCGCCCGCACCATATCCTTCTACCTATTCCGCACCAAAGAGTTTCGAAACAGCTTGCACCCTCCATCACATGGCCATCAGCATCAGACCGGCGTGACAGACACCGCCACACCGTTAAAGGCCGCATTGCCGCTAATCGGATCTATGCGCCTGTCATCGGTCAGATCGTTGATCGAGGTGGTTGGCTGGGCAGAGGCCGCGCCGATGTTGCCGTTCTTCTGGCCCCAGCCTTGTGGAATTGACACCACGCCCAGTGCCATCACATCGGTCACTTCGGCCGGCATGATGACGTCCCCCACCCTTGAGCGTACCTGCACGTCTGATCCATCCGTAACCCCTAGACGCGCAGCATCCTCGGGGTGAATTTCCACCGTGCACCGATTGCGCCCCTTGACCAGTCGCGGGCTGTTCTGGGTCCAGCTGTTGTGGCTGCGTACTTGCCGCCGACCAATCATCTGCAATGGATAGCTCTGATCTTGGGCCGGCGCGAAATTCAAGAGGCGCGGCAAATCTTCGACAAAGACATCCGGCGCGACGTGGATCATAGCGTCCGACGTTTCCAATCGGGTGGTGACATTTGGCACCAATGGGCCAAGGTCAACACTTTGCCCGGCTTCCAGCAACGCAGCCACACTAACCGTATCACCGTGATAACCTTGCGGGAGCAGCATACTCAGAAACTGCTCTGGCGACGGGCCGATCTGATTGGCCCCGGTCAGCCGGGCTGTCAGACGCGCGATCACTTCCCATTCTTTAGGATTGCCCTTGGGGGGCGCGAAAATCGCAGGCGCATACGCCGCCGTATTGCGCACCGCAAAACTATGGAACACCATGTCATAGATGTCTTCTTCCAGTGCGACCGTGCCGGGCAGGATCAAGTCTGCGTGGCGCGTGGTGTCGTTGACATGAATGTCGATCGCCAGCATGAAATCGAGCCCCTCAAGACACTGTTCAATGCGACGCCCATTCGGTGCCGTCAGCACCGGATTGCCCGCCACGCAGACCAGCGCCTTGATCTGGCCCTCGCCCGGCGTTTCCATCTCTTGGGCCATAACCGAGACCGGGAACTCGCCATTGTAGAGCGGCTGGCCAGATACGCGTGAACGACGCTCTGGGTATGTGCGCTCCTGCCCTTTACGGCTGGTCATCCCGACATAGTCCAGTGCTGGCGTGGTGAACATGGCCCCGCCTTCGTGGTCAAAATTCCCTGTAATGATGTTGAGCGCATTGTTGGCCCACTGACACAAGCTACCAAAACTCTGGGTCGAGGCCCCCATGCGCGCGTAACACACCGCCGAAGGGCTGGTTGCAAAGTCGCGCGCAAGCTGACGGATGATGTTGGCCGGAATGCCAGTCCGTTTGGCCGCCAGATCAGGTGTGAAGGGCGTTACGGCCTCTTGCAGCGCTTCCAACCCAGTGACCTTGCCCGCCAATGCACCAAGGTCGACCAGACCAGCGGCAAAGACCTCGTGGATCAGCGCCAGCATCAGGAAGGCATCGGTTTCCGGGCGAATAAACAGATGATCGCTGGCCTTTTCTGCGGTCTCAGTGCGGCGCGGGTCGATCACGACGACACACCCGCCTCGTGATTTGATCTCATCTATGCGTTTGCCAAATCCCGGCGCGGTCATCATCGAGCCATTGGACACAACCGGGTTGCCGCCAATGATCAGCATAAAGTCAGTCCGTTCCACATCCGGCACGGGGATCAGCATGGGATGGCCCAACATGTGGATTGACGCGACATGGTGCGGAATTTGATCTGCCGTGGCCGAAGAATAACGGTTCTTCGTGCCAAGCGCTTTGACCAAGGCAGGCAGATTCAACAAGTTGCCGAACTTGTGGGCGTTGGGATTGCCCAGATAGACCCCAACCCCGTCACGTCCATGCACCTCTTGCACGGCGCGCAGTTTCTCAGTCGCGATGTCATAGGCCTCGTCCCAGGTGATTTCCTGAAACACACCATCTACCTTTAGCATGGGGGCGGTGATCCGGTCCGGATCGGTGCGGAAATCCTGCAAAGCCACCGCCTTGGGGCAGATATGCCCCCGCGACAGCGGATCATTCACATCCGGCTTGATCGACAACACGTTTTCGCCGTCATGCTCTACGATCAGGCCACACATGGCCTCGCAGATATTGCAAGTCCGGTGTTGTGTTTGCACGTCTCCCATGAGTTTCCCCTCCTGTTCGCGTCTAAAGCCCACGCTGCCGCAACAGCCAATCGCCGTGGCACTCACCATCGCCAAGATACTCGGCGCAGGCACGGGCCTTTTTCATGAAGAGGCCGATATCCAGCGCGTCGGTCATGCCGATCCCGCCATGCATCTGCAGCGCTTCACGCACCGCAAGCGAGGCTGTTTTGCCAGCCTTGGCCTTGGCCACGCGCGACAACAACTCTGCATCGTCGTGACCTGTGTCGATAGCTTGCAGGGCCGCTGCGACAACGGCATCTGTGGTCTGGATTTGCGTGTAAAGGTCGGCTGCGCGGTGCTGCAATGCCTGAAAACTAGACAGCGCCATCCCAAATTGCTTGCGCTCTTTCAGATAGGCAGACGTGCGGTCGGCCATCTCCTTGGACACGCCCACCAGTTCCGCCGAAGCCACCGATCGGCCAACCCGCAAGGCACCATCAAGAGCCTCCTGCGCCGCATCCCCCAATGCCAAAAGCGCAGCACCATCGAGTTGAACGTTGTCGAAACGGAGATCGGCGGCATTGCGGCTGTCCACCGTTTTGAGGTCGCGGGTCTCGGCGCCATCCAGCTGCGGATCGACCAGGAACAACCCAAGGCCATCCTCGGTTATGGCGGTCACGATCACGCGGTCCGCCCCAGCCCCATCGGTGACAAAGCGCTTGGCACCGTTCAACACAAACCCGTTGCCTGATTTTGCCGCGGTTGTGGCAATCGCGTCCGGGCGGTGCTTGACCCGTTCGTCTATGGCCATCGCGACAACCGCGCTGCCTTCGGCAACCTTTGCAGCCCAATCTGTTCTGCCCGTCGCGCGCAGGGTTACCGCCGACATAACACCTGAAGACAGAAAGGGAGAAGCTGACAGGCGACGTCCCATCTCCTCGGCCACCAGACCGGCCGCTTCGGCGCCCATGTCCACGCCCCCGGCCTCTTCCTCCAGCAACATGCCAAACCAGCCCATCTCCGCCATCTCGCCCGTCAGCGCGCGATCATAGCCGCCATCGTTGTCGCGTTGTTTGCGCAGGGCATCCACAGGCGCTTTTTCTTCCAGAAACCCAGCCGCCATGTCGCGGATCATCGTCTGTTCTTCACTCAACAATCGCATGGCCTTACCCCAGTTCCAGAACGGCTTTGGACAGGATCGACAACATCACTTCGGATGTGCCGCCTTCAATCGAGTTGCCCTTGGAGCGCAGCCAGAGCGAGGCTTTTTCGTCGCCTGCGGCGTTGGCAAAGTCCCACTCGAGCGCGGCCAGTCCACCTGCCGCCATGATGAGTTCCTGACGTCGCTTATTCAGCTCAGTGCCGGTGTACTTCAGCGTTGCACTCTCAGCCCCCAACTGTTGGCCCGCACGGATCCACGACTTGGCCCTCGCCAGTTCTGCGTCAAAGGCAATCTCATCGATCAGGAAATCGGCAATGCGCCCGCGGAGGATCGGATCGTCCAGACGCTCCTGTTCATCAACGCCCAGTGCTTCGCGTGCCACTTCGACCAGATCGTCGCTGCCAAAAAGCGCCGAGTCTGTGGCGCCAATCATTTCACGTTCATGAGTCAGAAGATACTTGGCGATGGTCCAGCCGGTACCGCGTTCGCCCACGATCTGCGCTTTTGGCACCTTCACATTGTCAAAGAACGTCTCGCAAAACGGCGAGGAGCCCGAAATCAACTGGATCGGTTTGGTCGTGACTCCTTCAGAGGTCATGTCAAACAACAAGAATGAGATGCCCTTGTGTTTGGGGGCTTCCGGTTCCGTGCGTACCAGACAAAAAATCCAGTCAGCTTTGTCCGCGTATGAGGTCCAGATTTTTTGGCCCGACACTTCAAAGTGATCGCCACAATCCACACCCTTGGTCTGCAACGAAGCCAGATCCGACCCCGCGCCAGGTTCAGAATACCCCTGACACCACCGCACTTCGCCGCGCGCAATCTGCGGCAGGTAATGCTGTTTCTGCGCTTCGGTTCCAAAGGCCAACAGTGCTGGCCCCAGCATCCAGATGCCAAAGCTTTGCAAGGGAGGACGCGCCGAAATACGGGTCATCTCTTCCTTAAGAATGCGATCCTGATCGCCGCTCAGCCCGGCACCGCCACAGTCTTTGGGCCAGGTTGGCACGGTCCAGCCACGTGCAGCCATGCGCTCCAGCCAGATCCGTTGTGCATCCGAGTGGAACTCCCAGTTCCGACCGCCCCAGCAAACGTCCGCTTCGGACATTGGCTGGCGCATTTCCTCTGGGCAATTCTCTTCCAGCCACGCGCGGATTGCGGCGCGGAATTCTTGCAAATCCGTCATAGTGTCACCTGAAATCAGAGAGTGGCGGGCGCCAGTGCTGCGCCCGCCAGAGGAAGATTACTCTTCGTGGACTTTCATCCAGTTGCCGTCTTTAACGACAGATACATAAACCGAATTCGCACCCTGGTGGTCATCGGGACCATAGTCGATGTGGTTGCCGACCAATTCGTCTGTGAAGTCGAGCGTTTCCATGCCTGCGATAAAGCTTTCTTGCGTCAGGTCAGGACCCGCCGCTTCAAGCCCGCGCACCAGCAGTGCGGCAGCGCTGTAGCCCAGCATCGAGAACCCAACAGGGTCTTCGCCTGTGGCCTCTTTGTACTCAGCAATAAACGCTGCTGGAACCGGATCAGAAGCACGTGCCCAAAGATCTTGCCAGCTGGCGGCTGCATAGAACCCTTCAGTGATGCCACCGGGAACTTTGGCCACAACGGTCAAGAAGCTGGCGGATGTGCCAAGGAACTTCATGTCGGCGAGGCCCATCTTTTTGGCGGTGCCAACGATGGTGATCGCCTGACGCACAGGAACACCAACGGCGATAACCTGGCAGCCGGCGTCGTTCAGCTTGGACAGAGACCCAACAAAGTCACTTTCATCCGGCTTGTGGGTGGTCTCGGCAACGAATTCGATGCCAGCCTCTTCGGCGCCCATCTTGGCCCCTTCGAGGATTTCCTTGCCAAAATCATTTGGCAGGTACATCGCACAAGCTTTGGTGCCACCAAATTCGGCTGAGAGATACTTCACGCCAACGCGCGCCTGATCAACATAGGTCGAGAACGACGTGAACTTATTGTCCATCGGATCCTGCAACATCTGACGGGCCGCCGTCAGAGGCGCAACGTTCGGGATGCCCTTGGGGTCCAGCAGCTTAAAGCCAGCCATGTTCATGGGCGTGCCAAGCGATTGCATCATCGCGAACACCTTGTCGCGGTTCAACAGCTTGTTATAGCCCTGCATCGCGCGCGGCATCTGGTAGCCGTGATCCTCGGTGATGAAACGGATCGTACGCCCGTGCACACCACCCGCAGCGTTCACCTTGTCAAAATAGAGGTTTGCGCCTTTGGTTGCGGGCACCCCTACGGCGGCAAAAACGCCAGACAGGTCATTGACGGAGCCGATGATGATTTCGGTATCCGTAACGCCCTGCGCCTCGGCCGAAGCCATGGACGCTGCAGCGGTCAAACCCGCCGCCAGCGATAGTTTTCTTACCAATGTTTTCATTGTTTTCCTCCCGTTGGTAATGTCGTTTTATTCTGCGTTTCCTAGTACATATCCTCGATCAGATGCGCGTGACGCTTCTCAACATAGGACCGTTTGAGCTTCATCGTCGCGGTCAGTTCTTCGTCTTCTGCCGTCAAAAGAACATCGATCAGGCGGAAATCTTTGATCTGTTCCACCCGCGCGAACTCTTTATTCACGGCGCGCACTTCGGCATCGATAAGGTCTTTGACCTCTTTCGCGGCACACAAGGACGCAAAGTTCGAGAACGGCACTTTGTGATCCTGAGCGTATTTCTCGACGTTCTCCTGATCAATCATAATCAGTGCGCTCAGGTACTTGCGCCGGTCCCCGATGATAACCGCATCTGAGATATAATGCGAAAACTTCAATCGGCTTTCGATTTCAGCGGGTGTAATGTTCTTACCACCAGCCGTGATGATGATGTCTTTCAGGCGTCCGGTGATCGTGACAAAGCCATTGTCGTCCAACCGGCCAACATCCCCTGTGCGCAGCCAGCCATCGTCGGTAAATGTTTCGGCTGTTTTTTCGTTATTGCGCCAGTAGCCCTGAAAATTGTTCAGGCCCTTGGTTTGGATTTCACCATCCTCGGCAATGCGCAGATCATAGCCGGGGATCGGTTTGCCGATTGTGCCCACGGTGTTCTCGTGCCGGGTGTTCATCGTCGCGAGCCCGGCGGTTTCCGTCATGCCGTAGCCTTCGACCAGCGGCACGCCAATGGACCAGTACCATTTCAGCAATTCTGGTGAGATCGGCGCGGCGCCGGTGCCACCCCGGCGCATGTTGTCAAAACCCAGCATGCGGCGCAGGTTGCGCAGGACCAGCCGATCCCAAAGCCAGAAGTTGGCCGCAACACCCGCTGGCACGGGTTTGCCCGCCAGCATATAGTCGGCGCGTTTCGCGCCCGCCTTCATCGCCATCCCATAGGCCGCTTTGCCAGCCGGAGTGGCTTCTTGAACCATGATAAGCACCGAGGAGTAGATTTTTTCCCACACGCGCGGCACGGCGGTAAAGGTGTCAGGTGACACCTCTTGCAAGTTGTTGAAAACCGTCTCGGGGCTTTCGGCAAAGTTCACAACGCACTTCGCCGCGAGCGGGAAATAGATCGACACATCGCGCTCAAGGATGTGGCAGAGCGGCAGGAAGCACAGCTGATTGTCGCTTTCCAGACACTGCAGGCGTCGCGCCCCTGCTTCGATCGCCGCCATGATGTTTTCGTTCGACAGCATCGCGCCCTTGGGCATGCCAGTGGTTCCCGACGTATAGATCAGCAGCGCGGTATCACCGGCCTGCGTTTTGTCGATTTCTTCCTCAAAAGCTCCAGGCGCCTCGGCCTCGGCCGCCTTGCCGATCTCGTAAAGCTCATCAATCAGCATGCAGCGTGGGTGGTCCAGATCGTGCAGACCTTCATCCTCGAGGATGATGACCTTTGCCAAATCAGGCATGTCCGCTTCGTTCGAGAGGAACTTGTCCAGCTGCTCTTCGTTTTCCACAATAAGAAAGCGGCTGGCGCTGTCATTCACCAGATAGGTCAGCTGCGCGCCGGAGTCGGTGGTGTAAACACCCGATGCAATACCGCCGACCGACTGGATGCCCATGTCGAAATAGGCCCATTCCTTGCGGTCCTCGGACAGGATCGAGACGACTTCTCCGCGTTTCAGACCCAACTTGCGCAGGCCCATGCCGATCCACTTGGCGTGGGTCCAGTAATCTTCCCAAGTATAGGCTTTCCAGATGCCAAGGTCTTTCTCACGGTGCACCGTGCGTGTGCCCAGATCGGCACAACGTTTTTTGAACAATCCGGGAATGGTCACACAACCGTCGACCTGCACAGGCCGTTGACCGGCGTCGGCATTGTAGGTGACGCCATTGATCACGGCCGTGTTCAGAGGGGTTTGCACATTCATATCGCTTACCTCCAGGTCTTCTTGCGTTTCCAGCGCCGCGCTTCACGCGAGCCTTCTTCCTGAACACCCAGATAGAAATTCTGGATGTCTTCGGATTTGAGCAACTCATCGGCGGTGCCATCCATCACGATACGCCCCACTTCCATGACGTAGCCATCATGCGCCAATTCCAGCGCGGCACTGGCGTTTTGCTCGACCAGCATCATGGTCATGTTCTGCTCTTCGTTAAGGCGTTTCAGGATCGTAAAGATTTCCTGAACCAACAGCGGCGAGAGCCCGAGCGAGGGTTCGTCCAAAAGCATAACCTTGGGATTGCCCATCAAACCACGGCCAATCGCCAACATTTGCTGTTGGCCACCCGACAGGGTTCCAGCCTCTTGCTTGCGACGCTCTTTTAGGATCGGGAAATAGTCAAAGACCATTTCGCGATCGCGTTCGATGCCTTTTGAATCGCTGCGCGTATAAGCCCCGAGAGCAAGATTTTCCTCGACCGTCAAAAGCGGGAATACCTCGCGCCCCTCGGGCACATGCACGATGCCATCATGCACGATCTTATGAGGTTCACGCCCTTGAATTTCGATGCCCTCAAAGATGATCTGACCCTTTTCGGGGTCCATCACACCTGAGACGGTCTTCATCAACGTGGTCTTTCCCGCACCATTGGCGCCAAGGATCGACACGATCCGGCCCTGATGCACGTCAAGAGACACACCTCGGATGGCCATAATCGGACCATAGAAGCTTTCGACGTTGCGGATTTTCAGAATGGGTTCACTCATGCCACATGCCCCAGATAGGCTTCGATCACTGCCGGATCAGATTGCACTTCGGAAGGGGTTCCCAATGCAAGACGCGCGCCATCGGCCATCGCCAGAACGCGGTCGGACACGCCGGACACCAGCCCCATGTCGTGTTCAACCATCAAAACGGTGATCCCCATTTGCCGACGGATATCATCAATCCACCAGCGCATATCCGTTGTCTCTTCCACCGACAGTCCCGAGGCCGGTTCGTCCAACAACAACAGCTTAGGATCAGTGGCCAGCGCACGCGCAACTTCGACCACCTTACGCACACCATAAGGAAGCCCCGCGATGCGTTTCTCGCGATAGGCCTGTAGGTCGAGGAAATCGATTATCTCTTCGACAAAGTGCCGGTTCTGCAACTCTTGCTTCCTAGCAGATGGGGTAAAGAAGATCTCGTTCACCAGATTGGTTTTGCGATGACGGTGGCGTCCAACCAGCAGGTTTTCCAACACCGTCGCCTGATCGAACAACTCGATGTTCTGGAATGTGCGGGCCACGCCAAAGGTAGCCACTTCACTGGGCTTGGATTTTAACAAATCATGGCCGTCAAAGGTGATCGAGCCCGCATGCGGATCATAAAACCGCGAGATCAGGTTAAAGACCGTCGACTTGCCTGCGCCATTCGGGCCGACAATTGCAAAGACTTCGCCTTCGTTGACCGAGAAAGACAGGTTGTCGACCGCCGTCACGCCACCAAACTTGAGCGTCGCGTCTTTGAGTTCAAGAAAGCTCATCTCAGACGCTCCGTTTTCAGATAGGACTTCTGACGTTTGAACATGTCTTTTCGATAGAACGGAAACAGTTCAAAGAACGTACGGATCTTGAGCCAGCGGCCATAAATTCCCATCGGTTCAAACAGGATAAATCCGATCAGGATCATGCCAAAGACACCGAACTCGAGACCCGGAATGGCCACGCTTGAGCCGCCAAACACAGCCCCGACCCATTCTTTTGAGATCGACAGGAATTGCGGCAGGAAACCAATAACGATGGCGCCAAAGAACGCTCCATGGATCGAGCCAAGGCCCCCGATGACGATCATCATCAACAACTCGATCGAGATAATGACGCTGAAGGTTTCGTTGTTGAACGCGCCAGCAAACAATCCCATCAACGCACCTGCCAAGCCGGTGACGGCACAGGACAGACCAAAGGACATTGCCTTGGTGCGCGCAATGTCGACCCCCATCGCCTGCGCTGAAACTTCGGAGTCACGCACCGCGATAAAGCTGCGCCCAAGGGGGGCGCGCATCAGGTTGATATACCCAAGGGTCACGATCACAACGACCCCCAGCACGAGGTAGTAGAATTCTTTTGGCGTGCCCCAGCGGTCGATATCAAACCCAAAGACGTTCACGGACGGCGCGTATTTACCCCCAACACCACCGGTCCAAGGTTCGGTCAGAACAATGATGTCATCAGTCAGGATCGACATGGCCAGCGTCGCAATGGCGAGATAGATGCCGTGCAGCCGCAAGGCTGGGATCGCGATGATGACCCCGACAATGCCGGTCAGCAGTCCGGCAACCGGAAAGGCCACCATGAACGGCACGCCCTGTTCCATAAGGATGATGTTGGCATAGCACCCAAAGGCCAGGAACGCGGCGTGGCCGAGGCTGGCTTGCCCGGTGTGCCCGGTCAGGATCATCAGACCCATACCCGCCAGCGCCCAGATCAGCACGTTCGTCAATTCACCGAGGTAAAAGTCATCAATCACCATGGGCGCCGCGAACACCACGGCCAGAAGGATCAGATAAAGACCCAGTTGATAGCGGTCTTTCCACGGACGGATGTCCTGCATGTAGTCGGTTTTAAAAACAATCCTCATGGCATCAAACCTTCTTCACGCGGACTTGGGAAAACAATCCGTGCGGTCGGAAGATCAGTACCGCTAGAAGCAAGGCATAAGGCGCAACCTGACTATATCCGGCCGCAATATAGCGGCTGGCGAAAGGTTCAATCACGCCTACGATCAACCCGCCTGCCAAGGCTCCGGGCAAGCTGCCAAATCCGCCGATCACGGCAGCGGCAAATGCCTTGATCCCCATCAATCCAGTGCTGGGGTCTACAGCGCCTTTGGCGGCAAAAAGGATGCCCGCGATACAGGCAACTGCGCCTGCAAGCGCCCAGATAAAGCCCTGAACACGCTTGACCGGCACACCCATATAATAGGCCGCCAACTGGTTCTGAGACGCGCCCTGCATAGCAAGACCCATTTTGGTGCGATTGAAAAACTCGTAGAGCCCCCATGTCAGCAAGACGGTCACAACGATCACAGCGACGTCTTCCATACCTAGCACCAACTCGCCCAAGCGCAGTTCTTTACCGGCAAGCGGGTTTTCCAGCGACTGCGGTTCGTGCCCCCAGATCATGCCGGCAACAAACCGGATCACAAAGCCCAGCGCGATGGTCAGAATGACAACGGCGGTCTGGCTTTGCCCAAACATCAGACGGATCACAAAGCGATCCAGAAGATAGCCCAGCGCGGCCATGATGGTGATCGAGATCGGCACGGCGAGCCAGAAAGGCACTCCCATGTATCCCGCATTGGTCAGGCCAATGGTGACAAAGGCCCCAAGCATCATGAAATCGCCCTGGGCGAAATTCACGGCTTCGGTCGCCTTGTAGATCAGAACAAAGCCCAGCGCGATCAAGCCGTATACACAGCCGTTCGCAAGCCCGCTAATCAAGAGCTGCAAAGTGTCCAAATTTTCCTCCCCGCACCGGTTGTCCGGCGTCTTGTTGCTGTTGCAGGGCTCCTCTTCCCCACAACATCACACACTCACTATGGCGTAATCATCACCTTACCGTCAGTCTTTTTCGTGGCTTCAGCCAAACCTGACACTACGTCACGTAACGCCAAACGCGTTGAAACGTCGGTTTTCCAGCGTCCATCGGCGAACCGGGCCTGAACTTCACCCACAACGCGAATCTGATCGGCGGGTGGCGTATTGCGCATCCAGTTGGTCAGCCAGAAGCCTTCGATCTTTTTGCCCATGAAGATGAACTGTCCCATTTGGGTGAGCTTTGGCAGCTCCTCGGTCAGTTTGCCATATGTGACCCAGCGCGCGCCATTTGGCATGGCCGCAAAAATCTGTTCAGACATCTGGTCAGACACGCAATCGAGGAATACGCGTGGTTTTAATTCGCGCGAAATCGTCTTGAAGGCCTCAGACATATTTGGATCGGTTGAGACCAAAACCTCGGCCGCGCCCATCTCTTTAAGAGCTGTAACTGCTTCTTCACGGCGCACAATGGCAATGGGCTTCAACCCCAGATCACGGCCCAGCGAAATCATCAATTTGCCAAGCTGACTGGTGGCCGCCGAGACAATAAACGACTCACCGGCCTGGCGCGCCATATCCACCATCGCCATCGCGGTCAGAGGGTTGACGATCTGGGCCGCGCCATCTTCGTCCGAAACATCAGGGCGCAGGGGGATGCAATTCATCGCCATTGTCGTGGCATAGTCTGCCCAGGCTCCTGAACACCCTTGGGCCACGACAAAGCTGACGCGCTGGCCCATCATCCCTTCGGCCCCTTCACCCGCGGCAACCACGTCACCACAGCCCTCAAAACCCGCTGGATTGCCCTTCAGACGCGGTTGACCGTATTCGCCTTTGATAAAATGCAGATCGGACGGATTCACAGAGGACACGCGGACCTTGATCAAAACCTGTCCCGGTCCCGGCGTGGGCACTGGCACTTCGGCGCCTTCAAGATAGTCCGCGGCATCTTCGATCGCTGGACCGTCAAAGCGACCGGAATACCCGTCTCCCGTTTGCAAAACGGCGAACATTGTTTGTGGTAAGTCGCTCATCTCAGGCTCCAGTGCTGATTGTCGATGTATTGTCATTGTCGTCGATGCCCAGCCCTCGCATGGCGTAGCGCACGATGTCATGGGCGATGGCGTCAACATTGTCGGCACTGCCATCGGACCGAGGCCGGTACCAGAATACCGGCCCATTCAAAGTGATCAGATAGCTTTGCAGCGTGATCGACATATGTCCGATGGTCATCACGCCTTGATCGGCACCAAGGGTCAGAACCTCGCGGAACATGGTTTCGAATGCATTGCGCTCGGCAAGATGCCGCGCCATAGCCTGACGCTGGAATTCTGTCGTCGCTCCGTAGCGCTGCATCTGCAGACCATCCAACAGGACCTGCATGTAAGAATGGCGTAGCATCATCACACGGGCATGCCCCATGGACATCAGCCGCAAGCGTTCAATCGGATCTGCATCCGTGTCATAACCTGGTCGGATGCCATCAAAGGCAATTTCCATGGCCCTGTCCCGCACTGCATTGAACAGGTCCATCTTGGACGGAAAATAGTGGTAGACCCGGCCCTTGGTCGATCCGAGGTGACGCGCCACAGTGTCGATGGAAGTTGCCGAGAAACCCTGCTTTTGGAAACACTCGGCCGCCGCCTCGAGGATTTCCTCGTAACGGTCCGATTTTGGTTTTTGGGCAGGTGCAGACATTGTTAGCTGTTTCCGTAGTCTTGTTCTCTCAACGCAAACATACTACCGAGTATGTTGTCAACTTAACCGCAGCCAAGGCGACGCAACGGAAGTTTCAGCAGGCACAGGTTGGCTGTTGGGTGAAACAAATTTGGCTCACCCCCTGCACAAATCCTGTTTCGACCCTAAATTGGGGCGATACCTCAAAGACAAAGCGCGAGATCATGACCGACACCTATACCCCCCCGAAAGTCTGGACCTGGGAATCCGAGAGCGGCGGAAGATTCGCCAGCATCAACCGTCCCATCGCCGGGCCAACCCACGACAAAGACCTGCCCGTAGGCGAGCATTCCTATCAGCTCTATTCGCTGGCAACGCCCAACGGTGTAAAGGTCACCGTGATGCTCGAAGAGTTGCTGGCCTCCGGCCACGCGGGCGCAGAATATGACGCTTGGCTGATCAATATCGGTGACGGTGATCAGTTCGGATCGGGATTTGTTGACGTCAACCCGAATTCGAAGATCCCAGCCCTTATGGATCGCAGCGGCGCCACGCCAACCCGCGTGTTTGAATCGGGTGCCATCCTGTTGCATCTGGCAGAAACCTTTGATGCCTTTCTGCCGTCGGACCCGGCCAAACGCCCGGAAATGCTGTCATGGCTGTTCTGGCAAATGGGCAGCGCCCCCTATTTAGGTGGTGGCTTTGGTCACTTCTACGCCTATGCGCCTGAAAAGTGGCAGTACCCGATTGACCGGTTCGCAATGGAGACCAAGCGTCAGCTGGATGTGCTGGATCGTCACCTTGCCGAAAGCCGTTACATGGTGGGCGACGATTACACCATTGCCGACATCGCGATCTGGGCATGGTATGGCGCATTGGCTCTGGGTCGCCTCTACGGGGCCGGTGAGTTCCTGGACGTTGCCAGCTACAAAAACGTTCAACGCTGGGCGAATGAGATCAATGACCGCCCAGCCGTGAAACGCGGCGTGATGGTCAACCGGGCCTTTGGCGAGTTGCACACGCAACTGCGAGAACGTCACTCTGCCGAAGACTTTGAGACCCGCACCCAGGACAAGTTAGAGCCTGAGGGTGGCGAAGAGGCTTAACTAGGCCCCTTCCAAAATCATCTGAGCTGCTTTCTCGCCGATCATAATGGTCGGCGAGTTTGTATTTCCGCTTGTGATTGTTGGCATGATGGATGCATCGGCCACGCGCAGACCGGGCACCCCTTTCATCCGCAATTGCGGGTCGAGTGGCGCGGCGGCGTCCGATCCCATCCGAACTGTGCTGACTGGGTGAAAGATCGTGGTGCCAATGTCACCTGCAGCTTGCGCGAGCTCTTGGTCATCCCGCGCGGTGATCCCCGGCTTCATCTCTTCTGGTGCGTATTTGGCCATAGGCGATTGCGCCATGATGTGGCGGGCCTGACGCAGGGCGGACACCGCAACGGCACGATCCCCTTCGGTCGATAGGTAATTCGGTGCAATTTCCGGTGCGACATGCGGATCTGGTGATGCGATACGCACATGGCCGCGGCTTTCCGGTCTCAGGTTGCATACGCTGGCTGTCATGCCGGGAAAGTCATGCAACGGTCGCCCAAATGCTTCCAGCGTGAGCGGTTGCACATGGTATTCCAGATCGGGTGTTTCGAGGTCCGGGCGCGACTTGGTAAAGGCACCCAGTTGCGACGGTGCCATCGACATCGGACCTGAGCGTTTCAGCAGATACTCCGCCCCGATCCGCGCCTTACCGATCCACGAGTTCGCCATTGTGTTCAGAGTTTTGGCGCCCTGCAATCGCCAGGCACAGCGCAGTTGCAAGTGATCTTGCAGGTTCTCACCGACTTGCGCTGCTTCGTGCATGACCTCAACGCCATGTTCTTTCAAAACAGCAGCAGGACCTATGCCCGATAGCTGCAGGATTTGAGGCGAGTTTACGGCTCCGGCACAGAGCACCACTTCGGCATTGCAGCGCGTCTGTTTGGTCGATCCGTTCTGGTCGTACTCCACACCCACCACGCGGCCCTCTTGCAGGATCAGGCGCCGAGTATGGGCATGGGTCTCGACCTTAAGCTTTGCATTGCGTGCAGACCGTAGGAACGCCTTGGCGGTGTTCAACCGCAAGCCCTTGGACTGGTTTACTTTGAAATAGCCCACGCCGGCATTGCCGCCGGTGTTGAAGTCATCTGTCCGTTTAATCCCCGTAGCCTCGGCAGCCGCCATCCAATCGTCCAACACATCCCAGCGCAGACGTTGGTTATCGACGTGCCACTCGCCTCCGGCGCCATGCATTTCTGACGGGCCGTCCATGTAGTCTTCGACCTTTTTGAACAGGGGCAACACGTCGTCCCAGCCCCAGCCGGGATTGCCCATTTGACGCCAACCATCATAATCCGCCGCTTGCCCGCGCAGGTACAACATGCCGTTGATTGACGAGCAGCCACCCAACACCTTACCGCGAGGATAAAGCAACGCGCGCCCGTTCAACCCAGCGTCAGGCGCGGTCTTATACATCCAATCGGTCCGCGGATTTCCAATGCAATAGAGGTAGCCCATCGGGATGTGAATCCAGTGATAGTTGTCACGTCCTCCAGCTTCCAAAAGCAGCACTTTGTGACCTGCTGAGCTTAGCCGGTTGGCAACAACACAGCCAGCACTGCCAGCGCCAACAACAATATAGTCCCAGCTCATGCCCGCGCGCCCGTAACCAGCATCTGGGTGATCAGACTGTTTGGATCGGCAAGACCCTCTATGACATCAAAGTGGTGGCGCCCCTCTTCGACAACATGCCCACATTCCCACGCCTCGGCCAGCCATTGCGCCTGATCAAGGAAGGCTGGGCGCTCGTCTGCTCCGACCCACACAGTGATCGGAACATTCAATGGCGATTTCAGGATCGGGCTTTCGGCCACGGCCGCCGCGTCATCCAGAGCAAAATCTTCGTTCATCGACGTTTGCATGAGCGGGCGTAGATCAGACAATGGCGAGATTGGCATCACATGCGTCAAACGCCGTGCGACGTTCGTGGGCAGAACGTTCTGACAAGCCGTTCGCGCCACCAGATGCCCGCCTGCAGAATGCCCTGCCAACAAAATAGGACCATCAACATGTGCGGCTGCCTCGGTCACGGCCCGAAGAATCTGCAGTGTAATGTCTGAAATGCGCACATCCGGGCAGAGATCATAAGAGGGCATTGCCACGGCCCAACCATGCGACAGGGGACCGGCGGCCAAATGCGACCAGCTGGTTTTGTCAAAGGCGCGCCAATAACCACCATGCACAAACACGCACAGTCCAGCGGGTTCTTCCTCGGGCAGGAACAAATCCAGTTTTTCTCGGTCGCCTTCGCCGTAGCGCATGTCCAAGGTTGCGCGGTCTTCTTTCAACATGGATTGACAGAAGTTCTCGGCCTCTTGCGCCCAGCGCGGTGGAAAACTTTCGGCACCTGGAATGTAGGCTCCGTTGGCGTAGGCATCATCAAGGGCGTATTGACTCATGTTCTCACGTTGTCTTGTATCGTTTCGATCATCTTACCCCGGCACCCTAGCCGCATCCCCGCCGCCAGTGCCATCGAATTCCGGAGAATTGCCATGCTCGACAGTGTTACCAACCTCAAATCCTTATTGAAGGACCCAAGCCTTCTGGAAACCCGCGCGTACATTGGTGGCCAATGGGTGGACGGTGACAATGGCACCTTTGATGTTTCAAACCCGGCCCGCGGAGACATTGTCGCCGCCGTTGCTGATATCAGCCGAGCACAGGTCGCAGGCGCCATTGCCCAAGCTGAAGCTGCGCAGAAAGACTGGGCCACATGGACGGGCAAGGAACGCGCCGCCGTTCTGCGCAAATGGTTCGATTTGATGATGGCGAACCAACAGGACCTTGGCACAATTCTCACCGCAGAAATGGGCAAGCCCTTGGCTGAGGCCGTGGGCGAAATTGGCTACGGCGCATCCTTCATCGAGTTCTTTGCCGAAGAGGCAAAGCGTATTTATGGCGAGACCATTCCCGGCCACCAACGCGACAAGCGGATCACCGTCATCAAACAACCCATCGGCGTTGCCGCCTCGATCACGCCGTGGAATTTCCCGAACGCGATGATCACCCGCAAGGCTGGCCCGGCGCTGGCCGCAGGCTGTGCATTTGTGGCGCGCCCTGCCGCAGAAACCCCGCTCTCGGCTATCGTGCTGGGCGTACTGGCGGAGCGCGCAGGTATCCCGGCCGGGGTGTTCAATGTCGTCCCGTCATCACGTTCCTCCGAAGTTGGCAAAGAGTTCTGCGAGAACCCGGCAGTGCGCAAGCTGACCTTTACCGGGTCAACCGAGGTGGGACGCATCTTGCTGCGACAAGCCGCTGATCAGGTCATGAAATGCTCAATGGAGTTGGGCGGAAACGCGCCCTTTATCGTGTTCGATGACGCAGATCTCGACGAAGCGGTCGAAGGTGCGATCCTGTGCAAGTTCCGCAACAACGGCCAGACCTGTGTCTGCGCCAACCGCATCTATGTTCAAGCCGGAGTCTATGACGCATTCGCCGCCAAGTTAAAGGCACGCGTTGAAACCATGAAAGTGGGTGATGGGCTTGAGGAAGGAACGATCTTCGGCCCCCTTATCAATGCCGACGCGGTCGTCAAAGTCGAAGAACACATCGCCGACGCAACGACCAAAGGCGCCGAAGTCATTCTTGGCGGTAACCCATCTGAGCTGGGCGGAACATTCTTCCAACCCACGATTGTCACCGGCGCGACGCCCGACATGCAGTTCTCAACCGACGAAACCTTTGGACCTCTGGCACCTTTGTTCAAGTTCGAGGATGAGGACGAGGTGATCGCGATGGCCAATGACACGATCTTTGGGCTCGCGTCCTATTTCTATGCCAAAGATCTCAGCAGGGTCTACAAGGTGGCCGAGGCGCTGGAATACGGCATCGTTGGTGTGAACACGGGCATCATCTCAACCGAAGTGGCCCCATTCGGCGGCGTGAAGCAATCCGGTCTGGGCCGCGAAGGCAGCCACCACGGCATCGAAGACTACCTTGAAATGAAGTACATCTGCATGTCCGTGTGATCGATTTAGCTATCCAATTGACGGGGCGCTTTCGGGCGCCCCATTTTTTTGAACTTTTTACCAAGGATTGACCTTTGGTCTGCGTCCTATACCCAAGATGATGATGGAAGCAACGGACCAGAAGCTGGCTGATCAGGCCAAGGCGGGTAATGGCACGGCCTTTGCCACCCTTCTTGCGCGCCACTATGACCGCATCTTTGCGCTGGCATTTCGGATGAGCAGCGCCCGTGCCGAGGCCGAAGACCTGACGCAAGACATCTGCGCAGCTCTGCCATCCAAGTTGATGCGGTTTGACGGGCAGTCACGGTTCTCAACCTGGCTTTATCGGGTTGTGGTGAACGCAGCCCATGACCGCCGCCGTCGTCAGGCCAGCCACACCAAGGCCGCAGAAGGTTGGGGAGATTGGGAAGTGGCGCGACAGGCCGCAAATGCCGAGACCGCCGAACGCATCGATTGGCTGACTCGCGCCATGCGTGCCCTGCCAGATGACTTGCGTGACACGCTGGCGTTGGTACTCGACGATATGACCCATGCCGACGTTGGCGAGGTGCTTGAAGTTTCCGAAGGCACCGTCAGCTGGCGTATTTCCGAGGCAAAAAAACGCCTCAAGGAATTGAAAGAAAAGGAGGAAAACGCATGAGCGATGACCTCGATCTTGACGACCTCAAGGCTGCCATGACAGCGGCGACTCCCACGTCGGATGCTGCTCGCAAGGCGGAAAATCTGGCCTTGGCGCAAAAAAACTTTGAGGACCTCCAAGGATCTCGCGACGGCGTGCGTCTTAACTCTGATGCCCCAAAACGGGGTCTGTTCAGAGGAGTTATTGATATGCTGAGAACCTTTCCAGCCAAAGCCACGCTCACCGCAACGACAGCACTTGTTGCTGTAGGTCTGGTGGTTTACCTGCCTGATCTGTCCCGTACTCCGGACATTGACGGCCTATTGTCCGGCACGCCAGACACTGTTGTGGTAGACACCGAAGAAGCTTTGGCCTCGGAGGCAGAACTGCGCCGCGAGATCCTGTCGAAACAGCGCTCAAACTACGCCGAAGCCCCAGTGGCCACACTCTCGGCGCCGCAAGCCGGAAGCTCTGCAGATTTTGCACGCCCGGCCCCGGCGCCTGAGCCGACATATCTTCATGAAGGCACCAACACCGAGGCCTATCCTGAAGCCGATCGCAATCCGCTCAAAGTGACTGCCGAAGACCCTGTGTCGACCTTTTCGATCGACGTCGATACGGCATCGTATGGCATCTTGCGCAATTCGATCATGAACGGCTATCTGCCCAACCCGGATGCGGTGCGTATTGAAGAGCTGGTGAACTATTTCCCCTATGACTATGCAGCACCCGGCGCGGATGGCGCGCCATTTGCCACTCATGTGACGACCTTCCAAACTCCTTGGAATGCGGACACGCAGATTGTGCACATCGGATTGCAGGGCCAAGTGCCCGCGATTGAAGACCGCCCGCCACTGAACCTCGTATTTCTGATTGATACGTCCGGCAGCATGAGTGCGCCCAACAAATTGCCCCTGTTGAAGCAAAGCTTTGCGTTGATGCTCAGCGAGCTGCGCCCCGAAGACAGTGTCGCCATCGTGACCTATGCCGGATCAGCGGGGCAGGTTCTCGAAGCGACCCCTGCCAGTGACCGCGCGACGATCCTTGCCGCCTTGAACAATCTGGACGCGGGCGGATCAACCGCTGGCCAGGCCGGGTTGCGGCAAGCCTACGCGGTTGCAGAAGCCATGTCCGAAGACGGCGAGGTCAGCCGCGTGCTCCTCGCGACGGATGGGGATTTCAACGTAGGTCTGTCTGATCCCGACGCGCTGAAAGACTTTATCGCTGACAAGCGTGACAGCGGCACTTACCTCTCGGTCCTCGGCTTTGGGCGCGGCAATCTGGACGATGCCACGATGCAGGCCCTTGCCCAGAACGGCAACGGTCAGGCGGCCTATATCGACACGCTGAACGAGGCACAAAAAGTGCTGGTCGATCAACTGACCGGCGCCCTGTTCCCGATTGCGAACGATGTAAAAATTCAAGTCGAATTCAATCCTGCTGCCGTCGCTGAATATCGCTTGATCGGGTATGAAACCCGCATCCTGAACCGCGAAGATTTCAACAACGACAAGGTCGATGCCGGTGAGATCGGCGCGGGTCATTCGGTGACCGCGCTGTATGAGATCACACCGGTTGGATCACCGGCACGCCTGACGGATCCACTGCGCTATGACACAGCCTCGGAGATCGGCAGCGCCTCGGGTGAGATTGGGTTTCTCAAGCTGCGGTATAAGCAGCCGGGTGAAACTGTCAGCCAGTTGATTGAGACCCCGATTGAAACGTCTTCAGAGCCAAATGGTGACATGCGCTTTGCCGCCGCGATCGCTGGGTTCGGGCAACTCTTGAGTGATGGTCGATATCTCGGAGACTGGAGCTGGGGTGACGCGATTGCCTTGGCCAATCGTGCACGCGGAGAGGACGCTTTTGGGTACCGGGCAGAGGCTGTGCAGCTGATGCGCCTGGCCGAAAGCCTCGCCGCACAGGACTAAGCAAACGTCTCGTAGGTCGGACAGTCTGTCCGACCTACCTTTGGCCAAGGATATAGGCGAAGTATCCTGCCAGACCGACCAGCGCAGCTGTCCCGACCCAAAACAGGGTTGGTGGATATCCCAACACATCCGCCATAAGCCCCAACACCCCGGCACCCAAGGCCGACCCACCCGCCGTCACCACCGCCCAAAGGCTCATGACGCGCCCGCGCATATCGTCTTCCAGCACCAGTTGAATGGCCGTCTGCATGGAAATCGCTGTGAGGGTTGTGACAAAAGCCATTCCGGCGACGGTCAGCAAGGCAAGTTCCCACACACGGACAGCGCCCAACAAGGGCACCAAGCCCAAACCCAGCAGCACAAACACCAACGAGAGGCCGGGAATTTGACCCGGCTCCTGCGGACGTAGAAAGCCTTTGAAGACACCTCCGATCAAGGCGCCAATACCAGTCGCTGACAAGAGGACTCCCAAACCTCCGGCCCCGCGTTGAAACACGCCATCTGCCAAGGGGGGCAGGATTTCGAGCGTTCCACGCGCAACAAGAGAAAGAACCCCCACCGTCACCATGGCCCGCCAGATCACCGGCGTCACCCAAACGTGGCGGAACCCGGTTGCAAGTGCTTGGAAAAATGGCTCTTCAATCGTGCCGCTGTCGCGCTTGGGGCGCAAGGTCACACGGCTGAGCGCCAAAAGAAACGGGATGTATAATACGGCTTGGATCAAGAGCGTCGTGGTCACGCCCAAGGTGCCAATGAGGACACCGCCCAGCGCTGGCCCCATCATCCGCGCGACGTTGAAATTGATCGCGACGATGTTGACCACGGAGCCGATCAACTCTCGCTTGACCAGCCGGGGTGTCAAAGACATGCGGACCGGGTGGCTGGCTGCGGCGGTAATGCCGGATGCCAAAGTCACACAAATCATCAACACTGGTGTGAGCGCCCCCAAGGCAACGACACCCCAAAAGGTTACGGCCACCAAGAAATTGAGAGTTTGGACAAAGAGGGCCGATCTTTGGACATTCAGCCGGTCCGCCCAAACCCCAAACAGGGGTGAGAGAAAGATCGCAGGCGCAAATTGCACCAATGCAACCAACCCCACAAAGCTGGCAGACCCTGTCAGATCCCACGCCAGCCATCCGCTGGTGACCCGCTGCATCCAAAGCGACAACAGCCCCAAGAAGCTGCCGCCAACATAGGTGCGAAAATTCGGGGACTTTAGGGCGGCAAAATTCACGCGTCATTCCGTTCAGGCGATCCGCGGACTTTGGGTGAAGCGACACCAGATGGCAAGGCACAGCAAAACCCCCGGCTGTCGAGCAACCGGGGGTCGAATTTGCGAGACAAACGTTTTCTTGCGTTAGTTGACGGCTTTGGCCTCAACCACGTCTTTTTCGATCTGCTTGCCGCTGGCAATCTCGATGCGGCGCGGCTTGAGCGCCTCGGGAATCTCGCGTTCGAGATCAACGTGCAGCATGCCATCCGAATGGCTTGCACCCGTCACGCGCACATGGTCCGCCAAATGGAAACGGCGTTCAAAGGCACGGGTTGCTATGCCACGGTGCAAATAGGTTTTCTCATCGGTGTCACCGGCGTTGCGTGCGGTCACGATCAATGCGTTTTCTTTCACCTCGATCCCTAGATCCTCGGCAGAGAATCCGGCAACCGCGATAGAAATGCGATAGGCATCCTCGGCGGTTTTTTCGATGTTGTAAGGGGGGTAGCTGGCCTGAGAGCCTTCGGTGGACAAAACGCGGTCCATCATATTGGCCAATTGGTCAAAACCAACGGACGAACGGTACAGGGGTGCAAAATCAAAACTTCTCATGGGTTATCCTCCATCATGAGCGACAACAGTATTTGCCTTCCAACAAGGACAGGCGGTTCTCTCCGAAACCCTTAACAGGCGTCCCGGTTCTGTTGAGATGGGGAGGCTTTTTTGGGGTTTCAACCCCCTCCAGCTTTGAGAAATTTGGCGCCGGTTCGGTTTCTCTGCTGCTGCGTGCTCAGACGGTTGTCTGGCAAGGTCTTAACCGAGGAGAACGCCGCCATGACATCCTCGAAAGGACCATCAAGCGCCACGCCCAGAGAAACCGGCCGTGCGTTGTACTCACCCTTGGCTGATACAACGGACACGATCCGCGCCTGACCATTTTCAAACGAGAACACTGGAGCGCCACTGCTGCCAAAATTCACGTCGCAGGACATCACATAGATGCCTTCCTGCTCACCCAGAACCGTGCACATTTTTTGATAGGACGGCGCCTCGGCACGGTCTTCAGCATAGGAAACCACACCCACAGTGGACCCGCGACCCAGAGACATCACGGTCTCAAAAGGCACCACGCGAGTGTTTTTGATTGGGTGATAGAGCTGTAACACTGCAAGGTCATTGGTTACGCGGCGCACATCGTTTTGACGGCCAAATATATAGTCGGGGTGTTGTACGGCGCGGCGAATGTTTCGGTAAGCTTCGGCGCGTCCATTGCGCCAACCAGCCCGAAACTCAATCTGTTCGACACTCAGACGCTTGCCCGTGCTTTTGTCATAAAGACAATGGGCTGCGGTCAATACGAGGTCCGGGGCAATCAACGCGCCCGTGCAAAACCCACGCCCATTCAACTCAAGTCGACCCACGGCCTCCCAGCCCTGCGCCTGATCGCCCGTGTCCATACGGCGCAATCCCGAATCTTCAGCAACAACTGAAGTTGCCAGCAAGAGACTGAAAACAATATTTAAAAGCGATCGGACCATGTTTGCCCCATGTTCAACGTTGTCCCTTGTTAGCAAGGGGACAAGGCGAAACTAGGGCAGGAACATGGGCCGACTGTGGTTGCGCGGGCCTTTAGCGCAGGATCGGGATTTCGGGGGCGCGTTTGCCTTCGGCGGTCAATGCGGGGGGCTGCGGCCCACCGGTCGCCCAATCCAACAGCTCAACGGTGTGCACAATCGGCACCTCTGTTGCGCCACCGATCTGCATCATGCAACCGATATTGCCAGCTGCAATAATGTCAGGATTTTTAGCTTCGAGCGTGCGCACCTTGCGATCTTTGAGCTTCTTGGAAATCTCGGGCTGCATGAGGTTGTAGGTTCCTGCGGAACCGCAACACAGATGGCTGTCCGCTGGCTCAACCACCGAATAGCCCGCCCGCTTGAGCAGATCCTTGGGATAGGTCTTGATCTGCTGACCATGCTGCAACGAACATGCGGCATGATACGCCACAACCGTCTCTTTACTTTCTCCTTCGGGGAGGTCGAGCGTCATCAAAACCTCGGACACATCCATCGCGATATCGCTGACGCGTTTCGCATCTTCGGCCAGAGCTTCATTGCGGAACATAAAGCCGTAATCCTTGACGGTTGTACCGCAGCCGGAGGTGTTGATGACAATGGCATCCAGCCCGTCGCCATCCATCTCAGCACACCAGGCGCGGATGTTTTTGGCCGCCGTGCCGTGGCTTTCTTGGGTTTTGCCCATGTGGTGCGTCAGCGCCCCGCAGCATCCCGCGCCCTCGGCCACAACCACTTCGCAACCCAGCCGGGTCAAAAGCCGAATGGTGGCGTCGTTAATATCGGTGTTCAGCGCCTTTTGCGCACATCCCGTCATCAGCGCGACACGTTTTTTGCGCGGCACCTCGGGGGCGAAGCTTTGTGGATCGTCGTTGCGGCTCACCGGTGGGATATGCTTCGGCGCCATCTCAAGCATAGCCTTCAAACGTGCGTCTGGCATCAATAAGGCAAAGGGGCGGCCGATCTTGGCCCCCAAAAGCGCCAACCGAAATCGTGTGGGATACGGAAGAATGCGCGCCAGTGTCCAACGCAACAGGCGGTCCGTGAGCGGGCGCTTGTACTTGCCCTCAATGTATTCGCGCGCATGGTCCACCAAATGCATATAGTGCACACCCGAGGGACATGTGGTCATGCAGGCCAGACACGACAGGCAACGGTCGATATGCAGCACTGTCTTGGGGTCTGGGACGCGCTCGTTCTCAAGCATGTCCTTGATCTGGTAAATGCGACCTCGTGGGCTGTCCAACTCGTCACCCAGAACCTGATAGGTCGGACACGTCGCCGTGCAAAACCCGCAATGCACGCAGGACCGCAGGATTTCATTGGCACGTTGAATGCCGGGATCCTGCATTTGCTCATCTGTGAAATGTGTTTGCATCGGCCCTACCCCATCAGTCCCGGATTAAGGATCCCACGGGGATCGAACTTGGCACGCAGGCCTTTGGATATCGTCACCAGAGGAGCTGGCTCAGGCTGGAAGGCTGGAACCGCTCGACGCGTCGCATTCGACGCGCGCACCAAGGTCGCGTGTCCGGCAAATTCCGAGCGCCGAAGGTCAGTGCCAGCAGGGGCTTCTACCCAGACGAGGCCACCGCCCCAATCGTAAAGCACCTTGATTTCGGGATGCTGCTCTTGAATGTCTGCAACCACTTGGGGCGCATCCGATGGTTTGAGCGAATACCGCCAGACGTCACCCGCACCACCTTGCATGAGCTCTGCATCGCGCACCCATTTCCAGCCTGCAGTCAGCTTTTCTGGCGTTCTCTCGACAAGCACTTCGGCGCCGGTCTTGGCGAACAACGCTTTGAGCTTTTCCGCCCGATACGCCACCGACGCCTCCAGACCCTCAATCCGGATCATCGTCACCGGATGCCCGTCAACGCCCACCGGCGCATGTGCCGCGCCGGTTATGTCATAGGGTGAGCCCAGCGCCATGCTCATTGCGTTTACAGCGGCCACATCGTCCAAGCCATTTAGCAACACGCAGGCTGACGCTTCCGGGATTGCCTGAACCTTCAGTGACACCTCGCTCAGCACGCCAAGTGTTCCCCAGCTCCCGGCCATCAGTTTGACCAGGTCGTAGCCCGTGACATTTTTCATCACGCGGCCTCCGTTCTTGAGAACGCGGCCAGCGCCATCAACAAATCGCACACCCAACAGTGAATCGCGGCACGAGCCGACCTGGATGCGCCGCGGGCCCGAGACGTTCGCCGCGACAACGCCGCCAATGGTGGGTTCGCCGCTGGTGCCTAACAAAGGGCGGTGATCCATCGGTTCAAACGCCAGACGTTGCTCCTCGGCGGCCAGCACAGCCTCAATCTCGGCCAACGGCGTTCCAGCCCCGGCCACGATTGTCAGCGCGCCCGGCTCGTAGAGCGAGACCCCGGACATTTTGGCCGTTGATAGGGTTTCGCCTTCGACAGGCGCCCCGATGTCACGCGTGCCGCCGCCAATGACCCGCAAAGGGCCTGCAGCCGTTTTAACCATCTCGGCCATAGCCGCTTCGTTCTCAGGTCTCATTTTCGTCTTCTTTTTCAATATCTCTGGGATGGTGCGCGGCGCCTATTCCGCCGCGATCCGCCGCTCTTGGCTCGAGGCAAGCGGGAAAACCTTGGCGGGGTTCAACAACCAATCGGGATCGAACACGTCTTTCACAGCCATCTGGATCTCAAGATCTTCGGGATCATACTGATCCACCATCAGGTCGCGCTTTTCGATGCCCACGCCATGCTCTCCGGTCAGACATCCGCCCACCTCGACACAGAGCTTCAGAATGTCTGCGCCAAAGGCCTCGCACAGTTCCAGATCACCGGGCTTGTTGGCATCAAACAGAATGAGCGGATGCATGTTGCCGTCACCGGCGTGGAACACGTTGCCGACGTCCAGCCCATACTCTTTGGACATTTCTCCGATCCGACGCAGCACATAGGGCAGCTGCGAAACCGGGATCGTGCCATCGAGGCACATGTAGTCGTTGATCTGACCCATGGCTCCAAAGGCCGATTTGCGCCCCAGCCAGATCTTGGCGCTTTCCTCGGCGGAACCGCTTTCACGCAGTTCAACCGGGTTGTGCGTGCGGGCAATCGCGTTGATCCGTGACAGCTGGGCTTCAATCTCCTCGTCACTGCCTTCGACTTCGACGATGAGCAAGGCCTCGCAGTCCGGATAGCCTGCTCCGGCAAAAGCCTCGGTCGCGCGGATACACGGGCGGTCCATGAACTCAATCGCCACTGGCAGAATGCCCGCTTTGATGATGTCGCTGACGCATTGCCCTGCAACCTCGTTGGAATCGAACCCCATCAACACGGGCCGGGCACCTTCGGGTTTGCGCAGGATCCGCAGCGTGGCTTCGGTGACCACGCCCAACTGGCCTTCGGATCCGCAGATCAGGCCCAAGAGGTCCAGCCCTGCCGCATCCAGATGTGCGCCGCCAATCTCAACGATCTCTCCGTCCATCATGACCATCGTCACGCCCAAAAGGTTGTTCGTGGTGACGCCGTATTTCAGGCAATGCGCACCGCCAGAGTTCATTGCGATGTTGCCCGCAATGGCACAGGCCAATTGCGACGACGGATCAGGCGCATAGAAAAAGTCCTCTTCTTCCACCGCGCCGGAGACGCTCAGGTTCGTGCGCCCAGACTGAACCCGAATAAACCGGTTGTCATAGTCTGTCTCAAGCACTTCGGTCATACGCGCCACACCAAGGATTACCGAGTCCGCTGTGGGCAAGGCGCCCCCCGCAAGCGACGTTCCCGCACCGCGCGGCACAACCGGCACACCTTCTGCATGGCAAACCTTGAGCACCTCGGAAACTTCTTTTGTCGAGGCTGGCAAGACCGCAGCTAAGGGCGGGCACCGATAGGCTGTAAGGGCATCGCACTCATAAGCACGGGTTTCGACCTCGTCTTCGATCACGGCGTCGGCGGGAAGGACCGATCGCAGGCGGTCGACGATGCGGGCCTTGCGGGCAATGATCGACTGATCGGGGGCTGGCATTTCCATATCGCGATTCCCTTTCCAATATTGGTAAGGAAATATAACCAATTTAAACATCTGGCAACCCTCTTGTTCCCGCGCTAGAGTGGCGTCATGAGCTGGACCGACCGACTAGACCTGTTTTCACCCTTAGAGCTTGCCGCTGTATTGCTGCTTTTGATCTGCTGGCAGGGAATTGGGTATCTCATTGAAAATCCACCAAAATATCATCCAAGCCTTTCACAGATCATGGTGAAGTATCGGCGAGAGTGGATGGTACATCTGGTTGACCGTAATCCGCGTGTGTTCGATGCACAGATCCTCGGTAACCTGCGTCAGGGCACCTCTTTTTTTGCCTCTGCGACGATGATTGCTATTGGGGGAGGGCTGGCGCTGGTTGGTAATCCTGACCAATTATCGGGCGTGGCACGTGAATTCACAATTATGAAGGCACCGACCTTTGTTATCGAGATCAAGCTGCTCTTGATGATCCTGTTGATTTCAAACGCTTTTCTAAAGTTCGTCTGGGCCCACCGGCTGTTTGGTTACTGTTCCGTTGTCATGTCCGCCGTGCCCAATGACCCAAATGACCCCGCGGGGCTGCCGAGGGCGGGAAAAGCCAGTGAAATCAATATCACAGCGGCCAAAAGCTTTAACCGCGCCATGCGTTCAGTCTATTTCAGCCTCGCCGCCGCCGCGTGGTTGTTTGGCGCTATTCCATTGATTTTGGGGTCTTTTCTAACACTTTTTGTGTTGTGGAGACGCGAATTTGCCTCGCACTCACGGTCTGTCATGCTGGAAGCCACGGACGGGATTGGCCGGTAAGCTTTCTCAAGATCGGTTTAACTCTGCGAAAAGCCGGCAGAATGACCAAGTTGTACATCTTTTTGAGGGGTGTTTCTCCAAGTTGTACAAGATTTTTGAGGCCGTTTCTCCATTTTGCGCAAAAGATTATGTTAAGAAACACCCTTCGTTTTTAACGATTTCTTCAACTTCAACCGTCCCGACAGCTGCGCTGGACGTTTTGCGCCTGCTCGTCTGAGTGCCAAGGTCTGCGATGCGGGACGAAGCCGTTGTTCGCGGCACCTGCATCTAGGTCAGATTCGAATTTCGGGAATACGCAGATAGCGATATTTGCAAAGTCTGTGGCCGGGGCATGCATTGTTGCTCCCGACTGCTCAAAGCTGCAGTTGATCGGATCCTTAAACACTGAGTTGCAGCTGTGCAAAAGCTGCCGTTGGCACATAGGTGGGCTATCTAGGTGGGCCTGAGGTGGACCCTGCCGGGAAGTGTCAGTCGCACAATACGCCTTTTTCAACAGTTAAATCGATCACCTCTCATGTTAGTCAGTTGCCTAGCGCATCGGCACTAACAAGCGGTTCCTTTTGGGCCTCATGCATTTTCACGTATATAGCAAGGGAGTTCACCTACTTCACCTGTCCAAGGCCGTCAGGATCCTCTTGTCTCGTCCATAGATGTCTTCGCGGAAATGTACTTCGCCGTCTTCAACCCAGGCGGTCCAATAGGTGAGTAGAACGGGCATCGGTTTTGGCAGATTGATGCGCACGGTTTTCCCACTATCTAGAATGGATTGCATTCGTGCGGAATTCCACTCCGGATCACCTTCCATTAAGAGACCTGCTAACTCAAATGGGTACTCCACGCGCACGCACCCCGAACTGAGATTTCGTTCGTTACGGCCAAACAGTGTCCGGTCATTTGTGTCGTGCAAATAGACAGCATATTTGTTTGGAAACATAAACTTGACGAGGCCAAGCGCGTTGTTCGGTCCCGGTTGCTGAACCAACGTCACTCTGGGATTGTCGGCACCCCAATTTACCGAACTGGCAGGAATGACCGCCCCCTCCTGATTGCGCACAATGTAGTTGCCGCGATCAAGGTAACCGGGATCTTTGCGAATGCGGGCCAATTTGTCTTTTCGAAAGATCGACGCCGGAACAGTCCATGTCGGATTGAACTCCATGTACTGTATTTCATCACGGAACACTGGCGTTTTACGATACTGCGATCCGGTAATAGATCGGGTTGTCCATACAGATCCATCTGCCCGCGCGAGGTACGTTCGCGCACCTGCAATGTTTACAAGTACGTATTCGCTTTCTTCATCTCGAAACAACCATCGAGCCCTCTCGAGGCTCAGCCGGATCTGATTGATGCGATCCTCAACAGATCGGTTGAGCACGGCAAAGGTTTTGGGGCCAATCGCGCCGTCGGCTTCCAATCCGTGGCGCGCTTGGAAAGCCTTTACGTCCACCTCGAGGCGGTCATCATAGACTTGTGCCGGATCACCTTCATCTATTGTTGAGGGGAGAATCTGGCCTTCGTTCAGCGCGCCTTCTGCAGCCAACCGATGTCGTAACACAGCGACGGCAGGTTCAGACATGCCCGGCTTAAGAACAGTCTCGCTTGGCACTTCGGGCCAACTACCATTCAACGCAAACTGACGATACGTCTCCAGTGCGTCAACAAGGCCTTGGTATTGAGGGTTTTCCAGGTCGATAAGCGCCATTAAGGCGGCGAAACCTTGTCCATCAAGGTACTGGGTGATCACCTGAACCGGGTCTCTCTCAATAACCGGCCTTGCGAAATTCCAGTCCTTGTCGAAGTCGCCGGGGTTCACTTTGCCAAAAATGGAGTAGTTTATCAGCTTGATGGCCGCATCCATCGCCAAGACATCAAACGTGGCTTTCTCCCAAGCGCCGCCGGCTTTGGCTTTTTTGTATCGCTCCAACAGCTCCGGTATATGGAAATCTGCCGGTGTGAACCCCTGAGCAACACCTTTGTCCAGCGCTCGGAAAAGCACCTCGACAGAACCTTCTTCCCCCCACGCGGGACGATATTCTCGCGCATCATACAGTTTGGGCAACAGATCAGCCGCATCAAGGTTTGTGTTCTGTAAGGCCGCGCTCTCAGCGCTCACTGTTCCAACCAGATCTTTGATTTGATCAGAGACCGCTTCCGCTTGGGCTACAACCGGCCCAAAGATATGCCCCAGACAAAGAAGCAATACTCTGGCAATGACAAAATGTCGGGCGAAAAAGATGCGGCTCATTTAACTCACTTTCTGCTCACTCGGTGCTCGGTGCTTGCCAAAGTTGGGGCTCTTGCTGAAGTTGGTGGAATTTCACAACATCCAAGGTGCCTCTAAACAGCGTATCCTTGCGCAGTTCTGGCTTTGTGTTTTGCCAATGCGGCTTCAAATGTCGTGTAGTGACGCACTTCCCTTTCCCATTCAGCCTTGAATTCATAATATGCGGGGCACTTTCTTTCATTTTCCTGGCACTTGATCATCAGCTTTTCACCCTTGGCGAACTCGCGACTCAAACGGCCAGCCCCATCGTTGGGATCGTGTACTGAACACCCCATGAGGACGATAAGGAAAGGGAGTACAATCAGTTTTGGCATTCTTACCTCGGGGTAGAGTCTTATTGGATACTGCGAGCGATGGACGTGAGCTGCAAGCGCAGTTTGCGCAATGCAAATCTGTTTCAATACTCCCTGTTGAAATCACTCCTGAACCTTTAGCAGAATGCGAGCCACGTCCTTTTGCTTCGTTTTCCCAAACACAGGCTCACTTCACATGGGCCGTTTCACTCAACTAGGCAGAAAATTTACAATCTCTGACATGTTTTCTCAACGAAGCACGTGACGGCGCTGGACACCGCGCCTGTGGTCGTTGTTTTAGCTCCCTAAAACTTTGACACTTTTTAGTGTCATGAGAGGATGTAGGGGTGGCTCGGAAACGGTATTCGGATGAGGATGCGCTGAAGGTGTTGCGCGAGATTGATGTGCATCTTCATGATGGTTTGGATGTTGTGAGTGCGTGTCGCAAAGCGGGGATTTCTGACAAGACCTATTACTACTGGCGCAAGAAGTTTGGCGGTATTGGGCGGCCTCAGCTGTCTGAGATGATTGCACCCGCGAGGCGCTTTGCGAGGCAGTGCGCCCTAAGATGAAAGCCATCGATGTTCTGGATGCGCTACACCCTCTGTTGATGAAGCACAGGAAACCGGAATTCATCCGCTCTGACAATGGCCCAGAGTTCATTGCTGCACATCTAAAGGATTGGCTGAAGAAGGTCGGGATCCAGCCGATGCAAATCTATCCGGGCAGCCCCTGGGAGAACGGGTACAACGAACGGTTCAACGGAACATTTAGGCGGGAATTCCTGAATGCAGAATGGTTCCACACCACACAACAAGCCCAGGTAGCAATCAATGTTTGGCTCAGGCAGTACAACCAGGTCAGGCCTCATCACGCATTGAACATGCGCCCGCCGGCACCTGAAACCTTATTAGAGAAATCAAAAATTACTGGTACTGAAATTGGGGGCTAGACAGAGCTGGTCTGGCTGTCAAATGCATGCGACGACGAACAAGCTGCGGCTGAATTGGACCGAAGGAGGAAATCCGAATGACCTTTGAAACTGAACTGGCCTCAATGCTTGAACGCATGGGGCCAGCCAAGAATGACCCGACGCTGGACCATTACGAGATCGCCCGCGACATCCTGCTCGGTGATGGTAAGCGCGCCGAGGCAGCCGTAGCCATCGTCTGGTGGTGTGAATTCGACCAAGCCTTTTGCAAGTCTGTGGTGACCAAGGTGCAGGGCGACATCGATGCGGGGTGGGTGCCGCCTGAAAGCTGATGACCATCGTGTTCAGCCGGTTGCACACCGGTTGCACCGAGATCCAAAAGCCTAGGCCGAGTGGAACGACGAACTACAATGAAACAAAGGGTTTAGAATGACTGCCAACACTCAATAAGTATTGGGCATCAGTCTCCAAAACCGTAGGTCGCGGGTTCGAACCCTGCTGCCCCTGCCAATTTCCAAAGTCTCTGCGCAAAATCCGTGTTTCGACCCCTATTTTCTGCGCCCGACCTTGCCGGCGCTTCCTCAGAATAAATCCAAGCCGCGCAGGAGCGCCGGTATGCGCATCTGAATGCCAAGTGGCCCCGCCCCCGCGTGATGGCGATTGTCCTCGCAATCATGATTGCGTGGTTGCACCCGCTCAGCACCATCCGCCTGATGGTTTGCATTTTGTTTTTGTTCCTTGTGGCGGCGATCGCCGTAGGACCTGAACGGGCGCGCGACGGCAGTTTTTTCTTCCTGCGCCGTTTCTTGCGGTTGTGGAAGGTCGAGTTGACGCTCAGCAACAAACTTTTCAGCTCAATTCGCCACCGTTTTCAGGACGCCAACAGCCAGCGTTGACTGGGGGTTGCCTCATTCCTGCCACAATTTTGCCGCGAGAATTCCCAAATTTTTCACAAAAATGTCCTTTGCGCTGATCGCGCGAATCGTTGACGTCCGTGCTGCCAAGATCGCACGTCACTGAATTCGGGGGCTGGGTTCTGAGTTTTGAGCTCTGACCTATAGCTATAAGGATGTGGAAAGATGGCCAAAGCTCCCGGGCTTTATCGGCCCAATGGCGAACCTGCGCGCCAATTTGGTGAAGATATTGTGGAACCTGGCGAACCGTTCACCGGGGACACGCTGAAAACCATCCGCATGTTGGTGTCGGATGAGCCTGAGGTCGAGGCCGAGGAAACGCCTGTTTCACAGCCCGAACAGCCTGTCGCTCACACGCACTCCTCAGACTTGGCGGGCTCTGCCGTTGAACACTCTTCACCCGAACCGGATCCTCATACCGCGGTGCAAATGGCTCTGAGCGCCGAAATTGCACTCGAGGAGCCACAGCAGCCCGGTCCTGAAGCCGAGGATTCTCAACCTGATGTCGACACATCTCTGACGCCGGATATGCCTGCGGCATCCACGATATCCGAGCATGAAGCACCCGAAGATTTTGGTAGGGTTCTAACCGATCTAGATACATTTGCCCGCGACAAGCTGCTGGATATCGAAGACGTGCAGCAACGTGCTTCAGAACGGCTGAACCGCAAGGATGGAGATGTGCCGGTTGGAATGATCCCGAACACCACACCAGAAACACCTCAAAAAACTAAGACCTCCAAGAAGGAATGGCGCCGTCTGACGATCGTCGAAGGTGCGCCGGGGCGTGCAGTGCGCCGGTTCTCACGCAAGCCGAGAAATATTGCCATTATGTTGTTGATCGCGATTGCGGTCTGGCGACCGTGGTTTATCCCGATTTTTACGCTGGTGGTGTTCCTCCTCCTGGGGCTGTTGATTGCCTTCCTTGGAACAGATCGGGTCGCAGCCATCGTGAGCTGGTGGTACAATCGCTTGCGCCGTCGCAATCCACAAAGGGCCAAGCGTCTGTTAAAGCGTGGGAACCGACTGTTGATGAGCGTGGAATGGCTGGCAGATCGCTTGCCGCCTTCGTGGGTTCACGGGTTTCACATTCCTGATCTTGAGGGCGCGCTTGAGCCACCTGTTGACGATGAAAAACTCAAATCCCGGTTTGAGAAGATTGCGGCACAGGAACAGGTTGGACAAGGTCTCACAAACGGCACTTGAATTTGTGACTTGGCCCGCGTATGTCAGCCTCTGTTCGCAAGAGAAGAAATCGTACCATGGCCAAAACCAATCCGCTCACCTTTATTCAGCAAGTCCGCGCCGAAGTCACCAAGGTCGTCTGGCCGACTCGCCGTGAGGTGATGCTGACCACTGTTATGGTCTTTATCATGGCGGCCCTGACCGCTGCCTTCTTTGCGCTCGTCGACATTCTGATCCGGTCTGGTCTGCAGGGTGTTCTGGGGCTGTTCGGGTAACTCACCTACAATCATGCATTGTTAAGCTTCCCCGCCAACCGCCTAGACGGCGGTAGGTCGAACAGCATTGCCCAACCTGCGAGAGGCTTCTACCAATTGACGGTCATTTTGGGTTTGTAGACCGGTGTGCGTTGCGGATCAAACGACGTATCGAAATCGCGGTAATAGCTTTGCACCGGTCGGTGTGGATATCGCTCAATCAACAACAGATGCTCTTGAATCATCTTAGTCATGCCCGGTCCGGCCCAGATCCCGTTGCGCGCCTCATTCGGGAACCGTTCTGCCGGGTCGTGGTAGATATTGAACACCTCATAAAAGTGAAAGTCCGGATTGCGCGGCTTCAGGTTCAGCTTGACCTGATCCTTGCGAACGGCCTCCAGTTTGGTGCGGTTGTAATGAAACACGTAATCGCGCCGCCCCTTGCCTTCGCCCAGCAGGAACAACCCACTCTGGTCGACGCCATCAATCACCCGGTCCCCCGGCACTTCTGACATCACCCCGGCAACGCCGGCCCACGTGGTAAAGAAGTCGGTGATCTGGATGAGATCCAACGGATCCTGACCGGGGTCGATCATGCCCGGCCACCAAGCAATCGCTGGCACCCTGATGCCACCTTCGCGGGTCTCACCCTTGCCGCCCTGCAGCAGGGAATAGCCGCCGTGCGGATGCACTGTGTACATTGGCCCATTGTCCGAACTCCAGACCACCAGTGTGTTCTCGGCGATGCCAAGATCGGTGAGCGTTTTCAGCACCCGGCCAACGTTATAGTCATGCTCCACCATCTGGGCAGCTGTGTTGGTCTCTGCAGGTGTGTCACGAAAGTCCGGATGAGCGCCCCAGAAGTGGTTGCCCTTACCCCAGAAGTTCACAAAGAACGGCTGATCGCTGTCGGCGCGCTGGGTGATAAACTCTATGACATGATCCGCCACCTCGGTGTCATAGGTGTTGTACTTTTCCATCGAGTATTCATAGACCAGTTGCGGCTCTTCGCCTTTCTTGGCCCGCATCACCCCACCGGTGTCATAGGGGAACCCCTCGGACCCCGGAGAATGCATCAACGTGCGCTGAGTGAAGCCACCAATGTCGTCATCTTTCAAGGCATTCTTGTTATTGACCCACCACGGCGGGGTGCCTTCTGACCACTCGGCCTCGTCAAACCCTTGTTCGGTAGGGTGGTTGCCCTCGTCATCTCCCAGATGCCACTTGCCCAAAAGCCGGTGTAGTACCCCGCGTCCGACAATAGCTCGGCGATCGTCACCTCGCCGCAATGCAACCCACTGCCGGTCTCGCCAGGGAGCGTGATGTTGTAGACACCGTTGCGGATCGGGTGCCGTCCGGTCAGAACCGCCCCGCGCGAGGGCGAGCATTCGATCTCGGAATAAAAGGACAGGAACCGCATGCATTCCTCGGCCATCTGGTCCAGACTGTTGGTCGGCGCAACACGGATCTTGCCGCCGCCATAGCTGCTCAGTTCCGTGTACCCGACGTCGTCGGCCATAATGTAGACGATGTTTGGTTTTTTGCCGAACCGCGCCTCAAGCGCAGCCAGCTTTTCGCGAACCGAGTCATCATCCGCCACCCAGGCTTCTTTGAATTCCTGTTCCATCCGAACAAACTCGGCATCATGTATGATCTGAGTTTCCGCCTGCACAGGCGCTGTAACGGCAAACGCTGCGCCAAGGGTGAAACTGCCAAATAGGAAGTGTTTGCTCATCGGTAAATCCTCTTTCGGTGGACAATGCAGCTAGCAAATGTCATGACTTTTGGGGAGCGCACTTGCAGGCCACACAATGCATCCCCTCCAGCCTAGGCCCGCTGCGACTTGCGTCGTTATCGAAAATCCGCAAAAATCGGACGAACCCGAGATCATCGCGAGAGGTCTCAAACCACTATGCGCGCGCCGTTTCAGGAAATTGATGAGATGACACAGGCCCTTCAGGCCTGGGACGCGGAATAATCGCCCTTATCCAAAGCCAATTGCGCTGAAGATGTGGCCTCATTTGTCCAGACCATCGATGGCAACCTGCACTACATGTACTCTGAGTTTGCTTTTGCGCTTTCCATGATCGGCTCACCGCCTGAGGGACTTGTGACTTTCAACATGATGGAGCCGACGGTGCCGCGCTATTGGGTGCGCGGACATGATGTGGACAGCAACTGTTGCTGGGTTTTTCCGGTTGGCCGAGAACTGCGCAGCTTTTCCAGCCCGGGCTCGCAGGTCCACACGCTTTCTGTCTCGCAAGACTTTATCGCTCGTGTTTCCGAGACGCTCGAGCTTGATCTGAAACCCGACACCCAATGGCACGAGACCTTTGCCCTTCCTTCAACCGTGGCCGACCAGGCGATCTGGCGGATGCGCCTTTTGCAATCAGCGCCTCCGGGTCGCTTTGCCGAACTAGCACGGCAGATTCTGTACCAACTCTTGCCCTTTTGGCTTGGGGCGGCCCGGCGCACGCCCCTGAAACGCCCGTCGATGCGGGCGCGCGATATAGCCATCCTCAAAGGTCTGACGTTCCTTTCCGACTGCGATCTGGCAACGGCCGACCTCAGTGATTTGCGTGCCGAAAGCCACGTCAGTGAACGCACACTTCAATACGCGTTTCGCGAGCGGTTCAGTATGTCCCCTGCAGCTTTGCTCAAACGTAACAAGCTTGCCTCTGTGAGGGCCATTCTACGTCGCTCCGAAGCAGGGCGATGCACTGTAGGGGACATCGCGAGCGAGCACGGATTTTGGCATTTGGGGCAGTTCTCGCAAGATTACCTAAGTCTCTATGACGAACGTCCTTCGGAAACATTGGCAGCCTGTGCGACCTGAACCAAGTCTTCTCGGCTAAAGTGTCCAATGGGCTTTGGACCACAAGAAAGATGCGAGTTTGTTAGCCAAAAATAATGTCCAAAACGGACAATTCTTGATTTTGGGGATGTACAAAACGGGACAATCAGCGGAAGTCCGGTTGCGAGCGCAAAATTGCATCGGGCTCTTGAATTGATGCGATTTCGGGGGTAGACGACACCCTAATTCTGGAGATGGCGTGCGGCGATTCGAGTTGCGCGCCGATTTTTTGTTCCGGAGAGCTGCATTTCGATGCGCTGAAACTGATGGAAATTTCGACCCTCGGGTCGCTGAGTGACGGGAAGAACGATCTAATGGCAAAACGGTGGTACTCGGTCAGTGTTCTATCGAACTTCGAAAAGAAGGTCGCTGAACAAATCCGTGTCTCTGCAGAAGAAAAAGGCCTGGAAGATCAGATCGACGAAGTTCTGGTTCCGACCGAAGAAGTGATCGAAGTGCGCCGTGGCAAGAAAGTGACCACCGAGCGCCGCTTTATGCCGGGCTATGTGCTTGTGCATATGGAGATGAGCGATCAGGGCTATCACCTGATCAACTCGATTAACCGCGTCACCGGTTTCCTGGGTCCGCAGGGTCGCCCGATGCCGATGCGCGATGCGGAAGTGAACGGCATCCTCAACCGCGTTCAGGAAGGCGAAGATGCGCCGAAACTGATGATCTCGTTTGAGATCGGTGAGAAAGTCAAAGTCAACGACGGTCCGTTTGAGGACTTTGATGGCATGGTCGAAGAAGTTGATGAAGAAAATCAACGTCTGAAAGTGACCGTTTCGATTTTTGGCCGGGAAACCCCGGTCGAACTGGAATACACGCAGGTCAACAAACAGACCTGATGTATCGGGCGCTGAACGGCGCCCAACCCGAGTGGGAGGCGAGCGCATCGCGATGCGCGGACTGTACCACACAACTGAGAGCTTTCGGGTCGCGTCCCGAAAGTGTTGGAAAGAAGGAGAGGCCAAATGGCCAAGAAACTTGCTGGCACGATGAAGCTGCAGATCCCTGCAGGTCAAGCCAACCCCTCGCCACCCGTGGGTCCTGCCCTGGGTCAGCGCGGCATCAACATCATGGAATTCTGCAAGGCGTTCAACGCCAAGACGCAGGACATGGAGCCCGGTGCGCCGTGCCCGACCGTGATCACCTATTACCAGGACAAATCGTTCGCGATGGACATCAAGACGCCACCCGCGTCTTACTACCTGAAAAAGGCCGCTGGCCTGAAATCGGCAGCCAACACCCCTGGTCGTGAGACTGTTGGGTCGGTGACTCCCGCACAGGTAAAAGAAATTGCCGAAGCGAAAATGAAAGACCTGAGCGCAAACGACATCGAGGCTGCCATGCAGATCATCGTTGGATCCGCGCGCTCTATGGGCATCGAGGTGAAGTAATGGCGAAACTTGGTAAACGTACTGTCGCAGCGCGTGAAGCGGCTGCAGGCAAGAGCAACCTGAGCGTTGAAGAAGCTGTTGCTCTGGTCAAAGGCAATGCCACTGCGAAATTCGATGAGACTGTTGAAATCGCTGTATGTCTGGGTGTTGACCCACGTCACGCGGACCAGATGGTTCGTGGTGTTGTTGGCCTGCCCAACGGCACCGGCAAAACCGTTCGTGTTGCTGTGTTCGCCCGTGGCCCCAAAGCCGAAGAGGCTCAGGCCGCTGGTGCAGACATCGTTGGCGCCGAAGACCTGATGGAAACCGTTCAAGGCGGCACCATCGAGTTTGATCGCTGCATTGCAACCCCGGACATGATGCCTGTCGTTGGCCGTCTGGGTAAGGTCCTCGGACCGCGCAACCTGATGCCGAACCCTAAAGTTGGCACCGTGACCATGGACGTCAAAGCCGCCGTTGAAGCCGCCAAGGGCGGTGAGGTTCAGTTCAAAGCCGAGAAAGCTGGCGTGGTTCACGCAGGCGTTGGCAAAGCGTCCTTCGACGAAGGCAAGCTGGTTGAAAACGTCCGTGCCTTTATGGCCGCCGTTCTGAAAGCCAAGCCTACAGGTGCCAAAGGCGCTTACGTCCAGAAGATCGCCCTGAGCTCGACCATGGGCCCAGGCGTGACCATCGACGTCGACAACGCCGCCGCGCAATAAACCGCGACTTGGTTCAAAGACTTAGGGGCGTCCCTTTCGGGGCGCCCTTTTTCTTTGGGTTAATGGCGGTTATGCGGACAAAGGGTGAGTTCGCTATACCCAGCCTTCCAAATCGCCAGCCCTTGCGGGCGGTCTGGCGATTACGCGGCGGCCTGCGGCCTTGACTCCGCGCAAGGGTACAACTCCGCTTCCTCATCAAACCCGGTGATAAGGCGCTCCGGCCAAAATCGACGCCGCGCGGTAAAGCTGTTCCGACAGCATCACGCGGGCCAACATGTGGGGCCAGACCATCTTGCCAAATGACAACTTGGCGTCGGCTTGTGCGCGCAAAGTGGGGGCAATTCCGTCCGCGCCGCCGATGACAAAGGCCAGATCGCCGCGTCCGTCGTCTCGCCAGCCGCCAAGCATGTTGGCAAAGTCGGGCGAGGACATCAGCTTACCGCGCTCATCCAGCGCGCAGATTACCGCGCCTTTGGGAATGACGCCGGACAAGAGCCCAGCTTCGGTTGCCATGCCGCCGCCCTTTTTGTCCTCGACTTCGTGCACCGAGACCGGGCCAAGCCCAAGGGCCCGCCCGGTGCGGTCAAAACGTGTCAGATAATCGTCGAGGAGGTCGCGCTCGGGACCGGACCGTAACCGGCCCACGGCGCAGATATGCACACGTAACGGCATCAATATCTCCGGGCATGTCGCCCGTTGTCAGGCTCAGGCGTTGCCGCCTGGCATCCACATCTTCTCGAGCTGATAGAACTCGCGAACTTCGGGACGGAATACATGAACAATCACGTCACCGGTGTCGATCAGCACCCAGTCACCAGTATCCTTGCCTTCGATCTTGGACAGGCGACCAAATTCGGATTTCAGCCGATCCACCAGCTTTTCCGAAATTGAGATCACCTGACGGGAAGACCGGCCTGTGCAGATCACCATGGCATCGCCAATAGCGGAAATGCCGCGCAGGTCGATCTGCACGATGTCTTCGGCTTTGTCTTCTTCGAGTGAAGTTAAGATACGCGCCAGCAGTTCTTCGCTGGTTACGTCGGTCCGGGGCCCGTTTCCTACGGGATCGGAAGTGGCCTGAGCCACATCAGTATTCAGAGACAGAAGTCTGCCCTCCTTTCTGCGCGCCGCAAAACCCCGACGCCGGGCGTATGATCAAGATAGCATTGCGATTGGGGTTTCTCAATGACACCTCATCCGGATTTGATGACACCTGTGACATTTGCCGACGATTTGTGCTTTCTTGGTCTAATGCCTGCTGCTTTTTGATTTTGACAAGGCGTGTCGTTAACATGGCCTGGACGGGCCAGCCCGTGCGGGGACAATCACGACAGGATGCAGGCATGACGATTATCAAAGCAATCTCGATCACGACTTTCGCATGCTTCATGGCGCTATCTTCGATGGCAGTTGCGCAAGACGGAACATGGTACGCGCCGACTTGGGGTGACGCAGGGTTCAGTGAGGACCAGCCCATCGCGTATGTAGAAGTGCCGCGTGGGTCAATTTATGTGCAGCTCAAGGCAGATGGGCTCGAGTGGAAGACCACGATTATTGTACCCAGCCAACAGCGCAACGTGCATCTGCGGAACATTCTGAAGAATGCTGATGGCAGCAGCCACACGTTGGACACCAAGTCGCTTGCAAGGGGCATTTTGCAAGATCCTCACGACTCTGGCGGGCTGATTACGACATTCTCTCTGGACCAAGAGTTTGTCGATCGCGCCAAGGCCGCGGATAGTTGGACCGTATTGGTTGGGCTTGATCGATTTGTATTTCCGATGAGTGGGTCCCGGGTTGCGCTACAGCATGTTGAAGACATCGGCCACGAGACTCTGCATGTCATCGAGCAGGAAAAGTCGGACATTGAGCAAGCCATCAACAATTGCGGCTACGCAGCAGCGCACCCCAATGATCAACAAAGCCCATTCCCCGGTGTCGCCTGGAATGACATTGACATCGCAGAGGCAGTTTCGCGCTGCGAGTGGGCCCGAGAAACACTGCCTGAAAGCCCTCAGGTCGCCTATTGGCTGGGACGCGCCTATGACAAAGCGCAGGACCAAAGGTCTCGCGATGCTCTTATGGCCGCGGCTGAGGGCGGGTATTTCATCGCCTACAACCACCTTGGGGTCCTGTCTCGGGATGGAGAGTATGGCCCAGTGGACATTGCCGATGCAAAATTGATGTTCCGCAAAGGTGCTGAAGGCGGCAATTACTTGTCGCAGTACAACCTGGCCCGTCTATTGCAAGAGCACGAAGGTGAAACCGCCCGCGCAGAGGCTTTGGAGAATTTGGAATCCTCGGCCCTCGCCGATTACACGCATGCCCAAGTCCTGTTAGCGCAGTGGTATCGCGATGGCACGATGTCTGACCCCGATCCCATTTCCGCCATAGACCTCTTCGGGATGGCCATTGAAACTGGATCATCAATGGCAGCCTATGAACTTGCCGAGATTTACCGCGACGGCAATGGGGTCGACCCCGATCCGCGCGCCTATTTACGATACCTAAAAGTGGCCGCCGAGATGGGCCACAGCGAAGCCCGCAAAGAATTGGGTGAAGACTAGGACGAAGCCGGCGTTTCCGGATCTTCCAGCATGCGCAATTCGCGCTGCGGGAAGGGAATTGAGATGTCATGTTCCTGAAAGGCGTCCCAGAGGGCGAGGTACACATTGCCCCGAATATTGGTGAGGCCCCCCGTTGGGTCCTGAATCCAGAACCGCAGGATATAATCCACGGAACTGTCTCCGAACCCGACGATGTGGCACACCGGCGTGTTCGGATAGGTCAGCACGCGATTGACACTCTTGGCCGCATCAACCGCAATTCTACGTACCTTGTGCGGGTCGTCCCCGTAGGCGGTGCCAAAGAAGATATCGAGCCGCACGAATGAGTTTGTGTGCGACCAGTTCACCACCTGATTGGTGATGAGGTCTTCGTTGGGGATCAGGAATTCCTTGCCGTCTCGGGTGACAACACTGACGTACCGCGCGCCAAGAGAGTTGATCCAACCGAAAGTATCCCCAAGCGAAATCACATCACCGGGCTTGATCGACTTGTCGAGCAGAATGATGACGCCAGACACGAGGTTCGACACCACCTTTTGCAGACCAAACCCAAGGCCGACACCAATGAACCCCGACAAGACCGCCAATCCACGCAGGTCAAACCCGAGCGTGCGCAGCCCCACAATGAAAGCCAAACCATAAAGAAAGACCTGCAGGATCTTGATGAACAACACCTGCATGGTCGGCGAGACTGCGTCGTTGTCGCGAATGGTCGTCGCGGTCTTTCTCGACAGGAACCTGACAACGGCAATGGTAATGCCGAGCATGACGATCGCCTTGGCCGCCAGCCAGACGGAAATGCGTGCATCCCCCAGTTCAATCGCGGCACTGTCCAGCAATTGCATGGTTTCTTCGGACAACCCGAGGATGGAGACGGTCACCCAAATCCACGCGCCATACCGTAAGACCGAACGCAAGAACGCGTTATTCACAAGACGCAAAACTACCACAACCACCAGCCAGGCCGTCGAGAGATTGGCAAGGACGGCGAGGATGTATGACCGGCTGGGCCACGTCACACCACGCATGATCCAGACCGTCAACCAAATCAGAACAACGAAAATGATCAGCGCCAAACGACGATGCGTTGTGACCAGATAGCGATAGCGCCACTTTGGCCAGCCTTCGCGCTCTTTCATCCACTCGTACATGCGGGGTTTCAGAACTTGCGCGAGGATCAGCGAGATAGCCAAAACGCCCAAGGCAATCGCGATCTGGTAGGCATTCCAAGGCCGCACGAGACCTTCGGCAAAGCTTAAGAACTGCTCCCATAGGCTTAGCACGATCTCTTGAGTATCCGGAGCGGGCGCCTCAGCAGCAGTGCCTTCGATCGTCTCGAGCGTCGTAGTCGTTTCGTCCGCCTGGGTCGTTTCTTCTGTCATACTCGCCTTCCAACTGTCTTGCAGCGTGACATGGCCTGACCTTGTAGGACAAGTGATTTCACCGCCATTTCCCTTGCGAGACTCGCTCAGCCGGTATATCTGACCCTTCATGACACGGATTTTCGACATGGATGACCGCGCGCGTCTGCGCGAACGCTTCTACGGCGAAGCCCGTTCGGTGCTTGCCCGCCTATAAGGCGTGCCCATTCCTGTCACTTTTCACATATGACCATCCAAGGGAGAGGACCTATGTCCCCCAAGACACTCTATGACAAAATCTGGGACGCACATGTGGCGCACGAAGCTGATGACGGCACCTGCCTGTTGTACATCGACCGCCACCTCGTTCACGAAGTGACCAGCCCTCAAGCGTTCGAAGGCCTGCGCATGGCGGGTCGCAATGTGCGTGCGCCGGAAAAGACCATTGCTGTGCCGGATCACAACGTTCCGACCACTGCGGGCCGCGAGGACCCGTCGCAAATGACCGAGGACAGCCGCGTTCAGGTGGCCGCGCTCGACACCAATGCCAAGGAATTCGGCATCCATTACTATCCGATGAACGATGTACGTCAGGGCATCGTGCATATAGTTGGCCCCGAACAGGGCTGGACCCTGCCCGGCATGACCGTTGTCTGCGGCGACAGCCACACTGCCACCCACGGCGCCTTTGGCGCGCTGGCGCATGGCATCGGCACCTCGGAAGTGGAGCATGTTCTGGCGACGCAAACGCTGATCCAGAAGAAATCCAAGAATATGAAGGTTGAGATCACCGGCAAACTGAAGCCAGGTGTGACCGCCAAGGACATCACGCTGGCCGTAATCGGTGAAACCGGAACGGCCGGTGGCACCGGCTATGTCATCGAATACTGCGGTGAAGCGATCCGGGATCTGTCGATGGAAGGTCGTATGACCGTTTGCAACATGGCCATCGAAGGCGGCGCACGCGCCGGTCTGATCGCACCGGATGAGAAGACGTTCCAATACTGCATGGGCCGTCCTCACGCACCAAAAGGCGCCGCATGGGAGCAAGCCGTCGAATACTGGAAAACCTTGTTCACCGACGAAGGCGCGCCCTTTGACAAAGTGGTTACTCTGAAAGGTGAAGACATCCAGCCGGTCGTGACTTGGGGAACCTCTCCCGAAGACGTGCTGCCCATCACCGGTGTCGTACCAAACCCCGAAGATTTCGAAGGCGGTAAGGTCGAAGCGGCACGCCGTTCGATCGAATACATGGGCCTGACACCCGGTCAGAAATTGACCGACATCGAAATTGACACGGTCTTTATCGGCTCTTGCACCAACGGCCGTATCGAAGATTTCCGCGCCGTGGCCGAAGTGGTCAAAGGCAAAAAGATCAAGGACGGCATGCGTGCCATGATCGTGCCGGGTTCGGGTCTTGTCCGGGCACAGGCCGAAGAAGAAGGTCTGGCCGACATCTTCAAAGAGGCCGGGTTTGAATGGCGCCTTGCGGGCTGTTCGATGTGTCTGGCGATGAACCCAGATCAGTTGTCGGAAGGCGAGCGTTGCGCGGCAACCTCGAACCGCAACTTCGAGGGTCGTCAGGGCTATAAGGGCCGCACCCATCTGGTGTCCCCCGCCATGGCCGCCGCTGCCGCACTGACCGGCAAGCTGACTGACATTCGTGATTTGATCTAAGGAGCCCGAGACATGGAAAAGTTTACAATACTCCAAGGCATCGCGGCACCTATGCCGCTGGTGAATATCGACACCGACATGATCATCCCCAAGGTGTTTCTGAAGTCGATCAAACGGACCGGCTTTGGGGCGAACTTGTTTGATGAGATGCGGTTCAACCGCGACGGCACTGAGATTGGCGATTTCGTGCTGAACAAACCACAGTATCGCGAGGCTGAAATTCTAGTCGCAGGCGACAACTTTGGGTGTGGCTCCAGCCGCGAGCATGCGCCTTGGGCGATTGCCGACTTCGGCATCAAGTGCATCGTGTCGACGTCGTTCGCTGACATCTTTTTCAACAACTGCTTCAAGAACGGCATTCTGCCGGTGGTTCTGCCACAAGAGCAGGTTGATCTGCTGATGGCAGATGCTGAAAAAGGCGCAAACGCCCGCATGACGGTTGATCTGGAAGCGCAGGAAATCACCACGTCCGAAGGCGACGTGATCTCGTTCGAAGTGGACGCGTTCAAAAAGCACTGCTTGCTGAATGGTCTGGATGACATTGGCCTGACCATGGAAAAAGCCAAAGCCATCGACACATTCGAAGCACAAGCCGCCACCGCTCGCCCCTGGGCCTGAGGCCCAATTAAGGCAAGAATATGACGGGCCGCCCCATTTGGGCGGCCCGTTTTCCTTTGGCGCCAGCATCAATTTTTGAAAACTCTCAGACGCAGTTTTTCTGCGTTTCGCAGCTCTAATCACCACAATATCTAGTAGCCCATTGGACTCGCTGTCTTTTTTCTGTGCCAAATTGGTGCAAAGGCGCACCACTTACCCCGCTAATCACCCGAAATCCGGACAAGCCAAAACAAATCCTTGAGACCTTGAGCGAAACTGGGCAGGATTAAGGCAACAATGAGGCAAACCCTGCCAAAGTAGGCGGGATCAAGTTGGAACAAGCTCGCGGCAACGTATCGCGACAGTCCAGGTTGAAGGGAAAGAGGCAGTGGTCGGAAAATTCGCAAGCGCTTTGACTCGCGCACTTCTGGTGGCGTTGCTGATGTCGACGCCCGCTTTAATTCTTCCGAATGTGAGTACGGATGCAATTCACATTGTAATTCTGTTTGCGCTGTTCGCAGGCAGCTTGGTGTTTATTGAGTATCTGTCGACCTATCCCAGCATTGTTGAGTTTCGCTATGCGCCGCCGTTCAATCGGCTGCGGTTTCTTGCGATATTCCTGTGTGTTCTGACCCTGTCGGTGATTGCGCGCGGACGGTACGAGCCAAATGCACTGACCTCGTTCCTCTATACATTGGGCTTTATCGTCGGCGACTGGATTGATTTCCCCTACTCGCCTGTCCGCCTGATGGTCATCATGTTGCCCGACAATGCATCCGAGTCACTGGTGTTGGCCGTGCGGACAGCGTCGGGCATGGCCTATCTGATTTCCCTCGCGACGCTGACCTTGTTCTTTTTCTATGTGCGTATTCTGGGCTGGCCTGCCCGAAACGGCGCTTTCAACGTCTGGGTGAACTTGCCCCTGTTTGACCCGACAGCAGGTGGAGATGTGCTGCCACGACTGCAGCGCGACGGTCGTCTTAACATTGCGTTAGGGTTTCTGATGCCATTCTTGATCCCAGCGATCATCCAGATGATGTCGGACCTAATTGATCCGATCTATCTGGACGATCCGATGACACTGATCTGGACGATTAGCGCATGGGCCTTTATTCCCGCGAGCCTGATCATGCGTGGCATGGCAATGACCAGGGTGGCAGAAATGATCGACGAAAACCGCCGTCGCGCCTATGCCGCTGCACAGGCCGTGCACGCCATCTGATCCTTGCATGTATTGCGGTGGCCTTGACCGCCGCGCCACTCTTGGCAGACACGCTCCGCATCGCCAGTTTCAACGTTGAGATGCATCGTAAAGGACCTGGCCTGATGTTGCGCGACATCCTGCGCGGCGACCCTCAGGCCCGGGCCGTGGCAGAGATCATCGCCAGCAACGCGCCGGACATCCTGCTCCTGCAGAAAGTCGACTATGACGCGGATTTGCTGGGAATGCGTGCCCTGCGCGATGTGATCGCCGAGGCTGGTTTTCTCTACCCCCATGTGTTCGCGCTGCGTCCCAACACCGGGATGGCGACCGGGCTTGATCTGGATGGTGATGGCAGGACCGGGCGCGCGTCGGATGCCCAAGGATTTGGGTTCTTTGCCGGTCAGCGTGGTATGGTGCTGATGTCGCGCTGGCCTGTCATTACGGACCAAGTTCAGGATTTCTCCGCACTTTTGTGGCGTGATCTGCCATGGGCGACATTGCCAACAGTCGACGGAAAGCCATTTCCGTCAGAACAGGCGCAGACGGTGCAGAGGTTGTCCTCAACCGGGCATTGGATCGTCCCGATCGCCGTCCCAAACGCCCCACCGGTGACAGTCATGGCGTTCAGTGCCACGACGCCGGTGTTTGATGGGCCCGAGGATCGCAACGGGTTGCGCAACGCGGATGAAATCCGGCTGTGGCTGCAGGTGTTGAACGGTGCACTTGGAACGCCGCCGCACTCACGTTTCTTTATCCTTGGCACGGCCAATCTGGACCCGGACAAGGGACAGGGTCGCCATGCCGCAATACGTGACCTGCTGTCCCACCCCACGCTGCAAGACCCAAAGCCGCAATCGGCAACAGGCGGCCTTAACACCGCTGATTGGTCCGAGCCAACACCCGGCGACATGCGGGTCGACTATGTTTTGCCCTCGACAGACTGGACCGTCACCGAGTCTGGCGTGGTCTGGCCCGACACCAATGCAGAGATCATCGCAAGCCGTCACCGGCTGGTCTGGGTGGACGTCGACACTGGCACCGACGAGGGCTTTTGATCCTGCCATGAAATGGCGCGCCGGAGGGCGGTGTGCACTGGAGTGACTTCAAACTCGGGCAGAAGGTCATCAAACCGCTCGCTGCCAAGTTCATGGGGCGTGTTCCAGAGATACCGCATTTCCAGCAAGCAAGCGGCCAGTTTCCAGAACGGCGACATGATGCGGAAGGGCAGCCAATTAACCTGTTTCAGGCGAAGATCGCGACCGGCGATTTCTGAAAGCGCATCGCGCATCTGCTGGCCACTCAGCGTGTAACCGGGGAATGGGATGTCCTCGAACCGGTTCAACTTATCTCTTTGTTCCGCCAAGAGCACGGCTGCGCGCGTAAGATCAGGCAGATAGGCCCAGGCATGCGGTATGTCGGTCCGACCGGGATACCGGAACACCCCCTTGGGCAAAGGTTTAGCGAGGATCATGTCAAACCAGTTTCCAGACTCTCGCGTGTCTAGGAAATCACCGGCCCTCAGGATGATCGTGCGTACGTTGCTATCGCGATAGGCGGCTTCCAGATCTATTCGAATGCGACCCAGAGGATTTCTGGCCAGATGCGGCGTCGATGAATGCCAGACGGCTTCGTTATCGGGGCCATAAACATAGACATTACCCGGAATGATAACCGTCGCATCGACGGTACGCGCGGCTTCAATCACCTGCGCGTGCAGACGTGGCACTTGTTTGGCCCAGTCAGGATAGGGCGGGTTCCAGGCGTTAACGATAACCTGCACGCCGTGCACGGCCTCACGCAGGGTATCTTTCTGACGGTCGAAATGACGAACCTGCCACCCGGCCTGTTTGAAAGCGAGGCTGGCGTTATGGCCAAAACGGCCCGAGGCGCCGAGGATGAGAACAGTCTGTGTCATGCGAATAGTCCTTTGATGCGTGCTCACCCCCAACATAGGCCTGCTCCTTATGAATAGGTATTTTCTAAATTCACAGATGTGCTATTCATTCATGAATGGATAAATCGCTCGCATCCATGGACTGGTCGCTGATCCAATCCTTTCTGGCCGTGGCCGACACTGGGTCCTTGTCGGGTGCCGCGCGGCAGTTGGGCGCGTCGCAACCTACATTGGGAAGGCACATCAAGTCCTTGGAGGAAGCTTTGAACGTAGAGCTGTTTCAGCGTCATGCGCGGGGGTTTGAGCTGACCTCCCTAGGGCGCGAGATACAGGCCCATGCTCAACGCATGGCCGAAGCGATGGCTGGTCTGTCGCTGGCGGCGGCCGGGGGTGAAACACGGCTTGAGGGGGACGTGCGGATCGCGACAAGCGTCTTTATGGCCCATCACGTGATGCCTGCCATCATTGCAGATATCCGCCGCACCGAACCGGCCATTCGGATTGACCTTGTGCCGTCGGACAGTTCGGAAAACCTGTTGTTTCGCGAGGCAGACATAGCTGTGCGCATGTATCGCCCCGAGCAGCTGGACATGGTGACCAGGCATTTGGGCGACATCACACTGGGGATGTTTGGCGCCCGTGCCTACCTTGATCGCAAGGGCGCCCCCCACGGAGCCGGCGATCTGCAAAAGCATGACATCGTGGGGTATGACAGCAATGACGACATCATTCGCGAGATGCGCGCCATGGGCATTCCGGCAAGCCGCGACTGGTTCGCCGTGCGCTGTGACAACCAGAGCGCCTATTGGGAGCTGGTGCGCGCAGGCTGCGGGCTGGGGTTTTGCCAGACCAATATCGCCGATGAAGATCCAGACATGATCCAAGTACCACTGGATTTCCCTCTTCCGATATTGCCAGTTTGGCTGACCGCACATGAGGCCCTGCGGCACACACCCCGGATCGCGCGGGTCTGGGAGTTGTTGGATCAAGGGTTGCGGCCCTTCGTTTCTTGATCTTTCCGCCTTGTGCCTTTAGGGCAATCGCAAAGAGATTCATCAAGGACAGACACCCATGAGCAACCCCTCGCTTCTTATCCTTCCCGGCGACGGCATCGGCGCCGAAGTCATGGCCGAAGTACGCCGCATTATCGACTGGTACGGCGACAAGCGCGGCCTGAAATTTGACGTGAGCGAAGACCTCGTGGGCGGCGCGGCTTATGACGCGCATGGCGTGCCGTTGCATGACGACACCATGGCCAAGGCACAAGAAGTCGACGCGGTTCTTCTGGGCGCCGTGGGTGGTCCGAAATACGACGATCTGGATTTCTCGGTTAAGCCCGAGCGCGGTCTCTTGCGCCTGCGCAAGGAAATGGACCTGTTTGCCAACCTGCGGCCGGCACAGTGCTTTGACGCGCTGGCGGATTTCTCGTCACTGAAGACCGACATCGTTTCGGGCCTCGACATCATGATCGTACGCGAATTGACCTCGGGCGTTTACTTCGGCGAGCCCCGCGGCATCTTCGAAGAGGGCAACGAGCGTGTCGGAATCAACACCCAGCGCTATACCGAGAGCGAGATTGAGCGTGGCGCGCGCGCGGCGTTTGAGTTGGCGATGAAACGCGACAAGCGTCTGTGTTCGATGGAAAAGGCCAACGTGATGGAGTCGGGCATCCTGTGGCGTGAGGTCGTCACCGAGGTGTCGAAAGACTATCCCGAGGTGGAACTGAGCCATATGTACGCCGACAATGGCGCGATGCAGCTGGTGCGTGCACCTAAACAGTTTGACGTGATTTATACCGATAACCTGTTCGGAGACATCCTGTCGGATTGTGCTGCGATGTTGACCGGGTCCTTGGGCATGCTGCCCTCGGCCAGCCTTGGCGCGCCAATGGAAAACGGCCGCCCCAAAGCGATGTACGAACCGGTACATGGCTCGGCGCCGGACATCACCGGTCAGGGCAAAGCCAACCCAACGGCCTGTATCCTGAGCTTTGCCATGGCACTGCGCTATTCCTTTGACGAAGGTGCCGAAGCCGATCGTCTGGAAACAGCGATCGAGAAGGTGCTGGCCGATGGCGTGCGCACTGCGGATCTGATGCAGGCCGATGGCGGTACACCAGTTTCGACATCGGAAATGGGCGACGCCATTCTGGCCGCACTGTACGCGAGCCTCTAAGGGCGAACCATTTCAAAGTGATTTTGCAGAAAGGCGCGGGCAACCGCGCCTTTTTTCTTGAAAACACCGCGGCCTTGAGGTCCAAAGAGGCAACAGCACACATCTAACCACAGGCCCCTGATATGAGCTTGAAAGCCATCCTTCTTGGTTTGGCGGGATTTGCCCTTTTTTCGACCCATGACGTGATTGTGCGGCATTTGGGGGGCACCTATTCGCCTGTACAGATCCTGTTTTTCACCAGCTTGATGTCTTTTCCGTTGGTCACGCTGATGCTGGTGCGCGATCCAACGCAGGGCAATCTACGCCCGGTCCATCCATGGTGGATTGCACTTAGATCCTTGGTGATGGCGCTCGGGGGGATGAGCGGGTTTTACGCGGTCTCGACCTTGCCGCTGGCTCAGGCCTACGCGATCTTCTTCACCATTCCACTGCTCATTACCTTGCTGGCAATCCCGATCCTTGGAGAAAAGGTTGGCCTGCATCGCGCGGGTGCCGTGTTGGTCGGTCTTGCGGGGGTGGTCGTGGTGGTACGCCCCGGCAATGCCGAGCTTGAGCTTGGTCATCTCGCGGCATTCTGCGCCGTGGTCTGTGCCTCTACCCAATCGGTGATTGCCCGCAAGATTGGCCAGGAAGAACGCCGTGTGGTGATGTTGTTGTTTCCTCTGGCAGCCACTTTCCTGGTGATGGCGGGCGGCTTGAGCTTTGTCTATGTGCCCGTACAGCTTGTTGACCTTGCCGCTATGGGCTGCATCGCCGTTCTGGGTTTTCTGGCAGCCTTTTGTCTGGTTGGTGCCTATACGGTGGGCGAAGCAGCCATCGTCGCACCGATGCAGTACTCGCAGATTATCTGGGCGATCATCTACGGGTCGCTGTTGTTCGGTGAAACCATTGACAAACAGACACTTATTGGCGCCGGAATTATCATCGTGAGTGGGCTTTACATTGTGATACGCGAGGCCTCGGGCGGAACTTCGACCACCACACCAGTGCTACGAAACCGCACCCGCGCCTTCTCACCTGGAGCCTTCCGCGTGTCCGTCGCGCTACGCCGAAAACCAGCCCGAAAGGGTCTTGCAAAATCTGAGGATGGACCGTAGGACCCGCGACACGGTCGGAGTGTAGCTCAGCCTGGTAGAGCACTGTCTTCGGGAGGCAGGGGCCGGAGGTTCGAATCCTCTCACTCCGACCAATCTTCAAGAATTTGGATAAGCTTTTAGGTGCATATCTGGTGGCTCAGGGCACGCGGTATTGTTGGCCGCCGACAGATATTCCTCAGCCCAAGCCTAGCCGTTCGAACTGTTCTTTGGGGGACTCTGCGTCCCGCATCAACGCCTGCATCAGGCCTTGCATATGCGTCTCAAGCGCCGGGTCATTCAATTCTGACTTTTGCTGTGGATCTGCCTGTGTATCCCAGAGCATGGTGTCGAATTGACGGTCGCGTGCGACCCAGGTGACGTTCTGGATCTTCATGGTTCGCGCGCCCTTCATGAAGGGAAACGGCGACGACAGCGTCATGTCAGCAAAGTCCTGGACGGCGAAGGCACTGCGCATGTGGGTGGGCATCAGCGTGTATTGATAGAGCGGCTGATTGTCCTCATGTGCCGGCGCGCGCATGTAGACGTATCGCCCGTCCGTCACGTTCACATGGGCCCCGTGCATGCCAAAGATCGCGGCATCCCGCACCGGCGTATCCTGGGCAATCACGCCTGCCAGATCCTGTCCAATCATGTCTTTCGTTGGTTTGAGACCAAAGAAATTGAGAAGTGTCGGAGCGAGATCTATGGAAGGTTGGACCAGCGATTTGCGTCGCTCTCCCCGGGCGCCGGACCTTGGGTCCCAGATGAAAAACGGCGTATTGGCGATCTCTTGATACATGGGAATCGACATCTTCCCCCACCAGTCATGCTCGCCCAGAAGGAACCCGTGGTCGGTCCAGACGATCAACATCGTGTCGTCCCACATCTCTTTGGCGTCCATCATGTCCATGACTTTGCCAAGGTACTCGTCACACATGCTGACCAGCGCTGCGTATTCCACCCTCAGATGTTTGTTCTCTTTTTCACTGCCCGTTGTGCGCGCATACATCGGCCAGTCGAACATCGGCCCGTCGTAAGCCTCGTAATGCTCTTTGTAGAGATCTTTGTAGCGGTCGAGCGTGTAGAAGGGTTCGTGCGGATCAAAGGTCTCGATATGCAGCATCCAATTGTCATGCTCGGCATTCTTTTCGATGAACTTCAACCCATCCTTGAAGCATCGCGCCTGCGGTTGGTTTTCCTCCACGTTCATAAAGCCGCGGTTGACCCAGTCTTGTCGGGTCAGATAGCGCAGCCGCTGCATCGAGGCGTTGCTTTCTTCCGGAAACGCCTTGCGATAGGCCTCAAACACCTCAGGCTCAGAGTAGATGCCGTTTTTGCCAAAGGCGCCCTTGGGAATGCCCGGTTCATTGAGATCGCCAATCCACGGATCGCCCTCTTGCCCGCGCCAATAGGCCCAAGTGGTGTAATGGGTGTGATAGTTCAGCCCGCCATCTTCAAAGTAGTGGTTGTGATCGGTGGTCAGATGCGTGTGTACGCCCGCCTCGCTCAGCATCTTGGGCATCGAGTCATCAAACGGCTCAAGCGGCCCCCAACTGCGGTGCAGGAAGTTCGGCCGCCCCGTGTGCCAGTCGCGCCGCGCCGGCATGCAGGGCATGGAACAGACGTAAGAGGTGTCAAACGTCACAGACCGATCTGCCAGCCGCTGGAAGTTCGGCGCATGTACCCAGTCGTTGCCATAACACGGCAGAAAATGCCGGCTGAGCGTGTCAAACATCACAACAATGGCTTTCATAAACCCGCACCTTCTTGAAACGCTCAACCTGAAACAATAAGCTTTCAAGACCGTCCCATATTTGGCGAAATACGCAAACTATTTTTGAGTGGGTGAGCCTCCCCATCTGAATGGGTCCACCGTTAAGGTTAGGAAACGGAGGACTAAGAATGGCAAACAAGCGACTGAA
>NZ_CANMJE010000011.1 GCF_947498095.1 uncultured Shimia sp. | reverse complement strand
CCCGCATCCGGGTCGGTCACGTCGAGCTTGCCGCCGGTCGAGGTCAGCTTGTCCTCGGTCACCGCGCCGACCGCCGTGCCGGCGATCGTGGCCTTGTCGTCGGTGCCGTTGATGGTGACGGTGATCTGCTTGGTGGTGCCGTCGATGGTGGAGACGGTCAGCGTGTCGGTGATCTGGTCGCCGGTCTTCAGGGCCTGCACTGCCGGCTGGCCATTGTCGAGCGCGTAGCTCCAGGTGCCGTCGGGCTGCACGGTGAAACTGCCATGGGCGCCGGCCGCGCCGGTCTGCGGCACGAACTGATCCTGCCCCGCATCCGGGTCGGTCACGTCGAGCTTGCCGCCGGTCGAGGTCAGCTTGTCCTCGGTCACCGCGCCGACCGCCGTGCCGGCGATCGTGGCCTTGTCGTCGGTGCCCATCACGTTCACGACCAGTTGGTGGCTCGTTCCGTCCACGCTGTGGATCGTGAAGGTTTCACGCTCGGTCTGCCTCGAGATCAGCGCCTGAACCGAGGGAGAGGTGTTGTCGAGCGTGTAGGTCCAATGACCCGATTGATCGATCTGTAGGCGACCGAAGTTTCCTCTCAATGTCGAGGCATGAAAATGCGCCTCACCCGGATCCGGGTCGACGATCGTCAACCCGCCGGAAACTGTCAGAACACGGTCCTCGGAGGTTGTTCCGGTGTCGGTTCCGGAGATCCTTGCAGCGTCGGGTTGTGGCAAAACATTGAACGGCATCTGAATCTGTGCCGAGTGACCGTTAGGATCCACGACGGTCGCCGTCAGATGCCCTGATCCAAACCAGTCGGTTGGGGGCGTCATGGTCAGGTTTTTCAGATCGGTGCCCGGACCGAGGATCCATGTACCGCCTGGGCCAGCATGTCCCAGGTTCATGATCGTTCCAGGCGGCAACCCAGCGATGGTCACGGTCGATCCGCCGGGTGTGTTGTTGCCATTAGTCACCGAAATTAGAACCGGAACCGGGCTACCTTCCTTACCGCCGGGGATGAGCCCGGCTATAGCAGGCCCGCTGGGCTGGCTGCTCGACACGATATGGCTCGGCAATTGTCCCGACGCGTGACCGCCGCCGCCCGGTGACACGTTCGGAATGATCGCGTACCCCACATTCTGACCTGTACCCATGCCGGGGAGGGCATGAGTGAAGCCGGGATGGCCGGCGCCCGAGCCGCGTGGATGGGCCTGGGGCAGTGGTGCAAGGCCGGACGAGGCCAACCAGTCGGAACCGGGTTCCGCCCCGGGACGACCCGGTTGGGAATGCAATTCGGAAAGCTCGGCACCCATGTGGCGTGCCAGTGCCGACGCCGAGACCATCAACTGCCGGTTGCCATAACCTCCGCTGTCTCGCGCTCTGCCATCCGGCGCGGCATGGGAGCCTTCGGTCTGAACCTCCGGAAGTTCACTCGTGTCGGACACAACCCAGGCAAAAACCTCTTCGGACAACTCGTCCCTTTGATCCGCAGTGGCGCGGGAGGTCTGGGACTTTCTCGGGTTCTGATCGGACATCACGTCTCTCCTTACCGCTCGGTCAACGCCAGGTCGAGATTGGTGTAGATGGGTTTCCAGACATATTGGAACACGGTCTTAGCGCCGGTCTTGATGTCGGCCTCGCCGGTCATTCCGGCGATCAATGTGAGGCCGTCCTCGGCATCGCGGAAATGGTCGCTGTCCAGCTGCACAAGGACTTCGTAGAACGCTGTACCACGTTCATCGACTGCTGTTGTCGGCGAAACTTCCTCGACGGTGCCCGGCAATGCGCCGAAACGGCTGTAATCGAAGCTGTCGATTTTCAACCGAACGGGTTGCCCCACCGAGACGAAGCCGACATCGCGCGGCGACAAGCGACCGCTGAAACGATAGCCGCCGTCGGCGGGAACGATGGTTACGACCATGCCGCCGGGGTCAATGACATCGCCGATCGTGTCGTCGGGGATGGACTGAATCACTCCGGCAATGGGCGACCGGATCTCCGTCTCCGCGACACGGCTCTCCAGGCCCGCTGCTTCGGCCTGCAAGGCGCGCCTCTGGGAATCTGCTTCTGCAATCCGGCTTCTCGCCTTGGCAAACTCGTCCAATTCGACCTGGGTCAGCGACGCCTGAAGCTCGGCAACCTCAGCCTCTGCGATGGTTCGACGGCCGGCGAGTTGGGCAAGGTCAAAACGATACTGTGCTTCCTGCTCTCGCAGTTCCGCGAGCTTGGCACGTGCGCTCAGGCCGCGATTCATCAGGTCCTCTTGAACGGCGCGCTCCTCCTCGGCGACGGCGATCTGTTGAATGAGCTGGGGGCGTTCCTCATCAATGGCTGCGATCTCGGCACGCTTTTCCTCGATCTGCGACCCGATCACCGAGCGTTCGGCGCGGATGAAGGCACGCGTTGCCGCAAGCGCAGCCGTTTCGCGTTCCACGAGATCGTTGAAGTCCTCGGCATGGGCCGAGAAATCCGGCTCCCGCCCCTCCGCAAGCGCGAGGAGGCGTTCGATCTCAAGGGACAGCCCTGCAATGCGCGCTTCGGCGGCTCGAAGCGCCGATTGCGCTTCCGCCTGATCCAACACAGCCACGATTTGGTCCGCTTCCACCACTTGACCGCGCGTGACCAGCAATTCGGCCAACTGGCCGCCATGCCGGCTTTCGACCCGCTTCACCTGGGCGATGGGTTCAACTTCCCCACGCGCCTTGGATATCTCGTCGACAGGCGTGTAGACCATCCAGATCACCAACGCGGTTAGGCCGAGCAGAACGACGATTGCCGCCCGGCGCGTCCAGACGAAGGTTGACGTGTCGTACAGGTCGAAAGGTTGATCTCCGCGATTTTCACCCATCTCTCTTCTCCTCCGTCAAAGCTTCTGCCTCTGGCTTTTCTGTCTGAACAGGTCCGCAATAGACGACATTTCCGGCGTCCAGTACGATGGCGATATCGGCGTGCGCCGCGAGTTCCGTATCGTGGGTCGCAAGGAAGATAGTAGCCTTGCCTCGCGTTTCGTCGATGAACTTCCCGACCTCGTTCAAGGCATCTTTGCCATTCGCGGGTAGCGGATCGTCGAGAACGAAGAACCTGCTGTCAAGTTCCGTGATCGCGGACCAGGCTACGCGTTCCACCTTGGCTTCCGCGGAAAACCCGACGTCGGGCCTTGTTCTGCTTTGCTCCAGCCAAACGCTTTTGTCGCCACCGACATAAGCGCAGCGAGCATCGATCTCGTCGGGATCGTACTGGGACATCTGGCGCCCGTTCAGAGTCAGATGCCCAGTTTGTGGGCGGAGATGCCCGGCGACGAGCTGTAGCAAAGTGGACTTGCCCGACCCGTTCGGCCCCATGATGACGACGACGCTGCCGGGGGCCACATCGAATGTAACGCCGGTGAGGGCGGGCGGCTGACCGGCTTCATGACGGTAGAACAGACCCTGTGCGGCCACGGCGGGAGCTTCGGGTTCGAGTGCGATCTGGAGATGGGATTCCTGGCCAACCGTGGGCGCCCGGAGCTGGGTCTCAAGAGAGGTCCAGCCGTTGCGGATTGCCTTTAGGCGCGGGATTGCTAGGAACAGCGATTGCGCCGGGCCGGTGATGCGCCAGGTGAGCAACATGGTCCCGATCAGCGTGCCGGGCGACAAATGGCCTTTCAGCGCGAGGTCGATCCCGACGACCAGGGTCACGAGCGCAGTGCCGGATCCGAGCGTCGTTGCGACTGCCGACTGCGACCCGGTTCGGGTCATGGATCGGTGTGTGTCGCGCGCGCTCGAGCGCAAGGTAGCGTCGAACCTTTGAAGCCATTTCTCGCCTAGTCCGGCGCGCTGAATGGCACCGTTGGCATCGACCAGTTCCCCGATCATCTGCGTGCGTCGCTGGGACTGGCGGACGGCAAACGGGTCCCTGCCGCCGGTTCCGGCGTTTATCAACAAGCCGAAGCCGAAAAACAGCACGAGGTAGATCGCGGGAATGATCGCCATGCCCCCGCCGACGATCACCAGGGCGGCAAAGGTCAGCAGGATAAAAGGCGCATCATAGATCGCTGCAATATTCGGGGAGGCGAACAGGTCGGCGGCACGTTCGCCCTGCCGCACCTTCGCGACAATCGTACTTCCAGAGTTCCCCGCAACGTTTGAAGCCGGCGAACGGAGTGCCTTGCCGGCCAACAATGTCGAGATCTGCCCCGAAAGCGAGGCGTATTCCGTGGAAGCAAGTCCGGACCGAACACGCCGCATTGCCAGCATCGTGACTAGAACGATCACTGCACCTGACAATAGGGCCGGAAGCGAATGGGCGGCGCCGCCCCCCAAAACCTTGTCATACACGGCCATGGTGAAGAAAGGCACCGCTAGCGCGCAGAGGTTGATGACCAGGGATTGCCATGCGACATGCACGAATGCGCCTCGGGCGCGGGACGAGATATTGGCGTAGGTGACCTTGGATGCTTCGGTTTCGGGAAGCATGCGCAGATAGAGGAGCGGCCCCGCCGGCAGGTGGAGTAGCCCTGTCTCGTCGTTCTCCGGGAACGCAACGAGATCGCCGTCCCGCCTTGCGACGCCTATCCAGTTGGTGCCGTCTTTCGCAATCAGGGCGCCATCATGACCGTCTCTCCAGGATGCAGGTATGCCCTTATGTATGGACGCGTGCACCCCGATCAGGTTGCTGGCGCGTGCCATGTCGGACAGCGATGAGGAGAACCCCCCGAATGCCGCCTCTACGGCCTTATCGGAGTGGCGCCCGTCGAGATATTTTAGAACGGATTCGAGGAAGCCGGCGGCATCAGACATCATTCGACCCCCTCGATCCAATTACTTGGGTTTTCGAGGCGCGCGGCATCTTTCAGGCCGTCGCGGAGATCCTCCGACGACGTCTGCACAAGGATCTTAACTTCGTCCGAGTGGGACAGAAGGAACCCCGATAGCTTCTTCACGGCATCGACATCGAGGGACGCTTCAGGCGCCTCGAGAATGACCAACCCCGGCCTGCCCGTGAATGCTTGGACGATAGCGGCGCGCTTGGCACCGCCATCCGGCAGAGGTCTGCCGGAAGATGCAAGCTCCGTATCGTACCCGTGGGGAAGCCGGCAAACTAGGCTGTCCAGACCGATCTCGCGCGACAGGGTCAGCGCTTTGGGCTCGAGATTCTTATCCAGACGGGACAGGCAATTCATCAGTCGACCTGTCAAAAGCCGTGGTCGGGCAGACACGATCCGAACCGCTTCCGGATCCGGCAAGTCGCGGGGCAAGTGATTGACTATGGCTTCAAGCTTTTCGGACGCTGTCTGATGCGAAGACGCTTCCAGCACCCAAATGCCCCCGCCAGTCGAATTCAGGTACTCAGTCGTCCGGTGTGACGGCTGACGGACGCTCTCTCCACTGGATTCAAGGATCGCCGTCGATTTCTTCGCCGCAACGGCCGCGGGCTGGGCACGCAGGCCCGTCGCCGCAACGCCGACAAGCTGGGATGCCGCCCGGGAGCCCAGCAACGTGCAGGCTGCAAGGCCGCCAGTCGTCATCTGTCCTGCGAGCACCTCTCCGGCGCCCAACCAGACAACACCGACGGTCGAGATCAGCGCGCCACTCTGCAAAAGGTCCAACTGGAAGCTGCTGATGTTCTGCGTCGTTCTGTTTGCCTTTGACTGAGCGCTGCGAGTGTGGGTCAAACGGGCAAATGCAGAGCCGAGACTGGCCAGGGTCGTAGTGTTCGAGGATGTGTTCGCTAGCGCGGTGACACCCGCCTCGTACCGCGCGCCCGCTAGCAGTTCCTGCTCTAGGGCGGATCGATTCCGCGACGCGACCACGAGGAATGCGATCACTGAGACGGCAGCAACCAGTAAGGGCGCGGCGACAACGATTCCGCCGAGATACGCAATGAGTGCAAGGAAGATGATTGAGAAAGGCGCATCGAACCGGGCCAGCATCGTTTGACCGACATTCACATCCCGCGCCTTTGCGGGTGCGGCGGCGAGGAGAAGTGCGTCCTCACGGCTGTGATAACCTTTAAGCAGTTGTCGGGCGGTTCGAGACCAAAGCCTATACTCTTCCAGTGCCGACCACCGCGCAAAGAGGCCGGACCTGACGTATCGGAGCAATCCTGAAAGCACCAACGCGACGACAACCGCCGAGAATATGACGATGGCCGACCCGGTCGACTGGTTCGGCAAAATCCGGTCGTAGACTTGAAGGAGAGCCAGAGGAAGCGCCAACGTCAGCGCGTTGATTCCCACGGAGAGAAAACCCACAAGAACGCGCGACCCCGGCTCTGAATCTTGAGCGCGACTAAAATGCTCATGTTTTGGTGCGACAGTATCCATTCGATTCTTTCGTCTGACCTGAGCGAACACATATATTAAGTTAAAAGACTAAGTCCCAACAAGGCTAAATCAAACCGAGAGGTTTTGTCAGAAAGATTTCGGTTGAGGCGGGCAGGGCGGGTTTGTAGCCTTGTCGGATGACAAAACCAACCCATTTCGCTACCTCAAAACCAGCCCTGAGATCATCCGCCTGGCGGTGATGCTGTATGTCCGGTTCCCGCTATCGTTGCGGAACGTGGAAGATCTTCTGCATGAGCGCGGCATCGAAGTCAGCCATGAGACGGTTCGGTTCTGGTGGAATAGATTTGGCCCGATGTTCGCGGCTGAGATCCGCAGAAACAGGATCAGTCGGATGCAATCCTATTCGAACTGGCGGTGGCACCTCGACGAGGTTTTTGTGAAGATCAACGGCGAGACGCATTACCTGTGGCGTGCTGTGGACCACGAAGGCGAAGTGCTGGAAAGCTATGTTACTAAGCGCCGGGACCGCAAAGCTGCGTTGAAATTCCTTAGAAAATCAATGAAGAGGTATGGCCGGCCGGAAGTGATCGTGACGGACAAACTTCGCTCTTATGGCGCCGCTTTGAAAGATATTGGCAACGCGCGAAGGCAGGAAACGGGACGCTGGGTGAACAACCGAGCGGAAAATTCTCACCTGCCGTTTCGACGACGAGAACGGGCGATGCTCCGCTTTAGGCAAATGCGATGTTTGCAGAAATTCGCCGGCGTTCATTCTTCGGTCCATAACCACTACAATCAGGAGCGACATCTTCACTCACGAGACAGTTTTAAACTGAACCGAAGCGCCGCTCTCTCCGAGTGGCGTCAACTTTGTTCCGGATAAGTTCACGGTTTCTGCGGTAAACTGAGACTGGTTCGCATTGGTCTGACAGCACCGCCATAGTCCCAGATGATACTCGTGCAACTCACCCCACCAATCGAGATAGTGGCAGGGTGAATTCCGCACATTGCGCGGCTAGCGGATCACAAAGACCGACTGGTTGGCGTGACGCGCAACGCGGGCAGCGTTGGAGCCCAAAAGATAGTCTTTGAGCGCAGGGCTGTGGGCGCCAACAACGATCCCTTGCACGCCGTATTCGCCGGCCTTCTTAATGATCTGGTCATAGACCGTACCACGGGCCACATGCAGCTTTGTGGTTATTCCTTGGGGAATATGCTCCTTGGCCCAGGCCTCAAGATTAGCTCGGGATTGATCGACCGCTTCAGCGTTGTGATCGGCGCTGAGGGACGAGCTGACAATCGCCATTCCGTCGTCGGGCACAACGTTCAGAATGTGCAGCTCGGCCTTTTGATGCGTGGCCATGGCCACAGCCGCCTGAGTGCTGCGCAATGCGCCTTGGGGATCGTTGATATCAACGGCGAGCAAAAGTGAGTCAAACATCTGTCAGCTCCTCAGAATGCGGGTTGTGTGGCGCGGCGGCGCTGGATCATCACGACGCCGAACAGCAAGAGCAGTGCGGGAATGAAGAAAAGCTCTTTTGGCATACGCTCATTCTCGATCTGGACTTGGGTGATCTGAACGGGTGTATCGCCATAAAAGTCGTATTCATTGCCAAGGCTTTCAAAGAACGGCGTCCCCGGGAAAGGTTCATCCATCACCAGAACGTCGCCGTCTGGAATGATGCTGAGGCCTTGTGCCCCAAGCGCGCCTTCGGCGTCACCAGAGACCGCAGGCAGAACAATCGTCGTGGGCCTTGGGTTGCCGGTATCGAAATCCGGTCCGTTGACCTCAACCCGCAGCTCTGTGCCGGTTTCGGCCCCCGCCATCATTTCCAGCGCTGCCGGGCCAGTGGCCGTCGCATATTTCTCGCTGACTTTGTCGAGGAAGAAGTCCGGCCTGAACAGCATGAAGGCGATGAACAAGAGCGCCACAGTCTCCCATTTTCGGCTTTTCGCGATGAAATACCCTTGGGTTGCTGCCGCAAACAAGAGCATCGCGATGAGCGCGATAAAGAAGACCAGCACCGCCTTCGCTGCTCCGACGTCAATCAACAGAAGATCGGTGTTGAAGATGAAAAGGAATGGCAACAAGGCTGTTCGGATGTCATAGGAAAAGCCCTGAACACCGGTCTTGATCGGATCGCCTCGGGAAATCGCCGCTGCCGCATAGGCCGCCAGGCCCACAGGCGGCGTGTCATCCGCGAGAATGCCGAAATAGAACACAAAGAGGTGCACGGCGATCAGCGGGAAGATGTATCCGGCTTGCGCGCCCACCGACAGGATCACAGGCGCCATGAGCGACGAGACAACGATGTAGTTGGCCGTTGTCGGCAAGCCCATGCCAAGGATCAGCGACATGACGGCGACAAGGATCAAAAGGATCCAGATATTGCCACTGGCCACCACTTCGACAACCTGTCCGATGACCTGGTGCGCGCCGGTCAGGCTGATGGTGCCAACGATGATACCCGCAGCACCGGTGGCGACACCGATGCCGATCATGTTACGTGCGCCAAGGATCAGCCCCTCGATAAAGTCATGCCAACCCTGCTTCGTGGATGTGCCAAAGGCCTCACCGCGGAAGAACGCCTTGAGCGGACGGTGGGTGAGCGCAACAATAATCATAAAGATCGTGGCCCAGAAGGCCGAGAGGGACGGAGACAGACGATCAAGGTTCTCAGTGCGCACCATGAGGTTCCACACGAGGATAAAGATCGGCAGTGAGAAATAGGCCCCTCCCAAGAGCGTAGGTGTCAGGCGCGGGGCTTCCAGCGGCCCGTTGGGATCATCCATCGCCACATCGGGATAGCGCGAGGCGAAATAGACCAGTGTCACGTAAAGCGCGGCGACCACGACCAGCCCGCCATAGACGCTGTCGGCCATCACACCGTCCAGAACACTGCGCAGCATGATCATCACGTAGGTACAGGCACCCAGGAACAAAAAGCCTGACAGGAACAAGATCAGGATCAAAACCGGGCCAATATGGCGTCCGGCTTTTTTCAAGCCTTGCATCTGCATCTTCAAGGCTTCGAGGTGGACGATGTAAAGCAGCGCGATATAGCTGATCACCGCCGGCAAAAAGGCGTGTTTGACCACGTCAATGTAGGGAATATTGACGTATTCCACCATGAGGAAAGCCGCAGCCCCCATCACGGGCGGGGTCAGCTGACCGTTGGTGGACGAGGCCACCTCGACCGCGCCGGCCTTTTCTGCCGGAAAGCCGATACGTTTCATCAATGGAATGGTGAATGTGCCTGTGGTCACTGTGTTCGAGATCGAGCTGCCCGAGATCATACCGGTCAGCATGGAAGACAGGACCGAGGCTTTGGCCGGACCGCCGCGCAGTGCGCCCAAGAGGGCGACCGCTACTTTGATGAACCACGATCCACCGCCTGCGCGGTCCAGCAAGGCGCCAAACAGCACGAACAGGAAGATCATTGTCGTGGACACACCCAAGGCGACTCCAAAGACGCCTTCGGTCTGCATCCAGTAGTGGCCCAGCGCTTTCGAGAGCGAGGCTCCACCATAGTTGGTGATGTTACGCGCCCATTCGGAATAGCCGCCAAAGAAGGCAAAGGCCACGAAGGCGCCTGCGATGATCACCAGTGGCAAACCAAGCGAGCGGTAAACGGCCGTAAACAACACACCCATGCCGATGCAGGACATCACAATGTCCGAAGTACTCCACAGACCCGGACGGTCGGCTATCTCAAAGCGGAACACCACAAGATAAAGACAGGCTGAGACGCCCAGGATCAACAACGCCCAGTCATAAACCGGGATGCGATCTTTGGGTGAGGATTTGAAAAGAGGAAACGCCAGTGTGGCGAGCATGATGGCAAAGGCCAAATGCACATACCGCGCCTGAGCGACGATGTTTGCAAAGATGTTCGCACCGGTGGCTTGTGCCAGCATGCCGGGAACTTTCGATGCAATGTAAAGCTGGAACAGGGACCAGACGATGCAGGTTCCGATGATCAAATTCGCCTGCCATGCAGAGGATGGATTACGTGCGCCGGTATCCGCTTCGGCAACCATGTCGTCTGCGGATTGCACCTCGGTGTCTTGAGCCATGTTGTCCCCCAGGTCCTTGTTTTATAACTATTTATATACTGGAAAAACCGCCCGGTTTCCCGGGCGGTCTTGTTGATTTCGCCTTAGGCCTTAGTCCATCAGGCCCAGTTCTTTGTAGGCCTTTGCGGCACCGTCATGCAGCGGAGCTGACAGGCCGTCTTTGACCATCTGGGAAGGCTCAAGATTAGCGAACGCAGGGTGCAGACCGCGGAAATCGTCGATGTTTTCCATCACCGACTTTGCAACGATGTACACAACGTCATCCGAGACATTGGCTGATGTCACGAAAGTGGCGCCTACACCAAATGTCGTGGTGTCGCCGTCAGTACCCTTGTACATGCCGCCCGGAATCGTCGCGACGCGATAGAAGGGGTTGTCCGCAACCAGCTTTTCAACCGGTGCGCCGGTGACCGAGACCAAGGTCGCGTCACAGGTGGTTGTGGCTTCTTTGATGGCGGCAGCCGGGTGACCGATGGTGTAAATCATCGCGTCAATGTTGCCGTCACAAAGCTGCTTGGCCATTTCCGATCCTTTGTACTCGGTCGCAAGGGCCAGATCGTCCATGCCGATGCCAAAGGCGTCCATCACAACTTCCATTGTGGCGCGTTGACCGGAACCGGGGTTGCCAACGTTAACGCGCTTGCCCTTGATGTCTGCAAAGCCGGTAATGCCACTGTCCGAGCGCACGATCAGCGTAAAGGGTTCAGGGTGTACCGACATCACGGCGCGAATTTCAGGGAACGGGTTGTCCGCAAACTTCGAGGTGCCGTTGTAGGCGTGGTGCTGCCAGTCAGACTGAGCAACGCCGAACTCAAGCTCTCCGGCTTTGATGGTGTTAATGTTGTAGACCGAACCACCAGTGGATTCGACGGCACAACGAATGCCGTGCTCTTTGCGCGACTTGTTGACCAGACGGCAGATCGCGCCGCCGGTTGGATAGTAAACGCCGGTCACACCACCGGTGCCGATCGAGATGAACTCTTGCGCGACAGTCATTGAGGCTGCCGTCATCGCCCCAAGCAGCACAGCGCCGCCAAGTTTAAGATGTTTCAACATATCATAGTCTCCCTAGTTAAAAGATGGCTCGGACCAATATTCTCCGAGTTCCTGGTTTTTTGCCTCGACCCTTCGGATCGCAGCGGTTGCATCAGCCCCTGAGGTTGCGACGATCATGGCAATCAGTGTTTCGATCAACACAAGCGTCACAACATAAGAGGAGAAGAATTGCGGGCTTTCTGACGGTACAACGAACCCATAGGTCGCATGCGCCAGGCCCGGGCATTTGTGGGAATCGGTCACCAGAACCACGTCGGCGCCCGATGTCTTGGCGACCTCAGCCGCTTGAACCGCCCGTTTTGCATAGGGGCTTTTGGTGACGATAAACAGCGCGTCGCCCGCGCCAAGCGTGGCGATCTGGGAGCCAAGTGATGCCCCCATGCGTCCCGCCAAAGTCCAATTCGGCGCGAAGTAATGCGCCAGATAGCCCATGTATTCGGTCATTCCAGTCGAGGCCAGTGCCCCCAAAAGAACGACACGTTTTGCATTCCGTAATGACGCAGCGGCCTGTTCCAGTCTGACCTCATCAGCCTTGGTCACAAAGCTTTCGATATTGTTGATGCAGGCTTTGCTTTGCCTCTGAAGCATTGATTTTCCAGAGGAATTTCCCACTCGAAGCTGTTCGGCCTTCTCAGACATGCTGATCACTTGCTGGCCAACGGACAAGCGCGAGACGTCTTTCATCTCTTCGAACGTGTCAAAACCCAACGCGCGAGAAAGTCGCGAAAACGTCGCCGGAGAAACATTGCTCTCAGATGAGATGGCCCGAAGGCTGCGGCTGGCAATATCCAGAGGATTGGTCACAACGTAGTCAGCCGCTTTTTGCAGCTGCCCGGATAGACCGGAATAGCGTTCCGCAACGCGTTCTTCGAGCGTCTGTCGGTGATTCATTTTCACTCCCTGAAACAGACGGTCGCAAGCGTTTCAACTATTGTCAATCACTGAAATGTATGTTTCACACTTTGAAACCCCAGAGATGATGACACGGTGCGGGTGAACCAGCAGGACAAGTGGATGGCTTGGTGCGTTGGTTTTAAGGCCAAATATAGCACCGATGCCTGCGCTGCTCTGGTTGCAGACCAATTGCCGAGAGAGGGTCTACCATGAGTCATGTATTTCCACGCAACTCCAAGGCCCCACCGATTGAAGTTTCGCACGGTGAAGGTGCCTACCTGTTTGATAAGTCGGGCAAGGCTTTTTTGAATTGCGGCGATGCGGCTGTTTCATGTTTGGGTCATAGCGATACGCTTGTGACCGAAGCGATAAAGCAGCAATTGGATCAGGTGGCTTTTGCGCACACAGGATTCTTTACATCGCATCCAGCGGAGCAGCTCGCGGAGAAGCTGATTTCATTGGCCCCGGGGGATCTCGATCGGGTGTATTTCGTTTCAGGCGGATCAGAGGCGATGGAGTCGGCGCTCAAGCTTGCGCGGCAGTACTATCTAGAGATTGGCGAGCCCAAACGGCACAAAGTGATTGCGCGGCGGCAAAGCTATCACGGCAATACGCTTGGCGCTTTGGCGACCGGTGGCAATGCCTGGAGGCGCGCACAGTTTGCGCCGATGTTGATCGATGTCAATCACGTGTCGCCATGTTACGCCTACCGTGGACAACTCATGGACGAGACGGATGCAGATTTTGTGGATCGACTGGTTCAAGAGCTAGAAGGCCAGATTAACGAACTTGGTCCCGAAACCGTCATGGCCTTTGTTGCCGAACCTGTGGTGGGGGCAACGCTGGGAGCGGTTCCGCCAGTGGGTGACTATTTCGCGCGGATTCGGGCGATTTGTGACAAGCACGGCATTTTGTTGATTTTGGACGAGGTCATGTGCGGTATGGGGCGAACTGGCACGTTGTTTGCGTCTGAGCAATACGACGTGACACCAGATATCTGCGCCATCGCAAAGGGGCTTGGGGCCGGGTATCAACCCATCGGAGCCATGTTGTGTACCAGCGAAATCCATGACGCCATTCAGCAGGGATCGGGCTTTTTTCAGCATGGTCACACGTATCTTGGCCACCCGGTCGCCTGTGCCGCTGCGCTCGCCGTGCTGGAGCGCTTGGTAGATGATGATGTGTTGGCGAAGGTCAATCCAACGGGGGATGCCTTGTGTGAAGCGTTGAACCAGAGCCTCGGGCAGCATCCTCATGTGGGAGATATCCGTGGCGTCGGCCTGTTTCAGGGACTCGAACTGGTGGCGGACCGAGATACCAAAGAACCCTTTCCGGACGGGCTAAAGCTCCACGCAAAATTCAAAGCCGCGGCCTTTGCCGAAGGGTTGATCTGTTATCCTATGGGGGGAACACTGGATGGAAAGCGGGGGGATCACGTGCTGTTGGCGCCGCCATTCATCATATCTGATGATCAAGTGCAGGAACTTGTTGAAAAGCTGACCAAAGCATTGGCACAGGCATTGCCGGGTTCATAGATGAGCATCTGCGCCATGCGCCATGCGCCATGCGCCCATCGTTCATGGTGAGCATATGGACTAGGCAAACCAATGTGGCATGCGCTTTGAGCAAGAGTGTAAGGTGGAAGTCTCGTTAACTATTTCTGCAACGAGGCGACAAAATGCTATACTGCCTGCCAATGGCGCAATAAAGACAAGGCGCTAGGCATTAAGATGCATTTTAAAAATTGTGTTTTCCGAGTTGTCGACCTTGGGTCGTGTGTTCCATTAGTTATTATTCACAAATAGTTAATGCTCACAAAGTATGAACGGGACGGCCATGAAAAGAAGAATAAGGGCATGAAACAAGATGGTTCTCACGACAAAATGCGTGAGCCGCTTGCGATTGTCGGCATTGGAGTATCTATCGTCTATCCGCCGGACACAGATACCCCGCAATTGGTTGAAGAATCCAAGACCAAACCTGAAGAAACCAAGGCCATGACTGCCTCGGCCAAGATGTGGAGCGCCGAAGACGTCGCGGCTAAGATTGTCAAAGGCATCGACAAGGGCAAATTCGCCATCGCGCCGGGATGGGAAATGGCGGCATTGGCGCATTTTGGAAGCACGCTGCGGCCAATGGTTCACTCTGGATGGGACAAGATTGTGACCAAGGTGCGTAAAGCACGCGAACAGTGACGTTCGGAAAGCCGGAGAAACGTGTGAGCGCCAGCTAGGGGGCAAGACGCTCACACGGCCAACCCTAGGCGGCTGACACAATGCCCCCACAGTTCACGTAACTGGGTGCGAACTTCACAGGCATCGTTATGGTTCCGCATGTGCGCGGAATTCCGGAGACGCCGATGCGAACACCGGCGCCGGCCTTGTTCCGTGAGTAGTTTCCCGACTGGCCAAGGCCAATCCAGAGGGTATGGGCAGGCTTCGCTGGAGAGAGAGACTTTTAGAACGCGCGAAGCCCAAGCGACTTTTTGGTGCCCCTTTCACTGGGGGAGATGGGCGCGAAGCGAGCGATCTCTATGTTGCGTTGTGCCAAAAAAATGCGTCTTTGTGCCAATTGCTTGCCCCGACTCGTTCGGCGTGGAACAACAGGGCATGGAGTTGTTCTGTCCCGCATTTAAGACTGCACTCAGCCGCTTTTCCCGCAAAGGGGGATTGGTATTTTCCAGCCATGTCGCCTTGTCGATGATGCTGGCCATATTTCCGTTCTGTATCGTGGTGCTTGCTCTTGCGGGCATGTTGTCCGAAGCCGGTCTTCAGGCGTCCGGGTCGGATCTCAACGACCTGCTGGACGTCGTGTTCGGCTCATGGCCCGACGCCATAGCTGACCCGATTGAAAACGAGGTCCGCGCGGTTCTGGAAACAAGTGGCGGCGGGACTCTGACCTTGGGGGCTTTGTTGACGATCCTCTTTGCCTCAAACGGTTTTGACGCTGTGCGACAGGCAATCAGTGCGGCCTATCACGATCGTGATGACCCGCGCCCGGCGTGGAAACTCCGCCTCTTGGCGGTCGGCTTTGCGGTCTTTGGCGCGTTACTGGTAACGGTTGCCGGGCTGTTCAGCGTGGTTCTGCCGATCTACCTGAGATACGTCGCCGACATCCTCCCAATCCTGCATCTTGAGGCGCTCTCGGGCGAGTTCCTCGGTACCGCGGTCACGGCGTTGGTGATGATCTTCGCGTTGTTTGCCTGCCATAAGTGGTTGCCGGGCGTGAAACGCCCAGTGCGTGCGCTTGTCCCCGGCGTTGTTCTGACGCTGATCCTGTGGGGCATTTGTGGCACGGGATTTGAGTTCTATATCAGCAACTTCTCAACCTATTCCGTAACCTATGCCGGTCTCGCCGGGGTCATGTCGGCCTTGGTGTTCATGTACCTTATGGCGGCTATGTTTTTGCTGGGGGCCGAGTTCAACGCCACTTTGGGCGATCTTGCGCGTCAAAAGCCATCAGGGTCAGAGTAGCGGCGCAAACAGGCGTGCGACGGGGGCGCCAAGTCGAACCCACAACGGTTGCTCCGCCAGGTTTTCTGTAAACTCGTAAGATTGCGCAAAGTCCGCTTTGAACATCGCAGCGACGTCTTGCGCCGCGCGTGGATCAAAGACCATTGCCGTGGCTTCGAAATTCAACCGACATGACCGCGCATCCATATTGAACGTTCCGACAGAAGCGATGGTTTCATCCACTAACAGAACCTTCTGGTGCATAAACCCATTCTCATACCGCCAGAACTGAACGCCGGTTGCACGCATCATGTCAAAGTAGCCATAGCTTGCCAGGTAAGTTGCCCAATGGTCTGCCTTGTTCGGGATCAAAATGCGCACGTCAACACCACTGAGCGCCGCAACCTTAAGTGCTGTGGCGATATCTCCGTCCGGGACAAAATAGGGTGTTGATATCCAGATTCGTTCTTTTGCGGCGCGAATTGCTGAGCAATAGTAGAGGCTTCCAGTCTCAAGTTCATCCGCCGGACCTGAGGGTAGGATCAACCCGTCCATGTCCTCGGGCTGCCTTTGCATGGTCCAATCCAACGCATCCAGCAAAGAGTCTTGGGTCGCCCAGTACCAGTCTTCGGTAAAGACCAGTTGTAGCTGGTTCACCATCGGTCCGCGCAACATGCAATGTGTATCCCGCCAATGCCCCATGTTCGGATCGTTCCCAAGGTATTCATCACCCAGGTTGTGGCCACCAATAAACCCCACATGTCCATCCACGATCAGCGTTTTTCGGTGATTTCTAAAGTTCACCTGCCGGCGGTTGGTCGGGCCCTTCAAGGCATTCGTGTCCAGCATCTCAACCCCCGCATCCTGCAGGGTCTGGATGTAGCTGTTGCTAAGGCGGGCGCTGCCTATGGAATCGTAGAGAAAGCGAACTTTGACACCACGCTCTGCCACGGCCATCAATTCGGCCTGCATCAGTCGCCCTAACGTGTCATCCCGCACGATGTAGAATTGAATCAACACATAAGATTTGGCGGACCTGATGGCCTCAAACATGGCCTCAAAGGTTTCGTCACCGTCGATCAGTAATTCAAACGCATTGCCCGACAGCACCGGGGCCGCGGCCTGAGCTTCAAACCCTGCATACCCAAGGGCTGCGGCGTCACCCTTGGAGGGATGGGCTTTGCGCGCGCTCTTAATTCCTTCCAGCACGCGCTCGGACTTGCGGCGCGCGATGACATAGCCGTTCATGCGGTGATGACCGAGGAATATGTAGGCGATAATGCCAGCATAAGGTGCGAGGATCAGGAACAACACCCAAGCCACCGACCCTTGCGGAGTGCGCGCCCCGGTCACGGCGCGATAGGCGAAGTAGATCGCCACGCCCTCGAGCAGGATCAGTAGGATCAGGGAATAGCTGGCGAGCAAGCGCTTGGTTCCTTTGACTTGGATTGCGGGATCGTAACGCGCAATGTTTCCTGTTGGAAGATGCCCCGTTGCGTCATGGCACTTTGCGGTTATTCTGTTTTCCAGAGGGGTGCAGGTGACATGAATTTCCAAACCATAGGGACGTTTTTCGACGCCAAAGCAAAAACTTACGGTGAGAACGCGCTTTTGCACGTGCCTGTGGACGCTGCACGACCATATCACCCCGGCGGGTATGAGCTGACCTATGGTGTCGCGCTGGAAACAGTCCAGAGATGGCAGGACGTGTTTCGAGCGGCGGGGTATGTCGCGGGGATGCGCGTGGCCGTTCTGTTGGGAAACCGCCCCGAGATGCTCTTGCTCAAATTGGCTCTCAATGGGTTGGGCATCAGTTGGGTTCCGGTTAACCCGGATTACCGCGCGGCTGAAGTTGCCTATCTTTTGCAGGACAGCGCATCGGTTTTGGTGATTTCAGCCCCGGAGTACCTTGACCTCATGTCGCAGGGCATCGACCAGTCCGGGCGTGGCGTGCCTTGCGTCGAAATGACGGTCGACCTCCCAAAGCTTCCAACTGTTCAAAGCGCTTCTGACGCGCCGGATATCACAGGCGAGACCGAGGCCAGCCTGATCTACACCTCAGGCACGACCGGACGTCCCAAGGGATGCATAATGTCCCATGCCTATGAGGTTGAGATGGGGCAGTGGTATGCCTCGCGGGGCGGCGCCATTGATTTTCGCGAAGGGCAGGATCGGCTCTATTGTCCGTTGCCGTTGTTTCATGTGAATGCCGCTATCCTTGTACTGTTCGCGATGATCGACACTGGAAATTGCCAGATTATCCCGGAGCGGTTTCGCGCCAGCGCGTGGTGGCTTGAATTGTCAGAAACGGGCGCCACGATTGCGCATTATCTCGGCATCGTAATCCCGGCCCTGATGAACCTACCTCCGACTGAGTGGGATCACCAAAACAAGATCAGATTTGCTGTCGGGGCTGGCGTTGAACCAACACTGCACGCGCCATTCGAAGCGCGCTTTGGCTTTCCCTTGATCGAGGTCTGGGGCATGACCGAAATGTGCCGCATCCTCAGCATGCACGATGCGCCCCGGCATATTGAGACGCGCGCGATGGGCCGCCCTAGTGCGGGTTTGGATGTCCGGGTGGTTGATGAGAATGACAATGAGCTTCCCCGTGGCATGCCCGGAGAAATGGTGATCCGATACAGTGCCGAAACGCCCAGAAAAGGCGCGTTTTCCGGGTATCTGAACCTGCTCGAAGCGACTGAAGAGGCCTGGCGTGGGGGGTGGTTTCACACCGGGGATACAGTCATGATGGATGCCGAGGATGTGATCTATTTCGTGGATCGCAAGAAGAACATTATCCGCCGATCCGGCGAGAACATTGCTGCCGCCGAGATTGAGGCCTGCCTGCAGGATCACCCGTCTGTCGAAAGGGTCGCGGTGCTGGCTGTGTCGGACTCAATGCGCGACGAAGAGGTCATGGCCTGTATTATGGGCGATGGCGATCATGCTCAGGCACAGAAGCTGTTTGAATGGTGTTTTGAGCGGCTGGCCTATTACAAGGCGCCGGGGTGGATACGTTTTGTGGCCGAGATTCCGGTGACTGGCACTCAGAAGATCCAGAAACACGCGATGTTTGCTGCTGACGAAGACCCGACAGACGGCGCTTTTGATTTTCGCGCACGCAAAAAGCGGTCGTAACCCGGTATCAGGATTTGGACTAAAAAAAACGGCCGGGATTTCTCCCGACCGTCTTTCAAGAAGTTTGTGTAAATGGGATCAGGCGCGGCGGCGGCGACCACCTGTGCGACCCCCACGACCACGGCCTTCCTGACCGGGTTTGGCGGGTTGCTTGTTGAAGCTGATCCACGCAGCACCGCCATCGTCGTTGTTTGTCAGGAAGTTGGCGGCACGGATCGCCTCCATTTCCTTACCGGCGCGTGGCTTGGTCGAGCCGAGGCCAAACATCTGGCAGAATGCCTCGTCATCCATATCAGCTGGCAGAACAATTCCTGCGGCCTCAACCTCGGCCTTTTTCTCGGCCAGCTTCTTGGGGCCAACGGGCAGGGCAATGGGGTTCATGATCGCCGATGTCATTCCGGTGGCCATAGCCATCGGCAGGAAGGCATTATTGATGCCGTGCCGGTTGGGCAGACCAAACGAAATGTTCGAAGCCCCGCAGGTGGTGTTCACGCCCAGCTCGTTGCGCAGTCGGCGGTTCAGTTCGAACACCTGCAAGCCCGCCGTGCCCATCGCGCCGATTGGCATGACAAGTGGGTCAACAACGATGTCATGCGCCGGAATGCCGAAATCAGCAGCGCGTTCGACAATCTTCTTGGCAACGGCGAAACGCACTTCGGGGTCTTCCGAGATGCCGGTGTCGTCATTGGAAATGGCCACAACTGGGACGTTGTACTTTTTCACCAGTGGCAGAACCAGTTCCAGGCGCTCTTCTTCACCGGTCACCGAGTTCAACAAAGGACGACCCTCGGCGGCCTCAAGGCCCGCCTCAAGTGCGCCCGGAACCGACGAGTCGATGCAGAGCGGGCAGTCGGTGATCGCTTGCACACGTTTTACCAGCTCGCGCATCAGGTCAGGTTCAACAAAGTTATTGTCGGCGTAACGCGGGTCTTCGGCCATCTTGTTTGAAAAGACAGCCCCCGAGTTGATGTCGAGAACAGTGGCACCTGCTGCAACTTGGGCAATGGCGTCAGCTTCGACACGGCTGAAGTCACCGGCTTCCAACTCCGCGTTCAGGATTTTACGACCCGTCGGGTTGATGCGTTCACCGATAACTGTGAACGGCTGGTCAAAGCCCATGATCGTGGTTTTTGTTTTTGATTCAATGATCGTACGGGTCATAGTTGATCCTATTTTCAGGCGTTGGCTTGGGCGGTGGAGGCACCGCCATTGTCGATGGCCCAGTTGGCGTTGGTCTTGATGCCGCCAAGTGGGAAGAAGTGCACTTTTTCGATGTTGAAATCAGGATTTGCGGCCTTGTGAGCCGCGAGTTCCGCGATCACATCCGTGGGCTCGTATGGCAACAGCAGTTTCGACACGTCCATGGCACGTTTCTGCAGAACCTTCAGAGACGGGCCAACGCCGCAAGCGATAGCAAACTTGATGAGTGTTTGCAGTTTGGCTGGACCGGCAATGCCGATATGCACAGGGATGTCGATGCCGGCCTCTTTCAGGCTGTCAGCCCAGGCAATCATCTGCTTGGATTCAAAAGCAAATTGCGTGGCCAGAGCCATCTTGGCATCCGTTGTTTCCGAGAACTTCTGTTTCCAGCGCAGCGCATCGTCGACGTTCTTGGTCGATCCATCCGGGTCGATGTCTTTGTTGCCCTCGGGGTGGCCCGCGACGTGCAGGTTGGTGAACCCTGCCTTGTCGAACAGCCCGGTTTCCAACAACTGCATCGAGCAGTGATAGTCGCCGTGGGGGTTTTCGACGCCACCGGCCAGCAACAAAGCCTGTTTCACATCGGCTTCGCCTTGATACATGGCGATCCAGTTTTCCAGGGTTGCCTGATCCTTGATGATGCGGGCAGGGAAGTGGGGCATCACCGGGTAGCCGTCTTCATTCAGACGTTTTGCTGTGGCGACCATCTCTTCAATGGGGGTGCCTTCGATATGGGCGATGTAGACGCGGGTGCCTTCCGGCAGCAATGCGCGAAAATCTTCGACCTTGGCCGCGGTGCGCGGCATGACTTCAATCGAATACCCTTGCAGGAATGCTTCGACCTCGGGGGATACGGTTTTCACCGCGTCCGTCTTTTTCTTGAAACTCAACAACGCCATAGCGCTCTCCCAAAGCGATTTGCCGCTCATGCGCGACCTTCATTTGCAATCAGCGCCTTCAGGCGATCCTGATCATATTCCGCTTCGAGACGGGCGGCTTCTGCGTCGCATATTTCCGCTGTCTCGCCTTCGACCGAGTAAGGAGCAGCCTTGCGCCATTCCGCCAGATAGGCATCCGCATCTTTTGCGCCGATCTTCATGGCAGCACGGTCAATGGCTTGTTCAAACCGCTCGGTGAGCTGTTTTTTTGAACCACGACGTCCTTTGCCCACAATGACTTGGGCCGGAATGTCGCGCCAGTAAACGATAGTGACGTCAGGCATGGTCTGATTCCTCGGTTTCGGTGTGAACATTCCTAGATTAGCGTCTGCGGCCCATGGTGTACGTTTTCGACAGAACGGCAGCATTCAGCGACCAATTGCGGTCTAGCGGGTCACCGGGATGGTTTCACCTTCGAATTCCTCATGTTCATGATGAGTCGGGCCGCGGTGACGGTTTTCAACTGTGATGGGGATTGCGCGGGCAGGGGCAAATCACTAGGTTGAATGTAACTCGAAATGGAGGCGTTACGTTATGGCGCCCAAGCGTCCCAAAGGTGCGGGCGCATTCCCTAAAGCGGTTGAGAGCCCCGCGCCAAAAACGCCCGATCCGAGCGAGCTTTATGCCGCGCTGGATTTGGGCACCAATAGTTGTCGCATGCTGATTGCCCAACCTAAGGGCAACCAGTTTCATGTTGTGGACAGCTTTTCGAAATCCGTTCAGCTGGGTGCCGGTCTGGAATCGACCGGGCGTTTGTCACGTGGGTCGATGCGGCGGACGGTGCAGGCGTTGAGGATCTGTCAGCAGAAACTCAAACGTCACCGGGTCAAACGCATGAAGCTGGTGGCGACCGAGGCTTGTCGGCGCGCCAAGAACAGCAAAGATTTCATCAATCAGGTGCGGCGTGAAACCGGGCTTAAGCTCGATATCATCGAGCCAGAGGAAGAGGCGCGTCTGGCGGTGATCTCCTGCGCGCCGCTGGTATCCACCAAAACTGAGCAGTTGTTGGTTGTGGATATTGGTGGAGGTTCGACCGAACTGGTTTGGATCGATCTCTCAAAAGTCCCCCATCGCGACCGCCCCAAAGCGATTATGCGGCTTCACACCGGGTTTCACACTGCAGATAGCCCGTTTCCGGCAGCCAAAGTGGTTGATTGGATTTCAGTACCGCTGGGAGTGGCGACACTGCGGGACCAGTTCTCGGATGTGACGGATGACTCGGCGCGTTTTGCATTGATGAGTTGGTTTTTCGAAGAGAACCTGACGGAATTTGCGCCCTACAAGGACGAGCAATCCCGCGAAGGGTTCCAGATCATCGGCACCAGCGGCACGGTGACCACAGTCGCGGCCAGCCACTTGGGGCTGCGCCGGTATGATCGCACCAAGGTGGATGGCCTGCGCATGTCCTCAGACCAAATTGACAAGGTGATCCGCACCTATCTGGATTTGGGACCGATTGGACGACGTCGCGATCCGCGTATAGGACAAGACCGGCAGGCTCTGATTATGTCGGGGTCGGCGATTTTGCAGGCATTGCTGCGTTGCTGGCCGACGGACCGGCTGTCAGTTGCGGATCGCGGTTTGCGAGAAGGGCTGTTATACGCCCAGATGAGCGCCGATGGCGTATTGGAAGATGGACCGTTTTAGGCGGAAATGAACTGATGGCAAAAAAACCAACTGGTAAGAACACATCCGGACGCGGGCAGCGCGATCTGACGGTTAAAGTCAAGACCGCGCGCGGGCGGCGTATGAGTTCGACCCTTTGGCTGCAGCGGCAGTTGAACGACCCATACGTCAAGCGCGCGCAGGCCGAAGGCTATCGTGGACGCGCGGCATACAAAATCATGGAACTGGACGACAAGTTCCGCTTTCTGGTGCCGGGTGCGCGGGTAGTGGACTTGGGCTGTGCACCTGGCGGCTGGTGCCAGGTGGCCGTACCGCGTGTGAATGCCTTGGGTGAGAAGTCAGGCAAAAAGGTCGGAACTATTTTAGGTATCGATCTGCAAGAGATGGAACCGATTGCCGGATGCGTCCTGCACCAGCTGGATTTTATGGAAGACGACGCCGATCTCAAGGTCAAGGATTGGCTGGGGGGCAAGGCAGATGTCGTGATGTCCGACATGGCCGCGTCCAGCTCTGGTCACAAACAAACAGATCACCTGCGCATCATGGCGCTCTGTGAAGCGGCGGCCTATTTTGCATTTGACGTCTTGGATGAGGGCGGAACGTTTGTTGCCAAGGTCTTGGCGGGTGGTGCTGAGGGTGACCTTCAGAAGTTGCTGAAACAGAAGTTCACAAAGGTGATCAACATGAAACCTCCGGCAAGCCGGTCCAGTAGCTCAGAAAAATTTGTGGTTGCAACGGGCTTTAGGGGCTGACCCGCCGTAAGGAGTTTTCTGCCAGCTCGCGAAAGCGATCCTGAGCAGCCAAAGTGGCGGGTCTTGCCAGAAACTCTTGAGTTTCGATGGGTGTCAGATTGTCCTGACGGATCAGTTCGAACAGGCGCGCATGGCGCGGGGCAGCGGCGGGCCTGAACTCTTCCTCGCGGAAAAGTCGCATATCTCTCTCCAATGGTAACTGACCGCGCGAGCAGGTGCGGCCAGCGCCCAATCTGGCAAGAATTCATGGCCAAAGTCTTACCAAATCCTGTCAAATTGGTGCCCGACGTCACTTTCGGGCTTGAGGTTGGGGGTGGTATGCAGAAAAATCTGAACAACCGCTCAATTGCGACGTTGTGTCGTTTCTGGCCTCGGCAAAGGTGAACGAAGACGCTAACGTCGCTGCAAATGACTCGTGCTGCGGGCAATCAATAACAGGAGGTAACATGCGTTATCACACACCCGACTCGTTTGGAGATGCTGCCGCAATTGCAGCCTCTGCAACTGGGATCACAAGGTTTCTGGCCGGAGGCACGGATGTGCTCGTGCAATTGCGGTCTGACCTGGTTGAGCCTGACGATCTGATCGACATCAAGCATATTGCGGGCGTGAAAGAGATCACGCAGCGCAGTGATGGTGGCTGGGACCTTGGCGTTGCCGTGGCAGGCGCTGAGATGACAGAACACGCCGGGCTGAGTGCGGATTGGCCCGGATTGGTCGAAGGTATGGACCTGATCGGATCCACACAGGTACAAGGCCGCGCGACACTGGTCGGTAACCTGTGCAATGCGTCGCCTGCAGGCGACGGCGTACCAGCCATGATGACCGCAGGAGTAACGCTGACTGTCACCGGGCCGAATGGCAGCCGCGAAGTTGCAGTAGAGGATGTGCCGGCAGGCCCCGGAAAGACCACGCTCGCCAAAGGTGAGTTGGTCAGTGCAGTGCATATTCCGGCGCGCGGCGACAACGCGGGCGACGCCTATTTGCGCTTTATTCCACGCACCGAGATGGACATTGCCGTGGTAGGCTGTGCTGTGAACCTCCGTCTGGATGGCGACACCGTAGTTGAGGCCCGCGTTGCGTTGGGCGCTGTGGCGCCAACGGCGCGACTTGTCCTTGCAGCTGCTGAAGCCATTATTGGCACGACACTGGATGACGCAGCACTTGAAGCATTGGCGTCCGCCGCTTCGGCTGCCTGTCAGCCGATTGACGACAAACGCGGTACCATTGAGTTCCGCACGGATGTGGCCGGGGTTCTGGCCAAACGGGCGGCCAAAATCGCCTATGGGCGCGCAAAAGGGGATGCGGCATGAGCAACAAGATACATGTAACCACCACCGTTAACGGGGACGAGGCAGAGTTCTTGTGTGACCCACGCGAAACCCTGCTGGACTGCCTGCGTGACAGGCTGCACATGACCGGCGTGAAAGAGGGCTGTGGCACCGGCGATTGCGGTGCATGCAGTGTAACAGTCGACGGGCGTCTGGTCTGTTCCTGCCTGATGCTGGGAGCTGAGGCCGAAGGCAAAGAGATTGCCACAGTCGAAGGCATGGCTGATGGCGACGCATTGCATCCCTTGCAGGAAAAATTCATCGAACATGCCGCGTTGCAATGTGGGATCTGCACTCCTGGAATTCTGGTCGCCTCGGAAGCGCTTCTAAAGAAGAACCCGGACCCGACCGAAGAGGAGCTGCGCTATTGGCTGGCGGGCAACCTCTGCCGGTGCACCGGTTATGACAAAATCATTCGCGCCGTAATGGACGCGGCAGCAGAAATGCGGGAGGCTTCCTGATGGCTTTGGACGGAAAAACAAGCGAATACAAACAGATCGGCTCTACGCCTGATCGCCCTGATGGGTTGGACAAGGTTACAGGCCGCGCAAGGTATGGCGCGGATATCCATGTGCCGGGGATGTTGCATGGCGCGGTTGTGCGCAGCCCCCATGCCCATGCCAAGATCATCAAGATCGACGCCACTAAAGCATTGGCGCTGAAAGGCGTGAAAGCTGTCGTGACCCGTGCGGATTTCCCCGAGGGGTTGGAAGGCGAAGACTGGAACCTGCAGGAAAACTGCATGGCCGGTGAAAAGGCGCTCTATGACGGGCACGCCGTGGCTGCTGTCGCCGCAACGTCAGCGCTGATTGCACGTGATGCCGCCAAGTTGGTGGATGTCACTTATGAGGTTCTACCGCATGTTACGGACGTTGACGCAGCGATGCAAGACGGCGCGCCAATCATTCGCGAAGGGGCCGCAGACTATTCTGTTCCCGAAGGCATGCATCCCAACGTGGTGCGGTATTTCGATACCGGCCGTGGTGATCTCGACAAAGGGTTCGCCGACGCTGACCTCGTCGTTGAGCGCAGCTACACAACCGAAGCCGCGCATCAGGGGTACATTGAGCCCCATGCCTGCATGGGCCAGATGGGGGCTGATGGGCGTGGCGAAATGTGGGTTTGTACGCAAGGCCATTGGTTCATTCGTCGGATGTCGACCGCTGTTCTGGGCATTGAGACCACCAACATTCGTGTCACACCGTCAGAAATTGGCGGCGGTTTTGGTGGCAAGACCACCATCACGTTTGAACCTTTGTCGCTGGCCCTCAGCCGCGCGGCAGGCGGCAAGCCGGTAAAGATGGTGATGAGCCGCGCAGAAGTACTGCGTTCGACCGGGCCAACCGCATCGGCGTCGATGGACATCAAGATGGGTATGACCAAGGACGGCAAAATCACTGCCGCCCATGGCACATTCCGCATGCAGGGTGGTGCCTTTCCCGGTGCGCCGGTGGATGTCACCACTATGCTGGCCTTTGCCAACTATAACATCGAGCACGTGCACCACATCGGCTATGACGTTTTGACCAACCGCCCGAAACAGGCTGCCTATCGCGCGCCCGGTGCGCCTATGGCTGCCTTTGCGGTTGAAAGCACCATTGACGAGATGTGCCGCGAGCTGGGTCTGGATCCGATCAACACACGGTTGAAGAACGCCGCGCGTGACGGGACGCGGTCGACCTTTGGGCCAAAGTTTGGTCCCATCGGTCTGGTCGAGTCGCTGGAAGCCGCCCGCGATCACCCCAATATGCAAGCACCCTTGGGGCCCAATCAGGGTCGCGGAATCGCTTCTGGGTACTGGATGAACTGGGGCGGTGAAACCTCTGCTTCGGTTGCCATGTCGGAAGACGGCACAGTGACTGTCTCTGTCGGAACTCCCGACATTGGCGGATCGCGTGCGTCGATGGCGCTGATGGCGGCGGAAGCCTTTGGTATCAAATACGAAGATGTTCGGGTCAATATCTCGGATACGGGCGCCTTGGGCGTCAATGAACCAACCCACGGCAGCCGGGCAACTTATGCCAGTGGGCTTGCCACCATCAAGGCCGCCGAAGAGTGTATCGGCAAGATGTGCCAACGCGCAGCAGATAAATGGGGCATCGACGTGGACGCGGTTACTTGGGAAGACGGGGCGGCCAAGCCTTCGGGTCCCAATGCCGGGGATCATGATCCGCTGACCATTGGCGAAATCTGCGCCGAAATGGGCGAAACCGGAGGCCCGATCTCGGGCCACTACGAAGGCTCTCCTACCGGGTTCTCAGGTTCGTTCGGCACGCACGTTGTCGATGTCGAGGTTGATCCGGAAACCGGCCACACCACAGTTCTGCGCTATCTCGTGGTTCAGGATGCAGGCAAGGCGATCCATCCCGCTTATGTCGAAGGTCAGTTCCAGGGCGGTGCGGCGCAAGGCATCGGCTGGGCGCTGAATGAGGAATACATCTATGGCGAAGATGGGCGGCTACAAAACCCAATCTTCCTAGATTACCGCATTCCCGTCGCCAGTGATCTGCCGATGATCGACACGGTGATCGTCGAAGTTCCGAACCCCGGACACCCTTACGGCGTGCGTGGGGTCGGGGAGACGGGGATCACCCCACCTCTGCCAGCATTGGCCAATGCCATCCGGTCGGCCACAGGGTTGCGTCTGACAGGGCTGCCCATGACGCCCCCCAAGATCCTCGCGGCGCTAAAAGCGCATGGCGACAATGGTTGAGGTCAACCTATGGTCCAGCCTGCGCCGCTTTGCGGACGGGCAGGACAAGGTAGACGTGCCGGGAAAAACTGTGGGTGAGCTGCTGGACAATCTGGTGGCCGCCTATCCCGGCCTTGCCCCCGTCATTAAGGCGGGGGTTTCGATCTCAGTTGACGGCGAGATCCTGCCCGCTGTGAAAAGCGCCCCTGTCAAACCTGACAGTGAAGTGTTCTTGCTTCAAAGAATGAAGGGCGGCTAGATTTAGTTTAGCGACGCACTGTAAAGTCATGCAAATAGGACAGAAATGCACCGAATAGCATGATCAGGTATCCAAGCAGTTCCGTGCTCTCCTGAATGATTGTCTTAGTCCAGGAAGAATAGTTTTCGCCCAAGGCGTCTTTCAGAAAAACACTGGAACCAAACAGCCGGCTAAAGAAAATGACGATGAAAAGGCCGGTCAGAAAATACGCAAAACTGCGAGCCTCAAAATGATCTAAAAAGGGGATACGGATCGTTTTACGGTAGACGCGGGCGAGCCAACCGGCCGCGATCAGAACAACAAGCGCCGGATACTTCCAGAAACCATGCTCAATCTTGTCCAAAAGCGCGTCGCTTTCCCGAATGAACAAGATCAGCAGGAAACATGCGAGCAGCACGAGATATCCACGACGTTCAGGGTATTGGCGTGCGCCCAGCAAGAACAGTAGGCATGACACGCCCAACGCTGCGCTGTGCAGGTACTCAGTGATTGATTGCTCGCCCAGTCTTGTATCCAGTACAACCAGATCGACACGCACGATCAACGGTACGGCAATCAGGATCGCCGCGAGACCGAGAAATTCAAGGAAAATGCCGAGGCGTGTCTGGCCCTTTGGCAGTGATGTTTTGGAATGTGGCGTCATGGGGCGTACCTTGTCCGAATTCTTGGCAGTTTTCTAGAGACTTGACGCGTTGTCTGTAAAGATCTCGATCGAGAATGTCCCGACCCCGCGACAGGCAAATTGACTTATGACCTTATTGCACGGGCGCTTTCCGCAGTCCCATCCATGTTTGCACAGCATAGATCATCAGTCCAAGTGCAAGGAGTGTCTCACGATACTCTGTGAGTTCATGGGTTCGAACGAAGTGATGGCCGAGCAAAAGATAACACAGCTGCGACGCGAACATCACGATGAGCAGGACCAGAGAAACACATTGCAACCGCGCGTCCTGTCGGGCCAGATGAAACAATAGAAACAACGCTGTCCAAAAGGCCAGTTGGATCAGGATCGTGTTCCACATGTTCCAAGTTAACGCATTCATAGAAAGCCAAAATAGGCGACGGGTAGTTTCGGGGAGATCCGGTAGATTGCGAACTCTTTTGCCGCTGGAGCGCAGGCAAGAACCACGGGTACCAAACACAACAGGATGGCTCCGACAATGTAATAAACCACTTCGATTTCATGGGTATAGAAGTTGTGAAAATTGGTTTCATACTGCCAGTTCTCGGCAAACAATGGGGTGGTTTCTATGCCCAGAACGGGCTGCAACCACGACACCTCTTCCATTCCGGTCAGGAAGCTGCCGATCGACAACAAAACCAACGCCCCGACCAGCCAAATATTCTGTTTGGCGTGTCGCACTGACGCTGCAAACAACGCCGCGGCCAACATCAGCGCCGAAAACGAAATCCATTCGATGAGGCTGTCTACGCGGCCCAAAACAGTAAGGGTTGGTGGCGAAATCAAAAACGTTACGAGAATGCTCGACGCGATTATTGCTGAAAGCCAACCCAAAATGCCAGCGGCCCTTGTGTAAGGGGTGACCTCGGAGGGATAGTCTGACCAGGACAGGCTGCATGCGATACACCACGCCGCGATGAGCGAAAAAACGCCACGAGCGAAGTAATATCCATCCAGAATTGGTGGCAGTTTTCGGAGCGGGAAAATGTCAAGAACGACCCTGTCATAAACCGTCACAGCGATCCAGAGGACCAGAACGGCAAAGGTCACGAAAAGGGGGCGGCGAATGGCTAGCAAAGCTACCTCGAAAATGCTTTTTTAAGAGCTTTAACCAAAAAACATAATGTTGTCAGTAACTAAACTAAATCTAGCAACACAACTCATACATCAAAATAATATGAGGGATAGTGGCGGAGAGACAGGGATTCGAACCCTGGGTCCCCGTGAAGGGACAACGGTTTTCGAGACCGCCCCGTTCGACCACTCCGGCACCTCTCCGCGGGGGTCTTGGTGAGGGCGTCGTTTAATGGTGTTTGCTGAGGGGCGCAAGAGGGGTTTTCGTATTGTCTGAGAAAACTTTGCACCTAGATTAACACAAAGACTGATTGAGGCACGCTATGACCAATTTGCATCGAAAACTCCTCGCGGCCCTGAGTGTTGTTGTCCTCTTGGCTATGACGGTTACTGGGGCACAAGCCGCTGAACGGGCCAATGTCGAGGCGTTTTTGAAAACCACGGGATTTGACGTCGCAATCGACTCGATTACCCTCGCAGCGGAAAATGCCCCGGCCATGCTTGGTCTTGAGGACGGTGCATTCGGTGCCGAATGGTCTTTGGTGGCGCGCCGCGTGTTTGACAGCGATTTCATGCAAAACCGCGCAATAGGTATCCTTGAAGCCACCTTGCAAGATGACGTGCTGGCGCATGCGGCTGGGTTTTATGCCTCGGACCTTGGGGCGCGTTTGGTTGAAGCAGAGAACTTTTCGCATTTCGAAGATGACACGCTGAAATACGAAACCGGTCAGGAAATTGTCGCTGGTCTGGTGGCCGAGGACAGCCCGCGTCTCGAGCTCTTGAAGCGCATGAACCATGCGATTGACCCCAATGAAGTTGGCGCCGACGCGGTGCAGGAAATCCAGATCCGCTTTCTTTTGGCGGCGGCTTATGCAGGTGTAATTGAATTACGCGTTGATGAGCAGGGGTTGCGCGCTGCTTTGAAAGAGGGTGAGGCCGACTTGCGCCGCGAAATGGAGGCCTCTGCCTTGGCCAACGCAGCCTACACGTATCGCGACTTCACCGATGAAGAGGTGCTGCAATACGCGGAAGCACTGGAAGAGCCTGATATGCAAACGGTTTATGAGTTAATGAATGCGGTGCATTTTGAGGTGATGATGAACCGGTTTGAGGCTTTGGCAGCTGAATTGGGGCAAGTACAGCCAAGCCAGGAGCTTTAATGAGAGGCGGGCGGCCAAAGCCGCCCGTATCCTTCAAGAGAGTTTAAGTTTTAGCCACCCTGTGGTGTGTACCAGATGGGCGAGGTGTAGGCGCGCTCCTGGGTCGAAGTCGGGACATCTTCCGGTATCTCATCGCCAAAACGGATCGCATCATAGACCACCCAACGCGGGGTGGGGATTTCCAGTACCCGGGCATAGTAGAACGCGCTGAGTGACGCATCAAAGTCCGGGTCCGTCCAGACCGTGATCAATTCTGGCGCGCCGATCGTGTTGGTAAAGGTACCTGTCGCAACATCCACCGTGTTTCCAATGGCCGGCAGTTTGCCATCGGCACCTGGCGCACGGTCTCCGGCCCAGATCACATCATAGACCTGTTCCTGAGCATCTCCCGCCGCATCGACCCATCCTTTGACGACCTGAATACGGTCAAGGTTGCCACTGTATGGGTCTTTGAGGGCCGCCACGAGGAAGGATGGCGCCGCCGCTCCTTCAGGTGCATCGTCAAGGTCTGCGCCCATGGGCACACCCTTGGCATAGCCAATATCGGCTGGCAGGCGAGAGCGCGCATCGCTTTCAACAAAGTCCCATCCACCGAAGAAGCGCACCGTCATACGGCTGCCCGTGGTGCCATAGACCTCACGCCGTTCCATGGCGTCAAAGATCGATTTTCTTGTGTTTTCTTCGGCCCAGACCGCAGCATAACCTGACGCAGCCATTTCCCAGCCAAGAATTCTTACCGCATCAAATTCTCCGACAACGTGATTGCCGCGTCCGGGTTCCGGCTCAACACCGGAGTGTTTGCCAAAGAAGTTTTCCTCGGCTGAGGTTGCCAGGCCCGTGTGGCTGTCAGTCGAGCCGACGACACCAAACTTGTAGGGGTTTGTGCCGAGTTGACCCTCGAGTTTCAGGCCGTTTTTCAATGCTTCGCGAGCATATTCATACTGGAGCATCCAGTCTTCCTTGAGGCTGGGCCCCAGATTGGATTTGTCCCATGTCTCGTAATCCGCGAATTCATCATTGGGGCTAAGGAACGGATGTGTCTCGCCATCGCCCTTGATCTGAGTGATCTCGTAAAGCGGCTCCCATTTTGCGCGTTGTTCAGCGTAGTCGCCGGTCAACGGTTCGCCGGTTTTTGGGTTGGTTTCGACCGGAAACATCAACCCGTTTGAGACATTGCCGTTATGAGCCAACGCAAACACACGCCCGCCGGTTGCCTCTTCGTAGCGGCCCATCCAGTCCCAGAGATCCTCGGGGTTAAAGGTTTCCGCCGTGGTGAACGGCAGCATTTGGCGCGCCCTGCTGGCATCGTCACGGTAAATGACATTGCGGTGCAGGTTGTTGCCAACCTCGGTCGAGGTCCATTCGTAGCCGATAAAGGCCGTGAATGTGCCCGGATCATCATAGGTGTCAGCGGTCTCGGTAAACTCGTCCCAAACCGATTGCACGAAACGGCGATCGGCAGCGGCCTCGGGCAGAGCTTCCCCGGTGATTCCGGCAAAAGTTTCGATCACCTCCATGGTGGCAGCAAGCGCGATGTCTCCGCCCTGATTGAGGCGTTCGTTCCAATCGCGCAAGACCGGATCCCGCATCAACGCAGGGTTGCCATCAATGATCTCGTTCATGGCGCCCATGGCATCCGAGTGATCTGCGACAACCAACCAGTCGAGCGGGCGGGACAGCTTAACGCGAAGCCCGTGCGATGTGGTGACCTCATCCCCGCGGGCAAACTCATAGGCGTTAGCCGGGCTGAGAACGGCGCCAAAGGCCCGCGCATCAAGAGAGTTCGAGGTATGCAGATGCGTGTCCCCCCAAAGCGGAAGAACCGGGAAGTTGCGCCCGGCATATGGCGAGAATGCATCAGGCGCCGGATCGCTCATGTCGTCGGCAGAGATGGTCATTTCGCCGACCTGTCCGCCAGTGACTTCTTCTGCTTGGGCTAGTGTTGTGGAACACAATAGCGTTGCGGCAAAACCTAGTGTTCGAAACATCCCTATAGATCTCCCCTGTAATCAGATTGGTTGTCAAAAAGATAAGATAGCATGCTACATATAAATCTCAAAAGTTTGGATTGGTAAAAGAGCTGTCAAATTCGGTTTGCGAGATCTCTCAAATCGTGATTTGCGTGTATTTGTCCAAGTCGTTTGTTTTGCAATTGCAAACAAACTTCCCGCTTGACTTACCCCCAATTCCAACCGATAAGCGCGCATCCCGGCGTAAGGAGCACCCTTGCGCCGTGTTTTATTGACACATCAGCCCGAAGAGGGCGCGCAGTTCGAGGCGGCATGAGCCGAAAACACCCAGACCCAACATCGGGCGCGGGGGCCACAGGACGCGGGAAATCGAAGGAAGACAGGACATGTTCGCAGTCCTTAAGACCGGCGGTAAGCAGTATAAAGTACAGGCAGGTGACATCCTGCGTGTCGAAAAGCTCGCAGCAGACGCCGGCGAAACCGTACAATTCAACGAAGTTCTGATGCTCGGCGGTGACAAAACCGTTGTGGGCGCACCTTTGGTAGATGGCGCAGCCGTTCAGGCCCAGGTCGTCGACCAAATCAAAGGTGACAAGGTCATCAACTTCGTTAAGCGTCGTCGTAAGCACTCGTCCAAGCGCACCGTCGGTCACCGTCAAAAGCTGACCCTGGTTAAGATCACTGACATCCTCGCCTCTGGTGCGGACAAGTCAGGCGTCAAAGCCGCACTGGGCGCCGGTTCGGTTCCAGCCGCAGCCGCCGTGGCCGCAGCTCCGAAGAAAGCCGCACCCAAGAAGGCCGCTAAGACCGAAGCCAAAGCAAAAGCGCCTGCTGCTGCTGCTGCCGCAGACGATCTGACAGCCATCACCGGTGTCGGTCCCGCAGCCGCCAAGAAACTGGCAGACGCAGGTATCACCTCGTTCGCACAGCTGGCCGCCGTAGACGTCGACAGCTTTGATGCTGTAAAAGTCAAAGCCGAATGGGTCGCTCAGGCGGCCGATCTGGCGAAGTAAGCTGAGATAGGAGACCAACGATATGGCACATAAAAAAGCTGGCGGTAGCTCCCGTAACGGTCGCGACTCAGCAGGTCGTCGCCTTGGCGTGAAAAAATATGGCGGCGAAGCTGTCATTCCCGGCAACATCATCCTGCGTCAGCGCGGCACAAAAATGTGGCCGGGCGAAGGCGTCGGCATGGGCAAAGATCACACCATCTTTGCGACTGTTGATGGCAACGTCAAATTCCACAAAGGCCTCAAGGGCCGCACCTTTATTTCGGTCCTGCCAGTGGCGGAGGCCGCAGAGTAAGCCGAACCTAAAAGGTAGTGAGACATCTTAGGGGACCGGCGGAAACGCCGGTCCTTTTCTTTTTTAACTTTAACGTTTTGGAACAAGCCAGATGACCGTGGCCGTGATCAGTTTCAGTGCCTTTGCGGCGAGCCAGGTGGCAACACCGGGCCCGGCCAATATGGCATTGCTGGCGACCGGCGCGCGGTTTGGCTTTGGGGCGGCTTTGCCCTTTGTGGCGGGCGTTGCGCTGGGGAAGCAATTGATTATCTGGCCAATTGGATTTGGCTTGATGTCGGTGGCTGACAGTGTGCCGTGGGTGTTTGACGCTCTTAAATGGGCGTCTGTGACCTATATTTGCTGGTTGGCCTGGAAAGTTGCCAATCTGCGCCTTGCGCCTGATGGGGCAGAGGTTGAACAGGCCCCCGGTTTCATGGCCGGACTGGCCGTGCATCCACTCAATCCCAAGGCCTGGGCAATGATCGTCACCGGCTTCACAACTTTTGTTGAACCCGGCACGCCCATCTTGCAGGCCACCCTGACAATCGCCATCTGTCTATTGGCCTGTCAGGCAGTGTTTCACCCGATCTGGACTTTTGGAGGAGACCGGATCGCGCGGCTCGTCGCTGGACGACCTGCCGAACGTTATTTGATGAGGACGTTGGCCGCTTTGACGGTGGCCTCGGTTCTTTATGTTCTGTTTTGAGGAGGGCAGGCATATGAAACATGACATGATCGTCAATCAGCCCGTGATCGAGGCCGAGCGCTTTGTTCTGCGCCCGTTGCGCCGTTCAGATCTGGGCCTGATTGAAATGTACGCAGGTCAGGAAGAGTTGGCGCGTATGACCAGCTCGGTCCCGCACCCACTGCCACCGGGCAGTGTCGAAGCCTATATCGCCCGCGCCCAAAGTGATGAGCGCGTCGAAGACGTCTGGGCGATGGATGGCTCTGCTGCAGGTGGCGCCGAGGTTATGGGTGTGATTGGCCTGAAACGGGTTGATCTGAACCAGACCGAGATCGGCTACTGGGTCGCACCTGCGTTCTGGAACACCGGGCTGGCCTCTGAGGCCGTCAGCGCCTTGATCGCGGCCAACCCATTGATGAGCGACACGATCTTTGCCGCTGTCTTTCAGGACAACCCGGCCTCGGCCCGTGTGCTGACCAATGGCGGCTTTCAATATCTCGGTGACGCCGAGAGTTTTTCGGTCGCGCGCAATGCCGCAGTCCCGACCTGGACATATAGCCTCAAACTGAGTTGAGGCCGCGGCCCTCGCGCGCTATCACGCGGGGGCACGCCTAATAAGGATCTCCTTCGATGAAATTTCTCGACCTTGCCAAGGTATACATCCGCTCCGGCAGCGGCGGGTCGGGCTGTGTCTCGTTCCGACGTGAGAAGTACATCGAATATGGCGGCCCTGATGGCGGTGACGGTGGCAACGGTGGTTATGTCTGGGCCGAAGCGGTCGATGGCTTGAACACGTTGATCGACTTTCGCTATCAGCAGCACTTTTTTGCCGACAACGGCCGCCCCGGCATGGGGCAACAGCGCACTGGCAAGTCAGGCGAAGAGATCGTGCTGCGTGTACCCGTGGGCACCGAGATTCTGGACGAAGACCAGGAGACCCTGATCGCGGACCTGACCGAAGTCGGGCAGCGCGTTCTGTTGGCCAAGGGCGGCAATGGCGGCTTTGGCAACCTGCACTTCAAATCCGCAACCAATCAGGCGCCACGTCGTGCCAATCCCGGTCTTCCCGGCGTCGAGCGCACCCTGTGGCTGCGGCTCAAACTGATTGCCGATGTGGGTCTTTTGGGCCTGCCCAATGCGGGCAAGTCGACCTTTTTGGCCGCCACGTCCAACGCGCGCCCGAAAGTGGCGGACTATCCCTTTACCACGTTGCACCCGAACTTGGGCGTTGTGGGCGTGGATGACGTGGAATTTGTGGTTGCCGACATTCCCGGTCTGATCGAAGGCGCGAGTGAGGGCAGGGGGCTTGGCGATCTGTTCCTTGGTCATGTTGAGCGCTGCGCGGTGCTTTTGCACCTGATCGATGGCACCTCTGGCTCTCCCATTGAGGACATGCAGACCATTATCCGCGAGATTGAAAACTATGGTGGCTTTCTGGCCGAGAAACCTCGCGTGACCGTGTTGAACAAAATCGACACGCTGGACGACGAAGAGCGTGTCTTTATTCAGGACGAGATCGAAGATGCCACGGGCGTTCGTGTGATGCTGATGTCGGGCGTCAGTCGCGAAGGAGTCACGGACGTGCTGCGCGCCTTGCGCGAAAAGATTGACGCCGACCGCTTGCGCGAAAAACGTCAAACCGAGGAGACGGAAACTTGGCGACCCTGACCACGGCCAAACGCGTTGTTGTCAAAATCGGGTCTGCACTCTTGGTGGACCGGACAAGTGGTGATTTGCGCCGTGACTGGCTTTTGGGGTTGGCCGAAGATGTAGCCGCACTAAAGAAACAAGGTGCCGACGTTATTCTGGTGTCTTCAGGCTCGATTGCTCTGGGTCGAGGTGTCTTGAACTTGCCGCGTCACGATTTGCCACTTGAGCAATCGCAAGCTGCGGCCGCCGTTGGTCAAATCCGATTGGCACGCGCCTATGAAGAGGCGCTAGCGCCGCATGGTATCACCACCGCTCAGGTTCTTGTGACACTCGAGGACAGCGCCAACCGTCGCCGCTATCTCAACAGCCGCGCGACGATGGAACAGCTTTTGTCGCTGGGCGTGGTGCCGATCGTCAATGAGAACGACACTGTGGCCACGGATGAGATCCGCTATGGCGACAATGACCGTCTGGCTGCGCAAGTCGCACTGACCACGGGTGCGGATATGCTGATCCTGTTGTCTGATGTCGACGGGTTCTATTCTGACAACCCCATGACCAACCCGAACGCGCGTCGCTATGACGTGATCGACGAGATCACGCCCGAGATCGAGGCCATGGCCGGTGAAGGCACGAGTGGCCTGTCCAAAGGTGGCATGATCACCAAACTTTTTGCTGCCAAGACGGCCACGGCGGGTGGGTGCGCCATGGCCATTACAGAGGGCAGCATCCAGCGCCCGTTGCATGCGCTTGAAAACGGCGCCAATGCCACATGGTTCACTGCTCAAGGCACACCGCAACAGGCCCGCAAACGCTGGATCAGTTCCATGAAGCCGCAGGGCGAAATCATCGTCGATGCAGGGGCGATCACGGCTCTGAAGAGCGGCAAAAGCCTGCTCTCGGCCGGAGTGCGCGACGTTTCAGGTGATTTTACGCGCGGCGACCCGGTGGCAATTCTTGGGCCGGATGGACACAAGTTAGGACAGGGGCTGGTGGCTTATGCCCAACCCGAGGCCGAGGCCATCAAAGGCGCGCATTCGTCGAAAATCGAGGGCATTCTGGGATATCCAGGTCGCACGGCCCTCATTCACCGGGACGATATGGCGCTCTAGGCTTCGTATTGCTAGAAGTACTCCCGCCGGAGGCATCCGGCATCGCAACACTCGCAAAGGACAGATCGATGAAAGACATCGCAGACATCCCCGCCCTGATGGCCCAGATTGGCGAACAAGCCAAAGCCGCAAGCGCGGTGCTGGCCTTTGCCCCGGCCGAGGCCAAAGAACTCGCGTTAACCGCTGCCGCTGACGCCGTCTGGGCCCGTCGCGCCGAGATCATCGCCGCCAACGCCAAGGATATGGAGTTTGGCCGCAACAAGGGTCTTTCAGACGCCATGATGGACCGGTTGATGCTGGACGAAGATCGCATTCAGGGCATCGTTGACGGCTTGCGGGCCGTAGCAGCGCAGGATGATCCGGTCGGCGAAGTACTGACTGAATGGGATCGCCCCTCAGGCCTCAATATCCAACGCGTGCGCACGCCTTTGGGTGTGGTTGGCGTGATTTATGAAAGCCGCCCTAATGTGACCGCAGATGCAGGTGCCCTGTGCCTCAAATCCGGCAATGCAGTCATCCTGCGTGGCGGCTCGGAAAGCTTTCATTCCTCGGGTGCAATCCACGCTTGTCTGGTTGAGGGGCTGAAGACAGCCGGCCTTCCCGAACACGCCATTCAGCTAGTGCCGACGCGTGACCGGGCCGCGGTACAAGAGTTGTTGACGATGGTAGACACCGTGGATGTCATCGTTCCGCGCGGTGGCAAGGGACTGGTCGGGCTTGTGCAGCGCGAGGCACGTGTGCCGGTGTTTGCCCATCTTGAGGGCATCGTGCACATCTACCTAGACGCTGCCGCAGAGCCGCAAAAGGCGCTGAATGTGGTACTGAATGCCAAAACCCGACGCACTGGAATTTGTGGTGCCGCTGAGTGCCTGCTGATCCATGAAGACCTTGTGGACACGCTGGGCCGTGCCGTAATTGGTGCCTTGGTTGACACGGGCGTCACTGTGCATGCGGATAAAACGCTGTCCAAGTTCAAGGGAACCATTCCTGCGACCGACGATGATTGGGGCAAGGAATACCTCGATATGGACATCGCGGCCCGTGTTGTTTCGGATGTGGATGGCGCGATTGCACATATTCGCGATTTTGGCTCGAACCACACCGATTGCATCATCACCGAAGACGACGATGTGGCCGCGCGCTTCTTTCAGCGGCTCGATAGTGCCATCCTGATGCGCAACGCCTCGACCCAGTTTGCCGATGGCGGTGAATTTGGTATGGGCGCCGAGATCGGCATCGCCACGGGCAAAATGCATGCGCGTGGACCGGTTGGGGCCGCCCAGCTGACCAGCTTCAAATACCTGGTGGTCGGAGACGGCACCACACGGGCCTAAAAGCTGAGCGAGAGGGTGTCGCCCTCTCGTGACACCCTCAACTCACGATCAGTGTCTCTGAGGATTTGAGGCAAGAGACCAAATTGCACACGCCCCGGTGTGATGTCAGCCACATGTTCTTGCCGTGTGAGGTCGCTCCATAAAACGCTGTCCACCGAGAGTTTGGGGCTGTCTGTACCGATCGACCAACTGCCTTTCGACTCGTGCACTGCCACTTTGCCACCGTATGGCAGAGCGGTTTCCATACACATCAGGGCCAGGAACACAGCACGCAGCTCTGTGCGATCCACATCGCGTACAACTTCCCACAGATAATGCACCCGCGCGCCCTCTGACAGATCAGTCAGCACCGTGCGCACCTCGTTTGATCCCACCATCTGGCCCTCACCGGCATAGCCAAAGGCAATGCGAAAAAAGCGAATGCGGGCGTTGGCATTGTCGACACTGTCCGAGATCAATTCCAACTCCGGACCAGTAGCCCCACTCATGCCGATCAACTCAATCCCATTGCCAATCGCCCCCACAGGGCTGATAAGGTCGTGACAAATCCTTGATCCGACCAAAGCGGAAAAATCCATATTATTCTGCGCCATGTCCGCCCCTGTAAGATGAGTGTTTAGCGATGGAAGACCTGAATGCCTTTTTGGAACCCGGAATGCTGGTGACGCACCCCGACCAGCCTGATTGGGGTACCGGGCAGGTGCAATCCAACATCAACGGCAAGATTACTGTGAATTTTCGCGAAGAGGGCAAAGTGGTCATCAATGGATTCCGTGTAAGTCTTGTGCCTGTTTTTGAATAAAAAGGTTACTGAGAGGTTAATGCAACCCCTAGTTGTGTTGAAGTTGCATTCTGAGCCAAGATGTTGCCAAGCGAACTGCCGCTCAGTATGAGAGCAGACAATCACGAAACCCTTTCAGATAGTGAGCCATGTCACCCCAGTTTTCTCTACGACTTGCCCGGTCCGCCGAAGACCTGAAGGCCGCGCAACGGCTGCGTTACAAGGTGTTTGTCGAAGAATTGGGCGGCCACGGCGAGATGGTGGATGATGAAAACCGTCTGGAACAAGACAAGTTTGATCCCCATTTTGATCACCTGATCCTGCTCGACGAGGGGCTAAACTGTGATCCAATAGACAAGGTGGTCGGCGTTTATCGTTTGTTACCCTCAGATCGCGCCGAAAAACTCGGGCGGTTTTACTCGGAAGATGAATATGACCTGACACGGTTGAAATCCAGTGGCCGCAAACTGTTGGAACTGGGCCGGTCCTGCCTGCATCCGGACTATCGCGGCGGCAAGGCGATGTTTCATCTTTGGAATGGTCTGGCTGACTATGTCTATGAAAATGAAATAGAAATCTTGTTTGGCGTGGCGTCGTTTCATGGGACCGATCCGCAAGAACTGGCAGCACCGTTGTCATTGCTGCACCACCGGCATCTGGCGCCGGAAGATCTGCGTACCCGCGCCCAAGCCGCACATTTTCAATCGATGAACCTGATCCCTGAGGCTGAAATTGATCGCCGCACGGCAATGCTCGCGGTGCCGGCTCTGATCAAAGCTTACTTGCGACTAGGTGGTTTTGTGGGTGAGGGGGCTTTCGTCGATCACGCCTTTAACACGACCGATGTGTGTTTGATCATGGACACAACGCGGATGAACGAAAAGCAAAAATCGTTATATACCAAAGGGTCACACGCGTGAGTTCAACTTGGGAGAGCGAAGAGGGCTATCCACCCAAACACCGTATCTCGGCTATGGGATGGGTACGTGTAGTGCTGCGTGGTCTGGTGTTGGCCATCTTTGTGTTCAGCTGTCTGGCTTTGCTACTGCTGGTGCGTTTGGTAGAAAAACCAGTTCACGGGTTGCACCGCCCCTGGACCCCATTCATCACGCAATTTGTCTGCCGTACTGCGTTTGTGGTCCTGGGCATGGGCTTTTCAAGCCGTGGAACGCTGATGGTTGAGCGGGGCGCTGTGGTGGCCAATCATTCCTCGTGGCTTGATATCTTTGCCCTCAACGCCCGCAAGCGTATCTACTTCGTGTCTAAGTCCGAGGTTGCTAAGTGGCCGGGAATTGGCTGGCTGGCCAAGGCCACCGGCACGGTGTTCATCAACCGCAATCCCAAAGAAGCCCGGCAGCAAAAAGAGGTATTTGAAGCGCGTCTGATGGCGGGGCACAAGCTGTTGTTTTTCCCCGAAGGAACGAGCACGGACGCAGTTCATGTTTTGCCTTTTAAACCAACGCTTTTTGCGGCGTTCTTCACGCCCGAATTGCGTGAAGAACTCAATATCCAGCCTGTAACTGTCATCTACCATGCCCCCAAGGGTGAGGATCGTCGGTTTTATGGGTGGTGGGGCGACATGGAGTTTGGTGAACACCTGTTAAAAACGCTGTCGCAAAGCCCGCAGGGTCGCGTTGAGTTGATCTATCATGAGCCTGTTGCAGTGCGCGATTTCCCAACCCGCAAAGCCCTGGCGGCTCACTGCGAGGTCGTGGTCCGCGGCGCGCACAGCTTGATGGAAAATACTGACCCAGCCACCTAGAACTTCCAGCGCGCGCCAATTTGCCAGACTGAGGCATCCTGATAGGTGGTGGGGCTGGTGTCCTCATAGGAAAACTCTTTGTAGCCGATATAGGCCTCAAGGCGCTGGCGGTCGAAATTCTGGATCAGGGACAGTCCCCACATGTCGGACTCTGAGCCACTGGTGAGATAATCACTGCCCCGAAACACCTCGGCCATAATCCGGGTGTCCCCAACCGCGACCAAGGCTCCGCTCCAGCCGGCCTTGACCCAGGCGTAGTCCCCGGTGCCAGAGTTGTTTTGCCCACCGGCCACAGTCAAGTCCAACCCGGTTTGGTCATCGCGCATTGAGATAGATCCTGCAGTTTCCTGCAACGTCCCGCCGCCATCTACGTCCGTGTAAGCCGTGCCCAAGGCGCCCTTGACCTCAAACCGGTCAAACCGCTGATAATACCTCAAGGCGACATCATAGTAGCGATCATCGACGCCTGATTTCAGCACCTCCCGTCCGTAGGAACCACCAATGGAAAATCCTGCAAATGAGGGGCTGTCATAACGCAGGCGGAAGCGGCGCCCATTGTCGAAATTGTCAAAAACACTGCCGAGGTTGATGCCGGTCAGGTTCCCGGCGCCGTCGCGAAACTCGTAAGACCCAAAAAGCTCGTTGATATTGGATTTGGCAACGATAGCGGCATCCCCCAAATCGACCTCGGCACCGCCGTCCATGTTCATACTACCCTGGCCGATGCGAAATTCCCCGATTGGGCTGTTATAGCGTATCTGAACTTTCCTCAGATCGGTGCGATCCCAATCAAAAAAATCTGGTTTGTTGATCTGGCTGGTCTTGGTGGAGGGGCGGAATCCCAGCCCAGTTTCAAAGTGGAACGACACCGGGCTTTGTCCGCGCAGATAGAAACCAAAACGGCTTCCGGCGCTTGTAACATCCACAAGCGTGGACGTGGTACTCTCACCATCGTCAAAGATCTGCTCGGCAAAGTGAAACCAGCCATACCAGGAAAACTCGGTACCATTGCCGAAGCTGTGTGTGTTGCGCTCTGCGGTCGCCATACTGGCAAAAACCAACGCGTAGATTAGCCCACTGGCAAACAGGTGCTTTTGCATGACAAACGGCCTTTCCCGGTCCCTCAGGCCAGTGTAAATCAACTCTGGCCTGCGTCAGGTGCTTTTTTCACCGTTTTGATGAGTATTAGCAGCTCTTGGGGCTTGTCATCCCACAATACCTAAGTTAAACGCGCGCCATTCAAACCCGCAGGCGGGGTTTGGGTCGGGCAGGGGAGACATCCCTGTCGGTCCGCCGGTTGTCCCAAATCCTTGGGATCATCCTCCCCGCCAAGGCGTAAACCGGAAAAGGAAATACAAGCATGGCTCTTCCCGAGTTCACCATGCGCCAGCTGCTGGAAGCAGGCGTACACTTTGGCCACCAAACGCAACGCTGGAACCCCCGTATGGGCGAGTTCATCTATGGTGCGCGCAATGGCATTCACATCATGGACCTTACTCAGACCGTTCCAATGCTGGACGCCGCTCTGAACGTCATCCGTGAAACTGTCGCCAAGGGCGGCCGCGTTCTCTTTGTTGGCACCAAGCGTCAGGCTTCGGCTCCGATCGCTGATGCTGCTGAGAAATGCGCACAGTATTACATGAACCACCGCTGGTTGGGCGGCACGCTCACCAACTGGAAAACCGTTTCGCAGTCGATCAAACGTTTGAACGAAATTGACGAGAAGCTTTCGGATGGCGTTGAAGGCCTGACCAAGAAAGAGCGTCTGGGCATGGAGCGTGACCAGGGCAAACTGCAAGCGTCGCTCGGCGGTATCCGCGAAATGGGCGGTGTTCCTGATCTTTTGTTCGTCATTGACGTGAAAAAAGAAGCATTGGCCATCGCCGAAGCCAACAAACTGGGTATCCCGGTTGTGGCCATCGTCGACACCAACTGCTCGCCTGACGGTGTAGACTACATCATTCCCGGCAACGACGACGCAGCCCGCGCCATCGCGCTTTACACCGATCTGGCGGCCCGCGCTGCTCTGGACGGCATGTCGGCTCAGCTGGGTGCCGCAGGCATCGACCTTGGCGCCATGGAAGAAGCGCCAGCTGAAGAAGCCGCTGCCGAAGAGGCCCCCGCCGAAGCTCCTGCTGAAGAAGCAAAAGCCGAAGCGTAACAAACCTTTTACGGGGGCAGGGTAAGCCCGCCCCCGGACCCAATACGATTTATGAGGAGAGCCAAGATGGCGATCACAGCAGCTATGGTCAAAGAACTGCGCGAAATGACGGGCGCAGGCATGATGGATGCGAAAAAAGCTCTGACCGAAAATGATGGCGACCAGGAAGCAGCAATTGATTGGCTGCGCACCAAAGGTTTGGCCAAAGCGGCCAAGAAATCGGGCCGTATCGCCGCCGAAGGTCTTGTGGCCGTGAAAGTAGATGGCGGCAAAGGTGTCGCGGTTGAAGTGAACTCGGAAACCGACTTTGTTGGTAAGAACGCCGACTTCCAGGCGATGGTTGGCGGAATTGCAGACGTTGCACTGACCGTTGCTGACACCGAAGCTCTGCTGGTTGCAGACATGGGCGGCAAAGCTGTCAAAGACGTTGTGACCGACGCAGTTGCGACAATCGGTGAGAACATGTCGGTTCGCCGCATGGCAACCGTCGAAGGCGAGACCGTTGTGTCGTATGTCCACAACTCGGCTACTGCCGGTATGGGCAAAATTGGCGTTCTGGTTGCTCTTAAGGGCGGCGACGAAGGATTTGGTAAGCAAGTTGCAATGCACATTGCAGCCGCCAACCCACAGTCTCTGTCAGAAGCAGACCTGGACCCAGCCGTTGTTGAAAAAGAGAAAAACGTTCAGATCGAGATCGCACGTGAATCGGGCAAGCCCGAGCAGGTGATCGAAAAGATGATCGTTGGCCGCATGAAAAAGTTCATGGCCGAAGTCACTCTGCTGGGCCAAAGCTTTGTCATCAACCCTGACCTGACGGTCGAGGCTGCTGCCAAAGAAGCCGGCGCAGAGGTTCTCGGATACGTTCGCATGGAAGTGGGCGAAGGCATCGAGAAAAAAGAAGAAGACTTTGCTGCTGAAGTTGCGAAAGCTGCTCAGGGCTAAGCCTGCTCTTCATCACTGATTAGAACGCCGTTCACAAGTTTTGTGAGCGGCGTTTTTCTTTGAGGTTTTTCGTAGAATCGGGTGCTGAAATGGATGGCGGCGCCGCCCGGGAAAAGGCAACGCCGCCGAATTTCGAGTGCCCATAGCATGGGGATGAAGGACACCACGAAAGTTTGCCAATACAGACACGACAATAAGTACCCACGTCAGCAACCGGTAAACCGGCAAGGGATCAGGGCTTTGTAATCTCAAAGATGATTCCCCAATGTTCCAAGGCAAAAGCCACCACTCACGGAACGCGCTGAGTCTGTCAGATTTACCTAAGGTAAGGCAAGTCAGGGAAACCCTACTTTTGACGCTTTTCTGCGTCAACCTTGGTCAAGCCGATAAATTTGTCGCAAAAATGAGGCCTTTAGGAGCGCCTGAGCGGTCGTCTGCACGTTCAAAGCCGCACGCGCGAGGCGCAAATGCTTTTCAACTGTCGCCGGAGTTCGACTTATGAGAAGCGCAATATCCTGGACTGATTTGCCTTCACCGACCCATTCCAACACCTCGCGCTGTCGACTGGTTAGCGACCGGGGGGAATAGTCATAGGGCAGGGACATGATTTTGAGATGCGCCACCTGGTTGATCAACTCAATGGTCCGCCCATTCGCTTCCCAAATCTCGTCTACTTCTTTCTGTGAGACGCCGGGTGCTGCAACCAATGACATCGCGCCTTTGACGCGGCTGGACATGCTGGGAAAGCTGATCGTGTAGCCAGCTGTCACGCCCATTTCTTCATTGACCCGCAAAACTTCTTTCTCTCCGGCGCTCAATAGGCCTTTGTCAGCGCGGTCTTGGACCCAGGACCAACTGCAGGCGCCGGAATTGTTCAGCGTCCACGGCATCATCGGCGCGTCGAAATACAAACCATCACCCAGGAACCGATCAAGATAGGATTGATCGTGGTTTGACAGGATGATGAAGTCTTCCGCTTCGCCGAGCGATTGGTTGGTCCGGAAACTGGTGTAGCCATAGATCAGCCGGTCAAAGCCGAATTCTGCCATGCGTGACGTGTGGCGGTCCCAAAGAGCTTCGAGGCTGACGGATTGTGTCAGGGTCTCAATGTAATCAAGTGTCATGAGGCGCTGTCCAGATGCGCCTTAAGTGCATCGATCGCCAGTACATAGCCGTGACTGCCAAATCCGCAGATTTGTCCCAATGCGACCTTGGAAAGATAGGATTTGTGGCGGAATTCTTCACGTGCATGGATGTTGGACAGGTGGAGTTCGATGACTGGCAGTTCAACGGACGCAACAGCGTCCATCAGCGCGATCGACGTGTGGGTGTAGGCGCCTGCGTTCAGAATAATGCCGTCAAAGGTATTGCGTGCGTCATGAATAGCATCGACCAAGGCACCCTCGTGATTGGACTGAAAACAGCTCACCGAGATGTCTCTCGACGCGCCATGTGCGACGCAGGACTCTTCAATCTCGGCCAATGTTGTTGAACCGTAGACCTCGGGTTGACGTGTCCCAAGAAGATTAAGGTTTGGGCCGTTCAATACCAGTATCGACGTCATAACTATCCCCGTAAGAAGCCGTTGACTCGGTTATAGGTCGGCAATTGCGGCTGTCCAGCGGCAGCGCTGGGAATAATTCGGTATTATGACCCAAGGGCAACGCGTTAGGTCTGGTCGGGTAGGGGCGTCATACTACAATTTCCGTTGTTCCATCACCGCGTAAGGTTGCTTCCAAAAGCTCCAGATCATCTGAGCATTCGCAATACTGAGTGATCATTCCGGGCGGGATTACAAAGGCATCACCGGGCTGCAAATCACGGGGGTCCTGGCCATCTGCAACCAAAGTCATGCGGCCTTGCATGACAAATGTGAAATGAATGTCCGAGTCGTGACGTGTTCTGGGCGGTTCACCACCCTGAAAACAGGCAACCTGAATGCCGGCAACACCTTTCGTACCCTCGGAAATGCCAGTGTCGCGACACGTGAATCCCGGAATGCGGAAAGGTGTCCAGACGGCTTTATCCTTGATATGATGAACAAATTTCTGACCTTGCCATTCTCGATCAGGATCCCCTTGGCCGTTTGGTAAGGTCATCTCGTGGTCTATTGTCGTCACGTGCTCTGCTGGAACTCCAATCTCGATAACCTCGATATTGGGTGAGGCGTGACAGACGCGGTGGCGGATTTCAGGAGGTTGAATCACGCAGTCTCCGGCCTCAAGACGCATCATCTCGTCGCCTTGATCTTCATAGAGCACATCGACCCATCCTTTGTAGCAAAAGATCAGCTGAAATCCGACCGTATGATAATGCACAACGTCCGGAACCGGTCCGCCATCGGGAATGCGAATATGGCTGGCAATGATTGATCCGCCCAGTCGCGTTGGGACAAGATCGCGGTAGTGCATGCCAGCGCGGCCGATGATCCATGGTGCTTCATCGCGCAGCCGACGCACAGAAAACTCATGGTGTGTAGGGGGTTGCTGCACCACGGGCGTCAAACGGTCAATTTCAACCCTTGTGCCGTTTGGCGCGGTGATCGACGTCTGACCGTCGGCAAAACCCGCGACGTCATCTGTCAGAATGCGCAACACACCGGGATCAACTTTGGCACCTTTGCGTATGCGCAATGCAATCCCATGGCCGGAAAAGCTGGCTTCGGTGGGATCGTCAGCAGGAAAAATCGAGTCCATTCGAAATCCAAGAGTCTTTGTATAGAATGGAATGTCGTCACGGATTTCATCTGTTGGCAGCAGGATTTCTGCCTTGATGTCTGCGTTTGTCATCAAATGGCCCTTGGCGTCTAAGTGAAAGCTCTGGTGCGTCTGACCGTACACAGGGGGCTTGGTAATTCCAATATTGCGCTGTAATTTGAGCTAAAGGCGCATCTAATATTTACATAATACTGATTATCGGAACTACTTAGTCTCCCAAACGTAAATCAAATATCTAGCAATACACTGATATATCAGCGCCTTAGCTCCCCAACCTAAACTGCTGAAAGCTGCAGGCCGCTCCGATTATGTAAACAAGCCTACCCCAGCGCGTATCCCGCACCACGAACTGTGCGCAGCGGATCAGCGCCGCCATAGACGCATAATGCTTTACGCAGACGCCCGATATGGACATCAACCGTGCGACTGTCGACATAGATATCGCGCCCCCAGACCCGATCGAGCAGCTGCTCGCGGCTCCAGACACGTCCCGGCTTTTCCATGAAGGTCGATAGCAGTCGAAATTCTGTCGGTCCGAGCTTCAACGGTTCCTCGCCACGGGTGACGCGATGGGTTTCGGCATCCAGTACGATATCTTCGTATTCAAGGCGCAGGCCGACCGACGCTGGACGCACACGGCGCAGCTGATTGCGGACCCGTGCCATCAATTCCATGACCGAATAGGGTTTCACAACATAGTCATCCGCCCCGGTTTCAAGCCCCCTCACACGGTCCACTTCTTCTGAGCGCGCGGACAGCATGATGACGGGGATGGTTGCGGTCTCATTGCGCGACTTCAGGCGTCGGCAGATCTCAATCCCGGACGTGCCCGGCAACATCCAGTCAAGAACAATGATGTCGGGCGCAGTTTCGGCAACCAGCAACAATGCCTCGTCGCCATCAGCCGCCTTGACCACATCGAAACCCTCGGCCTCAAGGTTATAGGACAGCACCTCGCGCTGCGCGGGTTCGTCTTCGACGACAAGGACGGTGGGGTGATCCTGTGCCATTGGCTGTATTCCCTTGCGCGTTTATTCTGCGGAATGAAGGCTCGGATCGTAGTGATCCGATTTGGGGCGGTCATCGTCGGGAAACTGCCCGGTAACGAGATAGATCACCTGTTCGGCGATCGAGGTCACATGATCGCCCATACGCTCGGTGTTTTTGGCGATGAAATGCAGATGCATACAGGGTGTGATGTAGCGCGGATCTTCCATCATAAACGTCAGGAATTCGCGGAACAATGCGTTGTACATCTGGTCGATGTCGCGATCACGCTCAAGAATGTCCTGCGCCAATTCAGCGTCGCGCTGGATATAGGCATCAAGCGCGTCTTTGAGCATCAGCTGCACTTCGCGGGCCATACGGCGTAGTGCGCCGCGCGCGCCGTCAACCGGCGTCATGCTGACCAGAATACCAGTCCGCTTGGCCATGTTCTTGGCATAGTCACCAATACGCTCAAGGTTGCCGATGATTTTCATCACAGACAACACCACGCGCAAATCGGTGGCTGTGGGCGAGCGCAGCGCAATGACGCGCACGCATTCATCGTTGATCTGCTCTTCCAAGAGATCAATCGCCTTGTCGTTGGCGCGAACCTGCTCAGCCAGTTCATCATCGTTGTTCTTCAACGATTTGGATGCGTCCAGAATGGCCTCTTCCACGAGGCCACCCATCTTCATCACATGCGCCTGAATGAGCTCAAGATCGCTGTCAAACGCGCTTACAATATGCTTATCGTTCATGGTCCTGCTCTTGGTTTAGCCGATCCGGCCTGTGATATAGCTTTCGGTGCGCTCATCGCGCGGGTTGGTAAAGATCGTTGCGGTGTCGTCGTATTCCACAAGGTTGCCGAGGTGGAAAAACGCGGTGCGCTGGCTGACGCGCGCCGCCTGTTGCATCGAGTGCGTGACGATCACGACCGAGTATCGCGTACGCAACTCGTCGATCAGTTCTTCAACCTGGGCCGTAGCAATCGGATCCAGCGCGGAACACGGCTCATCCATCAGCAAGACCTCAGGCTCGGTGGCAACGGCACGGGCAATGCACAAGCGCTGTTGCTGACCGCCCGAAAGGCCTGTGCCGGGCTCGTGCAGCCGGTCTTTGACCTCGTTCCAGATCGCGCCCCGGCGCAGCGCCTTTTCGACGATCTCATCAAGTTCTGCTTTGTTGCGCGACAATCCGTGGATGCGGGGCCCGTAAGCGACGTTGTCGTAGATCGATTTGGGGAACGGGTTGGGTTTCTGAAACACCATTCCGACCTTGGCTCGCAGTTGCACAGGATCGACCCGCTTGTCGTAAATGTCTTCGCCATCCAGCGTGATGTCGCCCTCAACGCGGCAGATATCAATGGTGTCGTTCATACGGTTTAAACACCGCAAGAAGGTGGATTTGCCACAACCCGATGGGCCGATAAAGGCGGTCACGGTCTTGGCCTGAATGTCGATATCCACGTCTTTGATCGCGTGTGTCTCGCCGTAAAAGACCTGAACCCCACGGGCAGCAATCTTGAGTTCTTTTTGTTCCACGTTGGCCCCCAATTTCGGTGCATCATACATGTTTTCAGTTTCCTTGGCTTACCAGCGGCGTTCAAAGCGGCGGCGGAGGATAATCGCAACGGCGTTCATGAACAAAAGGAACACCAGAAGAACGATGATCGCTCCTGATGCGCGTTCAACAAAAGCAGGGTCTGCGCGCTGCGTCCAGTTGTAGACCTGCACCGGCAATGCGGCGGCAGGATCGAAAAAGCCTTCGGGCGGTGCGGAGGGGAATTCGCGCACAAAGGCGACCATGCCGATCAGCAACAGCGGCGCGGTTTCGCCCAAAGCCTGTGCAAGACCGATGATGGTGCCGGTCAGGATGCCGGGCGCGGCCAAGGGCAGAACGTGGTGGAACACCGATTGCATTTTTGAGGCCCCTACCCCCAGTGCTGCGTCCCGGATCGAAGGCGGAACCGCTTTCAACGAGGCGCGGGTCGCAATGATGATCGTTGGCAGAGTCATCAAGGTCAGCACCAGGCCACCGACGATGGGTGCCGACTGCGGCAGACCTGCAAAGTTGATGAAGATCGCAAGGCCCAGGATACCAAAGACAATCGACGGCACGGCGGCGAGGTTCGAGATGTTCACCTCAATCACGTCGGTGATCCAGTTTTTCGGCGCAAATTCTTCCAGATAAATCGAGGCAGCGACGCCGATTGGAAGAGATAGACACAGCACCACCATCATCATGTAAAACGATCCAAGGATTGCAACGCCCAGCCCTGCCGCTTCGGGACGGTTCTCAGAGGCGTCAGCCCGGGTCAGAAAACCCCAGTTCCACTTGGTTTCAAGCACGCCGGCGTCTTTCATTTGATCCGCCAGCTGCAACTGCTCGGGCGAGACGTTCTTATCGATCTCGGCGCTTTCCATGGTCACGCGACCTTTGTAATAGCCGTCGATCCGGCCCGAGGCGAGAAACTCAAAACTCAGCGTTTCTCCGATTTGATCCGGGTTCGCGAGAACAAAGCGGCGCAACTCAGCTGGCCCTTCTTTTGAGATCATTTTAGCCGCGTCTTTTGGCTTCATGCCCTCAACGCCGATGCCCTGCTTTTCGAATTCTACTTCAAAAGATTTCTTGATCAGCGGCGCGTAGCCAAAGGTTGTGACCTTGGCAATCTTGGCCAGATCGCCTGAGCCGTCTTTGTCCAGCTTGGCAGGGTCCAGATAGACATCAAGCGTGATAAAGGTTTGCCGGAAGGCCGAAGACCCGTTGTAGAGGATCGAGCTCAAGAGTCCTACGAGCGCCAGCATCGCGATGGTAATAGCGACCACGCCATAGCCTCTAAAGCGGGCTTCGGCAGCATTGCGGCGCTTGGTACGGTCATCCTGTACCAGCAGCGATGATTTTGGTTTGCCCATTGCGGACCCGGAGGTTGCGTCGGTCATTCGTATTGCTCCCGGTACTTACGCACGATGTATAGCGCGAGGACGTTGAGGCCCAGCGTCACCACAAACAGTGAGAGGCCAAGGGCAAAAGCCACCAGTGTTTCGGGGCTGGCAAATTCAGTATCACCTGTCAGCTGGCTGACAATTTTCACGGTAATGGTGGTCATCGCTTCAAAGGGATTAAGCGATAGTTTGGCTGCGGCCCCAGCCCCCATGACCACGATCATGGTCTCGCCAATAGCGCGCGACGCGGCCAGAAGAATGGCGCCCACAATGCCCGGCAGAGCGGCGGGCAAGATCACCTGCCGCACGGTTTCCGATTGCGTCGCGCCTAGCCCGTAAGAACCGTCGCGCATCGCCTGAGGCACGGCGTTGATAACATCGTCTGAGAGTGACGACACGAAGGGGATCAGCATGATGCCCATGACCACACCAGCGGTCAGCACCGAAGAAGAGGATGCGCCAAGGCCAAGCGGCTGAGCAAAGTAATCTCGCAACATCGGGCCAATGGTGATGAGGGCAAACAAACCATAAACGATGGTTGGAATACCGGCGAGGATCTCAACCGCTGGCTTCACGATCGCGCGGACCCGGCGCGAGGCATATTCTGACAGATAAATCGCAACCAACAGACCGATTGGCACGGCAAAGATCAGCGCAAAGAACGACACGTACAGCGTGCCCCACAAAAGCGGCAGGATGCCCAGATCAGACCCGCCAGTGAACTGTGGGTTCCATGTCAAATTGAAGAAGAAATCTTTGGCCGGGTACATCCGGAAAAAGTTCGACGTCTCAAACAACAGCGAGAAGATAATTCCAACCGTGGTCAGGATCGCCACCATGGACGAGAGGATCAACAGAGACTTGATTGCCAGCTCAGAGACGTTACGGGCGCGGTATTCAGGGTGAATTCTGGAGAGCGCAATCAAGGCTCCGAGTAGGCTGAGTACAACTGCGACGACGGCCATTGCTGTTTTCAGCATGGCGGTCTTGGCGCGGTACTCCATTGAGGCTGTGAAGACGTTTGCTTGCACGTCCGAGGCCACCGCCACGCCAACCTCACCCAGCAGCGCACGCACATCGGTGTCAGCAGCATTGATCAGCTTCAACCCGTCTTCATCCACGTTTCCCGAAGCCACAAGGCTGTCGAGTCCTGAAGAGATACGGCGCACGTCGGCCATCACCAGTTCAAGCGAGCTGCCTTCGACGATGTCACCGGGCAAAATCTTGGCCGATACCTGGTTTTCGACGTAGAGCGGCTGCAACAGAAGCCATGCGAGTGTCACCAGCAGGGCTGGAACTGCCGAGAAAATAAACACCGTCTGCCCATAGTATGAGGGCAGCGAGTGCAGCTTACGGACATCGCCATCAACTGAGAGGACAGCGCGTTTGCGGCCAATAAAAAAGCCGACGATCGCAATTGCGATGACGACGAGGAAAACAAGTCCGACGCTCATGGGAACTCCAACGCACGAGGCAGGGTTTGGGGTAAGGTGGCGCCCAAAGTCAGGCGCCACCCAAAAACTTAGGTCTTAGTTCATCGGACCCATCGGGGTGCCGTTTGCGACCATTTCTTGTGTCTTCATCAGCTCTGGGTCTGAAACCAGACCGTATTCAGCCAGCGGGCCATCGGGGCCTGCCATGTCATCGCTGACGAAAAAGTCGATGTATTCCTGCAGGCCGGGGATCACACCCAGGTGGGCTTTCTTCACATAGAAGAACAAGGGGCGCGACACAGGATACTCACCCGAGGCAACAGTCTCGGTCGAGGGTGTCACGTTGTCCATGGTGGCCACGATCAGCTTGTCCGTGTTGTTCTGATAGAACGACAGGCCAAAGACGCCGATGGCTTGCGGGTTGGCGTCGAGACGCGCGAGGGTCTCTGTATAATCGCCGTCGATGTCAACCGACACACCGTCGGTGCGCAGGGCGTGACAGGCTTTCTTGCCAGCTTTCTTGTCGCCGCCATTGGCTTCAATCAAGAGGTCCAGCGCGCCCGTGGCTTTACAGCCGGCTTCCAGAACCTTTTTGTCAAAGACTTCGCGGGTGCCGTGCTTGGTACCAGGGATAAAGGCCAGAATATCGTTGCCAGCCAGATCGGCATTCACATCCGACCACTTGGCGTTGGGGTTGGCGACCAGCTTGCCGTCAACAACAACTTCTTTGGCGATGGCGGTGAACCAGTCTGCCGGGGTAAAGGCAAACGACGGGCCGTTGATGTCCGAGGCAAAGACGATGCCATCATAGCCAAAGCGCACTTCCATGATCTCGCTGACGCCGTTCGAGGCACAAAGCTCGATATCTGACGGTTTGATACGCGAGGACGAGTTGGCGATGTCGATGGTGTTTTCACCTACACCTTCACACATTTTCTTGCGGCCGGCACCAGAGCCGCCGCCTTCAACAACGGGGGTCGGGAAATCAAAGTTTTCACCAAATGCTTCGGCTACGATGGTGGCATAAGGCAGAACGGTTGATGAGCCGGCGATTTGCAACTGGTCACGGGCGTCTGCGGCAGTGGCTGCGGCAACAATGGCCAGAGCCGAGGCTGTCAGTTTGACGGACATGTATCTCTCCATAGATGTGGCCACCCATCTGGTGACCTTGGGAGCGGGTCTAGGTCTCTCTGACAAAGCTTTTGTGACGAGTATGTAACGCTTTTATGACAGTCGACGGGTTTTTGGTCTGTCCGGTCTTATTTTGGCAAAACAACAGTAAATTTACTGCCTTTGTCGCGTGTGCTTTCGATGCGTAAACGTCCGCGATGGCGGTTCAGGATATGTTTAACGATGGCCAGCCCCAATCCGGTGCCTCCCATCTCACGCGAACGATGCGAGTCGATTCGATAAAACCGTTCGGTCAGGCGCGGGATGTGTTCGGGGTCTATGCCCGGCCCGTTGTCAACAATGTCAAAGCACCGCGCCGCCCGGCCCAGCGTTGAATCCCGATCTACTTCATAGGTGGTGATGGTGACCTTGGTGCCCTGCCCGCCGTATTTCAGGGCGTTTTCAATCAGGTTTGTGAAGACCTGCATCATTTGGTCCTGATCCGCGGCCACAAGTGTCGGGTTTTCCGGTGCATCATAGGTCACGGTGCTGCCGTTTTCTTCAGCAATCGGTGACAGGTTCCGGATGGCTGCGCGCATCAGTGCATCCATGTCGATCTCGGTCGTTGGGCGGCGTCGGGCGTCTTCCTCAACCTTGCTGAGCGACAAGAGATCTCCGACCAATCGGTTCATACGTCCAGCTTCGGCGGACATAATGCCCAGAAATCGCGTTTGGGCGGCGGCATCGTCCCGTGCCGGGCCCAGAAGAGTTTCGATAAACCCAAGGATCGCAGTCAGGGGCGAGCGCAGTTCGTGGCTGACATTGGCCACAAAATCTCGGCGCATCTGATCAGCTTGCTCAAGGTGCGTAACGTCGTTGAAACACAACAACACCCCGGCCTCTTCACCCGCGTCAACAAAAGCCAAACTAACATCATAACGCACCATATGTGGGCCATCGGAATGATGATAGATCGCCTTTTGCGGCTTGCGGTCGCTAAGGCAATTGTCAACAGCTTCACTCAGGCTCGGCTGGCGAAACACCAGAACAAAGGGGCGTGTCTCACCGGCGTTGGAATTGATCGCCACCGCGCGACTGTTGGCGCCCCGAATACGGGAATCCAACCCAACAAACACCGCGGGAAGCGGGATCGCATCAAGATAAGACTGAGTGGTTTGTGGGGTCATAATCTGCACGCATAAGTTTTGACGCGCTAGGCTGTTCCGGGCGCTCCGTCCTTGTAAACACAAATGTGCAAAATGTCATAAAAGGTTCATCAATGAAACTAATGACTAAATATCAATCGCTTTTCGGTAATTTTTAATGTGGCTTAGGGAAAATCACATCTCGGCGAGGCCCGCGCGAAACCGGCGCATGTTATACTGATAGTGTTTGGCACTTCCGGTCAGCCCTTTGGCTGCTGCGTCATCTATGTGCCGAACCACTTTGCCCGGCGCACCCATGACCAAAGAATTATCGGGTATCTCTTTGCGTTCGGTGATCAAGGCACCGGCGCCAATCAGGCAGTTTTTACCGATCTTGGCGCCGTTCAAAACGGTCGCGCCCATACCGATCAGGCTGTTGTCACCAATGGTGCAGCCATGCAGCATCGCCTTGTGACCGATAGTACAATTCTCGCCAATTGTCAGAGGGCATCCAGGGTCGGTGTGCATCACCGTGCTCTCCTGCACGTTAGAGCCTTTGCCGATCACGATGGGTTCGTTGTCACCGCGAATGGTGCAACCGAACCAGATTGAGGCCCCCTCTTCCAGCGTGACATTGCCAATCACATTGGCGTCCGGGGCGACCCAGCTGTCGTCGTCGAGTTTCGGGGCTATTCCGTCCAGAGCGTAAACAGGCATCAGGACATCTCCTCAAACTGGGCCTGAAGGGTGCGCACGTGCTCTTGCAACGCGGGCTGTTGCTCGCGGCGCATCCGTTCGGCAGTGATGATGGTTTTCAAATCGGACTCGGTGCTGTCCAGATCATCGTTGACCAGCACATAGTCATAAGCGCCCCAATGGCTGATTTCGTCCCAGCTTTTCTGCATGCGCTTTGAAATGACCTCATCACTGTCTTGTCCACGGCTGACAAGGCGGCGGTGCAATTCGGTGATGGAAGGCGGCAGGATAAAGATTGAAAGCGCATGCTTGCCCAAATCCGAGTTGCGGATCTGTTGTTCTCCCTGCCAGTCAACATCAAACAACACGTCGTTTCCGGCATCGATTGTGGATTTGACCGGGCCCGCAGGTGAACCATAAAAATTGCCGAAAACATGGGCGTGTTCCAGCATTTGTCCCTTGGCAACCTGGCTTCTGAATTCGTCTTCGCTGAGAAAGAAATACTCACGTCCATGTTCTTCGCCCGACCTTGGCGCGCGGGTGGTGGCCGACACCGAGAAGCTCAGGCCTTCGTCCCACTGCATCAAGCGCCGGGCCAACGTGGATTTTCCGGCTCCAGAGGGCGACGACAGGATGATTAAAAGGCCGCGTCGGTTGGTCATGTCATCACTCCACGTTTTGGACTTGCTCACGCATTTGGTCGATCACGGCCTTGAGGTCAAGCCCGATCCGCGTCAGATCAACAGATTGAGCTTTGGAGCATAAGGTGTTGGCTTCACGATTAAATTCCTGCATCAAGAAATCCATCTTGCGACCCACCGGGCTGCCTTTGGCCAAGAGATCGCGAGCTGCAGTCACATGGGCATGCAACCGGTCGATTTCCTCGGTTATGTCTGTTTTCACGGCGATGACCGCCAATTCCTGGGCCACGCGGGCAGGATCAGCGCCATCCGTGTTCTCTAAAACCCGCGCCAGATTGGCCCGTAATGCGGCGGCGGTGTCGTCTTTGCGCGCCTCAGCCGCGATCGCAGCCTCAGACGTCAGGGTTTCAACCAGCTTCAACTGGTCTTTCAATACGCCGTCCAACGCCTCACCTTCGTTGCGCCGCATCTCAAGGAAACTGTCCAGAAGCTGCGGCAGATCCTTGAGGATCGCCATACGCAGCGCCTTGGTATCGGTTTCATAACTGGCGGTGTCCAGAACACCTTTGAGCGCAAGAATGTCGCTGGCTTTGGAGGGTGCCAACGAGAGCCCACGGCCCATCGCCTGTGTTTCAACTTCGGTCATGGCGTCCAGAACTGCGTTCAATTGCTGGGTGTTGAGCGCCAGCTGCGCCTCGTCTTCATCTTTTTGAACCCGGAGAGACAATGTCACGGACCCGCGGGCCATTGCTTTGCCCAACTCACCGCGCAACGCGGCTTCCAGCCCTTCGATCCAATCCGGCACCCGCAGACGCAGATCCAACCCCTTGGCGTTTACACTGCGCAGATCCCAGCCCCAGCTATACCCTTGCGCCACGCCCCTGAGCGCGGCAAATCCAGTCATCGAATGAAGCAAGCGGGCCTCCTTTTGGTTCCGTGCCGTCACCTAAAGCCATTCTGCCCTCGCAAGCAAGCATCACCCGGAACGCCGTCCGCAAGGTTAACCACTTTGCCAGCTTTTTTCCTGCATTTAGAGAAAATGTGAGATGTTAACCGGGTGGTAACGATGATCTGAATGCGACTTGACTTGGCTCTTTGGAGGACTGGAACGCGCAACGATCACGAGGCCACGGGGGGCGCTTTTTTTGCTGGGTGAGCAAAGGTTGAGTGACATGCGATTTCTTGATGGCGGGTATGGACGTAAGACGGGGCGACCACACGGGGCAGTTCTGCGCGAAATCGAATCTTATTGGGACGCGCTGCGAGACGGGCGCGATATGCCGATGCGGCTTGAGGTTGACCCACGCGGGATCGAGCAGGCCCTGCGCCATGCGTTCATCCTTGAGCGTATGGCGCAGGGCTTGGCACGCATTCGTATTGCAGGTGGCCTGTTCAAAGAAATCATGGGGATGGATACGCACGGTATGCCGGTCTCGTCTTTGATCGGCATATCAAGCCGCGATGGGTTTCGGGACGTGTTGGAAAGCGTCTTTAGCGGTCCGGCACGGGCCCGTTTAAGCTTGTCTGCCGAACGTGGAATCGGGCGCCCTGCCCTGACCGGTGAAATGATTCTGTTGCCCTTGCGGTCCTCCAAAGGAGACGTGACACGCGTTCTTGGTGGGCTTGAGATTGATAGGCAGATTGGCGGGTCGCCACGCCGTTTTGGGCTGACCAGCAGCTTTCAGCGGACGTTGCGCGATGTTCACGCCATGACACCTTCCGATCCAGCAAGCGCGCGCAAGGGCCCTCCGGCATCTTTGCCGCGTACTGTGTCTACTGGTGTTCCGCATCTGCGTCTGGTTGTGAACGACACATAAAAAAACGGCGGGCCTGTTTCCTCAGACCCGCCGCAATTCGTTTGCAACAATGTCGGCCTCAGACTGCCTGTGCCTGACGCTCCTGACGCAACGAAGACAGCTCTTCCGCCACAAGGAACGCAAGTTCCAGCGACTGCGACGCATTGAGGCGCGGATCGCAGGCTGTGTGGTAGCGGTCTGAGAGATCTTCTTCGGTCACCGCACGAACACCACCGGTGCACTCTGTGACGTCTTGACCGGTCATCTCGAAATGCACGCCGCCCGGCACTGTACCTTCGGCCTTGTGAACACCAAAGAACTCACGAACTTCGCGCAGCACGCTGTCAAAGGGCCGGGTTTTGTAGCCAGTGGCCGACTTGATCGTGTTCCCGTGCATCGGATCACAAGACCACAGCACGTTCGCGCCCTCTTCTTTCACCGTTTTGATCAGGCGTGGCAGGTGTTCACCAACCGATCCTGCCCCAAAGCGCGCGATCAGGGTCAAGCGCCCCTCTTCGTTTTTGGGATTCAATTTGGCCAGAAGCACCTTGAGATCTTCAGCCGAGGTGGTCGGACCACACTTCAGGCCAATCGGGTTCTGGACACCGCTCAGGAATTCGACATGCGCACCATCAGGTTGACGTGTACGGTCACCGATCCACAGCATGTGGCCAGATCCGGCCAACCATTTGCCGCTGGTTGAATCCACGCGTGTCAGCGCCTCTTCATACTCAAGCAACAGGCTTTCGTGGCTGGTATAGAAATCCACAGTTTTCAAAGATGCAGAGGTAATGGGGTTCACACCTGCCGAATTCATGAAATCCAACGCATCAGAGATACGATTGGCCATGTCGCGGTATTTCGCGGCCTTTTCACCTTCGACAAATCCCAAGGTCCAAGCGTGGACTTGGTGCACGTCGGCGTAACCACCTGTCGAAAACGCGCGCAGCAGGTTCAGCGTCGCTGCGGCTTGGGTATAGGCCTGAAGCATCTTCTTCGGGTCAGGAATGCGCGACGCAGGCGTGAAATCCAGCTCGTTGATGATGTCCCCACGGTAGCTGGGCAGTTCCACACCATCGACAGTCTCGGTCGCTGCTGAACGGGGCTTGGCAAACTGGCCGGCCATGCGGCCAACTTTGACCACAGGCACCTTGGCGCCATAAGTCAGGACCATCGCCATCTGCAACATCACTTTGAACGTGTCGCGAATTCCGTCAGCGCTGAACTGCTCAAAGCTCTCGGCGCAATCGCCGCCTTGCAACAAAAAGGCTTCGCCGCGTGCTGCGGCCCCAAGCTTCTCTTTCAAGCGGCGCGCTTCACCTGCGAAAACCAACGGCGGATAACTGGCCAGCTGGGCCTCAACAGCCTTCAGCGCGTCCTCATCCGTGTAGTCAGGCATCTGGATGCGCGGCTTGTTCCGCCAGCCAGATTTTAGCCATTCTGCCATTGTCTCTCTCCGGTCTCAATTTGGTCAGGGCCTCTCTATACAAAAGCTCTTGAGCAAGGACCAGTTCTGAATTACGGGCCTTGACCTAATGCTAGGAATTGGCGCTAAGATTTTCCCCTAAGGGCCAAACAGCCCGACCTGTTCAGGATTCTCGATGATGTCGCAAGTCAGATCATCCACACCAAACTCGACTACTTCAGGCAAATCCAGACGTTTTGTCTTTGTTTTACTTGAGAATTTCACGCTTTTGTCGTTTGCGTCTGCACTTGATTGCCTACGACTGGCCAACCGTCGCAGTCCACAACGCTATTACGATTGGCTGCTGATTGGCGACGGTGGTGAGTCTGCGACCAGCTCAACCGAAACAAAATTCCTGCTGGATGAGGATCTGATTGAACTCCATCGTGATGACACGATCATTTTGTGTGGTGGGATCGACATTCAACAAGCCACAAGCAAACGTCTGCTAAACTGGCTGCGGCGCGAAGCCCGCAAGGGCGTGCGTGTGGGTGGATTGTGCACCGCCGCCTATGTCATGGCCAAGGCGGGATTGCTGGACGGTAAGAAAGCCACGATTCACTGGGAAAACCAGGACAGCTTTGCTGAAGAGTTCCCCGAAGTTGAATTGGGCAAATCGGTATTCTCGATCGATGGCAACCGCATGACCACGGCTGGCGGAACTTCTTCGATCGACATGTTCCTGCAAATCATCGCCGACGACCACGGCGAGGAACTGGCCAACTGGGTGGCCGATCAACAGATCTATTCGTCAATCCGCACCGATCAGGACACGCAACGCCTGTCTGTGCCGACACGTATTGGCGTGCGTCATCCCAAGCTGAGCCAAGTCATCCAGATGATGGAAAGCAATATCGAAGAGCCGATCAGCCCCTCGATACTGGCCAAGGATGTGGGCATGTCCACGCGTCAGTTGGAGCGCCTGTTCCGGCGCTATCTGAACCGCTCGCCCAAACGCTATTACATGGAATTGCGTCTGCAGAAGGCACGGAACCTTTTGATGCAAACAGATATGAGCGTGATCAACGTGGCGCTTGCCTGTGGCTTTGCCTCACCCAGTCATTTCTCAAAATGCTATCGGGCCCATTACGACACCACGCCCTATCGTGAGCGAGGTACCCAGGCAGCACGTCTTTCCGTATAATTGGTATCAGAACAGATCGTTCAGCGCGTGGAAATCGGTGTCGAACTGAAAGTTAAGCAGGCGAATGGTCGATTTGTCTGTGTGTAGCAAAAGGTACAGATACAGGTAATCGCGACCGGTCCAGTAGGCGATCATTTCTTGGCGGAATCCGTTCTTGTGCACGACTGACCGCACCAACCCGACATTCCCAAAATCTTGCTCGAACAATTCGAGCATCTGTGCATCCAAAGCTGCAAGTTCCGCTTCGTCGATTTCGATCACTTGATCGAACATGCGGATCGCATCCCCCATGCGGCGTTGCATGATCAACATGTCCAGCTCAGCCCGCGCCTGAGTGTAAACCTGACGGGTGCTCGTCGGCGTTTCGGATTGTGCTGAAGCTGGCAGCGCCAACGGGCACGACATGACGAGAGCAAGGACAAGGGCGGAGAACGGGCGCATCATGGCATCCAATTGGGTTGATATGCTGCCATGTTGGCACATGCTGACAGGGAAAGGCCAGCTATTTGACGGGTGTCAGGCGCAGGATTTTCCCGCTGTCTTCGGCGATGAACCATATCGATCCATCCGGCGCTTCGCGGACATCCCGGACGCGTGCAGTCTCAGACGCTTTTATTTGTTCTCTTTCCTTCAAAGGTGACACGGAAAGTCTTGAGATATAATCAAATTTCAGACTTCCAATGAATGTATGCCCTCGCCATTTTGGCCAGAGCTTTCCGGAATAGATCATCATGCCCGAAGGCGCGATTGACGGATCCCAATAGAATGCCGGCTGCTCCATTCCTGCTTGAGCCGTGCCTTCACCGATTTTGGCCCCCGAATAGTGCGTGCCATAAGAGATCACGGGCCAACCATAGTTGCGCCCTTTGGAGATCGCGTTAACCTCGTCCCCGCCTTTGGCGCCGTGCTCAACACCCCAAAGACGACCTCGTGCATCCATTGCCAACCCTTGCGGGTTTCGATGCCCGTATGACCAAATCTCCGGTAGCGCCGAGGTCTGGCCAACAAACGGATTGTCACCCGGCACAGCGCCATTGCGAGAGATGCGTAAAATCTTGCCCTTATGGCTATTGAGGTCCTGGGCTGCTTCGTCCGCGCCGCGATCACCAATTGTAACAAACAACGTCCCATCAGATCTCTCAACCAGACGGCTACCAAAGTGTCGCCCGCCAGACGCGCCGTCGGACATCTCAAAAATCACTTGGACATCCCGCAAACGCGTTGCGCCAGCATCCAGTCGCGCCCGTGCAACAGCCGTCCCTGTCCCTCCGGGCACCTTTTTTGAAAACGTCAGAAACAACTCGCGCCGGGTCGCAAAGTCACGCGGGATGAGAATGTCCAGCAGTCCACCCTGCCCTTTGGCCTGAATTTTTGGCAGGCCGCCGATCTTTGAGCGATCACCATCATCCACCCGCCAAAGGCGCCCTTTGCGTTCGGTCACCAGAAATCCGCCTTCTGGCAGAAACCCGATCGCCCAAGGCGTCGAGAACCCTTTGCCCATCTCAGTAACTTTGAGGGTTCCCTGACTGGACGCAATCGTCTGCGCCGATGCCGCGAGCGGCAATAGGCCAAGAATGAGAGCGGTAATGGCTGCACGTCGAATCTGTCTGAACATATAGGCTTTCCTCCGGATTAGACGTTTTTTGTCGATCTAGCCCTCATCTGCCATTTTTCAGGGTTTCCCCAGCGGAAATTCCGCTCATTATCCCCTTTTCTTTTGAAAAAACCGCGCTTAGGCTGAGGGCTGGAGCAAAGAAATCCAAACACATAAAGACATAGGGAGTGTCTCATGAAGAAACTGCTGATGGCAACCGCCGCCACCGCACTGGTCGCTGGCGCCGCCTCCGCCGAAGATATCAAACTGGGTGTGATCCTGGGCTTTACGGGCCCGATTGAATCGCTGACGCCGTCCATGGCGGCTGGCGCAGAACTCGCCATGAAAGAAGTCACAGACTCTGGCAAGCTGCTGGGCGGCTCGACCGTAACCCCAGTACGCGGCGACTCGACTTGTATCGATGCCGCTGCTGCGACAGCTGTTGCAGAACGCCTGATCACGTCAGATGGCGTTAAAGGTATCGTTGGCGCGGACTGCTCGGGTGTAACCGGTGCAATTCTGTCTAACGTTGCTGTTGCCAACGGTGTTGTGATGGTATCGCCCTCGGCCACCTCGCCCGCACTGTCGACTGCCGAAGACAACGGCCTGTTCTTCCGCACCGCACCGTCGGACGCACGTCAGGGTGTTGTCATCACTGATATCCTGACCGACCTCGGCATCAAGGAAGTCGCGGTCACCTATACCAACAACGACTATGGTAAAGGTCTTGCAGACAGCTTCCAGGCCGCGTTTGAAGCAGCCGGTGGCACAGTCACGATCAATGCGGCTCACGAAGATGGCAAAGCAGACTACTCAGCCGAAGTCGCGGCCCTGGCCTCTGCAGGCGGTGAGCGTCTGGTTGTTGCCGGTTATGTCGACCAAGGTGGGTCAGGCGTTGTTCGCGCGGCTCTCGACTCGGGTGCGTTTGACACGTTCCACTTCCCTGACGGCATGATCTCGGCAAAACTGCTTGAGAACTTTGGCTCGGAAATCGATGGCTCTTCGGGTGCACACCCAAGCCCGTCGACCGAACTGGCAGAAGCCTATGCTGCGCTGGTTGATGGTGCGTTTGACTCGACATCGCCCTTTACACCTGAGTCCTATGACTCTGCAGCCCTGATCATGCTCGCCATGCAGGCCGCCGGATCTTCTGATCCTCAGGTCTACAAAGACAAGGTCATGGATGTGGCCAACGCGCCGGGTGAAAAGATCGCCGTTGGCGAACTGGCTAAGGCGCTGGAAATCCTCGCCGGTGGTGGTGAAGTTGACTTTGAAGGCGCGACCGGTGTTGAGCTGATCGGACCAGGTGAAGCGGCCGGCAACTACCGCGAGATCGCCTACGATGGTGGCAAAGACAACACCGCAGGCTTCCGTTAATACGCGAGTTTCAAAAAATGCAGAGCAGCCCGGGGTCTATTCCCGGGCTGTTTCAACATGTAAGTAAGGCGCTTACGAGCGTCGCGGGGGATTACATATGATCGTCGTCGAGGACGTTCACAAACATTTCGGCGGGTTTCGCGCCGTGGATGGGGCAACCCTGTCAATCGAACCCGGATCCATCACTGGTCTGATTGGACCTAATGGCGCTGGAAAAACCACTCTTTTCAACGTGATCGCCGGAGTTCTTAAGCTAACTTCCGGTACGGTCTCTATGGCTGGCAAGGACATCACTGGCCTGCCGCCCCACGATCTGTTTCACAAAGGTCTGTTGCGGACGTTCCAAATTGCACATGAGTTTTCGTCAATGTCCTGCCGTGAGAACCTGATGATGGTTCCTGGCACGCAATCGGGCGAAGCTTTGTGGAACACATGGTTTGGCCGCAAACGGATTGCCGACGAAGAGCGCGCCCTGCGCGCGAAGGCCGATGAGGTTCTTGAGTTTCTGACCATTGAGCATCTGGCCGATCACAAGGCTGGACAGGTTTCGGGCGGACAGAAAAAGCTGTTGGAATTGGGCCGAACGATGATGGTCGATGCCAAGATTGTGTTTCTGGATGAGGTTGGCGCGGGTGTAAACCGGACCCTGTTGAACACCATTGGTGACGCGATCCTAAGGCTCAATAAAGAGCGTGACTATACCTTTGTCGTGATCGAGCATGATATGGATTTCATAGGGAAAATCTGTGATCCGGTGATCTGTATGGCCGAAGGCAAGGTCCTTGCCGAAGGGACATTGGCTGAGATCAAAGCCAACGAGCAAGTCATCGAAGCCTATCTTGGCACGGGCCTTAAGAACAAAGACATGATGGAGGCCTGATCGTGCACAGTTTCCTGCGCATCTCAGCATTTGTTGTTGGCGCTGCTTTTGCGGTGCCTGCTGCTGCCGAAGGCATCATCTTCAAGTGCTTTTTTGACTGGAAATGTGATCCGAACCGCAAGTGCGATCATGATGGCGTCGACATTCGCTACAAGGTCGATCTTGAAACTGAGGTCGCTGAGCGGATCGGCATGAAAAGTGATCTGATCGAGTTGGAAATGATCTTTGGCGACCGTGCCATCACGATCATGGAAAAGCCGATTTCAGGCGGGATTACCACGACCACACTGCTGATCGACAATGGCGACGCGGTGCGTTCGGAAAATGAGATTTCAGGACGGGACCTCGCGCCGATGCAGTATCTTGGTCAGTGTATTTCGATGTGATGGAACTGTTGAGCGACATTTCTGATATCGCCCGATCCGGGATTGCCAGTGCCAAACCAAAAGACGTGAAAAGGATCATCTCGGGCAAAGATGGTTAAACAGGGACACAGAGCCGAAACACGCAGGTTAAAAACCCGTGCACCCGGCCAACAGAAGAAACAGGAGAGAGCATGAGCTTTCTGATCGGAGAAAACATGACAGGTGGTTACGGCAAGGGGCCGGACATCCTGCATGACTGCACCGTTGCCGTTGATAAGGGCGAGATTGCCGTGATCGTTGGTCCAAACGGCGCAGGCAAATCGACCGCCATGAAAGCGGTCTTTGGCATGCTGAATGTGCACACGGGCAAGGTAATGCTGGACGGTGAAGACATCACCAATCTCAGCCCACAGGCCCGCGTGCAAAAGGGCATGGGGTTTGTGCCACAAACCCAGAACATCTTTACCTCGATGACGGTCGAGGAAAACCTTGAGATGGGCGCCTTTATCCGCACCGACGATTTCAGCGATACCATGACACAGGTCTATGATCTGTTCCCGATCCTGAAAGAGAAACGCTATCAGCATGCCGGCGAGTTGTCGGGCGGGCAACGTCAACAGGTGGCTGTCGGGCGTGCGCTGATGACCCAACCCAAGGTCCTGATGCTGGACGAACCCACAGCAGGCGTATCCCCAATTGTAATGGATGAATTGTTCGACCGCATCATCGAGGTCAGCCGCACGGGCATTCCGATCCTGATGGTCGAACAGAACGCGCGGCAAGCGCTCGAGATCGCGGACAAAGGCTATGTGCTGGTCACCGGCCGCAATGCCTATTCCGGTACGGGAAAAGAGCTGCTCGCCGATCCCGAAGTCCGCAAGTCGTTCTTGGGTGGATAAAACATGCGTTTGATCCCTGCCCTCGCTTTGGCTCTTTTGACACCCTTGTCGGCGCAGGCCGTTGTGCTTGTTCAGTATGAAGAGATTGAATTGAAGTGCCAGTCTGACGAGCGCTGCAATACCCAAGGTGACTGCGTCGCGGATACGTCGCTGAAGACGGTGATCAGCCTTGGCCAGGACACTTACATGGGATCCTTTTCTCCCTTTGCGCAGCGACGCGAAAAATGGGCGCGTGCTTTGACCTATGACGGATTTGATTCAGCACGCGCGCCGCAGCAATCGACCTATCGAACATTGTCGAAAGCCAAGGATGCCGCGTCGACCTATCGCAAGGCCTCGTCAGATGAACGCCAAAGTGGTTGGTTCGGTCCCGAATTGCCTGACCTTAATCAACCCCAAAGCGGAAACACTTCAAGCTTTCGCCTGTTTCATACACGCAGTGTAGACCTCGTCAAAAAGGGCCTTTTCCAGAATAAGGATCGCCAGATCATCTCGTTTGAATGCAGGAAAGTGGGCAGATGAAACTGTTTTTGCAAACAACGACTTTGAGTGTTCTTCTGGTTTCTCCGCTCCTCGCGGCAGAACCCTATTGCAACGTGACCGAAGCCTGCACCGAAACCTCAGACAATTGTCAGCCTGCCGAAGGGCGGCTTGAGATGAAGATGCAGGAAGACGGCAAGGCGATGGTGCATCTTAACGACGCCGAACCGTTGGAAGCCACCCCGCTGATGATGGGCGAAATGGTGCAGATGATCTTTTCCGGTCCGGACAGGTCGCAGCATCAGCTGCGCATCTCACCGGATGGCAAGTTTAACTATCTTATCAACACCCCAAATCCGGACGCGCCCAAGGGCAAAGACCAAGTCCTGTATCGCGGCCAGTGTTTAGAAGGGTAACGACATGAAAAACAATAAAAACACACAGGGAGAGACATCCTGATGGATTTTCTGAACGGGTTTGTGGCCCTCTCCAATTTCGTGCTGATCCCCGCGATCGCCTATGGCAGCCAATTGGCGCTTGGGGCCTTGGGCGTGACGCTGATCTACGGAATCTTACGCTTTTCCAACTTTGCCCACGGCGACACGATGGCGTTTGGCTCTATGCTGGCTGTTTTGGTTACGTGGTGGCTGCAAGGCATGGGGGTGAGCCTTGGGCCACTTCCTACGGCGTTGTTGGCATTACCGCTGGCGATCCTTGGGACCATGGCCTTGGTGTTGATCACTGACCGGGCGGTTTATAGGTTTTACCGAGAACAAAAGGCCAAACCGGTGATCCTTGTGATCGTGTCGATGGGTGTGATGTTCATCCTCAACGGTCTGGTCCGCTTTGTGATTGGGCCGAACGACCAAAAATTCCTGGACGGTGAGCGCTTCATCATTTCCGTGCGAGAGTTCAAAGCGATGACGGGTCTGCGCGAAGGTCTGGCGATCAAAACCACTCAGGGTTTGACGGTCGTTGTAGCCGTGGTCTGTGTCGCGGCTTTGTTCTGGTTCCTGAACCGCACCCGCACAGGTAAATCCATGCGCGCCTATTCGGACAACGAGGATCTGGCCCTGTTGTCCGGCATCGACCCCGAGCGTGTGGTGATGTACACTTGGCTGATCGTGGCTGCACTCGCGACCATTGCAGGTACACTGTATGGCCTCGACAAATCGTTCAAACCTTTTGTCTATTTTATGCTGCTGCTGCCCATCTTCGCTTCGGCGATCCTGGGCGGATTGGGCAATCCATTGGGCGCAATTGCGGGCGGTTTCATCATCGCCTTTTCCGAGGTGACGATCACTTATGCGTGGAAAAAAGTGCTGAAGTACTGGATGCCAGAACCTCTTGAGCCGGATGGGCTCGTTCAGCTTCTCAGCACCGACTACAAATTCGCGGTCAGCTTTGTGATCCTGATCGCCGTGCTTCTGTTCAAGCCGACAGGCATCTTCAAGGGGAAAGCGGTATGAGCGACATGATGAGAAATAGCCTGTTCTTTGGTGCTATGGCGCTGTTGATCATTGGCGAAGGCATGTTCGTGTCGTGGAACTCGGCTCTGTTCATCCTGAACTTCGGCCTGATTTCGGCGATCCTTGCTCTGGGCGTGAACCTGCAATGGGGCTTTGCCGGCTTGTTCAACGTCGGTGTGATGGGCTTTGTCGCGCTCGGCGGGCTTGCCGTGGTCCTGACCTCAATGCCCCCCGTGGGCGAAGCCTGGAACGCTGGCGGCGTGCGCGTGATCGCGGGCCTGCTGATCGGTGCGGCAAGTGTTGTCTCTGCAGTGTTCACCTATAAGAAACTCGCAGGTCGGGCGCGCGCCATTGGCACGGTTGCGGTTCTTCTGGTTGGCTTCTTCCTCTACCGCGCGGTATTTGATCCCGCGGTTCAAGCTATCGAAGCGGTGAACCCGGCCGGGACCGGCTATCTTGGGGGGTTGGGCCTGCCAGTGCTTTTGTCTTGGCCTGTCGGTGGTCTTTTGGCGGCAGGCGCTGCTTGGCTGGTCGGAAAAACCGCCCTTGGCCTACGGTCAGACTACCTCGCGATTGCGACTTTGGGCATTGCCGAGATCATCATCGCGGTGATGAAGAACGAAGACTGGTTGGCGCGTGGCGTTAAGAACGTCAACGGCCTGCCCCGTCCGATGCCTTACGAGATCGATCTGCAGCAAAGTGAAAGCTTTATTGCGACGGCACAATCGCTGGGCATTGATCCGGTGACAGCCTCCACGCTCTACGTAAAGCTCGGCTATTCGGTGTTATTCACGGCTGTTCTTGTGTTGATCCTCGTGGCGGCACAGCTGGCCCTGCACAGTCCTTGGGGTCGCATGATGCGTGCCATACGGGACAATGAAGTGGCGGCAGAGGCAATGGGCAAAGACGTGACCCGACGCCATTTGCAAATCTTTGTGCTGGGCTCAGCGATATGTGGCATTGCCGGCGCGATGATGACCACGCTTGACGGCCAGTTGACCCCCGGCTCATACCAGCCTTTGCGCTACACATTCCTGATCTGGGTTATGGTGATTGTCGGAGGCTCCGGCAACAATCTGGGTGCGGTTCTGGGCGGCTTCCTGATCTTTTACCTCTATACCAAGGTTGAGGTCTGGGGTCCGGACATCATGGAATTCGTCACCATTGGTCTGGCCGATGACAACGCCCTGAAAATACATCTGATTGAGAGCGCGGCCCATATGCGCCTGTTGACGATGGGAGTTATCCTGTTGCTGGTCCTGAGGTTCTCGCCAAGGGGCCTCATACCAGAGAAATAGGGATCGACGGAACAAAGCAAAGGGCGCCTGACTGGGCGCCCTTTTTCTGTTAGCAGACTGGTGGTCTTGGCTGTCCGAGGGTTTAACGCCCTTTGAACAACCCACCCAGAATTCCACGCACGATACGACGACCCGTGGTGCCTTTGAGTTCCTTCATCACCATCTTTCCCATCGCCTCGCCAAAGCTGTCGCCCCGACGGGTTTTGCGTGATGTCGACCGGGTGACACGGGTGCCGGAATAGCGTCGACCGGCGGTGTATTCCCGCTCGGCCGTGCTCATTTCTTCTTCACGATCCTCTGCGGTCTCGGCGTCGGCGGCAGCTTTCTCCGCTCTTTGTTTGAGAATTTCATAGGCCGAGCGGCGATCTTGAAGGGCTTCGTATTTTCCCGCAATCGGCGAGGTATCGATGAGGGTTTTGCGCAGCGCCGGGGCGATTGGACCCAGTTGCGACGACGGTGGCCGGATCAAAGTACGTTCAACGATGCCTGGAACGCCTTTCTTCATCAGCATTGAGGTCACGGCCTCACCAACACCAACCTCGCGGATCGCCTCTTCTGTCGAGAACCTCGGGTTTTCGCGGTAAGTCTCTGCCGCCAGTTTCAGCTGTTTGCGATCGCGCGCGGTAAAGGCACGCAAGGCGTGTTGCACGCGATTGCCCAGTTGACCAAGGATGTCCTCGGGAATGTCAGCTGGGTTTTGCGAGATGAAATACACGCCGACCCCTTTTGAACGGATCAGGCGTGCCACCTGCTCCACTTTATCCACCAGTGCTTTGGGGGCGTCCTCGAATAACAGATGGGCCTCGTCAAAGAAGAACACCAGCTTAGGCTTATCCGGGTCCCCCACTTCGGGCAGTTCTTCGAACAGTTCCGACAACAGCCACAACAGGAATGTCGCATAAAGCCGGGGCGCGCCCATCAGCTTGTCTGAGGCAAGGATATTGATCCGACCGCGCCCGTCTGTGTCGGTGCGCATGATGTCTGACAAGGCCAGGGCCGGTTCGCCGAACAACTTGGCCCCGCCTTGGTTCTCCAAAACCAGCAAACGGCGCTGGATCGCTCCGATTGAGGAAACAGATACTGTTCCATAGCGCAAAGACAGCTCTTGGCGGTTCTCCCCCACCCAGACCAGCAATGCCTGCAAATCCTTGAGGTCCAAGAGCGGCAGCCCCTGCTCGTCCGATAGTCGGAAGGCGATGTTTAGAATGCCTTCTTGCGCCTCGGTCAAATCCATAAGGCGCGATAGCAACAAGGGGCCCATTTCAGAGACTGTGGTACGCACGGGATGCCCTTGTTCTCCAAAGAGGTCCCAGAAGGTCACCGGGAAGCTTTCGTAGCTGTAATCGTCAAACCCGATTTTCGCTGCACGGTCGGTAAAAGTCTGATGCAGCTTGAAATCTTCGCTTCCTGCCGCTCCTAACCCTGACAGGTCGCCCTTGACGTCAGACAGGAACACCGGCACGCCTGCCTTGGAAAAGCCTTCGGCAAGGATCTGCAATGTGACGGTCTTACCTGTCCCGGTGGCACCTGCCACCAGCCCATGACGGTTAGCGTATTTCAGCGTCAGGCCCTGCTTGGTGCCATAATCTTCGCCACCACCGCCTAAAAAGACTTTGTTTTCCACCGACCTGCTCCCTCTTCAACAATACTGCGACAAGGTCAAAATACATCCTTAACCATTCTCTGCCAGTGTTGTTTTCATCGGACATACCTCGTGGATATGTGCGACGTAACTTCCTCCCTGTCAGACTGGGCCGCCGGTTCTCGTGCGGCCCATTTTTTGTGAGAAAACAACTGCCAACGTCCATTTTTTTCGGTTGACGGGTCTGGCATTTCTTCGTAGCGTCTCGGCAATAATAAGTCGGCCAGTCCGACGGGGAGTGAAAATGGAAAAGAGGCCTTCGGGCCTCTTTTTCTTTTTCCTCGGGTTTCGCCCCTCACAAAAGCAATTTTTTGCTGGCCACACGAATATGTTGGTTTCATCTCAATGACATTGGTCGTGGGGCATGATAAGTCGAGACTCAAATGTGAAATCCAAGGATCAAAGTCACTATGACCAAGCTACACTTCATCATGGCCGCCGCAGCCGCTCTTATGTTGGCCTCTCCCCTGTCCGCACAGGTTGGATCGCTGTCGGACGGATCCTTGCTGGATAATCAGACGCAAACCGCGCCGGCCCAGGCGGCTGGCGAAGAAACCAGTTCCGAAAAGATCGGTGATTGGGACCTGCAATGTGCCCTGAGCGGGCCAGAGCCTCGACCGTGCCGCATGTATCAACTGTTGACCGACCCGCAGGGCAATGCAGTCGCCGAGGTGACCATGTACCGCTTGCCTGAGGGAGCACCTGCCGCGGCTGGCGCGACCTTTATCGTGCCTCTGCAAACCTTGCTTCCGCAACAGCTAACCATTGCGCTGGATGGGGTTCTGGCAAATCGCATTCCCTATACCTATTGCACTCAAATCGGTTGTCTTGCGCGCCTGGGAATTTCTTCCATCGAGGCTGAGGCCTACAAAAAAGGTCAGAACGTCACGGTGTCTTTGGTTCCTGCCGTTGCACCGGATCAAGTTGTCAGCGTGAACATGTCGCTTAAGGGCTTTACCGAAGCCTTTGAGAAATCGACACCGGTTCAGCAATAGTCAGGACCAACCAGACATAAACATCATAGGCCGTCCAAAGGGGCGGCCTTTTTTATTGCAAGGTCTTAACTTGGTTCAGATTTTTCGCAGCGCCAAGACTGCGTTCAGCCCGCCAAAGGCAAAAGCGTTCGATAGGGCAACCGTCACGTCTGCATCCCGAGCTTCATTCGGAACAACGTCCAGAGCGCATTCGGGGTCTGGTTCATCATAGCTGATGGTCGGTGCAATGACGCCTTCGCGCAGTGCCATGATACAGGCCAACAACTCAACCGCGCCAGTTCCGCCTATCAAATGGCCATGCATGGATTTGGTCGACGAAATCATAAGGTTGTCTGCGTGCGGACCAAACACGTCTGCCACGGCCGCGCATTCGGTTTTATCGTTGGCCGCCGTGCCAGTGCCGTGCGCGTTGATATAGCCAACCTCTTCTGCGTTGATCTTGGCATCAGCCAATGCCCCGGATATCGCGCGGGCGGCACCCTGCTTTGAGGGCATCACAATGTCAGACGCATCCGAGGTCATGGCAAATCCAATGACTTCTGCTAAAATCTCGGCGCCGCGCGCCTTGGCGTGATCGTAGTCTTCAAACACGAACACGCCGGCGCCTTCTCCTTGCACCATGCCATTGCGATTGGCGCTAAAGGGGCGACAGGCATCCTTGGACATGACCCGCAGACCTTCCCAGGCCTTGATCCCCCCAAAACACAGCATCGATTCCGTGCCGCCCGAAATCATCACCGGCGCCATGCCTGTGCGTACCAGTTGAAACGCCTGGCTCATGGCATGGTTGGACGAGGCACAAGCCGTGGCCACAGTAAAGCTGGGCCCTTTGAGGTTAAACTCCATGCTGATGTGGCTGGCAGCTGCGTTGTTCATCAGTTTTGGAACAACAAAGGGGTGCACCCGGTTTTTGCCCTCTTCATAGACCGAGCGGTAGTTTTCATCCAACGTTTGCATGCCCCCGCCAGAGGTCCCAAGCACAACCCCAGACTTGGCGGCCAATTCGCCGGAAAACTCCAACCCCGATTGCGCGATGGCCTCGCGGGCAGCGACAAGCGCAAACTGAGTAAACCGGTCATAGAGGGCAATTTGCTGGCGGTTAAACCTGCCTTCAGCCTCAAAACCTTTGACCTGCCCGCCGATCTTGATCGCCAGCCGGTCTACATCCGTCATCTCAAGTGGACCAATCCCACAGCGCCCCTCTTTCATGGCCGCATAGGTTTCGGCCACGGTCTGGCCAAGGGCGTTGATGGTGCCCGCTCCGGTGATGACAACGCGCTTCATGTCTGGCTCAGGCCTGCTCTGCGATCAGCTTTTCGATGCCTGCGATGATGCTGGACACAGACGAGATATCAAAATCGCTCTCGCTGGGCTCATTGGCATTGAACGGCACGCTGATATCAAAGGCTTCTTCGATGGCAAAAATGCTTTCCACAAGGCCCAGGCTATCAATGCCCAGATCCTCAAGTGTGTTTTCAAGGCTCACGTCGGACGGTTCCAAAACCGCCTGATCGGCGATGATTGCAATGACCTTATCCTTGACGCTCATGTCGTATCCCTTTCCGCCAAACCTGGCAGTGATTTAGTCATTCGAACCCGGCTTTGAAATGCTTTTCTGCAAATCTGCGACGTCATTGATCAGACGCGGCAACCGGCGCAGCCCCTTATACATCTCAAGATGGGTTTCCATTTTGACAGCCGGTGACCCAAGTACAACGCGGCCTGCGGGCACTTTGGACATCATCTTGGTCGCGCCACCAGCAACGACATTGTCACCGACGGTCGTATTGTCCGTGACGCCACACTGCCCGCCCATGACGACATTCTTGCCGATCACGGTGGAACCTGCGATGCCGCATTGTCCGGCCAAGAGTGTGTTGTCACCGATCACCACATTGTGGGCAATATGCACGAGGTTATCGAGTTTGACGCCATTGCCGATCACCGTGTCCCGGATGGTCCCGCAGTCGATGCAGGTGTTTGCGCCAATCTCGACATCGTCACCGATGGTCACTGACCCCAGAGAATGAATCCGCGCCCAGGATTGAGATTTCAGTTCGCCCTGCTCCCCAAGGCTCTCACGGGCTTCCTCCACGCCGGATTTCTCAGGCGTGACAAAGGAGAACCCATCTGACGCAATGCGCGCACCGGGCTGAATGAAAACCCGGGCGCCTATCGTGGCCCTCGCCCCGATGGAAACGGTCTCGCGTAGATAGCCACCCTCGCCCAACGTGACATCAGCGCCGATCATGCAATGCGGTCCTATCACGCAGTTTGCGCCGATTTTTGCGCGTGGCCCAATCACAGCCAGCGGGGCAATGGTGACGCCGTCGCCGATCTCAGCGGTTGGGTCAATCACGGCAGAGGCGTGAATACCCTCGCCGTAGTGCTGACCGGGGTCCATCAGGGAGGATAAACCAGACATACCATATCGACCCCGCGGGGATTCAATTGCGGCCTTAAGCCCCAGCTCTTGCCAGTCAGCTCCGGGCCAAACCATCGCAGCCCGCGCCTGCCCTTGGGCAAGGCCGTCTGCAAATTTAGGATTTGTCAAAAGCGCCAGATCATCGGGGCCCGCCGCTGCAGGCTCCATCACACGGTCAACTGTGAGTGTGGTCTCTCCGAATGCATCTGCCCCGATGGCATCCGCGATTTCTTGGATCGTATAGGCCATTGTTACCCCGCAATTAGCGAGGTTTATTTAGCCCTGAACCGAGCGCAACACCACCCCTTCATTCGCCATCGCGTCCCAGATCTTGGCATCCCGACCATAAACGTCGCGACGATACTGAACCGGGCCTTTGGCGTTGGTAAAGGCGGTGCGATAGATGATGTGAACTGGCACGTGCTTTTCCAGATCAACCTGGATCTCGCGACCGGTCTTCAGATGCTTGTGAAACAAGGTCTTGGGCTCGTCTTCCTGAACGGCCAACAAAGCATAGGCAAAGTCAAAGGGTTGCTGGAGACGAATGCAACCGTGGCTGAAAGCTCGGACTTCGCGGGCAAACAGGCTTTTGGACGGTGTGTCGTGCAAATAGATATTGTGCTTGTTGGGGAACATAAACTTGACCAGACCCAGCGCATTGCGCGATCCGGGCGCCTGTTTGATGTCAAATGGGAAACTACGCGCGGAATACTGCGTGAAATCCACATTGGCGCGATTTACGACCCGACCACTGCCATCGATTACCTTGAGATAACTGACCGCGTTCGGGTTTTTCTGCAGCATTGGCAGGTATTCTTTGGTGGCAATCGAGCGTGGAACGTTCCAAGTCGGATTGATGACCATGTGCTCCATGATGTCCGAAAACTCTGGACTGCGGCGATCATGTTGGTTTTTTCCAACAACCGAGCGGGTTTTGAACGTCACCTTACCATCATCAATGATGCGGGCGTGGAAATCGGTCAGATTGACCAGAACATGGCGTTGGCCACGATCTTTGTTCAGCCAACGCTCGCGTTCCATCGCGACCATAACCGACTTCAACCGTTCTTCTGGTGCGCGATTGATCTCTTTGATCGTCCCTGCGCCGGCGACACCATCAGCCTCAAGCCCGTGGTCGATCTGAAATGCCTGCACGGCTTTTTCCACCGTACGGTCAAACTCCAGACTGGCGCTGCGATTAAGATAACCCATTGCCATCAAACGGTTACGCAGCGAAACTACTGTGTCACCTGAATCGCCGGGCTCTAGTTTCTTTGCTTTGACCTTTGGTCCCCATCCGCCCGAGGCCACAACGCGTTCAAGACGCATCTTTTCTTTCATCAGGCGCAGATACTCTGGCGTACGCGGTGCGAGATCGGTGATGTAGCGTTGCGGGTCTGATTTTTGCAACTCGCTCAGATATACCTTGGGGTCGCGAATGGGGGCTTTGCGCTGAATGCCGGAATCCAAAGACGTCGGAACGAACATTCCAGTCCGAACATCACGGGCATAGGCGAGGTAGGATTTGCTCAGCGCGACTTCTAACAAGCCCAGATCGCGGGGGGTGCGAGCACTGGCCATCTGCTCAAACAACGCGTTGAACTTGTATCGCTCCGTAGGGAGACCGTGATCATCTGCGTTTTGCAAGGCGCTCATCAATGCTTTGCGACGCGCCAGACCTTCGGGACCTTCAACCGTCCAAATCGGCTGGTACCCACTTTCCCGGTAGTAGGCTGCGAGTGAATCGTCACGCGCGGCGGTTTCGGCAACCGCCTGTTTGAACGCCATGACCTGGGCTTGAACAGGAGCAGTTGCCGCCGTTCCCAAAAGCACCGCCGTCAGGCCAGCAACCGCAATACATCGTTTAATCGAATTGAAAGACAACATCATCTAGTCTCGTACTACTCAAATTTGTGACCTGTATTTTCCCGTAATAAGGAGGCCTGTCCATTCACAATTGCTTCAACGTCATCATTTCCTGACCTCTTGGTGCGGTTTGGGCGCATTTGCGAGCCGATCCAGACACATTGAGGGACATTCAGCAGGTTTTTGCCGAAAACCCTTGAAAGCAATCGCTTGCGTCAAATCTGCACTTGGTTGGCGATTCGATCTGTGTCATAAAATGCGCACACTTGGGGATGTTAACAAAAAACCGCGATAAACTGCGGTGAGGTAGCGACGGGACAGGCGCTTTAACGATGACCGATTCCAGCTCTGTGAGCATCACACGGCGCGGACTTTTGCGCGCATTCGCAGCAACCACTTTGGTTGCAGCCCCAACCTTTTCCAATGCAGCAGGCTTTTTGCGCGGCGCCGGAGATATCCGCCGCATCCGCATGTATTCCGGCCGCACTGGCGAACGGCTCGACACGATCTACTGGATCGAAGGCGACTACATCAAAGACGCCGTGAAAGAGGTCAACAAATTCATGCGCGACTGGCGCACCGATGGCGTTAAGACGATGGATCTGCGCACCATCGACATCATGGCCGCCTCGCACAATATGCTGGATATCAGCGAACCTTACATGTTGCTCTCGGGCTATCGCAGTCCAGAAACCAATGCGATGCTACGCTCGCGTTCGCGTGGGGTTGCTAAGAATTCCCTGCACATGAAGGGTCAGGCCGCCGATCTTCGCCTGTCTTCCCGCTCGGTCAGCCAGATGGCGCGCGCTGCAGCCGCCTGTCGTGCTGGTGGCGTAGGCCGCTACTCAGGGTCAAACTTTGTGCATATGGATTGCGGTCCGGTCCGCACCTGGGGCCGCTGATCCCCAAAATACCCTAACGGTTTGGAACCGGCCTTGTTTGAGGCCGGTTTTTCTTTGTCCTGTCTCAGCGCATATCAGTGCACAGTGACAACAGACGCGCCATCCCTGCCCCATCAAGCGTATCAAACGCCAAGGCCATCTCTCGAATGTCCGAAGACAGGTCCGTACCAAGAACGGGATCAGCCAACTGATGGAATTTCGCGGTTATCTCAGCATCACTTAGCGGCATGTCTGGATCACCGCGCGGGGTGCGAGGCTTATCTGTCAGCCGCGTTCCATCCTGCAGAACCAACGTCACCTCGGCCCAACGTTTGTCGGTACTGATCGCGGTCATGTGGTCGTCATCAATCAACGTCGTCGCCTTGCTAACCCGCAGAATGTCAGGATCGTTCAGGGCGTCTTGGGATAATTCCGCAACGCCTACCTGTCCCCGCACAATCATCGCCGCAACGGGAAAGGCGATGGCATAGGCAAATTCGTCTTGGGTCTGCGGAGACTGCCCTGCGAGCCGGGTAGCATAGTGAAAGGTCTTGATCTCAACCGCGGCGACATCGCTGTGCTGTAGATCATGCGCCTGCATCAGATGCGCGACGCCGTCCACTGCAGGGTGCGCCCATCGGCAACAAGGGTAGGCTTTGTAATGGGTGTGATCTACCAGCCGCCACCCCTGCCCCAAATCGTCCCAAAACGGCTCGGATCCCGGCCCTTCGCAGGTCAACGCAGGTGCTCCGGTAAAGCCTTCGCGTGCCAGATAGGCTCCCGTCACGCCCGAGGGTGCGCCCCATCCAACGCCGTCCCGTACATTGGTGGGAAAATCAATACAGCGCATCATCTGGCTGCGCGGTCCGTGATATTCTCCGATTCCAGCCGCATGGCGAATGACCTCGGCGTCGCCTCCCAGCAGGCGTGCCCCGGCGGCTGCAACACCCACGGCTGTCCATGCTCCAGAGGTATGGTAATCGGCGCATGTGGCATGTTGTGCCAATCCTGCCCGACAGCTGATCTCATAGGCGATGGCCAAAATCGTGGCGAATTCAGCGCCAGTCATGGGATGTTCCTGGGCTTGCGCCATGGCCATCATCGCCGGGAACACGGCAGAGCCTGCGTGACCTTTACACGGTGTAATCCCGTCATGGGCATCGATACTGTCGATGGTAAAGGCTCCGGCCATCGCCGCTCCCGCAGGGCTTGCGGCGCGACCATCCATCAGCATACGGGCTGCCCCAGCTGTTCCAGGGCCGAACAGTGCCAAAGATGCCTTGCGCGCGATAGCGGACATCGGCGTTGTGCTGCCCACGGCGGCAACGCCCATCGTGTCCATAAAACTTGGACGCAGCACACGCAGGACATCTTCGGGCAGGTCGTCATAAGTCAACCCGGCTGCAAACTCGTCAAATCTCGGCGACATCGGCTGGTCCTTTTGAATGCATGTCTCTTTCGCACGTGACCGCAAACCTCTGAGTCGAACAAGCCAGCAAAGCCGCCGCAACGCAGCAAAAAGGCCCGCCCCCGAAGGAGCAGGCCTGAAATCAAACTAGGGATTTTGATTTAGTGGCAGTTTGGACGGGTGCCGGGCAGCAGCACCTTGTCGACCACGTGGATCACCCCATTCGAGGCTTTGATGTCGGCAATCACCACAGTGGCCATCTGACCGCTGCCATCGTCAATCATTACGCCATCGGCTGACGCTTTGATGCACAGACGCTCGCTTGCCAGAACCGGCTTTACGTACATCGACCCTTGCGGGATCTGGCCGGCGGTCAACATGCGGTCGTCGACGTGGTACAAGAGAACATCGGTCAGCTGATCTTTGTTTTCTGGCTTGAGAAGAGTTTCAACGGTGCCGTCTGGCAGGGCGGCAAACGCGTCGTTCACAGGCGCGAACACAGTGTAGGGGCCAGGGCCAGAAAGCGTTTCGGCAAGACCTGCTGCTTCTACAGCGGCAACAAGGGTCGAGAAGCGTTCATCACCTGCAGCAATCTCGACAATCGTCGCCGCACTGGCAGCAGCACCGGTTACAATCAAAGCGGCCGCGGCCAGAGAAGTTTTCAGTTTGGTCAGCATGGGTCATCCTCCGTTTCATGCGTTAATGAGAGTATTACGGACCATCACAGCGATTGGTTCAGTACGATCACGGAAATGTCAGAGAGGTGTGAAGATACAGTGTCTCAGATGTTGAGAAAGGGCTGCATCAAGCGTGGGATCAGGCTGTTGAATTTTAACCTGGCGTCGGTCGCTGCAAGGCAAATGCAATCCGGTCCGGCCTCGGCAATGGGCGTATGCTCCATCTCAGGAAGACCCAGTTCAACGTCGCCACGCTGAAACCGCCCGGTCTCATCCGAAAACGCGCCTTGTAGCACCAGTGTCAGTTCCAAACCGTTGTGCCCATGGTGCGGCATGGCGCGGCCTCCCGGAATATACAGCAGCCGCACGCTGCCACTGTCGTTCTGGGACAGGATGGATTGTTTCACACCCATCCCCAGCCCTTTCCATTTTGGTTGCTCTCCGGAAAACAACTCTGCCACAGGCGCTGGGTACAGGCCTTTGGCACGTGGTGTTGGCGGCAACGGGTCCGGGCCGTCCAGCATCGCCATCAGGCGGGACTTCATATCCTCGGACACGGCCTGAGGCGCGGTGTCTTCCATGACCTGTCCCCCCACAATTGAATGCCCTTCGGACGCCGCACGACACTGGTCGCAGACAGAAATATGTGCGGCCACCACAACGGCATAGGCATGCGGCAGGTTGCCAGACGCATAAGCCAGCAAAAGCGGCTCTGGGATATGATGACGAATATCACTCATGTTTCACGCATGGATTTGAGGTCATGGCGCAATTTTTCAAGGCCCAGTCGTATTCGGGATTTGATCGTGCCAAGGGGTAATCCAGTCTCTTCTTGAATTTCCTGATGGGTCAATTCGCCCAAGTATGCCTTCTCGATGACCTCTCGCTGCGCGGGTTTCAATCCTGCGATTGCGGTGCGAAGCCGTTCGGCCTCTTGTTCCAACGCGACAATCTGGCTGCCATCGGCTTCTGTGGTTTCGGGCTGTTTTATCTCTTCAGGAACCGGGCGGTTCTCTTTACGCTTAATGTCGATTTGACGGTTCCGGGCGATCCGGTAAACCCAGCCTGACACCTGGCTTTGGTGGGGATCAAACTGTGCCGCCTTGTGCCAAACAGCCAACATAACATCCTGCACGATCTCTTCGGCTTCGGCCGCGGTCGATCCGCTTCTCATGATAAAGCCTTTGAGCCGGGGCGCATAGTGATCGAACAGAGCCGCAAATGCGGCTTTGTCGCGCTGATCGCGCACCGCCAGCATCCAAGCGGTTTGTTGGCTGATCTCTGTATCCAGCAAGGTCAGGCTTGCACCCCGTTCGTCATGTTTGTCATCACGTTAGAGGAAGTGGCATCCCGCTGGCCAGACAATTTACCACGCTACGCGATTTTGGGTACGAAACGCCCACGAAAAACGCATGTCTTGCCCACGGGCCCTAACCCCGCGGGTCTGATGTATTTGGCACCAAAGGAGAACCGCGTGGCACGAAAACAAATGTGATGAGGTCACCGGCGTCTTATCTCGGCGTCACAAACACATGAGGAGGTTGAAAGATGAATTTGAAAACGTACCTTGGCGCGCTCTGTGTGACGCTTTTTCTCGGGTCTCCATTACTGGCCCAGCAAGTCTCGAACTGGATTGAAACAAAAAGCCCGTGCCGTGATCCTGGCAAATAACCGCACTGGTTCAAATCCGCTTGTGAAGGTATCGCAAAGGTGGTTCAAGCCAAGCAATACCCGACTAACACGAGGATAGCTAAGGTGGTTTCTGCACTATTCCGCACTTACCGCCGCGAGGGCGCCAGAGGTGTGCGTTGGCACGTCAGAAAACAGTTCGGATTGCGCAGACGGCTACAAAGCAATTTGAAAATCGGACGAACGATCACAACTGTATATGGCATTCGCCTTGCGTGCAACTTCGACGACTTCACCTTTCGGCACTACGTCAACGGCGTCTACGGGTATTTTCTATGGGATCATATCAGCAGTATTAAGCATCCCTTCGTGTTCCTTGATATTGGCGCCAATCAAGGGCTTTACACGCTTTGTGCCGCGCGAAACCCGAACAACCTGCACAGCTACGCCTTTGAACCATCGGAAAAGACTTTTGGTTACTTAGTGCAAAACATCACCCTTAACCGCGCGCAGTCCAAGTGCACGCCACTGGCTCTTGCCATAGCTGACAGCACCGGAACCGCCGCGCTTCGGATGAAATCCAACCACTCAGGTGGCGCGACCCTTGCCCAAAAGAACCCGACAACACTGGAAGGGGATGAAACCCTGAACGTCGAAACGATAGACCACAGTGGCTTGGACGAGCTCGTCGAAGACCGCGAAACCCCGATCATGGTGAAGGTGGACGTTGAAGGGTTTGAGCCTGTTGTCCTGTCTGAATTGATGAAATCAGAGCTGGCACCGAGAATTTCTGAGATGTTCTATGAGGTGAACGAACACTGGATCGATCCAGATCAGCTGGTCAGATTGTTGCAAGCGAACGGCTTTAAACATTTCAAAAAGCTGGGTGGAAAGACGCAATATGACGTTCTGGCATCGCGGTAGGACAAGGGGCGCATTGGGGAACAAGCCCAAACCCTGTGAATGAAGCTTTCAGTTTCCGACGTGTGTCCGAACACCTTTGTGGGGGGACACATGGCCATTTAACCCGGCTCCAAGACCCATACCTCACCCGCGCATTCGGGTTCTGCGTTTGTTTTAAGGGGGGGTGTGGTGGCGCACCCGAGATGCGCCATTTACTAGTCCAACACATTCCAAGAGGAACCCGTAACTAACTTATTTTCCTGATTTTGTTAGAGTTTCTGTTCCAGCTCATTCTTGACAGTTCCTACTTGTTCCCCCATCTACTGGAGGAACAATTGGGGGAATAGATTGAGCAACCAAGGCAAGTCCAAACAAAAACGCCCTCTTACTGCTGCCTTTGTTAAAACCGTGAAGGATTCTGGAAAGTACCATGACGGTGCAGGCACTGGTTTGTTCCTTTTGGTGAAACCGAACGGGTCTCGCTTTTGGGTCCAGCGTATTACCATTCGGGGAAAGAGGCTGAGCCTCCCCATCTGAATGGGTCCACCGTTAAGGTTAGGAAACGGAGGACTAAGAATGGCAAACAAGCGACTGAAG
>NZ_CANMJE010000010.1 GCF_947498095.1 uncultured Shimia sp. | reverse complement strand
TTCAGTCGCTTGTTTGCCATTCTTAGTCCTCCGTTTCCTAACCTTAACGGTGGACCCATTCAGATGGGGAGGCTCAACCAGCCTATAGTTTTGGTCGTTGATAGTGGCCCAAAGGTCAGCTTTGAAAGGGCCGGACTGGCGCATCTCGGCGCGTAGCTCTGCCAAAGCGGCGAATCGCACATCCCAGAAGTTTTGCGCTCGGTTTTCACTGGTTTTGACGCCATAGGCAAACAGCCGTTCCACCATCTTCAGGGGTTTGGTTTGACCTTGTTCCGCGAAACGACGCCAATAAGCGTGAATCGGGTCAGATTTCAGGTTTCCACTCGAATCGAATTGCGCCGTGTAGACCACCGTGTTTCGGTTCATGCTGCGTTGGATGAAAAAAACCTGGTGCGTGTCGGCGGGCTGGGGCCAATTCTCCCGCGCCATCGGTAAAGCGGTTGAGGTTTTTGAGCCAGAAAGACTGAGCGATGCGTCCGCATGGGCCGCCCCGAAATTGGACATTGCTGCAACAAGAACCAAACACGTCAAAGCCGCAAAGCGAGAAAGCACGTGCTTTGTCGCGTTCGGGCGTGATTTGGCGTTGGTCTGGTGCATCGTTGTGTTTGTTTATCTAATCTTTGCGGCGGTTGGGCGTGCGGTTTCGGTCTCGGAAATTGAGTTTGCTATCAAGCTTCGCGGCGATAGATGAAACACCGGCCAGGGATGGCCTCCTTGGGCAGCGGTTGTTTGACCAGATCATCAAAGTACATCCGGTCACTGGACACCATGAGTCCACCAACCGCAAGAATCGGTTCGATCAACGGAGACACTTTGCGGGCGAAAATGTCATTTTTTTCAAGGTTATGTCCGCCAAGATCTGCATGAACCAACGTCGCGGTTGCGCCAAATCGCTCCAAGGCAGCGGGCAGCGTCTCCATGACGTCTCCCAGCAATGTTTGCTCTGGGTCTGGCGTGGAAGCAGGATTGGATTCGACTTTGCGCTCGAACACGAAAATGTCCCGCTCTTGGATGTTGGCGCGCAGGTGGTCAAAGGTGCGTCCGTTACCAAGCCCCAGTTCAAAAACTGGCCCTGACATGCCACGTGTTTCGGCGATGGCATGGTCCAGACACGCACGTTGCGAGACCATTCGATTAATAAAAACATCAAGGCGGCTCATAAGGGTTCCTTTGGGCTTTGGGTCGATTTTGGTCCTAGCTCAGATTTGTCGGCAATAACAGTCTTGTGATCGAATAGAACATCTTTCGACAGTTAAGGTGCAGACTTCGGGGCAAGCGGGTTGCCCGCGTGCGACAAAACGTGCTTCACTCAGCAGGGACCGATGGCACGCGCCCGGAACAAGATGAACAGGTCGGAAAGACGGGCAGGGGAGACGACGTGAGTGCATTGATGAAGGTAGAGGGGCTTACCATTGGATTTGGTAATGCTGCTCCCGTTGTTGAAGACGTCGGGTTTTCGGTTGAACCGGGGGAAACGCTGGCACTGGTTGGCGAGTCCGGCTCGGGAAAAACTCTTAGTTGCCGAGCGGCGTTGCGGATCCTGCCGGAAGTGGCGCAAGTGCATTCCGGCTCGGTCGTGTTTGATGGTTCGAATGGCCCGGTCGATTTGATGGGGCTGAGCGAAAGAGCGATGTGCGACATTCGCGGCAATCGCATTTCCATGATCTTTCAGGAGCCGATGCGGTCCCTGTCGCCGCTGCACAGAATTGGCAATCAGGTGATCGAAGTGCTGCGCCTGCATGGTACGGCAAAAGGCCAAGGCGCATACAAGCGCGTGATTGAGACATTTGAGCGGGTGGGATTCGCCGATCCTGAGCGCATCTATCAGTCTTACCCATTTGAGCTGTCTGGCGGCATGCGTCAGCGCGCCATGATCGCGATGGCAGTAGTTGGTAAGCCAGATCTGTTGATCGCAGATGAGCCCACGACGGCACTGGATGTGACAACTCAGGCTCAGGTCCTCGGGCTGATCAAAGAGATTCAGCAAGATAACGGCATGGCGATGATCCTTGTCACCCATGACCTTGGGGTCGTGGCCAATCTCGCCGACACGGTTACGGTGATGAACCGGGGCCGCGTCATGGAAGCCGGACCTGCCCCATTGGTCTTGGGCGATCCGCAACATGGCTACACCAAAGATTTGTTCGCAGCTGCCCCGAAGATTCCAGACTCCGGTGAGGAAGTCTCACGCGAGGACAAACCGGACTACATTCTTGAGATGCGCAATGTGTCCAAGACCTACACCCTCAAAGGCAAGGCCGCCTGGCACCCCAAGATCCACGTTCAGGCCGTGCGAGGGATTGAATTTGGCGTCGAGCGCGGCAGGACCCTTGCGGTTGTCGGGGAATCCGGCTCGGGCAAAACCACCTGTGCACGCATGGCGCTGGGCGCTGAACGCGCCGATCCGGGTGCGGAAATCCTGTTCCGGGCTAAGCCGGACGCCGATACGGTTAACTTGCAAGACTTGGATACGTCGGCGCGGCTGGCGTTTCAGCGGCAGGCGCAGATGGTGTTTCAGGACCCCTATTCGACCTTGAACCCGCGAATGCGGGTTAAGGACGCGCTGTGCGAACCGATGGACATCCACAAGCTGGGCACGCGCCCTGAACGGGTTGATCGCGCTGCAGAGATGCTGCGCTGGGTTGGGTTAAGCCCAAACATGCTGACCCGCTATCCACATGCCTTTTCAGGCGGTCAGCGCCAACGCCTGTCCATTGCGCGGGCTTTGATGCTTGGGCCGACGTTCCTGGTGTGTGACGAGCCGACATCGGCACTGGATGTTTCCGTTCAAGAACAGGTTCTACAGCTGCTGGAAGAAATCCGCGACCGCCTGAACCTCTCTTACATGTTCATCAGTCACGACCTTGCCGTCGTGGCCCGGATTGCCGATGAAGTTGCAGTGATGCGCGAAGGATTGGTGGTCGAGCAAGGGCCAACCGAAGTGTTGTTCCACAACCCGCAACACCCCTATACCAAGGCTTTGCTGGCAGCCCAGCCAGAGCCGGATATCAACCGTCCGATCAACCTCAAGATTGTGGCCCAGGGCGCTGGGTCTCCGTCCACTTGGCCCGAGGCGTATCGGTTCGATGGCACCAGCGTGCCGCCCCTGACTGAGATGGGCCTTGGACATAAGGTGCGCTGCTATGCTTAACCGTTTCCTGATGATTGCCTGCGCGATTTTCGCGGCGACCCTGGCCTCCGCACAATACACCGAAAGCAGCTTTTGGCAGACGGACGTCGACGCGGGCTCATTGCCACCGATCGCCGAGCGGTTGCCCTATGTGCCACTGGTCGTTGATCTTGAAGCAAAGGGCCGGGTGACCGGAAGACAGGGGGGAACCCTGCGCACACTGGTGACGCGGTCAAAAGATGTTCGCCAGATGGTGGTCTATGGCTACGCGCGTCTGGTGGGCTATGACGAGACCTACGAAATCAGGCCGGACATTCTGGCCGCACTCGATATTGAGGACAATCGCAAGTTTACGCTGCGTTTGCGTCCGGGGCACCGCTGGTCAGACGGTCATCCCTTCACATCAGAAGACTTCCGGTATTGGTGGGAGGATGTTGCCAACAACCCCGACCTGTCCCCGTCAGGACCGCTGGAGTTCCTGAGGGTGGATGACGAGTTGCCGACGGTCACTTTCCCTGACGAGAACACGGTGATTTATGAATGGTCCGGTCCCAACCCGGAATTTGTGCAGCAACTGGCCGAGGCGCGACCGCCTTTCATCTATCGACCCGCGCACTTTCTGAAACGCTTCCACGCAAAATATGCCGACGAAGACTCTTTGCGGGCAGAGCTGCGCGCAAAGCGTGTCCGCAGTTGGGCCGCCCTGCACAATAAGTCGGACAATATGTACAAGTTCGACAATGCCGATCTGCCGACCCTGCAGCCCTGGATGCTGGCCACCAAAGATGCAAAAAGCCGCTATCTCTTTGTAAAGAACCCATTCTATCACCGCGTGGATACCAAAGGCACCCAGCTGCCCTATCTCGACATTATTGAAATGAATGTTGTCAGCAGCGGGCTGGTGGCGGCCAAAGCCAATGCCGGTGAGGTTGATCTTCAGGCGCGCGGCCTGGATTTTAAGGACATCGCGGTCCTCAAAAAGGGCGAGGCCATGGGCGGCTATCACACCGAGTTGTGGAAGAACGGAACCGCCTCACAAATCGCGATCTATCTGAACCTGAACTATAATGATGACGGCTGGCGTAACTTGATGCGCGATGTGCGTTTCCGCCGGGCTCTGTCGCTGTCGATTGACCGCAAGATCATCAACAAAGCCTTGTATTTTGGTCTTGCTCACGAAGGCAATATGACGGTTCTGCCGCAGAGCCCGTTTCACAAACCGGAAAACCTGACAGCTTGGGCGGAATTTGATCCAGAGAAAGCCAACGCGCTGCTGGATGAAATTGGCCTGACCGAGCGTAACCGCGAAGGCCAACGGCTGTTGCCGGACGGACGCCCCCTCTGGTTGGTTGTTGAGACCGCAGGAGAACGGCAAGAGGTTGAAAACGCACTGCAAATCGTGGTCGATAACTGGCGCGATATCGGTGTCAAAATGATCATGCGCCCGCTTGAACGCGATATCCTGCGCAATCGTGTGTATTCGGGGCAAACGCAGTCGGCGGTCTGGTTCGGCTGGGACAATGGTCTGCCGCAACCCTCTACCCCGCCCATGTTTGCCGTGCCACAACAGCAAGAGTTTTTTGCCTGGCCCAAGTGGGGTCAATACTATCAGACCCACGGCGAGGCGGGTGAGGCACCTGATATGCCCGAAGCCATCCGATTGATGGAACTGGCGGCGGCGTGGAAGCAATCCACGTCCGAGGCCAAACGGGGTGATATTTGGCAGGAGATCGTTGATATTCACGCGGATCAGGTTTTTGCGATTGGGCTTTTGTCCGGTGCTCGGCAACCGGTCGTGGTGAATAACGACCTTATCAATGTCCCGCAAAAGGCCATCTGGGCCTGGTCTCCGGGCGCACATTTCGGGGTGCATCGCCCGGATGAATTCTGGTTCGATCGGTAGGGGGACACGTCGATGGCAATGCTGCGCTTTGCAGTCTTCAGGCTCTTTACAATGCTGGCGACCCTCGTGGTCGTGTCGGTGCTGATCTTTATCATTATCAACTTGCCGCCCGGTGATTACCTGTCCAATCAAATCAATGAGTTGCGCGCCACGGGCCAATCCTCGGGCGTGGCCAAGGCCGAGTTTTTGCGGCAGGAATATGCCTTGGATCGCCCGCTGTGGGAGCAATACCTGATCTGGATGGGCTTTGCGCCCGGCCCGCATGGGTTTTCAGGGCTGCTTCAGGGGGAATTTGGCTGGTCGTTTGAATTTGACCGCCCCGTGGCAGAGCTTGTTGGTGGTGCGCTGTGGCTTACGGTTCTGGTGAACCTTGCCGCGATCCTGTTCGTCTACATGGTGGCCTTGCCTTTGGGGGTCATCGCCGCAGCGCGTGCCAAGACCTGGATCGATTATACCTCTGCCTTTGTGGGGTACCTGGGACTTGCAACGCCGAACTTTCTGCTCGCATTGATCCTGTTTTATTACGGCAACCGCTATCTCAACTTGCCGATTGGCGGCCTGATGGATCCAAAGTTCGAAGGCGAGCCTATGAGCTTTGAAAAGATGAAATCAGTTCTGGTGCACCTTATCATCCCGACCTTTGTCATCGGCACCTCTGGCGCGGCAGCGATGATGCAACGATTGCGGGCCAACCTCTTGGACGAGTTGGGCAAGCCCTATGTCGAAACCGCCCGCGCCAAGGGCATGAGCGAGAGCCGGATGCTGGTAAAATACCCGCTGCGGGTCGCGTTCAACCCCTTCGTGGCAGATATCGGAACCCTGTTGCCAGCGATGGTGTCCGGCTCGGTTCTTGTGTCCGTGGTTCTTGGATTGCAGACCATCGGGCCGGTGTTGCTGACCGCATTGAAATCGCAGGACCTGTTCTTGTCGGCCTTCGTGTTGATGTTCGTGGCTTTGCTGACGTTGATCGGCACGTTGATCTCAGACCTGCTGCTGGCGCTTCTTGATCCTCGAATTCGGTTCGGAGGGCGGTCATCATGAGCACTTTGCCTGACGGACGCTATGTCGACGACCGCCCCTATGAGCGTGACCTTGGTGAAGAGGCACGCAACGCGGATCTGGATGTGTCTAACACCCGATTGGTGTGGCGTCGGTTCCGCGAGCACAAACTGGGATTGGTCTCAGCGCTGTTCCTGCTGTTTTCGTACCTGATGCTGCCCTTTGCGGGTTTCATTTCGCCTTACACGGCGAATGAAAGGGCGCCTGACCACCTTTATGGCGCGCCACAAGGCATTCATCTCTTCCACGAGGGTTCGCTGATCGGGCCTTACGTTTATCCGATTACCGCCGAGGTAAATTTGGAGACCTTTAGCTGGGAGTACATCCGGGATTACGACAACCCTGCAAAGCTCGAGTTTTTCTGCGAGGCGTCCTATTACAAACTTGCCGGATTTATCAAGACCAACAGACACTTGTTCTGCGCGCCAGAAGGCGCGACCGTCTTTCTGCTGGGCGCAGACAGGCTGGGACGGGACGTGTTCTCACGCATCCTATACGGCGCGCAACTGTCGCTGACGGTAGGTTTGGTCGGCATTACAGTTTCCTTTTTTATTGGCATCATTCTGGGCAGTATCGCTGGCTACTTTGGTGGTTTCCTTGACTGGATCATCAACCGCGTCATTGAGATTTTGCGCAGCCTGCCGGAATTGCCGTTGTGGTTGGCTCTTTCCGCAGCGGTCCCATCGCATTGGAGTCCGGTAGCGGTTTTCTTCATCATATCGATAATTCTGGGGATATTGGATTGGCCCGGTTTGGCGAGGGCCGTCAGGTCCAAGTTCTTATCGCTGCGCGAAGAAGAGTTTGTCCGGGCCGCCGAGATGATGGGCGCCAAACCATCCCGCGTTATTGGCAAACACCTGTTGCCGAACTTTCTCAGCCACCTGATTGCCTCGGCGACGCTGTCGATACCGGCGATGATCCTTGGTGAAACGGCCTTGTCGTTCCTCGGGCTTGGATTGCGGGCACCGGCGGTCAGTTGGGGCGTGATGTTGAACGATGCGCAAAACCTTGCGTCGATTGAGATCTACCCGTGGACGGCGATCCCGATGTTACCAATCGTCATCATCGTGCTCGCCTTCAACTTTTTTGGTGACGGGCTGCGTGACGCGCTGGATCCAAACCGCAGTTGATGTGACCTTCTAAAGGTTTAGCCCGGTAGCGGGAATTCGCGACCAAGCTTGCGGCGCCGATTCAATCGGTGACTTTGGCTTTGGCCACATGTATCATTGCCTAAAAAGAGCCATAAGGCACAGAGGCAGAGACATGAGCAACCCCGACGGGTTTCAAGCGCGCTGGACGCGCTTAATGCACCGTGTGCATGCACGGCTGAGTACCCGTGCGCGCCCTGCAACCGGTTTCACCTCAATGCCCGAACCTCGTACTATTGGCGCCTTTGCGCGGGGGCGGCAATTGGTGGCGGGCAACTATCTTTTTGCCGGGCACCTTGTGACAGCGCCAGAGTTGTCACTGTGGGACACCAACGTGGCCGACCCGGTCTTTGGCCAAGAGTTGCAGGGTTTTGCCTGGCTTGATGATCTGGCCGCCGTTGGCGATGCGCCTGCCCGCGAAAAGGCGCAAGTCTGGGTCTGGCAATGGATTGACCGTTATGGTCGTGGACGCGGCGACGGCTGGACGCCAGACCTCACAGGCCGCCGCCTTATTCGCTGGATCAACCACGCCCTGTTTTTGTTGAGAGGCCGTGAGTCCGAGCAATCCGAAGCCTTCTATCGCTCGCTTGGTCAGCAGACGATTTTCCTGTCCCGGCGATGGCACACATCACATTCGGGACTGCCGCGCTTTGAGGCGCTCACCGGTCTGATCTATGCAGGCCTAGCGCTCGAAGGCATGGGCGGGCATGTGGACCCCGCGATCAAGGCGTTAGAGCGTGAATGCCGAACCCAGGTCAGCGATCAGGGCGGCATTCCCACACGCAATCCAGAAGAGCTGCTAGAGGTTTTTACGCTTTTGACTTGGGCTGCGGCGGCTCTGAGCGAAGCGGGTCGAAGCCCGGCCAAGGAACATCTGGCGGCGATTGAACGTATTGCACCGACCTTGCGCACGCTTCGCCACGCCGATGGCGGGCTTGCTCGATTTCACGGTGGTGGGCGCGGCCTTGAAGGGAGGTTGGATCATGCCCTCGCCGAGAGTGAGATTAAGTCCCGTCAGGCGGATGGTCTGTCGATGGGATATGCGCGTCTGTCGGCGGGGCGCAGCAGTGTTATCGTCGATGCAAGCCCACCTCCTCATGGCGCGGCTTCTCTTAACGCGCATGCGTCAACATTGGCATTTGAGCTAACCAGCGGGCGGCGACCCCTGATCGTGAACTGTGGGTCGGGTGTCAGCTTTGGCGAAGACTGGCGTCGCGCCGGGCGTGCAACACCCAGTCATTCGACCTTGGCACTGGATGGCTATTCCAGTGCGCGATTGGGTGAAGGTGGTCAAGGTTGGCGTGAAGAACACCTGATCGATGCACCAAAACGCGTGCCGATCCAGATGAGCCAGGCACCGGATGGCCTGCGGTTCCAAGGCGGACATGACGGATATGTCGGCACGCACGGTTTGACACATGCGCGCACGCTTGAACTGACGTTTGATGGGCGTGGCATGGTGGGCGAGGATTTGTTGATCGCGCTTGATGACCCCGCAAAGCAGCAATTCGACCGTGCGATGGATGAAAAAGAACTGCAGGGAATCTCCTATCAACTCAGGTTTCACCTCCACCCCGAAGCGGATGCGACGGTCGATCTGGGCGGGGCAGCCGTGTCCATCGCGCTGAAAAGCGGTGAGATTTGGATTTTCCGGCAGGTTGGCAAGGCAGAAATGACGCTGGAACCCAGTGTTTTTCTCGAAAAGAACCGATTAAAGCCACGCGCGACAAAACAGATCGTTCTATCTGGCGTCGCAATAGAGTATGCGACCCGCATCCGGTGGTCTTTGGCCAAAGCGCAGGATTCTGCGGTGGCGATCCGAGACCTCAACCGGGATGAGCTGGATATGACAACCTGACCCTGGGACGCCTGAACCTATGACCGATATGACCCCCATCCGCCGAGCCCTGATCTCAGTCTCTGATAAGACCGGACTGATCGAACTGGGCCAAGCGCTCGCCGAGCGTGGCGTCGAGCTTTTGTCCACCGGAGGCAGCGCTAAAGCCATGCGCGACGCCGGGCTGGACGTGAAAGATGTTTCTGAAGTTACTGGCTTCCCTGAAATGATGGATGGCCGCGTGAAAACGCTGCATCCCAAGGTGCACGGCGGATTGCTCGCGCTGCGCGATAACGACACCCACGTTGCGGCTATGGAAGAACATGGCATCGGCGCGATCGACTTGCTTGTGGTGAACCTCTACCCGTTCGAGGCCACCGTGGCGGCTGGCGCCGACTATGACACCTGCATCGAAAACATCGACATTGGTGGTCCGGCTATGATCCGCGCCGCGTCCAAAAATGCTGCCTTTGTGAACGTCATTGTCGACGTTGAGGACTACGACAAGCTTTTGGGCGACATGGACCAGCACAATGGCGCGACATGTGCCAAGTTCCGCCGCAAGCTGTCTCAAAAAGCCTATGCCCGCACCGCCGCTTATGACGCGGCCGTGTCGAACTGGATGGCGGATCAGCTGTCGCTTGAGGCGCCCAAGCGTCGCGCGGTCGCGGGTGAGTTGAAACAGACCCTGCGCTATGGCGAGAACAGCCACCAAAAGGCTGCCTTTTACACCGACGGCTCAAACCGCCCCGGCGTGGCAACCGCCACACAGCTTCAGGGCAAAGAGCTGAGCTACAACAATATCAACGACACCGATGCGGCCTTTGAACTGGTGGCAGAATTTGATCCAGCCAATGGCCCGGCTGTTGCGATCATCAAGCACGCCAACCCCTGTGGCGTCGCCGTGGGTGCGACGCTGACCGAGGCCTACCAAAAAGCCTTTGATTGCGACCGCACTTCTGCATTCGGCGGCATCGTTGCCCTGAACCAGCCCCTTGATGCGGAAACTGCGGGTAAGATCGTCGAGATATTTACCGAGGTGGTGATTGCCCCTGGTGCCTCGGACGAGGCCAAGGAAATCTTTGCTGCCAAAAAGAACTTGCGTCTCTTGTTGACCGACGGCCTGCCGGACCCGAGAAAACCGATCATGGCCTATAAGCAGGTCGCTGGCGGCATGTTAGTTCAAGACAAGGACGTCGGCTATGTGGGCCTGGATGATCTTAAAGTCGTGACCAAAAAGGCGCCGACAGATCAGGAAATGGCCGATTTGCTGTTTGCATGGAAAGTCGCCAAACACGTGAAGTCAAACGCCATCGTCTACGTCAAAGACGGCGCCACTGTTGGTGTCGGAGCTGGCCAGATGAGCCGCCTCGACAGTGCCAACGTTGCCGCCGCCAAGGCCGCACGCATGGCCGAGGAACTGGGTATGGACGAAAGCCCCGCCAAAGGCAGCGCAGTGGCCTCGGACGCATTCTTTCCATTTGCGGATGGTCTTTTGGAGGCCGCTGCTGCAGGCGGCAAATGTGTGATTCAGCCGGGCGGCTCAATGCGCGATGATGACGTCATCAAAGCCGCAGATGAAGCGGGCCTCGCGATGGTCTTTACAGGCATGCGCCACTTCCGCCATTAAGGTGGGTAACAACGCGGCCCGCTGCACAGCAGGGGGCTGCAAAGCACGCAACCTCAATAAATGAGGAGCGTTTTGGGCAGAAAAGGGGGGCGCATTATGCGTCTGGTATTCTGGGCAGGGTTCTGGGCCTTCCTTTCGGATCAGGCGAGCAAGTATCTCGTCGTGCATTGGATGAACCTGATTGAACGGGGCCAGATCGATGTGTTTCCGCCCTTTTTGCAATTGCACATGGCTTGGAATCGGGGCGTAAACTTTGGCCTCTTTTCGAACGATAGTGATATGGGTCGCTGGATATTGATCGGTGTGGCCTTGGTGATTTCTGCCTTTGTGTTCATGTGGGTTAAGCGTGATCCACTTGATCGTTGGGGCATGATGTGCGCCGGCGTGCTGATTGGTGGCGCGCTAGGCAATGTCGTGGATCGTGTGCTCTATGGGGCCGTGGCGGACTTTATCAATATGTCTTGTTGCGGGATAAACAATCCATTCGCATTCAATCTGGCTGACGCTTGGATCTTTATCGGCGCTTTTGGCCTGATCTTTCTGGGTGGAACCAAAAAGCCCTCGTGACCTTGTCAGAAAGATGCGCTAAACACGGGTCGAGGTAGCAGGAGAAACGTTATGCGCATGACGCGTGTGATGATTATTGGTCTGGGTTTGTTGCTCGCAGCGTGCAGCAAAGACGATGGCGTGCGCCATCTCAGTTCAGCCGGAGATGGGCCGGATGAATTCCGTATTCTTCCCAGCAAATCACTTGAAGCACCTTCAAGCTATGATGCGTTGCCTGCACCGACACCCGGCGCCGCGAACCGAACAGATCTTGATCCCAAAGGGGATGCAGTCGTCGCGTTGGGCGGATCGCGCAACGCGGTCAATAGCACGACTATTCCCAGCGGTGATTCCGGTCTCGTGAACTATTCTGGCCGTAAGGGGCGTACTCAGGACATTCGCACAACTCTTGCAGTTGAAGATGAGGCTTACCGCAAAAAACGCGGGCGCTTTACCAACATCCGTATCGTGCGTACCGACCAGTACAACGAAGTCTACAAACGCGAGCACCTGAACCAGTATGAAGAACAGGAACGTTGGCGCCGTGGTGGTGCTGCAACGCCTGCGGCACCTCCTGGCTGAGCCAAAACATTTCGTGACCACGCGTGTTTGGCCCTTGAAGCGGGCCGATGCGACCGTAACTATCACATAAGTCTGAATGATTACGGAGTGGCACATGTTGCGCTTTCTGACCTTGATGCTTGGTCTTACTTTGGCGACGTCGCCTGTACATGCTTTCGAGCAGGTTACAGATTTCCAATTGGACAACGGCATGCAAGTCGTCGTGATCGAAGATCACCGCGCCCCCGTGGTCATGAACATGGTTTGGTACCGCGCCGGATCGGCGGATGAACAACCGGGCGTTTCTGGCGTTGCGCATTTCCTTGAGCACCTATTGTTCAAAGGCACCGACACGCTCGAGTCAGGTGAGTTTTCTGCCACCGTTGCTGCCAATGGTGGTCGCGACAATGCCTTTACTAGCTATGACTACACGGCCTATTTTCAGCGCGTCGCCGCGGACCGTCTGGAATTGATGATGAAGATGGAGGCCGACCGGATGGTCAATCTGCGTCTGGATGAGGCCGACATTCTGACCGAACGCGATGTCATCATCGAAGAGCGCAACCAGCGCACCGAAAACAGCCCTGGCGCCTTGATGCGAGAGCAGATGGATGGCGTGCAATATCTCAACCACCGCTATGGCGTGCCGATCATCGGCTGGCGCCATGAGATGGAGCAACTCTCTCTGCAGGATGCACTGGACTATTACACAACCTATTACGCGCCAAATAACGCGGTTCTGGTTGTGGCTGGGGATGTGTACCCAGATGATGTTCGCGCCTTGGCTGAAACCTATTTTGGTGTTCTGCCGCCAAACCCGGACCTTGAGCCGCGGGACCGGCCGCAAGAACCCCCTCAAACAACCCCGCGCAGGCTGGTGTTCGAAGATGCGCGTGTTGCACAACCTTATGTCACCCGAAGCTATCTGGCGCCCGAACGTAACCCCGGTGATCAGAGCACAGCGGCGGCTTTGACAATTCTGGCCGAATTGTTGGGGGGCGGGACAACGTCGTTTTTGAACGAACGGCTTCAGTTTGACCAGAAACTTGCGGTCTATACCGGCGCGTTTTACCGCGGAACCTCTTTGGACACGACCTCGTTCAATGTGACGGTTGTTCCGATTCAGGGCGTCAGTTTGCAAGAGGCCGAGGATGCGATGGATCAGGCGCTTGCCGACTTTATGGCATCTGAAATCGACGAAGCCCATGTCGAGAGGATCAAAATGCAGCTGCGTGCCTCCCAGATCTATGCCCGTGACAGTGTAGAGTCTTTGGCCAATCGTTATGGCCGGGCTCTGACCACAAGTTTGACAATCGCGGACGTTCAAGAGTGGCCCGACGTGCTGCAGGCCGTGACCATCGAAGATATCCGAGCGGCCGGCGAGCTTGTTTTTAATGAGCGTCAATCGGTGACCGGTTGGCTGACAAGCCCGACGTCTGAGGAGGGTTCACAATGAGATATCTGCTGATCGCTGCGCTGACTGTCATCCTGACCCTGCCAGCACGCGCCGAAGTCAAAATACAAGAAGTGACCTCGCCCGGCGGGATTACAGCTTGGCTCGTCGAAGAGCCGTCGATCCCCTTTGTGGCACTCGAGCTGCGGTTTCAGGGGGGCGCATCGCTGGATGCACCGGGCAAACGCGGTGCGACCAACCTGATGATAGGGCTGCTGGAAGAAGGCGCGGGCGAGCTTGATAGTCAGGGTTTCGCGCGGGCGACCGAGGCTTTGGCCGCGCGTTTCGGCTATGACGTCGGAGACGATAACGCCAGCATTTCGGCACGATTTCTGACCGAGAACCGCGATGAGGCCCTCGAATTGCTGCGCCTGTCGATTATTGAACCGCGCTTTGAAGAGGTTGCGGTCAACCGCGTGCGCCAACAGGTTTTGGCTGGAATCCGATCCAGTCAGAACGATCCCAATGACATTGCGTCGCGGGCCTTTGATGCCGCGACCTTTGGCGACCACCCCTATGGCTCTGCACTACAGGGGACCATTGATAGCGTTGGCGCTCTGACCCGAGATGACATCGTGGCGGCACACAAAGGCGTTCTGACTCGAGACCGGCTTTATGTGGCGGCTGTTGGTGACATCACCGCAGCAGAACTTGGCCCGATGCTCGATGAGCTTCTGGCAAATCTGCCCGAGACGGGTGCGGCGCTGCCAGACAAAGTTGCGCCGATGCTGGACGGAAGCACATCTGTCGTTGAGTTCGATACGCCACAGTCCGTCGCCCTGTTCGGACAAGTGGGGATGGAGCGGGACGATGATGACTTTTTTGCTGCCTATCTGCTGAACACTATCCTTGGTGGCGGCGGGTTTGAGAGCCGGCTGATGGAAGAAGTCCGAGTCAAACGTGGCCTGACTTATGGCGTCTATTCGTATCTGGTCCCCAAGGATTGGGCCGCATTGTATCTGGGCAGTGTCTCGTCAGCGAATGACCGTATTGCCGAGGCCGTCGACGTAATCCGAGCCGAGTGGTCGCGCATGGCCGCAGAGGGTGTCACACAGGAAGAGCTGGACGAAGCCAAGGCCCTGCTGACCGGCGCTTACCCGTTGCGGTTTGATGGCAATGGCTCCATCGCGCAGATAATGGCCGGCATGCAAATGCAGGGTTTGCCGATTGACTACATCGCGACACGCAATGACAAGGTCAACGCGGTCTCTCTGGAAGACATCAACCGCGTTGCATCAGAGTTTCTGAACCCAGATGAGCTGACGTTCGTGGTTGTTGGTAAACCCGACGGGGTCTAGCGGCCCTACTCGCCGTAGGGCACCCAGATGTTCTTAACCTCAGTCGTGGCTTCCAGGAATGCGCGGCTATGGTCGTCATTCCAGTCACGCGCCTTGCCGTTGTTGACCCATGTGCGCTTGAGGTTGCCCGCGCTGGCCTCTTCGATCTTGGTGGCAAGGTCGGTCGACGAGAAACTCCAGACCGCGTCCACGTCCAGGTGGCTGGCCAAAGCCGGGGCCAGTTCGTCATGGCTGCCGGTCAGAATGTTCACCACGCCTCCGGGCACGTCTGATGTTTCGAGAATCTGGTAAAAATCGGTGGCAGCCAGGGGAAAGGGTTCCGAGGCCGCAAGCACCATCCGGTTGCCCATCGCAATCGCGGGCGCCATGACTGAAACCAACCCCAAGAGCGGGCTCTCATCCGGGCAAAGCGCGCCGATCACGCCAACCGGTTCACGCATGGCCAATGCCACGCCTCGAATAGGCACATTGTGGACCTTCCCGTCAAATTTGTCCGCCCAGGCCGCAGCGCTGAACAGGCGATCGATCGAGGCATCCACCTCTTTACGCCCATTCCGCGCGCCGGTCAGCGCGTTGATACGGGCCGCAAACTCGTCGCCACGGGCCGAGAGATTTTCGGCGATGTAATAAAGGATTTGAGCGCGCAAGTGGCCGGTGGTCTTGCTCCAGCCCTTGGCCGCATGGGCCGCTTCCACTGCGTTGCGGATGTCCTTGCGGTTGGCGATTGGGGCCTGCCCCAAAAGCGCGCCTGACTTGCTGAAAACGCTCTGTGAATAGCCGCCGTCTGGACGCGCTTGCTTGCCACCGATGTAGAGCTTTGGCGTACGGTCAAGCGGATCGCTTTGCTCTCCGGCTTTGCGGCTGTCCCCTTTGAACGCCGCCACCGGTGACAGCGATTTTGTAGCCTTCTTGGGCTTGGTATAGGCCGTAAGGCCTTCCCAGCCGCCCTCTCGGCCAAATCCACTTTCGCGCATCCCGCCAAAACCTGCAGCCGCGTCGAACAGGTTCGTGGCATTCACCCAGACAACACCGGCCACCAGCTGTGGCGCGATGTCCAGCGCAAGGTTCACATTCTCGGTCCACAGGCTTGCCGCCAGCCCATAGCGCGTGTTGTTGGCGATCTGCACCGCCTCGCCCGGCGTGCGGAACGTGGTCGACACCAGAACCGGGCCAAAAATCTCGTCCTGCATCAGAGGCGATGCCGTTGTCAGTCCGGTAATCAATGTCGGCGGATAGAAACAGCCTTCGTTCGGCAGATCGACGTTGGCGCGATAGACGGTGCCTTCTGTATTGCTGTCCACCATCTCAGTGATGGTCCGCAGTTGCACCGGGTCCACCACGGCACCCACATCAATGCACTTGTCCAATGGATCGCCAAGACGCAAACCATCCATGCGGGTGCGCAGTTTTTCATGAAAGCGCTCGGCAATACCTTCCTGCACCAAAAGCCGTGAGCCCGCGCAACAGACCTGACCCTGATTGAACCAGATCGCGTCCACCAGCCCTTCGATGGCGCTGTCGATATCGGCGTCATCAAAGACGATGTAGGGGGACTTGCCACCCAGTTCTAGCGTCAGCGACTTTCCTGATCCAGCGGTGGCCTTGCGGATGCGTTTGCCCACCTCGGTTGAGCCGGTAAAGGCGATTTTGTCGATGCCCTCATGCCCCACGATCATCTCGCCCACAGCGCCATCACCGGTCACGATGTTGACCACGCCTTTGGGTAGCCCGGCTTGTTGGCAGATGTCGGCGAACAACAAGGCTGTCAGTGAGGTGTACTCGGCGGGCTTCAACACCACCGTGTTGCCCATCGCCAAGGCCGGCGCCACCTTCCACGCCAACATCAACAGGGGGAAGTTCCACGGGATAATCTGGCCACAAACACCCAGCGCCGCACGGTCCGGCATCTCGGCGTCCATCAGCTGCGCCATGCCGGCGTGGTAATAGAAATGGCGATGTACAAGCGGGATGTCGATATCGCGGCTCTCGCGGATCGGCTTGCCATTATCTAGTGTCTCCAGCACCGCAAACAGGCGGCTGTGTTTTTGCACAAGCCGCGCTATGGCATAGAGATACTTTGCCCGGCCATGTCCACCCAGCTTCTCCCACTTGGTTTGCGCTTTGCGCGCTGCGTCAACAGCCGCGTCAACATCTGCAGTGGTGGCCTGCGAGAGGTTCGCCAGAATCTCTCCATTGGCGGGGTTGCTGCTTTTGAAGTCATCGGTTGGGTCGGTGAAAGCACCATCAATGAACTGACCAAACTTGGCCCCTTGATCCACGATCCACGCCAGCGCATCGCCTGCCGCCTCGGGGGCGGGGCCGTAATCCATGCTTTCGAAAATCTCTTTGACGGTCATTGTTCAGTACCCACATTTGAGTTGGGAAGTTTTAAGCTCAGAGCTCACATAAAAGATGCGCACGAGGGACACTGGCTTGCCAAGAAACCACTCGTTCTGGTCGTTTTGCTCGGGCACACCATAGGCAATATAGACGGACGCATCGTCGACAAAGGTCATGCGCCCCGGCTTGCCATCGACAAAGGCCGCCGTGTACTCGGATTTTCCATTGCTCCAGGTGAGCCCGGATTGGGAAACCGAAAGAGTAATGTCGCCCCGGTGACGCAGGCTCGCATTGCTCCACTCACCGCAGAACAGGGCCGGTTCGGCCAGCACAATGCCGGGCAAAGCCCAGAGCCCGCAGAGTGAGAGGAACAGGGTGCGCAGCATCGCGGATCAGCCCATCGCGTGGCGGTAGGTGGCGGAATAGGCGCCGGTCAGGTGGTGTTCCAGCTGGCGTTCGATGTCACCCAACAGCGACGAGGCGCCAAAGCGGAACAGGTCAGGCTGCAGCCAGCGATGGCCCAACTCATCCTTCATCAGCGCGAGATAGGTCACCGCATCCTTGGCCTTGGAGATTCCGCCCGCAGGCTTGTAGCCGACACGGTATCCGGTACGGTCATAATAGTCGCGGATCGCGCGGATCATCACGAGGCTGACGGGCAGGGTGGCATTGACGCTTTCCTTGCCGGTCGAGGTCTTGATGAAATCTGCCCCCGCCATCATGCAGACCAGAGAGGCGCGCGCCACATTGCGCAATGTTCCCAGTTCACCAGTGGCCAGGATCGCTTTGACATGCGCATCGCCACAAGCCTCGCGGAACGCCTTCATCTCTTCATACAAAGCCTGCCAGTTGCCCTGCAGCACGTGGCGACGGGTGATCACGATGTCGATCTCTTCCGCGCCCGCCTTGACGCTCTCGCGGATTTCTTCGACCCGCAAATGGAACGGCGACAGACCCGCGGGAAAGCCGGTCGAGACGGCGGCCACGGGAATGCCCGAACCTTTCAGCGCCTCAACGGCTGTCGGGATCATGTCGTGATAGACGCAGATCGCACCGGTGGTCAGACCTTCCATGCCCAGCGCTTGCAACATTTCCGCCCGCACGGGCTGGCGCCCCTTGGCACAGAGCCGCAGCACGCGGCCTTCGGTGTCATCGCCAGACAGCGTTGTCAGGTCGATGCAGGATATCGCCTTAAGCAGCCATGCGGCTTGGTAATCCTTCTTGACCGAACGCCGACCGGGCAAGGTTTTGGCCCGCCGTTCGATTGCCGACGTATTGGCCTGAGCGCGGCGCACCCAGTCCAGATCCAGGTCCATGCCTGGATTGCGGGGTTCAACAGTCTGCGGCAGTTGCAGGTCAGATGAAGTGGATGTCGGGGTCTGCATATCTCGCCCTATCTCAAAACAGAGTCCACCGTGTCACGCTCTGCCTGCCATTTCAAGGCGAGGCGTCGGGTCAATCGGCGTAAATTTGTCCAAATGGTCAACTTTAAATGAGAACTATTCTCAATTGCATTGACTTTCTTGCGAATGGCTCTCATATTCAAGTGCAACAGAGTATTGGAGCGATTCCATGCGCTTTTCGCGCCGTGACTTTATCAAGACCTCATTTGCCGGGGCTGCGGCGCTGGCAACGCCCGCACTGGCGATGGATAAGCTGACTGTTGTTGCCACGACGGGTATGATCGCAGATGCCGTGCGTCGGATCGGCGGAGACTTTGTCGAAGTTCAAGGATTGATGGGCGCGGGCGTCGACCCGCATTCTTATCGCCAGACCCGGTCTGACATCGTTGCAATGACCCGGGCCGACTTGGTTCTGTGGCACGGGCTATACCTCGAAGCACAGATGGAAGCCTTTCTGCAAAAGCTGGAAAAACGCGTCACAGTGCGTGCTGTCGCCGAAAACCTGCCGCGTGATCTTTTGCGTGCGCACCCGGACTATGACAGTAAGTTTGACCCCCACGTCTGGATGGTGCCTTCGATCTGGGTGCATTGCGTCAACGCGATCCGTGACGCAATGATCGACGTTCGTCCTGACATGGCCGGAACCTTTATGGCTAATGCCGAAGGGTTCGTCGGCGAGCTGGCTGAGCTTCAGTCTTACGCCGACACTGCCATCGCCACGGTGCCAGAACAGTCTCGTGTGCTGATCACCGCGCACGATGCGTTTAGCTATTTCGGTCGCGACTTTGGTTTTGATGTGCTGGGTATCCAAGGCATCTCGACCGAATCCGAGGCTGGCCTCAACCGTATCGGCGAGCTTGTTGACCTGTTGGTTGATCGTCAGATCGGTGCCGTATTTGTTGAAAGTTCGGTGTCTGATCGCAGCATCCGCGCACTCACCGAAGGGGCTGCGGCAAAAGGCCATGATGTCATTATCGGCGGAGAGTTGTTCTCTGACGCGATGGGCCAGGATGGCACCTACGAAGGCACATATCTCGGCATGATTGACCACAACGTGACCGTGATCGCCAATGCGCTGGGCGGCAACGCACCTGCGCGCGGTATGGCAGGCAAGCTGTCCGCCGGGTTTTGATGAGGGTTTGAGTTGATGTCACTGGAACTTGCAGCAAATCAAGGCACCGCCCCGATCGCCGATCAGGTGGACGACAGCCCCTTGGCCATTCGCGGCATGACCGTGTCTTACGGTCAAAAACCGGTGGTGTTCTCTGTGGACATGACCGTAACCCAAGGGGCAATGACCGCGATTGTTGGCCCGAACGGAGCGGGTAAATCGACCCTGCTCAAGGCGGCTCTGGGCATTGTCAAACCCTTGTCCGGCCAGTCGATGATCTATGGCCAGTCGCTCAAGTCACAGCGCCATCGAATTGCATATGTCCCGCAACGCGCCAGCGTTGACTGGGATTTTCCAACCCGCGTGATCGATGTGGTCCTGATGGGTCTTTATCGTGAACTTGGCCTGTTGCGCCGGATCCGCCCTCGGCATCACGACAAGGCCATGGCCTGTCTGGACCGCGTCGGCATGACAGACTTTGCCGAGCGTCAGATTGGCCAGCTTTCCGGTGGCCAGCAACAACGGGTATTTCTTGCCCGTGCTTTGGCGCAAGAAGCCGACCTATATTTGTTGGATGAGCCTTTTGCGGGTGTCGACGCCGCCACGGAAAAAGCCATCATCTCGGTCCTGAAAGGGCTGCGTGATGAGGGCAAAACCGTTGTCGCCGTGCACCATGATCTATCCACTGTAAACGAATACTTTGACCGTGTTTTCATGATCAACACCCGCAAGATCGCCGAAGGTTCTGTGGCTGAGGCCTTTACCGCGGCCAACCTTGAAAAGACCTATGGCGGGCGGTTGGTCACTGGCCAGATCGACCAACTGGATCTGGCGGCTGGCTAAGCCATGCTTTGGGAAGCTCTGTTCTTGCAGCTTGGCTATAACGCCACGCTGGTGACGCTTGGCGCCTGTTTTCTAGGGGTTGCCGCGGGTGTCACGGGCACATTCCTGTTTTTACGCAAACGCGCGCTGGTCAGCGATGCGATCAGCCATGCCACCCTTCCGGGTGTGGCGTTGGCGTTCATCGTCATGGTGACATTTGGCGGAGATGGGCGACACCTGATCGGTCTGCTTTTGGGATCAGCGGCGTCCGCAGGTATCGGCTTACTCTGTGTCAGTTGGCTGACCCGCTACACGCGCCTTGCGGAGGATGCTGCCATTGGGGCCGTGCTGTCGGTGTTCTTTGGATTTGGCATCGTGCTGCTGACCATCATCCAATCCATGTCGGCCGGGCGGCAGGCGGGGCTGGAAGGTTTCCTTTTGGGCTCAACCGCTGGCATGCTGTGGAGTGACGCAATCGTCATCCTGATCGGCGGCCTCGCCACGCTGGCACTCGTGTTGGCGTTTCGTCGACCCATGAGCCTTGTGGCCTTTGATCCCGAGTTTGCAGCGGCCAACGGCATGAACGTCGCACGCATTGATCTGTTGATCATGGGATTGGCGATGGCAGTCACTGTTGTCGGGCTCAAGATTGTCGGACTGATCCTGATCGTCGCCATGCTGATCATTCCACCGGTCACCGCGCGGTTCTGGACGGACCGAACAGATCACGTTTCTCTGATCTCTGGCATTGTGGGCGGTGTGTCAGGCTACGTCGGGGCCGGTCTTTCGGCGTCGGCACCAAACGTGCCAACGGGGCCCATCATCGTTCTTGTCAGCTTTGCCCTGTTTTGCGTGGCCTTGTTCTTTGCGCCCAATCGCGGCGTGCTGGCTGCGGTTCTGCGTCACTTTCGGTTTCAGCATCGTGTGCACATGCGTCAGGGCTTGTTGGCGCTGGCACAGGGACAGCCCATTTATGAGAAGCTCACCCTGCGGCTTTTGCAACGCGCCGGTCTGGCGCGCCCAGATGGTGTTGCAACCGAGGCAGGGCGCGCCCGTGCCGCCAAGGCGCTCAGAGATGAGAAACGTTGGGAAGTTGTGCGCGCAGATCAAGCCTTTGAAGGCGCCGCCGCGCTATATGATGGCCTCCGCGAGATCGAAACCGTGCTGACTCAGGACCAGATCACCGAGATTGATCACCGCATTGGTGGGCCCGCCGGGGTGCCGACATGAACGGCGCCGAGTTTGTTCCGCTTTCCCTGCCTCCACTATTAATCGGCGTCTTTGCCGCGATTGCCTGTGCGTTGCCGGGCAACTTTCTGGTCCTTCGCAAACAGGCGCTGATCGGAGATGCAATCAGTCACGTAGTCTTGCCGGGTATCGTTGTCGCTTTTCTGATCACAGGGTCCGTCAGTACCTGGCCAATGATGATCGGTGCTGCTGGCGCATCGATCATAGCCGTCGTTTTGATCGAAGCGATCCGTCGGCTCGGACGTATCGAGCCGGGGGCGGCAATGGGTGTTGCCTTTACGGCGATGTTCGCTGCTGGCGTGCTGTTGCTGGAACAGTCTGATACATCGTCCGTGCACCTTGATGTTGAGCACGCGCTCTATGGCAATCTTGAAAGCTTGATCTGGCTGGATGCCCTGGGGTGGCAAAGCCTCTGGGACCCTGTGGCGCTGGCCGGGTTGCCCCCGGAACTGATCCGCATGTCAGCGACGCTTGTGGCCGTGTCTGCCTTTGTCTGGATTTTCTGGCGACCGCTCAAGATTTCTACATTTGATGAGGGTTTCGCGCGGACATTGGGTATGCGCACTAATCTCTTGGGCTTGGCATTGGTCGCCGTGGCGGCGATTGCAGCCGTCGCCGCCTTTGATGCGGTCGGGTCCATTATCGTGATTGCGATGTTCATTTGCCCGCCAGCCGCTGCGCGGCTGATGACCAACCGTCTCGAGGCGCAAATCATGTGGAGCATTGTGTTCGCCACACTCAGTGCCGTGCTAGGGTATCTGGCCGCTGGCTTCGGTCCGCAGATGCTCGGATTTAGCAACGCTGTCAGCGCTGCGGGTATGATCGCGACGGTGTCGGGTCTCATTCTTGCCCTGACCGCGGTTTTCGGCCCGTGTCGTAAGCGGCTTGGGGCGCCGGCGGTCTAGCGTTTTCTGCGCGGAGGTTTTTGCGCCACGATGACTCCGGCAATTACGATTGCCGCCCCCAATGCTTTTGTCCAGTTCCAGCCAGACCCCACGGTGAGCATGATCACCATGACATAAAACGATGCGACGTTGATATGAAACGAGGCCACGGCAACGCCCAGACGTCCAACGCTGGCGATCCACATCACTTGGCTCAAGGCCATGCCCGCAACGGCATAGAGCGCCAACAGCCAGATTTGCTGGGCATCGATCACGCGAGTTGGAAGCACCTCCACCCCGGCCATGTGCGACGCAAACAATGCGGCAGACGTGAACACCAATCCGCCAACCAGTGTCACGGTTGAGCGCCCAATCTCTGACAAATGCCGCAGGTCGCGCACCGTATAAAGGCTTCCGAACACAAAAAGAAAACAGGACGTAATGGCCGCAATAGCACCGAGGCCCAGATTGCCTACGGTGCCAGCGCCGACAGCCACAATGCCGCCAACCACCGAGGCGGCCAATCCCGTCAGAAACGCAGTGGTCATGCGGCGCGTGCCGTTGGCGACTTCGACGATAGCAGCCGCGACAGGGCAGGCGGATGCGATAATCGCGACGGTCACGGCGTCGGTCAGGCTTTGAGCAACCAACAACAAAAAGGCACCAAGACCAAAGGTTAAACCGCCAACCACGGTTCCACGGCCCCATCGCACACTCGCCAAGGGGCGTAGCCCGTCCCGCATCACCCAGAGGATCATCAAAAACGCCACGGCAAAAGCGAAACGTGCGGTGATGAGCGCCAGGGGCGGCCAGCTGACCAAGAGGAATTCAGCGGCAGGAAATCCGCAGGCCCAGGTCAGCATCGAGGCCATGCCCAAGGCATTTCCAGACATAACCTGACTGTTGCGCCGGGTGGTATCAAACCCAGCGGCATCGGGGCCTGTCACTGACATTCCCAAATCCTTCAATACGAATCAGAAACAGGCCGTGAATTTGACCCGGTGGCAAAAAAGTGGATTAGAATGGCGGCCTGATCTGTTCCATTTTCGACACCGTGTCGCATTTCGACGTTCTGCGTCATTCGTCCGTGTTCCGACGCCAACTAACGTCAGCTTTCACTTGACGCCAATTCACGTCAGGCATACAGGGACGCGAACGGAAACAAAATGCCTAAGTTTGCAGCCAATATTAGTATGCTTTTTACCGAGTTGCCGTTTCTTGAACGGATCTCGGCTGCGAAGTCTGCAGGGTTCGAAGCTGTCGAAATCCTGTTTCCCTATGATATTTCAGCCCGAGACATCCTGGCCGCGCTTCAGGCGGCCAATATGCCCCTTGCCCTGATTAATACGCCGCCTCCCAACTGGACGGGCGGAGACCGGGGGTTTGCCGCCATACCAGACGGGCAGGATCGTTTTCGCCATGATTTTCGACGCGCCCTGCGGTACGCCGATGTGACGGGCGCGGCGATGATCCATGTGATGGCTGGGATCGCTTCCGGGGACAACGCCCGCGACACGATGGTCGAGAACCTGCGTTGGGCGACAGAGTTTGCCCCCAAACAAAAAATCACGATCGAGCCGATCAACACCATCGATATGCCAGGGTACTTCCTGAACGATTTCGACCTTGCGGCCGAGATCCTGGACGCGGTCTCTGCCCCGAACCTTGCCCTTCAGTTCGACGCCTACCACGCGCATATGATCACCGGCGATATCATGGGGTCATGGTCCAAACATGGGCACCGCGCCGGGCATATCCAGATTGCAGGTGCTCCCGGACGTCGCGAGCCGCAGACCGGTGACGTGGACTATACCGAGTTCTTCAACCAACTAAATGCGCAAGGCTACCGTGGGTTTGTCAGCGGTGAATACCATCCCGCAGGCGAAACGGCCAAAGGCTTGCGTTGGTTGACGCTGGGTTAAATTTCGTTAGTGGGCTTCAGCCCAGTTCTGTCCTTGCCCGGCATCCACGATCAGTGGCACGTCCAATTTGACGGCGGGGTCGGCCGCGCCCTGCATGATGTCGCGCGCGACGTCTATGGTTTCTTCCACTGCGTCATTCTCGACCTCAAAGATCAACTCGTCATGCACCTGCAACAGCATCTTGGCGGGCAAATGCGCAATCGCGTCCGGCATTCGGATCATCGCGCGCCGGATGATGTCGGCCGCCGTGCCTTGAATAGGGGCGTTGATCGCCGCACGTGACGCAAATCCGGCATGGGGTCCCTTGGCGTTGATCTGCGGCATATGAATTTTCCGCCCGAACAATGTCTGCACATAGAGGTTCTCTTTGGCAAACGCCTTGGTCTCATCCATGTAGGTGCGAATGCCGGGGAAACGCTCAAAATATCGATTGATAAAGTCCTGCGCCTCGCCGCGCGGAATACGTAGGTTGCGCGCCAAACCAAAGCCCGAGATGCCATAGATCACACCAAAGTTGATCGCCTTGGCGCGACTGCGCACGTCCGGCGTCATCTCGTCCAACGGCACATCGAACATCTCACTCGCCGTCATGGCATGAATGTCCTGCCCCTCGCGGAACGCCTGTTTCAGCGCGTCGATATCGGCGATATGCGCGAGGATGCGCAACTCGACCTGACTATAGTCGAGGCTGATCAGAGTCTTGCCCGGCTCTGCGATAAACGCCTCACGGATGCGGCGGCCTTCTTCAGAGCGTACGGGGATGTTTTGCAAGTTCGGGTCAGTGGACGCTAGTCGCCCGGTGTTCGCGCCAGTTTGCACGTAAGAGGTATGCACGCGACCCGTGTCGGGGTTGATGTGGTCCTGCAACGCGTCCGTATAGGTGCTTTTCAGCTTCGACAATTGCCGCCAATCCAAGACCCGTGCGGGCAGGTCATGTTCGGTCGCCAAGTCTTCCAGAACATCCGCCCCGGTCGAGTATTTTCCGTTTTTTCCCAGCTTGCCGCCCTCAAGCCCCATCTTGTCGAACAGGATCTCGCCCAATTGCGCCGGGCTGCCGACATTGAAATTCTCACCGGCCAACTCGTGAATCTCAGCCTCAAGCCCAGCCATTTTCTGGGCAAATGCATTGGACATACGGCTGAGCGTATCTCGATCCACTTTGATGCCGTGCATCTCCATCTCGGCCAGAACAGGGGACAACGGGCGCTCCAACGTCTCATAGACAGTGGTGACGTGTTCCTGATGCAATTGAGGCTTGAACTTCTGCCACAGGCGCAGGGTGATATCCGCGTCTTCAGCTGCGTATTTCACCGCGTCCTCAATCGGAACCCGGTCAAAAGTGATGGCTGACTTTCCGGTTCCCAAAAGCGTTTTGATCGAAATCGGCTGATGCGACAGGTACAATTCTGACAGCGCGTCCATGCCATGCCGGTTCAACCCAGCCTGCAGCGCGTAAGACATCAACATGGTGTCATCGATGGGGGCGACCGAAACGCCATAGCGTTTGAAGATCTTGCAGTCATACTTGGCGTTCTGGAACACCTTCATGATCGCAGGGTCTTCCAGCATCGGCTTAAGCACGTCCAGGACCTCGTCGACGCTCAACTGACCCTCTGCCAACTCTTCGCTGCCAAACAGATCATCTGCCGCGCCCTTTTTGTGCGCGACGGGGATGTAACAGGCCTCGCCCGGCTCCACTGACAGGCACACGCCCACCAAATCCACGATCATCTCGTCCAGTCCGGTGGTTTCGGTGTCCACCGCGACATAGCCACGAGCGGTTGCCTTGGCGACCCAGTCTTCCAGCCGCGCGCGGTCCTTGACCCACTCATAGGCGTCGGCGTTAAAGGGCAAGTCTTCGGGGGTGTCTACTGCTCCTGCCTCTGGGTTCTTTGCAGGCGCGTCCGGGATCACCGGGGCCTCAACGCCCAGTTGGTCAGCAATGCGTTTAGACAGCGTGCGGAACTCCATCTCAGCAAGAAAATTCATCAATTCTTCCGAGACTGGGTCCTGCACCTCAAGGTCTTCCAGAGCAAAATCCAAATCCATTTCGCAGTCCAATTGCACCAGCCGCTTGGACATCTCGATCTGCTCGCGCTTTTCGATCAGCGTCTCACGCCGCTTGGGCTGTTTGATCTCTCCGGCCCGGTCCAGCAGCGTTTCCAGATCGCCGTATTCGTTGATCAACAAAGCTGCCGTTTTGATTCCGATCCCTGGCGCTCCGGGTACGTTGTCGACGCTGTCGCCGGCCAATGCCTGCACATCCACAACACGCTCTGGTCCGACGCCAAACTTTTCGTGTACCCCGTCACGATCGATGCGCTTGTTCTTCATCGCGTCCAGCATTTCGACGCCACCACCCACAAGCTGCATCAGGTCTTTGTCGGAAGAGATGATTGTACAGCGCCCCCCTGCGTCGCGCGCCTGACAGGCCAGCGTGGCGATAATGTCGTCGGCCTCGAACCCTTCAATCTCTTTGCAGGCGATGTTGAACGCCTTGGTCGCCTCGCGAGTCAGCGGCATCTGCGGACGCAAATCTTCTGGCATTGCTTCGCGATTGGCTTTGTAGAGAGGGTACATGTCGTTTCGAAACGTATGGCTGCCCTTGTCAAAAATCACCGCAACGTGGGTCGGTGCGTCTGGGCCGGTGTTGCCCTCAACATACCGCTGCAGCATGTTGCAGAATCCGGCCACGGCTCCGATTGGCAACCCGTCGGATTTCCGGGTTAACGGTGGCAGCGCGTGATAGGCGCGAAAGATAAACGCAGACCCATCGATGAGGTGCAGATGGCAGCCCTTGCCAAACCCTGTGTCCATGTCGCGCGTCTCCCCGTTTTGTTCTCGTACTTCTTGCCACGCTCGGAGAGATGGTTCCACCACAATTCGGTGGCGGGCCCCGGCGTTTTGTTGACCAAACACTAAATACAAAACGGCATTTCGGGGTCGGACATTCTGTACAAAACAATACAAACCCGGAGATTTAGACTGGTTCTCAGCCCTCTTGCCATTCCCCTGACCCGATGCTTTACCTTTCGCGTCAGATTTGAGGGATCACCATGACTCACCTTTGGGTACGCGCCGAACAGCGGCCAAACGAACAGCGCGTCGGCCTGACGCCAGATGGGGCTAAGGCCCTGATTGATAAGGGCATTCGCGTAACGGTCGAAGAAAGCTCGGTTCGCGCCATTCCGCTTGCGGGTTACGAGGCCGCAGGATGTGAGATTGCGCCTGAAAACAGCTGGCCTGATGCCCCGCTGGACGCGATCATTTTTGGTCTCAAGGAATTGCCCGAAGACGGTACTCCCTTGCCGCACAGGCACATTATGTTTGGACACGCATTCAAAGGTCAACACTCTGGGATCGCTCTATTAAATCGCTTCAAAGAGGGTGGTGGGACGCTTTATGATCTCGAATACCTTGTGGATGAAACAGGTCGTCGTGTCGCTGCGTTTGGATATTGGGCAGGCTACGCCGGCGCTGCTGTGACCCTTAAATCCTGGGTCGCTCAGCGACAGGGAAAACTGTGCGGTCCCGTTGACGTCTACAAAGACAAAGACGCGTTGCTCGATGACCTTGGGCTTGACCTGGACAACCTCAGCGTCGACCTGCCCTCTGCCATCGTGATCGGTGCTCTGGGCCGCGTTGGCACCGGGGCTGCGGACCTGTTGGAAACGCTGGGTGTCGCGGTCACGAAATGGGACATGGCCGAAACCGCCAGTGGTGGACCTTTCCCGGAAATCCTTGCCCATGATATCTTTATGAACTGCATCTTTGCACGTCCCGGCACGCCGGTTTTTGTACCGCAAGACGCCAAAACAGCAATGCGTCAGCTGACGGCCATCGGTGATGTCGCCTGTGACCCAGACAGCGATTACAATCCGGTTCCCGTCTATGACGAGGCGACCTCTTGGCAGGCGCCTGCCCTGCGCGTGCATGACGCGCCCGTGCTTGACGTCATGGCCATCGACAACTTGCCTTCGATGCTACCCGCGGAATCCTCTGAGGATTACGCCGAGCAACTCTTGCCGACGCTCATGAAACTCGATGACTTGTCAGATGGGGTTTGGATTCGCGCCGAAGCTGATTTTATCAAACATTCCAATGCTCTCTAAGGAGGACGCAAAATGACTATCCACTGGTGTGGCACCGGCCTTTCGGCCATTCCCGGCCTGCGTCGCCTGATCGATTCAGGGCATGACGTCACAGTCTGGAACCGGACTGTCGCGAAAGCGAAAGAAACTGTTGGAGATATTGCCAAGGATATCCGCGCTTTTGACATCGAGTCTCTTGGGGCCGTTCTGGCCAAAGACGATGTGGTCATTTCAATGCTGCCTGGCGATTGGCATGTACCACTAGCTGAGCTTTGCATCTCTAAGGGCGCAAACTTTGTGTCTTCGTCTTACATAGCGCCTGAAATGAAGGCTCTCGATGACGCCGCCCGCGAGGCCGGTGTGACCTGCGTGAATGAGGTTGGATTGGACCCGGGCATAGACCATCTGATGGCCCATGCGCTTATTGCTGATTACAAAGCATCGCCCGCCTATGACGTGTCGAACACAATTTCCTTCATCAGCTATTGTGGCGGCGTGCCGAAACACCCCAACCCGTTTCGTTACAAGTTCAGTTGGTCACCATTGGGCGTACTGAAAGCGCTGCGCTCGCCTTCGCGCTCGATCCGCGATCATGCACCGCTTGATGTGGCCCGCCCTTGGGACGCGATTTCCTCTTATGTTGCACCGCTTCCCGCTCCGGAAAGTTTTGAGGTTTATCCGAACCGCGATTCGATTCCTTTCATGGAGGACTACAAGTTCGATCCCGACTGGACAGTTAAGGAATTCGTGCGCGGGACCCTGCGCCTGAACGGTTGGGCCGAGGCTTGGGGCAGTGTCTTTGAAGAAATTGAGACCCTATCGGGCCCAGAGGGCGACGCCCGTCTCAAGGAGATGTCAGACCAGTTCTGGGCTGAGAATGCTTACGACGAAGGAGAGCCAGATCGGGTGATCCTCTGTGTTGGCCTCAAAGCTGAGAAAGACGGACAAGAGGTCTGGCACAAGACCTATGCCATGGACGCTTGGGGCGATGACCGCGGCACCGCGATGGCGCGCCTCGTGTCGATCCCGGTTTCACTGGCCGTCGAGGCTGTGTTGAATCGCCAAATCCCCGCCGGTGTACATGCCGCGCCCAGTGACCCAGCGTTGTTCACGACATGGCTGGCTGAGATTGACAAGCTTGCCCAGCATTTGCAGGTGGTTGACCATCTTTCATAGCGTTTCGTAGGTTGGGCAATCTTGTCTGACCTACCTATTTCTTTGCACCATCACGTCTTGTTAAAAACAAAAAAGCCGCGGTTCACACCGCGGCATTTTCATGTTGTGTGGGGGAGAATTAGCCCCGCCGCATCAAATCGTCTTCTTCGTCAGTCAAAGACATGCCAAGCGCTTCCATGCCATTCTCCAAATGGTCCGAAAGATGCGGCGACCCCAAAAGGTAATCTGCTGTCGGAGCCGTTGCCTCGGCTTTGGCGGTTGCTATCGCTTCGGCCAGTTCCTCGGCATCAAAGCTGTCGCGACCAATCCACATAACAGCGACTAGGCTGGCTTGTTCATCCTCGTTCAGACGATCCACGAAGCCCCGCAGTTCACCTTCGGCGCGGTTCAGCTCACGCGACATCAGCACGACCTGTGCGACTTTCCACGGCGAGATTTCAAGCATTTGAGGGCCTCCAAATTGTCCTGTGCGCTCCTATTTCACAGAGAAGTATGCACGCCGTCCTTGATCTCGCGCAATTGAGAATACCTTGAGACCCGCATCTCAATTGCTGAATGTGTTAGGTTTCAGGCTTGGTCAACGGCACAACTTTGTCGTCTTCCGGGGCCAATTCCTCAAAGTCAAAATTGTCCAGCCGCCGGGCCCGTCGCCCGGCTTTGTCCGAGCTGATCTTGATCTCAGAGATATCCTTGGCGGCCTGTCCGAAGTGCCGGTCGAGGTTTTCAACTCGCGTTCCCAGGCGCTCGACATCCGCGTACAATAGCCCCAGCTCGCGCCGGATTGCGCCCGCTTGCTCGCGCATGCGTGCATCCTTCAGGATCGCGCGCATGGTGTTCAGCGTTGCCATGCAGGTGGTCGGTGACACGATCCAGACCCGCGCTGCAAATCCCTCACGCACCAGTTCCGGGAAATTCGCATGCAGCTCGGCGTAGACTGCTTCTGACGGCAGGAACATCAACGCACCATCTGCGGTTTCACCATCGAGGATGTATTTCTCGGAGATTGCCTTGATATGTGCCTTGACTGAGGTGCGCAGCATGCGTGCGGCCTCGTTCAACTCGGCTTGCGTGGTCGCGTTGCGCAGCGCCTCATAAGCTTCCAGCGGAAACTTTGAATCGATGACGATGGGGCCGGGTGGGTTGGGCAGATGAATCAGACAATCAGCCCGCTTCCCATTCGAAAGCGTATGCTGCAGCGCATATGAATCCTTGGGCAACGCCTTGCCCACGATGTCATTAAGCTGGATTTCCCCAAACGCCCCACGCGTCTGCTTGTTCGACAGGATGTCCTGCAAAGACAAGACATCGCCGGACAGCTTGGTGATGTTTTCCTGCGCTTTGTCGATGGTCTTCAGTCGCTCCTGCAATTCACCCAAACTGTGGGCTGTGCGTCGGGAAGACCCTTGCAGGTTCTCGTTCATCTTCTCGCTGACCTGCGCCAGGCGTTTTTCCATCAATTGAAGCATGCTGGTCTGCGAGGCCGCCTGCGCTTCGGAGACATGGGTCAACCCACCAGCAAGCTGTTGCTGCCCGTCCGACAACATCTGTACCCGCGCTGCAACAGCACCCATCTGCTGCGCCAAAGGTTCCGCCAGCCGCGCCGAGCGTCCTGCGGCGCGCACCGCGAGGATCAACAGCACGATCACTACGGCGGCAATCCCTAATGCCACCAGTTCCGGTGCCTCAAGCGTCGTATCTGCAATCGTAATCATGACCGTCCAAACAGCTTTTCAATATCGGCGAGCTTTAGTTCCACGTAAGTAGGCCTCCCGTGGTTGCATTGCCCCGAGTGAGGCGTTGCCTCCATCTCACGCAAGAGCGCGTTCATTTCATCCGCCCGCATGCGCCGCCCGGAACGGATTGAGCCGTGACAGGCCACGCGGCTCAGGATTGCTTCGATGCGGGCCTGCACGAGGTTGCTTTCGCCCTGATCGTCCAGCTCGTCCAAGATGTCGAGGATCATGGCGCGCGCGTTGACTTCGCCAAGGATCGCAGGGGTTTCGCGCACCGCGACGGCCCCGCCGCCAAAGGCTTCGATGGTCAAACCAAACTTTGACAAGTCTTCAGACACCGCCAGCAATCGCGCGCAATCACCGTCGCTAAGGTCGACAATCTCAGGGATCAACAATGCCTGCGCGGCGACACCGTTCTCGGCCATCTGGTTTTTCAGCTTTTCATAAACCAGACGTTCATGCGCGGCGTGCTGGTCGACGATGACCATGCCGTCCTGCGTCTGTGCCACGATGTAGTTCTCATGCACCTGCGCCCGAGCCGCACCGAGAGGCAGGCGTTCGGCCAGTATCTCTTCACTCCCCTGTGGAATGTTTTCAACTACAGACTCTACTCGTGCACTGAACTCACCTGAAAATTCAGCGAACCCGTTTTCCTGGTCAGGGGCTTGCGCTGCATAGCCGGCGGTGCGGGCGCCAAGCGACGGACGATCCATCTGATAGACCCGCGCCTGCCCGGTGGCCTCAGGGCGGAACGCGCCCAGCGTTGCATCGGCAACAGTTGTGGACGCGCGGTGCCCAGCTTCGGCCAAAGCATGACGCAGAGCGCTGACGATCAATCCGCGTGCGAGACCTGGATCGCGGAACCGCACTTCGGATTTCGCCGGGTGCACGTTTACATCGACAAGATGAGGATCACATTCAATGAACAGCGCCGCGGCCGGGTGGCGGTCGCGGCTGAGGAAATCGAAATAGGCGGCTCTGAGTGCCCCCAAGAGCATCTTGTCTTTGACAGGGCGGCCATTCACGAACAGGTACTGGGCCGTGGAAGACCCACGCGAATAGGTCGGCAGCGCGGCATATCCTGTCAGATGCAGTCCTTCGCGTGGGGCATCGATCCGCAGGGCGTTTTCGGCAAATTCAGCCCCCAGTATTCGCGCCAGACGTCCGTGCAACGCGTCAAACAGATCACCACTTTCTGCGTCAGCACGAAAGGTCACTCGTCCGTCACCGCCGCCGGAAACATCGCGGAGAACAAAGCGCACGAACGGCTCTGCCATGGCCAACCGTTTGATCACATCGGTGATGGCTTGTGCCTCGGCCCGGTCGCTGCGCATGAACTTGAGCCGCGCGGGCGTGGCGTAAAACAGATCGCGCAGCTCCACGATGGTGCCACCGCTCAAGGCCGCAGGTTTCACCGGCCCCATGGAGCCGCCCTCAACCGTGATAGCAGAGGCATCACCTCCCTCAATCCGGCTTGTAATTGTCAGCCGCCCAACAGCACCCAGTGAGGGTAGGGCCTCGCCCCGAAAGCCAAAGGTGTGAATGTCCAGAAGATCACTGCCGTCGATCTTTGACGTGGCATGGCGCGACAGCGCCAGCTGCAGGTCGGCGCCTGCAATGCCGCAGCCGTCATCGGTCACTCGGATCAGTGTCTTGCCGCCATCGGCATAGGCCACTTCAATCCGCCGTGCGCCTGCATCCAAAGCGTTTTCCACCAATTCCTTCACGGCAGACGCAGGGCGCTCCACCACTTCGCCGGCCGCAATGCGGTTGATGGCGGCATCATCCAATTGACGGATAACGGGGCGATTTTCGCTTATTTGGTGGTCGGGCATGGGCATACCGCAAAACCTAGCATGTTCTCGTTTGATTCTGCCACTGACATTCGCGGTTAACACGCGGCTTTCCTGCGGCCGCCTGCGACCATGCGTCTCTTGGAACTGTGTCCCTTGGTCACGGGGGGTGATCTATGGTGTTGTGACTGTTTGGTTTATGATCCGCGCGACTTTTGACCCGGCCCGTAAGAGGACTGCCCTATGGACGCTCGCAAGATTTCCGACCAGATTTCCGTCTCGCCTCAAATCACGCCCGATGACATGGCCGAGGTCGCGCGGCTTGGGTTCCGATCGATCATTTGTAACCGCCCGGACGGTGAAGGCCCCGACCAGCCGACCTTTGACGAAGTCGAGGACGCGGCGGAAAAGGCTGGTCTCACCTGCCAGTACATGCCGGTGATCTCGGGCAAGGTGACGGATGAAGATGCCGAAGCCTTTGGCAAGGCGCTGATGGAGCTGCCAGGGCCGGTCTTTGCCTATTGCCGAACAGGTACGCGCTGCGCAACGCTCTGGTCACTGGCACAGGCCAAGTCGATGGACTCAGCGCAGATTCTCGAGGCCACGCAGAACGCCGGGTATGACATGGCAGGTGTGGTGCGTCGCATCGTTAACGGTGGCAAAACCCCGACCGACAGTGCCGATGCGGCCTTTGACATCGTCATTGTGGGTGGAGGGGCCGCCGGAATCGCCGTGGCCTCGTCCCTGAAGTCGCGCCGTCCGGGTTTGGACATCGCCGTGGTCGATCCCGCCGACATCCACTATTACCAACCTGGCTGGACCATGGTCGGCGGCGGCATCTTTGACGCCGAAACCACGGCCAAGACCATGGGATCACTGATCCCCTCAGGTGTGCATTGGCTAAAGTCGGCCGTTGCCGCGTTTGAGCCCAAGGACAATGCCGTGATCCTCGATGGCTGCCGCGTAGTGAAATACAACCGTCTGATCGTGTGTCCGGGGCTCAAGCTGAACTGGAACGGGGTCGAGGGTCTGGTTGAGACGCTGGGCAAGAACGGCGTGACGTCGAACTACCGCTACGATCTCGCGCCCTATACTTGGGAACTGGTCAAGGGCATGAAAAAGGGTCGCGCGCTGTTCACGCAACCGCCGATGCCAATCAAATGCGCCGGCGCCCCGCAAAAGGCGCTCTATCTCTCGGCCAGCAACTGGAAGAAAACGGGTGTTCTGAAAGACATCGATATCCAGTTCATGAATGCCACACCCGTGCTGTTCGGGATCAAGGACTATGTCCCGGCCCTCATGGACTATGTCGAGCGCTACAACGCTGATCTCAACTTCCATCACAACCTTATTTCCGTAGATGGCCCGGCCAAACAGGCGACCTTTGAGGTCACCAAACCCGACGCCGAACCAGAGACGATCACGACCGAGTTCGACATGATGCACGTTTGCCCACCCCAAATCGCGCCGGACTTTATCCGCGTGTCGCCCTTGGCGGATGCGGCGGGTTGGATCGACGTCGACCAATCCACCCTGCGCCACAAAGAGTTCGACAACATCTGGTCACTCGGAGACGTGATGAACGCCCCCAACGCCAAGACTGCCGCCGCGGCCCGCGCGCAGGCGCCGGTTGTGGCCGAGAACCTGATCGACGACATCGATGGCAAATCCCCAACTGCGATCTATAACGGCTATGGCTCCTGCCCGCTGACAGTCGAGCGTGGCAAGATCGTGCTGGCAGAGTTCGGATATGGCGGTACTTTGCTGCCGACCTTCCCCAAGTGGCTGGTTGATGGCACCAAGCCCACCCGTCGCGCTTGGATCCTGAAAGAGCAGATCCTGCCACCGATCTATTGGAAGGCCATGCTGCGCGGCAAGGAATGGCTCGCTAAACCCGAGAAAGTCTCGGCCAAATGATGGCTAGTCGAGCGAGGGAACGAGCGATCCGTCTTTGCTGACCCGTTCAAGTACCCATTTGTGAAAGTCGTGGATGTAAAACTCTTGCGGCATCAGGCGCCCTTGCTTGAACGCTGGCGATCGCAGGCCGCGCTGGTTCCATTCGCAAGCGGTGGCGTCTTCTTCCAGAACACCAGTGGCAAAGTCGGTGACATGTGCCAGATCAAAGTTGGGCTGCGCCAACGTTTTTGGGTCAAATAGCCATTCGGCTGTCAGCAGCGTGCTCTCGGCGTCGATCGGTTGCAGGCTGACCACACGGGCGTAGTCCACATGTGCGACAACAAAGGCGGTCGGATAGAACGTGACAAAACGGTGCGCCTCGTCGCGTTCCTCGGGTGTCAGGTTGGGAAACTCTGGGCCACAGGGCATACCCGACACCGTCCAGCTTTGCGCGCCTTCCCGCAAGTTTCGGCCTTCCCGGTCTCCATCCCATGTTGCGGCTTCCTGTTTTGACATGATGCCTCTGGAATAGACGGGCACCATTTTGGTCAGTTCAGGGTGCACGCCAGGGCAATGCAGACACTCGTTGTAATTCTCCCAGAACACCTTCCAATTGCAGTTCATGGTTTTTTGCACGGTGTGTCCGACAACGAGATCTGACATCGGCCAATTGTTTAGCGCATCCAAACCTAAGTCCGGTGCAAACTCAGGAGGTGTTTCAGCAAGGCAAGCGAACAAAAACCCGTTCCAAGTTTTTAGGTGAACTGGCTTCAGCTCGTGCTTGGATTTGTCGAAATCTTCTGTTGGCGTAGCGAAGGCCGTCGAGACCAAGCGCCCGTCGTCAGCATAGGCCCAGGCATGGTAGGGACAGGTTATCAGTTTACCGCGCATTTTAGCGGAAATTCCTGGGCACAATTCTGCACCACGGTGCATGCATACATTGTGAAAAGCGCTGAGCTGTCCGTGGACATTGCAGCATATGATGATGCTGCAGTTTGCTATGTTTTTTCGGTGCAGCATCCCGTGGGCAAAGCTGTTTTGGCGACCGATGTAGATCCATTCGCGCGACCAAATTGTTGCCTGTTCACGCTTGAACCAACTGTCATCAAGGTAACAAGTAGACGGCAGAGATTTAGGGCAGTAATCCAATAAGACTGTGTCGGACATCCGTGGCTTTCATTTTTCTCTCTGAAAAACGCTATGCAGCGACAGAGAATGGGTCAAGACGTAGCGGGTTTTGGATTTCCCCTTCACTTATTCGATAATTGGAATATATAAGCACCTTCGTAACAACCGCAGACAGGACCACCATGCGAGATATGAAATTTAAGCGTTCTCAATTGGAGAGGCATTTTCCCATCCTCGGTTGGTCAAAAACCTATTCGCGGGACACGCTGACCTCGGACCTTGTTGCCGCGGTTATCGTCACCATCATGTTGATCCCTCAGTCGCTGGCCTATGCGCTTTTGGCGGGTCTTCCAGCCGAGATGGGGCTTTATGCGTCGATCCTGCCGCTGGTGGCCTATGCGATCTTTGGTACCTCACGCGCGCTGGCGGTTGGCCCGGTCGCCGTGGTCTCGCTGATGACCGCCGCCGCCGTTGGCAATCTCGCCCTGCAAGGCACCGCCGAATATGTCATTGCGGCTATCACACTGGCCTTTATCTCCGGTTTGATCCTGACCGTCATGGGGTTGTTCCGGCTGGGGTTTCTGGCCAATTTCCTGTCGCATCCAGTGATTGCCGGGTTCATCACGGCCTCAGGCATTCTGATCGCTTTCTCACAGCTGAAGCACATCCTCGGGGTGGATGCGCATGGTCATAACCTGATTGATCTGATCGGTTCGCTGATCGCGCATCTACCGGAAACCAGCATTTTTACCCTATTGATAGGTCTCATGGCCTTGGGCTTTCTATTCTGGGTGCGCAAGGGTTTAAAACCAATGCTGCTAAACACCGGCATGGCCCCCCGTCTTGCCGACATATTGGCCAAGGCCGGCCCTGTTGCCGCGGTCGCCGTCACCACACTGGTGGTTTGGATTTTCGACCTCGAAAATCACGGCGTTCGAATTGTGGGGGAGGTGCCTATGGGCCTGCCTCCGCTGTCCATGCCCAGTTTTTCGGCGGACATCTGGTCGTCGCTCTTTGTCTCGGCGCTGCTGATCTCAGTCATTGGATTTGTTGAATCCGTTTCGGTTGCGACCACCCTTGCAGCAAAGAAACGCCAGCGCATCGACCCGGATCAGGAACTTGTGGGTCTTGGTACGTCCAACATTGCTGCCGCGATTTCAGGTGGTTATCCGGTCACCGGTGGTTTCGCCCGTTCCGTCGTGAACTTTGATGCGGGCGCTGAAACCCCAGCTGCGGGGGCCTTTACCGCGATCGGCATCGCCTTTGCCGCGCTCTTGCTGACCCCGCTCTTGTTCTTTTTGCCCAAGGCCACGCTCGCTGCGACAATCATTGTCGCCGTTCTCAGCCTCGTCGACTTTTCGATCCTTAAGAAAACATGGACCTACTCCCGCGTCGATTTCGCAGCGGTTGCCGCCACCATCGTGTTGACGCTGGGCCTTGGTGTGGAAACGGGTGTCTCTGCGGGTGTTGTTTTGTCGCTCGGCCTGTTCCTCTACAAAACCTCGCGTCCCCACGTCGCCGAGGTTGGCCTCGTGCCCGGCACGCAACATTTTCGCAACATACTGCGCCACAAGGTTGAAACCCATGCAAGCCTTGTCAGCTTGCGAATTGACGAGAGTCTCTACTTTGCCAACGCGCGATTTCTTGAGAACTATCTCCTCAACCGTGTCGCCTGCGAACAGCCGATCCGGAACGTGGTGTTAATGTGCTCGGCGGTGAACGAGATCGATCTGAGTGCGCTGGAAACACTTGAGGAATTGAACCGCCGTCTCGGTGACATGGACATCAAGCTGCATCTCTCCGAGGTCAAAGGCCCTGTCATGGATCGTTTGAAGCGCAGCCATTTCCTTGATCACCTGACGGGTCAGGTCTTTCTCGCGCAATATGACGCCATGGTGGCGCTGACACCTTCGGCCGATACAGAAAGGGCTTAATCCAGCTCTTCCGACGGGATCATCGGGAAAAACACCCCGCTCGACATTACGCCGAACCAGCTCTGGTCGTTCACGTCTTGGTGTTCGCCCAAGGCCACCAGGCGATAAAAACTTTTGCGATCAATTCGCGCCTCAAGGCCCGCGCGCACCATCACATAAGGGGCAGGTTCCCCACTGTCGGCATCCCGCTCGACCCGAATCGCATGCTCTGGCCCGGCCACAGCTTCGTCCCCGACATTGGTGACGAAGCTCAGAACCTGCGCGTCACCGTCGCCCTCGGCGTCGAAGTCCACCGCTACAAACGGCACATCTTCAACCTCGATTCGGACCTTTTCTACAGGTGTGACAAGCACATAGCCGTCCTTATCCTTGCGCAGGATGGTGGAAAACAACCGGACCAGCGCTTCGCGATTGATTGGCGAGCCTTCGTGAAACCACGTGCCATCACGGGCGATACGCATATCGATCTCGCCACTAAAGGGCGGGTTCCACAGGTGTACCGGTGGCAGCCCTTTGCCCTTTTGCGCGGCTCTAGCCGAAGCTGCGATGCCATCTGTCGATGCTTTCACGGGAATTTGTCCGCTCATTGTTTTTGCCATTTCTGTCGCGCGCTATAAGGTCTTACATAGATATAGCCGAAACAGGAGAGTTGTCATGACCGAACCCGCCGATCTGGTGCAGGAAATCGAAGCACTGGGCGAAAAGCTTGGTCAGGCAAAAGTGGCGATCACCAAACGCTTTATCGGACAGGAACGGGTGGTTGATCTGACCCTGTCGGCTTTGCTTTGTGGGGGGCACGGGCTGCTGATTGGTCTGCCGGGCCTTGGTAAGACGCGATTGGTCGAGACGCTGTCAACGGTGATGGGGCTGAATGGTAACCGGGTGCAGTTCACACCGGATCTTATGCCCGCCGATATCCTCGGATCGGAAGTGTTGGAAACCGGCAACGACGGCAGCCGCGAGTTCAAGTTTATTCAAGGACCGATATTCTGTCAGTTGCTGATGGCGGACGAGATCAACCGGGCTAGCCCGCGCACACAATCTGCCTTGTTGCAAGCGATGCAGGAGCGCCAGGTCACCGTCGCAGGCGCCGACCGGCCCTTGGATCAGCCGTTTCATGTGCTGGCGACCCAGAACCCGATTGAGCAGGAAGGCACTTATCCCTTGCCGGAAGCACAGCTTGACCGGTTCCTCGTGCAGATCGACGTGCCGTACCCTGAGCGCGGAACCGAACGGGATATTCTGCTGGCGACCACGGGTGTTGAAGAGGAAGAAACCCATCAGGTGTTCACCGCCGAAGAGTTGCGGGCGGCGCAGAAATTGCTTCGTCGAATGCCTGTTGGCGAGAGCGTGATGGAAATGATCCTGGATCTCGTACGCGCTTTCCGGCCCGACGACGACAGTGCCTCCGAAGCCGTGCGCGAAAGTGTGGCTTGGGGGCCAGGGCCGCGTGCCGCGCAGGCCCTGATGATGACAGTGCGAGCACAGGCTTTGTTGCATGGCCGCCTGGCCCCGAATGCGCAAGATGTGATCGATATGGCCAGCCCCGTGCTCAGTCACCGCATGGCGCTATCCTTTGCGGCCCGTGCGCGAGGTGAGACCGTCACCGACCTGATTGCCGAGACTGTTCAGGGCCTTGATGGGATCGGAGCCGCCGCGTGAACACCGCCCCCAACCTGCGAACGCGCGCCGAGACCGAGGCGGCGCGTCTGCCGCCCCTGTTGGCGCGTGCCGAGCATTTGGCCGGTACGGTGCTGTTGGGCGAGCACGGCCGCAGGCGCGCGGGTCTGGGGGATGACTTTTGGCAATACCGTCCGGTTCAGCCGGGCGACAGCCGCCGTTTGATCGATTGGCGGCGCTCTGCAAAATCTGACCAGCAGTTTATTCGCCAACGCGAATGGCAGGTTGCCCAATCTGTCATGTTATGGGTGGATCAATCCGCCTCAATGCGGTTCACGTCAGACAAGGACGGCGCGACCAAAGCTGACCGCGCCCGTGTACTGGCGCTGTCGCTGTCGATCCTGCTGATCCGCGCCGGCGAGCGTGTCGGCCTCTCGGGTAGCAGCCTGCCGCCCCGGCGTGGCGAAGCGCAGATCCTGCGTCTGACCGAGATGCTTCAAAGTGACGAGGCCGAAGATTATGGCGCGCCCGAAGCACGGGCGATGTTGCCGCATGCGCGGGCCGTTTTCGTTTCGGACTTTCTGGGAGATTTTGAAGCGGTCGAAGCAGCCTTATACAAGGCCGCAGACCGCGACGTGCGTGGCGTTGTCTATCAGGTGCTGGACCCGGCCGAAGAAAGCTTTCCGTTTCAAGGGCGCGCGATCTTTGAGAGTATGGGCGGAAGCGTCAGCCATGAAACGCGCAAGGCCTCTGATCTGAAGACTCGCTATCTGGACAGGCTCGCCGAGCGGCGCGACCAGTTGCAGCACCTCTGCCGCGTGACAGGCTGGCAATTTGGTCATCATGATACCGCAAAATCGGCTCAGGCAGCATTGTTGTGGCTGTATCGCGCAATGGAGCGGCGTCAATGATCTTTGGGTTCCCCATCGGTTTCGCGGCACCTTGGGTGCTGCTGGCGCTTGTTGCATTGCCCATCCTATGGATCATTTTGCGCGCCATTCCCCCGGCGCCGATCCGTCGCCGGTTTCCCGGTGTCGCACTGCTTTTGGGCCTGCAAGACGAGGACACGGTTACAGACCGTACACCTTGGTGGCTGCTTCTGCTGCGTGCAATCGCCATCGCGGCAGTCATCGTTGGCTTGGCTGGCCCAATTCTCAACCCCACCGAACGGCCAGAGGGTCAGGCTGACCGCCTGCTGGTGATTTTGGACGGCAGCTGGGCCACCGCTGGCAATTGGCCGCGCCAAATGGCGATGGTCGAGGGGCTGTTGGATGAGGCAGATCGCGCCGGTCAGCAGGTTGCCATCGTGAACCTGAGTGATCCGGCAGCCTTAGCGTTTCAGGAGGCTGCGATTTGGAAAGCCCGTTTGCCGGGTGTGAGCCCAATGCCCTGGCAACCCAGCAGTGACACTCTGCAGAGGCTCGCCTCTGTTTTGGAGCAAGGGGCTTTTGACACGGTTTGGGTGGCGGATGGGTTGGCCTTGGAAGGGCGTTCGACTTTGGCGGATGTGCTGTCTGATCGTGGAGTTTTGCGGGTCATCGAAGACGGCGCAGGAACCCTTGGGATGCTCCCGCCGGTCTACGAAGATGGTCGCCTGCTGCTCCGAGTACAACGCCCTGTTGCGGGCATTGCACGGGATGTTGAGATACAGGCGCACGGTTTGGACCCATCCGGGGCTGCACGGGTCTTGGCCACGATGTCCCTGACATTTGAGGCTGACGCGACCGAGGCCGAGGCTGAGATTGCCTTGCCCGCCGAGCTACGTGCACGGATTTCCCGATTTGAGATCGCAAGTGCTGGAACGGCCGGCGCCGTGTCATTGTCTGATGACCGTTTGCAACGGCGTGAGATCGCATTGATCGCCGGGCGTGAAGATCGCGAAGGCTTGCAACTTTTGTCGCCGCTGCACTACCTGCGTCAGGCACTTGTGCCGAATGCCGAAGTGCTCGAAGGCGCTTTGGGCGATGTTCTGCCCGCCAATCCTGACGTGGTTGTTTTGGCCGATGTCGCAGCCTTGGCGCCGGGCAACGAAGCCGCCTTGATCGAATGGGTTGAAGCCGGAGGTTTGTTGGTGCGATTTGCCGGGCCAAAAGTCGCCGCCAGTGGTTTGGGCCGCAGCGAGGAACACCCGCTGATGCCGGTTCGCCTGCGGGCAGGTGGGCGTAGCGTTGGCGGTGCGATGAGCTGGGGGGAACCCAAGACACTCGCGCCCTTTGCCGAGGGCAGCCCGTTTTTTGGATTGAGCGTGTCGGACGAAGTGCGCGTCAGCGCGCAAGTCGTGGCACAGCCTGACCCGACGCTGGCGTCACGCGTGGTGGCAGAGCTTGTCGATGGGACGCCACTTGTGACGCGCAAGGCACTGGGGCAGGGACAAGTCGTACTGTTCCATGTCACAGCGAACGCGGAATGGTCTGGTTTGCCGCTCTCGGGGTTGTTTGTGCAGATGTTGGACCGATTGGCCATTTTAAGCGCGACAGATGCCGAAGACGAAACCCGCATGGCAGGCACAATTTGGCAGCCTGTGCGCGTCTTGGATGGTTTGGGCCGCCTCTCGGATGGGCAAACGCTACCGGGTGTTACCGGTGAAGACCTGACTTCGGCACCCCTTAGCGAGAATTTGCGCCCCGGGTTGTACCGGGATGATGCACGGCTCTTGGCCCGCAACGTCCTGCGTGACGGGGATGTGCTAGAACCAGCAAGCTGGCCGATTGGCGTCTCTGTCGAAGGGTTGGCCGTCACACCCGCCAAAGATCTATCAGGGTGGTTCCTGGCGGCGGCCCTGATCTTATTGGCGGCGGACGTTTTGGCGTCACTGTTGGTCTCAGGGCGACTTTGGGGTGCTCGGGTTGCGACGGTTGTGCTGTTGGCGGCGATGCTGCCACAAAGCCTTGAAGCGCAGGACACGCGCGCGATTTCAGACACGCGAGAGGTGGTGTTGGGCCATGTTCTGACCGGTGACAAAGCCGTGGATGATCTGGCCCATGCTGGCCTGTTGGGCCTGTCCGAGACGCTCTATTTCCGCACCTCGGTTGAGCCTGATGAGCCTGCAGCCGTTGACTTGGAGACAGACACGCTGGGCCTCTATCCAATGCTCTATTGGCCTATCACACCGCTGCAGCCCACGCCGTCGGCCGAAGCCTATGCCAAGCTCAACACGTACTTGCGGTCTGGTGGGATGATCCTGTTTGACACACGCGATGCGGATGTGGCGCGCTATGGTGCCTCGAGCCCCAATGGACGCAAACTTCAGCGTCTGGCTGCGCCGCTTGATATTCCGGGTCTTGAGGTGGTGCCGCAAGATCACGTGCTGACCCGAACCTTCTATCTGTTGCAGGATTTCCCCGGGCGCTACGAGTCGCGTGATGTCTGGGTCGAGGCAGCACCCGCCGATGCCGAGCTGGTTGAAGGCATGCCGTTTCGCAACCTTAACGATGGTGTGACGCCAGTGATAATCGGTGGCAATGACTGGGCCGCGGCCTGGGCGATGGACCGACGTGGCAACGCGTTGCTTCCGGTCGGGCGCGGCCGGGCCGGAGAGCGGCAGCGCGAATTGGCTTATCGGTTTGGGGTTAATCTGGTGATTCATGTCCTCACCGGCAACTACAAATCAGATCAGGTCCATGTTCCGGCGCTTTTGGATAGGTTGGGTCAATGACGGGCTTGGTTCTCTTTGATCCTCTCTTGCCGCTTTGGATAATCGCGGTGCTGGGTGGTCTGACGCTGATTGCCGTTGCTTGGGCGTGGTGGCGCGGATTGGCCGGTTGGAGCTTGCGCTTGCTGGCGATGCTCGTGGTTTTAGCGGCTTTGGCGGGACCAGTCCTGCAACGCGAAAATCGCGCACCGCTTACCGATATCGTCCTGATGCTTGTTGACCAAAGCGCCAGTCAGGATCTTGGCGACCGGTCTGACGTGACAGAAAGCGCTGCAACTGTGATCGAGGCGCGGATCGCCGCCAGACCCAATACCGAATTGCGCCGAATTGACGTGGCTGACGGGACAGGGAACGCCGGAACCGAGTTGATGCGCGCCCTCTCAGAGGCGCTGGCCCAGGAACCGCGCGGACGGATTGCGGGGATTCTGGCGCTGAGTGATGGCCGTGTGCACGATATGGAAAGCATGCCCCCTTTGCCTGCTCCGATGCATCTGTTGCACACCGGGCGCGAGGCAGATTGGGACCGGCGGCTGATCGTGACGGGCGCCCCTGCTTTCGCCATTCTGGGGGAACCTGTCACGCTGACATTGCGGATTGAGGACAGCGGTGCCGTCCCGCCCAACGGTGGCAAGGCACCCGTAGAAATCTCAGTGGACGGCGATGAGCCGCGCGCCTTTATGGTGCCTATTGGGCAATCCATTGAATTGCCTGTGACCCTGCCCCACGGAGGGCGCAATGTGATCCAGTTCACGGTGCCTGCCAGCGAGGGCGAAATCACAGATCGCAACAACGCGGCTTTAGTCCAGATCAACGGCGTGCGCGATCGCTTGCGGGTGCTTCTTGTGAGTGGTGAGCCGCATCCCGGCGGGCGCACGTGGCGCAACCTCTTGAAATCCGACGCCTCGGTGGACCTCGTGCATTTCACCATTCTGCGGCCCCCTGAAAAACAGGATGGTGTGCCGGTCAGTGAGTTGTCTCTGATCGCCTTCCCAACGCGCGAATTGTTCATGGAAAAGATTGAGGATTTCGATCTCATTATCTTTGACCGCTATCAGCGGCGAGGCATTCTGCCGTCGCTCTACTTGGACAATGTCGTTCAATACGTGCGCAATGGCGGTGCCGTTCTGGTAAGCGCGGGGCCGGATTTCGCCAGTGCCGACAGCTTGTATCGGTCGCCTTTGTCGGAAGTGCTGCCTGCAAAGCCCACAGCCCGGGTTCTGGATCAAGGCTATGTTCCGGAAATCACCGATCTTGGCCACAGGCATCCCGTCACCGCAGACCTGCCGGATCAAGAGACATGGGGCCGCTGGTTGCGCCAGGTTGAGGTCGAGCCCGGTGAGGGCGATGTCGTGATGAGCGGTCATGATGGGCTGCCGCTTTTGGTTCTGGATCGCGTTGAAGAGGGGCGCGTGGCCTTGATTGCGTCGGATCAGGTCTGGCTTTGGGCGCGCGGCTTTGAAGGTGGTGGTCCGCAGTTGGAATTGCTGCGTCGACTGGCGCATTGGATGATGGGTGAACCGGAATTGGAAGAAGAAGCCCTCTGGGCCGAGGCCAACGGCCAAACAATGCGCGTGATACGGCGCTCGCTTGAAGATGATGTTGGCGCACTGATCGTCACGACACCCGGTGGCGGCACGGTTACCTTGCAGATGGAAGAGACACGCCCAGGTCAATTTGAGGCGCGCTATAGCGGGCCTGAGATCGGGCTTTATCGACTGGCAAACGACACGCATGAGGCCGTCATTGGTCTGGGGCCAGCGGCGCCCAAGGAATTTGAGGAAACTATTGCGACTGATGCGGTGCTTCTTCCTGCGCTCGACGCGCAAAGGGGTGGCAGTTTTGCGCTGGAAGATGGGATGCCCACATTCCGCTCAGTGCGCGAAGGTCGCCCGGCGGCCGGTAACGGCTGGTTGGGGCTGACACCGCGCGGCGCTTTTGAAGTTCGCGACATTGCGCGCACACCGATTTTGCCGCCTTGGCTGGTGCTGTTGATGACGTCAATGCTGATCCTTGGCGGCTGGCTTCGGGAAGGCCGTCGCTAGTCCAATCTTACTTGGATTAATCGGGCAATTCGCAGCAGACATCACAAAAGCGGTTCACCCTTGCGACGTGGCGCGTTAGAACGCGCAGAAACCAGACTTGGAGCCACTTCTCATGACCGCGCCGAAACCAGTTGTGCTTTGCATCCTCGATGGCTGGGGCATCAGCGAAACGACTGAGGCAAATGCGCCTGCGCTGGCCGAAACACCTGCCTTTGACAAGATGATGGCCACATGCCCCAACGCGACGCTGATCACGCACGGGCCGGATGTCGGCCTGCCGTCTGGGCAAATGGGCAACTCCGAAGTCGGGCACACGAACATCGGTGCGGGTCGCGTGGTTGCGATGGACCTTGGTCAAATCGACCTTGCCATCGAAGATGGGTCATTCTTTGAAAACGCTGCCCTTAGGGCCTTCATCGCAAAACTGCAGGATACCGGTGGCACCGCGCATTTGATGGGTATGATCTCGGACGGCGGTGTTCATGGCCACATCACCCACATTTTGGCTGCCGCCAAAGCGGTAGCTGATGCCGGTGTGCCGGTCGTATTGCATGCCATTACGGATGGTCGGGATGTGGCCCCGAAATCTGCGTTTACCTACCTCGAAACCCTTGCTGAGCACTTGCCCCAGAGTGTCCGGATTGCCACCCTCTCAGGTCGCTATTTCCCGATGGATCGCGACAACCGTTGGGAACGCGTCTCAGAGGCCTACAATGCTTGGATCAAGGCAGAGGGCAATCACTCTGACGATGTGCATTCGGCCGTGTCAAATGCGTACAACAGGTCTGAAAGCGACGAATTCATCACCCCAACCGTAATTGGCGACTATGCCGGGGCCAAGGATGGCGATGGATTCTTTTGCCTCAACTTCCGCGCTGACCGTGCGCGGGAAATTCTGGCGGCCATCGGGAAGCCAGGCTTTGACGCCTTCGATACAGGGCTGCGTCCAAACTGGGCGGTGCTTTTGGGCATGGTCGACTATTCGGACGATCACAACACCTATATGACCACCTGCTATCCCAAGCAGGAAATCGTCAACACGCTGGGTGAATGGGTGGCCAAGCAGGGCTTGCGTCAATTCCACCTTGCCGAGACCGAAAAATATCCGCATGTGACCTTTTTCCTAAACGGCGGCAAGGAAGCACCTGAGCAGGGCGAAGATCGGTACATGGCGGCTTCGCCCAAAGTTGCAACCTATGACCTCCAACCCGAAATGTCGGCAGGTGAAGTCACAGAACAGTTCGTGGCCGCCATTGAAGAGGGCTATGACCTCATCGTCACCAACTATGCCAACCCCGACATGGTGGGCCACACCGGGGACCTTGATGCCGCAATGCGCGCGTGCGAGGCCGTTGATCAGGGGTTGGCCGCCGTGCATGAAGCCTTGACCAAGGCGGGTGGCACGATGATTGTGACCGCAGATCACGGCAATTGCGAAGTGATGGTCGACCCTGTGACCGGCGGGCCGCATACGGCCCATACGACCAACCTGGTGCCGGTTATCCTTGTGAATGGGCCCTCGGGCGCCTCTCTCAATTCGGGACGCCTGGCCGACCTTGCGCCGTCGTTGCTGGAACTGATGGGGTTGGAACAACCCGCCGAAATGACCGGAAAGAGCCTGATAAGCGCATGAAATGGATTGCTCTGCTGACGCTGATGGTTTGTGCCGCGGGATTGGCCCGCGCCGAAACCAGTCCGGCCGAGGCCGCGCGGGCAGCCGCCGAGCAGTTGGAGCAGGCATCGTTGTCGCTGCAAGACGCCGACGGCGCGCGCGATCGCGTCGCGGCACTAACTGAGACGGTTCAGGGCTTTGAAGCAGGTCTGGCAGCCTTGCGCGAAGGTCTACGTCGCGCTGCAATTCGTGAAGCCCAAATCGGACGTGAACTGAAGGCGCAAGAAGACGAGATCGCTAGCCTGCTTGGGGTGTTGCAAAGTATGGGTCAAGGCCCCGCGCCTGTGATGTTGTTGCATCCCGCTGGGCCAACAGGAACTGCGCGAAGCGGTATGATTTTGGCAGATGTCACGCCCGCCTTGGAAACCCGTGCGGAGCGTCTGCGGCATGATCTGGAAGAAGTGGCCATTCTGCGTGACCTACAACAGAGCGCCGTTGAACGTTTGCAAGATGGTCTAAGTGGCGTGCAAACCGCGCGAACCGAATTGTCTCAGGCGATTTCTGACCGAACCGGATTGCCACAACGATTTGCCGATGACCCTGTCAAAACCGCTTTGTTGATAGCCTCGACAGAAACGCTCGAGGGATTTGCCAGCGGGCTCAACGATATTCAGGAAGACACCGACGACCCTGCAGCTGCCCCGGTCGACATCACATATCGGATGGGTGATCTGACTTTGCCAGTCGAATCTCGGGTGTTGCGACATGCGGGTGAGGCTGACGCCGCGGGCATCCAACGCCCCGGTCTCGTGCTTGCGGCGCGTCCGAATGCGTTGGTGGTGTCCCCAACGGCCGCCACGATCCGCTATCGCGGACCACTTCTGGACTATGGAAATGTCGTGATTCTGGAACCCCAGGCCGGGTTGATGTTCGTGTTCGCCGGGCTTGATGTGGTGTTCGGTGCGACAGGTGAAGTGATCCCAGAAGGCTCTCCAGTGGGGTTGATGGGCGGAGAAGACCCGGAAATTGGCTCAATTCTATCAACTAGCGGTGATGGCACTGGAAACACACGCACAGAAACGCTCTATATAGAGGTCAGACAAGGCGAAGATGCGGTTGACCCGGAAATCTGGTTCCGCACAGACAAGGATGGATAATCGATGAAGAAATTTGTGGCGGCCGCATTAGGCGGAACCTTGGCCGGTGTGCTGGCGGCGACGCAGATCGCAGGCCCCTTGTTGGCGCAGGAATCTGCGCGAACGTCCAATGTTTATGAGCAGCTGGACCTGTTCGGGGACATTTTCGAACGCATTCGTGCTCAGTATGTTGAAGAAGTGGACGAAGGCGATCTGATCGAAGCTGCGATCAATGGTATGCTGACCTCTTTGGATCCGCACTCGTCTTATCTTTCGCCAGATGATGCTGAAGACATGCGTGTCCAGACGCGCGGTGAATTTGGGGGGCTCGGGATTGAAGTCACCCAGGAAGACGGTTTTGTCAAAGTGGTCTCGCCGATTGACGGCACCCCGGCAGATGCAGCCGGCATCGAAGCCGGTGATTTTATCACACATGTTGACGGCGAAAGCGTGCTCGGCCTGACGCTTGATCAGGCGGTTGAAATGATGCGCGGGCCAGTGGGGTCCGAAATTGTCATTACCGTTGGACGTGAGGGTGAACCTGACCCCTTTGATGTGTCGATCATCCGCGACACGATCAAGCTGACCGCAGTGCGAACCCGGACCCAGGGCGACACCGTGATCCTGCGTGTGACCACCTTTAACGATCAGACGATGCCCAACCTAGAAGCTGGCCTGAAAAAGCAGGTTGAAGAACTGGGTGGCATGGAGAACGTGAACGGCATTGTTCTGGACCTGCGCAACAACCCCGGTGGGCTTTTGACACAAGCGATCCGCGTCTCAGATGCCTTCCTTGAGAAGGGTGAAATTGTCTCGACACGTGGCCGTAACCCGGAAGATGGCGACCGCTTCAATGCGACGGTCGGAGATCTGGCGGATGGCAAACCCATCGTTGTCCTGATCAATGGCGGCTCGGCCTCGGCGTCCGAGATTGTCGCCGGTGCACTTCAGGACCATCGCCGTGCAATAGTTGTTGGCACAAAGAGTTTCGGGAAGGGTTCGGTTCAGACCGTGATGCCGTTGCGCGGAAGTGCGGCGATGCGCCTGACAACCGCGCGTTACTACACGCCCTCTGGCCGTTCAATTCAGGCGCTGGGTGTCAGCCCCGACATCGTTGTCGAACAACCGCGCCGCCAACCTGCTGAGGAAGAAGAGCAAGAAGAACAGCGTCGCGTGCGTACCGAAGCAGACCTGCGCGGCAGCCTTAACAATGACAGCCTGAGCGAGGATGAGATCCGTCAGATCGAAGAGGATCGCGCCAAGGCCGAAGCCGCAGCCCAATTGCGTGAAGATGATTATCAACTGGCTTATGCCATTGATATTCTGAAAGGTCTTTCGGCGCTGGGCCCGACAGAGTAACCAAATCCAGATCACATGTAGCGAGGGCGTCCTGCGGGGCGCCCTTTTGCAATTGACGGGCCTTGCCTCTCTGGACCGGCGACCCATTCGCCCCAGAGTATTTCTGGCAATACGAAGCAGGTTTGGGGTTTGCACCCACAGTCTCAGGGCGCTAGGAGTTGGGGGCCTCTGTGTGACAAGGATTTGAGATGACCCCCGAAGAGATTGCCAAACTGCCCTATCGCCCTTGTGTTGGTGTGATGTTGGTGAATGCCAACGGTGGCGTTTTTGTTGGGCAGCGCATCGACAACCCCACGGATGCCTGGCAAATGCCACAGGGTGGCGTGGACAAGGGGGAAGACCCGCGTGATGCCGCTTTGCGTGAATTGTGGGAAGAGACCGGCGTTGTGGCTGATCTGGTAACCATTGAGGCGGAAACCGAGGACTGGCTGCCCTATGACCTGCCGCATGATCTGGTGCCGCGCATCTGGAAAGGGCGCTACAAAGGGCAAGAGCAGAAATGGTATCTGTTGCGCTTTAACGGTGTGGATTCAGACGTAAATATCCAGACCGATCATGCTGAGTTTTCCGAATGGCGGTGGTTGCCGGTGGATCAGCTGGTCGACAAGATCGTACCCTTCAAGCGGGACGTCTATCGGGCGGTGGTCGCTGCGTTTGAGGAGCATCTCTAAGCTCACATCCGTTTTGCCACCTCATCCAGCATGACCTCGGTGGCACCACCGCCGATGGCCTGCACACGCGCATCCCGCGCCATGCGCTCGATAACCGTACCGGTCATAAAGCCGGTGCCTCCGTGGAATTGCAGGCAATCGTACATGACCTCATTCACCAATTCTCCGCATAGGGCTTTCAGCATCGACACCTCACGCACCAGATCTTCGCCACGCGCCATTCGGGAGGCTGTGGCGTATGTCATTTGACGCGCTGCCTCGACGCGCGTGGCCAAGCCAGCGAGCCGCTGGCGGATAACCTGTTTGTCCCAAAGCGGGGCGCCAAAAGCCTGGCGACCCTTAGCGTACGTTACCGTATGCTCGAGGGCCGCCTGCGCTTCACCCATTGCCATGGCCGCCAGCACCAGCCGCTCGTTCTGAAAATTCTTCATGATCTCGTAGAACCCGCGCCCCTCGGCACCCAGCACGTTGTCTTCGGGCACGACCACATCGACGAAACTCAGCTCTGCCGTGTCTGAGCTGCGCCAGCCATGTTTGTCCAGTTCCCGTGTGACCATGAACCCTTCGATGCCCTTCTCAAGGATGAACATCGTCACACCCTGACTGGCTGGTCCCGCGCTATCTGTTTTGGCGGCGACACAATACACATCAGCTAAAACACCGTTTGTTATAAATGCCTTAGCGCCATTTAGCATCCAGCCATTCGGAACTTTTCGCGCTGTTGTCCGGATGCCTTTGACGTCCGACCCAGCGCCGGGTTCGGTGATGCCGACTGCGGTGATGGTCTCACCAGAAATTACCCCCGGCATGAATCGCTCTTTCTGCGCATCCGTGCCTGCGTTGAAGATATGCACCGAGGCCATATCAGTATGGACCAGCGCCGTGATCGCCACCCCGGCATAGGTGCTTCGGCCAAGTTCTTCGGCCAGAACCACTGTGGCACGTACATCCATTTCTGCGCCGCCAAAGGACTCGGGATAGCGGATTCCGAAGAATCCCAGCGCTCCCATGCTGCGCAGCAATTCGCGAGGCGTTGCGCCGTCATGTTCCCATACGTCTCCGTATGGTTTGATTTCATTCTGCACGAAACGCCGTACTTGGGTACGCAGTATGTGATGATCTTCATCAAAGAAGAAGTCACTTGATGTGGTGGCGTCAAACCCCAGCGACTGGTCCATTGTTGTGCTCCCATTGTTTGCCTTGTCCGAGCGTGGCGAATAGCGAAATTCCGGTCAATGATTTTGCATATTTACTTCAAACTTGAAATTTTAAACTTGAAGCAAATTTCATTTCCGCCTAGCCTGAGTCGCGAAAAACTGCGCGATCGACCCGAAATACGGAGGATGTATCTTGAAGGTCATGTGTCTAGGGGGCGGCCCGGCGGGTCTCTATTTTGCCATCTCGATGAAGCTCCGCGATCCGGACCACGAGGTTGTTGTGCTCGAACGGAACCGCGCCAATGATACGTTCGGCTGGGGTGTCGTTTTGTCAGATGACGCACTGGAGCAGATGCAAGAGAACGATCCGCAAAGCACCGAGGCGATCCGCAGCAACTTTGCCTATTGGGACGACATTGCGGTGGAGCACAACGGTACGCGCACTGTATCGGGCGGTCATGGCTTTGCAGGAATTGGCCGCAAGGCGATGCTGATCCTGCTGCAACAACGCGCCCGCGAGTTGGGTGTCGATATGCGCTTTGAGACGGTGTTCAAAACCGCAGAGGAATATCGTAAGGACTATGACATCGTTGTGGGGTGTGATGGCATCAACTCGGCTGTGCGTGCGGAATACGAAGACACCTTCCGCCCAGACATCGATATGCGCGAATGCAAGTTCATCTGGCTTGGCACGCATCAGAAGTTCGACGACGCGTTCACCTTTATTTTTGAGAAAACATCGCACGGGTGGATGTGGGCGCACGTTTATCAATTCGACGATCAAACCGCGACCTTCATCGTCGAATGTCAGCAGGACACTTGGGACAACTGGGGTTTTGAGGACATGTCCAAAGAGGAAACGGTCGAGACCTGCCGCAAGGTCTTTGAGAAGTACCTTGATGGGCATGAGCTGATCTCGAACGCGGCGCACCTGCGTGGGTCGGCAGTGTGGATGAACTTCCCGCGGGTGATTTGTGAAACCTGGCACCATGAGAACGTCGTGCTGATGGGCGATGCAGCAGCCACGGGGCATTTTTCCATCGGTTCCGGCTCGCGGCTGGCCTTTGACAGCGCCATTGCGCTTGCCGAGTTCCTTCATTCTGAACCCACGATGACGCAGGCTTTTGAACGTTATCAGGAAGAGCGCCGCCTTGAGGTGCTGCGCCTGCAATCCGCCGCGCGAAATAGCCTTGAGTGGTTTGAGCGCGTGGAACGCTACCTCGACATGGATCCTGTCCAGTTCAACTATTCCCTTCTGACCCGCTCGCAAAGGATCAGCCATGAAAACCTGCGTCTGCGCGATTCTGAATGGCTGGGCAGTGCCGAAGATTGGTTTCAGGCGCAAGCCGGTGGCGAACCGGGCCGCGCCCCGATGTTTGCACCCTATAAGCTGCGCGAGATGACCCTGACCAACCGCGTCGTGGTCTCGCCCATGGCGCAGTATAAGTCCACTGATGGCGTCCCCGGAGACTGGCATTTCTCCCACTACGCCGAGCGCGCCAAAGGCGGGGCAGGGCTGGTCTATACCGAGATGACCTGTGTGTCGCCGACGGGCCGCATCACCCCCGGTTGCCCCGGCCTTTATGCGCCCGAGCACGAGGCGGGCTGGAAACGGCTGACCAATTTTGTGCACGCGGAAACACAAGCCAAGATTTGCTGCCAGATCGGTCATTCGGGTCGCAAAGGCTCGACCCAGTTGGGTTGGGAGGTCATGGATGCGCCTTTGAAAGAAGGTAATTGGGATCTAATTTCAGCCAGTGACATTCCTTGGTCGCCCAACAACGCCACACCGCGCCCGATGACCCGCGCCGATATGGACGAAGTGATCGCGCAATTCGTGGCCTCAGCCGAAATGGCCAACCGCGCCGGGTTCGACATGATCGAACTGCATGCCGCCCACGGCTATCTGATCTCGTCATTCATCTCGCCGAAATCCAACACGCGGGAGGACGAGTATGGCGGCTCCCTGGAAAACCGCCTGCGTTACCCGCTCGAGGTTTTCAATGCCATGCGCGCGGTCTGGCCTGCCGAGAAACCCATGTCGGTGCGGATCTCGGCCAACGACTGGGTGGGTGAGGATGGCGTCACTCCGGAAGAGGCGGTGCAGATCGCCAAGGCATTCAGCGACGCAGGCGCCGACATCATCGACGTCTCTGCCGGGCAGACGTCCATCGACGCAGATCCGGTCTATGGTCGCATGTTCCAAACGCCCTTCTCGGACCAGATCAAGAACGAGACTGGCATCGCGACGATGGCGGTTGGCAATATCTATGAAACCGATCACATCAACTCGATCCTGATGGCCGGCCGTGCGGATCTCGTGGCAATTGGCCGTCCGCATCTTGCCGATCCTTACTGGACCTTGCATGCTGCGGTCGAATTGGGCGACATGCAGGCCACCTGGCCCCTGCCATACGAGGCAGGCCGGGATCAGGCGCGGCGTTTGGCCGAGAAAGCACAGGAAGTTATCCGGGTATGAGCCTAAACAGCAAAAGCGTGTTGATCACCGGCGGCGGGTCGGGATTGGGGGCCGAGATGGCCCGCACCTTTGCCGCTGGCGGGGCCGATGTAACCATCGCGGGTCGCCGCGAAGAACCGCTGTTGCGGGTTGCGGATCAGGCCGGGTGCGCTTGGGTTGTAGCCGACATCACGGATGAGACGAGCGTGTCAAACATGTTCGCCACCGGCCCCTACGACATCGTGATCGCCAATGCCGGGGCTTCGACCAGTGCGCCCTTCAACCGCACCTCGCTGGCGGACTGGAGCGCCATGCTGGCGGTCAACCTCACTGGCACGTTTTTGACCCTGCGAGAGGGCCTCAACCAGATGCCCGCATGGGGCCGCCTGATAGCTGTGGCCTCGACCGCAGCCTTAAAGGGCTACGCCTATGTCGCGCCTTATGCGGCGGCCAAACATGGTGTGGTTGGTATGGTGAAGTCGCTCGCGCTCGAAGTGGCGCGCAGCGACGTGACCGTGAACGCCCTCTGCCCCGGTTTTCTTGATACCGAGATGACCGACCGCTCCGTGACAAATATCATGGAAAAAACCGGTAAGTCCCGCGACGACGCCATTGCTGCGCTCGCCGCAACGAACCCCCAAAAACGCCTGATCCAACCTTCTGAAGTCACCGCCGCCGCCCTCTGGCTCTGCGCGCCAGGCTCCGAAGGTATCAACGGTCAGGCCATTCCCATCGCCGGAGGTGAGGTATGAGCGACGCCGATCTGACCCGCCGCCGTCTTCGTGTCTGGCTGCGGCTCTTGCGCCTGACGCGCGGCACCGAAAATCACCTGCGCGAGTTCCTCCGTGTCAACCACGACACCACCCTGCCGCGCTTTGACGTGATGGCCGCACTGCACCGTCACGATGGCCCGATGAAGATGAGCGACCTTAGTCGCGCGCTTCTGGTATCCAACGGCAACGCGACCGCCGTGGTGGATCGGCTCGAGAAGGATGGGTTGGCCAAACGGGTCCAGTCCGAGACCGACCGGCGCGCCGTTCTGGTCACACTGACCACCGCTGGCCGCACCGAGTTCGAAGCTCAGGCCGAGGCCCATGCAACCGAAATCAACAAGCTCTTTGCAGGACTCGACGAAAGCGACCTCGACGCTCTGCGCGACATCATCTGGAAAATCGAAGGAGACGATCACGAAACATCCGCATGATCCGCCAATGGCTGGGGAGAGTCAGGATCACGCTGGATAGAAACGGATTTGAGATACACCACAAACCTCTGCACAAGAGCGCAAAAACATGTATCGATTATCCATAAATTAAGAAAAGTTGGTTCAACGGGAGGATACCAATGAAACTCAAATCACTTATTCTGGCCGCCTCAATGGGTCTGGCAGTTGCTGCTGCCCAGGCCGAAGGCGTCAAAGTTGGCATGATTACCACGCTTTCCGGCGGTGGTGCAGGCCTTGGCATCGACGTTCGCGATGGCTTTATGCTGGCTGTGAAGCAAGCGGGTCGTAGCGATCTGGAAGTCGTGATCGAAGACGATCAGCGCAAACCGGATATCGCCGTGCAACTGGCCGACAAGATGATCCAGTCCGAAAAGGTCGACGTGTTGACCGGCATCATCTGGTCGAACCTCGCAATGGCTGTTGTTCCGGCTGCAACCGCGCAGGGCAAATTCTATCTCTCGCCCAATGCCGGCCCATCGCCGCTTGCGGGCAAAGGTTGTCACAAAAACTACTTCAATGTTGCGTGGCAGAACGACAACCTGCACGAAGCAGCGGGCGGCTATGCCTCTGATGCGGGACACAAAAAAGCGTTCATTCTTGCGCCGAACTATCCCGCGGGCAAAGACGCACTAACCGGATTTAAACGCTTCTTCAAAGGTGAACTGGCGGGTGAAGTTTATACCAAGCTGGGTCAGACCGATTACGCCGCCGAGATCGCACAGATCCGTGCATCTGATGCGGACAGCGTGTTCTTCTTCCTGCCGGGTGGCATGGGGATTTCTTTCCTCAAGCAATATGCCGACAGCGGCGTGGACCTGCCCGTTGTGGGCCCGGCCTTCAGCTTTGATCAGGGCATCTTGCAAGCCGTTGGCGCGGCTGCACTGGGTGTGAAAAACACCTCGCAATGGTCCAAGGACCTCGGCAATGCCGCCAACAAAGCTTTTGTTGCGGATTTCCAGGCTGAATATGGCCGCCTGCCGTCGCTCTATGCCAGCCAGGGTTTTGACACAGCGAACCTTCTGATGTCCGCCATGGATGCGGCAGACGTCAACGATCAGGACGCCTTCCGTGCCGCATTGGAAGCCGCCAAGTTCGACTCGGTGCGCGGCGACTTTAAATTCGGTCCCAACCACCATCCCGTTCAGACGATCTATGTGCGTGAGGTCATCCAAGAGGGTGATGTCTTCACCAACAAGATCGTAGGCATTGGTCTAAAAAATCACTCAGACGCTTACGCGGCTGACTGCAAGATGTAACCAAACCCCGAACTCGTCCCGGTATTTGCCGGGGCGGGTGTAACGGGAACGGTGGGAAATCATGTCTACAATTCTGCTGATCGAGCAGACGCTGAACGGTCTTCAATTCGGCGTCATGCTCTTCCTTATGGCCGCAGGTCTGACTCTGATCTTTGGCGTGATGGGCCTGATCAATCTCGCCCATGGCTCGCTCTACATGATCGGCGCCTTTGCAGCGGCGGCTGTGGCGGCGGCCACTGGCTCGTTCATCCTCGCCTTGATCGGCAGCCTGATTGCGGCGGCTATCGCGGGTGTGATCGTCGAAATGACGGTGATCCGGCGGCTTTATGATCGCGACCACCTTGATCAGGTGCTTGCAACCTTTGCCCTGATCCTGATCTTTTCCGAAGGCACCCGCTGGGTCTTTGGCTCGTTTCCATTGTTCCTCGACAAACCCGCATGGCTTTCCGGTACCGTCATGCTGCCCTTTGGCATCGAGTATTCCCTTTACCGTCTGACCATCATCCTTATCGGCCTTGCCGTGGCGGGGGGTCTCTTCTGGATGATTGCCCGTACACGCATCGGCATCCAGATCCGCGCCGGTGAGAATGACCGCGAGATGATCGGAGCACTGGGCGTCAACATTTCCCGACTTTACACGTTGGTCTTTGCCCTCGGTGCGGCGCTGGCGGGCTTTGCCGGCGCCCTGATCGGAGCCATCCAGTCGGTGCAGGTCGGCATGGGTGAACCGGTTCTGATCCTAGCCTTTGTGGTGATCGTGATCGGCGGGATCGGCTCGATCAAGGGCGCGCTTGTGGGCGCAATACTCGTTGGCCTCACCGACACGCTCGGCCGCTTGCTCTTGCCGCAATTTTTCGGCCTCTTCATGGATGCTTCGGCGGCCACATCTGTCGGCTCGTCGCTCTCGTCCATGTTGATCTACATCTTGATGGCCGGAGTTCTGTTGTTCAAACCATCCGGTCTGTTTGGCGGAGGACACTGACATGAAACGCGAAACCATCCTCAACGCCGCCCTTCTGCTGATCCTTTTGGCGATCCCGCTCTGGGCGCAGTCCGCAGACGAGCCCTTTATCATCACTCTCACCACCCGCGCCGTGATTTTCGCGATTGCGGGCGTGGGCCTCAACTTTGCTTTGGGCTTCGGAGGCCTCGTCAGCTTTGGACATGCCGCGTTCTTCGGCATTGGCGGATATGCCATGGGCATCCTCGCCTATCATGCTCAGACCTACACGCCGCTTATGGAATGGCCCTTTGTTATCGAGGGTACCAAATCTATGCCGGTGATCTGGCTGGTCGCCATCATCACCTCGGCCATTGTTGCGGTGGCCCTTGGCGCACTGTCGCTCAGAACTTCCGGTGTCTACTTCATTATGATCACGCTGGCCTTTGCGCAGATGTTCTTTTTCTTCACCATCTCATGGCCGACCTATGGTGGCGAAGATGGGCTGTCGATCTACATCCGCAATGACTTTCCCGGTCTCAACACGATGGACCCGATCCAGTTCTACGCGATCTGCTACGTGATCCTTCTGTTGGTGCTGTTCTTCGTCTACCGCGCCGCCCATTCACCCTTTGGTCTGGCCCTCAGCGCCGCGCGTCAGAACGAAGACCGCATTCAGGCCATAGGGCAGGGACCCTACCGCCTCTATCTCACGGCATACGTCATCTCCGGCGCCATCACCGGTCTTGCCGGTGCGCTGTTCGCCGACCTCAACCGCTTTGTCAGCCCTACGATGTTCTCTTGGCAGACCTCGGGTGAGATCATGATTTTTGTGATTCTGGGCGGGGTGGGGCGGGTTTTTGGCCCGGTTGCAGGTGCGGCGCTGTTCATCCTGCTGGAACACCAACTCGGCGGTCTTTCAGAGTTCTGGCACATCTATCTCGGCGCAATCCTGCTGGGGGTGGTTCTGTTTGCCCGCGGCGGACTTTTTGGGTTTATCGCGGGACGGGAGGTGGCGCATGACTGACGCAATCCTTGATGTGTGCGGTATCTCGAAAAGCTTCGGGGCGCTGAAAGCCAGCGACAACATCACGCTCAACTTGAGGCCTGGTGAGATTCATGCCCTGATTGGTCCCAATGGGGCAGGTAAATCGACCCTTATCAAGCAGGTCGCAGGCGGTCTCACCCCCGACAGCGGCACGGTACATTTCGCGGGGCAGGACGTAACCCGCCTCAGCACCGCAGCCCGCGCGCAGCTTGGGATGGGGCGCACCTTTCAGATTTCGTCTCTGGCGATGGAGTTCACTGTTCTGCAAAACGTTGTCCTCGGTGCGCTGGGCCGTCGCGGTGATGTCTTTCGGTTCTTCAAACCGGTAATGAGAGACAAAGAGCTACTGCAACAGGCCCACACCGCGCTGGAACAGGTGGGTCTTGAGGATTTCCACGCCTTCCGCACCTCGGAACTCAGCCACGGCCAACGCCGCCAGCTTGAGGTCGCCGTGGCGCTCACGCTGGAACCTAAGGCGTTCCTGATGGATGAGCCTATGGCTGGCCTTGGCGCAGAAGGGACCGAACGTCTGACCGATTTCCTTGACGGCTTGCGCCACCGGGCCCCGATCCTATTGGTGGAACACGATATGGACGCGGTCTTTGCGCTGGCCGACCGTGTCAGCGTGTTGGTCTACGGCGAGATCATCGCGACCGGCAGCGTCGACGACATTCGTGGAAACCCCATCGTACGCACCGCCTATCTGGGCGAGGAGGACGCCGCATGAGTCTCTTGAAACTCTCGCATATCTCCGCCTTTTACGGCCCCTCGCAAGCGCTGTTCGACGTGCATCTCTCACTGGAAGAAGGGCAAGTACTGGCGCTCATGGGCCGCAACGGCATGGGCAAATCCACGACCGTCAAGGTGATCTGCCGGATGTTAAAAAACCGGGGTGGGTCTATCATGTTTGATGGTCGTGACATGGCCCGGCTCAAATCCTTTCAGGCCGCAAAATCCGGCATTGGCTTGGTGCCGGAAGGGCGCCGCTGCTTTTCAAATCTCACCGTGCACGAAAACCTCATCGCTGCCTCGCGCCCGGGTGAGTGGGACTTTGCCGCCGTTGCACGCCTGTTCCCACGCCTCGAAGAGCGCCGCGACCAGCTGGCTGCGTCGCTTTCGGGTGGTGAACAGCAGATGCTCGCCGTTGGCCGCGCCCTGATGACCAACCCACGCTTGTTGATCCTTGACGAAGCCACCGAGGGCCTCGCCCCGGTGGTGCGTCAGGAAATCTGGGCCGCCATTGCCAGGCTCAAGGCGGAAACCGGCATGGCCATTCTGGTGATCGACAAGTCGCTGAAAGAACTCGGTACTGTCGCTGACACTGCGGTGATCGTCGAAAAGGGTGTTTCGGTCTGGCATGGCGATTTTGGTGACCTGACGCCTGAAGTGACGGACAAGTACCTCGGGGTCTGATTGCAGTGTCCTGCCGTGCTTACCGAAGCCCAAACGCCACTGCGATTAAAGAGTTAATCGAGGTCCTTCACCATCAGCACGGCTTCTGTCGGCGCCTCGCCAAAGTCAGACAGGTCGAACGGTCGCCGTGCGCGCTCGGCGTAACCAGCCCGCTGATAAACGCTTATGGCCTTCTCGTTGGTGGCGGCAACGATCAGCGCGAGACCTGGGCAAGAACCTTCTCGTGCCTGCTCCTCAGCTTTGTTCAGCAGGGCAGCGCCCACACCTTGCCTTCGTCCTTCAGGTATTGAGGCCATGAAATTGATGTACCAATGACCCGGAACGAGCTGAGCGAGTTCCTCGACACAGACAAATGCTTCGGGAACGTCAGGCGCGACGGGCTGCGGAGTGGTCGGAAGCACGTAGCCGATCAGCCCACCCAAAGCTACGCCACCGCGTTCGGCGATGAACCCATTCCGATAGCTGAATTCACCGTCCTCTGCGGTTACCATTGCATGCCCCACGTCGATGCCGTCCATGTCCGGAGTGGCCATCTCAGCCCAGAGCGTGGGCACCACTCCGTCACTTGCCATGTCAACGACGCGCACAAGCAAGGGTGCATCGTCCAGCGTCGCATTTCGGATCTTTAGTGTCATGGGGCGGCTCCTAAATATGTCTCTGTCGCGCTATACGAATAAGGTCTTTCAAACCCACACTGGCGGATTTCCGGAAGGGTGTTTTCCCTTCCATGCAGACGGCTTTGTGTTCAACACAACCTGCCACTTGCAATTATTCCGGGGAAATCTCGGGTCGCGTTGATCAGGATCAATCCTCGCCCAAATCAAATTGAAGTGTCATAGCCGAAGTCCGTGGCGCTGCTGAAAAACGGCAGTTTCAGCCGTCAGCGACTGACAGCGCTCAACGCCTCTATTAACGTGCGGAGTGACCGAGGCCTTCAGCCTTTCGCACATTGCAAAGGCCCGGACCGCCGCCCTTGATCATGCATGCGCTGAAGGGCCAAGTCTGTCGACGTCATAGCCCTTTCTGACCCGACATCACATGTCGACACGCTGTTCGGACCCCATATACTTGTTAGGACCGGGGTAACGCGGATCTGCCTGAAACCCATTGCGCCTCACAGACGCTCTGCCATTATAGGCCTGCCCAACCCGGACCATTTGAACATCGCAATTGAAAGGCCCACCCTATGCTCGGCAATCTCCTGTTTTACGCTGGTCTCTTGGTGTCCTTCAGCATCGGACTTGTCTATTTCCGCGACCTAGGAGACATCTCGCAAATGGTCATCAAGACCAAACGCGAGAGCACAGTTCGGTTTATGAAACATGAGTACAAACTTGTGGGCACCGGGCTTTCTGCGACACTTGCCATGATCGTTGGGTACGTGCTGGGGGGTGGGGTCGGTTGGCTATTCTGGGTTGCCCTTGTGCTAACGGTGTTCTTTTTTGCCTTCACCTGGGTGTGGGTGCACGTCGGCCTGCGCAACCAGAAAGACAAGGCACAGTATTACCCCATCGACGTCGCCCGTGATTACATCAACCCTTCGGCCAGCGTCATGGTGGTGGTGAACAACGGCCACGCCCGCGCCCATTCTGATGCACAGATGATGCGCCCGCACCTTGCCGGCAACGAACAGGGTCTTGGCGGCGAAGATGTCATCATGACCTACTGCGCGATGGCGAACCTTGGTGTCGGCTATACACCCTCTATCGACGGTCAAAAACTGAACCTCGAAGTGCTTGCCCAACACGGCAACAACCTGATTCTGCGCGACAACAATACCGGCGAGGCCATCCAGCACATCTATGGCTTCAAGGACAAGGACGCTGACTCCTCTGCCGAGGGTGTGACCTGTCCCCTGCGCCCCGCACTCGCCATGAAGCCATGGCCCACTTTCCGCATGTCCTTCCGCGCTTTCCAAAAGGCCTATCCAGAGGGCGAAGTCTTCATCAATATGCCGCCCAAGAACATCGCCTTGCGGCTGTTTGACATGGTGATGGGCATCGTCTTTGGCTGGGGGATCGAACGTCAGCACCACGAGGCCGCGCCGGTGATGGACAATATGACTCACTCTGACGACCGCCTGCCCAACAAGACCTATGTCTGGGGTGTGACTGTGGGCAATGACGCTGTCTGCTGGACCGATGATTTCGTGATCGAGAACGACAATCTTGTGAATGCCACCGTCGGCGGCCGCGACGTGGTGGTCAGCTACGATCCCAAGTTCGAAAGCCTCGGGGTCTGGTACAATGACAGCGGCAAACCTGTGGCAACCTGCGACTTCTGGGGCAACAGCGACCAAGGGCAACTAACCCGTGTCGAAAGCTTGCGTGCCGGTCTCTTCTGGCATGTCTGGGTCGAGTTTTTCCCGACCACCGATATCAATCGGGCAGGGAAGGCCACTCAGGAAGAGGTTGCGTAGCCGCCTGCAACACCGCGATAGACCAAACGCGGATCATCCCTTACCGTTGTAGCCAAACCCCGCACCCAGGCGCCGTTTCAAGCGCTGGCCCGCAACGTATCGACAGAGGAAGCATATCCTATGATTAGTCTGAAACCCGTTCGAACACTTCTTTCCGGCGCTGCCGCTGCCGCCATGATCTGCGCGGCCTCAGTGACTTATGCCGCTGATGAAAGCATCCTGCCGACCACAGGCGATACCGTGGAAACATATTGGAGCGCCAAGTACTGGACGGTTTTCAAGAATACCACGAGACAGTCTTGCTTTATTGAGTGGCGCGGTGAGACCAGTGCCGTGCAGGCCGGTTTGACCAAGGCGCAGGATGCCGGGTATCTCGGTGCTTTCCTGAAGGATGTTGAGTTTCCCGAGGGCGAGCGCGAAGTCACCATTGTTTTGAACGGCAACCTTTATGTCGGCAATGCAACCACCGTGTCACAGTCACTGTCCGGCGGGTTCAGTGGCGCCTATATCGTCGTTAGCAACCCACGATTCATCGCCGATCTCGAAGAAGCTCGAGAGTTCGTCGCCTTTCAGGACACGCCCAACACCGTCACGGTGAGCCTTAAAACCCCGAAAAACGCCATTGATCGCGCCCGCATTTGCATGGACAGTTTCTGATCAGCCAAGGCACCTTTCTCTAAACTGCAACAGGCGCCAGCAGCGCGCCTGACCTGCCGTATTGGGCTATCCACCTCTCCCCTTGCCCCAATGCCGCGGCTAAGGCACACTTGTGCATGGGGCAGGGATGTCCGTTTCACTGTTGGATCCGCAAGCCAAGCGGCCAGCAGGGCGTCATGCTCCGGGAGGAGTACGCCATGACACCCAACAGCCAAGGTTCCGCATCACCGGACAATTTGACACCCCAACCGCCTGCCATGCCCGAGATTAACACGGTCACGGCGGCGGATATCAGTGCGTCCCTGAAGGCCGGGTTTTCCGACTTTCTTGCCCGCCCGGTGATGAGCGGCTTTTTCGGACTGTTCTATGCGGTGTTTGGCATTCTTTTGGTCTGGGGCCTGGTCTGGCTGGGCAAGATCTGGATGATCATCCCTGCCGTTGTCGGTTTTCCGCTGGTGGCACCATTTGCCGCCGCCGGGCTTTATGAAATGTCCCGCCGGATGCAAAAGGACGAGCCCTTTGGCTGGCCTGACATTCTCACCGTCATGGCAGATCAACGCAAACGCGAGATGGGCTGGATGGCCTTTGTCACGCTGTTCATATTCTGGGTGTGGATGTATCAGATTCGCTTGTGGCTGGTGATCACACTTCAGAACGCCTCATTCTCGGATTTCAACGGGTTTCTGAACGCCGTGCTCTATACACCTCAGGGTTGGACCTTTCTTGCGATTGGCACCTGCGCGGGCGCAATCCTGTCGGCGGTGCTGTTCGCGGTGACCGTTGTCGCCATGCCCATGTTGCTGGATCGCGAGACCAATTTCGTCTCAGCCATGCTGACTTCCATTCAGGTGGTCAAAGAGAACCCTGTGGTCATGTTGGGCTGGGCGGCGATCATCTCGGTCACCGTACTGCTGTCAATGGTGCCTGCGTTTTTGGGTTTGGTGTTCACCCTGCCGATCCTCGGTCACACCACATGGCATCTCTACCAGCGGGCTGTGACGCCGGCAGAAGGCTAGTCTAGAGGATCTCTCAGTCTCGGTCTGCCTCAAAAGACTCTACGTCGTCAAACGTTGGCAGCCAACGCTCGCGCCGCCGTATCCAAAGCTCATAGTCCGGTTGAAATTGGTCTGCATCATCCAAGGCACCCAGGTGCAGTTCCACCTCATCGCCACTCACCGCAAAGACCGACGACCCGCAGGTGGGGCAGAAGTGCCGCCCTTCATAGCTCGCAGTTTCACCGGTTACCGTGACGGCCTCGCGAGGATAAATCGCGGCGGCATAAAACACCGCACCGTGATGCTTGCGGCAGTTCTTGCAGTGGCAAATCCCCACGCGATCCGGCGTGCCTTTGGCTTCAAACCGCACCTTGCCGCAGAGACATCCGCCACTCATCCGTTGCATCAGCTTTTGCCGTAACGGGCCATAAAGGTCGCCACGGCTTCGGCAACGACCAGATCGATCTCTTTCTTGGAAAACTCAGTATCCACACAGAACACTGACCGCATATAGACGTCCGACTTAACCAGTTCCTGGAACTGGGCGGCGGCCATTTGTGGATCCTCGATCTCAAGCTCGCCCCGCACACAAGCGCAGCCCAGAAACTCGGCGAGATGTCGTCGCCCCATGGCCGGGCCAGCTTCGTAAAAATGCTGGCCCAGTTCTGGAAACCGGTCAGCCTCGGCTACGCAGATGCGGAACATCTTCAAACCGAACTCGGACAGGATCAACTTCAGAACCCCATGTGCCACCATTTCAAGCACGCGCTCTACAGGGGCTTCCTGATCGATCTCTTGCAACATGCTGTCGGCGTGGCGTTCGCATTGCATGCGAGCCATCTCCATGAACATCCCGCGCTTGTCAGGGAAATAGCTGTAAAGCGTAGCCTTGGACACGCCCGAAGCCCGTGCAATGTCGTCGACGCTGGCACCTTCGAACCCATCCCGCAAAAAGACTTCGCGGGCGCCATCAAGCACCTGATCGTATTTTCGCCCTTTGCGAATGGCTGGTCGTTGCGTGTTCATCCGCGCCTCAACTGTATTGAAACTCGAATATAAACCGTTCAGTTTAGTTTTCACAAGACAAGGTGCTTGCGGTGGCGGCGTGACGTGATAATTTAGAATCATTCTAATAAGAGGCTCCCATGCGTTTCTTTTCCCAACGCCGCCAGTTTCGCGACTTGTCCGAGCAAGAGGTGATCGCGCTGGCAATATCCTCGGAAGAGGATGATGCCCGCATCTATCGTAGTTACGCGGCCAGTCTGCGCGACGAATTTCCGGCAACCGCCAGCGTATTTGATGGCATGGCCGTGGAAGAAGATGACCATCGCGCGCGCCTGATTGCTCTGCATGAATCGCGGTTTGGGCCAACCATCCCCCTGATCCGCCGCGAGCACGTGGCCGGGTTCTACGCCCGTCGCCCGATCTGGCTAATCCAGAACCTCGGGATCGAGCGCATCCGAACCGAGGCTGCGGCCATGGAACGGGATGCCGAACGTTTCTACATCGCCGCCGCCGCAAGGTCGCAAGATAGCGCAACCCGCAAGCTGCTGGGTGATCTGGCCGCGGCCGAAGCGGGTCACCAGACGGCGGCGCATTCGCTCGAGCAAACACATCTGGATGATGACACGCGCGCCTCAGAAGATGACATGTCCAAGCGTCAGTTTATCCTGACCTGGGTTCAACCTGGTCTTGCCGGGCTGATGGATGGCTCCGTGTCCACCCTTGCACCGATCTTTGCCACGGCATTTGCCACGCAGGACACCTGGACCACGTTTCTTGTCGGACTTGCGGCCTCGGTCGGGGCGGGCATCTCGATGGGCTTTACCGAGGCTGCGTCGGACGATGGCGAACTGTCTGGACGTGGCTCGCCGATCAAACGTGGTTTTGCCTCAGGCATCATGACCACGGTTGGGGGTCTGGGGCATGCATTGCCCTATCTGATCGCCGATTTCTGGACAGCGACGACTGTTGCCATACTGGTGGTGTTTATCGAGCTTTGGGCCATTGCGTGGATCCAGAACCGCTTTATGCAGACGCCGTTTTTCCGCGCGGCCTTCCAGGTTGTTCTGGGGGGCGCGCTGGTCTTTGCCGCTGGTGTTCTGATCGGCAGCGGGTAGAGCCACTAGGCGACCCGCGTTCAAGCTGCTAACAGAGTCTCATGCTGGCGATCTTCCTCAAAACCCTGCCCTTTTTTGCGCTGATTGGCGTTGGCTATTGGGCTGGCCGTACGCGGTTTTTCACTGAAGAAGCCACCGCCTATCTGACCAAATTCGTCTTCTATTTTGCGCTTTCGGCGATGCTGTTCCGGTTTTCAGCCAACTTGTCTTTGGCAGAGGTTTTGGATTGGCCGCTTGTCTGGGCCTATCTTTGGGGTACGGCTGCGGCCTATGGGGTTGCCTCAGTGGTCGGGTATCTGCGCGGACTGGATGTGCCCACGGTCGCAGTCGAGGCCCAGTGTGGCGCGATTGGCAACACCGGCTTTCTGGGCGTTCCGATGCTGGCCCTTTTGATGGGGGAACAGGCCATCGGGCCAGTCATGTTGGTTCTGGCGGTTGACCTGATCGTGTTTTCCAGCCTGATCGTCATTCTGATAACTGGCGCCCGCGAGGGCCGGATGAGCCTTGGCATCTTTAAGACATTGGGTTTGGGTTTGCTCAAAAATCCGATGATTGTTGCGATCTCAAGCGGTCTGATCTGGTCGGCTCTGGAAATTCCCATTCCCGCCCCAACTAACGAATTTCTGGCCATTCTGGGCGGCGCAGCCACACCTGGAGCCCTGTTCGCCATTGGCGCCTCACTGGCGTCCAAATCTGCCGAGCGCATTTCCGTAGCGCTGTGGTTGTCCTTTTGCAAACTTGGTTTACATCCCCTCTTTGTGGCGATCGCGGCGATCTACTTGTTTCCTGTCGACCCCTATTCTGCCGGTGTGATCGTTGCTGCAGCTGCGCTGCCCGTTGCGGGAAATGTGTATATTCTGGCGCAACACTATGGGGTGGCACCCCATAGGGTTTCGGCGTCGATCTTGTTTTCAACAACCATAAGCGTCGCGACCGTTCCAGCCGTGATTGCCTGGGTCACAGCGCTTTAATCGCGCCAAGAACGCGGTTTTCCTTGTCCCGCCCCCCGCGCCTGCGTTAGCCATGTTGAGTGCAATACTGGAGGGCGCGATGGAAACCATTTCTGAGAACAAGGCCTTTGGCGGCGTGCAAGGGGTGTATTCGCACCAATCGCAAACCTGCCGTTGTGAAATGACATTTGGTCTGTTCATGCCGGAAGAGGCCCGTGATGGCCCGGTTCCGGTCTTGTGGTATCTGTCTGGCCTGACCTGCACCCATGAAAACGCAATGGTCAAAGCCGGCGCGCAAGCCTGGGCTGCCGAGCAAGGCATTGCTTTGGTGTTCCCCGACACCAGTCCACGCGGCGATGGTGTTGCCGATGACGACGCCTATGACCTTGGCCAGGGCGCGGGGTTCTATGTGAACGCCACGCAAAAACCTTGGGCGCCACACTTCCAGATGTGGGATTACATCGCCGAAGACCTGCCCTCTATGCTACAGGAAAACTTTGCGCTCGATATGTCCCGTCAGGCCATTACCGGTCACTCAATGGGCGGCCACGGAGCATTAACTCTGGCGATGTCACTGCCCGGACGTTTCCGGTCTGTGTCAGCCTTTGCGCCGATCTGTAACCCGACGGGCGCGGATTGGGGCCGCAAACAGCTTCAGGCCTACCTGGGTGACGACTCCGGCCAATGGGCGACGCACGACGCCTCGCTTTTGATGATTGAAAAGGGCTTTAATGGGCCTGTTCTCGTGGATCAGGGCGCCGACGACCAGTTTATCGACCTGCTGCGCCCAGAGGCATTGGCAGGCGCGGCCGCCACGCGACGCCAGCACATGATCCACCGCATGCAACCGGGATACGATCACAGCTATTTCTTTGTCTCAACCTTCATGGAAGATCACGTGAGTTTCCATGCCGAGGCGCTTTACGCGGACTGACACATGCCCCGGATTTTTGTTGATGCCGACGCATGCCCGGTCAAGGCCGAGGTCGAGCGTGTTGGCACCCGCCACAAGGCGCAGATGTTCATCGTCAGCAACGGCGGCTTGCGCCCGTCGGCCAATCCTTTGGTTGAGAATGTAATCGTGCCCGAAGGGCCGGATGTGGCGGACATGTGGATCGCCGATAGGGCTGGGACCGGGGATGTCGTCATCACCGGAGATATCCCTCTTGCCGCCAAATGTGTCGAAGCCGGAGCGCGCGTTCTCAAACACAACGGTGAGGCCTTAACGGCGGCCAACATCGGCAACGTTCTGGCGACCCGTGATCTGATGGCCGATCTGCGCTCTGCCGATCCGTTTCGTCAAGGCGGTGGGAAGGCGTTTTCCAAGTCCGACCGGTCGCGGTTTCTCGACGCGCTGGAGCGCGAACTTCGAGTCGCCAAATCGGCCTGATCTGACGCGCGGTCTGACGGGCTTTGGTCGCGAATTATTATGTACAAAGCGCACCATCCCCGATCTGAATGTGGTACCACCGGTAAAAAACACCGCCCGGACACCCTTTGCGACGCTGTTGTCGTGAACGGGCCAGACCTAGGATCGCGGTTGTTTTCAACTGTGCACATGTTCTCTAAATCCACCCTGTCACCCGGCATGCTCGGCGCCATTTCCGCGCTTGTTGCGACGTTCTTTTTTTCGCTAAACGACTCGTCGATCAAGTTCCTGTCTTCGGGATATGCACTGCATCAGATCGTACTGATCCGGTCCATTGTTGCACTTGTGTTGCTGATGGTCGTGATCGTGCCCTTGGACGGAGGCTTTAAAGTCTTGCGGACTCAGCGGTTGGGCATGCATCTAATCCGCGGATTTTGCGTGGTTTTTGCCAACATTACCTTCTTCCTTGGGCTCTCGGTCCTACCGCTTGCTGATGCGGTCGCGGTATTCTTTATCTCTCCGTTGATCATCACGGCGCTGTCGGTGCTGATCCTGAGGGAACAGGTTGGGCCGCGTCGTTGGATGGCTGTTTTTGCGGGGCTGATCGGCGTGCTCATCATGGTTCGCCCCGGCACCGAGGACTTTCGCATTGCGCTCTTTCTGCCGATGATCGCAGCCTTTGCCTATGCGTTTCTACACATCCTGACTCGCAAGATCGGTGGCACTGAAAGTGCGGCAACCATGTCTGTCTATATCCAGATAACTTTTATTGTTGTCAGCGGGTTAGTCGGCCTGTCTCTTGGTCACGGTCAATATGTTGGCCAAGGTGATCCGATGTTTGACTTCCTTCTACGCGGTTGGGCCTGGCCAGCTGAACCCCGCGATTGGGGTATTCTATTTCTTCTCGGGATCACCAGTGCATTGGGCGGTTTCTTTATCTCGCAAGCCTATCGACTGGCCGAGGCCAGCGTCATCGCTCCGCTGGAATACACCGCCATGCCAATTGCCATCTTCTTTGGTGTCGTGATTTTCGGGGAGTGGCCCGAGCCGCTTTCGTGGTTGGGTATGTCGCTGATTATCGGCGCCGGGCTTTTCATTTTCTGGCGTGAAAGCCTGCAAGGGCGCAGCAAAGGGGTGGCGCGGCCACGCACCCGTCGGTAGGTTCGCAATGACCCAAACTGTGCGAGGCGGGAATGACCATCGAGGCGGTGATTTTTGATATCGGCAATGTGCTGATCGAGTGGCAACCAGAAACGTTTTATGACCGCGTCATCGGGCATGCGCGACGCAAAGCCTTTTTCGACGAAGTGCCACTACATGAAGAGCATCAAAAGGTGGATGAGGGTGAATCCCTAAAGGACGTTATGTATTCCTTGGCAAATGCCCATCCAAAATGGCGCGATGAAATCCTAATGTGGCATGACAACTGGGACGACTTGGCCGCACCCGCAATTCCCCACTCTGTACGCTTGTTAGAAGCGCTCGTGCGGAAAGAGGTGCCTGTCTTCACGCTTACGAATTTTGGCCACGATAACTTTCCGCGTTCGCAGAATGCCTTTCCATTCCTCAAACTGTTCGACCGGGAGTATGTATCCGGTCGCTTGAAACTCATCAAACCCGATCCAGCCATCTACGCACATGTTGAAACTGACTGCGGAATACCGCCTCAGCGCTTGCTATTTGCCGATGATCGCGCTGAAAATGTGGCGGCAGCTTCGGACCGAGGCTGGAAGACTCATTTGTTTGACGGGCCACAAGGCTGGGCGGCCCGGTTGGTGGCCGAAGGGCTCCTATCCGAAGAGGATGCAAGATGACCACGATTATCGATTTCGAGGCTGGGGAAAAAGATCTCGACTGGCTTGGCCTCACGGACGCGATTGAGGCGGGCCACAAGCTGCCCAAAGCCGAGATTTCAGACAGCTTGCTCTACCGCGGAAAAGACACGCTTTTACAGCGTCAGGCATGGATTGATGGTCTTGGAATCGCAGTGAAATCTGCCACGATCTATCCGGATAACCCGGCAAAGGATTTACCGCTGATACATGGGGCCGTGACGTTGTTCGACGATGCCACCGGTATTCTCTCAGCCCTAATTGATTTCCATCTTGTGACCAAATGGAAAACCGCTGGCGACAGCCTTTTGGCGGCCCGCAAACTGGCGCGACCAGACAGCCGCAAAATTCTGATCGTCGGGGCTGGTACCGTCGGGCGGAACCTGCAAGCCGCTTACAAAACAGCCTTCCCGCAAGCCAGTTTCACCGTCTGGAACCGAACCATTTCGAACGCTGAAAAGATGGCCTCCGAGATCGAAGGCCTGTCTGTGGCCACGGACTTGGAGACTGCGGTCGGCGAAGCAGACATCGTCACCTCGGCCACGATGTCCACGGAACCCTTTTTGCGCGGTGATTGGTTCCAGCCAGGGCAGCACATTGATCTGATCGGCGCATACCGTCCGGACATGCGCGAAACCGACGACACGGCATTGCGACGCGCGCGTTTGTTTGCTGACAGTTACGCGACCACCGTGGATCATATCGGCGAGTACAAAACACCGATCGCGAACGGTGTGATTTCAAAAGAGGATGTGCTGGCGGACTATTATTCAATCGACAAGTTTCAGCGCACATCAGACGATGAAATCACGCTGTTTAAGAACGGTGGCGGCGCGCATCTGGATCTGATGACCAGCACCTATATTCTCAACCGTTTTCAGGCAGAATGACCTTTTGGGCCTATGCTCTTGGCGCCGCAGCCGCACTCCCGGTGATCCGGGAAGTCGTCCGCAAACCGGTGTCTCAAAGGCAACCGGTCGATCCAGAAGGCAAGTTCGCAGAACTGTCGGATGGGCGGATCTATTACAGATGGCATGGCCCTAAGGATGGCCCGATCGCAGTCTGCGTTCATGGGCTGACCACACCGTCCTTTGTTTGGGACGGATTGATCCCTCTGCTGGTTGCCCAAGGGTTTCGAGTTCTGAGTTTCGATCTTTATGGGCGTGGCTTGTCTGATCGACCAAGGGGCCGGCAGACGTCAGCCTTCTTCACATCCATGCTGTCACAGATTTTGCGCGACCAAGAAATCGAAGGCAAAGTGACATTGTTTGGCAACTCAATGGGGTCGGCAGTCGCAACCTGCTTTGCCGCCCAACACCCTGACCGCGTACGTCAATTGGTTCTGTGTGTGCCTGCAGGCATGGGGCATGATCTGGGTCTGAGTGCGCGGCTCACCAAATCTGTTCCTCTGATTGGCGACTGGTTGTTTCACATGAATTATCCGCGGGTTCTGCGCAGGGGGATCGAGGCTGAACGCGGCTTGTCATCAACCGTGCCGGGCATCGTGGATCGCCAATTGGACGAACTGCGCTGGCGGGGGTATTTACGTTCGATTTTGTCCAGTATTCGCGGTGTTTTGGCCTCTCCGTTGAAAGAAGATCACCGCAGTCTGTGCGATTTTAAGCTGCCTGTTCTGGCAATTTGGGGGGGGACTGATGATGTCATTTCGATCTCGTGCAAAGATCGTCTGGCGCAGTGGAACCCAATGGCCCAGCACATCTTGATTCCAGAGGCCGGTCATGGGCTGATCTACACGCATACCAATGCAATGTGGGACGTGCTGTCACCAAAGCTTTTGATGGACTAGGCGGTTGCGCCCACCAGCGGTTTTTCACGGATCGGCAGGTGTACGATGGCGCTGAAGGCACCAACGCCCACACCGATCCACCAGACCACCGTGTAATCGCCAAAGGCGTCATACATGCGCCCGCCCAGCCAAACGCCGAGGAAGCTGCCCAACTGGTGGCTGAAAAACACGATGCCATAAAGCGTGCCCATGTAGCGCAGCCCGTAAATATAGGCGACCAAGCCGCTGGTCAGTGGCACTGTGGCCAGCCAGAGTGACCCCATTGCCACCGAGAAGATGACGACACTGGTCGGCGTGATCGGCATCAGGATAAAGCCCGCGCCAATGATGGTTCTGAGCGTATAGATGCCAGCCAAGAGATATTTCTTGGAGTATCGTTTGCCCAGCCAACCGGCGAACAGAGTGCCCGCGATATTTGCCAAACCAATCAGCGAGATCGCAATCGCCCCCAGTTGCGAGGTTGTTGTGACTCCGATTGAGGCAAGAATGCCCGAAGGGTCAACCGCCGCGCACATCTCGGTGATCATGGCCGGGAAATGGGCGGTGACAAACGAGAGTTGATAGCCACATGAAAAGAACCCGAGGAAAATCAAGGTATAAGATGGATCACGAAATGCCCGCCGCAGGATGGTGCCCATGCTTTCCTCAAGCTCGGACTTTGTTGCAGCAGGCGCGCGCATGGCAGGTAGCAGCAAAAGCGTTGCAAGGATCGCTGCCGCGAACACCACAAAGGTTGTCTGCCAGCTTACCATGCTCAGCATCCATTCAGCCACCGGTGGCCCAACAACCTGACCACCAGAACCCGCCGCTGTGACGATTGCCAGCGACATTGAGCGGTTCTCGTCCGAACTCGCGCGGCCCACGACAGCGAGGATCACGCCAAACCCGGTCCCCGCAATGCCAAAGCCAACGAGAATTTCGTAAAACTGATGGGCCTCGGGCGTAACCGCAAACGAGGACAGCACGAGCCCCGCAGCATAAACCAAAGCGCCCAGGACAATTGCGCGCCTGTCCCCGATCTTTTCTGCAATCGCCCCAAAGATCGGCTGACCAATCCCCCAAGCGAGGTTCTGAATGGCAATCGCCATAGAAAACTCAGCGCGCAGCCACCCAAATTCTTCTGCGATCGGAATCTGAAACACGCCAAAGCTGGCCCGGATCGCAAAAGATACCAAGATGATTGCACAACCGACGATTAACACCGGCGTAAAGAGGGGCGTGCGCGCTTGCATAAAGCTCTCCTGTCTCGCAAATGGCAGAATGATCCTGGGTACGTGCCGGGTCAATTCAAGATTTGTGAACCGCCTCATCAACTTCCGTCACGAGCATCTTTTCTCATGGCCGCGTATTGGATAAGGGAGAGTGATGGAAACACTGCCCGAGATATATGCCGCCAAGGTGGCTGCCGGAGAGCTGCACTACGACGACGCTCAAGAGGCGGTTCTGCCCGAGTTTGAACGGATCCGGGCCGAGGTCGAGAAACCTGTCAAAAAGGGCTGGTTTCGCAAGTCGGCCCCGGAACAGATCGATGGCTTGTATCTGTGGGGCGGTGTGGGGCGTGGTAAGTCCATGCTGATGGACCTGTTTGTCGACTCGCTGACCGCGCCGGTGCGTCGCGTGCATTTTCATGCCTTTATGCAGGAAATCCACGGCGCCATGCACGAAGCCCGTCAGCGCGGCGTCGAAGATGCGATCCAGCCCGTCGCCCAATCTGTTGCTCAGTCCGTGCGGGTTCTGGCGTTTGATGAGATGCAGATCACAGACATTACGGATGCGATGATTGTTGGACGTCTGTTCGAACAGCTGTTTGAGGCAGGTGTCGTGATTGTCACCACATCAAACCGTGTACCGGATGACCTCTATCAGCACGGTTTGAACCGACAGCTTTTCCTGCCTTTCATAGCGCTGATCAAAGAGCGCCTGACCGTCTGGGAGTTGGCCAGCCCCAATGACTATCGCCAAAACCGACTGCAGGGGAACCAGGTCTATTTTGTTCAGGCGGGGCACGAGGCACGCTCGGACATTCAAGCGATTTGGCAGGACCTGACAGGTGGGGCAGCAGAGCCGCTGACGCTGACCGTAAAGGGGCGCAGTGTTGTTTTGCCCGCTTTTAGAAATGGTGTGGCGCGAGCCAGCTTTTTTGATTTGTGCGGCACAATGCTGGGGCCCGGTGACTACCTGGCGATTGCCGATGCGATCAAGGTCTTGGTTTTGGAAGATATTCCACGTTTGTCGCGGCATAACTTTAACGAAGCCAAACGCTTTGTGATCCTGGTCGATGCGCTTTACGAGGCCAAGGTGCGGCTGATCTGTTCTGCGGCGTCGGAACCCGAGATGCTCTACATCGAAGGAGAAGGCATGTTTGAGTTTGAGCGCACTGCCAGCCGACTACGCGAAATGCAGGACGAAAGCTGGGGACAGGACGCAGCCTGAGAGTTTTCAAAACGGTCTGCGCGAATTGTTAGGGGGGTGCCCCTGCACCCCCCATTCTTACCTGCCTGCCTGTCCCGATAATCCGTAACAAGTTTCCCGTTTGTTTGCTTATGCTTCGCAGGGAAACCCGAAATTTTTTTGACTATAGGCGGGGTGATTCGAATCAGTCAATGGGGCGTGATTCGCAGAACGCCGAATCACTTGATTTGATTCGGTTTTTTCTTTGCGGCTCGTGGGTTGTCAGCCGTTTTCGCGAAGGATTGCGCCCGCAAGGTAGAGCGATCCACAAATCAGGACCCGTGCTTTTGGGTCTGCTTTCGAAATGTCCGACAGCGCCTGCGCCACTGTGTCTGCAGACTGTGCTTTCATACCAATGGCTTTTGCGGCGGCTTCTGTTTCATGCGCGGGTAAGGTGTTTGCCTCGCCCGGAATGGACACTGCGGTCAGGCTATCAGACTGGGCTGCCAATGGTTCGAGGTATCCCGAGATGTCCTTTGTGTTCAGCATGCCGCAGATCAGATGCGTTGGCCGCTTGGGCAAATCGGCAAGAACTTTGGCGAGTGCAAAGCCCGCCGCAGCATTGTGCCCGCCGTCCAGCCACAACTCGATCTCTGGAGCCGCTTCAGTCAGCGGGCCATGCCGCAGCCGTTGCATGCGCGCGGGCCATTCGGCATTTGTCATCGCCGCCTCGCAAGCGGCTTCATCCGCACCGAGGTGACGCAAGGCCGCAATCGCAGCGCCTGCGTTTTGAATTTGGTGGTCACCCCGCAGCGCGGGCAATGGCAGATCAAGTAAACCGGCCTCGTCCTGATAGACCAACCGTCCGTGTTCCTGCGAGACGTGCCAATGCTGCCCATGCACAAGCAAAGGCGCCCCTAGCCGCATGGCCGTCGCCTCGATCACCTCAAGCGCTTCGTCTTGTTGTGGCCCTACCACACAGGGCACGCCGCGTTTAATGATGCCGGCCTTCTCGGCAGCGATCTTGGCTAATGTGTTTCCGAGAAACTGTTCGTGGTCGATCGAGACCGGCGTGATGATTGTCAGCGCAGGTGAGTCGATCACATTGGTTGCGTCCAAGCGGCCACCCAGCCCAACCTCTAACAGCGTATAGTCTGCCGGAGTCCGCGCAAAACCTAACAAGGCCGCACAGGTCGTGATCTCGAAATAGGTTATGTCGACGCCGCTGTTCTTGGCGTAACACTCATCCAGAATGGCTGCCAGGTCGTCCTCGGAAATGAGATTTCCAGCCAGCCGGATGCGCTCGTGAAAGCGCGCCAGATGCGGTGAGGTATAGGCGTGTACCGAGTGGCCCGCACCTTCCAATCCCGCACGGATCATGGATTGCGTTGACCCCTTGCCATTGGTGCCGGCGATGTGGATCACCGGTGGCAGGCGGTTTTGCGGGTTGTCCAACGCGTCCAGTAAACGCCAGACACGGTCCAGCGTCAGGTCGATGATTTTCGGGTGAAGCGCCATCATCCGCGAGAGGATGGCGTCCGATGTTTGCATGCTCACTTTTTCTTGGCCGTTTTGCTCTCGTCTGTCGTTGACGTGCCCGATTTGGCCTCGGCCTCGGCCTTTTCAACGGCTTCGGGCGACGGCAGATCACCTTTCACGGCCGGAGGCATTCCCAGCAGCATTCGAGTGATGGTGATCAATTCGTCCCGCATCTCGGTGCGTGGCGTGACGCGGTCCAACATGCCGTGGTCCAACAGATATTCAGCGCGTTGGAATCCTTCGGGCAGTTTTTCGCGAATGGTCTGTTCGATCACTCGTGGTCCCGCGAAACAGATCAGTGCATTGGGTTCAGCAATCTGCACGTCGCCCAACATGGCATAGGACGCGGTCACACCACCCGTGGTCGGATGGGTCAGAACAACGATATACGGCAGGCCTGCTTCTTTCAGCATCTGCACGGCGACCGTGGTGCGTGGCATCTGCATCAGAGATAGGATGCCTTCCTGCATGCGTGCGCCACCAGCGGCGGAGAATAGAACCAAAGGGCGCTTTAGCTTAACTGCACGTTGTGCGGCCGCGATAATCGCGTTGCCCACATACATGCCCATAGACCCGCCCATAAAGCTAAAGTCCTGACAGGCGGCAACAATCGGGGTACGTCCGATCTCGCCTTCGGCCACAAGCATGGCCTCTTTCTCGCTGGTCTTTTTCTGGGCTGCCTTCATCCGCTCGGGATATTTCTTCTGGTCGCGGAATTGCAGCGGATCGGCGGTCGGGGCCGGCACGTCAACTTCGGTGAAGATGCCACCGTCAAACAGGGCAATGAACCGGTCGCGTGCGGTGATGGCCATATGGTGTCCGCATTGTGTGCAAACGTTCAGATTGCTCGACAACTCACGGTGAAACAGCATCGTGCCGCATTCATCGCATTTCGACCACAGATTATCCGGCGTTTCCCGACGCGAAAAGATCGAGTTGATCCGGGGGCGGACATAGTTGGTGATCCAGTTCATGCGCAATCCTTCTCATGTCTGGCCGTAAAGAACGGTTTGTCGTCAGATAAGACGCCACGTCAGGAAATGCAATCAGCGCCGTATCGCGATGCGCCCAATCAGCCAGCAACATAGAACCATCAGGCCTTCTAGTGGCAAAACCTGCCGCATCAGGTCCGTATCTTGCGGTCCAAACGGTACGACGTAAAGGGCAACACCATCCCAATAGCCTTGGGTCGAGGTAATCAGCATTGCGCTAACGTTGTTGGCCAGGTGTAAAGCAATGGCTGGACCAAGATTACCCGAGCGGGCTGTCAGATCTGCCGCGGCAAGCGCAAAAAGTGTCGACCAAATGGCCAGCGGCAAAGCGTTGGCGCCGTAAGTCGCGGGTTCAAAGTGCAGAGCACCAAACAACAGCGACGGCAAAACCATCCACACCAGCGGAGAGCGAAACTGTGCTGCCAGCTGGCTTTGCAAATAGCCCCTGAACAACAGCTCTTCAGTACCAACCTGGATCAGGATCAACAGAAGGGAAAAGGGCGCGAGAACCAACCAGGCCGAAAAATCCATGTTCCTGATCGGTGTCATTGCCTCGGGGGCTGGTAACAGGGCCATCACGAGAAACAGCAGAATGAGGGGCCGCAACACACGACGAAAGTCCAGCATGAAAAGGATGCGAGGCCCAATCAGCGTCATCAATGTCCGCGCGTGAAGCATCTGCAAGACAACCGCCAACACCAATAGCAGCGGCCAGAAATTCGCCAGCATGATCCACAAAGCACGCGGTGTGCGACCATCCCACAGTTCATTCAGGATAAGATCCCATTCCGGTAGCTGTTCGAGCAGTCGAAAATACACAAGGCTGAGCATGAAAAACCCAGCCACAATCAGCGCGATTCCTGCCAAAAGACGACCAACACCGGCAGAGGGGCGTGCATGGGCAACCAGAACTTCGTGCAATCGATAACGGCTCATGACATCGGCTTGCCCGTTTTTTGTCGTTCCGGCAAGGGCGCATCGTCGTGTAGGACAAGTGACTGCAACGATTTGAATAAAATGCGCGACAACTGCCATTGGTTGTTTGTTTCGTGCAAACCAATCCGATACATAATGAAAAAGACCACCGGGTATTGTTTCGCGTATGGAAACGGCATCTGAAGCGGAGAAGTGTGTGTATGGGGCAAGGTAAGACAGGGTTCGTTCAACGACTCTATCAGAAAGGGTTGGCGCGCTATTGGGCGCGAAATGCTCGTGTTGCGTCCGAGACCAATCTTGGCACCCTGCGATTTCAGCGTCAGCGCGCCCGCAAGCTGCGCCAACACTTGAACACGTTGATCTCTATTTCCGAAAGCCGTTTGGCTTTGCCTCAAATCGGCTCAAATGCCTTTCACAAGCCCCATGGCACAGATTGGGCGTGGCGCCCGCAGCTGTGGCGCGCACCGCTGGATCGTCCCGGAGTGTCGTCGGCACCAAACCGTGAAATGCTGGGCGATGAGGTCACACTGTTCCATGATTGCCGGGTCTCCGAGCTGACCATGCGCCAACTGCGCAACACGCGCGAGGCGGATTTGGCGCCGTTTGGTCTACGGCTTGATGTTTTCCGGTTTGACGGGTCGTTCCTGTCGCTCGTCGTTGATCTGCCTGCACCGGCGGTGGATGGTTTGAAACGCAATCACTTGATCCGGCTGGACACGATTGTAGAGCTTGAAAAACCGCTGGAAATTTTTGCCCGTCTCAACATCAAACATGGTCCAAACACGGAACAGATCGTACGAGAGCTGCCGCTCAACGAAGAAGAGATCATGGTCGAGTTTGATCTGGCCTATTCGAAGCTCAATGAAAAACGTGTGGAAAAGGCCTGGATTGATTTGATTTTTGAAGGGCCCGAGATGAACCAGATCATCCTTCGCGATGTCACAATCAGCCGCCGCCCACGGGCAGAATTCTAGGAGACCCGACAATGAGTGATTGGACGCTGACCAAGACCCGACTATTCGAAGGTATCTGGGAAGGAGTGCTGACGCGTGCCGGAACTGGCAGCGCTGCGCCGAACCTTCGCGTGACGTTTTTGGATTCACCCGTTCATGGGGTGCAGGTAAAAGAAGATGCGCCGCAAAATCGTTGGGTCGTTCGTATCCCAATTCCGACCGAGGCGATTGCGGATGGGGTTCAGACCTTCCTCATAAGTGACGGGGATTCGGGAGCGCTATTGGACAAGATCACCATGATTTCTGGCGAAGTGCTGGCCGACGACATCAGATCCGAAATGGATCTTTTGCGGGCAGAGTTGGACATGCTCAAACGCGCCTTTCGGCGTCATTGCGTAGAAACGATGTAGCGCCGCCTAACGTGTGCCTATCAACGTGTTCGAGATGTCACGACCAAAGTAGCGTTCGGCATTCTTGTAAGCGATTTTTTCAGCCACCTTGCGCGGCAGGAACGACAACCACTTGCGATTTGACTGCATGATAGCGTCGTAGTCGTCCCATTGCCCGTTGACCCATGTATCGCTGCCGATCATCAACCGATCTTGAAACGTAAAGATGATCGCCTTCCAATCCGGGTTGAGCTGACCGCCGCTCAGGATCGAGTATTCCTTGAGTGACGTGTCTGCCAAAAGATCGGGATACTCTGCCATGAGATCGTAAATCGCCGGCGCCCTTTCCCCGAGGCCCGCATGGGCCCAGATGATCTTGACCTCTGGATCAAGACTGTAGAGCCAGCGTATCGGTTCCGTGCCGCTATGCACATGCAAATAGATGTCACGCTCGCGCGCCATCCGGATCACTTCGCGAAACAGCGGCTCATCGCTGGTGTCGAGGCGGTGGATGTGAAATTCGCCAATGCCTTCATGTGGGTAGGTGTTGAGGCGTTTCTCCAGATATGCCTGCATGTTTTTGGCTTTGGCCCAGTTCGAAGACCCGACGTCCCCGTGGTAGGGGCGCAATTCGGGAACAATCCGGTTTGGGGCATACTCCCACAACATGATCGTGCCCTCGTCAGGTGTTGAAGACACCAGCGCCATGGCCACGCCGTTGCGATCCATCAATTCAATAACACTGTCCACCGGATAGGCGTCCCATGCGGGTTCCTTGTAGTGCATGTGGGCATCAAACAGCGGCAAGTCTGAGATCGCTTCACCGATCGGAGCGGCATCATCTGCGTGAACGCTCGAGTTCACGAGCGAAAGGCATAAAACAAGACAAATCTGGCGGATCAGGGACGACATGGCAGGTCCTTTGTTGTGGTTACTTTCAGGATGGCCCACTGCAGCTTTTCGTCAAGCCTCAGTAGTGCGTTGTGTATCCACCATCCACCGCCAGAACCTGCCCGGTCACATAACTTGCTGCGGGTGAGGCCAGAAACAGAACGGCCGGCGCCAGCTCTGCCGGTTCCCCCCACCGGCCCAGCGAGGTCGCATCCTCGAGGCGCTGGGCAATGGCCGGATTCTTAGCATTGGCGAGGTTCGGAGTTGTCTTGAAGAAACCAGGTGCAATGGCGTTGACAGTGATTTCCCTTGGCCCCAACTCTGCAGCCAAGGCTTTGGTCAAGCCGTTAATACCGGCCTTGGCCGTGGTATAGGCCGCGTCGCCTGCCTGAGCGAGCAACCCTGCAATTGAAGAAATGTTCACGATCCGGCTGCCGTTGGGCATGATGGCTGCGGCTCGTTGGCATAGTCGAAATGGGGAAATCAGGTCCACGTCCAAGAGGCGCTGCAGGTCAGCCTTAGAAAACTCTGCCAATGCACGACGGTCGCGCATGCCTACATTGTTGACCAGAATGTCCAACCCGCCCGTGTTGATAATCTGTTCAAAGGCGGCATTCACGGCATCTTCATCCGCGACGTCAAATGGCAACGCTGTGGCATCGCCTCCTGCGTCGCAGATTGCCTGAGCGGCCTGTTCAGTTGCCTGATGATCCCGCCCGTTGACCCAGACCTTGGCACCTGCCTCGGCCAACAGCCGGGCGGCCTCGAACCCGAGACCACTGTTAGAACCCGTCACCAGTGCGGTTTTGCCGGTCAGTGAAAAAACACCATAGTCAGACATGCGCGTCCCCTTGTTTCAACTGACATTGTGCCAAGACAGCGATAAGGGGGCCACCCCAAACACACTTTGACTGGCTTAGAGAGTGTGATTTGATGCGTAGACCTTGTTTTACGCAGCGTCCCCCGTTCGGCTTGACGCCGCGTTCCAAATGACAAGGTCGCTGCTTTACGTTTTGGTAAAGCAAATTTCTGGAGGCCCATATGACCGATTATCCGCACCTGCTCGCGCCGCTTGACCTTGGTTTTACCACCCTGAAAAATCGTGTGTTGATGGGGTCTATGCACACAGGCCTCGAAGAGACCAAGGACTGGAACCGCGTTGCCGAGTTTTATGCTGAACGGGCGCGTGGCGGGGTGGCGTTGATTGTGACCGGCGGTATGGCTCCTTCGAAAGAGGGCGGTGTGTTTCCAGGTGCGGCCGGGCTGTTCAACGATCAGGATATCGCCAACCACAAAGTTGTGACGGATCGCGTCCATGAGGCCGGTGGAAAGATCGCGATGCAAATCCTGCACGCGGGTCGCTATGCCTATGGTCCGGAGTGTGTTTCAGCCTCACCGGTGAAGTCTCCGATCTCTCCGTTCCCGCCCAAAGAATTGGACGAGGAAGGTATTGAAAAACAAATTCTGGATTTCGTCACCGCAACAGTGCGGGCTCGCGAAGCTGGGTATGACGGTGTCGAGATTATGGGGTCGGAAGGATACTTCCTGAACCAGTTCCTTGTTACCCATGTGAACAAGCGCACCGACCGTTGGGGCGGCTCTTATGAAAACCGCATGCGTCTGCCGGTTGAGGTGGTGCGCCGCTGCCGCGAAGCCGTGGGAGAGGACTTTATCATCATCTACCGTCTGTCGATGATTGATCTCATTCCCAATGGCTCAACCCACGAAGAGGTCGTCGTGCTTGCCAAGGCGGTTGAAGAGGCGGGCGCAACCATCATCAACACAGGTATCGGCTGGCACGAGGCACGCATCCCGACGATTGCCACCTCGGTGCCGCGCCGCGCCTTTGCCTGGGTAACCAAGAAGCTGATGGGCAAGGTGGACATTCCGATTATCACCTCGAATCGGATCAATATGCCTGACGTCGCCGAAGACGTCTTGGCCGAAGGCTGCGCCGACATGGTATCTATGGCGCGTCCTTTCCTTGCGGATGCTGACTTTGTGAACAAAGCCGCGGCGGGTCAGGCCGACCTGATCGCACCGTGCATTGGCTGTAACCAAGCCTGTCTGGACCACACCTTTGGCGGCAAGCTGACGTCATGCCTCGTCAATCCGCGCGCATGCCACGAAACGGAGTTGGCCATCGCGCCCGCAGACACGCCCAAGACAGTGGCGGTTGTTGGTGCAGGTCCCGCCGGTCTTTCAACTGCAGTGACGGCGGCAGAGCGTGGTCACAAGGTCACCCTGTTTGATCGCGCGGACAAGTTGGGAGGTCAGCTGAACGTCGCGAAGCAGATCCCAGGCAAAGAGGAATTCTGGGGGCTTGTCGATTGGTACGAGGCCAAGATTGCAGCCTCAGATATCACGGTCAAACTGGGGACAACGGCCACCGCCGATGACCTTGCGGATTATGATGAGGTTATCATCTCCACCGGTATCGTGCCGCGCGACCCGGGTATTCCCGGCAGCGACCGCCCCGAAGTGCTGAGCTATCTCGACGTCCTTCGCGATAAGAAACCTGTTGGCAAACGCGTGGCTGTCATCGGGGCAGGGGGCATCGGCTTTGATGTCTCTGAGTTTCTGGTTCACGAAGGTGAGAGCCTGACAGAGAACCTGCCGGACTGGATGAAGGAATGGGGCGTTGGTGATCCCGAGGAAACCCGTGGGGGTCTTGCGCCGGAAGGGCCACAACCCCACCCGGCGGCGCGCGAAGTCACACTGATGCAGCGCAAGGCCAAGGCGCTGGGCAAGGGGCTGGGTAAAACCACCGGTTGGATCCACCGCGCCGCGCTCAAAATGAAAAACGTGAACATGCTGGGTGGTGTGAACTACGAAAAGATAGACGACGATGGGCTGCACATCTCCTTTGGTGAGGCGCGTGAGAACCCACAAGTCATCGACGTCGACAACATCGTGATTTGCGCCGGGCAATTGCCAAACCGGACCCTCGCGGATGCGCTTGAGGAAAAAGGTGTGACATGCCACGTCATTGGCGGTGCTGATGTGGCCGCCGAGTTGGACGCCAAACGCGCCATCGATCAGGGTACGCGACTGGCGGCTAGCCTCTGATTTTTAACCGACGTTCTTTGCGATATGCGTCATGTGGCGCATATCCGTACCGCAGCACCCTCCAACAATCGAGATTTGAGGGTGCCTGCGGCGAATGTCAGCCAACTGCTGTCCCAACTCTTCAGGATTGCCAGAATCTAGCTCCGTTGCCTGATCCAGTTCGGCATGGCTGCACCGCGAGGCATTGGCCACGATCCCCTTTACACGTGACATCCCACCGGCATCGTTTAGCGTCGTCGCAAGATGATCAGGATGTGCGCAGTTGATCATGAAATAGCTGGCATACCCATCAGTAGCCTTGTCCACGGTTTCAATCGCTTGCCCAAGCGACTCTCCTGTGGGCAAGCGTCCATTAGTTTCGACCGTAAAGGAAACGATGACCGGTAGCGCGAATTTGCGCGCGGCGCGGACGAGACCAATCGCTTCTGCCGGATACGCCAGCGTGTAGGCGCTGATAAGGTCCGCGTCTGTCTCCGCCAACGTCGCCAACTGGGTTTCGTGATAGGCCTCGGCCTCAGTCGCATCCATTTGCGCGCTCGGCGCATAGGCATCATCCCGTGGCCCGACATTGGCGCTGATCACGGTTGGAAGATCTCCTTCGGCCTGGCGCAGTTCTGCCATTAGCTCAATGGCCGCCTTGTTCAGCTCAACCAACTGATCAGGTGAATAGCCGAGAGGTGCCGCGCGATCCTCGTTTGCCACCCACGTCGCACTTTCCAAAATAACGCCCAAACCTGACGCGCGCGCGACAGCCATCAGGTCGCGAAGATAGGCACGAAGGGTTTCCCGCCCTTGTTCGGTTTCCAGCAACGGATATGAGGCAAAACCTGGTAAATCGACGCCCTTGGTAAAGATCAGATCGGTTTCCATGCCCACGTAGGTCAGAAAAACAGTCTCGCCCATCTGGGGTAAGCTGTCGCGGTACTTGGGCATTTGTTTATCCTCGTGGGGCAGAAGATTTCGAATCTACCACGAAATCGGGTGTTGACCCAACACTACGCAATTCGTTGACACCCTGCGGCATGCTGTGACGCTTAAGTGATTGCTGATGACAGGGATTGTGCCTAGATGGACACATGGTGTTCGTATCAATCCTCCTCGGCCTATTGCCCAGTTTCCTGATGGTGATCTTGGGAGGCCTGGTGCGCAATCGCCTGTCGGTGAATGCGTGGCAGGGTCTGGACAAGCTGAATTTCGAGATTCTCTTTCCGACGCTGATCTTTGTCGCGGCCTCAGGGCGCCCCATCGCTGTTGGTGATATCCTGAGTATCGGCCCTGCGGTCTGGGCCATTCTGACACTGGGACTGTGTGTCGGGTATCTGGCCCGCCCGTTTGGGCCGGAGCGTTTTGTCGACTTTGCCGGGTCGTGGCAGGTTGCGTGGCGGTTTAACACTGCAATGGCCTTTGTGGCGGTCGGTACGTTGTCTTCTCCGCCATTGGGTGAGTTGGCCGTCGCTGTAGGGTTGGCCATTCCGGTGGCCAACGTGTTCGCCGTCACCGCGTTGTCCCGTGGTAGCGGCAGTGTGAAACAGACTTTGATAAAAGTGGCCACTAACCCATTTCTGATTGCAAGTGTGTCCGGTGTGATCGTTGGGCTGAGCGGCGTGACGATACCGGCGCCCATCATGGCCCCGCTGGAAATGCTGGCGCAGGCTGCCATTCCCGTTGCGTTGATCTCAGTCGGAGCCACAATGAACTGGGGTGCATTGGCGCGGCTTAATCGGTTCAGTGGCATTATTACGGCGACGAAACTATTGGTGCTGCCGACTGTGACACTTATTGGATGTCTTGCGTTCAGAATCGAAAGCCCAATCGCCCAGACGCTTGTGTTGTTCGCATCAATGCCCACGGCGTCTGCCGCTCACGTTCTGGCTGCAGGCTTTGGTGCAGATCGCGAATTGGCAGCCACGCTCGTAGCGCAATCCACCTTGCTGGCGGCTGCAACTCTACCGGTTTGGATAACGCTGATCGAAGTGCTCCTGTAGCTGACGAAACCGATTGTTTCATCGCTTCCACAACAGCGCCGGATGGCCGCGAGACCCAACGGGGACGGGTTCTGCGGCTATTGGCGTCTGAGGCGATGGGGGGACGATGGGGGGACGAGAGACTAGTCTTTGTCGTCCTTATTTGCGTCTCGAATGTGCTTTGGTGGTCTCTGCCTAGCCATTGGGTCATCCTCGGTTGTTGCGATGTCCCAAAGAGATCACACGCGGGGATGTCTCAACAATGTTTGCGGCTATGGTTATAGCGGACCATATGCCAAGCGCACTCGGATGTACCTCCCGTTGGCGGGGCGATACCGCCAGATATCGGTGTATCAGTCGTCCTCTGGGGGTACGGTCGCGCAGACACCGCGTAGAAGGCATTGATATAGAAAATCCGCCTCCAATTCCGTGATGTCGGCAATCCAACACGCCGCGCTGGCTAGAAACTCGTTAAATTCTTCGTGGTGTTTTCGTCTGGTGCCGTTCTTGTGTAGGCGTACCGCCTCGTTGATGTTGGCGACCGCTGCGGTGATAGCGAATAGTGCTAGCTTATCCTCCTTGCCGTTGACCGATGAGTGAATACCCAGCGGCAATGCCGAAACCAGAACGCTAACAGCAGGCTGGTATCTCTTCGGCAGGAAAGTGCGTTCTAATGATACAGCGCTAGCTGGCGATTGAGACATCAAGCCGTGCTCCCCTATGACAGCGTTGTACCGCGAGGGATTGTTCGCTGTGCCGACTGCCTGCCGACCCAAAGAGCGACGTCTTCGCCGACATCGCGGCCCTCTTCCAAGGCGATGTCGATGGTCGCCAGGACAGACGACACATCAATCTTGCTCGGCGGCGTCGAAGCACCAACGTACATCTGCGCGGCAATAGTGGCATACATCTGATTGCCTAGCGCCTCTCCCTTGAGATGTCGAAAATTGGGATCGTCAGCCATTTTCCCAGCCAACTGGCAGAGATCGAACAGCGTCGCTAAAAGTTCAGGCTCAAAGTCATCCATCGTAGCACCAATCAGTCTTACCCATCTGGGCCGTTAGGTGGTTCCAAATTTTCACATATTCGGACCAAAACAGCGGGCGTCCCAATTCTTTCTGGACCGACGCTGCAACGGCGTCGCGGTCATACTCGGGACGCGGCTCCCAGTTGGTGTCATCTAACGGCATTTTTCCAACTCCTTTTCCAAGGCGGCTGCAGCAGACACCAACCCTGCCTTCCGACAATCTATCAGTCGGGCAGCGAGGGTCTGCCGCTTGGTTTCGCCACGCACGAATTTGGCGTTCTGCACTTGGGCAACTTGGACAACGTCGGGTTCGGCCTTTTTACGGGTCGTCATGGCGTCAAATCCGTCGCTAGAGCGTAGACGCGGTGCCAGACCGCAGCGTTGAGGCCGTTGGATTGTCCCATCTGAACCAACCCCTCCATCGTTGTACCCTGCACTGGCTTGTTGATGTCGAAACGCGCCTCGTCAAATGTCCCAACCAGAGTGCCTTGCTTATTTCTCTTTGCGATCACGGTATGCCTCCCATTGTGCTAGTTTGACGTAGGTGCGCTGGCCCACACCCTCGGCGTTGGTGACTACCCCCAGCGTCTTATTGATGGGCGAAACGTCCTTGATGGTCGAGGCGTCGATATGGTGCTGGCTGACACCGAATTTGTTATATGTCATCAGCGGGTTGTCGGGCATTGCGCCACCACCAGCGGTCGCGATCTTTGAAAAATCTCGGACTATCATTTTCGGGATTCCTTTCGCAATTTATTCGCAGCGGTCTTGGACAAACCCGTGGCTAGGCCAGTGTATTCCAATGACTGGCAAGCCCACTCGGCGCGCTTCAGCGTCCGGACGTGGATTGTCTGATTCCCCGAGAAACCATTGTCGAGCAGGTACAACCCAATAGCCTCGCGGATGCTCTCCGGGTGACTGATCCTGACCGGGTCGCCCTGCCTGATCGTGACGTCTGCCGCACATTGATTGTCACCACCGAAGCAGTGAGAGGTTCGGGATTGGCTTTGACGATGCGAGGCTGTGTCATAGTATCACCACCCAATGTTGGTCAAATACGCCACGGCTGGCTTTAACATTTTGTAGGTCATCGGAATTACCAGACGGATCGCGGTGGAACTTGTCTGGAACGTCGAACGCATCTCAGTAACAGGCAATGTCACGTCGCTGATGTGGATAGAGCCGCCACTATCATTCACTGCGTCGGTGTCGGCCATCGTCGGCGCAACGCCATCGTCGTCGGCCATCGCCAGAGTGACTGCGCTGCTTGTGTCGACGTGAACACCGTCCATCGCGACGACTAGACGGGCGGCATCAACGGCAATCGCGTGCTGAGAATTCATAAAGGGGCTGTGCAGAATTGGTATTCCAAACAAACCACCCGTCGCGGCGAGTTCGTCCCGCAGAGGAAAAGTATCCCCACTATCGCCTGTGACCATCTGCAAAGCCATATAGCGATCCGAGTGGATCAGGATCACTGGGTCCACCGCGTTGACGGCAGATAAATTGGTGCGGAGCCACTTGATGTCTTTCAGGATGCTAGCAAGCGTCGATCCGCCATCACTGCTGGTGTTGGTCGCGTTGTAGGTGATGGATGCTGGCCGGATGGCAGCGATTTCAGAAATGTTTGGGTCGAACATCGACGTATCCAAACCAGTTGAAGCATCCTCGCGAATGAAGTCTTCGATCAGTCTCAAGATCGCAGGATTAGATACGCGGATCAGTTCATCACTCGCCACGGCAATCGCGCCCATCTTATGGCGGGACAGCGTGACAGAACTAAACCGAGACTGCATTACTGGGATGGTCGCCCCTTCGCCGACCCAAGACGGTTTGATATCCCCCTTGGTACTATCGGCACGCTTGGCCCAAGTAAGGCTGTTTGCGCCGTTGAAAGGTTGAACACCGGAGCGGACGATTAGTTGGGCTGCACAAGACGTTTGGGCTAGGTCTTCCACAAATCCCATACTCATTGAGGTGGTCAGTTCAGCGCCCCAACCAGCGCTGGTGGTCGTGGCCACAGCTGTTGCATCGCGGATCACGTGTTGGTGGGTCCGTTTGGATTCCAACAGGCTTTCAATGTGGCCGTGGACGTGGCCCTTATCGACAGCCTGTTTCATTCCACCATATGACGCCAATGCCAAAGTACGAAGCGAGGATACCTTCGCCTGCTGTACGGCTTTTCGTGGTGCGGCGGGCGGTTTAACCGTCACATTGACCGGGCGATCAGCCTGCGCTTTGAGCGCCTTGTTCTCTGCCTGCACAGCAGCGAGTTTTCGGGCATTTGCCGGAGCGGCTTTGGCCACTTTCAATGCGTCATCGAAGGCAACGGCTTTCATTTCGTTGTCGAGGATTTGTCGGGCTTTGCGGTCGGCGGCGTCGTCGCCTTGGAATAGGGTCATTTGCGGTTCTCCAATGTCTTCTTGTGGCGAGCAGCCATTGTTTCGAGTTCATCCAAAGTCGGAGCGACGTCGTCATCATCGACAGTGCCACCGCCCAAATAGGCTGTTGTGGCCTTCTGGATTGTGTCGGCAACGTCTTTCCGAGTGACGTCCAAGGCACGCTCAATCGTGACTAGTCGCTTTGTGACTGGTCCCAACTCTTCCGCCAGTACGTCTGTGACAACATCCGTAACCGCCCCAATGCGAGCGTCGATCTCGGCAATAATATCAGCCTTCGAAATCGTCGGCTGGGGGGGCATTTGGCGTCGCTGGCTGGAAGCTGAGCGGAAGGGGTTCTGGGTCATTTTCAGGGTGTCTTTCTACGCTTAGCAGCGATTTGGCTTGCATCGAAAAAGGCGTGCTTGAGCCTCACCACTTTCGGGTGGCTGTGATCAAATTTTACTGAGGGGAGTACCGCTCGGTATTGTGCCAGCAGTGCAACGGATCGCAGTTCAGGTTCAGCATCTTCCAAACGAACCTTGGCTTGTTCTGCGGCCACTGCTGTTTTGCCTGAGGCAATCTCAGTGAGCGTGTCCAAAGATGGACAGTGAGGTTCCCCATCCGACATTCGAACCAGCATCGCAGCCAGTTCGGAAATTGGGCCACGTTGGGTTCCCAAATCAGTTTTTGATTTCAGAATGATATGCGCGAAATCGAAGTCACGGGCGGCGGCGTCAGCCTCGACAATCGCGTCTTCGACAGCCTTGTGTTCGCGGGCAAAACTAGCCGTCAGACGTTCACGTTCCACTGTAGCACCAGCAGTGCCATTTTCTTCGGCTTTCGAGGCTCTTGTGATTTCGGCACGGAGGAAAGGTGCCCGTGATACAAGTTTGCGGGCTAGTTTCGGCGCTGTAGTGATGTTGCGCATCCGTACGTCCTATAAATCAGGTACGTACATTTTATCACGCGAGGTATCTTGCGTGAATATATCGCTTTGTTGTCAATGTGTTACGGCGTCACAGTGTGTCCCAACAAATGCGGCGGCAACCGCGAAACGGGCAGCGCGTATGACATCTGAGTTTGGTTTTCGTCTGAGTATTTCGCGGTATATCGCGTATGTAAGATCAGCATTTTGGGGCGCTATGACAGCGCTCGGCCAAGAGTTGGGCATTGGTTGTATCTCCATGGTACACCCCACAAAACCACAGGCGATATACACCCAACAATGGGAAGACCTCAGGCGTCGTATGTCGGCGCTGGCCGGAGTTCCAATAGTGTTCGCCGCGCGTCCTCTTCCAACAGCGCAGCGATGTCTGGAATGCTTGCAAACTCTTCTGAATGGTACTGCAACATCGCTGCGTCCCGCGCTGCGGTAGCAAGCCGGATTTCGTCTAGGAAACCATCGGGCGGGTAGCGTTCCACAAGCGCGTCGAACACTTGGACGGCGTGTTGCCCCTCTGGGCCGTCCGGCAACACTACCTGCCTAGGGAAAGGTATCACGCAAGCAACCGTGGACCTTCGGGAGCGTCTTTGCCTTTCAGGACCTCTCGGGCCTCGCGCTCTGTTCTGGCTCTAGCGTCTTGAGGGCCACGGTCCTTTGATTTCGCTGGCTGGTAGCCTGCGGCTAGGTTGAGGCGACGCGCGATGGCTCCCAATGTCGCTTGCAAGTTGCTGTGAATTGTTGCCAGAGGGTTTGCGACAGGCGTTGTTCCATTGCGGCCCCCCATCACAGTCCATCCCTGTTGTTGCAGCTGAATGTAGACTGCTTCAACATCGGACACTAGACGAGCGTACCGCGCGACTTCCAACAAATCACCCTCGGCCCAGTCGCCGTGGGCGCGGTTCGTCTGGACTTTGTCGAAAACCTTCTGCGCTCGTCCGGCGGTTTCGGGATCGACTGGCAACTCGATCTCGTCTGGCCAAGAGTGCAGTTTCCCAGCAGAGGCGAGCGCGTCAGCCTGATCGTGATGGAAGTGGGATTTTGACATATCGAAAGCCTTTCGTCGGGTGTTCTGAGGGCCTCCAAAAGGCCACGGGATACCCCCCAAAAAATATCGACGAAGCCTCGCTGGCAATATCGGTCAGAATAAATTGGAAATGCCCGGAAATGCCCGCAATTGGCTCAAGGAATAGCCCCCAACGCGGTACGAAATGCCCCCTAAGCCTTTCTGGGCTACCTTCCTCTAGGTGTGAACCATCCCAAATATTCCAGCGGCTGGCGCGGCGATGCGTTCGGGGCGGTCGGCAGGTGGCAGATGACTTTCCAGCACGCGCAGTTCGACTGGGACAAAGCCCAACCTTGGCGCGGGCAAGCGGCGGTGCTGTGGTGTGACCAGCCCGCCCAACACGAGCCAACCGGACGGGGTCGTCCCTGGGCTTGAGCACTGGCTGGCGGTGGACACTGCTTGGACCGCGGGACGGCGCTCCCGTGCCCCTCTCGTGGCCTCGGCCTGACGAACACCACCATCCCCCAAGTCGTTCCAAGATTTGTTGGCAAGGTCGGCAGGTTCGGCAGGTTTTTGGAAAGTTTTTTGGGGGGAAGAGATGTATGCGATTGGAACCAAACCCCTTTTTTATTTTTTGGGAGGTTTGCCCTCCAGAACCCGCCGCCATGTGCCGAACCTGCCGACGAGACCGTGGGTTCGGGCCAAGAGGGGTTTTGGGATCGGCAGGTTCGACCTACCGACGCCCGCCGACCCCGCCGACGGCACAATTTGGGAGTTATCCGAGCACCACTTTGGAGCAACTCGGACGTGTGCCGAACCTCGGCAGGGTTGTCGCTTTCGGCCCAAAGCAGACCTTGGTGGCCAATGTAGCTAACAGCAGTATTGAGCTCACTTCTACCGAGTGAGAAATTGCAACATCTTTAGCCGTAGCGAAATCGCACGAGAAAAACCGGCCCTGTCTTACGAGCAGTAGGCAAAGCCTCTGCAATGCAGACGTTCAAACATGGTGTACCACGAGGTAACATGGTCTCTTTCCTGACTTGCTACTTAGCCTCATATCCGCTTGCTATCCTAACTTTGCCGCTGTCAGGTTAGCGCTGTGGTGGATAGCGGCGGACGGGAGGAACCACCATGACTATGGCAAACCTACCTGTCATTCGGGCCTGCCGTCCGGCCAATCTGAAGCGCCATCGCTCATACAGGACCATTTTCACTTAACAAAAATGAAGGCACCGAGTAAAAGAACCCGGTGCCAAAAATGATCTCAAATAGATTGTTCGGGAGTTAGGTTTTGCGGCGACGAGACGCAAAACCCAGTCCGCCGAGGCCTGCCAGCAACAATAAGCCCGCTGCGGGAACGGGAACGGCCGCGATCTGAATGTCATAGCGAGCGGCATAGCTCGGATTTGAATCCCGATTGTCGATAGTGAAGGCATAAGAACCAGGTCCGCCTTGGAATAGGATCGGCGATCCAGGATTCGGCAGCTTATTACTATTAGGGCCACCAACATTTGTGCGCATCGTGTGTTCTAAATCGAGAGGGTTACCCAGAAGACCAAGCAGAGAAAACACCGATCTGTTGTTTAAGCCCTCCCCGTCGACTCCTTCCCTAATAAACCCAGTGGGGTTAAGGGTGTATTCTGCGCCTGTTCCATCTTCTTGTCCGTCATTAATTGTATCGATAGCTTGAACACCTCCGAACAAAAATGAGATAGTAAATGAAGATGTGGCTTCGAAGATATACCTATCTCGGTCGCCGACAATTCGACCGTGGAGATCCACAACGCTTGCCTCGCCCGCACCAAATCCGAGTTTGGTACCTCCAATACAGCCAATAGGTGAACAATCCGTTCCGATTAGGGCCGTAGTGCCGGAAACCAAGTCACGCTTTCCTTCCGTTATTCCTATGTAAGTCGCCGCGCCCGCACCGCCTGCAAAAAGCAAGCCAGCTGCGGCAATTGCGACTAATGCACCAAATTTCATAATGAAATCTCCCAGTGTACCAAATTTCTACAGGTTCCCATCTTAGCTAGCTCGCCCAACTTCTGCCACAACTTTGACAATTTGCAGACCTTTTCGGTGCGTTTACTCCCCTGACTTGTTCTCATTGAGCGATATTGCTTGCGGTTGGCCGCGATTGTATCGACTTACAGAACAACCATGACTGTGGGCGCTTGCACAAGGCAAGACGTTCGAATCATACGCAAAGCAGACATTGGTGCCAAAAGCAGCGAACGACAGGTATCCGCCCTAGTAACGAAATGAGCATGGTGCAGCAGAAATGCAAAAGCATGTAACACCTTCTACCAGTATGTACCTCAGAACCTCCTAGAACTTGCTCAGCCAGTCCCACAACTCAGGCACGTCATCTAGTTCTTCGACCTCTGGCTGTGTCAGGTTGTTGGCAAGGTGGACCCGCTGGATGGCCTTTGGAGGCAACACTAGTTCCACGCTCCGACGGTGCCCGTTGCCCTTGCCGCCTTTGTTCTCGTGAACAACCACGTCCAGATTGGTCCGCAGGTGCTTCCAGAACTGTGCCACGTCCATCGGAGACGTATAGCGGTGGTGCTTGTGGGTCCACTCCAAGTAGGCCGCGTACATGTTGTTCTTGTCGACAAAGCAACTGTTGGCGTCAGGTGTGGAAAGGCTAGCCCCCTCCAGCGTCATCGTTCCCCGGTTGGCGCTCTCCAACAGCCACGCGTCCACACCTTCCAGCGACGCCAAGATATTTTGGGCTTTCTTTTTGGACACTGGGATGTCGCGGCGTTCGAATTGGGACACATCGCGCTGCAGTAGTTGGAACAGGATTTCGCCATAGCCACCACCTTTCAGCCACGCGTAGAACTCTGCCCAGTACGCCTTGTCGCCAGCCAAAGTGTCCATCACCTCCAGAAACCCGTAGCGACGGTCCGAGGCTTCGACGTGTGCCACGTGCTCGTGGTTTGATGTGAAGATGATGCCCAGCATGTTGGCGATGGTTTGAGCGTCGAAGAACTTCTTTTCCACGTTAATACGGTCGTCGGCCAGGATGCCTTTGAGAACGTCAGCCCGCTTGCGATCACCTGAAAACATGATTTCGTCTGCGCCAACGAACAACGTTTCTTCGGCGATAACAGAGAACCGTCCCGTCAGTTTGTTCATATCGCTGATGCTCTCACCATGGTCGCCGAAGATGCGCCCCATTATCTTGGAAATCGTCGACTTGCCCGTGCCGTGAACATCTGACACCAGCACGGGTGCCACTTCCATCAACAGAGTTGGAAACTGCACCTTCAACGCCATCCAGTTGAGAAGCCAGACGCGCCCAGCTGGACCTGCTCCACGGCACACGCGGGACAAGCGGGCAGGGGTCTCTGGCTGAGTTCTTGACCCAGTGGCACGAGGGACGTGTGGCTTCTGGTGTTCTTAAGGGAAACAGCGCCCTGTCACACTGGGGAAAGATGGAATCTATCATTCCGCTGATAGGTCACATCCCACTGATCAGAGTGGATGGTCAGGATATCCAATTCGCTCTCAACAAACTGCTGACCAAGGGCAACCCGGTCGGAAATGGCAAGCCACTGTCTCTGCGAACCGTCCAGTCGACCAAGGCCGTTCTGGCCGTGGCTATGAAACACGCGGTTGTTTTGCGCCTGATCCCAGTGTCGCCGATGGACGGCGTGACCCTGCCTACTGCCCGCAAGAACAAACCGCTAGCGCTGACCGTGGCGCAGGTCGCACAGTATATAGAGTTGATGGACCGGACATCGCGGTTCGGCAATGCGCTGCGATTTCTGTTCCTGTCAGGCTGTCGACGCTCAGAACTTGGCGGTCTGATGTGGGAAGATGTTCACGACACCCACGTAGACGTGCGCCGGACCCTCTACAAACGCCGGGACAAGAACGGAAAGTTCGAACTGGCTTTGGGCGACACCAAGACCGCGTCCAGCGCCCGCACTATCCCCCTATCCCAAGCGCTGCGCGACGTGCTAGCGGCCCAGCGAAAACAGAACGCCGAAGAACGTCTCGCAGCAGGGCCTATATATAAGGACAAGGGAATGGTGTTTCCCGGCGAGCGGGGAGGCTTCCTCGAACTGGGCAAGTTGAGCCAGCGGGCGCACCGTGCGAAAAAGAAGCTGGGATTCCCAGATAATGTCCAAGGCATCCACACGGCGCGGCACTCCTTTGCGACAATGCTACACAACCAAGGCGTCGATCCGAAGACCCTCCAGTCCCTGCTCGGCCACGCGAACATCTCTACCACACTGCAACTGTACTGCTCGGCAGACGAGGAACACCGCGCGAATGCCGTTGACCTGATTGGGAACGCACTCGGTGGTATTGGGTGAACATTGCGCGAACAAAACCCTGTCCGATGGGGGGAGACTGGGGGATGGGGGAAATTGACGTGCTTGACGCCCTATAGCACATTATAGTCAGGCTAGCGCGGCGTGCAGCCTCCATACTACTCAGAGTAGCAGGTGACTATAACGTAGATGTCCCGCACTACTCTAGGGATGTATGTGGAAACGCCTTGTTTCGCTGTTTCCAAGCCGCAAACGATGGCTTCGAAAACCCTGATATTGTCTGAGCACTGCCCAGCTTCTGCCCAAATTCGCCAGCATAACCTATTTCAAACGAGAGAATTGAGGTAGGAAAATGGATCGCCTGACGGAAATGGAAGCCTTTGCCACTGTGGTGGACCAGGGCGGGTTCACAGATGCCGCACGAAAGATGGGCATCTCGAAATCTGCTGTCTCTAAGCATGTGTCATCGCTTGAGGCCCGTCTGGGCGCGCGACTGCTGAACCGCACAACGCGCCGGGTCAGCCCGACGGAAATTGGCTTGGCATACTATGACCGGGCGCGCCGGGTTCTGAACGATGCCGGCGAAGCGGACGCCTTGGTCACATCCATGCAATCGGCCCCATCCGGATTGCTGCGCATCAGCGTTGCAACAGATTTTGGCGTCAATCACCTCAGTCCTGTTCTGGGTGAGTTTTTGGCGGAATTCCCTGAGATTACCGTCAATATGGTTCTCAACAATCGGTATGTTGAGTTGATCAGCGAAGGCTTTGACATGGCGATCCGCATCGGTGAGCTGGAAGACAGCTCGCTACGGGCACGCAAGCTGACCGCGACGACCAAACGCATGATCGCAAGCCCCGCGTACTTTGAGAAATACGGACGCCCGCAGAAAATTGACGATCTGAATGACCACAAGCTTTTGCATTACTCCAGCCAGTCTAATGGTGCGGTTTGGAAACTGACTGCGCCATCCGGCGAAAAACGTCAGGTGCGCACCGCTGGATGGCTGAGCGTGAATGATGGCCAATCGCTTCTCAATGCGGCCATTTCTGGTCTGGGGATCGCATATCTGCCAAGTTTTCTTTATGCCGACGCTCTCGAGCAAGGCTTGGTCGAGGATGCCATTCCCGAACTTCCGATCGAGACCCAAGGCATTTATGCCGTCTACCCGCCCGGTCGCTTTACGCAGCCCAAGGTGCGCGCATTCATAGACTTTCTTGTCCATGCATTTGCCGAAAAAGGGCCCTCTGACTGGTAACCCACGAATATTCCCCCGGCTTTAAAAAGCCAAAGAACTACCCGGACGCTTCAAACGTTCGGGTTTTTTTTGTTCAGGGTGCAGACAACAAAACAGCTTCGACGCGCCGGTTCGCGTCGCGTCCGCCTTCCTCGAGATTGCTGGCGATCGGCGCGAGATACCCGATCCCATGTGACTCGACCTGAGTATTTGGAACATTCAAATCTGTGGTCAAAAACGCCTGAACCGAAGCGGCGCGGGCTTGGGACAGTTTCACATTTCCATCCAGGCCGCCCTTGCTGTCGGTGTGGCCGACCAGGGCCACGCGTCGCGCACTGTCCTGCTGGAGCCACGCCGCAAGGGTCTCAAGAGAAGAAAACGTACCGTTGGCAAGAATTGAGGATCCGGTCTCAAAGCTAAGGTCGCCCAAAACAACATGACCACGATCGAGCAACGTGACGATGAGCTGATCCATGTCACCAGGACTCTGGCGCATGGCGCCTCCGTCTTCCGGCGTGTCTTCTGGAAGTTCGGCTGCGGTGAGTTCGGCTTGCTCTGCAGATTCACGGTCTTGGCTGTCAACGAGGCTGAGTTGCACCGGGTGCATCGGCGTGACCGATACCAACTGAAGCATCGCAGCGGTTGAAGTATGACTGATCAAAACGCCAGCGACCTCGGGCCCATTCTGGGTTTCCTTGCGAGCTGACACAAAACGGAAGTTTGACAGATCCACGAACATGTCCGGGGGTGGCAAAACCATCGTTTCAAACCGAAAGTCAAAGCCGCCGCAGTCGTCGGTCTCGCACCGAAACACCAACTCATACCCTTGAGATTCGAGCTGCGCGGCCAGTGCCGCCCCGATTTCTGTCACTGCTGCAAACTGCCCCTCGATGCGCCAAGACTGAAGCCTTAGCAGACCCCCGACACGCTCGGTCGGCATGTCCCCTTTGCGATACGGGCCCAGTGGCAGCTCGTAGAAACTGCGCGTACGCTCTTCATCCGTCAGTTGCCGCGCGCCTTTTGGAAGGTCCGGCTCAAAAGCAAGACCCATCTGGGGGATGACAAGAAGGAGGAGCGCGGCAAAAAGTTTCATCTGAATTGTGCGTGGTACTCAGGGTTGGGGCGCATATCGATGGCTGAGGCCACGCGATTGGTCATGTTGAAAAAACCAACCACACTGGCGATGTCGAAAATGTCCCGGTCGCTAAAGCCAACATCCCGAAGCGCCTGACGATCCGACTCTTCTGTTGTGTAGCTTTCCTTGGTGATCTTTTCTGCAAAATCCAGCATTGCACGCTGACGCGGGTCCAGGTCGGCGGACCGGTAATTCATCACCATCATCTCTCCCAGAATCGGATCGCCCGACAATTCCCGGACAGCCGCCCCGTGGGCGGTCAGGCAGTAGAAACACTTGTTGATGGACGACACGACCACCGCGATCATCTCGCGTTCCAGTTTGGTCAGGCCGCTCTCGGCGAGCATCAGGTCGTTATACATCCCCGTGAACGCGTCGAGTTTTGAGATGTCGAATGTATAGGACCGCAGGACATTCGGGATCATGCCCAGCTTATCTTGGCAAATGTCGAAATATTTCTGCGTTGCGGGTGGCAGGGGATCGACCGGGGGCAGGTTAAGGGCGGTGGGTTGATCGGACTGGCTCATGTGTCTCCCTCTCAGTCGGACAGAATGCGGTAATGATACCGTCCCACAACCGACATGCCGAGGGAAGAGTACAAGCCATTTGCCGCAGCGTTATGATCAGTACAAATCACCGAAAGCGTATGACCACCATTGTCCCGCGTCCAGAACGCGGCACGTTGCATCAACCAGCGTCCCAGTCCTTGCCGGCGTTGGAACGGCAAAATCTCGACCGCATGTATCATGGAGATGCCATTGTACATGGCGATGAAACTTGTTCCAGCGGGTTTGTCTTGCCAACGCGACACGAACCCAGCTTTGGGTTTGCAGGCCCGGTTCATCACCTCGACGCGTTCCGGGCCGATACCACCGGTCTCCCACATCTCCCGCATGATGTTGAGAGGGCCCGTGGTCTCGATCGCAACCGTGCGCGGGGGGCGTTCGGTGGCAAGTTTGGACGCCTCGACAGCGTACATTGTGACAGGATCGATCACCTCATAGCCCCGTGCGGCAAGGGCGTCGTCCAGATCGCTGTTGCCTTCGCGAACTTGAAACAACGGAGTTTGACCCAGATCCCGCATCGCGTTTTCCGCATCAGCAATGTCAGCGCTTTCAAATGATGCTGTCAGAGTCGCGGCAGAGACGCGTTTGCCACCACCTTGACCGTCGCGGATCAGAAATGGTCCTCGCCGGGACGTTTTGGCCGCCGGCCAAGTTGCGTCAACCACTTCATACAAATCTTGGGTGCTGGGCAGTGTCATGCAAACAACTCCGACAAGTCTGAGATCGCAGCGTCAATGCGGCTTCCGTCCGTGCCGCGGATCACAATGTTCGACCCAAAGGCGCCGTTTTTTTGGAACGGGTACGACCCAATGGAAAGGTCGGGGTAAGTGGCGGCCAGTTCTGACAGTGGCCCAGCGATGTCGCCTTCCCCTCTGTCGATACGCAAAGACTGCGAAAGAAGGGGCGCGCCCCCGGTCATGGTGGGCAACACAGTTGCCACCATCGCCTGAAAGACGCTGGGAACACCGGCCATCACGTGGACATTTTCAAGGGTAAAGCCGGGTGCGACAGAGACAGGGTTTTCAATCAGTGTGGCGCCGTCAGGAATGCGCGCCATGCGCAGGCGGGCATCGTTCAATTCACTTCCGGTGTTTTTATAGTGCGCTGCGAGCAGGGCACGCGCATCGTCGCGCACATCGATGTGGCGCTCAAAAGCTGCCGCAATGCAATCGGCCGTAATATCGTCGTGGGTCGGCCCGATACCTCCGCTGGTAAACACGGTGTCATAACGTGCGGACAGGGCGCGGACGGCGGCGATAATGTCTTCACTCTCATCGCCAACGATGCGGACCTCGGCCAGCGCAATACCCTGCTTTGTCAGCTCGCCGGCCAAAAAGTACATATTGGCGTCCCGCGTGCGCCCCGAGAGGATTTCATCTCCGATGACCAGCATGGCGGCGGTGGGGTTGGGCATTGCGGCCTCCTTGTCAGACTTACTTGGCAGGTATAGGGCTGGGCCATGCGCTTTCAAACCCCTCTTGTGCCTGCCGTGCTGTTGCGCCGCTACAAACGCTTTCTTGCCGACGCGCGGCTCGAGGATGGTCGAGAGATCACCGCCCATTGTGCCAATCCGGGCAGCATGATGGGGCTGAAAGACCCGGACATCCGGATTTGGCTAGAGCCAAATGACGATCCCAAGAAAAAGCTGAAATATGGCTGGCGATTGGTTGAGCATGAAAACGGGCATTTCACCGGCGTCGATACCTCCGTGCCGAATCGGGCGCTGAGATCTGCCCTGCTGGCGCATGAAATTCCAGAACTGGCCGCTTATCCAACGGTCCGACCCGAGGTCAAATACGGGCAGAACAGTCGGGTTGATTTTCTGCTTACCGGGGAGGGACCGGATTGTTACGTTGAGGTAAAGTCCGTCACCCTGTCGCGCCATGAGGGCGTGGGTGAATTTCCCGACAGCGTGACAGCGCGCGGTGCTAAACACCTGGCCGAGTTGCAAGACATGGTGGCGCAAGGGCATCGCGCCGTGATGTTCTATCTCGTTCAGCGTACCGATACGACAGTTGTGACCCTCGCTGATGATATCGATCCGACTTACGCTGCCGCTTTTGATCGTGCCATTGCCTCCGGGGTCGAGGTGATGGCCTATGACTGCAACATTACCCCGAACGAGATCACAGTCGGAAAGCCATTGCCCTTTGAGCGTAACGTGTGACAAGCGCGAAAGTTTGCGGCAACATCGGGACGACTGGCACTAATATGGACCACAACCGATGAAGATTGCGACCGCCGCTTACCCGCTCGATTTTCTGAGAGGATGGGCCGAGTATGAAGACAAGATTTTCCGCTGGGTAGATGACGCGGCCACGCACGGGGCAGATCTTCTGGTTTTCCCAGAATACGCGGCCATGGAACTGGCGACACTATCCGGGTCCGAAGTTGCTGGAGACCTGGAGAAATCCTTGCATGCCGTTTCGGATCGCATGACCGAAGCCAACGCTCTTCATGCGCATCTCGCGCAAGAGTTTGATGTGCATATCCTCGGAGGATCGGCTCCGGTGTTTGATGGCGCTGACCGGCCTTTCAATCGCGCGCATTTTTTCGCACCCGAAGGGAAAAGCGACTTTCAGGACAAGCAAATCATGACCCGCTTTGAGCGCGACCCCTGGGGTGTCGCACCCGGTGGCCCGCTGAAAATCTTTGAGACTGCCTTGGGCAAAATTGGCGTGTTGATTTGTTATGACAGTGAATTTCCATTGCTGGGAAGAGCGCTGGCAGAGTGCGATGTGATCCTGTCTCCCTCCTGCACCGAGGCGCTCTCGGGCTATTGGCGGGTTAGGATCGGATCCATGGCGCGCGCGCTTGAGAATCAATGTGTGACCGCGATGGCCTCTCTGGTCGGTACGGCTGAGTGGTCCGAAGCGGTGGACGTGACAACCGGCATGGGCGCGCTGTTTGGGCCTCCGGATGTTGGCTTCCCAGACACCGGGATCATCGCAGAGGGAAAAATCTGTGTGCCCGGTTGGACTTATGGAGAGGTCGACCTCTCGGCCATTGCGCACGTACGTGCCGACGGTCGGGTCTTGAACCGCACCCATTGGGAAGAACAGGACCCCCGTCACCAACAGGTCACATATTCCTCGCTCACCTGAGAATCGCCCTTGAAAATCAGAGCGTTTCGGCCCATTTAAGGGCTGCCCGCGATTGGCGGGTGATTTGTGAAGGATAAAATATGGCCAAGGAAGAACTGCTCGAATTTCCCGGTGTCGTGAAGGAACTCCTGCCCAATGCGACGTTTCGGGTCGAGCTTGAGAACGGCCATGAGATCATCGCACATACGGCAGGTAAGATGCGCAAGAACCGCATCCGTGTTCTGGCAGGCGACAAAGTTCAGGTGGAAATGACCCCCTATGATCTGACCAAGGGTCGGATCAACTATCGCTTTAAGTAAGCTCACCAGCCCTCGTGGCGCGGCATCAAACAGGACCGAAGGCATGAAACTGATCCTCGGCTCCGGCAGCCCGCGCCGCAAGGAACTGCTTTTGCAGATCGGCGTTGTTGCCGATGATATCCGTCCACCAGATATCGACGAAGATCCCCTGAAGGGAGAGCTTCCGCGCCCCTATTGTGAACGCATCGCCCGTGAAAAGGCGATGGCGGTACAAGCGGATCGCGATGACATCATCTTGTGTGCTGACACCACCGTCGCGCTGGGTCGTCGCATCATGGGCAAGCCTCAGGATGCCGGAGAAGCCGCTGAATTTCTGGTCTCACTGGGTGGCCGACGCCATCAGGTGATCACATCGGTGGCCTTGCGTCGTGGTGATTCATTGTGGGAACGCACCGTGGTCAGCGCCGTCAAGATGAAGCGCCTTTCGGATGATGAGTTAAACGCCTACCTCGCCTCGAACGACTGGCAGGGCAAGGCGGGGGGCTATGCCATCCAGGGCCCAGCAGGAGCATTCGTCCCGTGGATTAGCGGCTCTTTTTCGGCCATCATGGGCCTGCCGGTCGCTGAGACCGCCTCTTTGCTACAGGCAGCAGGCTACCCCCTCTACAAGGAGCGCAAATGAAGGGCGCACAGATCATTCTTGACCACTTGAACGGACGCGAAGCTGCGGCCCATTTGGTTGACGGTAAGCTGCAGGATATCCTGGTCGACACGGACGCCCCGCGTCCCGGCACCATCTATCGCGCCACTGCTGACCGGCCTGTCAAAGGTCAAGGTGGCATGTTTTTGAAAACCCCGGATGGTCCTGCTTTTCTGCGACAAGTCAAAGGGTTGGCACCGGGTCAAACCATTTTGGTTCAAGTCACCGGTTTCGCTGAGGAAGGCAAAGCCATCCCGGTGACGCAAAAGGTTTTGTTCAAAAGCCGTTATGCCATCGTCACTCCCGATGCGCCGGGTCGCAACATCAGCCGCTCAATCCGTGATGAAGACGTCCGCGACACGCTGTTGGGAATTGTCCACGAAGTCATGGATGAGGACGACAACATGGGGCTGATCCTGCGATCCTCCTGTGCCACGGCAGAGGCGGGAGAGGTGGCAGAAGATATCGACGCCATGCTGACGCTCGCACGCCAAGTGAGCGCGGAAACCGAGGGTTCTGTTGAGACACTGGTCGAGGGTGATGCCCCGCATGCCGAGGCATGGCGGGAATGGACCGATCCGGCCGAGATCGTGACTGCAGCAGGCAGTTTTGAAACACACGGGGTTCTGGATGCTGTCGAAGATCTGAATGACATCTCGGTTTCTCTGGGCGGTGGTGCCTCGCTGTTCATCGAACCAACCCGCGCATTGGTCGCCGTCGATGTGAATACCGGCCGCGATACCTCGCCCGCAGCCGGGCTCAAGGCCAATATGGCCACAGCGCGTGAATTGCCGCGCCAACTGAGCCTGCGGGGGCTTGGCGGTCAGATCACACTGGATCTGGCGCCCATGCCCAAAAAGGATCGCCGCGCTTTTGAAAGCGCGCTGCGCAGCGCGTTTCGCGCCGATACAATCGACACGACCTTAGTCGGTTGGACACCCCTGGGGCACTATGAACTGCAAAGAAAGCGGGCCCGGTTGCCACTGAGCGAGGTTCTAAAATGAGTTGTCCGATCTGCCGGAAAGACATCAAACCCGACTACAAGCCCTTTTGCTCAAAGCGCTGCGCAGATGTCGATTTGGGCAAGTGGCTGGGCGGGGACTATAGCTTTGCCTCACAGGACGCCGAGGACCAGCAAGAGGCGCTCGAGACGTTAGAGCAACTTTCGTCCCGACCACATTGATTTTTTGTCAAAACCCTCTGGACAGCCCCCCGGACCTGACATAGAACGCCGCAACCCGAACACTCGATGTTCACCCGTGCCCGGGTAGCTCAGGGGTAGAGCAGTGGATTGAAAATCCTCGTGTCGGTGGTTCGATTCCGCCCCCGGGCACCATTACCACTTCCAGCACTGTCCGACGGCGTCCGATTTTTCGGGTAACGCCATGATTTTGCTGCATTCTGAGTCCAGCGTCGTTCAGGTGATTCCGGGGGCAGCCAGACGATCTGGGGGTATTGAGCAGCCCTATCTGACGGGTCCAAGTTGATTGTTAGTGCATGATCGGCCTGGGTTCCATTGGTATGATGGTTT
>NZ_CANMJE010000009.1 GCF_947498095.1 uncultured Shimia sp. | reverse complement strand
GGAAACCATCATACCAATGGAACCCAGGCCGATCATGCACTAACAATCAACTTGGACCCGTCAGATAGGGCTGCTCAGTCCAGCAACCGTCCGTCACATCATCATACAACGACACCCTGTACTTGTTCAATTCTTGTAAGGTTAGCCATCTTGCGTCGTCAAAAACAAAGGTGCTTTCAGCTTCTGCGCGCGCACCACTCGCCGCCACTGTCACAGCGAAAGCCAGTACGACAACTAAATGATAGAATTTCATTCTCAATTACCCCAATTAGGTCCGGATAACTTGAAGTTAGTTACCGCTTTTTGGGATTGAACCACTGTTCACATTGACGCTACGTCAGAAGGTTAAACCTGAAATCAACTGAAACACAGAGGGCAGGCTTACGCTCATTTTCCAAACGATTGCCAAGTGTCATCGCTTGTCGATGGGGCAACTAAAAGCCGGGGTGGGCCTTGGTCTGATGAGTGAAAAAGGGGCCACCGACGGGACAGAAGGTGACCCCATAACACTCAAGCATCCATCAATTGGGGAATGGATGTAAACACATAGGCAGCTGGTCATGGCGGGACTGTGGCGACGGCGGGGATTTGTAGTGGCGTGAGAGAAGGCTTGCAGATGTCAGCTAGCGGTCCACTACCCCTAGACATAGGCCGATAAACGCTCCAACCCCCGCAAATACGATAAGTGCCTCGTTTTCACGACCCAGTGTTGAAAAGTTTCGAGGCAACCATTCAACGCTCATGCCGATTGCGTTTATCCCATAACCGAGAAAGGCTCCCAGAATTGCGCCAATTGCAATTTTCATCAACATTGAACGCTCCCACTGACTAAACCTAATGGGCATTTTGGCATGATTGAACCAAATCACCAAATTAGGTCAGTCAAATATGGGGATGAGCCTAACGATAGTGCCCCAGTTGGATACTGAATGCGATTGTTTCCAAAGTGGCCGGACGTTCTCAGTATTTGACAGAACTGTTTCCATCTTCACGTAACGTTCGCCATCTGTCCTGCTGAAAACTGTTATCTGCTTGAACTCTCGCAGCCACGGGCGACCTTGTTTCCATCAATTTTTAGCAAAGTTGCCTTATCTCGCTGGCATTTCGGGTGAGCGCCATCGCCCAGCCACCATTATCGAACTAAGGTCGCACCCCAAGCGAAAGGCATCGTGAACGGCGCCGACTCTGGTACTGTGCGCAGAAACGTCCTTGCGACCCGTGCAACGCTGAAAGATACGAGAAATCGTTGCCGGGTCCAAAGGGGTCCGTTTCCCGCCTTTCTGCGACTTTGTAAGGATGGGGTCGTTTAACTTTAGCTCAGCCATCTTTATCCATTCAAATACTGCCCTCGTCCCAGCGGGAGACAAGTAGGCATAAGCTCTTTCTCCAAACTGATCCGTCTTTGAGCGCTCAATGAATAACAGGCTGGAGCCGTCTTCCTGCATGTTGACATCTTTCACCTTGAACGCGACGATTTCAGAAGCACGACACCAACTGTCGGACGCAATCCAAAGGGTTGCTTTGTCCCTGGTTTCTAGACGTGACTGTCCGAGCTTCTCGATTGCATCCAACACTTCACGCTTGCAAAGCGGTGGGACTTGGTTGGTACTTGCGCCGTAAGTGCGCTTAACTCCTTTTAGAGCCAACTCAACCAAACGATGCCTTGTGGGAGAGGCACAGAAGTTCGCGTTGTGATACTCCGAAATAGCCCAGAGCCTGGTTTCTATGGTATTGGGTCGTATTTTCCCGCCTTGGTATTCAACATACTCTGCCACAATTCTTGGGGCGACCGGTGGTTTAGAGTCATGTCCGTGCTCCTGACACCAACTCTTGAAGTTGGCAATTATCTGCCTGTAGTTCCTCCGCGTTGATGCGGCGAAAGCTATCTCTGATCTGCGTTGATATTCTTCAATCAACTCCTGACGAGATTGCGCCGGTGCTTCCAGAAGTTTAACTGCGGTTTGAAATCGTTCTGTTTCCCTTTCGAACTCTTCAGGCATATCGATTTCCTTTGTCTCGATTTGGCCCGCGCCTCCTGCCCCAAGCTTACCCTAATCACATATGCCTGTCCTTCGTAGAAACTCGAACGAGGCCAACTCCAATCGTCTTTAGCGGCTGCGTATTTACGCCAAGTTTTCGAAAGCAAATCTCAAAAAAACCAGAACGCCAAAAGCACAAGCAGCCACCTTGGTTAGACTTCTTTAAAAGCAAATGCCGAAGCAAACTAACGTCAACCCCACTAGGCAAGAGTAAAGTTGCGCCATCATGAAACCTGTCATGCCAGCGGGTATATCATTGTCCCTAAAAAGGACAAATAGGCCTACAGACCCACCCGAGCGGGGTTCTTCTTATTCTCGTCATACTCACGACATGCTCCCTAGTTAAGTTACATCATGGCCGGTGTCCTTTTGGCCTTGTGAAGCATTTCAAATAAGTGCGCCCCGTCTCCCCCAGAGGCGGGGCTTTTCTTGCCTGAAACTCACCAAGTATCCAAGCCGCTCTAATTGGCAACATGCCCCTCGGCAAAGCTCCCCTTCAGTGGGGGCATCTTCATGGGTGAATTAGGACGTGGCCGTGAAGGCGATGGAAGGGAAAGAGCGGGGGAAGCCCGATGTGCCATCAATGTGATGATAGAGAACTTGTAAGTAGGCTGAAATTGTAAAGGAAAAGCGAGGCCGAAGCCCCGCCATTTGTTGTCTGACACATCACGTCGGAACTGATTTTCTAAAACTAGACTCGCAAAAACGCGGCGCACACTTGATCCAGTTGAATATTAGCCGTTTTCTTCCGTTTCCTGTATGTCTTCGTCCGAAGCATTCGTTACGGTGGCGTCAGAGGTAGCTCCCGCTTCTTCTCCGTCAGATAAAGCTTCTTCTATTTCCGCGTCGGTAGGAAATCTGGCTTGCACAGCGCCCAGCACATCTTGGGCTTCGCTGCTCGTCGGATCTAAGGTCTCTTTGTAGCTCGCTAGAACGGCGGCTTGGGCAACCGTCACGCTTTGTTCAACTGCCAGAGCTTCTGCCTGGGCTTCCGCCAAAGCTGCCATCGTGGTTGAGTCTGTAGTGTCAACCAGTGATTCTGCCGCGGTTAACGCAATAGCTTCTTCACTTGTGGGATCGAGGGCAGCTTTGGCATCTTCAGAATAACTACCAATAAGCGCAACAGCCGCCGCTAAGGCTTCCATCTCCGGACTAAGTGCTTCCTGTTGGCTCGCGTTATACTGAGCGACCGCCAATGCCGCAGCAACCCCAACCGTACCATTGTAATTTCCGTTACGGATATGGGCGAGCTTTGCATTCACACTGGAATTAATCATCCCGTTGATTTTCCCAAGTTTACTGGGGTGCATATGGTCTTTTGTTTTGCCAACAGTCTTCGTTCCAGTCTTGGCCGCATTGCCATTGGCTTTGCCAGTGTTACCTTTTTCCTTTCCTTTGATGCCGAAGACGCCCAGTGCGCCTTTCAGCCCACCGCCAAATATGCCGCCACCGGATTTCCCTTTACCGTTTCCTCGATTACCATTAGCGCTCGAACTTTTGCTAAAGCCCTTTCCGCCCGATTTACCGTTATCGGCTCCATTACCACTGCCGTTGCCGTTTCCGCCACCATTACCACCACCGTTCCCGTTCCCACCGCCATTTCCATTTTTGGCGATAGCAAAGTCAGCAGTCATGAGCAGCACTGCAGGAGCCGCTACAAATGTTGATAAAAGCAGGGATGCCATCCCAATTCTCAAGAGCTTTTTCATTTTAATCTTCCTTTCAGGCGCAGCAGAAGATGTGCCAATACTTCGGTCCGATTTAGACATAATTGCCGAATCTGACAGGTTTGTGGCCGCCAGAGAAGTTTTCATCTCGGAAGCGAAAACGAGCGAGCGGCAAACCAAAAGGTAGGAATCTTGTACAAGTACCGGCTGGCCTTTCGGGACCAATACGCGCGCGCGAGGGCAAACGGGGTGAAGGCGGCCACATCTCGTTGCGCCGCACAGAAGTTGCCCGGTTCATACCGGGAAATAACGGGCAGAAAAACAAAGGACGGAACCGGCCCGAGTTTATCAGAATCGGATCTGTTTGTCACAGTACGGCATTAGCGTACTTTGATGCCGTATTGGGAGCGCAGTGTGGAAATGGGCTGGCATCCTAAATGTACTAAAATCAAAAAAACCAACAAAAGCATAAGGATGAAGAATGCAATGACGCCTAAGATAGAAGTGAAGTTGGGCGCGCCGGAAACCCCAAATGTTCTGTAACTGAACAATTGCCTTGAAAGGCGACTATGTTCCAACTGCCTTAAAGGCCCGCCTGCTCGTCATAAAATGGGAAATTGCCACGCCCAAGGCTCATTGGGTGGACGAAAGGGTGGATATGAAGCCGATCAAAATCTCTAATAGCTTGAGGGTATTGTGATTTTTTTAGGAAAATGGTGCTGTGAGGGAGGATTGAACTCCCGACCTCACCCTTACCAAGGGTGCGCTCTACCACTGAGCTACCACAGCATCTGTCGTGGCGCGGGATTTAGACTCAAAGTGCGACCCTTGCAACCCTAATCTGGACCCTTTTTTAAGGCTCATGTAAGGAAAGGTCATGCAAAGCAATTCGCACCCCAACAAACACAAGCCCAAACCAAATGCACGGGAAGAGCGGCTCAAGGCAGCTCTCAAGGCAAATATGGGGCGTCGCAAGGCTCAGGCCCGCGCACGTGCCACCGTGGATGAGGACAACAAGGGCACAGAGCAGGACAAAGGGCAGAGCTGATGGATTCGATTATTGTACGTGGAAATGGCCCGTTGAGCGGGCAAATTCCGATTGCTGGCGCCAAGAATGCCTGCCTGACACTGATGCCGGCCACATTGTTAAGCGAAGAACCGCTTACATTGACCAATGCGCCGCGTCTTTCGGACATCAAGACGATGAGCGAATTGCTGGCGTCTTTGGGCGCCGAAGTCAGCAGTTTGCAGGACGGCAAAGTTCTGGCGATGTCGAGCCATGATCTGAACTCAACCCATGCCGATTACGACATCGTGCGCAAAATGCGCGCGTCTAATCTGGTTCTCGGGCCACTCTTGGCGCGGATGGGACAGGCTGAGGTTTCGTTGCCTGGCGGGTGCGCCATTGGTGACAGACCGATGGACTTGCACATTCACGGTCTTGAAGCGCTGGGCGCCGAGATCGATCAACGAGACGGATACCTTTACGCCACCGCGCCCAAAGGTTTGAAAGGAGCAGAGGTCAATCTGACATTTGCCTCTGTCGGTGCCACGGAAAACATCCTGATGGCAGCCACACTGGCCAAAGGGACCACCATCATCAACAACGCCGCGCGTGAGCCGGAGATTGTCGATCTCGCAACGTGTCTGCGTGCGATGGGGGCCCAGATCGAAGGCGATGGCACCAGCCGCATCGAAGTACAGGGTGTTGACCGGTTGCACGGCGCGACGCACCCGGTTGTGACAGATCGGATTGAGCTGGGCACTTACATGCTTGCCCCTGCGATCTGCGGTGGTGAAGTCGAATGCCTTGGCGGGCGGATCAACCTTGTCAGCGCCTTTTGCGAGAAACTGGATGCCGCTGGAATTCACGTCGAAGAAACCGCCAATGGTATCAAGGTGGCCCGCAAAAACGGCCGGGTTAAAGCGGTTGATGTTGTTACGGAGCCTTTCCCCGGCTTCCCAACGGATTTGCAGGCCCAGATGATGGCCCTGATGTGCACCGCCGAGGGCACCTCGGTTCTGGAAGAGAAGATTTTTGAGAACCGCTTTATGCACGCCCCCGAGTTGCGCCGCATGGGCGCTTCGATCGAAGTTCAGGGGGGCACCGCCACTGTACACGGTGTTGAACGGTTAAAGGGTGCGCCTGTGATGGCCACGGATCTGCGTGCGTCGGTCTCGCTGATCCTTGCGGCGATGGCCGCCGAGGGTGAAACCGTTGTTAACCGCGTCTATCATTTGGATCGCGGCTATGAGCGCGTCGAAGAGAAACTGGGCAATCTAGGGGCCCATATTGAGCGGGTAAAAGTCTGATGGCAGCGGATGCACGTTTCGAAGATGGTGGTGACAAGCCGCTGAACCTTGGCGCATTAGATGCTGAGGATTTGCAGATTGTGTCCTCATTGGCGCAAGACGCCATTTTCCCGGCGTCCGAGATGCAGTGGCGGGCAAGCGAGCGCCGGTTTGCTCTGCTGCTGAACCGTTTTCGCTGGGAAGACGCACTTGCCGCCGAGCGGCGCGGCAGAGCTGCGGAACGTGTTCAGTCTCTCTTGGTCGTTGATCAGGTTTTGTCCGTCGCGTCTCAGGGCGTTGAGCGTGGTGATGCGGATACGATCCTGTCTCTGCTCTCGGTCAGTTTCGAACCCGGTGAAGATGGCGCGGGGCAGGTGATTCTAACGCTTGCAGGCGATGGGGCAATACGCTTGTCAGTCGAAGCGCTGGAGGTGACGTTGAAAGATGTGACTCGCCCCTATCTGGCCCCCTCGGGGCAAGTTCCTCAGCATCAGGATTAAGGTGCGCGGCCTGTCCTGACGCCATGGTCGGTCCAAACCTGTTCGACCGCATCACGTAAGAACCACAAGAAGCCGTGGCTGCGGGGTTGAGACCCGTGTCCAGCAAGGGTATTGAGCGCCTAAAGGAGAGCTTTATGCCCCAGTTTCTTGATGCCAGCGCGCCTGATTTCGAAGATCGCTTTATCGCTCTTTTGGGGGCCAAGCGCGAAGACAGCCCGGATGTCGATGCCGTTGTTGCGGAGATCATCGAAGACGTGCGTACGCGCGGCGATCAGGCCGTTCTTGATCTGACGGCGCGGTTTGATCGGCTGGAATTGACACAGGAAACTTTGGCGTTCTCCGCTCAGGAGATTGCGGATTTCTGTGCCGAGGTCAGTGACGAAGATCGCGCAGCCCTTGAACTGGCGGCAGACCGAATTCGGGACTATCACGCACGCCAGATGCCAACGGATGAAAGCTGGACGGATGAAAGCGGTGCAATGCTGGGCTGGCGCTGGACACCAGTTTCAGCCGCGGGGCTTTACGTACCGGGCGGGCGGGCATCCTATCCGTCCTCGGTTCTGATGAACGCGATTCCAGCCAAGGTTGCCGGGGTTGAGCGTTTGGCGATTGTCGTGCCTACGCCGGATGGCGTGGCCAATCCTCTGGTCCTGCTTGCCGCACAGCTGGCGGGTGTAGATGAGATCTATCGCATTGGCGGCGCACAAGCAGTGGCCGCGCTGGCCTATGGCACCGAAACAATTGCGCCGGTTGATAAGATCACTGGCCCCGGAAATGCCTTCGTCGCTGCTGCCAAGCGGCGGGTGTTTGGCAAGGTCGGCATTGATATGATCGCCGGTCCGTCCGAAATCCTTGTGATTGCTGACAAAGACAACAACCCAGATTGGATTGCTCTGGACCTGCTCAGCCAGGCCGAGCATGACGAGAGCGCACAATCTATTCTGATCACGGATGATGCTGCCTTTGGGCAGGCCGTGAGCGAGGCCGTGGACAAGCGGCTGGAAACGCTTGAGCGCCGTGCCATTGCTGGCGCCAGCTGGCGTGACAACGGCGCGGTCATCGTGGTGTCCAGCCTTCAGCAGGCGGCGGATCTGTCCAATCGTGTGGCGCCCGAGCACTTGGAGCTTTGCGTTGCGGACCCTGACGGGTTGTCCGAGCAGATCACCCACGCCGGGGCCATTTTCCTTGGCCAATACACACCCGAGGCCATCGGGGACTATGTTGGCGGGCCAAACCACGTATTGCCCACGGCCCGGTCCGCGCGGTTCTCGTCTGGCTTAAGTGTCATGGACTTTCTCAAGCGTACAACGCTGTCAAAAATGACGCCCGAAGCCTTGCGCGCGATTGGTCCGGCAGCGGCCACATTGGCAACCAGTGAAAGTCTTGAAGCACATGGCCTGTCCGTCACAGCACGCTTGAAGGCATTGAACGACTGATCCTTGGCGTTGCCCCGCTTGCTTTGATCCGCTAGTCAGGATGGAATTCAGAGTAAGCAAGAGTCCCATGTCCCGTATTAACAAGATCGAAATCGACGATCGTAATCTCCCGCCTCCGACGCCAGAGATCGAACAAGAGCGCAAAGTTGCCATGTTCGACCTGCTGGAAGAGAACAGTTTTGACTTGCCCAAGCGGGATGACCGGTTGGTGCCGGATGGCCCGTTTAGCGTAGACTTGTCGATCCGCGATAAACGCCTGGTATTTGATGTGACGGCTGAAAGTGGTGACAAAGCGGCTGAGTTTCACCTGTCGTTGTCGCCTTTCCGTCAGGTGGTGAAAGACTACTGGGCGATCTGCGAAAGTTATTATGACGCGGTGAAGAACATGCCACCCAGCCAGATCGAGACCATCGACATGGCAAGGCGCGGCATCCATGACGAGGGCGCGCGCATTTTGGCAGAGCGTCTGGAAGGTAAGGCGACAATCGATCACGACACCGCGCGGCGCCTGTTTACCCTCATTTGCGTGCTGCATTTCGGAGCGTGAACCAAGTGAGTCTGGATCTTCCTCAATCGGTTCTGTTCTGCTGCGATCATAACGCAGTGCGCTCGCCGATGGCCGAAGGCATCATGAAGCAGTTCTACGGATCAGACACCTATGTGCAGTCTGCCGGGATAAAGAACGATTTGGAAATTGACGGCTTTGCCATTGCGGTGTGCAAAGAACTGAACGTGGAATTGTCGCGCCACCGCTCGCGCAGTTTCGAAGAGATGGAAAAATGGGGTGACCACCTGTCATCCTTTGATCTGGTCGTGGCTTTGACACCTGCGTCACGCCGTGAAGTGCAGGACCTGACCCGATATTACCACCTTGAGGTCGAGTATTGGCCCATTTCAGACCCGTGCGGCGTGGGCGAGACCCGCGAGACACGGCTCATGGCGTATCGACAAAGTCGCGATGAAATCATCGCCCGGCTAACCGAACGCTGGGGCGATCCGCGCGGCTGATTTTGTTGTCAAAGGCGTCGCAAACGGCGTGGCGGCCTCGGTTTTCCAAGTTACTCTGACCCGCAGAAACTCATGAGGGTGCGATGAGCAGAGACACGATTCAACGGTACTATGACGCTTTTAATGCAGGTGATCTGGCAGGCATGCTGGACTGCTTGTCAGAGGACTTTGTGCATGATGTGAACGAAGGCGACCGGCGTAGCGGCAAAGAGGCATTCGCGGATTTCTGCGGGCATATGAACGCCTGCTACAAGGAAGAGCTGACCGATATAGTGTTGATGGCCAGCGCAGACGGAACTCGCGGTGCGGCGGAATTCACGGTGAACGGAACCTATCTGAAGACCGATGGAAATCTGCCTGAGGCAAAGGGGCAGAGTTACCGCTTGCCCGGCGGTGGGTTCTTTTCTCTGAAGGATGGCAAAATCACCCGGGTCACGACCTATTACAATCTCGCCGAGTGGATGCGGCAGGTGTCATGATCGAATGCCGTGTTTTGACCGGAGAGGGCCTGGAGGCGGCCCTTGACGATGTAGCGCGGTTGCGGATCACGGTGTTTCGGGCTTTTCCTTACCTTTATGACGGCGATCTGGCCTACGAACGGTCCTATTTGCAGAGCTTTCGCAGCAGTGATCGCGCGGTATTGGTTGGGGCTTTTTACGGCGAAGGCCTGATTGGCGCGTCGACTGGCGCGCCTCTTTCAGATCATGCGGATGAGTTTGGTGCAGCTTTTGACGGAACCGAGCTGGACCTCGACACCATCTTTTACTGCGCCGAATCTGTTCTGTTGCCACAGTTTCGTGGGTTGGGCATTGGACATGCGTTTTTTGACCAGCGCGAGAAGCACGCCCGCGCGCATGGGTATGTAAAAAGCGCATTTTGTGGGGTGGTCAGGCCGGCGAACCACCCGTTGCGGCCCAGTGACTATGCGCCGCTTGATCCGTTCTGGCACAAGCGGGGTTATGCGCCCCTACCCGGTGTGCTCGCCAGGTTTCGCTGGAAAGACATAGATCAAGTGGGTGAGACCGCCAAGCCGCTGCAATTCTGGATCAGGGACCTGTGATTTCATGGCCTCTGGTCCTTGGCGAAAAACCGGCTTACATAACGGGCAATGAAGTTTCTATGGAGCAAGCTCAAGATGATGGGCAAGGGCCGCCAGACCCGGGACGGGATCAGGATTTATGAAGACGCGGATTTCGCGGGGATGCACAAGGCCGGTGAGCTGGCCGCGCGTATTCTTGATGAAATCGCCGAACACGTCTTTCCCGGTCAAACAACGGGTGAACTGGACCGGATGATCGAGGAAAAGGTCGATGCGGCGGGCGCAACCTCGGCCACCATTGGCTATCGCGGCTACAAACACGCCAGCTGTATCAGTGTGAACCACGTGGTCTGTCACGGCATTCCCGGCGACAAGAAATTGAAAGATGGCGATATTCTGAACATCGACGTCACGGTGATCGTCGATGGCTGGTTTGGCGACACAAGCCGTATGTATGTGGCCGGTAAACTGAACCGTAAGGCCGAGCGCCTGATTCAGGTGACCCATGATTCTCTTATGAAGGGCATTGAGGCGGTCAAACCCGGCAACACTTTTGGCGATATTGGTCACGCCATCCAGACCTATGTGGAAGGCAACCGCATGTCCGTCGTACGCGACTTCTGTGGCCATGGTCTGGGTCAAGTGTTCCATTCTCCACCCAACGTGCTGCACTATGGTCGTCCGGGCACCGGCGCCGTGCTGGAAGAAGGCATGTTCTTTACCATCGAGCCGATGGTGAACCTTGGCCGCCCCGAAACCAAAGTACTGGCGGATGACTGGACGGCCGTAACTCGTGACAAATCCCTCAGCGCGCAGTTCGAGCATTCGGTCGGTGTCACGGCAGATGGAGTCGAGATCTTTACGCTCTCGCCATCGGGTAAGTTTCACCCGACCTACTAAAGCCCCAGCAAGGTCGCTGCTTCATTCATTGAGTTTATCGGTTCTGCACCAGCTGCGGCCAGTGTGTCGTGCTGGCCGCGCTCGGCAAAGCCCAAACAGCGGATACCAGCATTGCGTGCAGACAGACATCCTGGTGCGCTATCGTCGATCATCACACTCAGATCCAATGGCGCTCCGGTTTCGCGGATCGCGTGTAAGGGCATATCCGCTGCCGGTTTTGGCGTGAACTGCTCACGTGACATGATGCGCCCGGCAAACCGGTCCCATAAGCCAGAGGGGCCAAGCGAAACCCGCATTTTGCGCATAGGCCCGTTAGAGGCCACCCAGATCGCAACGCCCCTGTCTTCCAGCGTGGCAATCAAGTCCAGCACGCCTGGAATGGTTGCCGCCCCCTGCTCGAGCCGGTCGAGGACCTCTGTATAAAGCCCTTCAATCCAATCGTCGGGCAGGTTTGCCCCGAGACGTCTGGCTTTGTCAAAGACGTCCATAACGGTTCCGCCGATGAACAGGTTTTCACAATGCTCTGGCGTTATTGGCAGGCCATGACGGCTAAGATTGGCGGCAAGAACCTCATTGACCGGCCCTTCGGTGTCGACGAGGACACCGTCGCAGTCGAATATGACCAGCTTTGGGATCATGCAAACTCCAGAAGGGTCACATGGGTGTCGCCATATTTGCGGGTGTCGAGCAGAGTGAAGCCTTCGGGTGCGAATTGCGGCGCGCTTTCTTCCCAGACGATCAAGGCCTCGGGTGCGATCCAGCCTTGCTGGCGCGCGCTTTCAAGAGCTTTTTGCCCCAGCGATTTGCCATAGGGTGGGTCCAGGAAGATCAGGGTCGCCGGTTCACCTTCGCAAGGTGGCAGGCGGGTTGCGTCGCGGGAAATGATCTTAGTCGCGTCCTTGCTGCGCGTGAGACGTATGTTCTCGCGGATCAGGCTAGTGGCTTTGCGGCCATCGTCGACAAAGGTGACTTGGGTCGCACCACGCGAGAGGGCTTCGAGCCCCAGCGCGCCGGTGCCAGCAAACAGGTCCAGCACAATGGCGTCGGTGATCGGATCACCGAACTTCCCGCCCATCAGCACGTTGAACAGGCTCTCGCGCACGCGGTCGGTGGTTGGGCGCAAATGTGCGCCCGCGTCACCCTTGCCGACGCTGGCAAGGGCCGTGCCGCGAAATTGCCCGGCGATGATCCTCACAGGCGCATCAGCGCTTTCATGTCGGTGTCCGGGTCGGCGATCATGGCCGGTGCGGGGGATTTGCCGCCTTCGATCAGGCGCTTGCCGATCATGTAGTCGCGCGGTGCGTTCATCGCGTCCACGGCCAAAAGCGTGTCACCCTGATAGTACCAGAACGAGACAGACCCTTCGTCGCCATTGCGGGTCACCACGGTGTCATAGCCAGTGTTGAGGCCTGCAATCTGCAGTTTGACGTCATACTGATCCGACCAGAACCACGGCTTGGCGACATAGTCCTTGCCTGCACCCATGATGTTCTCTGCCACGCATTCGGCCTGGTCGATGGCATTGGGCACGCTTTCCAGACGGATACGTCCGCCTTTGTAAGGGAAAGACGCGCAATCGCCCGCGGCCCAGACATTGGGGACAGAGGTGCGGCCATGAGCATCCGTTTTGATGCCGTTGTCCAATTCGATCCCGGCGGCCTCGGCCAGACTGGTGCCGGGCATGATGCCGACGCCGACAATCACGAAATCCAACTCTAACTTGGTGCCATCGGTCAGTTTTGCACCCGTGACATGGCCCTCGCCAATGAGGTGATCGAGGCCGACGCCTTCAATGATGTTTACGTCGTGCGATTGGTGCAGATCGCGGAAGTAGTCGCTGGTTTCGGGCGCTGCGACCCTTTGCAGGATGCGGTCGGCCATTTCGACCAGTGTCACACTCAGTCCGCGCGAGGCCGCGACAGCCGCCGCCTCAAGGCCGATATACCCTCCGCCAACGATCAGAACGCGTTTGCCTTCGGTGAAGTTGGGCGCCATCGAGTCGACGTCTTTGAGGTCGCGCACGACTGAGACGCCTTCGAGAGTTCCGCCAATGGCGGCCGGGAGGTATCGCGGGGCCGAGCCCGTCGTCAGAACCAACTCGTCATACGACAGAGTTTCGTCACCCGCCGTGACCGTCTTGGCATCGGTATCAATGGCCGTGACTTTTTCGTTCAGGCGCATGGTAATGTTGTTGTCGCCGTAGAAACTCTCGGGTCGCAGAAACAGGCGTTCCAGCTCCATATCGCCAAGCAGGTATTTCTTAGAAAGCGGAGGGCGCTGGTAGGGCGGGACCGGCTCGTCTCCGATCAGCGTAATCTGTCCTTCAAAGCCGCCATTGCGCAGTTTTGCCACGAGGGACGATCCTGCCTGTCCCGCACCGATCACAACTACGTGGGTCATTGAACCCTCCCGATTTTTGTCATTGCCCATTCAACGCTGGACCCTATATCGACGAATCCGGATAGTGCAATCAATGAGATGATTAACATGACAATTAATGTGGGTCAAAAGCTTCCCGACGGCGTTTTTATGTACCTGAGCGACGGGGTTCCTACCCCTATTAACGTGGCTGATCTGACAAAAGGGCGCAAGATTGCGCTCTTCGGGCTGCCGGGGGCCTTCACCTCGACGTGTTCCAGCGCGCACTTGCCCAGCTTCATGCGTAATGTTGCAGCACTAAAGGCAAAAGGCGTGGACGAGATTGTCTGTATGTCGGTGAATGACCCGTGGGTCATGGATGCCTGGGACAAATCCACTGGCGCAGGCGAGGCGGGCATCACGATGTTGACCGACCCTGATGGAACGTTGAGTACCGCAATGGGGTTGGAGTTTTCGGCGGCACCAGTTGGATTTGTAAACCGCACCCGCCGGTTTGCAGCGGTGGTGGAAGACGGCGTTGTGACCTGGCTTCAGGAAGAAATCGAACGAGGCGTTTGTGAGTTATCGGCGGGCGAAACACTGCTGGGCGCGCTGTAATTTGCCGTGTCAACGTGGAAGCAATGGGACCGGAGTTAGCCACTTCGGTCCTTTTTTCTTTGCAATCTAGAGCGTGTCGAGTTTGCGCGCGAGTTTCGCGTCCAGGGCGCTCAGCCCATCGACATCATGGGTGGTTAGAACTACGTCGACCCGATTGTAGACGTTAGACCATTCCGGATGATGGTTCCATTTCTCGGCCCAAATGGCCGCGCGGGTCATCCAGCCAAAGGCGTCAATAAAACTGGGAAAGCGGAACGTCTTTTGAATCGCGTCGCGTCCTTCGACCATTTCCCAACCATTTTCGAACAAGGGGCCAAGAACCGCGTCCCGCGCCGCTGCGCTGAGTTTTTCGCTCATTCGTGATCCTCTCTGTTATCCTTGCGAAACGGTCCGTATGACGTCAGCACTTCGATCTCTTCGGCCACGGCATCGCGTTCGGCATTCAAGTATTGTTCAACCGCATTGGCAAAGCCCGGATCGGCGATCCAGTGCAGTGAATGTGTCGTCACAGGCAGATAGCCGCGCGCCAGTTTGTGCTCCCCCTGTGCGCCAGCTTCGACACGCCTGAGGTCATTGGCTATCGCCCAATCCATGGCCTGATAGTAGCACAGTTCAAAATGCAATGAGTGATGATCCTCGGTGCATCCCCAATATCGGCCATAAAGCGCCTCGCGCCCGATGAAGTTCATCGCCCCGGCCACGGGAACCCCATCCCTCATGGCAAAGATCAAAAGGATGTCATCGCGCAACGTTTCGTGGGCACGGTCAAAGAATGCGCGTTCCAGATACGGCGTGCCCCATTTCCGCGCGCCTGTGTCCTGATAAAACCGCCACATGTAATCCCAATGCACGGGCTGGATGTCGTCACCTGTCAAAAGCACGATGTCGCCACCAAATGCTTGTGCCTTGGCGCGTTCCTTTCGGATATTCTTGCGTTTGCGCGACGACAGCGTGGCAAGGAATGTATCGAAGTTGGGGTAATCCTCGTTCAGCCAATGAAATTGCTGCCCAGTGCGGTGCATCAACCCCATTTGTTGCCCGGCTACGGCCTCATCCTCGGCACAGAATGTCAGGTGCAGGGACGACAATTGATTGTCGGATGCCACTTGCACGGCCCCTTGGACCAGTGCGCTGATTCCTGTCACCTCATGGCCGGGACGTGTCAGAAAGCGGCGGCCTGAGACCGGGGTAAAGGGAACAGCCGCCTGTAACTTGGGGTAATAGCGACCGCCGGCCTGTTCGTAGGCATGCGCCCAACTGTAATCAAAGACGTATTCGCCCTGAGAGTGCCCCTTGGCATAAAGCGGCATGACCGCAATTGTCTCGCCAGAGACCCGGGCGCTCAGGTATTGCGGTTGCCAACCGGTGCCGGGGCCAACAGACCCGCTGTCTTCAATCGCCTTGAGAAACCGATAGGTGGTAAAGGGATCGTTGGGGCGATCCCCTGCAGCAGCCTCGGGGCAGGCGCAGGCGTCCCACGTGGCCTCGCCTATCGAGGACAGGCTTTGGTGCAATTCAATCTCGATGCTGGCGCCGTCCATCGTGTTCTCCCATTCGCCCTGTCATATTTGGTGCGTATGAGGTGGGGATCAAGCCGGTATCTCGGCGGTGTACCCTTCAAACGTTATGTTGTCGGCAACCATGCGGGCTTCGGCTTCTTGTTGCTTCGACTTCACCGTCCAACAAAAAACCGGTGCACCACCTGCTTTGATCTCGGCCACGCGCGGGCGTGACAGGTCAGCGACACCGTGGCTGATAAAGCAGGCTCCGACCCGGTCAAAATCGGGAATTTCGCGCAACTCGTCCCGCCGCTCGGAGCGTAACAGCGACCAGTTTTGCTCAAGGTAGCCATCCGTCACGAGACCTCGCGGCACGTTTGGCGCCAACTCTTTCAATCGTGCAACGGAGTGCGGGTTGAAGGACATCAGCGCCACCGGCCCCTCATATCCCGTAACCGCGGCAGCCGCAGCGGCTTCAAGTGGCCCCAGGTTGTCGCCCATTGCGCCATCTTGATCCTTTAGCTCGACCAATAGCGGAACCTGACCGTCCACCAGAGCCAGAACTTCGGACAGAGTCGGGATGCCTTCATCGCCGCCTGACAAGGGGATTGCGGCCAGATCACTTGCGCTGCGTTGCCGAACCGGACCGCTTTCCGGGGTTAAGCGATCCAGAATATAGTCATGGAACACCATCGCCTGTCCGTCCGAGGACAATTGCAGGTCGATCTCAATACCGTAACCTGCGGCAATGGCCGCGCTGATGGCCGCGCGACTGTTTTCGGGTCTTCCATCGGTCACATCGTGAAAACCACGATGCGCCAATGGTATCGACAAAAAGCTTGGGTGCAGCATTCTGAAGTTATCGGATTTGGAAGATGCCTTCGATCTCAACAGCTACGCCAAGAGGCAGCGAAGCGGCAGAGACGGCTGAGCGTGCGTGGCGCCCGGCATCGCCCAAAGCCTCGACCAGGAAATCCGATGCGCCGTTGATGACCTTGGGCTGATCGGTGAAATCACCGGTCGAGTTTACAAAGCCCGTGAGTTTGATCACGCGGACCATCCGGTCCAGATCACCGCCACACGCGGCTTTTACTTGGCTCAAAAGGTTGATTGCGCAGGTCTTGGCCGCCTTGGCACCGGCTTCGACGTCCATGTTTTCACCAAGCTTGCCAGTAATCAGGCCGTTAGCGTCCATCGAGATTTGTCCGGACACATGCAGCAGCTCACCGACCTGAACAAAAGGCACATAATTCGCGGCAGGGGCTGGAGCGTCGCTCAGGGTAACGCCCAAGTCGGCCAGTTTGGATTCGATTGCACTCATAGTTGTTACTCCAAGTCATTCTGTTCGCAGGGACGCTAGAGATGGCGGCGCCATAAGAAAAGCCAAAAGTCTCGCAGGTTTCAGCCTTCGCGGAAGGCCTTGGCAAAATAGTCGGTAAAGGGTTTCACCAAGTATGCCAGAGGACTGCGGTCATTGGTTCGCAGATAGGTTTCTACGGGCATTCCGGGAATCAGGATCACACCCTCAGGGAGTTTTTCGATTTCCCCTTCGTTCATGGTGATTTCTGCCCGATAATATGCGGCACTGGTGGCTGATCCTGAAAGGCATCGGCGGAAACGGTGGTCACCTGGCCAAACAGTTCGGGTGTATTGCGCTGATCAAGCGAGGAAAACCGCAGCGACACAGTTTGCCCGCTATAGACCTGATCGACATGAATGACCGGAACCTGCGCCGCAATGACCAGTGGCCGATCTTGGAGTACAATAAACAGAACAGGGTCCGCGGCGCGAAGGACGGACCGCTCTGCAAACACCTGTAGGCCGTAAACGATCCCCGAGACTGGGGATACGATGTCGAGCCGCGATAGGCGCTCGGCCATGGCGCGTCGCTGCTCGGTCAGTTCCAGTTCATTGTATTGAAGATCCCGAAGGCGGGTGATTGCATCTTCCCGCCGACGTGTCTCGAGCTTGATAACCTCGATCTCCATCTCGGTGATGCGTCCTTCGAACTGGGCCTTGCCTGCAGCCAATTTCCCGGCGCGGCCCTGCAATTGTGCCTATTGGCGGCGCAGGGCCAGAACCCGGCTGGCCTGTGCGAGACCCTTGTCCAAGAGTTCCTGTTGATCGCGCAGCTCGTCGGCAAACAGATCCAATTGGATCTTGAGCGATCTTTGCTGGGCTTCGATCCCGCGGATCTGATCCTCGATCTGGATGCGTCGCTTGTGAAGCTGTTCGATTTTGCGTTGCAGAGATTCTGCGCGGGTGCTGAACAGGCGTTCCTGACCGGCCATGATGTCGGCGATGTCCTGATTGGTTTTCGCATCTCCATCAGCTCGGCGTCAAAGGTAATTGTTTCTGCCTCGTCGCTTTCGGCTTCAAGGCGCACACGTCTGGCCAGAATTTCGAAAAGCTGCCCTTCGACAATCGTCAGGTTCGAGGCCAGCAGGGTAGAATCAAGTCGCAAGAGGACTTGCCCGGCTTCAACGCGGTCACCCTCGTCGACCAGAATGGACGCGACAACGCCGCCGTCCGGGTGCTGCACAACCTGCCGATTGCTATCAACCTCAATCCGACCGCTGGCGATAATGGCGCCAGAGATATTGGTGACGGTTGCCCAGGTTCCAAACCCGCCAACAAGCAAGAGCAAAGCCAGAATTCCGATCAACATGGGCGTGCGAGCCGACCAGTTTGGCGTTGTAGGCAATGTCATTTCACGCCTCCGGGGCCTTGGGCCTTTTGAATATCCTCGTGGGTTTTGACCATTTCCCGCAGGACGTCGTCGCGCGGTCCGAATTTGCGAACGGCACCGCCATCAAGCACCAAGAGTATTTCGCATTCCTGAATTGCTGCTGGACGATGTGCCATGATCAATACTGATTTCCCTTCGGCCTTCATTGCCCGAATGGCGGCATTCAGCGCGTTGGATCCCTCATTGTCGAGGTTCGAGTTCGGCTCGTCCAGCACGAGAATGATCGGGTCCGAATACATCGCGCGCGCAAGGCCGATCCGCTGAATCTGTCCCCCCGACAATCGCCCGCCGTTTGCACTGACTCGGGTATCGTAGCCGTCTGGCAGTTTGACAATCATATCGTGGGCAGCGGCTTTTTTGGCAGCTTCAACAACCATGTCCGAATCCGGTTCCAGCGACAAACGGGCGATATTCTCCGAAATTGTTCCGTCAAACAGTTGCACGCGCTGTGGCAGATAGCCGATGTATGTTCCCAGAATATCGGGGTCATATTGATCCAGAGTTGCGCCATCCAGCCTGATTTTCCCACCTGCCGGGCGCCAAACTCCGGTGATCGCGCGCGCAAGCGTGGATTTGCCTGACCCGGATGAGCCGATAATGCCCACGGCCTGACCCGGTCCAACTTGAAAGGTCACGTTTCGCAACGTCGCCTGCGCATCTCCGGGGGCAATGACGGAAAGCTGTTCGGTTTTGAGGGGCGCTTTTGGGGACGGGCAATTGCGTGCGTGGAGCCTCGGGCGGTACGTCATCCAGCAACGTTGCCAGACTTTTCCAGCCGTGACTTGCCCGTTGCACAAGTGCCCATTGACCAATTGCCGGTTCGATCGGAGCCAAGGCGCGTCCCATCAGGATAGCCCCCGCAATCATCGCTTCGGGCGTCAGCTCGTTCTGAAGAACCAGATAGGCGCCAAGACCCAGCATCGCGGATTGCAAAAATAGCCGGAAGGTCTTGGTCGCGACCGTAAAACCGCCGCTCAGGTCGCTGGCCTGTACAGTGCTGGTCATTGCTGACATGCGCGATGTCTGCCAGCGGTCAAAGGCTGCACTGCGCATTCCCATCGCCTGAACTATTTCTGACTCGGTGCGAATTTGCTCTCCAAGGAGATCGGATTTGTGAGATCGGACCGCGGCCTCCTGAAGCGGACGTTTGCTGAACACCCGGTTCAGCAAGGTCGCAGCCACGAGGATTGCCCCACCTGCGATAGCCAAAAGGCCGAGGGCAGGGTGGAAAATGGATATCCCAAACAAGAACAATGGCGTCCAGGGCAGGTCAAAGGCGGCCATCAGAACCGGCGAGGACATCAATTTTTGGACGACGCCCAAGTCTTTTAGGCCAGTCATAGCGGCCTTAGTGGGCTTGGTTGATGAGCTTTTAACCACAGCAACAAACACGCGGCGTTCAAGGGCGTCCTGAAACCGGGCCGCGCCGCGCGACATGATGCGACCTCGAGCAAAATCCAAAAGCCCCATGATCCCATAAAGAAAGATGATGAGGACTGATAACGCCAGAAGTGTTTCAAGAGAACGGCTGCCCAGAACTCGGTCATATACCTGAAGCATATAAAGAGGCCCGGTCAGCATCAGCATATTGGCAAAAAAACTGAACACACCAACGGCCCAATACAGCTTTCTGCTTTGCTAGCGCGCAGCAATCAATTCTGAAATGCCATCATGTGGAGCTGTAGGAGCCATCGTTGTGTTATCCGGAAAATGTTCTTAAAACGTGGGGCTAGCCCTGAGTATGGCGGTTTGTCTCACATCTGCCACAGGCGTTGCGGATATGATTGCAAAGACTTGGGGCTCATCTGAAAATTGGTCTACACGCTTTGATACGCAGATTAACTTGAGAATTCTATTGCTGTTTTTGTACGATCTTAACTTCCGGCCATTGTTTCTAGCCGTCACCCTTGTTGCAGGCGCGCTGGTGCTGTCCGGCTGCGCCTCGCAAGAGGCATTGCAAGCCGAGGGGGGAATTTATGATCCCTACGAGGAAGACAACAGACAGACGCACGCGTTTAATAAGGCGGCGGACAAGTATCTTGTTGACCCCCTGTCACAAGGCTACGGCAACTCCACGTCGGGTGGTGTTCGTGAAGTGGTCGGCAATTTTTCATCGCATCTCAGCCTGCCAAACGACGTGATCAACAATGTTTTGCAAGGTGATTTCGGCTATGCGGCCCAGAACACTGGGCGGTTTCTATTGAACACCTTTGTCGGGTTCGCCGGTTTTCTAGACCCGGCAGAAGAACTCAACATGCCGCGTGTGCGGGCTGATTTTGGACAAACCCTGCATGTCTGGGGCGCCGGAGAGGGCGCCTATGTTGAACTTCCATTCTGGGGGCCTTCGACATCGCGAGACACCGTCGGCATTTTTGTCGATCTTGCCCTGGATCCGTTCTTTGTGGTTTTGCGAAGCCCTGAAACTTATATTGGTGGCGTTGCCTATATACTGGATGCCATGGGGAGCCGTTACACGTTCGATGCCACGGTTGATTCGGTCTTGTATGACAGCGCCGACAGTTATGCGCAGGCACGAAGTATTTACCTGCAAAACCGTCGTTACGAACTTGGAATAACGGGGGAGGACCTTTACCTTGATCCTTACTCTGACCCGTATTCGGACCCATACGAGGATTTTTAAGATGAAACGCCGTGGTTTTATTGGTTTTGTTTCGGCTTTTGCCCTCAGCGCTGCCCTCCCTGGCACTGCCTCAGCGTTGAATGATGCACAAGCCAAAGCGTTGGTGGACAATGTGGTGCGCGACATCAATAAGGTGATCGCGAGCGGAAAATCGCTGAATTCAATGATCAAAGACTTCGAAAGAATCTTTGTGAAATACGCGGATGTTCCGATCATCGCGAGGTCCGCGTTGGGCGCCGACGCCCGCCGCGCCACGGGGTCGCAACTCAATTCTTACACCAAGGCGTTTCAGGGCTATATCGCGCGCAAGTACGGCAAGCGGTTCGAAGAGTTTGTTGGTGGGCGGATCGAAGTCAAAGATGCCCGCCAGGTCAAAAGCTTTCACGAGGTTCGCACAATTGCCTATCTCAAGGGTCAGTCACCCTTTGATGTGAATTTCCTGGTCTCCGACAAATCTGGAAAGCCGCGCTTTTTCGACATGATCATCGAGGGCATTAGCCTGCGACTGAGTGAAAAAGAAGAGATCGGCGCGATGTTGGATCGCCGCAAAGGGAACATCGACCAGTTGACCCAAGACCTGAAAAAGGCCGGCTGAGTACGCGCAAACATTGCGCACTCGCGCGGCAACTATCTTTCAGATCAGTTGCCGCCAAAAATATCTCGCAAGATCGTGTTGACGGTATCTTCAATGACTCTGCCGGGCGATTTCCGCTTGTTTCCCGTTTCAGGGCGTGGCGCCTTGGGTTTGGGGTCAAAGGCGGGCAAGGGGCTTGGTGTGACCCCCTCGTGAATTCGGATCATTGCTTCGTGCCAGATTTCCGCCGGAAGGCCGCTGCCGGTCACACCGGTCAATGGCGTGTTGTCGTCGTACCCCATCCAGACACCGGCGACATATTCTGACGTGAACCCGATGAACCACGCATCCCGCGCCGCTTGGGTTGTGCCAGTTTTCCCGGCAACTTGCCAACCGGGCAGTCCCGCGCGACCTCCGGTTCCGTTGCTCACCACTTTTTCCATCATATAGATCAGCTCGCGTGCCGCAGCTTCGGTGATGACCCGTTCGCCAATCCCGCCGCCTGTACCCATCAACGGATTAGGGTCGCCTGCCAGCCGTAGTTCGATCAACCCATAGGGCGTTACCGATGATCCGCCATTCAGGATGCCGGCGTAAGCGCCGGTCATTTCCAGAAGCGAGCTTTCAGACGCACCCAGTGCAAGTGCGGGTCCCGCGGCCAGATCGCTTTCAATGCCAAACTCGCTGGCAACCTTTCGGACGTTTTCGCGCCCAACCGACTCGGAAATCTTTACGGCGGGAACATTGAGAGAATCCTTGAGCGCCGTGGTCAGCGTGACCATGCCATAGTGTTTGCCAGTGTAATTGCGCGGACACCACTCACCAGACCCCGGAGTGTTGATGCAATAGGGCGCGTCGCTGACAAGATCGTCATAGGCATAGCCGAGGTCCAATGCAGCGCCGTAGACAAAGGGTTTGAAGGCCGAGCCAGTTTGTCGTTTTGCCTGAACGGCGCGATTGAAGGCGCCTGACACTTTGGTATCGCGACCGCCGAGCATTGCGCGTACTGCGCCGTCTGCGCTCATGACAACAATGGCGGCCTGTGCTTTGGACCCTTCGCGGACCTTGTTTTCAAACACCCACTGCATGCCTTCTTCGGCCGCTGCCTGAATACGGGGATCAAGGGTTGTCCTAAGAACCACATCTTCGGTGGTGTTGCGGGTAAAGTAGTCAGGCCCTGACCCCATCACCCAATCCGCAAAGTACCCACCTGTGCGCGCCTCGGCGGCCTCAGACAGAACCGCTGGATTGGCTTGCCAATAGGCGGTCTCTTTTTCCGTCAGGTATCCCTGTTCCTGCATCAGGCGCAGGATGGTCGCGGCGCGATCTTGCGAGCGTTTCAGGTTGGAAGTTGGTGCCAGAGACGACGGTGCCGTCAGAAGCCCGGCGATCATCGCGCTTTCTGCGGGGGTCACCACGGCGGCGGGTTTGCCAAAATATCGTTGAGAGGCCGCCTCGGCGCCGTAGGCACCGCCGCCCATATAGGCGCGGTTCAGATAGATAGAGAGGATTTCGTCCTTGCTGTACTTCACTTCCATCGCAAGCGCATAGATCGCCTCTTTGGCTTTGCGCGACAAAGACCCACGGCGACAGTCTTTGACATAAGCCGCCTCGCTCTCCCAATCATCCGGATCGAACTCAACGCCAAGACACAACAGCTTGGCGGTTTGCTGGGTAATGGTTGACCCACCGTGTCCTGACAAAGGCCCACGCCCTTCGCGCAGATTGATACGGACCGCGCTGGCAATCCCTCGGGGGCTCACTCCAAAATGCCGGTAAAAGCGCTTGTCCTCGGTCGCGACAACCGCGTTCTTCAAATCAGGTGAAACCGAATTGGCGGTCACAACCCCGCCAAACTGATCACCGCGCCAGGCAAACACCTGATCGTAGCGGTCCAGCAAAGTGACTGATCCGCGCGCGCGCCCGTCCAAAAGTTCGTTCATCTCTGGAAGCGTCGTATAAATGTATCCGACTGCCAACGCGACGATGAGGGCAACCACGGCACCAACGCGCCAGGTAAAGCCCCAGACAATGCGCCAAACCCAATTCAGGAACCGCATGACAAAGGCGACGATAGGATGCCGTTTCTTGGCTGACGGTTTGCGGGCGGGTTTGCGCTTTCTAACCCAAAAGCCCGACTTGGACTTGGGTTTTGCCTTGGGTTTGGATGCAGGTTTCCGGGCCGCTGGCTTGGATTTGCCATAGCGCCTCTCAGCCACAAGCGGTGGCTTTTTTCGTCCTGAATCACTCACGAGCTGCTCTGCCGAGTCTGTTTGTTTGCAAGCACTCTAAACGGAATTGGTATCAAAGTAGAGAGGACGTGCGCGGATCCTCGCCTTTTTGTTATGTTCAAAAATTAAGCATCTGATTCAATTTGTGCAAAAAATGTGCGTTTTTACGTGTTTTCCTCCCAAAATTTCCCCGTTCCGTCTTCGATTCTGCGGTACGGCGCGGTTTTTCTGCATGTGCAAAACGCAGGAACAACCCTGTAATCGAAAAGGGGAAAACGGTGAAACTGATTATCGCAACAATCAAACCGTTCAAGTTGGAAGAAGTTCGCGAGGCGCTGACCGGTATTGGCGTGCGCGGCATGATGGTGACCGAAATCAAAGGTTTTGGATCACAGTCGGGGCACACGGAAATCTATCGCGGCGCTGAGTACGCGGTGAATTTCGTTCCCAAAGTCAAACTTGAACTCGTTGTGCCAGCCGCGATGGCTGACCAGGTGGCCGAGACCATCACCAAGACCGCGCAGACCGGCAAGATCGGCGACGGCAAAATCTTTGTACTGGACGTGCAGCAGGCCATTCGCGTGCGCACCGGAGAAACCGACGCGGACGCGCTCTGAGCGCCGCCACGGGAAGGAAACGACACATGAAAACTCTTATGAAATTTGCCCTGCCAGCCGCGCTTGTCGCGCTGCCGGTTGCGGGCCTTGCCGAAGAAGGTCCGGTGGCGGGTGTCAACGCTTCGACCGACACCGTCTTTATTCTCAACTCGCTTTTGTTCCTCGTCGGCGGCTTTCTCGTGTTCTGGATGGCAGCTGGATTTGCCATGCTCGAGGCGGGTCTGGTGCGTTCCAAGAACGTAACCATGCAGCTTATGAAGAACGTGGCTTTGTTTTCACTGGCCGCGATCTTTTACTATCTGATTGGCTACAACCTCATGTACCCCTTGGGCACATGGTCGGTTGACGGCATCCTGTCTGGCGTCTGGGGGCCCGGAGTTCTCGAAGCCGTTGGTGTTACCGCTGACGCAGCAGACGACTATGGGTATGCGTCAACAGGATCTGACTTTTTCTTCCAGCTGATGTTCTGTGCCACCACGGCCTCGATCGTGTCGGGTACGCTGGCTGAGCGGATCAAGCTGTGGCCTTTCCTGATCTTCACGATCATCCTGACAGCGATCATCTATCCGCTGCAGGCGTCGTGGAAGTGGGGCGGTGGTTTCCTGGATGCGATGGGTTTCCTCGACTTTGCAGGCTCGACCGTTGTGCACTCGGTTGGTGGCTGGGCGGCTTTGACCGGTGCGATCATCCTTGGGCCACGCCTGGGCAAGTACAATAAAGAGGGCAAAACAGTTCCGATCCCCGGTTCGAACCTGACCCTTGCTACCTTGGGTACGTTCATCCTGTGGCTTGGCTGGTTCGGCTTCAATGGCGGCTCTCAGCTGGCTATGGGTACCGTGAGCGACGTCGCAGACGTGAGCCGCATCTTCGCAAATACCAATACGGCTGCTGCCGGTGGCGCGATTGCCGCAATGATCGTCTCGCAGCTGATGTTCAAAAAGCCTGACCTTACCATGGTCCTGAACGGCGCGCTGGCCGGTCTGGTTTCGATCACTGCAGAACCCCTGACCCCCTCGCTGGGCGCAGCCACTTTGATCGGTGCTGTCGGCGGTGTGATCGTAGTCTTTGCCATTCCTTTCATGGACAAGCTCAAGATCGACGATGTCGTCGGTGCCATTCCGGTTCACCTGATCTGCGGTATCTGGGGCACGATTGCGGTGGTTTTCACCAACGCTGATGCCTCGCTGATGACCCAGCTTTATGCGATCGTCGTGGTTGGTATCTTCACCGTCGTGACCTCTGGAGTTGTCTGGTTCATTCTCAAGGCCACCATGGGTATCCGAGTGGATGAAGAGACCGAGATCAATGGTCTGGACATGGCTGAACTGGGTATGGAAGCTTATCCCGAGTTCACCAACGGCTAAGTCAAAATACTGAACAAAACAAGGGCCCGGACGCCATGTCCGGGCCCTTTTCTGTTTACTGCCCCTTAGGGTTTTACTGTCACCATCACGCCATGACACAGACTGGCCTTGATAAGAGCAATCGCGCCGGCATGCGCCGAACCATTGGGCGTCTGGTCTGTCTTTTTGCCAGCTTGGTTTTGGGCAATGGTCTCTATGCGCGGTGCGGTTTGCCCCAGGATTTTATGGCGCTGGTGGACAGTCTGTATGTCACCACCCTCCCAGATGGGGGCGCGGATTCTGCATTGGCGCAGCGGCTTGGTCGCGACGCCGCAGCTGTCGATATGAAAAAGGTGAGTTCAAAGCTGTTTTCGCTTGGACTATCCGACCGGAGGGACCGGGTAGACTCCATCTTGAACGAAGCGCAATCCGTTGCTCAGACTGGCAGGGCGCAGAGCCCATGCTTATTGAGGGAAAAGCTCAAGCGAGCTGAACGCCTGAATGATATGGTGTGCAACCTTGAGCGTATTCAAGAGAAACAGTCGCCCTCGCAAAGCGCTTCGGACATTGGTCAAAAACAAGACAGTGTTGCGTTGCCGTTTGACCTGAGTAACTTGGGAACGACAGCCCGTATCGCTGGCTTGCTCATGGTCATGGGGGCTCTGGTCACATTCCTGTTCGTCCTAAGATCTGCATGGAGCTTGGCCGTCAGACATTTTAACAGTCAGCGCACCTGCCGTGTTTCAGCCGCAGTAGAGCAAGGGCTGGATGTGATTGACGGGCACATCACGGTCTTGGGCAAGGGTGCCTGCCGTTTTCGGCCTGTGAACGAAGGAGCTTATGATCGTGTGGTTGCGCTCAATGCCGATCGTACAATCTATGTCATTGTGGCGGGACATCGGTTGCCGACGCAACTGAGCGACGCGCATGGTGTTTTTGTCGATCTGGTATTTTCCTGGCCATTAATCAGCGCAACCCAATGTGAGATATTGGAAGCCTCCCGTTTAAAGCCTCAGATGTTGCAAAGCGGGACGTCAATTGCCTATCTGAAAACCCGCCGTTCCCCTTGGTTCTCGATGTGGCGCAGTATTACGGCCCGATAGAAAAAGGGGCGCAAATGCGCCCCTTGTCATCAGGATGTCATAGGTTGACCGATTCCGTTCAAATGCCGACTTCGGCAATCGCATTGGCAAGGATCGGAACCGTCGTGGAGTTCAGGCCCGCTATGTTCAGGCGGCTGTCAGACACCATGTAGATACCGTGTTCTGCGCGCAGGCGCTCGACCAGATCTGGCGTTGTTCCCAAGAGCGAGAACATGCCGCGGTGTTGCGCAATAAAGCCAAAACGATCAGATCCACACAGGCGCTGCAGCTCACTAGCCAATTGTTCGCGCAGGCGCAGCATGCCCAGACGTGTATCTTCCAGTTCTGCCGCCCAATCCGCACGCAAGCCATCATCTGTCAGAATTGTGGTCACAACCCGGGCGCCGTGATCTGGCGGGAAGGAATAGTTCTGTCGGTTCAGATAGTTAAGATTGGCTTGGGTCAAACCGGTATTGTCCGCCGTTTCCGACACGGCCATCAAAAGGCCCGTGCGCTCGCGGTAGACGCCAAAGTTCTTCGAGCAGCTGCCTGCAATCAGGCATTCTGAGACGCTTGAAGCAACCAGGCGTGTTGCGGCGGCATCTTCTTCCAGCCCATCCCCAAAGCCCTGATAGGCGATGTCGATCATCGGGATCAGGCCTTTGTCGTTCAATAGATCCACAACGGCCTGCCACTGGGTCAGGTTGAGGTTGGCGCCGGTTGGGTTGTGGCAACACCCGTGCAAAAGCACCACATCGCCAGCCTTGGCACCGGCAAGGTCTGCCATCATGCCGTCAAAATCCACACCACGGGTCTCGGCGTCGAAATAGCGATAGGCGGTGTTTTTCATCCCAAGGTAATTCAGGATAGACACATGGTTGGGCCAGGTCGGGTTCGACACCCAAACGGTGGCCTCGGGGCTGGTATTGCGGATCAGCTCGAAAGCCTGACGTACCGCGCCGGTCCCACCCGGGGTCGCTATCGCGGCAACACGGTCACGATCGACCGATGTTCCAAGGATCAGCCCAACCATCGCATCTGAGTATGCGGGGTCACCGGCCAGCGCCACGTAAGCCTTTGAGGTTTGCTCTTCGACCAGACGACGCTCGGCTTCCTTAACGGCGCGCATGACCGGCGTGATACCCTCGGCGTTCTTGTAGACGCCAACGCCAAGGTCAATCTTGGTTGGGCGTGGATCTTCGCGATACATCGCCATGAGGGCGAGGATTTTGTCGGCAGGTTGTTGTTGCAGCTTGGTCAGCATCAGGCTTCTCCCGTGGAAATAGGCAATGTGGGGAAGGCTCCCCATTCAGTCCAGGACCCGTCGTAAAGGGCAAAATCTGTTTTGCCAAAACGTTGCATCGCAAGGCACAGCACCGCAGCAGTGATGCCGGACCCACAACTGGTGATGACGGGTTTTGACAGATCGACGCCCGCGGCCTCGAACACCGCGCGTTGGTCTTCGGGCGATTTCATGGTCCCATCGCTGCCCAACAGCTCGCCGAACGGAACATTCTTGGCGCCGGGAATATGGCCCGCGCGAATGCCCTCTCTCGGTTCAGGCGCTTCGCCTTTGAACCGAGGCGCAGCCCGTGCATCAACGATTTCAAAGTCACCCAGTTTAGAGGCAGACGAAACCTGCGTAACATCCTTGACCAGATGATTTTGCCGCCGAACCGTCATGTGACGATCACGGATAATGGGCGGCATGTCTTCGATGGCGCGGCCTTCGGCCTGCCATTTGGGCAAGCCGCCGTCCAAAACGGCCACATCGTTTTGGCCCATCAGTTTGAACAACCACCAGACGCGGGGAGCCGAGAAAGTGCCAGCACCGTCATAGACCACCACCTGATGGCCGTCTCCAACACCCAAGGCGCGCATCCGGCTCATAAATTTTTCAACGGGCGGGACCATATGCGGCAGGTCGCTGCGCAGATCTGAAATCTCATCAATGTCAAAGAAGCGTGCGCCGGGAATGTGGGCAGCATCGTATTCTGCGCGTGGATCACGGTTGTGCGCGGGCATGTACCAGGACGCATCTAGAATGCGCAGGTCCGGGTCTTTGATATGCGCTGCAAGCCAGTCGGTGGAAACAAGTGTTCTGGGATCGTCCTGTGCCATGAGGCCCCCTCGAATTCGTCTCGTCCTGAGTACTATCCAAGGGGCAGAGTCGCAAGGGGCGCCAGCTTGAATAGCGGCGCCCCCAGCAAGATTATTCCTGTTTTTACTTGTCTATGGCGTTGCGGATCAGCCCAATGACCGCCAGCACCACGCCGCCACCAACTCCGCCCGAGACAACCTGACCGATGATGCCAGCAATATCCATGCCGCCGCCAGCAAGGCCACCTGCTCCTACGGCGCCCAGAAGAGTGCTGCCAATACCGCCGCCCACAATGCCCGCGACGGCGTTTATCAGGGTGCCCTGGTCGATTTTCGAAATCAGTTTGCCTGCGGCTGTGCCACCAAGCGCGCCGGACAGAAGACCAATAATAAGTTCCATGATGTTTCTCTTCCCTCAGGAGCTGTGAACCATTGTAACCGGAGCTCCACTATCCGGATTTGCCAGCACCCTGACAGGTGTGATGGTTTGGGTCAGCGGGAAAAAGGGGGGAAACCTCCCCGCGGGTCACTCTCCGTGGCGCAGGAGACGCTGTTTTTGACGTCCCCAGTCGCGCTTGGCCTCGGTTGCACGTTTGTCGTGCACCTTTTTACCCTTGGCGATGCCGATCTTCATTTTCACAAACCCCTTGTGATTGAAGTACATCACAAGCGGTACAAGGGTCATGCCCTTGCGTTGGGTTGCATTCCAAAGATTCGACAGTTGCTTGCGGCTGACCAGAAGTTTGCGGCGTCGTCGTTCCATATGGGGGAACATGGCGCGCTCGTAGGGGGCGATATGCGAATTGACCAGCCACAGTTCGCCATCTTCGACGGCTGCATAGCTTTCGGCAATGTTCGACCCGCCCTGACGCAAGGATTTGACCTCGGACCCGGTCAGAACAATGCCGCACTCGAGATCATCCTCGATGGCATAATCGAACCGCGCGCGCCGGTTTTCGGCGATCACTTTATAGTTCGGATCGGATTTTTGCGTCTTCTTGGCCATAACCGCGTCTGATTACAGCGCGCTTTTCTGAGTGTCTATGGGGAACGACTTTACAGCGCCGCATTGTGTCCGTAACACTGCGGTTGATGGTTCCTGCCCTTCGGGGTGGGAAATGGGAACACGGTGCGGCCCCGCCTAGATTTTGGTAGAGCCAAGTCCGAGACTGCCCCCGCAACTGTAAGCGGCGAGCGACCCTGAAACAGCCACTGGCCAAGCGCCGGGAAGGTTCAGGCAAGCGATGACCCGCAAGTCAGGAGACCAGCCATCACTAACTGTAACCGAAACCGGGCGGGGTGCTCCGGCAGGAGGCTGATCTGATGACGCATTTCGTTCCAAAATCTGGTTTTTCTGTCCCCCCGCACAAACGCGGAGGGCGTCATGAACCGGAAAACACCTCACCAAATCACACGTTGTTCAATCTGTCCCCACACGGGCGAGGCCTGTCACATCGGCTTTGAACTGGCCCGTAAGCTGTGCCAGTCGATTTCGGCTGGCGGCGACATGATTTCGGACGATTTCGAGATCACGGGCCATATCGAATTGGTCGGCTGCATGCGCCCCTGTACCGCGGCTTTTCATGCAACCAAGAAGGCCTGTCACATGTTCGGGGATGTCATCGAAGGCGCCGATGTCGATGCGCTGTTGTTGGATACCTCGGCCGCTGCCGCGATCACGCTTGAACAGGGCGGAATGCCGATGATGTAAACGTTGAAGCCGATTGCGGATGCCTGTGTATGGGCGTACCAGTACCTTGAACAACAAGCGCTATTCTATCGCCGAAGACTGATTGTGCGATACGGGTTAAGTCGACTGGTAGGCCTATGGAACACATCCACATAACCGGGGTTTCTCCCAGAACCGGCACGACATTGATGATGGAATTGATGGTCAGCTGTTTTGAGTTTGACGGTTGGCCAGTTCACGAACGAAGCCTTCTGATCCCGCCACGCGAGGAATTTGCGCGGTTTTGCTCAAAGAATCCTGGTCCAGACGACCTTCGGTTTGCCAAGGCAGCCCTGACGAAAAACCCGAACCTTTGGATCATTGCTATGGTTCGTGATCCAAGGGACGTTGTTGTCAGCAGGCACCGGGCAAGCCCTGATCATTTTTGGTCGGATCTGGAGTGGATCAAAGTAAGAGTGCGTCTGTTCAACAAGGCCATATCCCATCCCAGATTCATCTCAATTCGCTACGAAGATCTTGTGGCAAACCCTGACGAGGTTCAGGCGACCCTGATGCGTAAGATCGGCTTTTTACGTAAGAAAGCGGCGTTTTCTGATTTTGCCAAGGTGGCGCGTCCTTCGGAGTCCGCGGTCCGTGCCTTGGGAGGTGTTCGGGACATCTCAACCGAGAGTATTGCGCGCTGGCGAGGCGAGCTTGCGCGTTTGCTGGGGCAGATAAAAAAGTTTGGTCCGATCGATGGGGTGATGCAGGATCTGGGATACGATCTTGAGGGTGATTGGGACAGCGTGTTTGACGGTGTTGAGCCTGATATGGAACCCGGTTTCTGGGAAGGGATCCGCAAGAGAAGAAGCCTTTATCGGACCGTGCGTTCAAGTGTTGTACGATGGCCGCTGAGATTACGCTTCCTTTTGGGCTTTCCGGAGAGGTCGGATAAGGATTTGGTCAGGCCACCGAACGCAGACGCGGCGCCCGCCAAAGAGCTTTAGGTAACGAGTGGTCGTTAAGTCTTTGAATATTAAACGAAATCAGACTTACAGGGCTGCCGAACTTGCGACCCGGACGCCCGTTTTTTGCCGCTTCCGGCGTTGGGTATTTGCGCTAGTTCACTACCTTCTGCGGATCCGCGTCGGGAAAACGCTGTAATAGCGCCTTGGTCAGCATGTCTTTCATCTCGTCCCGGCTCCGGGTGGCGGGGCGGGTGACGATGGCAAAACCATTCAACGTCAGCTCACCGCGCCAGAACTCTTCACCCAAGGCCGGGTCAGACCAGATTTGCGAGCCGATTTCGACGATGGTTTCCAGCTTTTGTGTCATCGTATCCTCCTCAGATCTTTCGTTAGTGATAGCGCTAACGTTACCTGCATACTGCGGCGGAAAGTTGACTCTGTCAAAGCTATTTTTTGTGAAGTCAGAGGGCGGTCCGCCTTCGGGCCGCGATCACTTTGTCCTGCGCCGCCACGCATGTATGTAGTTCGAAGCCAACTTGGGACCCAAGTTGGCCCTGAAACGTCCGCGACATCAGTCGGTTCTGCGCGTCTCGCCCTTTTGCTGCGAGACTAATAAAGAATGCTTATTGCGTGAAGTCGCGTGTTTTTCCGGCCTCGCGCAATTCCTGTATTGTCCGGTCGGCGCAATCTCCGGCATTCATGGTGTCAGTAGGTTTGATTTTGCCGTCGGCCCCAACCAGGGCTACCCCACCGTGGATGCCTGCATACAACGCCGATCCGTCGCTTTCGATCTTGGACAAGTACACGACATAAGTCTGATCTGATACGGCGCACATTATTGCGGCCGGGAGGTCCGCCACATCTTCAGCCCTTGATGTATTTACCCAGGTGATCTGGCTGAGCGTCAGGGCGGCACCAACCAACAACATTTTTGAGACGCGCATTTTGGGGTTCCTTGTGATTTTCTTGTTGGCCCATGATTTCTTGTCTACGTTTGTGTGTCGAGTGTTCTTTTTGTCTTAGTGCCTGTGGCGTCCGCGCTGATGCTGGCTAATTGCCTCTTGCTCAGTGACATCACGATTGCTGTTTTGGTGATTGCCTTATCCGTGCCTGAGATTTGGGTCAGGCTTGTCTGGGGTCAACAGGTGCCTGAGCAGCGCTACCGGATGGCTGCGCAGCGTCAGCCGCATTGAAACGTAATCCTCGAGCACCTCTTCGCCTTCGGTCATCACCGGCAGGTTCGAGGTGGGTTCCAGAATGCCTTCGCCATCCATGTCCCCGGAAAACAGCGGCAGAGGGTTTTCTGAGCGGATCGCGCGGGCCTGCCATAACGCCTCGCGTCGGGTCATGCGCAGGGATAGGAAGGCATCCGCTTCGGCCAGCCGCAACAGCACCGGGGGGCTGATCCCGGCGCGTCGCCAGACATCTTCGACCGAGCGATAGCCATTGCCCCGCGCTGCGGTGATCCAGGCGGCATCCTCTTCGCGCAGCTTCTTGACCTGCCGGAACCCGAGCCGTAGCGCCCAGCCCCCCCTGCCATCGGGCTCCATCACGTTGTCCCAATAGCTTTCGTTGATGTCGACGGGCCGTACCTCGACCCCGTGCTCGCGGGCGTCCCGCACGATTTGGGCGGGGGCATAAAACCCCATAGGCTGGCTGTTCAAAAGCGCGCAGGCAAAGATCCCCGGATGGTGGCATTTGATCCAGGCGCTGGCATAGACCAAGAGCGCGAAACTGGCGGCGTGGCTTTCGGGAAAGCCATAAGATCCGAATCCTTCAATCTGGCTGAAACAGCGGGCGGCAAAATCCTCTTCATAGCCGTTCTTCTTCATCCCCCGCATGAAGCGGTCATGAAACTCGCTGACATTGCCATGTTTCTTGAAGGTTGCCAGCGAGCGCCGCAGCCGATCCGCCTCTTCCGGGGTGAAGCCTGCGCCGATAATGGCGATCTGCATGGCCTGCTCCTGAAACAGCGGCACGCCCAACGTCTTGCCCAGCACCGCGCCCAGTTCATCGGAGGGAAATGAGACCTTCTCTTCGCCATTTCGGCGTCGGATATAGGGATGCACCATGTCGCCCTGAATGGGCCCTGGCCGGATAATGGCCACCTCGATCACCAGATCGTAGAAATTGCGTGGTTTCATGCGTGGCAGAAAGTTCATCTGCGCCCGGCTTTCCACCTGAAACACGCCAATGCTGTCGGCCTTGCACAGCATGTCATAAACGCGGGAGTCCTCTTGCGGCAGGTTGGCCAGCGTATAGCTCTGACCCATATGCTGGGTCATCAGATCAAACGCCTTGCGGATACAGGTCAACATCCCCAAGGACAGCACGTCGACCTTCAAAATCCCAAGGGAATCAATGTCATCCTTGTCCCAACAGATGACCGTGCGGTCCTCCATCGTGGCGTTTTCAATCGGCACCAGCTCGTCCAACCGTCCCTCGGTCACGATAAAGCCGCCGACGTGTTGCGACAGGTGGCGGGGAAAGCCAATGATCTCGTTGACCAGCTCCATCGTTTGTTTCAGGCGGCGATCATTAGGATCGAGACCAATCTCGCGCATGCGCTCGTCCGCGACTGCATCAGTTGAGAAAAAGCCCCAGAGCTGCGAACTGAGTGCAGAGATCGTATCATCCCCCAACCCCATGGCACGCCCTACCTCGCGGATGGCGCGTTTGCCGCGATAATGGATCACCGTGGCACATAGCCCCGCGCGGTGGCGGCCATAGCGTTCATAGATCCACTGGATCACCTCTTCGCGGCGTTCATGTTCGAAATCGACGTCAATGTCCGGCGGCTCGTCGCGGGCCTCAGAGACAAAGCGTTCAAACACCATGGTGCCCACCTCGGGGCTGACGCTGGTCACCCCAAGGCAATAGCACACAACCGAATTGGCAGCGCTGCCGCGCCCCTGGCAGAGGATGTCGCGGGAGCGTGCAAAATGCACGATGTCGCGCACGGTCAGGAAATAGGGCTCGTAATTCAGCTTGGCGATCAGGGTCAATTCATGCTCAAGCATGGTCTTCACCCGCTCAGGCGCGCCATAGGGATAGCGCCAGCGCAAACCCTCATGCGCAAGCCTGCGCAAACGTGCGTCGGCGGTCTCGCCCTCTGCCACTTCGCTGGGGTATTCATAGCGCAGGCTGTCGAGGGAAAAGTTGGCTTTCGCGGCCAACTCCGCGGTGTTTTCCAACGCATCCTCATAGCCCTGAAACAGGCGTTGCATCTCGGGGATATTGCGCAGGCGTTGTTCGCCGTTGGCCAATGCATCGCGCCCCAATGCGTCGATGCGCTTGCTGGTCCGGATGGCGCTAAGGACATCCGCCAGCCGACGGCGGCGGCCCTGATGCATGCGCGGGGTGCCGCTGGCCAAAAGCGGCAGATCAAGCTGGGTGGCCAAAGCTGCGATGGCCTTAAAGCGCTGCGAGTCTTCGCCGTTATACGTGGGCGCCATCAAAAGATGCATGTGCCCAGCAAAGCGGCGCGTCAATCGTTTCATATGGGGATGCCAAGCGCCCGCGCCGCGCGGAGAGGCTGGCGCTTGGGGCGGCGGATGTAGGATCAGTTCCAGCCCTTTGGACTGCGCAAGCAGGTCCGCGATATTCAGGATGCATGTGCCTTTTTCTGCGCGCAGCCGCCCTTTGGAGAGAAGCCGGCACAGGTTGGCCCATCCCTGTCGTGTGGCGGCCAGAGCGGTGATGGGGGGCGCATCGGTGAAAATCAGACGGGCAGCGGGTATGAGCCGCGGCGTGTTGTAAATTGCGGCTGAGGGCACAGCGGACAGGCCCTCTGGGCAAGGCGGCCCGATCAGCCCGTGCTCTGCGTCAAAGCGCTGTCGGTTGCGAACCTGCCGGGCAATGTCACGGGCTTCGGTATGGGCGCGTACGATGCCCGCCACCGTGTTGTCGTCGGCAATCGCAATCGCCTCGTAGCCCTCCAGAGCCGCACGGCGCATGTATTCCTCGGGGTGAGAGGCCCCGGTGAGAAAGGTGAAATTCGAAGTGATGCAGAGTTCTGCCACCATGCGCAGGGCCTCGTGTCTCGACAGAAGAGGGCGAATCGTAATAAAGAGAACAAAAAGAGAACAAAATGCTGCCCGCATGTCAAACCGTCGTACACTTTCCCTGTGGTTCCCGCGTCTGGGGGCTGACCGCCTGATCCGGATTGAGCCGGATCTTTGGGGGCAGTCTTTGGCTGTTCTCAGGGACACGGGCCAGATGCAGGTGGTGTCGTCGCTGTCCGAGGTGGCCGCACGGGAAGGCGTGCATGTGGGCCAACCGCATCGCGATGCCCAGGCCCTGTGTCCCGGTTTGGTGACGCGATTGCAAAACCCGCAGGCCGAAGCCGCGTTCCTGTCGACGTTGCGGCGTTGGGCGGTGCGGTTTTCCCCTTGGGTGTCCGAGGAGGCGCCCGCCTCGCTCATGCTGGATATCACTGGTTGCGCCCATCTTTTTGGCGGTGAGCGCGGGCTGATCGACACGGTGCAGGACGGCTGTCTGAGAATGGGGCTGAGTGTCCGCGCCGGGATTGCGGATACCCCCGGAGCGGCCTGGGCGCTGGCAAGGTTTGCTGGGGAGACCAAGATGCCAGCCCATCGCAGTGGGGATGCCATCGACCAAGAGGCCCCGGCAACCCGCGTGCGCGCGGCGCGGCGACGCCATTGGACCAAAGGAGGCCCGGCGCCGCACATCGGTCTCAAGGGGCCTGTGCCATCTGCCATTGCGGGCCGTGGGCAAACCCGGACAGCACTGGCCGACCTGCCGGTGGCGGGGCTGCGTATCGACCAAGAGACCCAAGCGCATTTGGCGCGGTTGGGGCTGCGTAAGATCGGGGATCTGGCAGGGCAACCTCGGGCAACCGTGGCGCGGCGCTTTGGCAAAGGGCTGATCCTGCGGCTGGATCAGGCGTTGGGTGTGACGCCCGAGCCGATCACCCCGGCCCGCGAGGCCCCTAATTTTGCCGTGCGGCTGACGTTGCCGGAACCGATTGGCCTGCGAGCAGATATCGAGGCCGGGATGCATCGCTTGCTCGAGCGGCTTTGTAACCTGCTGCAGGAACGCGGCAAGGCGGCGCGCAAGGTTCGCCTGCAGGCCTTTCGGGCGGATCAGGGGGTGGAGTGGATTGAGGTTGGGCTGGCGCGGCCTTCGGCAGTGAGTGACCGCATCCGCCCGCTGCTCGAGATGAAGCTGGACGAGATTGATGCCGGGTTTGGCGTGGACATGCTGCGGCTTGAGGCTGTGCAGGTCGAGGCTGCGCAAAAGCGTCGTATGGCAGGGCATTTTGAGGCCCGCAATACGGCCGCAAAACGGTTGGGGGATGATGAGGCACTGGATGATCTGATCGGGCGGCTGGGCGCGCGGGTCGGGTTGGACCGTATCATTCGGTTTTATCCTGCGGACAGTCATCTGCCCGAAAAAACATCAAAGCCGATGGCGGCGGCCTGGGCCGGGCCGTATGAGGACCCCTGGCCCGTTCCAACCACGCCGCGCCCGCTCCAGCAGTGGCGCCCCGAACCGGTCATGGCACCGGACAGCCCGTATCCTCCGGGCCAGTTTCGCTGGCGGGGGCAGGATCTGCATTTGGCGGTTGCGATGGGGCCGGAGCGGATCACGCCGGAATGGTGGCTGGATGATCCTGACTGGCGCAGTGGCGTGCGCGACTATTGGCGTGTGACCTGTATCGAGGGGGCGTGCCTGCATCTGTTTTATGCGCATGGTGACACGATGTCCGCAGGCTGGTTTTGCCAGGGGCGTTTTGCTTGATCATCTAAATGTCAGGAAAAAGAAGGCCCTCCGGCGACACAGACTGGGTGGGGGCAAGAACGCCGCGCCGCCGGAGGTAGCGTTTGTTTCGCTATGAAATCAATATGCTGACGGCATGCGGCGACAAGAGGGAGAGCAAAAGGCCATTTGCCGAATAAGTTGCGGCAAAAACGGGGCAGGGTTGATTTTTTGCTAATCCGGGGTGAGGGTAGGAGGTATGAATGCCCAACCGCCCATCCCATTTGGCAAACCCTCTCAAATGCCTGCGCAGGTGGCGTTTCACCGAACCGAGCTCAGCCTGATCCTGTCGCTATATGGCCGCATGGTGGCTGCTGGAGAGTGGCGCGATTATGGCATTTCCAACCTGCGCGACGTTGCTGTGTTTTCGATCTTCCGCCGTACAGCGGAAAATCCTCTCTATAGAATTGAGAAACGTCCCAAGCTGCGCAATCGTCAGGGTCTCTATGCGGTGATTGGAATTGATGGCCAGGTTTTGAAGCGCGGCCATGATCTGAAAACCGTGTTGCGCGTGCTTGAGCGCAAGCTGATCCGTTCCGTTGAATAGATAGGGCGCGCCAAGGCGCGCGCAGGATATCTCGTCATCGGGCCTTTGGCCCGCTGTCTCGGGGTTGCCTCCGGCGGGAGTATATTTGCCAAAATGAAGCCGGGACCGGATTACCCCGCGATCCGTTTGGCCATCACACAGAGTAGTTCAAACATGATCGAGACGCCGAGGAAGGCCGTGCCTCCGCTTTCGTCGAATGGCGGGGAAACTTCGACCATATCTGCGCCAATGATATTGAGACCATCCAGTTCGCGCACCACCTGAAGCGCCTGGAACGAGTTGGGGCCGCCGACCTCGGGCGTGCCTGTGCCGGGGGCATAGGTTGGGTCGACAAAGTCGATGTCGTAAGAGACATACGTGTCACCGGAGCCGACAATCTCGCGGGCTTCAGCCATGACATCCGGAATGCCACGATCGAAAAATTCTTCGATGCGAATAATGCGAATGCCGACACTGTCGGCAAAGTCGAGGTCCTCGCGGTCATAGGCGGTGCCGCGAATGCCGATCTGGACGACTCGTTTGGGGTCAAGCAGGTCTTCTTCGACGGCGCGACGGAAGGGGGTGCCATGGGTGAACATGGTGCCGCCAAAATAGCTGTGAAACAGGTCTGTGTGGCTATCGAAATGCACCATGCCGACGGGGGCGTCGGCGGCCAGCGCGCGTAAGATCGGCAAAGAGGACAGGTGATCGCCGCCCGCCGTCAAAGGCGCGATGCCACGGTCCTTGAGCTTGGCATAGAACGCCGTGATCCGGTTCATACTATCGGGGATATCAGCCGGGTTTGGCCCGACGTCCCCCATATCGGCGCAGTTCACCAGCTCAAACGGGCGCACACCGGTGGCGCCATTTTCGGCGCGGATCATGGTGGAGGCATCACGTAGCTGTCTGGGGCCATGGCGTGGACCCGGACGGTTGGTTGTGCCGCTGTCCCAAGGCACGCCGACGAGGCCGACCTGCACCTCGTCACAGCGGTCATGGTCAAACCCGACATGTGGCAGGCGCATAAAGCTGGGCACGCCGGCAAACCGTGGCAGGTCCATCCCTGAGACGGGAGTAAAGAAATCATTGCTCATGGTTGAACCTCTTTGGTGGGGCGTTTGTGGGACGTGACGTGACCGTCGCCTTGTTTCTCGATTCTGGCAATAGCCGCGTCGATGTCCTCATAGGCTACGGCCATGTGATGGGCGTTCGCGTGGATTAGCGTACTTGCGGTGACGACCATGGCGACATGACCTTTCCAAAACAAAAGGTCGCCGCGTTGATAGGGGCGAGCGGCGTCGGGAAAGGCCGCCTCTTGCAGATCGCTGTCGCCGGGGCAGGGGATGCCGCAGGCGAGAAGCGCTGCCTGCACGAGGCCGGAACAGTCGATACCAAAGGCCGAGTTGCCGCCCCAAAGGTAGGGTGTGCCGAGGAAGCGTTCGGCCATTGCGACGGGGTCATTGTTACTGGTTGCTGTGGGGACGAGATGTTGGTCTGGAACAAAAAGGTCTCTTGGCACGGTGCCGCGCGACCAGGCAATGCGGCTCCAGCCGTCCTTCTGATCCAGCACGGGCAAGAGGCTACCAAAAGACAGGTTGGTGACCCGCCCCATATCCTTGAGACCGGGCGTGGATTTGCCGTAACTCATTTGAGCAATGACGCGATGTGTCGGTTCGGGCAAACCCCCTGAGATCAAATCAGCAGAATCGATCCATCCGGCATAGCCGTCTTTCTTGGCGTAGCCAAAGGCCAAGCCCTCATCGATGTCCAAAGCGACAAATGCCTCGCCCCGTAACAGCTGACGATCTCGCGGCCCGGAGGGTTTTGCACAAAGATCAGCGACTGTGCTGGCAACACGATGCAGGTCGCCCTTTAAGAAGTGTTCGGCTTTGACCTTGCCTTGCAACGAGATATGCGCCACCCGGCCATTGGATCTGAGCAGTCGCCGATCCATCACAGTCCCAGCATGTTGGGCAGGGCCTGCAACAGGGCGCGCGCGCCCATGCCGGTGCCGCCCTTGCTGCGTGCTGGGGCTGCGTTGGGATTCCAGCCATATATGTCAAAATGGGTATAGCGTGGGTTATCCGTGAAACGGCGCAGGAACAAGGCTGCTGTGATCGACCCGGCAAATCCGCCTTTGGGCGCGTTGTCGAGGTCGGCAATGCCCGGTTCGATCATCTTTTCATAGGGGTCCCAAAACGGCATGCGCCAAACCGGGTCAGAGACCTCGCTGGCGGCCTTTGCCAAATCCGCCGCGATGCTTTCGTCATCCGTGTAATATGGTGACAGGTCCGGACCGACTGCGACCCGGGCGGCCCCGGTCAGGGTCGCCATTGAGATCAAAAGATCGGGGGTATCTTCATCCGCCAAAGTCAACGCGTCGGCCAACACCAACCGTCCTTCTGCATCGGTGTTGTTGATCTCAACCGTAAGACCTTTGCGCGAGGTCAGGATGTCGCCGGGTCGAAACGCATTGCCCGAGACCGCGTTTTCCACGGCCGGAATCAGGACACGCAGTTGTATCGGCAGGTTCAGCGCCATGATCATACGGGCCAAACCCAAGACTGTTGCCGCGCCGCCCATATCCTTTTTCATCAACCCCATGGACGCGCCGGGCTTGAGGTTCAAGCCACCGGTATCAAAGCAGACGCCTTTGCCAACCAGTGTCAGCTTTGGACCATTCTTACCCCAGTGCATGTCGATCAATCGCGGTGCCTGATCAGAGGCGCGACCCACTGCATGGATCATTGGCAGGTTCTGCTCTAGCAGGTCATCGCCGCGTGTAACGGTTATCGCCGCGTCAAACTCAGCCGCCAATGTGTCCGCGGCCTGTTCTAACGCGACGGGGCCGAGATCTGCCGCAGGTGTATTGATGAGATCGCGGATCAGTGTTTCGGCTTGCGCGATGGCCTCGACACGTTGGGCATCAACGCCGTTGGGGCAGATCAATTGGGCCTCGGAGCCGGATTTTTGCTTATAGCGGTCAAAGGCATAGCCGGACATCAGCCATCCCAAGACTTCGGTCTCAAGGTCTCCGGCCGGAAGATCATTGGCAAGGGCATAACAGCCTTTGGGCAACTTGGCGGCAGCCGCTCCGAGGGGGAAACGCCCGCGCGCGCGAGCTGCGGGATCGCCAAACCCCGCAACGGCAAATGCTGGATGGCCGCTACCGTCAGGAACAACCTGAACAGATCCGATCGAGGGTTTGAAACCCATCGACGCCAACCTCACTTTGGTTGCTTCTTCTTGTGCCTTGAGCCAGCCATCATAATTCTTGGCATCGACCAGAAATAACGGAATAGCTGGGCTGTCGGCGGCGGCAAAGGTCAGGGGCATATCGGTCCTGTTCAGGCAGTGTTTGTTTCCCACAGCCTATCCGCTTTGGCGTATCCTGCAAGCGCCATCAGCGACGTGTGCCTTGCAACTCCCAGATTTCACTTAAGGAGGTTTTGCCGCTTCGCATCAGGCGGGTAAAGGTCGCAGACAGCGCGACCAGATCACCTGAATCGATACAGGTCACAACGTCATCCTCGGCCATCGTCAATGTGTCCAACCCAATCTGATCTGCAATGGCCAGCAAAGAGCGCGTGTATTTGCGCATATCCAGCTGATGCTCGGATGTGTAGCAGTTTTGAACCTGCTCAAGGCGCAAAGCCAACGCTTCCATCGCCCGGCTGAGCACATCCCTAGCCGCGTCATTCCCCAATTGCCGTTTTAGTTGAACCACCCGTTCCGGATTGAGGCACACATGCTCATCCGGCCGCAAAAGGCATACCTGTTCCACACTCTCACCCTTAGAAATTTCACCCTCACCGGGGCAGAATGTGGCTGCAATAAGTATCCAAATCGTTAGGCCGCGACCAAATTTGCACTCGAAATCCTGTCAATTTGAGATTATCTCCGAACAAACGAGGGAGACCAGAGAGACAATGCAACACGCCAAGCCATTGCCGAATTACCTGATCCAAAGGTTCCAGGGCTGGAAAGCCACGACTTACGAAAAGAACCAAAGCTGGTACAAACACCTTATGACCCAGGGTCAGCATCCGCGTGCGATGATCATATCCTGCTGCGATAGCCGGGTGCATGTCACGTCGATCTTTGGGGCAGATCAGGGCGAGTTCTTTATCCATCGCAACATTGCCAACCTTGTGCCGCCCTACGAACCGGATGGCAACAAGCACGGGACATCCGCAGCAATTGAATATGCGGTAACTGCGCTGAAAGTGGCGCATGTGGTCGTGATGGGCCATTCCCAATGTGGCGGTGTGCGTGGCTGTATGGACATGTGCGAAGGCAATGCCCCGGCGCTGGAAAGCAAAGAAAGCTTTGTTGGGCGTTGGATGGACACGCTGCGTCCTGGTTATGAAAAAGTCGCTGAAATCAAGGATACCGAGCAACGCGCTGGTGCTTTGGAGCGTGAAGCGGTTCTGGTGTCACTGGAGAATCTGATGACATTCCCGTTTGTGCGTGACGGTGTCGAGGCTGGCGATCTGACCTTGCATGGATTGTGGCACGACATTGGTGCGGGCGGGCTGGAATGCTTCAACTCGCAAATAGGCGCGTTTGAAGCGGTCTAAGCCAGAATAAGAAAAGCGGCCCTGCCCCCATTTGACCGGACCGCTTTCCTAATAGCGAAACAAACTATTCGTTACAGTGAGACCCGTCTTTAGATAAAGAGGTTCTCTTCGGACTCTTCACAAACCAGAAGAGCGCGCAGTCGGCGTTGACGTGCTTTGTCCAAAAGTGTCGTGCCGGGTTGGCCTGCGGCCTCGATACGGGGTGTGTAAAATTCCTTACGCATTGTTTCAGTCTCCTAAGCGTTTTGCCCTTGCTTGATGAGATTGAGTATGCGGACGAACTGTGGCCAAATTTTTGCAAATTGGGGCGATTGCAAGGCAAATGACCCCGAAAACGGAAACAGTCCGTTCGGATTTTGGCAACATTATCAGTCTGTTACGCTTGCGTAAACCTTGGCCCCTGTTCTGGCAAGGGAATAGGGCGATAGTTTCCCCACTTTGCGGAAACACTGTGTTTGTCGTGGCGGAAATGGGGCAAATGAACGACGGGGCGCCCCAAAGGACGCCCCTATTCAATAACATAGATCGCAGGTTCAGCCCTTTTTCAGAACTTCCCGGCCCAGTGTCTCGGCGATCTGGACGGCGTTCAGGGCAGCACCTTTACGCAGGTTGTCCGAAACGCACCACAGGTTCAGGCCGTTGTCGATGGTCGAGTCCTGACGGATACGGCTGATGAATGTCGCAAAGTCACCAACGCATTCTTTTGGCGTGACGTAGCCACCGTCTTCGCGCTTGTCGATCACCATGATGCCGGGCGACTCGCGCAGGATGTCGCGTGCTTCGTCTTCGTCGAGGAACTCTTCAAACTCGATGTTCACTGCTTCCGAGTGGCCGACGAACACTGGAACACGCACGCACGTTGCGGTGACCTTGATCGAGGTATCAATGATCTTTTTGGTTTCAGCGACCATCTTCCATTCTTCTTTGGTCGAGCCGTCTTCCATGAAAACGTCGATGTGCGGAATGACGTTGAACGCGATTTCCTTAGGGTAGACCTTGGGGGGAACGTCCTGCGTAGGGTTGTAGACCGCCTTGGTTTGATCCCACAGTTCTTCCATTGCCTCTTTGCCCGAACCCGAGACCGACTGATAGGTCGACACGACAACACGTTTGATCTTGGCGCGGTCATGCAGGGGCTTCAGGGCGACAACCATCTGCGCGGTCGAGCAGTTGGGGTTGGCGATGATGTTTTTCTTGGCGTAGCCGTGGATCGCATCTGCGTTGCACTCAGGAACAATCAGCGGCACGTCGGGATCATACCGGTAGAGTGACGAGTTATCGATCACCACGCAGCCAGCTTTGGCCGCAATGGGCGCATAGACTTTGGTCGCGTCAGAGCCGATGGCAAACAGCGCCATGTCCCAGCCGGCAAAATCGAACTGTTCGATGTCCTGGGTCTTGTGGGTTTCGTCGCCAAAGCTGACTTCGGTGCCCAAGCTACGACGGCTGGCAAGAACGGCGATTTCATCCACCGGAAACTGGCGCTCGGCCAGGATGTTCAGCATTTCGCGACCCACATTGCCAGTGGCACCCGCGACAACGACACGATAACCCATGTTATCTCCCCAAAATTATATGCGTTTCAGATCAGGTTCTGATGAACTTGCTGCCGAAACGCCATTCGACGCGCCCTATTAGCGCCGATTCCCCAAGGACAAAAGAGGGGCAACCGGGTTTTTCGTGAAGTGGGACATTTCGCACCGCGATGAATGCGCCCTCGGCGACGCCGCTTTGATGTGTGCGTTGGCCAAGGTGGCGTTAGTCTGTTCTGTCAGTGCTAAACAGATACACCATAACACCCATCAGCGTCAGCAGGCCAAACAGAGCAAACAAAGTCTGATAGGCAAGTATTGGGGAAGTCTCAGCGAGCGATCCGTGCAATTTTCCTGAAACGGCCTGCATGACGCCAACGCCCCCGATGCCAAACAGATTCATCAAAGTGACACCGCGCCCGGTCAGGTGCGGTGGAATGAAACTGCGTGCATGTGCGATAATCACCGGGAACGAGGCCCCGAACACGCCGATGGCTGACATCATGATGATTGCAGGAACGGGACCGGCCTCGATCCACCACGCCAGGGCAAAGCACGACAGAGCAACGGCGAAATTGCCAACAATGATGACCCATTTTCGGGTGCCGAAAATCCGATCAGCCGGACCGTAGAGCAGCGTGCCAGCAATCATGGCCATGCCCATCACTAGCGACGCTGTGCCAATTTGCGATGTGCTGAGCGCAAAAACATCGCTCAGATAGGGGCCAATCCAAAGGCCACGGATACCGCCCGAGGGCATATAATTGACAAGCATCAGGGGAAACAGCAGCCACAGTGCGGGCATTTTCAACAGGTCAAGCACAGACCCCTTTTCGTCATGTTCAACCTTGGGCGGGTCTTTGACGATGAACCCCAGTCCAATCGCAGTCACTGCACTGAAGGCTGCCAGAGCCACCAGTGACATCCGCCAGCCGATCGTTTCAGCGGCCCAGGCCATCGGATAAGAAGCCACGAGATTGCCAACCGACCCGACGCCCAACATCAACGCGGCCAAGGTTGCAAACTGCGCTGCCGGATAGCTGCGGGCAAAGATGTAGTAACTTGCCATCAGCACAGGTGAACAGCCGATCCCAATCAACGCCATTGCCATATTAATATGGGCAGGCGACGTCGCAAAGGCGAACAGCAAGGCCCCACCACCGCCACCGATCAGCAACAGCACCGATGACGTCAGCCTGGGGCCAATTCGATCCAATGCGGCGCCAACAGGGATTTGCATTGCCGCAAAAACCAAAAACCAAAGACCTGAGGCAAAGGCCAAATCTTCCGGCGTGGCACCGAGGTCAGTATTCAGAACCTGAGTGAGAACGGCCAGAAATGCGCGAAAAAACTGGCTCAGCACATAGGCAAAGCACAAAAGTATCAGGTCTGGGCGCATGTCCGGTCTCCTATTGGCTGAGCGACATGACCCCAGCAGACCCGGAAAGGCAAGAGCGCAGCCTTGTCTGCATAGGGCCGGGAACTGAAATTGATCCGGATTAGTGCGGGCGCCGTAGTTCTAGTGACTATGGCAAACAAAGCGCATGATATGGCGATGATCTCTGAAACATCTGATTTCTACGACACGATCCAACCAGTCGACGACTTTCGTCGGCTTAGCGACGTGTCAGCGTATACAGCCTTGCCCGACGATTGGGTGGTTGGCACCGCTGATATTGTCGGGTCGACCAAAGAGATTGCAGCAGGTCGATACAAGACGGTCAACATGATAGGTGCCGCGGTGATCTCGGCCCAGGTTAATGCTGCCGCGCATCGATCCTTTCCATATGTGTTCGGGGGTGACGGTGCTGGATTTGCCGTATGGCCAGAACAGCGTGCGGCCGCGGAACGCGCATTGTTGGCCGTTCAGCGTTGGGCACGTGAAGAGTTCGACATTGAACTGCGTGCGGCCACAACCACCGTCGCCGAGATTCGCGCAGCTGGTCAGAATGTGCGTGTGGCCCGGCATCGCGCCAGCAGCGGCGTCGACTATGGCATGTTTTCTGGCGGGGGCATGGCCTGGGCGGAAAGCGAAATGAAATCCGGAAACCTGCGGCTTCGGGAAACGGAGTCGGTGGAGCGTCCGGATTTGACCGGGTTGTCCTGCCGGTGGTCCAATATGCCCGCGCGAAACGGCATTGTGTTGTCACTGGTTATGAAGGCCGGGCAGGACGCGTCAGAAACGGCTGTCGCTTCGGTGGCCTCAGATATCATCTCGGTTGTTGATGGGCTCGAGCGGTCCGGCCATCCGGTTCCGATCAATGGGCCGGGATTTCGCTTCCCACCCGAGGGAATTGGGCTCGAGGCGCGGGTCTCGCGCGCTGGGCGTTCGCTATGGCGCCAGCAAGCTGCGCTTTTCGTGCAGAATGCTTTTATCTGGGCGATTTTCACGATTGGGCGACGGCTGGGTAAGTTTGAGCCTTTGCATTACCGCCAGATGACCGCTCGAAATGCGGATTTTCGCAAGTTCGATGACGGCCTGAAAATGACACTGGATTGCGATCCGGTCACCCGTGACAAAATCCGAAGTCGACTGGAACAGGCCCAGGCCGATGGGGTCATTCGATATGGGCTACATGAGCAGGACGAGGCCATGATGACCTGTTTTGTCCCGTCACCGTCTGAAGACACCCATGTTCATTTTGTTGATGGCGCGGCAGGGGGCTATGCCCATGCCGCGGCTCAAATTGTCTGAGCGAGGTCTGAGATGCTTTTCATTCTGGCCATTTCAGCACTGCGGTACCTGTCCGAGAGGCGCAGGCCTAAAGACTAGGTCAGGGTGCCAGCCACCTCTTGGATAACATCAAACGCCAGCATGACATCTTCGCGCGTGGCGTCGACCTGTCCGGCCTGAAACCGGACCACAAGCGCATCGTTGACGCGGGTCTGGGTGATGTAGATACGCCCATCATCATTGACTGCGTCGACCAGCCGTTGATTGAGGTCATCCAGATCCTCAACCCCGTCCGGCGCATATCGGAAGGTGAACAGCGATAGCACCGGTTCGGTCACAATCTCATATCCGGGGGCTGCGGCGATCACGTCATGCAACTCTTCGGACCATGCCACGTGGTCACGGATCATTTTTTGCAGCCCTTCGACACCATAGATGCGCAGCACGAACCAGATCTTCAGTGCGCGAAAGCGCCGCCCCAGTGGTACCGACCATTCTGAATAGTTGATGATCCCATCTTTACCGTGGGTCTTCAGATACTCGGGCCGGATAGCAAGCGTCCGCACAAGGTCGTCCGGGTTTTTCACAAAGTGTGCGGAACAGTCGAACTGCATGCCCAGCCACTTGTGGGGGTTGAAGACCACCGAATCCGCCTTGTCGACTCCTTCCCAAAGGTGTCGGAACTCGGGGCAGATCATCGCCGCACCGGCCCATGCGGCATCCACATGTACATAAAGCCCATATTTTTGCGCGATATCGCAGACCGCGGACACATCATCACATCCACCAGTGCCCGTGCCACCAACGCAGGCCACAATGCCCGCTGGTTTCAGCCCATTTGCAATGTCTTGTTGAACGGCCTGTTCCAATGCCTCTGGCTGCATCGCCCTGAGCGGTCCATGCGTCGGAATGCGCTGCAGGTTGTTCTGTCCGATGCCAGACACCCAAATGGCCCGATCCACGGATGTGTGCACCTCTTTCGAGCAATAAATCCGCAAGGTGTCCAAGCCGCTCAGACCCTGTTCATTGCCCTGCCAGCCTAGTGCCTTTTCTCGCATGGTCAGCACCGCTGCGAGGGTCGCTGTTGATGCGCTGTCCTGAATAACGCCCTCAAAATGATCTGCCAGACCTAGCGACCCGCGCAGCCATTGCAGCATGCGCGTTTCCATTTCGGTCGCCGCAGGCGAGGTTTGCCATAACATGCATTGTGGGGCGATGACCGTGGACAGATAGTCAGCCAGCATTGAAGGCGGCGTTGCATTGGCCGGAAAATAGGCAAAGAACCGGGGATGTTGCCAGTGGGTGATCCCCGGCATCACGATGCGTTCAAAGTCTTCAAACACACTCTCCATATCTCCGCCGGTCTCAGGTGCAGTCATGGGCAGTTGACTGAGAATGTCACCAGGCGCAACCTGTGCGCGCACTGATCGATCTCTCAGGGTTCCGTGATAGCCGCGTGCCCAATCAGAAATCCGAGCACCCCATTTTGCGAACTCATTCCAGTCCATAAAACTCTCCTCCACACTTTAATTAACACGTTAATAAAGTGCGACGATGTTGACAACCCAATGATATTGCCCTTTTCGGGCGTAGCGTGCATGAATGAATTATGGCGACAAAGACAAAAAACCCGTCCACCACCCGATCCCTTCCTATCGCGTTGTTGCGGTCACGTGAACGGGTCATGGGACCCATTCGCGGCATGCTGGCAGATGCGGGTGTGACCGAGCAGCAATGGCGCGTATTGCGCGTGCTTGACGAAGAAGGTCCGATGGATCCCACTTCCATTGCCGAGCGTGCGGTTTTGCTGCTGCCCAGCCTGACCCGGATCTTGCAAAAACTCGAAGACAAGGGATTTGTCACCCGCGAGCGTGATGACTCGGATCGCCGCCGTCAGATCATCCGCGCGACGCAAGCCGGGCGCAACGTGATCGCCGCGAACATGGACACCAGCCGCCGCATTCTGACAGATCTGCGCGAGAAGCTGGGCGATGAGCGGCACGAAACGCTGATCGAGTTGCTGAACGAACTGACAGCCCTCGAAGAATAACCCGTTTCTTAGACGGCGCCTTCCAAAACCTTGAGATGCGGCTGCCCCAGCCGCTCTAGCGCGTCCATCACCTTGGTGCGGCACGCGACACCTTTCCAACCCTCGGGAAAGAAACTCGGCGGCAGGTCCGCGTGCGAGAACAGCGCCTTGCGCCAGACGTGCACGACAATCGTGCGCAGCGTCGCAACCTCGAGAGGCCCAAGACTGGGCATGTCCTCACACATCACGGCAAAGCGCTCCAATGCCGCGTCCAGATCCTCATAGGACTGCATGACCGCCTGTGGTGCGATCTTGTCCCGCAGCCAATCCGGCACATTGTTCACGTCTCCGGTCATGGTCAGGCTGTCTGGCACGGTGTCCGCTTGGGCTGGCGCCAGAAAGACACCCGGGACCACCGGCAGGACACCCTTGCGCCGCATCGCCTTGTCCCGCGCACCCTTGCCGCCCTGTCGGGTAGGCGGGGCAATGCTCAACTGCCAGGTTTGCGGATAATCGATCACGCGCTGGTAGATCCTTGGACTGGCCGCCTGACTTTGTGCCAAACCGCTGTCGGTCAAAGAATAGTGGCTCGTGCGGCCTTCCCGCTCGCTGCGAATCCAGCCGTCTCCGCGCAAACGGTGCAGGGCAACACGCATGGCTTCGGGCTTAATTCCCATCGGTTCGGTCAGGCGCGACAGGACCGCACCACTGATCCGATCGCCGGGGCGTTGGGCAAGATCACCAAAGATGGTCACGATGATCGACCAAACCCGCTGATTGCGGTTGTAGGTCAGAACGTCGACGCTTTCGGCAAACCAGTTCTTGGGGTCATCTCGCATGCCCCATTCAATATCCGGGCTTCTGGTGTTTGGCCAGAGCGCCCGGAGGTTGAACAGGTTTTGTCCGACCTACGCCGGCACCTTAATAGGCGTTCATGGTCAAAAGCTCATACTCTGCGACCATCTCGTCATCCTGATTGGTCAGCGTCACGTGCCAGCGCACTTCGCCGTACTCCTCGTTGCGCGGAGTCTTTTTCTTAACCGTCAGGCGAACCTTGATGCTGTCCCCGGCCGACACCGGCTTCATAAAGCGCAAGTTGTCCAAACCGGTGTTGGCCAGAACCGGCCCTTCGTTCGGCTCGACAAACAGACCCGCCGCAAAGCTGAGCAAGAGATAGCCATGCGCCACGCGACCCGGGAAGAACGGGTTCCGCTCGGCGGCCTCCTGATCCATGTGGGCATAAAAGGTGTCGCCCGTGAAATTGGCGAAATGCTCGATGTCGTCCATCGTGACGGTGCGCGGCTCGGTGTGCAGGGTTTCGCCAATCGAGACCTCGTGGAAGGTGCGCGTGAATGGATGCGCCGGGCCTTTGATTTCGGTGCCGCCGGGCACCCATGTGCCGCCGATTGCCGACAGGATATCGGGTGAGCCCTGAATAGCCGTGCGTTGCATATAGTGTTTCACACCGCGCACGCCTCCCATTTCCTCGCCACCTCCGGCACGACCCGGACCACCGTGCACCATGTGAGGCAGGGGTGAGCCGTGGCCGGTCGACTCTTTCATAGAGTCGCGGTTGTTAAAGTACAGACGCCCGTGATAGGCGCCCGCACCAATCGCCACCTGACGCGCCACTTCCGCATCATGGGTGATGACCGAGGCCACAAGCGAGCCCATGCCCTTGTTGACCAGTTCAATCGCGTGGTCGACATCACGGTAGCCCATGATCGTGCTGACCGGACCAAAGGCCTCGGTATCGTGCACGCGCTTTGCGGCATCTGGATTGGCGCAATGGAACAGCATGGGTGGCACAAAGGCGCCTTTCTCGGCGTCTGCCCCATCGACGTTGAAATTCTCAGGGTCGCCGAACACGCGCTCGGCTTCCTGACCGATGATCGCCGCCTTTTCCAGCACGTCACGTTTCTGACCGCCTGAGACCAGCGCCCCCATACGGGTGGTCTCCAGACGTGGGTCGCCAATCACGGTTTTGGCCAGACGATCCGACAGGGCCTCGATCACCGCTTGCACAGTGTTTTCCGGCGCAAATATCCGACGGATGGCGGTACATTTCTGCCCCGCTTTTGTGGTCATCTCGCGCTGCACTTCTTTCACGAACAGGTCAAACTCGGGCGTGCCGGGTTCCGCATCCGGCCCCAGAATGGAGGCATTCAAGGAATCCTGCTCGGCCACAAACCGCACTGAGTTCTCCAAGAGGATCGGGTTTGAGCGCAGCTTCAGCGCGGTGTCGGCTGAGCCGGTAAAGCTGACCACATCCATCATGCCCAGCCGGTCCAGCATGTCGCCCAAACCACCCGAGACCAATTGCACAGAGCCCGCCGGCATCAATCCGGACTCGATCATCAAACGTACGCACAGCTCGGTCACGTAACACGAGTTTGTGGCGGGCTTTACGATACAAGGCACGCCCGCCAGGATCGTCGGCGCCAGTTTCTCAAGCATGCCCCAAACCGGGAAGTTATAGGCATTGATATGTACCGCGACACCTTGCAAAGGCGTACAGATGTGTTGCCCCAAAAAGGTGCCGTTGCGCGACAGCTGTTCAACCTCACCGTCCAGATAGACATGCCCGTCCGGCATTTCCCGACGCCCTTTCGAGGCAAAGACCAGCATGGTGCCGATGCCACCATCAATGTCGATCATGTGATCTGACTGGGTTGCTCCGGTATCAAACGACAGGTCATACATCGCCTGACGGTGCTCACGCAGGTAAAGTGCCACGGCTTTCAGCATGCGCGCACGGTCATGGAAAGTCATCTTGCGCAGGGCAGGGCCGCCCACATTGCGCCCGTAGTCCAGCATTGCTTGGACGTCGAGATCATTGTTGCCCGCGCTGGCGATCACCTCGCCGGTGATAGCACTGGCAATGTTGCGCGCACCCGCGCCGGGGGCCAGCCACTCACCTGCGGCAAAGCTGGAAATCTGTTGGACAGTCATTGATGTCTCCTCGTCCTGTCGCGCGTTGCGACGTTCGAATCCGGTTGTTGCTACCAATCTAATACATGACCGAACGGTCGGTCAATAAGGGTGCCATAAGGAATACGCGGCACCCGTCGTTGGGATTAGCTCAGACGGGCGGGCAGGCTGGCGAAGCCACGGAACCGCAAGCGGCCGCCGCGCTTTGTGCCGGGCAGTATCTCATAGTTCGGGTAGCGTTCCAGAAAACGCCCCACCGCGATGCGCCCTTCCATTCGCGCCAGTGTCAGGCCCACGCAGGTATGTGCGCCTCCGGCGAAAGCGATGTGCTTGTTGGGGCGGCGGTCCAGAACCATCTCGTCGGGGTTCGGGAATTGTGCCGGATCGCGATTGGCGCCGCCCATACACAGGTGAATATCGGTCCCCGCCGGGATCGTGGTCTCATGCATCTCGACCTCAGATGTGGTCAGCCGATTGCCAAATTGGTTCGGGCTTTCCATGCGCAGGAACTCGTCTACCGCCGTGGTGATCAGCTGGGGATTGGCAATCAACTCGGCACGTTTGTCCCGGTGTTGATCCAGCAAGGCAATTGAGTTGCCGATCAGGTTGGTTGTGGTCTCATGCCCTGCATTCAGAATGAAGATACAGTTCTGATACAGCTCCACCTCGGTCAGATGATCGCCTTCGGTGTGGATAAGCCGCGTCAGCACATCCACTTCCGGGTCACGCGGGTTGGCATTGCGGTCCTCGATGATGTCGCGCAGGAAGATCTTGAAATCCGTGACCGACTGGTTCCCCAGCGCTTCCTGTTCTGGTGTCAGCGCAGGCTCCAGCGCGCCGAGGATGGCCAACGACCAATCCCTGAGCGGATCGCGAAGCTCGTGGGGAATGCCCAGCAGGTTGCCAATCACCTCAATGGGAATGGCGCCCGCAAAGGCCTCGATCAACTCGACTTCGGCCGGGCCATCCATCTCGTCCAGCAACCCGGCGATCAGCTTTTCCAGCCCCGGTTCCATCTGCGCCAATGCGCGCGGGTTCATCGCCCCCACCATCACCTTGCGCACGCGGGTGTGCAACGGCGGGTCGTTGAACACCAGCGAATTGGTGTGATGCTCATACAGCGGCGAGTCGACGCCGTACTTGGGCCCAAACACCGCCTTCTTGTCCGAAATGAACGTAGTTGTATCGCGGTAGATCCGATCCAGATCCTCATACCGCGAGACGATCACACTGCCATCCGGTTGCACGCAAGCGGGCGCCTCTTCTCGAAGCGCCCGGTAGTGCGGGTAGGGGTCGTCGTGAAACCCCTCCGGAAGGTCAGTCAGGACAAACATCAGTGACCCATCGCGCCCATCTGTTCAGGCAGCACCAGCACAATCCACGGGATCAGCACGATCAGTGCCAGTCGGAAGATGTCGGCAATCCAGAACGGTGTCACCCCGCGGAAAATCGTGCCCGTGGACACATCGCCCACGACCCCTTTCAGGATAAACACGTTCAATCCCACCGGCGGTGTAATCAAGGAAATCTCCGTCACAACAACAACCACAATACCGAACCAGATTGGATCATAACCCAAAGATGTGACAAGCGGGAAGAAGATCGGCACCGTCAGCAAGAGCATCGAAAGTGACTCAAACACGCAGCCAAGGATGATGTAGATGCCAAGGATCATCAGGATCACGACAAAGTTTGGCACATCATAAGCCGTGACCATGGCGATCAACGCCTCAGGCAGTCCAGCAAGGTTGATGAAATTCGAAAAGATCTGCGCTCCGATCAACACCGAGAACAGGGCCGCCGCGGTGAACGAGGTTTCTTTCAGCACCTCGAACGTCGACTTGATGGTCAGCCCACCCCGTGACAGCGCGATCAAAAAGGCGCCCATGGCCCCCATGCCCGCAGCCTCGGTCGGTGAGAAGGTCAGGTTCAGTGGATAGAAATCAAACGCGCCGTAAAGGCCGCCGATCACAAGGAAGAACAGCAACAACACAGCCCAGACCGACTTCATCGCCATCAACCGCTCTCCCCAGCCCGCGCGCTCGCCCGCAGGGCCCGACGCCGGGTTACGCCACACGGTCCAACGCACGGCGAACAGGTAGAACAGGATGCCCATGGCGCCGGGCAGAATGCCCGCCATGAAAAGCTTACCGATCGAGGTTTCCGTCAGAAGACCGTAAATCACCAGGATCACCGAGGGCGGAATGAGAATGCCCAGCGTACCTCCGGCAGCAATCGACGCGGTCGACAGCTCGTCTGAGTAGCCATAGCGGCGCATCTCTGGCATCGCGACCTTTGACATGGTGGCCGCAGTTGCCAGCGATGAGCCACAGATGGCCGAGAACCCGCCACAAGCGGCGACGGTCGCCATCGCGATACCGCCTCGCATGTGACCAAGGAATGCGTTCGACACGGCGTAAAGCTCTTTTGCCATGCCACCCTTGTTCACAAACAGTCCCATCAGGATGAACAATGGAACCACCGACAGACCGTAATCTTGTGCGGTGTCGGTGATCTGACGACCCACCATCGACATCGCGGCCTTCAGGCCTCGCTCCGACAGGATCGAGCCGCCACGCTCATAGGCAAAGCCCAGCGTCCCAACCAGCCCCATGGCAAACACAATCGGCAAGCGCACCAGCACCAGCACGAGAACAATGGCAAATCCAATCAGTGCGGCGGTCATGAGCGGCTCTCCACAAGCAGGCGAGGGGCAAAAAGATGCAATAGGCCCACCACGATCATCGCGATGGCGGCCAGGGCGGTGAAGACGGCGATAAACCAGCCGACATAAAACTGTGGAATGGCGAGGTATTCAGTAACGTCGCCATAGTCACGAGCGCGCTCAGCCAGGATCCAGACCCGTTTGACTGGCCAGAACAGCATGACGCCTGAAAGGAGGTACACGAGGCCGTCGCGCAACCGTGTCAGATGCAACCGGGCGAACAGTCCGTCTGTGAGGTCGACCGCGATATGGTCACCTCGCGCTGAGGCCACGGGCAGAACGGCAAACACCAGAATGGCCATGAGGATACGGGTCAATTCAGTCGCGGCCTCAATCGGCGCGTTAAAGATTGACCGCAGGATCACGTCGCAAAAGGTCATGACCATGAGAATGAACAAGGCGACCGAAGCCACCAGAACCGGCACGACGCTCAGCCGGCGGATGATATGAAGCAGAGAGGCCATGCGGCAGCCCTTTCTTCGAAAACGGGGTGAGGGGATGAACCCGGTGCCGAAACACCGGGTTCAAGGGCAGGCTTAGTAGGCCGCCATTTCCTTGGCGATCATGTCGTATGCAGCTTGGGCATCGACACCTTGTTCGGCCACTTCGGCGATGACACTGGCGCGCACGTCAGCAGCGATCGCTTCGAATTTGGCCAGATCTTCCGCAGTTGCGGCATTGATCGCATTGCCTTCGGTCGATGTGGTTGCGTCACGACCAATGGTGTCGATCTCGTCCCAGATCTTGCCGATCTCACGGCTCAGGGGCTCACCAAAGACTTTCTCTTCCAGAGCGGCCTGAATGTCGGCAGGGAGATCGGCGAACATGTCTTCGTTCATGATGAAGGCGAACGATCCACGATAGAGACCACCGGGAACTTCATAAACGTTCTTGGCAACTTCGGTCAGCTTGAAGCCCTTGCGGCCTTCGAAAGGCATCACAACGCCGTCCGCTGCGTTCGAAGCGAGGGTTTCGTAAACCTTCGGAGCGGGAACCGCGATACCGGTTGCACCCAGCGCCTTGCCAACGTCACCGCCAACACCACCAGGGATACGCACTTTCAGACCAGCAACATCATCCAAGGACGTTACAGCAGCGTTCGAGTGCAGCTGTGCCGGGCCGTGGGTGTGCAGGGCGACAACTTTCACACCACGGTGCTCGTTGGCCTTCGACAAATACTTGTCATAGGCGCGCCAGTACGCAACCGATGCGGCTTCTGCCGAACCCTCGTAGCCGGGCAGCTCGATCATCTTGGTCGCGGTAAAGCGACCTGCCTGATAGCCGTGGAAAATGATGGTCAGGTCGGCTGCGCCGTCCATGACAAGGTCCATCTGTGCCGGGGGCGGGGCCATGCCCAGCTTCAGCTCTGCGGTCACCTTGCCGTCGGTGGCTTCTTCAACCATTTCGACGAACTTGGGCCACATCATCGCGTTGATACCATGCGTGGGCGGTGCCCAGCTTGAGATGGTCAGCGTATAATCAGCAGCGTTAGCCGCCGCACCGGTTACGGCCATTGCGGCCCCAGCCAGAAGCGATGTGAGTTTCGAGAATTTAGCCATTTGGTCCTCCCAATACAGGCGTAGTAAACAAAGCAATTGTGAATGTGTTAAATGTTAATTTTGTAACTATCAACACACTCGGTTCATTTTTCAAACCGCGTTCAGCTTCTCCGCGATTATCCAGGAGTTGGGGCTCTCCACGGCCACCAAGCTCATGAATTCTTTTGTCTTTTTCAGAGTGGTCTCTTCTGCATAGCGCATGGGGCCACCGCGCCAGCGCGGGAATCCATAACCATGCAGTTTGACGATATCGACGTCCGAGTCGCGTTCAGCGATCCCTTCTTCGACGATTCTTGCCCCTTCATTGGCCAGCACAGCCAATAGGCGCCCCGAGATGCCCTCATCCGAAAAAGTGCGGCGCGTGATGCCCTGTTTCGCGGAGTATTCTGCAACCAAGGCTTCGACATCCGGGTCGCGGTGCGGCGTGCGATTGCTGTCTTCGTAGGAATACCACCCCTTGCCTGTGCGCTGGCCCAACCGCCCCCGTTCGCACATCTCGTCGGCGATCGTGACATACCGCTCATTCGGGTCGCGCGTTTCGGCCTGCCGCTTGCGGTTGGCCCAGGCAATCTGAAGTCCGGTGAGGTCTTGAACCTCGTAGGGCCCCATCGGCATCCCAACCTTCCGCATAGCCGCATCGACCTGATAGGGCATCGCGCCATCCGCGAGCAGATAATCAGCGGCACGGCGATAGGCGGTCAGCATCCGATTGCCGATGAACCCGTCGCAGATCCCGGACAGAACCGAGACCTTGCGCATCCGCTTGCCCAAAGCAAACCCCGTCGCCAGAACTTCAGCGCTGGTGTGGGGCGTTTTCACGATCTCCAAAAGTTTCATGATATGGGCGGGGCTGAAAAAATGCAGGCCAAGACAGCGGTCTGGATTGGCAATACCATCAAAGATCTGCATCGGGTCCAGATAGGACGTATTGGTTGCAAGGATGGCATTTTTGTCCATGACAGCGGCGAGGCTGGCAAAGACCTGCTGCTTGACGCCCATGTCCTCGAACACTGCTTCCACGGCCAGATCAACCTCTGCAGCTTCGGCGTAATCCGATACCGCCCGGAACGCGCGCATCCGCGCCTCAAGCGTTTCCGCGGACATTTTTCCGCGCTTCACGGCACCTTCCAGCAGGCCGCGAACCCGCTCATCCGCGCCCTTCGCAGCCTCGTCATCGCGTTCGATCAGGGTCACGTTCAGACCTGCGTTCAGCGCCGACACCGCAATGCCTGCGCCCATCAGCCCACCGCCAACCACGGCTACCTTTTCAATATCTCGCGGTGTCGCGCCTTTGATCGCTTGGGGCTTGGCCACCTGTCGTTCAGCAAAGAACGCATGGCGCAAGGCACGGCTCTCGGCGCTTTGGCGCAGTTCCAGATGGCGCGCGCGTTCTTTGGGTTGACCGACCTCAAACGGCTCAGTTGCCCATTGCAGCGCAGTCAAATTCTCCAACGGCGATTGCTGCCCCTTGGCACGTTTCGTCAAAGCCACCCGCTTTGTTTCGAGAAGATCATCGGCAAACCCAGCCACGTCACGCTGGCGCACCGCAACCGGTCTTGCAGGCAGGTCGGCGAGGAAATCTGTCACGGCCGCGTCCAGATCTTCGGCCACGATGTCGATCCCGCCCAAGGCTAGCATCTCATCGGCTTTCACGATTTTTCCAGAGCAGGTGATATCAATGGCCGCATCCATACCGATCAGGCGGGGCAGGCGCTGTGTGCCGCCCGCGCCAGGGATCAATCCCACGTTCACCTCGGGCAGGCCAAAGCCTGTTCCCTTGGTCGCGATCCGCCATGCGCATCCCATCGCGATCTCAAAACCGCCGCCCAGAACATTGCCGTGCATCACGGCGACAAACGGTACGGCGCTGTCCTCGATCATCTGCACGACATCAGGAAGGTGAGGTTCAACAGGCGGTGCGTCGAACTCGGACATATCCCCGCCCGCAACAAAGCTGCGCCCATTGCAGCGCAAAACCGCAACACGTGCGCCTTTGACCGCGGCAACAGCTTCGGCCAGCCCTTGCCGGACCGCCGTCGAAGTCGCGTTGACCGGCGGATTGTCGATGACGACATGTGCCACGTCGCCTTCAATACTCACTGTCACTACCGGTTCGTTCGCCATGCCCAAAAATTCCGCGTTTTAAGAATCAAGTTGCGGAGTTTTATTGACCAACCGTTCGGTTTATGCAAGAACATGATTGAAATTTTCGAACTGAGAGCACGGCATGAGCGATACGATTCTTGCGCAAGACAATGGAAACTGGGTGGAAATCACGCTGAACCGCCCAGACAGACTGAATTCCTTCAATGACGAAATGCACTATGCCCTGCGCGCCGAAATCGAAAGTGCGCGCGATAATGGCGCCCGTGCGATCCTTTTGACGGGTGCTGGTCGCGGGTTCTGCGCCGGGCAAGATCTTGGTGATCGTGACCCGTCGAAAATGGATGGCCCGCCGGATCTCGGCAAAACGGTGCGCACCTTTTATGCGCCTCTGGTCAACCTGATCCGTTCTTTGAACTTGCCTGTGATCTGCGCCGTCAATGGTGTGGCTGCGGGTGCAGGGGCCAACCTCGCGCTTGCCTGCGACATGGTATTTGCCGCCGAAAGTGCCAAGTTCATTCAGTCGTTTTCCAAGGTCGGCCTAATCCCCGACACCGGTGGCAGCTGGCATCTGCCGCGCCTGCTGGGCGAAGCGCGCGCCAAGGGGCTGGCCTTTACGGCTCAACCATTGTCCGCCAAGCAAGCCGAAGATTGGGGGTTGATTTGGAAGGCCGTCGCTGACGAGGTTCTGATGAAAACGGCCCGCGCTCAGGCAGAAATGCTCGCCAACGGCCCGACCCTCGGGCTTGGCCTGACCAAGCAGTGTATTCAGGCCGCCGCAGTGGACACTTTGAAAGATCACCTTGAACTTGAGGCCGACGCAATGAAAACCTGTGGCGAAAGCGCGGACTATGCGGAAGGTGTCTCAGCCTTCCTCGAAAAACGCGCACCGGTCTTTAAAGGAAAGTAAGCATGACGCCCAAGGAACGCGCAGAGAAATCAGCCGCCGCAATGTGGGCCGGCGACCGCGCCAGCAAGATGCTGGGCATGTCCATTGTCGAGATGGATGAAGGCAAGGCGGTCCTGCAAATGACCGTGCAAGAAGATCACGCCAACGGTCACGCAATCTGCCACGGCGGCATCACCTTTGCGCTCGCCGACAGCGCCTTTGCCTTTGCTTGCAACAGCCGCAACCAGTCTACCGTCGCCCAGCACAATATGATCAGCTACCTCGCGCCGGGTCGTGTCGGAGACGTGCTGACAGCCACCGCCATTGAAACAAACCTGACCGGACGCAGTGGTATCTGCGACGTTCAGGTCACCAATCAGGACGGCACCAAGATCGCAGAGTTTCGGGGGTTTTCCCGCGCGATCAAGGGCCAGCTATTTGAAGAATAATCCGCCGAGGAGAACGCCATGAAAGACCTTAGCCCAAACAAATCCGACCTCGATCCGATCGAAATTGCCTCGGTCGATGAAATCCGTGCGTTACAGCTTGAGCGGATGCAATGGTCGGTGCGTCACGCCTATGAAAATGTCCCGATGTACAAGCAGCGCTTTGACGAGGCTGGCGTACATCCCGACGATCTGAAGTCGCTCAAGGATCTGTCCAAGTTCCCTTTTACTTACAAGAACGACCTGCGGGACAATTATCCGTTTGGTCTCTTTGCGGTACCGCGCTCGGAAATCATTCGTCTGCATGCCTCATCCGGCACGACCGGCAAGGCGACTGTGGTTGGCTACACCAAGACTGATATCGACAACTGGGCTGATCTTGTCGCGCGTTCCCTGCGTGCAGCGGGTCTGCGCAAGGGCGACATGGTGCACAACGCCTATGGGTATGGTCTCTTTACCGGTGGTCTTGGCGCCCACTATGGCATCGAGCGCCTTGGAGCGACCGTGGTCCCGATGAGCGGCGGCCAGACTGAGAAACAGGTGGGCCTTATCACCGATTTCAAACCCGATGGCATCATGGTCACCCCGTCCTACATGCTCAACATCCTCGAGCAATATCACAAGATGGGCATGGACCCTCGCGAATGCAGCTTGTCTGTCGGCATCTTCGGCGCCGAACCCTGGACTGACGCCATGCGCAAAGAGGTTGAAGCCGCCTTTGATATGCACGCGGTTGATATCTACGGCCTGTCGGAGATCATGGGGCCGGGTGTCGCCAACGAATGCGTCGAGACCAAGGATGGGCCGGTCATCTGGGAAGACCACTTCTACCCCGAGATCATCGATCCCGTGACCGGTGAGCCGGTCGAAGATGGGGAAATGGGCGAGTTGGTCTTTACCACGCTGACCAAAGAAGGTCTGCCGATGATCCGCTACCGCACCCGTGACCTGACGCGGCTGTTGCCGGGCACCGCGCGCTCAATGCGCCGGATGGAGAAAATTACCGGACGTTCGGATGACATGATCATCCTGCGCGGTGTCAACGTCTTCCCAACGCAGGTTGAGGAACAGGTGCTCGCCACCGGTGGCATCTCTCCACATTTTCAGATCGAGCTTTATACCGCTGGGCGCATGGATGCGATGCGGGTTTACGTTGAAGCCCTGCCCAGTGCCGCCGATGGCGCCAGCAAAGCAGCCGCCTCGCGCATGCTGTTGAAACGGATCAAGGATATGATCGGGGTCTCGACCGAAATCATCATCGGCGATCCAGGTGAGGTGGCCCGTTCCCAAGGCAAGGCGGTTCGTGTTATCGACAACCGCAGCAAGGAGTAAGTTTTGGCCCGCACGATTGCAAAAGACCACGACCAGAAGCGCGAGCAAATTCTGCAGAATGCCGCCAAGGTTTTCGCCACCGAAGGATTTGACCGCGCCTCCATGTCGCTTTTGGCGCGTGAGTGCGGGATCTCTAAAGCGAATATCTACCACTATTACGACAGCAAGGATGCCTTGTTGTTTGATATTCTCGAGACCTATTTGCGCGTTTTGCGGGATGTGATCTGCGGCATCGATATTTACGGCCTCTCGCCTGAAGAAAGTCTGCGCAGCGTGGTGTCTGCCACGCTCAAGGCCTATCAGGGCGCCGACTATGAACATCAGGTGCAGATTGGATCGATGACGGCTTTGCCTGAGGATCAGCAAAAGCTGCTACGCGGGTATCAACGCGATATGGTAACCTTTGTCAGCAACATCGTGGAATCCCTGTCTCCGGGCGATTTCTCAAATAATGCCAATACGTTGCGATCTACGACAATGTCGGTATTTGGCATGCTGAATTGGTATTACATGTGGAACAGCGGGTCCGGCACGGAAGCCCGAGAAGACTATGCGGATCTTGTGACGAAACTGGTTCTGGGCGGCGTCAAAGCGCTTTAGATCTGCGCCTCGGGCACAGATCTGGGTGCCGGAAAGACCACGTCATATGTCCAGTTGAACACATAGGCATAGACAAGAAAAAACGCTGAAAACCCAAGGTCCAGCAGAAATGCTTCCCAATAGCCGATAGTGAGCCACCATGCGGTCAGGAAAATTCCGACGGTCACCAGAAAGGCTTCGAACAGCACGGCATGTACGACCCGAATGCCCGGCCCTCTTGGGGCCATGTCGCGATACTTCAGATCCCAATGGTCAAACAGCCAATTGAAGACAAAGTTCCACGCCATTGCGAGCAGACTGAACATCACACCCAGTGACCCAATCTCTGCCATGGAATGCCCCGTTAGCCACGCACCTCCGGTGGCCACCACCCCAAGGGCGATGCCTTCAAACATGATTGTGTGACGTAGGCGGTCTTTAACGGTTCGCATTGATTAGCTTACTAGAAAGGTATACTGTTGGGGCAGGTATAGGGCACTCTGTGTCACCACTCAAGCGGGAAGGGTCTTCGATATGACCGAGAAACCGACACTCAGCGCAACGCTGCAGGACTTCTCAGACAATTGGCCTGAATTTGATCGTCCGGAAACGCGCGTTATGCTGGGTCTGATCCGGTTGAATGATCTTGTCGTCGAGAGCACCCGAGAGCTGCTGACAGAGCACGGCCTGAGCCCGTCAGCCTTTGAGGCACTGATCACGCTAAGGGGACAGCCAGAGCCTTGGATCATGACGCCGACAGCACTGGCCGATGCCATCCTGATCACCACGGGCGGTATGACCAAGGTGATCAAGCAGTTGGAGCAGGGGGAATTGGTGCGCCGCGTCGACAATCCCGATGACAAGCGCAGTCGCTATCTACAACTCACCCCCAACGGCAAGCTTCAGGCAGAAACCGCAATGGAGGCAGTGTCAGCGCACGATCGAATACTTCTGGAACAGGCGCTGAACGCTCAACAAATTCACCAGCTTTCCAAGGTTCTGTTGCGCACCGTCAACAAGATTGAAGACCAGCAAAAAGCCTCTCCCGCAATGGCGAAAGAGGCTTCGTAAGTCGGACAGTCTTGTCCGACCCACCTTTTACTTGGCTTGCAGGCCCAGCTTATCCAGGACAGCCTTGGTTTCGGCTTCCCAGCGGGTCTTTAACTCAGCGTTGGGCGTCTTGCGCAGGCCCATCGCCTTAAGACTGTCGGCCTTGGCTGACTCTCCTGAACCGAAAGAGGCCGCAACACGAGGCCACCAATAGTCGACACTTGCTTGTAGGGCGCTGTTGTCACCGGCTTCCGCCAGTTTTGCCACACCCTCTTCTGCCAATTCTGCATGGCGCGCTTCTACTGGGGCGATCGCGCGGAAGGCTTCGGCCAGCGGTTGATAGCTCACCATCGAAAACTCGGCCATTTGTACAGCCACGGCACGCCCCATCAGCAGGTTCATCACCACCGCGTCGGCCCAGCCCTGCAGCGGGTAGTTGAACACCGCCAGGCGCATGTCCTGTTCGGTCCGGCTCGCGCCGATATCGGCGTCGCGCGCCAGGCGTGCGGTCCAGGGGTGATGGTTGGCGTAACGATCTCCGTCGACACCAAATTCACCCATGATTTTCAACACCTTGTCGGCATTGTCTGTCTTTTCCAGCACGATCTTGGCAGCGGCGATGCGCTCCTTGATGCCTGGTCCGGCGTTGATCACGTCGGCAAAGCCCGCAGCCCCGGCCAGCTCTGAATCCACGAAGGTGGTCATCAGCTTCATCAGTTCTGCGCGGTACCGAGCTGACACATTGGTTGGGTTGGTCAGAACGCCACCTGCGGCGAGATAGCTTTCAATGCTCATATCTTCGGCCATGATCAGACCTCCTTATTGGTCATAATCGACAACGACGTTGTCGGTGACGGGGTAGGACTGGCACGACAGAACATAGCCCTTTTCAACTTCGTAATCCTCAAGCGCGTGGTTTGCCACCATGTCGACCTCGCCCTCCAGAACACGGCAGCGGCATGTCGAACAAACTCCGGCCTTGCAGGCAAACGGGGCGTCCATCTTGTTGCCCAGTGCAGCATCCAGAATGGTCACGTCCTTGGCCATCTCGACCGTCTGTGTTGCCCCATCCAGCGTGATTGCGGCGGTCGCCTGATTGGTGCCGGATGCGGCATCCTTGGATACGGCAGGCTTCTTCGCACAACCCGGTTGGCCCGAGGCAAACAGTTCGAACTTGATTTGCCCGTCGTTCAGACCTGCCGTGCGCAATGCGGCGGCAATGCCCAGCATCATCGGCTCGGGGCCACAGATGAACGCGGTATCAACGCTTTCAATGTCGATCCAGCCGGTCTTGAACAGCTCAGCGCATTTTTCTTCGGTGACCAGCCCTGTGAACAGATCGATTTCTTGCGCGTCGGTTTCCAGCACGTGGATCACGTTGAACCGGCCCATATAGGTGTTCTTCAGATCTTCAAGCTCTTCGCGGAACATGATCGTGTTCACGCCCTTGTTGGCATAGATCAGCGTGAACGACGACTGCGGCTCGCGCGTTAATGTGGTCTTGATAATCGACAGGACCGGCGTGATGCCTGAACCCCCGGCAAAGCCAAGATATGTCTTATCATTGGCTGCATCGAGCGGCGTGAAGAACCCGCCCATCGGGGACATCGCCTGCAACGTGTCGCCAACCTTTAGGTCTTCATTGGCCCAGGTTGAAAATGCACCGCCATCAACGCGCTTGATGCCAACTTGCAGAATGCCGTCGTCCTTGCCTGCGCAGATCGAATAAGATCGGCGCAACTCGTCGCCGTCAAAGTCGCGGCGAAAGGTCAGGTACTGGCCTTGGGTAAAATCAAATTCCTCAGCGGCGCCATTGACGGGCTTAAGAGTGACGACAACGGCGTCGCGAATGGTCTTGTGGACGTCAGTGACTTCCAGATCCTGGAAACGTGCCATTTAGGTTCCTCCCTAGATGCACTTGAAATATTCAAATGGTTCAAGACAGTCCTGACAGCGCCATTGTGCCTTGCATGGGGTTGAGCCGAATTGGCTCAGCTTTTCGAGATGGTCGCCGCCACAGCGGGGGCACCGTTTTGGGCCGCCCGCTGGTTGCGGTGGGGCGATCCCGTATTTTTCCAAGGCATCGCGCGCCTTGTCCGTCATCCAGTCCGTGGTCCAGGCCGGGGCCAGCTGTTGCTTAATCTCGATCTTGTCGAGCCCGCAATCGCGCAGCTTGGTCTCGATATCCATGTTAATCATCGAAGTCGCCGGGCAGCCCGAATAAGTGGGCGTCACCGAGACCACACAGGTCTCATCATGCAACTCCACGTTCCGGATGATGCCGAGATCGACAATGGTGATCACGGGGATTTCGGGATCGGGAATGGTTTCCAGCCATTCCCAGACCTGTTCCACTGAAGCAGACGTCATGGTGGTTACCACTCGCAGCCAGGATAGGCACGCTGCAGCCACTGCATCGAAGTGAGCAGATGCCCCAGATGCTCAGTATGCATCGCCCCGTTACGCCCGCCTTTGTGGTTGTAGCGGCTGTCGGGAATGGTCAGCGTTGCTTCGCCTAAAACCTTGCCAATCAGCGCGTCGTACTCTTCGCGCAAACCTGCCGGATCGGGTGCAACCCCAGCCGCCGCCATCGCGGCATCGGTGTCGTCGCTCTCAAACATCTCGCCGGCATAAGGCCAGAGATACTCAAGCGCCGCCTGCATACGGTCGTGGCTTTCCTCGGTGCCATCACCCAGCCCAACGACGGTGTCCGCCGAGCGCTCAACATGATAGGCAATCTCTTTCGAAGCCTTGGCCGCGATTGCTGCCACTTGCTCGTCCGAAGACTTCATCAACCGGCCCATCAGAACCGACTGAAAGGCGTCAAACAGGAACTGGCGCAGCAAGGTTTGACCAAAGTCGCCGTTCGGCATCTCGACCAAGAGCACATTGCGGAAATCCCAGGCGTCGCGCAAGAAGGCCAAATCATCGGCGGTTTTGCCTTCGCCCTGAACTTCGGCGGCATAGCCCAGCCACATCTGCGTCTGGCCAATCAGGTCCAGCGCGGTGTTGGCCAGCGCGATATCCTCTTCCAGAATGGGCGAGTGCCCACACCATTCCGAGACGCGGTGCCCGAGCACCAGGGTGTTGTCCCCCTGACGCAGCAGGAACTGCAAAAGCTGTTGTTTATCGACAGACATTACATGCTCCCCACTTCTTCGGGGATGTCGAAGAAAGTCGGGTGACGGTAGATCTTCGATTCCGACGGCTCAAACAGCGGGCCTTTGTCGCCCGGCGCTGTGGCCGAAATGTGCTTGGCTTCGACAACCCAGATCGACACACCTTCGTTGCGGCGGGTGTAGACATCGCGGGCGTTTTTGATCGCCATTTCGGCGTCTGGTGCGTGCAGACTTCCGACGTGACGGTGGCTCATGCCATGTTGACCACGGATAAAGATTTCCCAGAGGGGCCATTCGTTTTTCATAATCTCATTCCTCCTCGAGATTTATTCGGCTGCAACTTTGGCAGCGGCTTTTTTCTGAGCATGTGCCAACAGGCCATCACGGACCCATTCGCCATCGTCCCATGCCGCGACACGATCTTTCATCCGGTCGACGTTGCAGGGGCCATTACCTTTGATGACATTGAAGAATTCCGACCAATCGGGATCGCTGAAATCATAGTGGCCGCGTTCTTCGTTCCACTTGATGTTCGGGTCCGGCAGATCCAACCCAAGGTACTCGATCTGCGGCACCGTCTGATCCACGAATTGCTGGCGCAACTCGTCGTTCGACTTGACCTTGATTTTCCAGGCCATCGACTGATCCGAGTTGGTCGAGTCCGCGTCGGTGGGTCCAAACATCATGATCGCCGGGAACCACAGACGGTCGACGGCGCTTTGGGCCTGACGCGTCTGCTCAGGCGTGCCAAAGGCCATTTTCATGATCGCGTGATAGCCCTGACGTGCGTGAAAGCTCTCTTCTTTACAGATGCGGATCATCGCGCGGCTATAGGGGCCATAAGAGGTCCGCTGCAACGCCACCTGGTTCACGATGGCCGCGCCATCGACCAGCCAGCCCACTGCACCAATATCCGCCCAGTTCAGCGTCGGGTAGTTAAAGATCGACGAATACTTCATCCGACCCTCATGCAACAGGCGCACCAGCTCATCGCGGCTCTCGCCCAGCGTTTCAGCGGCAGAGTAAAGATACAGACCATGGCCTGCCTCATCCTGCACCTTAGCCAACAGGATCGCCTTGCGCTCCAGTGTTGGGGCGCGGGTGATCCAGTTTCCTTCGGGCAGCTGACCCACGACTTCCGAGTGCGCGTGCTGGCCGATTTGACGGATCAGCGTGCGGCGATAATCGTCTGGCATCCAGTCGCGCGGCTCGATCTTGATGTCGTTGTCGATCTTGTCCTGAAACTCACGCTCTTGGTCCGTCATCTCTTCGCGAGATTTGACGCCCGCGGACGCGGTCTTGATCATCTGTGCATACATTTTAGGGCTCCTCCCTTACACACGTTCAAGGATCAGGGCAGCGCCCTGTCCAACTCCGACGCACATGGTGCAGAGCGCATAGCGCCCACCGGTGCGTTGCAATTGATAAGCGGCGGTCAGCACCAGCCGCGCGCCGGACATGCCCAGCGGGTGACCGATGGCAATGGCGCCACCATTAGGATTTACATGGGGGGCATCATCCGCCACGCCAAGCGCGCGCAGCGTTGCCAACCCTTGGCTCGCAAAAGCCTCGTTCAATTCTATCACATCCATCTGGTCGATGCTCAGACCCGCCCGTGCGAGGACCTTTTGGCTGGCAGGCACCGGGCCAATGCCCATGACGCGCGGTGCCACACCGGCAACTGACATGCCCACCACGCGGGCCATCGGCTTGAGACCGTTTTTGGCCGCAGCGGCTTCACTGGCCATCAAGATTGCGGCGGCTCCATCGTTGACGCCGGACGCGTTGCCCGCAGTCACGGTCTTGTCCGGTCCATTCACACCCTTGAGGCCCCCCAGCTTTTCAGCGCTGGTGCCGGGGCGGGGATGCTCATCAGTGTCGACCACAATCGGATCGCCCTTGCGCTGCGGTACGCTGACCGGGGTGATCTCGTCCTTGAAAATGCCCGCCTCATGCGCAGCCGCCCAACGGGCCTGGCTGTTCGCGGCAAAGGCATCCTGATCGGCCCGATTGATATTGTAATCTTCGGCCACGTTGTCCGCCGTTTGCGGCATCGAATCCGTGCCGTACATTTCGTGCATTTTCTTGTTCACGAAACGCCAGCCGATGGTGGTGTCATAAACCGCATTGGCGCGGGTAAAAGCGCTGGCGGCTTTCGGCATCACAAACGGTGCGCGGCTCATGCTTTCCACACCGCCGGCGATGGCCATGTCATAGTCTCCGGCCTTGATCCCGCGGCTCGCCATGCCTACGGCGTCCATGCCGCTGGCACAAAGGCGGTTCACAGTGGTGCCAGGAACGTCGATAGGCAGGCCTGCGAGAAGGGCTGCCATGCGCGCCACGTTGCGGTTGCTTTCGCCCGCCTGATTGGCGTCGCCATAGATCACGTCGTCGATGCTGGCCCAGTTGACCTGCGGATTGCGCTCGATCAGCGCGGCAATGGGCAGGGCTGCCAGATCGTCTGTTCTGATCGAAGAAAGCGCGCCGCCATATCGCCCGATCGGGGTCCGCGTCGCGTCGCAGATGAATGCGTCCATGGGTGTTACCTTTGTCCTGTTCATCGCCGGGATTAGCCGACCGCATGGTCGGGATAAGTCAGCTTGCGATTCGATGCAAGAGAAATGTTACACAAATTCACTAAATTGAAAAATTTGGTAACAAAAGGTCTCAAAACCGGAGTTGCACGTTTGTACAAACGCCCCATTGGCAAAAACAATTGTACAAAGCGATCAAACCGCGTGGTATGAGCCGCTCGTTCAAATCTTAGGAAAAGGTGGCCGTCAGGACGGTTTGACCGCGTCCGGGTAGGCTGCCGCAAAGGCTGGGTGCTGGGCGCAAGCTGCCTCGATGCTTTGAATGCGGGGGCAATCTGAGAAATCCACGCCCCAGCGGTGCGCATTGTATAGCTGCGGCATCAGGCAGATGTCGGCCAGTGTCGGGGCCGCGCCACTGCAGAACGGATCTTGTGCAAATTCCGCCAGCATTCCTTCAAAGGCCCGCAGTCCGGTTGAGATGAAGTGTTTCATCCAATCGACCTTGGCCTCGGGGTGATCCGGCACCAGCTTTGACACATGGGCTACCACCCCCAGATTGCAGACTGGATGCACATCTACTGCCACGGAGTGAGCCAGCGCGCGCAGCTTTGCGGCCTTGGCAGGATCCTCAGGGAGTAGGTTCAAGTTTCTGGTTTCGTTTAGGTAATCCAGAATGGCCAGCGATTGTGTAAAGCTGTGACCGTCAATCTCCAGCACCGGCACCAACCCTTGAGGGTTCCGCGCGATGTGCTCTTCCGACTTGTGATCTCCTTTGACCAGGTCCACTGAGACAGCACGATAGTCGATCCCGGCGAGGTTCAGGGCTATCCGCACCCGATAGCTCGCCGATGAGCGCCAGTAGTCGTAGAGGGTCGTCTCGGTCATATCTTGCCTTGCTGGTCAAAAAAAACCGGCCCCGAAAGGCCGGTTTCTTAGTCTTACAACAGTTCACTTGCGATGTTAAGCGTTCTTGTCGAGTTCTTTGGCGTGCAGCCATGCCGCGTGCTGAGGGGCTTTCTTGGTGACAGACCATTCGTTCAGCATGTCCCATTTCACCTCGTCCATACGCTTCAGCATGGCTTCTTCCTCTGGATCGGGGCAGGCCAGTTCAACACGGTGTCCATTGGGATCGAAGAAGTAGATCGAGTGGAAGATCGAGTGGTCGGTAACCCCCAGAACTTCGACACCCTCACGCTCAAGATGTTCTTTGAATTCGATCAGGGTCTCGCGATCTTTGACTTTGAAAGCAATGTGTTGAACCCAGATTGGCGTGTTTGGATCCCGGCCCATTTCTGGTTTGGTCGGCAGCTCAAAGAAGGCCAGAACATTGCCGTTTCCGGCATCCAGGAACAGGTGCATGTAAGGATCAGGCTCGTGCGTGGACGGCACGTGATCCTCGGCAATCGCCAGGACAAAGTCCATGTTCAGCATTTTGCCGTACCATTCAACGGTTTCTTTGGCGTCTTTACAACGATAGGCGACGTGGTGGATTTGTTCGATTTTCATGGAAATTACTCCTCGGATTTAAGCGCGGCAGCGGCCAACGCCTGTGTCAGGATTGCGCGGTCACCGATGTGATTGGCCAAAACCAGAACCAAGCGGGCATTCAATGCATCGCTGTCCGATTTTGACAGACCTTCATGGGTAGCCAACAGTTCGGCGTAGAAATCATCAGCGCCAGCAATGTTCGGGGCCAGAGTGAGATCAGACATTGGGTTTACTCCTTGCCGATAGCGCGGCGGATCGCGGCGCGGATCAGATTTTCGTCAAAGCTCGGACGGCGTGCCGCAACGTGCTGGTCAGGACGGATCAGGTAGACTCCGCTTTCGGCGTCGCCCAGGAACCGCTCTTTCAGCATTTGCGTCGGATCGTTTTTGGTCGATAGCGCCAGGCGGGTCACGGTGACTCCGCTTTCCTCAATGGATTCAGGCGCCTCTGCGTCGATTGTCAGCAGTGTGAACTTGTCGCCCAGTTTTGGCAGCAGGAAGTCGTCGCCCAGTGGTACGTCGGGGCAGGGGCTGCCGGGACGGGTCCGCGCGGGGCCGTCAAGCAGCGCGTCTGCCGAGTTGAGCGGCGAACCATCATAAGTGCAAGGCACCGACAGACGTCCTGAATTCACCAGTGGACGGGCAAATTCATGAACTTCCGACAGGTCGAGAACCGCATCCCGCAGTACACGGCTCATGTCCGATTTCGGTGTGATGAAGTCAGTCGAGCGGGACGAGTTCATGATGTTCTCATCGGCGCCGTAGATACGTTCGTAGTCGTAGCTATCAAGCAACGACTCGTCGGCAATCCCGTCAAAGATCAACTTCATCTTCCACACGAGGTTGTCGGTATCCTGAAGACCCGAGTTTGCACCACGGGCACCGAACGGCGAGACTTGGTGGGCGGCGTCGCCAGCGAACAGCACGCGACCCTTGCGGAAAGTCTCCATACGGCGACATTGGAAGGTATAGATCGACACCCACTCAAGCTCGAATTCGACATCGTCGCCCAGCATCGCCTTGAGACGCGGGATGACATTCTCGGGTTTCTTCTCTTCTTCCTTGTCGATGTCCCAACCCAACTGCAGGTCGATGCGCCAAACACCATCAGGTTGCTTGTGCAGCAGTGCCGACTGGCCTTTGTTAAAGGGCGGGTCGAACCAGAACCAACGTTCCGTCGGGAACTCAGCATCCATAATCACGTCAGCAATCAGGAAGTTGTCTTCAAAGATCCGACCTACAAAGTCCAGGCCCATCATACCGCGGATGGGCGATGTGGCGCCGTCACAGGCAATCAGCCATTCGGCTTCGAGGTCGTATTGGCCTTCTGGCGTGTCGACGAGAATGGCGGCGTGGTCGCCCTTTTCTTCGACTTTCAAAACTTTGTTGTTGCCTCGGATTTCGATTGGGGCGCCTGCGGCCTGCAATTCGCGGACACGGTTCACCATGTACTCTTCGAAATAGTATTGCTGCAGGTTGATAAAGGCGGGGAATTCGTGACCGTCTTCTGGCAGAAGGTCGAATTGGTAAACTTGGCGTTCGTCAAAGAACACCTTGCCGATGTTCCATTCGACGCCCTTGTCGACCATGGGCTTGCCACAACCCAAGCGATCCAGAATTTCCAGCGGCCTCTTGGCATAGCACACGGCGCGTGAGCCGAAGCTGACCTTGTCGTTGTCGTCCAAAACGACGACTTCAATGCCTTGTTGGGCAAAGTCGATGGCGGCCCCCAGGCCGATAGGGCCAGCACCCACCACAACCACCTTGCGGCGGACGGGTGTGTCGGCATCCTGATCCGGGCTACGCTCATAGGCGTAGAGGGGGATTTCGAAGATCTTGTTCATTGGGTCTCCTCCCTAAAATGGGCAAATCTCTCCTGTGCCCCGGCGCGAGTGCGCCGGAACGATTGCGTTTAGTGTCTCATGTCCCCGGTGCGCGTCACACGATCTGGATCAAACGCGCTTTTGTGGGGTTAGCCCTGTAGGGCTGCCCACATGTCCAGATCGCGCTGAGCGGTCCAGATGCGGGGGTGTGCGATGCCGCGTGCTTCGTCATAGGCGCGGGCAACGTTGAAGGGCAGGCAGTGCTCATAGATCGCATAGTCCGCGAATTTCGGATCACAGCTCTCGCGCACAGCGTCCCATGCTTCTTTCAGCGAACCACCGCGGGCGGCTACACGGGCCGCGGGCAGATAGGTGCTTTGAACAAAGTCGCGTGTGCTTTCGATGGCGCGTTCCACAGCGTCTTTGCCAACAAGCGCGCCGCCACGGCCGGGCGCAATGGCGTCCACGTCGTAGGCTTTGATGTTGTCCAGCGTCTGGCCCCAGTCGGCAAAGTGACCGTCACCGCAGTAACAGGCCGAATGGTCTTCGACGATGTCGCCGGTGAACATAACGTTCTGGTCCGGCACGTGGATCACAGCATCACCGGCGGTGTGGGCACGGCCGATCTGTTTGATGTTCACGCGACGCTTGCCAAGGAACACGGTCATCTCATCGGTAAACGTCGTGGTCGGGAACGTCAGGCCGGGGATCGACTCGTGGCCTTCGAACAGACGTGGAAAGCGTTGAAACTCGCTGTCCCAGTCTTCCTGACCACGCTCCAGCACCATGTTATAGGCGGTGTTGGACATGATGACTTGCTGGGCGTTGAACGCTGATGCACCCAACACGCGCACAGCGTGATAGTGGGTCAGTACGACGTGAGTGATCGGTTTGTCGGTCACCGAACGCACGCAGTCGATCACCTTGTTGGCCAAACGCGGCGTGGCCTGCGCTTCAACGATCATGACACTGTCATCACCGATGATGACACCCGAGTTCGGGTCACCCTCAGCGGTAAAGGCATAAAGGCCTTCACCGATTTCATCAAAGGTGATTGTCTTTTCAGTCATGTCCCCTTGGGACGCGAATGCTTTTGCCATTTTGTCGTTTCCTTAGCGTTTGTAGGGGTCATCAAGTGCGGCGATAACGGTGCCAACACAATCGCCGAAGCCGATGGTATAGCCGTCGCCCTTGGCGTTGCCTTTGAGGATCAATGTATCGCCATCTTCGATGAACGAGCGGGTCTCACCGGTTTCGAGTGTCATCGGCTCTTTGCCACCCCAGCTCAGCTCCAGCAGCGAGCCGCGGTTTTCTTTTTCGGGGCCAGAGATGGTGCCCGACCCGAGGAGATCGCCAACGTTCATTGGCGAGCCTGCCGTGGTGTGATGCGCCAGTTGCTGCGCCGCCGAGTAGTACATCTCATTATAGTTGGTGCGCGCGATGGTCGTAGCGTCCTTGCCGTCGGGGGCCATAGTGACTTCGAGGTCGATGTCATAGAGCATCGGCCCGCAGTCTTTGATGTGGTCGAGCAGTTCGAACTCGCGCTCTGGTGTATCGGTGCGGAAAGGTTCCAACGCGTCCTTGGTCACGATCCAAGGGCTGATGGAAGTTGCTGTCGCTTTGGCTTGGAACGGGCCCAGCGGCTGGTATTCCCACGCTTGGATGTCACGCGCGGACCAGTCGTTCAGCAAGACGTAGCCAAAGATGTTGTCGTCAGCTTCTTGCACGGTAATTGGGCCATCGGAAGACGTGCCTACGATCGCACCCATTTCAAGTTCAATATCGAACCGGCGGCAGGGCAAAAAGGCGGGTATGTCGTGGTCAGGCGATTTCAGCTGACCCCATGGACGGCGGACATCTGTGCCCGACACAATCACAGACGATGCTCGGCCATTATATCCGATCGGAATGTGCAGCCAGTTCGGCGGCAACGCGTTTTCGGCGCCGCGGAACATGGTGCCAACATTCGTCGCATGGTGACGACCAGCATAAAAGTCGGTGTATTCCGGCACGACCAGCGGCATGTGCATCTCGGCGTCCGCCATCGCAACCAGCAAGGGCTCGGCCTTGGCTTGATCCGCGCTGCCTTCTTTCAGAACTTCGATCAGGCGAGCGCGCAGCTCGGCCCAGGCATCGCTGCCAAGATCCATGAACTCGTTCCAATAAGGCGCGTCAAACACAGCGATCTCTGAAATGGTAATCAGCCCGGTCTCTTCCGCGGCGGCCATATCAAGGATCATGTCACCGATGGCAACGCCGCAGCGTTCTTCGGTTCCGTCGGTCGAGAACACACCATATGGCAGGTTGTTCAGCGGGAAAGGGTGGTTCGCATCATTGGCCGAAGCCACCCAGCTTTTCATCAAAGGCATCTTTGCTTTTCCTTACTTCTTGCCCGGAGTGCCATCGAATTTCTTTTCGATGTCGGTCCAGCAATCAATGTAATCATCCTGTAGCGGTGCTTCATCTGCGGCAAATGCGGTCAGATGTTGCGGGAAGCGTGTTTCGAACATGAAGGACATGGTGTTGTCCAGCTTGTCCGGGCCGAGGTTCGAATTCGACGCACCCTCAAACGCATTCTTGTCCGGTCCATGTGGCAGCATCATATTGTGCAGTGACATGCCGCCCGGGATGAACCCCTGAGGTTTGGCGTCGTACTGTCCATAGATGTTGCCCATCAGTTCGGACATGATGTTCTTATGATACCACGGCGGACGGAATGTGTCTTCGGCAACCATCCAGCGCTCACGGAACAGGACAAAGTCGATGTTCGCGGTACCCGGCTGGCCCGAAGGAGCTGTCAGTACGGTAAAGATAGAGGGGTCCGGGTGGTCAAACAGGATCGCGCCGACCGGGCAATAGGTGCGCAGGTCGTACTTCACCGGTGCATAGTTGCCGTGCCAGGCGACCACGTCCAAAGGTGATTGACCGATCTGTGTTTTGTGGAACTGACCACACCATTTCACGGTCACGGTCGAAGGAACTTCGCGATCTTCAAAAGCCGCCACAGGTGCTTTGAAGTCACGCGGGTTGGCCATGCAGTTGGCGCCAATTGGCCCGCGGCCAGGCAGCTCGAACTTCTGGCCGTAGTTTTCGCAGACAAAACCGCGCGCCGGGCCTTCGAGCACTTCCACACGATAAAGCAGGCCACGCGGGATAATGGCGATTTCTTTCGGCTCAAGGTCGATGACCCCCAATTCGGTCGAGAACCGTAGGACACCTTCTTGCGGCACCACCAGCAACTCGGAATCTGCAGAGAAGAAATAGTCGTCTTCCATCGACTCAGTCACCAGGTAGATGTGCGTCGCCATGCCGACCTGGGTGTTCACGTCACCAGCTGTTGTCATGGTGCGCATACCCGTAACCCATGTCAGTGCCTCGTCCGTATGCGGCACTGGGTCCCAGCGGTATTGGCCAAGGCTGGTCACATCAGGGTCGACATTCGGGGCCGATTTCCAATGCGGTACATCGATCTTTTCATAGCGATGGGAATGCTTCACCGAAGGGCGAATACGATAGCACCACGTCCGCTCATTCTGATGGCTGGGTGCTGTAAAGGCCGTGCCTGACAGTTGCTCGCCATAGAGGCCATAGTTGCATTTCTGAGGTGAGTTCATGCCTTGCGGCAGGGCACCGGGAAGAGCCTCGGATTCATAGTCGTTGCCAAATCCGGGCATATAGCCCTCATGCGGGCCTGCCATAGAGGGGGCCATTTGCATTCGGGTCGGAACAGTATGTTTTGTCATTTTCGCGCGCTCCAGTTTCGAATTTAGTTGCTTTGGTAATAGTTCTTTTTGTAACTAACAAGGCAAAGGAGACGTGAAATGCCGAAAAATGATGACTTCGATCTACAGGTGTTTTTGCCGTATCTGCTCAATCAGGCGGCAGAAGAAAGCAGTCTTGCTTTCACGCAACTCTATAAAAACAAATACGGAATGCTGCGTACTGAGTGGCGGGTCGTGTTTCACTTGGGCGCCTTCGGAAAGATGACGGCCACCGATATTGTGGTCCGTGCGAAAATTCACAAGACCAAGATTTCACGTGCTGTCACCAAGCTCGTTGAAAAGCGATTCGTTGTGCGGGAGCGCTCGCAGGATGATCGTCGACAGGAGTTTTTGACGCTGACACCCGCGGGTGAGGCAGCTTATCGGGACCTGCGCGATGTGGCAAAACGCTATGACGCGGACATCAGTCGCAAATTTACCGACGGAGAAGTTCGGCTGTTGCGTATGATGCTTAAACGACTGGCTGGAATTGATTGATTGCCGCTGCGTTTCAATTAGCAAAAGGAGATTTTGAAATGGCATCCGGACTGAACTGGGATGGTCTGTCACGCTTGAACCATTGGTTGGTGGCTGCCGCAATGGTCGCCATGTTGGTGTTTGGTGTTTATCTGCATGAGTTCGTACCGCGCGGCCCGGAAAAGGGCGCTTTGATCGGTATTCACAAGGCGGTTGGCGTGGTGGTGCTGATCTACGGCGTTTGGCGGGTCGGGTATAGGTTGATACAGGGGTTTTTGGAAGAAACCACCGCAATGCCGAAATGGCAGTCAACTTTGGCTAAAGTCGTGCATTGGGTGCTGCTGATTTCGGTGATTGCCATGCCTTTGACAGGAGTGCTTGGGTCGTATTTCGGCGGGCGCGATATTGATGTCTTTGGACTTTTTACGATCGCCAGCGCCATGGAGCCGACCAAAGGGCTTTCTGATGCTTTCATGGGGATGCATGGCGTCTTTGCCAAAATGACCATTCTGGCGCTGGTCTTGCATGTCCTTGGGGCGATCAAGCACCACTACATAGATCGGGACGACACGCTGAAACGCATGTTGGGCCGTGCCTGACCAAAAACTGAGGGGCTAGGTCGCCTGCCGCGCCAACAGTCCCAATGTGCTCGCGATCAGCCGCGAAACGGTCAAAGCCCCGAGGTCGCCAATATCGGCCTCGGGCATGTATTCGACAAAGTCGATGGCGGCGATGCGTGCCTTGTTGGCTGTGCCGCGGATCAAGTCGAGACATTGGAAATAGCTCAACCCTCCGGGTGCCCGCCCAATGACACCGGGCACGATGGAAGGGTCTAAAACGTCGACATCCAAGCAAATGACCACATTCGAACCAGCAGGAATCAAATCCAGAACGGCCTGCACACCGTCTCGGTGGAGGTCATGCGCCGGAACAAACTGGGCACCCCATGCTACGGCATCAGCCAGATCGTCTGAATGCCCCGAACCAATGCTGCGCGCACCGACCTGAATAATTCGCTCGATATGATCCATCTCAGAGGCACGTCGCATCGTTGATGAAAGGCCCATATCCTCTCCCATGTGCTCTTGGCGCCAATCGATATGCGCATCAAGCTGCAGGACCGTGTAGTGATCGCCCGTCGTCCCAAGAGCCTCAAGCATTGGGATCGGTACGGAATCGTCGCCGCCTATTAGAACAGGCACCGCACTTTTAGTCAGAATGGTTGAGATCGCGTTGTGGATTGTATCGCGGTTGATCGCAAAATCCTGATCGTCAAAGGGCAGGTTTCCACAGTCGACGGCACGCGTGACCTGTGTTGGAAAAGTTGGTCCACCAAGGTCGAAATTGTGCCGGTCAATGTTGGATGCCAGTGCGCCTGTAGCTTTGCGCAAAGCATCCGGGGCGTTTCTGCAATAGGCGCCAACGGACCCATAGGGCGTCGCACCCAAGGCACTGATCAGCGCAACCGGTGCCGACAAAGCTTCCAGATTTTCGCACTTTTCAAGACCCAGAAAGGTGTCGGTCTTTGTCGCCCCAAACAATGCGGCCAGATCAGGTTTGTCGTTCATGATACCTCACTATGGGATCAGAAGTTCACCTCGACCCCGGGTAAGTTCAGCGCCTTCAAGAGGTCACGCAACTCTTGCCGTGCTGCAACATTCGAGATGTTCAATTGCTTCACGCCGATGTCGCGCAGGTCAAGCAACGTCAGGCCACGTGGGAACAGCTCACGGAAGATGACCCGCTCGTTGAAACCGGGTGCCACACGGAACCCGATGCGCCGCGCGAGATTGTCCAGGGCTTTGCCCATCTTTTCCTTGTTGACCATCTGCTGTGCGCCCATGCGGTTGCGCAATACCACCCAGTCAATCGGCTTCAGGCCCGCCTGCGCACGCAATTGGCGGGCATTCCAAACCATTTCGGAATAAACTGATGGCCCGAGGATTTTTTCGCCATGAGGATCCGTGTGCGCTAAAAGATCGAAATCCACGAAACTGTCATTCAGTGGCGTCACAAGGGTATCTGCCAGCGAATGGGCTACCTGGCTTAGTCGTGTGTGCGAGCCAGGGCAATCGATCAGGATAAAGTCGCTGTCCGACTCAAGCGTTGCCACGGCGGCTGACAGACGATGGTCATAGATATTCTCGCCGGGTTTCAGGGTGGCAGGGTCAATTTCTGGCAATTCATGATATTCCGGGCTGGGGAGCGACTGCCCCGCCTCAGCCAGAAACGACCGTCGATTGTCGACGTACCGTCCAAAAGTCTTCTGCCGCAGATCCAGGTCCAAGGCGCTGACCTTGTGGCCCATTCGTGCCAATGCGGTCGCAATGTGCATGGACATGGTTGATTTGCCCGCGCCACCCTTTTCGTTTCCTACAACGATGATATGCGCCATTGCCCTAACTCTCCACTCGCCCATCTGGTCTGATTGCCTGCGCTCTGTGGCGCGCTGGCGGGTTTATGCGCACTATATGTTGAGGCTGGCAAGAGGGGAAGCGGCACCAATGCACTCGCAAGGATTTGTGTTGGTTGCACAATGAAATTGCGACATTTCTGCCCCTTTTGCAGAGTAACCCCGCCGTTGTCTGGCTCGTTGACCTGTCGCTCAAAGGACCGCCGGAAAAATGGCAATAGGTGCGCAATCGTTTCTTCTGCCATAAGCGCGATGTCGCGATTCAGCCCACAATCTCTTGCAAGGACATCATTGTTCGCAATTCATGAACAGTGGGTCAATTGGGGAAGAAACGATGCGTAAAACATAACAGTTTCCCGCATCTTTTAATGTCGAATGCCGTGAAATCGTTCAATTTTCTTGTCTTTTCGGTAAATTATCCAACGATAACGGAGTTGTTTCCGAGTTATCTTTAAACAATTTTTAGGAGTTAGGGCGTGATTGGCCTGGCGTACAGGACCCTGTTCCCCCGCGCCGTTTTCTACTTTGCGGGTGTGCTGTTCCCAGCTTTTGTGCTCGGGGGCGCCGGGTTTGTGTCGGCCGAGACCGATGGTCTTGATGCACCTTATGAATTAGTCGAATACCCAAGCGCAGAAACGCTCAGAGACTTCGTGGCCCGCCACCTAGATGACCCGGACCTTTGGCCCACGGTTCTAAAAATCAACAACGTTGCGTCGCCGGCTGACCTGAAGCCCGGCACAATCGTTCGGATGCCCGTAACGCAAGTGCGGTTGGCCGATGATGCCCTGTCGACGTCGCTGGATGCGATTCAGCAGGCCACTGCCGAGGGCGCGAGGTTGTTTGCACCGCAGGAAATCGGGACCGCCATTGAGAATCGCGAAGTAGCGGTGGATCGGCGCGGAGAGGGCGAATGGCGCGACGTCGTGGAGTTTTCGGATGTCGCTACGGTCCAGGCAAATGAAGCCTTTGAAATCTCTCTGGAACAACGGGACCGTGCGGCAGAAGCGTTGATTACCGACATTCAGGGTCAGGTCGAAGGGCGTGACCCCACCGAGGCTGCGTGGTCTGACCAGACTTTGGATGACGTCCTGGTTGAGTTTGAGCGCCTGCGCACCTTGTCGAACTCAACCACGCAAGTCACATTTCGCGATCTTAGTCGCTTGCGGTTGAACCCAAATTCGAATGCGACCATTCAGAGGATGCGATCTGATCCTTTGACCGGCAAGGAAGTCACCAAAGTCAGCTTGGCCAGCGGCGACTTTTACGCGTTATTGAATCAGCTTTCGGATCAGGACAGCTTTGAAATTGATGTTCCGGGCATCAAGACCACCACGGAATCCAATGATTTCTGGATCAAGAATGACATCGACAGTGCGCGATTTGTGAATTTCGACGCAGAATCCCTCGATATTCTGGCCGGCGGCCAACAGGTCTCACTGGGCTTGGACGAAGGTGTGGTGATTATGTCTGATGGCAGCACGGCAAAGACCGAAGCACTGGATCGCGCGTTACTCATTGCACCGTTGGACAAAGATGAGGTTTATGGAACCTCAGTCGACCTTGCTTGGGAGATCTTTCCGGACGCTGCGGGCTATCGGTTAGAAGTTGCGGGTGATTCCAGTTTCAATCGCATGTTGGCCTCAGAATGGGGTCTGACGTCGACAGGGTTCACTCCAGAGAACCTGACGCCGGACCGGCCTTGCAGACGCCGTTAGGTGCGGTGCACGATGTGCTGCGTTTTGACGCCAGTGGGTCACAGGACCCTGATGGCCACGGCGTTCGCCTTTCATGGGATTTCGGAGATCAGACCAATGCCACAGGTGCGATTGTTCGGCACCGCTATGCCACGGCTGGTGAGTACACGGTCACAGTGACCGCCCGTGATACAACCGGACTGGTATGTGGTGTGGCGGAAGACACGACAACCGTTACCGCCACTGCGCGTGATAACTAGAGCATGCGTTTCCCACTTACGCTTAAATTCTTCATCTTTGCCGCGCTGGTGGCCGTGGTGCCATTGGCCTTGGTGGGTGACAACCTCATTCGGATCGCGCGTGATGAGTTGAAAAGTGCGGTTAACGAGGATTTGACCGGTGTTGCCGGACAAGTAAGCGGTGAATTCGACGCCCTTTACCAAGGGCTCTGGTTGGTGCCTCTGTCTGTCATTCGATCCGGCGTGGACAACCCACAACTCGATGTCTCGCAAAAGGTTTCACTCCTGACCGAAGGGATGGAGCAAATGCCGGATGTCGTGGCCTTGAAACTGAGTGTCGAAGGCGCGGCGTTGCCGTTGATGGTGACCGATCAGGCCTTTAGCCAACGCCTTGAGGCGGCAGGATTGGACCCCATCGCCGTGCTGACTACAGCACCGGAATTGGTCGCCAACATCGAAGGAACAGGTCAGTTCGGGCGACCGATCATATCACGTGTTGAAGAAACCGGGGATTGGGTCGCGACGCTTACCCTGCCGATGGAAAGTCGCATTGCCGGACGGCAATTGACGCTCGCCGCAAAAATTGATCTCGGAACGCTGCGTGAGCGTGTGGAACGCCATCCGTTTCACCAACGCGGACAAATCACAGTTGTAGATCACGCCGGGCGGCTTGCATTGGTCGACGATGTACAGGTCGTTGCCGACCGTTCAATCGTGGCGTCTGCCATGCCTTTGATCGTGGCCGGCGCTCGGGCTGACGCACTGGAAAGCTATTCGCGCGCCAATGGTACGATAATGCTCGGGGCTTATGCGTTTCCGGATTGGTTCCCTTGGGCCGTGATTAGCGAGCTTTCCGAAGCAGACGCCTATGCTGTGGTCGACCAAATGATGCAACGTATCCTCTTGGTTGGTGCATTGGGGTTCGCCGCCGCGTCTGCTGCCGCGCTAATTTTTTCGCGGGGCCTGACAAGCCCCATTCTCAAGATCGGGCGGGTCGCAGAACAAATCGGCCAGGGAGAGTTTGCGGCGCGCGTTCAAAACGTCCGGTCTCGCGATGAGATCGGCGATCTGGCCAAACGGGTCAACGTCATGGCGGGGGAACTGGGTGAGAGGCTGGAGCTGATGAAGTTTGTCAGCCAGGAAACCATCACAGCCATTCAGGCGCAAGGCAGCGAGGGGATTTCTCGCGGTGGTGAACGGCGTGCGGTGACCATGCTGTTCAGCCATATTCGTGGCTATACCGCCTGTTCCGAAACCGTTTCGCCGGAAGAAGTGATCGAGGTTCTGAACAGATTGTTCGAGGTGCAGGCCGGGATCGTCGAAGAGCATGGTGGTGATATCGACAAATTCGTCGGCGATGAATTGATGGCGATGTTCACCGGCGACAACAAAGAACACCGGGCCACATTATGTGCCGTTGAGATCGAGCAAGCTCTGGCGGAGACAATGGGCTCTCAGACAGGCGGCGCACTTGAGGTTGGTATTGGCATTGCCTCGGGCGATGCGGTTCTGGGCGCCATGGGTGCACGCGACCGCATGGATTACACGGTGCTCGGCTCAACCGTGAACCTCGCGGCGCGGCTGTGCAGCAAGGCGAGAGGTGGTCAGATTCTGATCGAAGAGGCAACACGCAAAGCTGTGGATGGATCAGAAGGTATCGTCCTGACAGAATTGCCTGCGGTGACACTCAAAGGCATTGCAGAGCCAGTGCCGATCTATTCAGCATCACCGAGCTGACGGTTTGCCCGGTAAGCGATGCAAAGGCGCATCATTCCACTGACCACTGAGCAACCCGTCGATGGTCCAGTCTCCGACCGCATAACGGATCAAGCGTAGGGTCGGATGCCCCACAGCGGCGGTCATACGACGAACCTGTCGATTGCGTCCTTCCTTGATGGTCAGCCGCAACCAACTGTCTGGAATGGATTTGCGTACCCGAATGGGCGGCGTGCGTGGCCACAGCCAGTCGGGTTCATCCATGCGGTCAACACCTGCCGGGCGGGTCATTCCATCCTTTAGTTCAACGCCTTTGCGTAAACGAGAGATGGCGTCTTCTGACGGCGTGCCCTCGATTTGTACCCAATATGTCTTGGGCCATTTGTTTTTGGGGTTGGCAATCTGTTGCTGAAGCCGCCCATCGCTGGTGAGCACCAAGAGCCCCTCGCTGTCACGATCCAGCCGTCCCGCCGAATAGACTTTGGGAACGTCAATAAAGTCCGAAAGGGTCCGGCGAGTGCTGCCTTCGGTACCTTTGTCGGTGAATTGAGACAGCACATCATAGGGCTTGTTGAACAGGATCGTGCGGCTCATGGGCTCTCCGGTATGAAGTGCCTCTTGAATAGGCGCGCAGGCAGGGCCTTGCAAGTCATCGTACTTTGGCGGCAGATAGGCAGACCCCTGAACGAGGAGTGGCGCATATGGACCCCAAAGACATGCACCCAGCGACATTGGCCGCACAGGCCGGTGGCGTCATTGATGCCCAAAGCGGGGGGGTTGTGCCACCGATTCAACCTTCGACCACCTTTGCACGTGACCGCGATTACGCACCGTTGAACCCCGCCAACACCTATGCGCGCGACCACAACGATGCGGTGCGTCAGGCCGAGGCGGTTCTGGCCGGGCTGGAAGGGGGCAACGGCGCGCTCTTGTTTCCTACCGGCATGGCAGCGATTGCGGCGCTGTTCCGTACGGTCCCGAACGGCGGACGTGTTGTTGTGCAGTCGGGCATTTACTGGGGCACAACCAGATGGATTCGCGATTTCTGTGAGCGTCGGGCAGTAAAACTGTGCGAGGTGGATGCGTCGGATTCAAAGGCTCTGGAAAGTGCATGTGCTGCGGCGCCGACACAGATCGTCTGGATTGAGACCCCTTCTAATCCCTGGCTGAAAATCACGGACATCGCAGCAGCCGCACAAGCGGCGCACGCGTCTGGGGCATTGCTTGTTGTTGACAGCACTGCAGCGACTGCCATTCTGAGCCAACCGTTGAGCTTGGGCGCGGATATCGTCATGCATTCGGCCACCAAGGCAATTAATGGGCATTCAGATGTTCTGGGCGGTGTGCTGGTCACCCGAGAAGACACTGAAACCTGGCAAGCCATTGCCGAAGATCGCGCCACCGCCGGCGCAGTCATGGGCCCGTTTGAGGCATGGCTCTTGTTGCGGGGCATGCGAACGTTACCGCTGCGTGTCAGACAGATGTGTGCCAATGCCACTGAGATTGCCGCGTTTCTTGAGGATCATCTACGCGTCGAAACGGTGCTCTACCCCGGCCTCGCGGGCCATGCAGGTCACGAGACGGCAAAAAGGCAGATGCAGGGCGGCTATGGGTTCCTCATGTCTTTTGTGGTGCGTGGCGGGCGCGATGCGGCATTGGCAGCAGCAGGACGCCTGAACCTGTTTCATCGTGCAACATCGTTGGGAGGCGTAGAAAGTCTTGTAGAACATCGCGCCACGATCGAGCCGAATTCGGGTATCCCAGAGGGCTTGCTGCGCATTTCCGTTGGCATCGAAGATGCCGGCGACCTGATCGCCGATCTGGCACAGGCGCTGGGGCAATAAGCAATCAATCTCAACCCGTCAATTCAGCTATACAGGGTGCCGCGGGCGCATTAGCGTGAGCGAATGCAACACGAAAGTCCCTTAGACAGCCGGTATTCCTGGATCCGTCTTGGAATAACCCTTGCCATCGCGCTGATCGTGAACGTTGGTATGTGGGCCGTGATCGTTGTGATGCCCTCTGTGCAAGCCGAGTTCGGCATAGACCGTGCAGACGCCTCAATGCCTTACACTTTGACAATGGTGGGGTTTGCGCTGGGCAATCTATTGATTGGTCGCGCAATTGACAGGTTTGGCGTGACCTATGCGCTGATTGGGGCGGCGCTTTTGGCGGGGGCAAGCTATGTCGCCGCGGCCTTTAGCAACAACGTCAATGTGATCTCTCTGGTGCATTTGGCGTTAGGTTTTGGCACGGCAGCGGGTTTTGGGCCGCTCATTGCAGACATCTCTCTTTGGTTTCACAAACGGCGTGGCATTGCCGTCGCGGTTGCCGCCAGTGGGAACTATCTGTCTGGCGCCATTTGGCCAATTCTGCTGAGCGGTGTTCTCACGTCCTATGGCTGGCGTGCGGTCTATTTGGTGCTGGCCGCAATCACAGTGGTAGTGGTGATCCCACTGGCCATGACCCTGCGCCGCCGCGCACCGCTTGACGCTGAGCCAGCGCCCGGTGCGCGTATTAAGAGCTACAGCACCGGCTTTTCGCCACGTGCATTGCAGGTGATGCTATTTGTTGCGGGCGTCGGATGTTGCGTCGCCATGTCCATGCCTCAGGTGCATATCGTGTCGTTCTGCGTGGATCTTGGATATGGCCCTGTCGTTGGAGCCGAGATGCTGTCGTTGATGCTTTTGGGCGGCGTTGTTTCGCGGTTGATCTCAGGGGCGCTTTCGGACCGGTTGGGTGGGTTGATTACGCTGTTGATCGGAGGAGCCCTGCAGTGTCTGGCCTTGTTCCTTTACCTGCCATTTGACGGGCTTGTGCCGCTCTATGTTGTGAGCCTGATCTTTGGATTGTCCCAGGGTGGAATTGTGCCAGCCTATGCCGTGATTGTGCGCGAATACATGCCCGCAAAAGAAGCCGGTGCGCGGGTGGGGCTGGTGATGATGGCCACCATCTTGGGAATGGCGCTGGGTGGTTGGATGTCAGGATGGATTTACGACGTGACAGGCAGTTACCAGTGGGCCTTTCTGAATGGCATTGCGTGGAACTTTCTCAACATAGGCATTGTGTTGATCATCCTGATGCAAAGCCGTCCCAAAACTGGACATGCGACCCCAGCCATGGGCTAAGCATGCGGCTTTATCCCTGTTGTTGGTCGGTGTAGGGTCCGTCAACTTCAGGATCAGGCGCTCAAAGAGATGACACAAACCTCCCAGACCAACGGTGCAAAAAACAAGCAATTCGACCGGATAGGGCAAGTCGAGGTCGATGGCCGAGTTGGGTGGCGTAAAGAGCCTGAGACTTTGTCTTTGTCCTTGCGGTTACGCAAAGGGGATCCGGCCAAGGGGTTTGAACGCGAAAAAGCCACCTATATCGCCCTCCAGGGCAAAGGATTGCCAATTCCAGAGTTGTTAGATTCCGGAGATGGGTTCTTCGTCATCGCGGATGCGGGGACCAATCTGAATCGCGTCAGAATGCATACGATCGACACCCCTGAAGTGTTTCACAGGGCTTTGTCAGATGGGGCAACCGCTTTGGCACGTCTGCACAGCGCTGGATATTGCCACGGTCGCCCAGCCCTTAGAGACATCTGCTGGGAAGATGGGTGCATCACCTTTATCGACCTTGATCGCACACGGCCCGGAACTGAAGACGGTCGCTGCTATGGCCTTGATATCCTGATCTTCTTTTTTAACACGATTGCTCAAACGGGAGGTGTTGGCCCCGAAGTCTTGGCCGCTAGAGAGGCGTACCGAGCAGCCGACACCACCGGGAACTGGCAACACGCTGTTGCTCGGGCGAAACGTCTTAGGCCGCTGGCCGCTTTGCTGTCGCCGTTGTCAAAGAAATTTAAGAAAAAGCGTGAGTTTCGATCGATTCAGCCAACGATCGCGTTCTTTACAAGTAGCGACTAAGCGCGCCGCAAAGAAAAACGCCGCCCTGGATTGGAGCGGCGTCTTCGTTTGAAATCTTGAAGCGGTGCTTAGAAGCCCAGGCCTTCGTATTTCTTTTTGAACTTCGACACGCGGCCGCCAGCGTCCAGCAGGCGCGAAGTGCCGCCGGTCCAAGCTGGGTGCACGGTTGGGTCGATGTCCAATGACAGCGTATCGCCGTCTTTACCATAGGTCGAACGCATCTTGAGGATGGTGCCGTCGGTCATTTTGACGTCGATGAAGTGGTAATCGGGATGAGTGTCTTTTTTCATGTTACCGCTCCTTACGCTTGCTTGGGCTTATAGTGGGTGTCTTCTGCGATACGCGCGGATTTACCGCGACGCGAGCGCAGATAGTACAGTTTGGCGCGACGTACACGACCGCGACGCACAACTGTGATCGAGTCGATGTTGGTCGAGAACAGTGGGAAGTTACGTTCCACACCTTCACCAAAAGAAATCTTACGAACAGTGAACGAACCGGCAATGCCTTTGCCGTTGTTACGGGCGATGCAAACGCCTTCGTAGTTCTGGACGCGCGAGCGCGACCCTTCGGTCACTTTATAGCCGACGCGAATGGTGTCGCCGGCTTTGAAGTCGGGGATGTCTTTCCCCAGGGCGGCAATTTGTTCCGCCTCAATCTGTGCGATCAGATCCATCTGAAACGCTCCTTATTTTGCCCGTGGTTAATCCACGAAGATTTGCGCGGTTCTCTAGCTCCTGGTCTTCGCTCGGGTCCGCATGCGCGCCCGCCTGAGGGTGAACCGTCTTTCCTTAGTCCGTCTTCGATCCCGCTTTTGCCAAAATCACTCGAGGCAGAAGAAAACCCGTTGCGATCCTTGGCACGAACACCAAAAACACCCGAGTCGGAATCTCCGACCGGGAATGAGCGGCTTTTATGGAAGGTTTAAAGGTTTGGCAAGGGTCTTCCCACGCGTGGCGTCCTAGTTTTTCTAGAAAGCTTCCGCGAGCAGAACTTCCTGAAAAGTTCTGCTCGATTGTATCGATGGCCTCAGGTCAGGTCTTTGGTTTCAGCACCCGGTGCGTTCTTCATAACCGAAGCAATACCATTGTCGCGGCCTGAGGTGCTTTCGTAGCTTTCCGACGTGCCGATCACCTGGCCGTTGGTGGCTTTCAAGTTGAACATATGCTTGCCCGACTTGGTTTCCTTGCGCTCGTAACGCGCATCTTCAGAGGCATTTTTCTGCACCGAAGCAATGCCGTTTTCGGCGCTGGCGCGTTGCTTGTAGCCTTCGCTGGCCAGAATAATCTCGCCATTGCCTGCTTTCAGACGAAACCGATATTCACCCGCTTTGTCGGTGTAGAGTTCAAATTTACCAGCCATTGCTAAATCTCCCAATAATCAAACTGTTCGCAAAGATATAAACATGGCTAGGCGGGCATGCGCAACGACTTCTGGTTTACCCTTGGTCACCCTCATCCTTGTCTTCATGGGTGGCCCACATGTCCGGACGCCGTTGGCGGGTCAGGTCTTCGGCCTGAGCCTTGCGCCATTTCTCAATATTGCCGTGATGCCCTGACATCAGGACCTCGGGGATTTCGCGACCCAACCACTCGGCGGGGCGGGTGTACTGCGGATGCTCCAAAAGACCGTTTGAATGGCTCTCGTCCTCAATGCTGTCGGCGTTGCCGAGCACGTCCGGCAACAGCCGTACCGTCGCATCGATCATGGCTTGCGCTGCAATCTCACCGCCGGTCAGGACAAAATCACCAAGGCTGACCTCTTGAATGTTGTAGTGATCCAGAACCCGCTGATCGACGCCCTCAAAACGGCCGCACAGCATAGTGATACCGTCGCATTTCGCCCAAGCGCGGGCCGCCTTTTGATCAAAGCGTCGTCCACGCGGGCTGAGGTAAACAAGTGGCCAGTTGCCCCGCGCGGCGCGCATTGTGTGTTCGATCGCGTTGCCCAGCACATCCGCACGCAACACCATGCCCGCGCCGCCGCCTGCTGGGGTGTCATCCACGTTACGGTGCTTACCAATGCCAAAGGGACGCAAATCTGTGGTCTCAATCTGCCACTTGCCGTCTTTCAACGCTTTGCCCGTCAGGCTCTCGCCTAGCACACCGGGAAAGGCATCGGGAAATAGCGTGATGATCCGCGCAGTCCAGACGCCTGCCAGCTGTGGATTATGGGTCATCAGTTCACGCGGTTTCAACGACGCAGTGATGGTTTTTCGCCCATGCGAGCGGGGCTTGTCAGTCATGAGGCTGCACTTTCTTCATGGCGCTGCAGCACGGCTTTCTTGGCCGCGCTCCGCGCCTCCCTGTCGCTGATATTGCGGTTCAGGTCCAGCAATTCCTGCAAAACACCGATCGGCAAGCGCGTGTTTGCGGGCAGAATTGGTTCAAACTTTTTGAGGTCGGCGTCGGTCAGGCCAGCGAGTTTTAATAGTCTCTCTGCGGGTCCCAACCTGAGGGTGTTGCAGTCCTCAATTGGCACATGTGTCACAGAGTAGGGCGATACTGCGGTTTGTACTTTGTCCAGCACGGACCCAAAGTTCGCGGCGTTCGGAAAGCGGCCTAGAAAGGTATCCTGCGTGATCGTCATGGATGACGATTTCACATGTTCCCAATAGGCGCTGTTCAGCCAGCTGGATGCCGCGCGCGTGGTATAGACAAAGTGCAAATCAGGTTGGCGGTACCGTCTTACGAACGCGTCTCTGATTTCTCGTGCCAGAACGGCAGCCGCTGAATAATCCGCAATCTCCTCGCGGCCCGGCATATGGCCGGCCAGTTCCTCGGCAGACACGATCAGTCCGCGGTTCTTGAGGTCGGGCATGTCGTTCAGCCATTGATCCAGCCGGTGGGTCACTTTCATCAGGCTGATCGGATCGGGCCAGGTTGAATAGCCCCGCATGGCATGGGTCAGATCCTTTATGCGCCACTTCAATGCAAGCGCGGCATGTGGTTTCAGATTTGTCCGATTGTGGCGCAGAGTTGCCTGTACCGAAGACGTTCCGGTTTTGTGAAATCCGGCGTGGATGATGATCTTGCCGGTGGTGACACGCATGGTTTAGCCGTCCTGACTCTGCAGGTCATTCTCCCAACGTGTTCGCGCGGCACGTTTGGCTTGACGCATCTTGTCATAGTCCAAATCACTTTGATTGATGCGCAGGAACTCGTTGCGCAAATCCTCGGACACCGAGACATTTGCAGGGGGCAGTGGTTTCAACTTTCGGCGGATACCAGGTGAGATGTCCAACAGGTCCAAGATCGGCGTCAAAGGTCCAAGCGGCATCTTGGTCAAGCGCTCCAAGGGGGCAGTTTCAACCCGGTGAGGTTTGACGGCAATTTTCACCATGTCGACGATCCGGTCCAGTCGGGCACTGTCGGCATAGGCGTCAATGTATTCTTGGGTTGTCATGGTCATCCTGACCGCCCGTAGATGCTGGGTGTGGCAGGATGTGAGCCAGCTCGAGGCTTCCCGTGTCGAGAAGTAAAAGATCATCTCGGGTGGCTCGGGCATGACACGTTCAACCGTGTGCACAAAGGCCTTCATCAGGATCGGGGCGGCGTCATAGGTTGTCAGTTTGCGCCGTCCGGGCATGTGACCGATCAGGTCTTCGGAACTGATGCAGATGTGCTTGTCCGGGCCGTCCTTGTACCGGTCGAGAAAGTCGGAGAGCTCATAGGTAAAGGCCAGTAAGTCCAGCTTGTCCCGGCTTGCTGAAAAGGCACGTGCGTTTTCGCAAATCGACATGATGTGCTTGCGCAAAACGATGTGGGCCTCCCGACCCAGCAAGCGCTTGTTATGGGCCAGCATACGTTGCACGCTTGTGGTGCCGGTTTTGTGAAATCCGGCGTGAACCAACATTCGCACCATTCAGAAAAGCCCCTCAGGCGGGTCGGCAATGATCCGCGCGGCTTCCATGTCGATGGTTGGCACGACCTCATGTGTAAACGGCAAGAGGACCGTGGACTTCAGATCAGGGCCATGGATCTCTAACAGATCGGCAGCACCGTGATTTTGCACGGATTTGACATGCCCAAGCACGGTTCCTCCCGTGTCGCGTACCTCAAGGCCGATCAGATCTGCATAGTAGAATTCATCGTCCGGCAAATCAGGCAACCGGTCTCGAGGCACATAAAGGCGAACACCCTTAAGAGCGTCGGCATCTTCTTTCGTGGAGACGCCGGTCAGTCGGGCGACAAGTCCGTTTTTGATGGCTCGGGTTACGCTAACGCCAAACTCGCGCATGCCATCTTCGGTTTGCAGAGGCGCATAGTCGGCAATGGCTTCGGCGTCTGCCGTAAAGCTCTTGAGCCGTACTTCACCGCGCACGCCATAGGCCCCAGCCACTGCTCCGACACAAACCATGTCTGTCATATTCAATCCGCCGCTTCTTGTTATCAGTTTCCATGATCCGGCCTACAAGGGCAACCCGAGAGCGTCCGGCTCAGAGAGGATTGCGCGCTATCGCCGCGGTTCAGGCATTATCGGGTAAGTATTGGAAGGGCATTGCGCCGATCTTCCCATCCAAGTTGTTCAAGTTCAGGATGGTCCGATGAGGTCTTTGGATAGCCAACGCAAAGATACGCGACGAAGGTCCAGTCGCCTTCAACGTCCAGATCACGACCAAGCCGTTCAGGGTCTAAAACTGAGACCCATCCCACGCCCAATCCTCTGGCACGCGCTGCGAGCCAAAACAAGTTGATGGCACTGACCACTGAATATTTGCGGGTTTCGGGCATCGTGCCCGCACCCAGCCCATCGCCTTTTGTCGTTCCGTCGTCGCAATAGATGGCAAACTGCACTGGCGCTTCGGCCATGCCAGAAAGCTTTAGCGAGGCATAAAGCGCTGCTTTCTCACCGCGGTATCCCGTCAGAGCCTTGTCATTTTCAGCTTTGAAGTTTTCAAGCGCTGCGGTCCTTGCCGCATGGCTTTCGATCCGAATAAGGCGCCAAGGTTCAGATAGGCCGACCGAGGGCGCCATCAGAAAGGCATCGAGGCACTCTTGCAAGAGTGCCTCGTCTACCGGATCGGTTTTGAAATGGCGCACATCGCGGCGCCATTTCATAAGCTGCGTCAGGTCTTTCTGGAATGCAGTTGAAAAAGTGGTCATTCCAGAACGATCCCGGCTTATTCTTCTGCGGCTGCTTCTTCTTCCGCAGGCGCTTCGGCTGCTTCAGTCGCTTCTGCGGCTTTGGCGGCTTTCTCTTCAGCGCGGTCCTTGGCTTTTTGGCCAGGCTCGGCTTTCTGAGGGTTGTTACGCTCAGATTTTTCCAGCGTGCCAGCGGCTTCGAGGAAACGTGCAACACGGTCAGAAGGCTTGGCGCCTTGGTCCAGCCAGTACTGAACGCGTTCCATGTTCAGCTTCACGCGCTCTTCGCTGTCTTTTGGCAGAAGCGGGTTGTAGGTGCCCAGTTTTTCGATGAAACGGCCATCACGAGGCATACGGCTGTCAGCCGCAACAACGCGATAGAAAGGACGTTTTTTCGAGCCGCCGCGGGCGAGACGAATTTTCATAGCCATGGTGTGTATCTCCTGTTCCTAAGCTATTTGAGGGGTTTCCCCCGTCATTCCTGTTGTCCGGGTAACCCTTTGTTACCCTTGATGTTTCTTGTGGTGCCTGATGACCTCATCAATGATGAAGTTCAGGAATTTCTTGGCGAATTCCGGGTCAAGATTGGCGCGCTCTGCCATATCCTCGAGCCGGGAAATCTGTTTGGCTTCGCGCGCCGGATCCGAAGGCGGTAGGTCATGTTCGGCCTTAAGCTGTCCGACGGCTTGGGTGTGCTTGAACCGCTCGCCCAGCGTATAGACAAGGATCGCATCCAGACGGTCGATGCTTTCACGATGGTCTTTCAGCACCTCGGCGGCGCGGGTCACGGCGTCAGTCAAGGGCGTATCCTTTCGGTTTGAACAATGGGTCGGCGTAGTGGCTGATCTCCATTTCGATGCCGTCATTGATCTGGCTGTTTGCCAGTTGTTCGGCGCTCGGGTGGCGATAGACCACGTCATTGCCATCGACGGAGGCGGCTTCTTTGTCTTTTACCGCGCCAAGGCGTTCGGCCAGCCGGATCGAGTCGAGGTTCTTGGGATCGAGATAAGACACGGCCCCATCCCATCCCAGCTCGTTGTAGAAATACTTGCGCGCCGCATGTGCAGCCTCGAGCGCATAACCGTGGCCAACAGCCGACGGCCAGATGATCCAGGCAATTTCCTTTTCCGGCCAGGCTGCCGGCATCCAACCGCCTGCCATGCCATAGGTTTCGTCGGTCTCTTTGTCGTGGATCATCCACATGCCGTAGCCGCGAATGGTCCAATGGCCGATCTCGGCGGCATAGAGCATCCAGGTTTCATAAGGGTTCAACGGACCGCCCATGAATCGCGAGCGATACGACGCGAACGTCGCTTTGAACGCAGCATAGTCCTCCGCGTCCGGACCGCGCAGCACGAGACGTTTGGTCTCAAGGATAGGGATGTTTTTCGTGGCCATTACACTGTCTCCACTTTGGGATGACGATAGATGTGGCAGGATTTGCCCATCAGTGAATGTTCGCGCTCAAATTCTGCACCCAGCCGTTTGGCCATAGTGATGGACCGGTCATTGGCAGGGGCGATGTAACTCATCAGGTGGCCCAGTCCGAAATGGCGGGCGACATAGTCGCGCGCGGCCAAAACGGCTTCCGAGGCATAGCCTTTGCCCTCGCCATCTTCCATGACGCTCCAGCCCAGTTCAGGTTCGTGCCAGCCGGGGGCATCGATGATGCCGGCCCAGCCCATGAAAGTGCCCGTAGTCTTGTCTTCGAAATGCCACAACCCAAAGCCGCGAACTGCCCAGTGGCCAATGCGGCTGGTCAGGCTGGTGAAACAGGCCATTGCATCGCGCGGGCCGCCGACATAGGCGCTGCGCTTGCTGGCAAAGAACGCTTCCATGCGCGGCAGGTCCGACAGCTTCGGCGCACGCAGGATCAGACGATCGGTCTCGACAGTAGGGATGGCAAAAGAGGTCATGCATAGGCCTCCATGCCGCCGGCCGCGAGGTCATCCGCAGAAGGGTGGCGCCAGATATACATGCTGCCGAATGCGGGATGCTCATAAGTGGTCTCGAACGATGCACCGAGGCGCTTGGCAACTGCTTCGCTGGCAGCGTTGGCGGGGTCGATCAGTGAGATCGCCGTTTTCCAGCCGAGCGTACTATAGGCATGGTCCCGCGCCGCTATGGCGGCCTCAGTGGCAAATCCATTGCCCCAGGCTTCAGGCAGCAGCGACCAGCCGATTTCTGGCTCGGGCCAACCGTCAGGGCACCAGAGGCCAACCTTGCCCAGATACGCACCCGTTTTCTTGTCATCCACCGCCCAGAGACCATAGCCACGGAATGCCCAATGTCCCACTAGCGAACATAGCATGCGCCATGTTTCGTCGGGCCGTTTGGGGCCACCAACGAAACTGGATGCATCCGACGCATAGAACGCGGCCTCGGCCTCAAAATCCTTTTCCGCAGGGGCGCGAAGGATCAGCCGTTCGGATTCAAGCGTGGGTATGGAGAAGGTGGCGGTCATGAAGCTATTTCTTCTTCCCGAAACCGCTGAGGCCCGGAGGCAGTCCGCCGCCGCCCAGACCCGGCAGACCACCGGGCAGGCCACCTTTGCCGCCCATCGCTTTGGCTGCTTGCTCCAGCGCCTTGGGGTCCATGGCCGAGGGGTCCATACCCGCCATCGGGTCGCCGCCTTTGCCCATCATGCCTTTCATGGCTTGCTTGAGCATTCCGCCTTTGCCCATCTTGCCCATCTTTTTCATCATGTCGGACATCTGGCGTTGCATTTTCAACAGCTTGTTGAGGTCGCTGACCTCCATACCGGATCCGGCGGCGATGCGTTTCTTGCGGCTCGCCTGAAGGATCTGAGGGTTTGCACGCTCCATCTTGGTCATCGACTGGACCATGGCGATCTGACGCACGATCATCTTGTCGTCGAAACCTGCGTCCTGCACGTTCTTGGCCATCTTTGCCATGCCGGGCATCATGCCCATCAGGCCTTCCATGCCACCCATCTTTTGCATCTGCTCGAGCTGCATTTTCATGTCGTTCATGTTGAAGCGGCCTTTGGCAAAGCGCTTCATCATGCGTTCGGCTTGTTCGGCCTCAATGGTTTCTTGCGCCTTTTCGACCAGCGCGACGATGTCGCCCATGCCAAGGATGCGGCCCGCGACGCGGTCAGGCTCAAAGGTTTCCAGCGCGTCCATCTTTTCGCCAAGACCAACGAATTTGATCGGCTTGCCAGTCACAGCGCGCATCGAAAGCGCTGCGCCGCCACGGCCATCGCCATCCATCCGGGTCAAAACAACACCCGAGATGCCGATCTTGCCGTCAAACTCTTCCGCGACTTCCACGGCGACCTGACCTGTCAGGCCATCGACCACCAGCAGAGTCTCACGCGGGTTCACCGCGTCGCGCACATCTTCGACCTCTTGCATGAGGACTTCGTCGATCTGCAAGCGACCGGCGGTGTCGAGCATGTAAACGTCATAACCGCCCAAAGTCGCCTGTTGCTTGGCGCGTTTGGCGATCTGCACCGCGCTTTCGCCAGCCACGATCGGCAGGGTGTCGACACCAATCTGTGTACCCAGAACCTGCAGCTGTTGCATCGCGGCAGGGCGATAGATGTCGAGCGAGGCCATCAGAACGCGCTTGCCGTTCTTTTCGGTCAGACGTTTGGCGAGTTTACCAGTTGTTGTGGTCTTACCCGAGCCTTGCAGGCCGACCATCAGGATCGGGGCAGGCGGGTTGTCGATCTTGAGTTCACCGGGCTCTTCGTCGCCGCCTTGCAGAACGTGCTTTAGCTCGTCGTGCACGATTTTGACGACCTGCTGACCGGGGGTCACGGATTTGGTTACCGATTGGCCAGTGGCCTTGTCTTGCACGGCTTTAACAAAGTCGCGGGCAACAGGCAGCGATACATCGGCCTCAAGAAGGGCGACACGCACTTCGCGAAGGGCGGTTTTGACGTCGTCTTCTGACAGGGCGCCCTGCTTGGTCAGACGGTCAAAGACACCAGACAGGCGTTCGCTTAGATTCTCAAACATCGCTCAGCGGCTCCTTTACACCGTTTCCAACATGGTCCGAACTTAAGCACGAACCGCCCAAACGCCAATGTCCCCCGTGGGCGCAACGCGCTGACGGGGGGCGATCCCGGCCCAAGGGCCATGGGACCGGAAGTTTTGACAGACTCCCGGAGTTAGGGGGCATTTACGCTCGTGTGCGCGGCGAGTCAAGCACCCGAGGCGCTGCGCCTCTTGCCTGCGACGGTTTTACGACGCAGAGCGCCAAATGTGCTTTTGCCGAGGTATCCAAACGTCAGCTTCAAGGCGCCGACACGCGAGGACAGGTCAGGCTCTTGCCCAATGGCCATGCGATCCATCTGCCAGACATAATACTCGACCCTCGCCACTGTGTTGACCAGTGCGATCAGCCAGTTCTGCGCGTTGACACCCCACTTGCCCGATCCAAGGGCCAGGTCATCCTCATCGACGCCGATTTTTGCGACATCTCCATTGATCAGTTCTGACACAGCATCTGGATGCACACAAAGCGGGCGGGCTAATCCGATCATGTCGATCCCATCTTCGGTCAGGGCCTCTTCCATCGCCGCACGACTGCGAAATCCGCCCGTTACCATTAGCGGAATACTCACCACCTGGCGGATCTCACGCGCATATTCTAGGAAAAACGCCTCGCGTGCTTTGGTGCTTTCTCGTTGCGGCTGCTTGGGGGTAGCGGTGGCAAAACTCATCTCTTCATAGGTGCCACCCGAGATTTCCAAAAGATCTATGCCATCCTCCTGCAGCCACTGCGCCACCTGTTTGCAATCCTCAAGGCTGAACCCGCCTTTCTGGAAATCCGCCGAGTTCAGTTTGACCCCGATAGGACAGTCCGCGCCCACGGCGTCGCGTGTTGCATGCACCACTGATCGCAAGAGCCGTGCGCGGTTTTCCAGTGCGCCGCCCCATTCGTCAGTGCGTTTGTTGATGTTGGGCGACAAGAATTGGCTGATCAGATAGCCGTGGGCCGCGTGGATTTGGACACCATCAAATCCGGCCTTATGCACAATCCGTGCGGTTTCCGCGTAGCGCGCGATGGCCTCATGAATATCCTCAACCGTCATGGCGCGCGGCTTGGCGAACAACCCCAACATGCGCAGCTTTTCCGACGACGGTGACAAGGGCCGTGCATTCACCACCATCGGGCATTGCCGGCCGGGATGATTGATCTGAACCCAGGCTTGCGTCGCGTTGCGTTTTGAGGCCTCGGCCCATTGCGACAGCGCCGCAAGATCGCCCTCGTCTTCCACCACAACATTGCCGGGGCGCTCCAGATAACGGCGATCCACCATCACGTTGCCGGTGACCTGCAAAGCCAAGCCACCCTTGGCCCAACGGTCATAAAGGGTCAGATGCCGGTCGTTGGGGGCATCATCTTTGCCGGCCATTGCCTCGGTCATGGCACTTTTGCAAAAGCGGTTCTTTAGCACGGTGCCATTAGGCAGCGTGATCGGCGCAGCGAGCGGGCTGGTCATGAACAGTGGCCTTTGCATTTAGGTCAGAGGGCAAACATATGCCCTGACGGGTTAAGTACAACGCTTGGGCTTGCAGATCGACAATCAAGCCTGCACTAAATGCACCACACAAACACAGGAACCGGCCCCATGGATGCATCGCCCGCTTTTCAAGACAGCCTGCCCGTCAGTTCAGATGCGCTTTTGGGCAGGTTACGCGGCTGGGGCTTGGATTTCACATACCACGAGCATGTACCATTGCGCACCGTCGAGGATGCCAAACAGGTTGAGGCCGACTTGGTGGTGGCGGGCGAGACGCCGTTTCGGCTCAAGAATCTCTATCTGCGAGATAAGAAAAAGCGGAACTATCTGGTGACGCTGGAACAGGATCACGTGATCGATCTGAAAACGTTAGGGGCAGAGTTGGGCGTTGGGAACCTGTCCTTTGGATCAGCCGATCGATTGATGCAAAACCTGGGCATCCGGCCGGGCGCGGTCAGCCCATTGGCGATGGTCAATGGCGCAGGACAAGGCGTTCGGTTCTTTATGGATGCAAGGGCCAAGAAAGCTGACCGCGTTTACATGCATCCATTGGTCAATGATCGCACGATTGGCATGACGCCGGTGGACTTGATGACATTTTTTGAGCGCGCTGATGTGCAGCCGGACTGGCTGGACCTCGCCTAACGCTCTTGGGGTGACCGACTGCGCTTTGACTGTTGTGGTGCAACAGAAATCCGGAAAATCTGCCCGCCGGACCCTTGGGAGGCCCGGTCGGTCAAGCCGGTCAAATAGACAGGCAGTTGCTTAAGCAGCTTTGGCTTCGATTGCTGTGCCGTCTTTGTCCAGAATGGTGACATCAGTGATGCCGACAAACCCCAGAGCAAAGCGCAGGTACCCACTGGCAAAGTCAAAGTCCGAACCGAGCGGCGTGCCGCCCGTGGCAATGGCGATGATCGCCTTCTTACCTTTCAGCTGCCCTTCGGGGCCATTTTCGGTATAGGCAAAGGTCACACCCGCGCGACAGATTTGGTCGATCCACGCCTTCAGCACGGCTGGAATGGAAAAATTGTACATCGCGGTGCCGATGACAATTGTGTCCGCCTCTTGCACTTCTTTCACCAGACGATCTGAGAGCTCCAGCGCCTGAGCCTGTGCAGCATCACGGTCATCGGGTGCAACAAAGGTCGACTGCACCCAAATCGGATCAAGAAACGGCAGACCATCTGCCAGATCGCGGGTAAGAACGGTGTCGGCCTCTTGTTGGGCAACAATTGCGGTGGATTGCGCCCGTGAGAGCGAACCGTCATGGCGGGCCGAGGCGTCGATGTGCAAGACTGTATGGGTCATTGTGGATGTGTCCTGATTTGAATTCTTGTTGTTCCCCTCAAATAGATATTGCGAAAACGAACACAATTTGGAATTCTGCACGGGTAATGTTTAAAATTGCACAGGGCTGAATATGGACAACTGGGACGAAATCCGCACGGCGTATCAGGTCGCCCGCATGGGAACGGTGAGTGGCGCGGCGGACGTATTGGGTGTGCATCATGCCACTGTCATCCGCCACATTGACGCTCTCGAAGGCAAACTGGGCATCAAACTGTTTCAGCGCCATGCGCGTGGATACACTGCCACAGAGGCGGGCGAAGACTTGTTGCTGGTTGCCAAAGCCACAGATGACCAGTTCAACCAGTTGGAAGGGCGCCTTAAGGGCAGCGGGTCTGAAGTTTCAGGTGAACTGGTCGTGACAACGCTGGAAAGTATGGCACAACTGATGGCGCCGGTTCTGACCGACTTTCAGGAATTGTACCCTGACGTTGTCGTGCGATACCGAACGGGCGCGCGCCTGTTTCGGCTGGAATATGGTGAGGCACACGTCGCCTTGCGCGCCGGCCCTCAGCCACAAGAACTCGACAATGTTGTTCAATCCTTGGGTCGTCTGAGGCTGGGGCTATATGCCAGCCCTGCCTATGAAAAGCGCTTTGGACTGCCAAAGGACGAGAATGACCTTGCGGGTCATCGGTTTGTTGGGCCAGACGATGATCGAATAAAGGCACCCTTCGCTGTGTGGATGAAGGATCACCTGAAACCCGAACAAATCATGTTTCGGACGACCGATGCCGTGGCGAGTGAACAGGCGGTGCTGTCGGGGGCCGGGATAGGGTTTCTGCCGCAGTGGACGGCACATGAACATCCCGAGCTTCTTGAGGTTTTCCCAAGCCGCGAGGACTGGAGTGGTGAGTTGTGGCTGGTAACCCATGTGGACCTGCACCGAACGACCAAGGTTCAGGCTTTTGTTGCCTTCCTTAAAGAGCAGGCTGCGTTGAACTGGGTCTGTCTATGACCGCGACATCCCGCGGACATCTTGCCATGCTGTTGTTCTCGGCTCTTGTGGCCGGGTCCTTTTCGCTGGGGTCGCTTGCGGCAAATGAAATTGCACCAACCGCGCTGAATGCGCTGCGCTTTCTGATCGCTGCGATTGTGATCGGAGCCGTGGCGTTGGCCACCACAGGCCTGCCGCGCAGCGCGTGGCAGGCACCGTGGCGATATCTTGTGCTGGGCGGGCTGTTTGCGGCCTATTTCGTGTTGATGTTCGAGGGTCTCAAAACGGCTGCTCCGATCAGCACCGCGGCCGTCTTTACGCTCACACCTTTGATGTCCGCAGGGTTTGGCTATGTGTTGTTGAAACAGATCACCACGCGGCGGATGGCACTGGCCCTAACCATTGGGGCCATCGGTGCGCTTTGGGTGATTTTTCGGGCTGACTGGTCGGCGTTCCTGCGGTTTCGTGTGGGACAGGGGGAAATCTATTACTTCTGGGGCTGTGTTGCACATGCGATCTATACGCCGATGGTGCGCAAGCTTAATCGTGGCGAGCCGGCAGTTGTGTTTACATTTGGTATGTTGATCGCAGGTTTGGCGGGCCTGACACTCTATGGCTGGGGCGATATTCGCGCGACGGATTGGGTTTCGTTGCCGGGAATTGTCTGGATCACGGTTTTCTACCTTGCGATTTTTGCGTCTGCGGCCACGTTTGTGTTGTTACAGTTCGCAACGCTCAATCTGCCATCTGCCAAGGTCATGGCCTATACATATTTGGTGCCAACTTGGGTCATCTGTTGGGAGATCGCGCTGCGCCACGGCACGCCGACCGGATACGTGCTGTTTGGTGTTGCGATGACAGTCGTTGCATTGCTTTTGTTGCTCAGAAACGAGCATTGATTGCGCGGTATCAAGGTAGGGATCGCGGGCTTGCGTCAAGATAGGCGCAAAGGAGAAATACATGCCCGCAGCCACCAACAAAGCCGACCTTTTGGCGATCACAGCCAAAGAGTATTCAAAGCTCACACTGTTGTTGGACCCTCTGGACCCGGTCCTAGTTGAAAGGCCGTTTGAAGACGGTTGGAGTATTCGGGACGTGATTGTGCACCGCGCCCACTGGATCGATCTTTTCCTGGGTTGGTACCATGATGGGCAAGCAGGAAAAGAGGTCGCTTTTCCTGCGCCCGGGTACAAGTGGAACCAGTTGAAAGCCTATAACGCGGATCTTCTGGCGCAGAAATCTGACGTGACGTGGCCCGAGGCTCGCGCAGCGTTGGAAAAGGCACATCAAACCCTGACATCATTTCTCGAAACGCTTGATGACGCGGCGCTTTATGGCGAGCCGATGAAAGGCGCGAACAACAAATGGACACGGGGCGCTGGGCTGAAGCCGCAGGTGCATCGCACTATCGGTCGGCCGCCAAGTTTGTGAGGGCGTGCAAGCGGGCGGTTTAGAGACAGAGACTATGCGTCGCTGTCCAATTCATGTTCCAAAAACCGTTCGAATGCATCCAGGTTCACAGGTTCGAATTGTCCAAAACCCTGCATCCAGACACTCGCGGCGCGCAGGGCGTCGGGCTCCAGTTTGCACCACTTTACGCGGCCGCGCTTTTCCTGAGAGATCAGGCCTGACTTGGTCAGGATACCGAGGTGCTTGGAAATCGCCGCCAATGACATCTCGAACGGTTCGGCCACATCTGTCACGGCCATGTCGTCTTCCAACAACATATTCAGGATCGCCCGGCGGGTCGGATCGGCCAGTGCGGCAAAGACGGTATCAAGTGGATCGGCCATGGCAGCGTTAAACCGATACGCTAGATAATCGTCAACCATTTGGTTGAATATAGCAAAACAGGCAGTTCGATCGAAATCACCCCTGCGACAGACTCGACGCGCCGCTACGTAGCTGTGAATAATTGTTTTAGTACAATATCTTAAAGGGTTTGGGTTGGGCGTGTTTGTGCTGTTGACTCAGCCGCCCCTCCGCAATAGCAATGCGCCAAGTCCGAAAGGGGGCATTTTCGCGTGACCGATCCCGACCAGAAAGAGCGCATGGCGCAGCTGGAAGCGAAGATCGAGGCGGCCAAATTGGCCCAGGCACCGAAACCTCGGGTGGACGAACACTATTCGGCGGCCAACCTGGCCTGGCGCATGGTGATTGAATTAGTGGCCGGTCTGGGGATCGGCTTTGGCATCGGATACGGGCTTGACCTGTTGTTGGGAACCATCCCGATTTTCCTGGTGCTGTTTACAATGTTGGGTCTCGCGGCCGGTATCAAAACGATGCTGCGCAGCGCCAAAGAGATCCAGGAAGAACAAGAGGCCGACCAGGCCGACAGAGACGAAGGGAACTAGAACGTGGCAAGCGAAGCACACGGCGCCGAAGAAGGCGGTCTCGTATTCCACCCGATGGATCAATTCATCATCAAGCCGCTTTTTGGCGGGGATGAGATTGGATTGTTCACCGTCACCAACGCGACCCTTTGGATGGCTCTCGCCGTTCTGGGTATCATCGTGATGATGGTCATCGGCACCCGCAGCCGCGCAATCGTTCCCAGCCGCTCTCAGTCTGTTGCCGAACTGGCTTATGGGTTCATCTACAAGATGGTTGAAGACGTGGCCGGTAAGGATGCGGTCAAGTTCTTCCCCTACATCATGACGCTTTTCATGTTCATCGTGTTCGCCAACTTCCTTGGCCTGATCCCGATGTCCTTTACCACTACGTCGCACTTTGCGGTGACCGTGGTTCTGGCCTTGCTGGTGTTCCTGACCGTGACCATCGTTGGTTTCGTCAAGAATGGCATGGGCTTTCTAGGCCTGTTCTGGGTGTCGTCTGCGCCACTGGCACTGCGTCCGATCCTGGCCATTATCGAACTGATTTCCTATTTCGTGCGCCCCGTGAGCCACAGCATTCGTCTGGCTGGCAACGTCATGGCGGGCCACGCGGTGATCAAAGTTTTCGCAGGCTTTGCCGCGATCGCAGTCGTCAGCCCTGTCTCAGTGGTTGCCATCACCGCCATGTACGGTCTTGAGGTCCTCGTGTCCTTTATCCAGGCCTACGTCTTTACCATTCTGACCTGTGTGTATCTGAAAGATGCGCTGCATCCGTCGCACTAAGGTCTGAACACTCACACTACCTATTAACTTCCAATCGTAAGGAGATATACCCATGGAAGGTCAACTCGCACACATCGGCGCAGGTCTCGCAGCAATCGGTTCCGGCGCAGCCGCAATCGGTGTTGGTAACGTAGCCGGCAACTACCTCGCAGGCGCTCTGCGCAACCCTTCGGCAGCTGCTTCGCAAACTGCCACCCTGTTCATCGGTATCGCTTTCGCAGAAGCACTGGGCATCTTCTCGTTCCTGGTTGCTCTTCTGCTGATGTTCGCCGTCTAAGCCAACTGGACTTATCCTTACGTGCGGGCGCGGGCGCGTCTCTGACAGCGCCCCGCCCGTAATCTAACGGAAGTTCCCAGGAGGACGACATGGCGACCGAAACGCACGAAGCCACAAGCCACGCCGCAGATGCAGCCGCATCCGCGCCCGGCATGCCACAGCTCGATTTTTCGAACTGGGGAAACCAGATCTTCTGGTTGCTGGTCACGCTGGTCGTGATCTACTTCGTCCTGTCGCGTATCGCGCTGCCGCGCATCGCGAACGTACTGGCCGAGCGCCAGGGGACAATTACAAATGACATCGCCGCAGCTGAACAGCTGAAGGCGAAAGCCGCCGACGCAGAAGACGCCTACAACAAGGCGCTCGCAGATGCCCGTGCAGAAGCACAGCGCATCGTTGCCGAAGCCAAGGCCGAAATTCAGGCCGATCTGGATGCAGCCACCGCCAAGGCGGATGCTGAGATTGCAGCCAAAGCTGCCGAGTCGGAAAAGGCGATTGCCGAAATCCGCGCCGGTGCATTGGAAAGCGTCAAGGTTGTTGCAGCAGACACGGCCGCCGAGATTGTGTCCGCCCTGGGTGGTCAAGCCGACGACGGCACTGTCGTGGCAGCAATCGACACACGGATGAAAGGGTAAGGACCATGCGGAAACTAGCCACACTCCTCGCCCTGACCGCCGCCAGCCCGGCATTCGCCGCAAGCGGCCCGTTCTTCTCGTTGCACAACACGAACTTTATCGTGTTGCTGGCCTTCATCCTGTTCATTCTGGTTTTGATGAAATTCAAAGTCCCCGGAATGCTGGCAGGGATGCTGGACAAGCGCGCCGAAGGCATTCAGTCGGAACTGGACGAAGCACGCGCCCTGCGTGAAGAAGCCCAGACCATTCTGGCGTCTTACGAGCGCAAGCAGAAAGAAGTTGCTGAGCAAGCCGACCGCATTGTTGAGCATGCCAAGTCCGAAGCAGCCAATGCTGCCGAACTGGCCAAAGAAGATCTGAAAGCCTCGATCGCGCGCCGTCTGGCCGCAGCTCAGGATCAGATTGCCTCGGCTCAGGCTGCTGCGGTCAAAGAAGTCCGCGATCAGGCCATCATCATTGCTGTTGGCGCTGCCAACGACGTGATCGCCAAGCAGATGACCGCCGCCAAAGGCAACAAGCTGATCGAAGATGCGATTGCCGAAGTGGACGCCAAGCTGCACTAAGCCGGCACTGGCACCAAAAACGATAAACCAAAAAACCCGGCGATCATGCCGGGTTTTTTTGTTTCGGGTACCTAATGAAAAGTTTCGCAGGCTGTACGATCGGAACGACAGTCTGCAATGCCATCAATCAGTTGGTTGGCATCGTATTTTTCGACTGTGGAGACCTCATTCAACTCATTGTAGTAGTACCACAAACCCGTCTTTAAACCTGCATCATCATACACACTTTCGGACTGAAGGTTGCCGGTAGGATAATAGAGCTCCCAGTTGCCGACACGATGCCCTTTGGCATGCTGGCCAATCTCCTGTTCACGCACCCGCGGACCCCGTTCGACAAGCTCATCTACTGGTGTAAGAGGCCCTGGAAAATGGTAGCGAACGTACTTTCCATCGGGTTGACCATTCTTAAAGTTCGAGATGGTGTCGATGCTTCCGTCCAGCGCATGGAACGTCGTCGAAGTACCATCCAATGTGCCCAGGTGATAGTTGGCTTCCTTGATCTTTGTGCCTGTTGCGGTCCAATCGGTCCATAGCCCTTGCCGCTTTCCCGAAACATGCTTGCCACTTTCAGAAACCTGCGCGTCTTCAACGTCGTGATACCCGGTGTAATCGCCCGTCAACACATCATATTCAAATGTGGTTTCAAACTTCAAAAACCCACTTTCGTAATAGATTGTCGCGTCTCCGTGTTTAAGGTTGCCGTAATACGCTATCTCGCTGGCCAGTTTGCCATTTCCAACCAGGTTGCCCATGTTCCCGTACGGGTGTCCTCTTTGTATTCTCCACTTTCATTCATACTGTTTTCGACATTGTTGTACCGGGTTTCGGCGGGGCCGTGTTTCAATCCATTTCGAAAGACGAGCCGTTGCTGGACACTCTGCTTTTCGTCTTTTAGGGCCGGGTAATACTCGACAAAATCACCGTGCAAGCGCCCGCGATCATAGTTGATCTCTGCTTGTTTGCGACCGCTTGGATAGTATTTAGTCCATGTGCCGTGTGCGTTGCCGTCCTCGTACTTTCCTTGTTCTTTGAGAGTGCCGTCGGCGAAGTACGCAGAATACTCACCGTGCAGCACACCATCCTTGTAGCTACTCTCTTTTGCGAATGAGTCGTCAGGATTGTAAATCGTGCTCTTCCCATGTCGTAGCCCGTTATGAAACGTAACAACTTCGATGATCATGGTTTCCTCGTCGTCCCATAACTCAAAGTTGCCATGCTTGCGTCCGGCGTCATCGTAAGGGCCTTTCCAGTTCTCGGCAAAACCGGGCAGTGAAACCAAGAGTGATAGTGTAATGGTCAATCCGATGGGCGAAATTCGCATCATGATCTCCTCAAGTCAGAGCATAGGAATGGGTCAGCTTAACCCGCAAAGCGTGATTGTGTCACGTAACCGGCCGATTTGACGGATGTTTGAGCTGGCCTTGTGGGTTCCTATGTGACCCCATCGCGATGAGATCTGGGTTCTTAACGAACCGGATCAAATCTGGCGTTCGCCATAGTGCAATCACGAATGGTATCCCTGCCACATGGTACGGGTTCCAGATCCTTTGACAGGCAGACCCGTGCTTCCTGAATGAAACCACCGCGGCAGGTGATGGTCAGCATGTCTTTGTCCAATTGGGGATTGGCCTTGAGGAAAGCGTCTTCAACGACACTGGCGGGCAGTTTGACAGTCTGATCGAGTTTGCGAAACACGACAGGCCGTTCAATACTTTCGTACGCTTTGCGGGACAGTGCGTAATAATCTTCTCCGGATAGCCCCGAACAACGTCCGTGTTTTTTCCACTGGTACCAGGCGAGGCCGGACGTTCCCATGATATCGGCCATTTGCTCGGTGAGCCAGCGTGGTGGATTGCGCTCGGGTGAGTAGCAATTCTCGGGCCAGCCGCGATGATACTGCGGCCAGAGGCCGTGCAGAACCCAGCCAAAATCCTCAGCGGCGTCACATTGCGGTGACCGCTTGGCATCGCCCTCAATGGCGCACCAGTTTGGAGACCAGCTGAGCGCCATGACGTAATAGTCAAATTCCCCTGCTTTGTGGGTCTGTGCCTGAGAGACTCCGCCGATCAACAGGGCAATTGACAGAAAACTTACAAACCGCATTCACTCTTTCCTTATCTGCTGAATGCCACTATATAGCCCGCAAGTTCCCCGACAACGGAAACCCGCACCCCTCAAAAGGTGCCGCCTGCAAAGTCAGGCAACGGGGAAGATTTGTGTATAGGAGACTGGCAAATGACCAAATTGCTGCACCCGAAAGCCACCGCCGTCTGGCTGGTTGATAACACCACGATCAGCTTCAAGCAGATCGCCGATTTTGTCGGCATGCACGAGCTTGAAGTTCAGGGCATTGCCGATGGTGATGTTGCTGCCGGCGTCAAAGGGTTTGATCCGATTGCCAACCATCAGTTGGATCAGGAAGACATCGACAATGCGCAAGACAACGCGATGTTCAAGTTGAAGGTCAAGTTCAACGCCGCCGCATCGGGTGAAGAAAAGCGCCGTGGTCCTCGCTATACGCCATTGTCCAAACGCCAGGATCGTCCTGCGTCGATCCTGTGGTTGGTGAAATTCCACCCTGAGCTGACAGACGGCCAAATCTCGAAACTGGTTGGCACCACCAAACCGACCATTCAGGCCATTCGTGAACGCACCCACTGGAACATCTCGAACATTCAGCCGATTGATCCGGTGGCATTGGGATTGTGCAAACAATCTGAACTGGATGCGGTTGTACAAAAAGCGGCGGCCAAAAAGGCTGCTGATGGCGAAGTGATGACAGACGACGAGCGCCGCAAACTGGTGTCGACCGAACAATCCTTGGGGATGGAAGCTGAACCCAGAATCCCCTCTGCCATTGAAGGGCTGGAAACCTTCTCGCTCTCCAATGACGATGAGGGTGAAGACGAAGAAGACAAGCGTGGCGCAGGCGATTTTGCCGACGCTGACAGCTTCTTCAACCTTCCATCCGACGACGAAAAAGAACAACCCTAAGCTGGGTTCAAAACTTGTTTTCTTAGCGCCTCGGTCCAGTCGACCGGGGCGCTATTTTTTGACCGACAGGACCCCGGCGACCGTGATCAAGGCGATGCCTGCAAATGCGGTCGCGCTGGGGACTTCACCGATGATCAAAACACCCCAAACCACCGAAAATCCGACATAAGCAAAGTCAAAAATCCCGACCACTGCGGGCGGTCCCTTTTGATATGCAATGGCCGCGCCGAGACTGCCAACTAGGATCCCGGCAGCCATAATGCCCATAGTGGTCCATGCGGCGCTGTTCATCTCGGTCCAGCGGCTGAGCATAAACCCTTCTGGCGGCAAACTTGGCATAGCAGTCAAGCCCAGTGACGCGACCGTGCCAACGGCGATGAAGCTGAGGTTCAGCGCCAGCGCGAGCGTCATCGGGTTCTCACCCCGGCATTTGCTGCGGGTCAGGATCATGGCCAACGCATAAAGCATGGCAGACAAGAGTGGCTTTAAGGCGTAGGTATTAAAATCGCCCGCATCAGGTTTCAGGATCAGCAGGATACCTGCGAAGCCAATGCCGACGGCCAACCAACCTTGTCGGCTGATGCGGTCTCCGAGAAGAACTGCTGAGAACAGGGTGATGAAAAACGGGAGGGTGTAGAATGCGGCCGCCGCCACGGGCAGTTGCAAATGGGGCAGGGCGCCATAATAAATCACCCACATGCCCACCAACATCAAGCTGCGTACCAAAGTCCAGAAAAGATGCTTTGGCCACAGGGACGCGCGACGCCCATAAAGCCGCCAGATCAGAACCAGCGCCGGGGTCGCCAACAGCGACCGCAAGACAAAGATCTGCCACAGTGCGAAACTGTTGCTGGTCAACTTGATCAGCGCATCTCCGAGCGACAGGGCAAAGACCGAAAAAACAATGGCCCCAACGGCCAGAGCCAGATTGTCACCAGAGGGTTGAGGATCAGGATCACGGAGCGTCATGTTGCGCCTTGGCTTGGAAAGTCCGGCCAGAGTTTTGACCGCTGGAAACCCTAGCACCGGGTGGTGGTTTCACAAGCCTTTGGCGGCGGCGGGTCAACTGTTGTAGCCGTTTCCTGTCAGGAGCACCCGCCGCGTGGAGAGGTCAGAGCGCTTTGCGAGCGGTCAGGGCCGCGCTGATGGTGCCTTCGTCCAGGTAGTCCAACTCCCCCCCGATGGGAACGCCTTGGGCCAGCGATGTCAGTCGTACCCGGTCTTCCACCTGATCGGCGATGTAATGCGCCGTGGTCTGCCCATCTACGGTTGCGTTCAGCGCGAGGATCACTTCTGAGATGTGTTCAGTGGTGATGCGATCGACTAATTTTGGAATCGAGAGATCCTCTGGGCCGATACCTTCCAAGGCGGACAATGTGCCTCCCAGAACGTGATAGCGTCCCTTGAACACGTTTGCGCGCTCCATGGCCCAAAGGTCCGAGACATCTTCCACCACGCACAACTCACCGGTCGCGCGTTTCTCGTCATTGCAGATTTCGCAGATGTCAGAGGTGCCGACATTGCCACAGTTCAGGCATTCCCGCGCCGTTGCGGCCACGGTCTGCATCGCATCGGCCAATGGCGTCAGCAACAATGCCCGCTTGCGGATCAAGTGCAAAACAGCCCGGCGTGCGCTGCGCGGGCCCAAACCCGGCAGTTTCGCCATCATCTCGATCAAGGTGTCGATGTCATTGCTGCTCATGGGCTTTGCCTCACAAAAGTCCGGCGGCCGAGGCCGCCGAGGTTTTGAGTATGTATAGCAAGAATTCGCCCGGGTGGCGCAAGCCTTTAGAACGGCAGCTTGATATCCGAAGGCAGGCCAAGGCTCTCGGTGATCTTGTTCAGTTCTTCCTGACTGCGGTCAGCGGCTTTGGTCTGGGCGTCTTTGATGGCCGCGAGGATCAGGTCTTCGACCACCTCTTTGTCGTCGCCATTAAAAATCGAAGGATCGATATCCAACGCCTTGAGTTCACCCTTGGCCGATGCCGTTGCTTTGACCAGACCGGCACCGCTTTCACCGACAACCATGACGTTGTGCAGCTCTTCTTGCATGTCCGTCATTTTGGACTGCATTTCCTGCGCCTGTTTCATCATTTTGGCCATGTCGCCAATGTTACCAAGCCCTTTGAGCATAAATCTCTCCTGATCCGGATCGTGTCTGTTGCGGCCTAGATAAGCCTCGCAAAGCCTGCGGGCAAGGTGAAACGCCGAGGCTGGCGTTTTGTCCATGCAATGGCTAGCGTCGGGCAAACGACGGATCAGTGAGGACAGACATGCATATCGAACCTTTCGGCGTTGAGATCTGGATGAACGAGTGGGAGACGCGTTGTGAGTGGAACCTTGCCGAGACCTGTGTAGAGAGCATTTCCATCGCGGAATTGTTGGCGCTGGCAGGAAAGAATGAAACGGACCTGTCCGATCTTTTGACGATGAAGATGACCTATGGCGCCATCGAGGGTTCAGACCGCCTGCGCACGGCCATTGCCGCGCTTTACGAAAGGCAGACGCCCGAGACGCTGATCGTCACTCACGGTACGATTGGTGCCAATATGCTGGTCCACAAGGCGCTGGTGTCGCGCGGCGATCACGTGGTGGCCGTGGTACCGACCTATCAACAGCACTATTCGATCCCTGAAAGCATCGGGGCCGAGATGCACCTTTTGCATCTGCGGGAAGAGGACAATTGGCTGCCCGATCTGGATGCCTTGCGCGGGATGGTCACGAAAGACACGCAACTGATTGCCATCAACAACCCCAACAATCCCACAGGCGCACTGATGGGGCGCAAGATGCTGGAAGAGATCGCTGCGATCGCGCGCGAGGTCGGCGCTTGGGTTCTCTGCGATGAGGTTTATCGCGGCACGGCCCAAGATGGCGACGGCATGGGGGCTTCGATGGCCGACATCTATGAAAAAGGCATCAGCACTGCCAGTACGTCCAAGGCGTTTTCACTTGCAGGTTTGCGGCTTGGGTGGATCGCAGCTCCGCGTGAAGTGATCGAGGCGGTGTCGATCCACCGCGACTATGACACGATCTCAGTTGGCATGATCGACGACCATTTCGCAACTCTGGCGCTTGAAAATGTGGATCGCGTGTTGGCGCGTAGCCACGGCATTACGCGGGGCAACCTTGGTTTTCTGTCTCAATGGGTTGAGGGCGAACCGCTGATCTCGTGGATCAAGCCGCGCGCTGGCACCACGGCTCTGCTCAAATATGAACTGCCGATGTCATCACGCGATTTTTGCGTCGCATTGCTGAAGGAAACCGGAGTGATGTTCACACCCGGGTCGGCGCTGGGCATGGAAGGTTATGTGCGGATTGGGTTTGCGAACAACCCCGAGGTTTTGAAAGAAGGTCTGCTCCGGGTCTCTGGGTTTTTGTCACAAAGAGCCTAAGCATTGCTGCCAGCTGCTACAGGTTCAGCACGCCCTCAATCAGAATATGGCTTTGACCTCCAATCAAAACCTTTCCGGGACGTTGCGGGTCGCGCCGGTAATACACCCGACCCGAGCGCCCCATCTTGGTGCCTTGGGCTGCGATGGCACTGTCCGGCAGCCGGTCTTCAGCCAATAGCCAGCACGCAATGGCGGCGTTCAGTGAGCCTGTGATCGGGTCTTCTGACATGCCGCTGGAAGGGCTGATATTACGGGTTTCATAATCAAACGGTCCGCCTTTGGGGAGCGCGCCAAACAGCGACACTCCGACGAACTCAGGCCACCGCACCCGGGTTTCATCAACCGCAAGTACTTCCGCCGCGCTGTTGAGTTCCAGCAGTTGCCAAACCGGGCCGTTGTCAAGCGTCACGGCGTTCTTGACTTGCTGCTCTTCTATTCCCAAGGTGTTGATAATTCTTATCTTTTCCTGAGGATCCATTGGTGCAATGCGAGTTGGAGGAGACACAAAGGCCGGAGCCGCGCCGGTAAGGTCGATGTCCACGATGCCTATGGCGCATTCCTGTCGGACGACATCTGCTCTGGCGGGCGCGTTGCCAGAATGCAGCCAAGCGGCACAGCTGCCCAAAGTCGGGTGCCCCGCAAACAACATCTCGCGGCCCGGGGTAAATATCCTAAGGCGATAGTCGGCATCCGCCGTTGTCGGAGGCAACAGGAATGTAGTTTCGGCAAGATTGGTCCACGCCGCAAAGGCCTGCATCTCGTCGTCGCTCATGCCGTCTGCATCAACAACCACGGCCAGCCCGTTACCAAGGGTAGGGGTAGGTGAAAAAACGTCGGCTTGAATGAATCTGCGCTGCAGTTGATCAATCCTCTTCAAATGGATCCCATTCGTCTTCGACCTCGGGAAGGGCCTCCTCTTGGGCTTTCGCCGTGATGTCCTGTTGGGTCTTTATCGAGATGATCTTGGCCTTTGGAAATGCATCGAACACAGCTTTGACCATTGGGTGATCAGCGGCCTCACCCTTTAGGGCGTTTTCAGCCGCGTTGCGCTTTTCGACAATGGTCTCGCCACCGCCATCACTGACCACGATCACTGCCCAACGGTTGCCTGTCCAACTTTGCAGACGCGAGCCCAAACGCTGGGCCAAGTCCGAGGGGGCTTTGTCCGTTGGAACGAACTCAATCCTACCGGGGCGATACGAGACCAGCCGCATGTCGGCCTCGATGTCCATCAACAATTTGGCGTCGCGGTTCTTGCGGATCAACTCGATCACATGGTCGAAAGTTGCGAACCGTGCCAGCGCGGTTTCGGTTTGCGGGGCCAGAGCAGTCACAGTGCCTCCGGGACCACCGGCAACCTGAGTTGTGGAATAGGCCTGGCTGCCGTCTGCGGGTCCACTCGCGGGCACACCGCCGCCGGGACCACCCGAAGGGGGAGGAGGTGGTGTATCTTGAAGTTTGCGAACCAGTTCCTCGGGACTCGGCAGGTCGGCCACATGGGTGAGACGAATGATCGCCATTTCGGCAGCCATCATGGCGTTTGGCGCAGCACCAACCTCTTCTAGCGCTTTCAAAAGCATCTGCCACATGCGGGTCAGGATGCGCATCGGAAGTTTGTCGGCCATGAACTGACCGCGCGAGCGTTCATCAGGGCTGATCGTCGGATCCTTCGCCGCATCTGGGGTAATTTTCACGACGCTAACCCAATGGGTCACCTCGGCCAGATCACGCAACACGGCCATCGGATCGGCCCCATCAGCATATTGCGCGCTCAGCTCGGATAGGGCGCCACCGGCGTCGCCTTTCATCACCATGTCAAAGAGATCGAGAACGCGACCGCGGTCGGCCAGCCCCAACATGGCGCGCACCTGATCGGCGGTGGTTTCACCGGCACCGTGAGAGATGGCCTGATCCAGAAGCGATTGCGCGTCACGGGCCGAGCCTTCGGCCGCGCGGGTGATCAAGGCCAGCGCATCGTCACTGATCTCGGCGTTCTCTGCCGTCGCAATGCGGCGCAACATGGCGATCATGTCTTCTGGTTCAATCCGGCGCAGGTCAAAGCGTTGGCAGCGTGACAGGACCGTGACCGGAACTTTGCGAATTTCGGTGGTGGCGAAGATGAACTTTACATGGGCGGGTGGTTCTTCCAACGTCTTCAACAGCGCGTTGAACGCACTGGTCGACAGCATGTGAACCTCATCGATGATATAGATCTTGTAGCGCGCCGAAGCGGCCCGGTAGTGCACCGAGTCGATGATCTCGCGGATATCATTCACACCGGTGCGGCTGGCGGCGTCCATCTCCATCACATCGACATGGCGGCCCTCCATGATCGCGACGCAGTGTTCACATGTACCACATGGCTCTGTGGTTGGTCCGCCTTCCCCATCTTCACCGATACAGTTCATGCCCTTGGCGATGATCCGCGCGGTGGTGGTTTTGCCCACGCCGCGGATGCCGGTCATCACAAAGGCCTGCGCGATGCGATCCGCTTCAAACGCGTTTTTCAGTGTGCGCACCATGGCGTCCTGTCCGACAAGGTCGGCAAAGGTCTCGGGGCGGTATTTTCGTGCGAGAACCTGATAGACGGTGTCAGAAGAGTCTGTGTCGCTCATAAGGGGCCTTCGGGATTCGAGTATCAAGGACAACCTAGGGCGTAGACCCTTGGATGTCACGTCGCTCACTCATGCGGGGGAACATGGCGCAGGGCCCGCTTTGGGTCTATCTTCAGAGGGCAGATGGCGCCCGGCATCCGGCGCAATGCTGCGCTACGCCAGCCTTGCCGAAAATGCGATTATCGCCGCGCTCGGGTTGAATGTCCGCCGAGCGCGGCAAAACTGTCATTTATGCGGCCGTCATTCTTTGCCCATCAGTTGTCCCATCATGGCAAAACCATCGACCAACGCTTGAGTTTCCGGTCTCAGGTTCTCGATCCCGCCATAGGGAACACCGTGCCCTTGCTCGCGGTCGGGATACTTCTGTTTCCATCCCAGATGGCGTTTCATCATGCCAACAAATGGCCCACCAAAGCCAACACCCAAGGTGATTGTCTTTGCCGTATCAATCCGCTCTTCGCGACTGTCCTTGTAAAGGTCGAAAACGGGTGCGGCGATCGGATTGGCCCCCGGTGTGGGCAGGTGAAATTTGAACTGTTGTTTCACGATGGATCGCAACACCGGACCTTCGTAGATAAAGACGTAATCGCGCCGCCCATGGCTATCGCCCACAAACAGCAGCGGCGTCTGGTCGACGCCATCGATCAATCGGTCGCGTGGGATATGGTCGTCGCTGTCGGCTAGTCGAGCCAGCGTTGTAAATAGATCGGTTACATGGACAATGTCCTGAACCCGACCGCCCGCTTCTATACCCGCCGGCCACCGCATAAAGGCATTGACCCGCACGCCACCTTCCAGATGGTCAGTTTTGCCGCCGCGGTAAATCCGGTCGTTCTGACCGCTATACTCGCGATATTGCATGAAGGGTCCGTTGTCACCCATGACGATGACAATCGTGTTTTCGGCAATGCCCAATTCGTCCAGTTTTGACAGGATCTCTCCGATCCAGGTATCTACCGTCGCCAAGGATTCCGCCATCGGGCCACCGTTCAGCGTCTGTGCCCCGTCGATGTCCCCACGGGTCAGAGATATGGGCAGCTGCGGCCAGTAGTTCAGGAAAAAGGGCTGGTTGCTACCGGCCAGCTGTTCAAGCTGCTCCAGAACACCGTTTTTATAATCCTCTTCCATGCGCTGATAGTGGGCCTGCGTATAGATTTCACCGGCTTCGAAATTGACTTCGCGTGATGCCCCGCCCTTTTCACCGACGATGCCATAGACCATCGCATGCGGGTTCAGGCGAAAGCTTTTGTCCAGCTCATAGGTATTGGTGCGCGCGGTCTGTGACAGGCCGGTCGAGATGCCTTCCTGCTCGGCGTCCGCATTCATGATTGCCATCTGGCCCTGTTGGTGAACCGGGTGCTCGGCATAGTCGAACCCCTGGTTAAAGGCATAGGATTCCTCAATGTCGCCCAAGTGCCATTTGCCCATATGAACAGTCTTGTAACCGCCTTCACTAAGAACTTCGGCCAAGGTAACTTCCCATGCGCTGAGACCATCACCGGAAACTACCGATTTCGCCTCTGTCGTACCGGTGCGAATGGCATAGCGTCCCGTCATCATTGCCGCCCGCGTAGGCGTGCATGAGGGTTCGGTATACATTCTCATAAAGGAGAGCCCTTGCTCGGCGAACCCAGAAATATTCGGAGTGCTGTAGCCGCGGATAACATCGAGATTGGGCATCCCGATCTCACCAAACCCGAGATCATCGAGCAAAATGTAAACTATGTTTGGGGCTTTGCCGCCGTTTGCATCACGGATACTTGCAAGCTTTTCGCTGATTTCCGTGTCTTCTTGCTGCCAGCGCTCGGCATGCTGGTTCAGCAGAATGTAGTGTTCTGCGTCGTGAATGATAGGGGGCTCTTGCGCAGCAACCACTGTCGGCAAAAGCAGGCTCAGAAATGCAACTACGCGCCAATACATCTATATTCCTCCAGAATCTCTATGTTCGTTCTGCCTTTTCGATAGTGGTTAGAAACCAGATCGAAGACAAGAGAATACGATGGTCGTTGCAGTGTGGACCTTTGAACCACTCTTGGCGCGGAAGGGAGGTTGGGGTAATCCTTGCGTTACGTCTGATTAGTAGGTGAAATCATGCGGTTGAAAAGCATTCGGCATAGCCGGAACATCGAGGATCGACGCCGGTCTGGTGGTAAAGGAGCCGTAAGGATTGGCGGTGTTGGTCTGTTGGTGATCCTTGCCATTGGGTATTTCGCCGGGATCGATGTGTCGCCGTTGCTGGATGAGGTCGCTGCACCTCAACAGTCGGTAGATCGGGAGTTAACTGAGGAAGAGCGTCGCGCAGGAGAATTTAGTGCGGCGGTGCTTCGGACGACCGAAACCGTTTGGGCGCAGGTGTTTGAGGATCAATTGGGCCGCGCGTATTCCCCGCCCACATTGGTCTTGTTTGCCGGTGTGACTCAAAGCCCGTGTGGTGGGGCCAGCGGCGCGACCGGACCTTTTTACTGTCCGGCGGATCGCAAAGCCTACTTGGACACGCAGTTCTTTGCCACCCTGTCCCGTCAATTGGGGGCCAAAGGCGATTTTGCAGCAGCTTACGTGATCGCTCATGAGGTCGCACACCATGTGCAAAACGAGTTGGGGATTTTGGGTCAGGTTAATCAAATCCGTCAGAGTGCCAGCCAAACCGAGGCCAACGCCTTGACGGTCCGGCTTGAGTTACAGGCGGATTGCCTCTCGGGTGTTTGGGCGCGCGAAGTGCGCGATCTGATGCAAGGCGGCGACCTGGAGGAAGCCTTGAACGCCGCGCGCATGATCGGAGATGACCATCTGCAACGGCGGGCGGGCAAGGTGCCGCAACCTCATACTTTCACGCATGGCACTTCCAAACAGCGCGCCAGCTGGTTCAAGCGTGGGTTTGATAGCGGTGACCTGTCGCGTTGCGATACCTTTGCGGCGAAACGCCTGTGAGTTTTGCTGTCGCGACGATTGAGGCTGGGAACGGAAGACTGGGCATCTGTCCAGCGCCGGGACGATTTGGAGACTATGCCAGTGATCTGCGCCAGATATTGGCCTGGGCGCCATCGCTGGTGTTGACCATGACCGAGGCGGCCGAACTCGCCCGTCTTGGGGCCGAAAGCTTTGCCGATGATCTGAAAACTGCTGGCGTTGACTGGGTGCACTTACCCATCCGTGATTTCGGGGCCCCCGGAGCGAGTGTGCAGGCACTCTGGCCGTCGACTTCGGCCCGCGTGCGGGCAATGCTCACCGACAAGGGTCGCGTGCTGGCCCACTGTTATGGGGGCTGCGGAAGATCAGGCATGGCGCTTTTGCGGGTGATGGTCGAGATGGGCGAAGAGGGGCCTGTAGCTCTTGAACGATTGCGACAGGTCCGCCCCTGTGCCGTGGAAACCGAGGCGCAACGCCGCTGGGCGATGCGCCTCTGAACGCCTTACCTGCGGCCGTGCTTTTCCTTCATCACTGAACGCACCATCTTGCCAAAGGCTTTGTCCTTGGCGCGGGCCTCATGCAGTGTCGCGCTGTTGTGGGCATCTTCGCGCAGCAGTTTGCGCCAACGTTGCAATCGGTCTTCGCTGATCTCGCCAGTTTCCAACGCTGCGCGGATGGCGCACCCCGGTTCAGTTTCATGGCCACAGTCGGAAAACCGGCAGGCACGTGCGAGTGTTTCGATGTCCTCGAACACGGCCTCGATCCCTTCGGAGGCATCCGTCAACCGCAATGCCCGCATGCCCGGTGTGTCGATCAGCCAGCCGCCAAACCGCGTTTGATGCAGCCCACGCGCGGTTGTCGTATGCCGCCCTTTGGCATCGTCTTCGCGGATGCCTTGTGTTTCGGCGCCGGCTTGCGTCATGGCGTTGGCCAGCGTCGACTTGCCGACGCCCGAAGACCCTACCAATGCAAGGGCCTGTCCCGCCTTGCACCAAGGAGAGAGTGCCTCGGCCTCGTCATTGTCGAGGGCATTGAGGGCTATGGCCGTAACGAGCGGCGACAACCGCTCGGCCCGGCGTACATAAGCGCGCGGATCGTCCGTCGTATCGGCTTTGGTCAACACCACCAGCGGTAAGCACCCGGTGCTGGCTGCGAGCGCCAGATAACGCTCGATCCGAGCCTCGTTGAAATCCGCGTTGCAGGACGTCACGATCGCCAATGTATCGACATTGGCGGCGATCAGCTGCGCTTCGGCTCCGGTGCCTGCTGCCCGTCGGTTGAGCGTTGTCATGGGCTGCAGGCGCCGCAACACACGAGGATGAACGGGGTCTAGAACGACCCAGTCGCCCACGGCAAAGCTTGCTGTGGTCATGTCTGAAGGCGGAACAACCGTTTGGGCCCCCCGTGGGCCAATGGTGAAAAGGCGGTCGCGTGCAACCGAAGAAATGCGCGCAGCCTGAGGCAGGTCACCCTCGTCAATCTGTGCGGCAAAGTGGGCCGACCACCCAAGGTCGGCAAGTGTTAGGTCTGTCAATGGACTGGTCCCGATATGTAAGAAAACTGGCGCGATCCCAAAGGGTCACGGGGCTTTGATACGGTCGGGCGGTGGTTACCTCAGCTGGTAACGACGGCCCGAAAGGATGCAACAATCTTCATCAATCCTCCGGGTCTTGTGTTTCTTAGTGAACCCTTTTGGCAGAGTTTTCTCGCAAAACTCGCCTATCGGGGCGTCGGAAACCGCACCGCGGAACCCGACAAGGGTGAGAGGTTGGACATCGACCCAAGCGGGGCTCGTTGTGGCTGCTACCTTCCGGTCCTGACCAGGTTGGCGAGGCGCTTGCCCGCGCCAACCCCTCAGGGCGTGATATAGTCGCCCCTAGGCGCGGATGCAAGCTGGCGTATTCAGCTCAAGTCAAGCTCTAGGGCCAGAAAGCCATTGAGTGTCAATTCCAAGGCTCTAAGCCCCTTTTGGAACTGTTTTTCAAGGATTTCAGCCATATCTGGATGTGTATTGATCACAGCCGTAGCGGCCGGAATTCGCGAAAACCGCCAAGGTACCTGCCCGTCAGAAACCGAAGGATCACCTAACGTAAAGGCCTCAACCAGAAGATCGCGAATCTTTGTGTGATCTTCAAAAAGAATGCGGTCTTGTGAGGCAAGGGGGAAATTGCCTCCACCGCCAGCACGGTAATTGTTCACGGCCAATGCAAAAATCTGATCCGGTGGAACCGGCGCGCCTTGCCAGGACAGGTTGCGAATGCGCCGGGCCGAAGGGTTCTGCAAGGTGCCGTCCGATGCAAACCGGGGCGGTTGGCTAAGGTCTATCTCATAGCTCAGGCCATAGATGGTATCGCTGTTGTAGACCGGGAAATCCTCGCGATGCAGAGGCTGTGCGGATTGTCCGGGTAAGATCTGGTTGTAGATGCTGGCCGCCATCTCTAGCCAGTCAGCCACCTCGGCGCCAGAAAGTCTCAATGCACTGATATCATTTGGAAAATATTGCAGATCGCTAATGTGGTTCAAGGCCACTTTGCCGGGTTGAATCCGGGTGAAGTTGTTGACACCACTGCGCCCGCCGAACTTCTGTGGCGCGGCTGCAGCCAGAACTGGCAAATGCGACCACTCGGTCTGCCGCAAGCGCTCTTGTGCAAATCGGGCAAGGGACTCTGCGATGATCCGAACAGACGGACACCCCGGCAGCAATGCAAGGAAAGAATGGATGGGTTGAGAGATTTCTCCGACAGGCTCTCGCAACTTCTTCAACGCCCAGTTGTGTGCCGGCTGAAGCGCCTCAACAAAGTCGCTGTCCTCAGGAACATCCTTGGTCGCAAGTAAATCAACGTGATGGTCGACGACTTGCCAACGCCCCTTAGATTTTTCGAGGGTCAGGTCGATTTTCCCCAGCACATCCCCTCCAAAACCGGGCTGAACAGTGGGCGTTCCATTCACCGTCGCTCGATCCAGATCAATGGTTGCGATTTGCGGCTGATTTTCGCCTGGAAAGTGCAGGTGTGTGTGCCCAAGGACCATCGTATCCAATCCCTCTATCGCAGAGATCGGAAGCCCGGCGTTTTCCATTCCTTTTTCATATGGCCCGTCGCCGAGACCCATGTGGCACAGACCGATCACAATATCCGCGCCGCTCTCACGCAGGCTCTGAACCGCCTTTTCAGCGGCCTCCAAACTATCGCCTGCCGTAAGTTTTCCATGTACTCTGGAATGGTCCCAATTCATCACTTGAGGCGGGCAAACGCTAAACAGGCCAATGCGAACCAGATGCTCGTGCCCTTTCGAATCCGTCAGCTGTTTATCCAGTATGATCTGAGGTGACCAACACGCATCCAGACCAAGTGGTGCGTGAACTGTAGGCGCAAGATTTGCGCAGAGAATCGGTGCTTCTATTTCTGACAAGAGGTCGGTTAATCGTGACAGAGAGACATTGAATTCATGATTGCCCAGCGCAACCGCATCGTACTTCAGTTCAGACATCGCGGTGGTGATTGGATGGCGCATCTCAAGCGTCTGATCATCGGAGGCCAGATCACAAAGTGGCGTGCCCTGTAAGAAGTCCCCATTGTCCACCAACACTGTGTTAGCAGACGCGGCGCGGAATCCTTTGACCAGTGTCGCAACCCGCCCAAGTGCGGGCACATCTGCCACGCGATCCGAGTAATAATCGTAGGACAAAAGGTGACCGTGCAGATCCGTCGTGGCGAGGACAGTCAAACAAATCTGGGCAGCATCAGGGTCTGATGCACGACGCGTGGGCAATTTTGAGCCTCCGGATGTGAGGGAGAATAGTAAAACCACTTGGCACTAAAACGCAGTTGCATGGGATCACTCAGTACGCTCGAAAACAAGAGAAAAATCTCTAAAAACAATTTGTTGAACGATTGTAGTGGTGACCCATTGCCGTACGGCGGCAACCGTGGCAAGCCTGTAACAACGGTAAGGAACAGCCATGAAACATGCAGAAACAGTGACTTTCGGTGGGTCAGAGTTCGACCGAGCCGCCGAAATACGGGGTGATGCCGAGGCCTTGTCAGAAGCGCGCGACAACCCGGCAACGCGAACAATTTTATTGTGGCGTGGCAAACCGCTTGTGACCGCTGAAAACCGCGATGCCCTTGCACGTCTGGACATGACGCATCCAGTGCTGTCCATGGCCAAGTCGGCGCCAATCTACTTAGGCAAAGACCGTTTGGGGCATGTGTTTGCGCATGACATTTCCTCTTGGAAACCTGCCGAGCTTGATGCCTCGGCGATGGGCAGTTTTCTGGATCAGACCGAACAAAGGCACCCTTTGACGGGGGATGCCTATGTGTTTGCGGAATTGCGCGCGATCATGACTTTGTTGGATGAACGGGATGCTGAATTGGCATCAACCGCCAAAGCTATTCTGGGCTGGCACCGCTCACACCGCTATTGCGCGATTTGCGGTCACGAGAGTCACATCGCAATGGCGGGCTGGCAGCGCGACTGTCCATCTTGTGGTGGCCATCATTTTCCACGCACCGACCCGGTTGTGATTATGCTGATTACCCGCGGCAATAATGTGTTGATGGGCCGCAGTCCGGGTTGGCCTGAGGGCATGTATTCGCTCTTGGCCGGGTTCGTGGAACCTGGGGAAACTCTAGAAGCTGCCGTGCGGCGCGAAGTCATGGAAGAGGCAGGCATTCGGGTGGGCCCCGTAGATTATCTTGCCAGCCAGCCTTGGGCGTTCCCGTCTTCGCTGATGTTTGGGTGTCGAGGAACTGCCTTGACCGAGGACATTATCCTTGACCCGGTAGAACTTGATGACGCGCTTTGGGTTACACGTGAAGAGATGATGCAGGCGTTTTCAGGCACGCACCCGATTCTGAAACCTGCGCGAAAAGGAGCCATCGCCCACTTTATCCTGCGCAACTGGCTTGCAGACCGATTGGATTAAGGCGTATCTGAAAGAAACAACTGGCACGCGAAAAGCCGAGGGCAAAGCATCATGCAATTGACGAGTAAGGAAAACATCGAAGTCCCGATCGATCAGGTCTTTGAGATGTTGACAGACTTCGAACGGCATGAACGCTCAGCTATGCGGCGCGGCGCCGAAGTTGCCCGCACCGACACATTGTCAAAACCAGGTGTCGGAGTTGGCTGGGATGTCGGGTTTGAGTTTCGCGGCAAGCCGCGTCAGGTGCATCTTGAAGTCATCGAATTCGATCGGCCATACGAGTTGGCGCTCAAGGCTGAAATGCAAGGGCTTGATTCGATTATCAACCTTCAGCTTGTGGCATTGTCCAAAACCCTGACACGGCTAAATGTCGTGACTGACATCAAGCCCAAGACGCTTTCGGCGCGGCTTTTGGTTCAGTCGATGAAACTGGCCAAATCAAACATCACCAAGCGATTTGACAGCCGTATGGCCGCACAAGCCAGAGACATGGAAAACCGGTTTAACCGTATCGCGTAACGCGGGCATTGCTTCACAAATGCCGCGCTTGGACCGCCGGGTATACGCCAAGGATGTTCAGCGAATTTGTGAAGTAGTCCAGCTCTTCCAATGCGCGCCGCACCGGTGGATCGTCTGGATGGCCCTCGATGTCGGCATAAAATCGGGTGGCGGTGAACGATCCGTCGACCATGTAGCTTTCCAGCTTGGTCATGTTGACACCGTTGGTCGCAAAGCCCCCCATCGCCTTGTAGAGCGCAGCAGGAATGTTGCGCACTTCGAACACGAAAGTTGTCATCATCTCGATCTCACCACGACGTGAGTGATCGGGTTCTCGCGACATGATGACGAACCGGGTGGTGTTGTGCCCGTGGTCTTCGATGTCCGAGGCCAGCACGTTCAAACCGTAGATTTCGGCAGCCAAAGACGATGCCAAAACACCTTCGTTGCGGTGGCGGTGTTCGGCCAGCTCGCGAGCCGCTCCTGCGCTATCAGCTGCAGCGATGCCATGAATGCCGTGTGTTTTCAGAAAGTTGGCAGATTGCGGAAGCAGAACCAAATGCGCCCGCACAGTGTCGACTTCGTCCAGTGTCACGCCAGGCAACGCCATAAGGCTGATCCGAACACGTACAAAGGCTTCGTCCACAATGTGCAAACTACTCTCAGGAAGCAGGCGGTGAATGTCCGCGACTCGGCCGTAGGTCGAGTTTTCAATTGGCAACATGGCCAACTCAGCAGCCCCGGAGCGCGCCGCACCAATAACGTCTTCAAAGGACTGGCACGGAAGCGCCTCCATATCTGGATAGGCTTCGAGACAGGCCTGATGTGAATAGGCCCCCGGGTCTCCCTGAAATGCGATGCGTTTGGTCATCTCGTGTCTTTTCCGTCCTAAAGCCCAAGATTGGGCGTTTGGTCGCGGTAACTATACCTTGCGTTTGACAAGAGGAAGCGGATAGATACCCGGCAAAACGCCACGAGACGGAAACGTAGCATGTTTGACACGATGACAATGACCAAGACTATCGGCGCACTTTGCGGAGCGCTCCTGATTCTGATGCTGGGCAAATGGGGTGCTGAGGCCCTGTTTCACGTCGGCGGTGGTGGCCACGGCGATCACGCTGAACAGGCCTATGTGATCGAAGTAGAAGGCGCAGACGGCCACGGCGGCGGTGACGTTGAAGAAGAAGGCCCAAGCCTGGAAGAGCTTCTGGCTGAAGCCGATGTTGCCAAGGGCGAGAAATCGTTCAGCAAATGTAAAGCCTGCCACAAGCTAGAAGATGGCGCCAACGGTACTGGCCCGCATCTTTATAACGTGGTTGACCGCGCAGTTGGATCGGTCGCTGGTTTCAAATACTCCGGTAACCTGGTTGCAGTGGCAGACACATGGTCAGCAGAGAACTTGGACGGATTCCTTGAGAACCCCAAAAAGTTTGCGCCGGGTACCAAGATGTCATTCGCAGGCTTCAAGAAGGCCACAGATCGCGCCAACATGATCGCGTATCTGCAGACCATCGGAAACTAATAGTCTCCGAAAGAGAATTTAGAAAAGCCGCTACGATCGCGTAGCGGCTTTTTTTGTTTTGGGTGCGCGCACGGTCTTTTCACGCCTTGTTTACGCAATACGACCTTGAATCCCGCAGGCGAGGCACTTTAGCTTGAGTCATAAGAAAAGTGACCTAAATCGTCCGACAGTCAGAGGAAGAGCCATGCCCCGCGCCCATGCAATTGTCGTTGAGACCCGCGTTTTGTCTATGCTGCCGCAGTGGTTGCTCGCTGGGGCCGCTGCCTTGTGCCTTGCGATGGCTGCTGGTGCCGCTAAATCTGAGGATACCGAAACCACAACCAGCCACGGGTATTCCTATTTCGGAAACCTCGACTATCCGGCAGATTTTTCTCACCTCAACTATGTCAATCCGGATGCCCCAAAAGGCGGCGAACTGTCCTTGTCAGCGTCAGGCACGTTTGACTCTTTGAACCCTTACACGGTCAAAGGTCGTGCCGGGGCATTGACGACGATCCAGTTCGACCGCCTTATTGAAAGCTCGTCCGATGGTATCGGGCAGTACTATGGCGTTCTTGCCGAAAGCATCGAATATGACAAAGCACGCAATTGGGTCATCTTCCGTCTGAGGCCCGAAGCCAAGTTTTCCGATGGCACTCAGGTCACCGCCGAAGACGTGGTCTATTCTCATCGCTTGTTCATTGAGCAGGGCTTGCCGTCCTATGCTCAGGCGGTCAGCCAGTTGGTCACCAATGCCGAAGCGCTTGATCCGCTTACTGTGAAGTTTTCGTTCAATCCTGAAGTGTCTCGCCGCAGTTTGATCGAAACCGTTGGCAGTACCCCTGCATTTTCCAAAGCTTGGTTTGAGGCTGACCCGGAAAACCGCCGTCTGGATGAACCCCGCATGGAAGTGGCAATCGGCTCGGGACCGTACATTCTTGATAGCTATGACGTGAACCGCCGCATCGTTTACAAACTGCGAGACGATTATTGGGGCAAGGACCTCGCCTTTAACCGCGGCAAACACAATTACGGCTCAATCCGCATTGAATACTTTGCTGATCAAACGGCCGCTTTTGAAGCCTTCAAAGCCGGAGAGTTCACGTTCCGGATCGAAAGCGACCCCAAGCAATGGGCCTCGGCCTACGATTTCCCAAAGCTCAGCAATGGGACGGTTCTTCAGGATGCTATTCCTGACCTGAGCCCGCCAACGCCCTCAGGTTTTGTGTTCAATCTGGCACGCCCACAATTCGCGGACAAAAACGTGCGCAAGGCGATTGCCTTGGCCTTCAATTTTGAGTGGACCAACGAGTCGCTGTTCTTTGGTTTGAATTCGCGGCGCAGCTCTTTTGTCGAAAACGCGCCGCACATGGCGTCTGGCGTTCCGGAAGGGGCCGAACTGGCCTTTCTGAATGCGTTGGGAGATGTGGTGCCGGAAGAACTGCTGTCTGAGCCGGTAATCGAATCTCATGTGTCCAAACCCGACCGTCTAAATGACCGGCGCAACCTACGTGCGGCGTCTAAGCTGCTTGAGGCTGCGGGATGGGTCGTCGGCGATGATGGCGTGCGCCGCAATGACAAAGGTGAGACACTTAAGATTGACCTGCCATACCCGTCCAACATTGCCGGATCGACAGCGACAATGATCGATAGCTTTATGCAGAACCTGCAAGGTATCGGGATCGACGCACGGGCCGAAAAGGTTGATCCATCACAATACACGTTGCGGTCCCGCGAGCGGGACTACGACATGGTTTATTCCACCCGCTATAGCGCGTTTCTGTCGACCGGCGGTGGGTTGAGCCAGATGTATGGCTCCAAGGAAGCCGAGTTCAGCATCTTCAATCCTGCTGGTCTGGCGAGCGCGCTGGTTGATGAGATCATCGAAGCGTCTTTCGACACCAAAAACCAGGACGAGCAAGATGCGGCACTGATGGCTCTGGACCGTGCCCTACGCTACGAATTTTTTGTGATCCCGGATGGCTATGTCGCCGATCACTGGGTGGCGCACTACGATATGTACGGTCGACCCGAAAACCTCGCGCCGTATGATCTTGGGTTTCTTGATACGTGGTGGATTGACCCGGACAAAGAGGCCAAGCTCAAAGCAGCAGGCGCGTTCCGCTAAATGGGCGCCTATATCCTCAGACGGCTGTTGTTGATCATCCCGACATTGTTCGGAATCATGGTGATCAACTTTACACTGACGCAATTTGTCCCGGGTGGACCGATCGAACAGATTATTGCCCAGCAACAAGGGCAAGGCGACGTTTTCGCAGGCTTTGCCGGTGGCGGTCAGGATACGGGCGATCTGGGTACGAATGACCTGGCGACCAGTGCCGCAACCAATAGCAAGTACGCAGGCGCGCAAGGGTTGCCGCCTGAGTTCATCGAACAGTTGGAAAAAGAGTTTGGCTTTGACAAGCCTCCTGTCACCCGATTCCTGATTATGATGGGCAACTACATGCGCCTGGATTTCGGCGAGAGCTATTTCCGAAAAATCGGTGTGATTGATCTGGTGCTGGAAAAGATGCCCGTGTCGATCACACTGGGGCTCTGGTCGACGCTGATTGCCTATCTGGTGTCGATCCCCCTGGGCATCCGCAAAGCGGTCAAGGATGGCTCTCCGTTCGATACCTGGACCAGTGGTGCCATCATCGTGGCCTACGCGATCCCGGGCTTCCTGTTTGCGATCATGCTCGTGGTGTTGTTCGCTGGCGGGTCATATTGGCAGTTCTTCCCGCTCAGGGGCCTGACGTCCGACAACTTTGATAGCCTCAGCTGGTCAGGTAAGATCCTTGACTACTTCTGGCACATCACCTTGCCAGTCCTCGCGTCGACCATCGCGGCTTTTGCAACGCTGACCTTGCTGACCAAAAATTCATTTTTGGACGAGATCAAGAAACACTATGTCATGACGGCTCGTGCCAAGGGTCTGGCCGAAAATCAGGTGCTCTATGGCCATGTCTTTCGAAATGCCATGTTGATCGTGATCGCCGGGTTCCCTGCCGTGTTCATCGGGGTTTTCTTTGGCGGTTCAGTCCTGATCGAAACTATCTTTTCGCTTGATGGGCTGGGGCGGCTGGGCTTTGAGGCCGCCGTAGCACGCGACTACCCGGTTGTGTTCGGGACACTCTTTGTCTTTGGCCTGATCGGTCTTGTGGTCGGTATCCTGTCGGACCTGATGTATGTGCTGGTTGACCCGCGCATCGACTTTGAAAAGCGGGAGGGCTAAGGCATGGCACTCTCCCCCCTTAATCAACGCCGTTGGAGCAACTTCAAACGCAATCGCAGGGCGCTTTGGTCGCTGGTGATCTTTCTGGTGGTGTTTACCATCACGTTGTTTGCTGAAGTGCTGGCCAACGACAAGCCAATCCTCGTGAACTATCGCGGCGAGTATTACGTTCCGATTGCCAAGTTTTATCCTGAAACCACCTTTGGCGGAGACTTCAAGACCGAAGCCGACTATCGCGATCCGGTTGTTCAGTGCCTGATCGAGAGCGGTGGCGTTGAGTTCTGTTTTGATGAACCCGAGGACATTCTGGACGAGATTTCCACCGGAACCTACGCCGAAGACGGGTTTGAGAAAGGGTGGACGATCTGGCCCTTGATCCCCTATTCCTTTGACACGCCCGTGGACCGCCCCGGAGCCGCGCCACTGCCACCCAACGCACAGAATTGGCTGGGGACTGATGATCGCAAGCGGGATGTCTTGGCCCGAGTGATCTATGGCTTCCGCCTGTCGATCGTGTTCACGCTGATCGTGACGACGGCGGCCAGCCTGATCGGCATTCTGGCGGGTGCGGTGCAGGGGTACTTCGGCGGATGGATCGACTTGATCTTCCAGCGCATCATCGAGATTTGGAGCTCAACGCCCAGCCTCTACGTCATCATCATCCTATTTGCCATTCTGGGGCGAAGTTTCTGGCTCTTGGTGTTCTTAACGGTTTTGTTCGGCTGGACCGCTCTTGTTGGCGTTGTCAGGGCTGAATTCCTGAGGGCGCGTAACCTTGAATACGTGCGCGCCGCCAAGGCGCTGGGCGTGTCGAACCGGGTCATCATGTTCCGCCATATGCTGCCCAACGCGATGGTCGCGACGTTGACCATGCTGCCGTTTCTGGTGACAGGTACGATTTCCACCCTCGCCGGTCTGGATTTCCTCGGCTTTGGATTGCCTTCAACCGCGCCGTCCTTGGGAGAGTTGACGCTACAAGCCAAGCAAAACCTACAGGCGCCCTGGCTGGCCTTCACGGCGTTTTTCACCTTTGCCATCATGCTGTCGCTTCTCGTCTTCATCTTTGAAGGTGTCCGTGATGCCTTTGACCCGAGAAAGACGTTTTCATGAGTATTCTTGAAGTCAAGGATCTGCGGGTCAGCTTCCGGCAGGACGGTCAAAGCGTGGATGCCGTGCGCGGTGTGTCGTTCACAGTGGACCGGGGAGAAACCGTCGCTTTGGTGGGCGAATCCGGGTCTGGCAAATCGGTCACAGCGCTCTCGACCGTATCTCTATTGCCGTCCAGTGCAACGATCACTGGCGACATCACCTATGATGGTCAAAAGATGGTTGGCGCGGACGAAAAGATGCTGCGCAAGGTGCGCGGCAACGACATTTCGTTCATCTTCCAAGAGCCGATGACATCCCTCAACCCGCTGCACACTTTGGAAAAACAGTTGGGCGAGTCGCTGGCCCTGCATCAGGGCATTGCGGGCGAAGGCGCACGAGCACGGATTGTCGAGTTGTTGAAGCGCGTAGGCATTCGTGATCCGGAAAGCCGCTTGGGCGCCTATCCCCACCAATTGTCCGGTGGCCAGCGTCAACGGGTGATGATTGCGATGGCATTGGCAAACAAGCCAGATGTCCTGATCGCGGATGAGCCGACAACAGCGTTGGACGTCACCATTCAGGCGCAGATTCTTGAGCTTTTGGCGGAACTTAAGAAAACCGAGGATATGGGGCTATTGTTTATCACCCACGACCTCGGAATCGTGCAGCGTATCGCCGACAAAGTCTGCGTCATGAAAGACGGTGAGATCGTCGAAGCCGGACCGGTGGATGAGATTTTCTCGAACCCGAAACATGACTATACCCGCAAGCTGCTCAGCGCCCGTGCGGTTGGAGCCCCAGAGCCTGTTAAGCCTGAGGCGCCGGTCGTGGCCGAGACGAAGAACCTCAAAGTCTGGTTCCCAATTCAGCAAGGATTCTTCCGGCGTACGGTGGGCCATGTCAAAGCGGTCAATGACGCAACGATCTCGGTACGTGCAGGTGAAACGCTGGGCATCGTGGGCGAGTCCGGGTCGGGCAAAACCACGTTAGCTCTCGCGATGATGCGACTGATCAGCTCTGACGGAGGGATCACCTTTGACGGGCAGGACGTGCGCAGTTGGTCGACCAAAAAGTTGCGTGATCTGCGTAAGGATATGCAGATCGTCTTTCAGGATCCTTTTGGCAGCCTTAGCCCGCGTATGACGTGCGAACAGATCATCGCCGAAGGGTTGGGGGTCCACGGCAATCCGGGCGGCAGGGACGAGCGCGACCTTGTGGCGGATGTCATGGTAGAAGTCGGCCTCGACCCGGCCATGATGGACCGCTACCCACATGAATTTTCTGGCGGTCAGCGTCAACGTATCGCCATTGCGCGGGCGATGATCCTACGCCCCAAGCTGCTGGTTCTGGACGAGCCGACGTCCGCGCTGGATATGACCGTGCAGGTGCAGATCGTTGATTTGCTGCGCGAGCTTCAGCAGAAATACGGGCTGGCCTATCTTTTCATCAGCCATGACCTGCACGTTGTCCGGGCAATGAGTCACAAGATCATGGTGATGAAGGCAGGGGATGTTGTGGAGCAGGGCGAGGCTCAATCGCTGTTTTACAACCCGCGCACAGATTACACCCGCGAATTGCTGTCAGCGGCACCCGACTTGATCGAGCTTCCCCAAAACACGCTCTAGGCTAACCGGAAGGCCAGATGCAAACAGCGCAGCCTGAAACAGGCCGCGCTGCGCAATTTTGATCGCAATGACTTAGATCGCAGAGCTATGGCCTGCTTGATCCATGTCGTAGGCGTCGAGTGCGCGGGCGATCATTCGTGTCAATGGGCGCGCCTCTTGAGGAATGAACAGTTGGTCCTCGGTCAGACGCAGCATATCCGGGAACTGTTGCAACACGGGGCGGTACAGGTCCTGCAATTTGGCTTCCGAAATGCCAAAACTGTCACGAATTTCCGCGTTGTTGATTTTAAAGTCGCACATCAGTGCTTCGATCATCCGCGAGCGCAGTTTGTCTTCCCCACGGAAAGCATGCCCGCGGCTGGTTGAGAACTTGCCATCGCGGATTGCGCCGGTGTGGGCGGATGTCGATGGGTTGTTCTGCGCGAAGCCTTGCGGGAACTTGGCAATCGAAGAGGCCCCGACCCCGACCAACACGTCCGACGTGTCATCGGTGTAACCCTGGAAGTTGCGGCGCAAAGTGCCATTGTGCAGCGCGACCGACAAACCGTCTTCTTTTGTGGCAAAGTGGTCAATGCCGATTTCATCGTAATTGTCCCACATGAACAGCTTGCGCGCGGTCTCAAACAGGTCGAGCCGCTCCTCTGGTGTGGGCAAGGCATCCGACGGGATCATTTGCTGACGCTTGGCCATCCACGGCACGTGAGCATAGCCATAAAGCGCGACGCGGTCCGGGGATAGCGACAGAAGCTTCTGAACACTCTCAGTGATCTTCGCATTCGTCTGGTGCGGTAGGCCATAAAGGATATCAGCGTTTAGGCTTTTCACCCCGTGCGAGCGGATCATATCCACCGCATCACGGGTGATGTCATAACCCTGGATACGGCCAATCGTCTTTTGAATTTCGTCGTCGAAATCCTGAACCCCGATCGAGGCGCGGTTCATGCCTGCATCGGCAAGAGTTTTCAGGCGCGTATCGTCCACTTCATTCGGGTCGATCTCAACTGAAAACTCGCCATCTGCGGCCATAGGCGCCACGTCGAAGATCGCGCCGGCGAGGTCTTCCATCATACCTGGCTCGAGCAGGGTCGGTGTGCCGCCACCCCAATGCAAGCGCGACAGGGTCACGCCATCTGTCAGGTGATCTTTGAGAATCACCAATTCTTGTTTCAAGGTTTCAACGTATGCGGCGACCGGAGAGGCGCTGGCCGTGCCTTGTGTTCTGCAAGCACAGAACCAGCAAAGCCGGCGGCAAAATGGAACGTGGATGTAAAGAGATATCTGCGAATCTTCTTTAATCGACCGGATCCATTCCCCGTAGAGATCGGATGTGACGTCGTTTTTGAAGTGCGGGGCGGTGGGATAACTCGTATAACGCGGTACTTTAGCGTCAAATAGACCCAGCTTTGCCAATTGTGTTTTCGTTTCCATGGAACTACGCTTAAGCGGAACCGGTCAGGGCCATCCTTGACCCAGATCAAGCGCGAACTCGATAATGCTGAATGAACCAATCCTGAATTCTTCGCATGACTGTGGAGATTGCCCGATACGCCACCGTGCCGTTTGTGCGCGTTGCGAGCCGGATGAGTTGGAGACTTTGGAAGAAGTTAAGTACTATCGCAGCTTCGAGGCGGGGCAGACTGTGGTTTGGTCCGGCGACCCGATGGATTTTGTTGGCTCGGTTGTTTCCGGCATCGCCTCGTTAACTCAGACAATGGAAGATGGCCGCACGCAAATGGTTGGCCTTTTGTTGCCAAGCGACTTTGTTGGGCGTCCCGGCCGCGAGGGTGCAGCCTATGACGTTGTGGCCACGACAGACTTGGTAATGTGCTGTTTCCGTAAGAAACCGTTCGAGCGGATCATGCTTGAAACGCCGCATATTGCCCAACGTTTGTTAGAGATGACGCTGGACGAACTGGATGCTGCGCGCGAATGGATGCTAGTCCTTGGCCGCAAGACGGCTCGAGAAAAGATTGCTTCCTTGTTGTCGATCATCGCGCGTCGCGACGCATCGCTGAAACTGGCAGGCGTTCGAGGAACGATGGTTTTTGACTTGCCGCTGACCCGCGAAGCGATGGCCGATTACCTCGGACTAACACTCGAGACAGTCAGTCGCCAGATGTCCGCTCTGAAACGCGATGGCGTCATTCTTCTGGAAGGTAAGCGTCATGTGACCATCCCGGATCTTGGGCGGCTTCTTGAGGAAGCGGGTGACGATTCTGATGGCGGTGTTATGGCCTGAACAAGAAAAAGGCGGAGAACACCTCCGCCTTGCCGCAAAGCCGGGCGTTGCCCGGCTTTTTTTGTTAGTGCGCCATGAAAACCGGGATTTCGGCCTGTTCCAGCATGTTGCGTGTCGCGCCGCCCAGAATGGCTTCGCGGAAGCGGGAATGCCCGTAGGCCCCCATCACAACCATGTCGCAATCCGAATCCTTCGCGTGACGCATAATCACGTCTGAGACGCGTGGCAGTGTTTTAGACAGCACGTCGATTTCAACTCTGACACCGTGGCGCGACAGAAATTGCGAAAGCATGCCGCCGGGATCGGACCGGTTGGGTCCATGTGTTGGCGGGTCAACCACCACGACACGGACAAGGTCTGCTTCCTTCAGGATGGGCAAGGCCGCGCGAATGGCAACCAATGCTTCGGCGCTTTCATTCCACGCGACCGAGACCTTGCGGGCTTCGGCCAGAGGGGTCGCCTCATCGGGCACGACCAGCACCGGCGTTTGCCCCTCAAAAAGAGCGGCCTCAATTGTTGGCTCCAATTCAGCGCCGTGACCGTCTCCATAGGGTTTCGGAAGAATGACCAGATCAGCAAACCGTGCGCGCTGCGCAACGTGGCGTCCCAAATCGGCGATTTGAGCAACACCTGATTCCGTGCCCCAACGCAAACCGGACGCCGCGAGCTTTGCCTGAGCGAACTCTTCGATTGCAACGGCCTCGTCCTGCGCTCGCGAGAGGGTTTCTTGCAAGACCATCGCGTTGGCACCTGCATAGTAATATCCGCTTTGGCTGCGGTCTACGCCAAGGCATAAGATGTCCAGATGTCCGTTGTTGGCTGCAGCCAGCGACATGCCTTGCGCGATCGGTGCTTCGGCCAATTTGGTGTCAGTCAGAACAGTCAGAAGCGATTTAAAAGCCATCAAAGTCTCCACGGCGCTAAAGATTTTAACCCGAAATGGGTCCGTCTTGGGGTAATCTCGTCCTACTGCGCTGATTGGGAACGTTTTTCATGCTCTTCGCTTTGACACAGATCAATGCGAGAATGGGGGTGTGGGACGACAACACACTCAGTCTAAATCCGCCAGAGCGCAGTCGAATCGTGCTCGGCAAGACGAAGGGACGCAAAATGTTGAATTATATCAAGCTTATCGCGCTTGCGGTGGTCACGCTTTGTGCGTTGATCGCGGCGAACTATGCGCGCGATGTGGCTTATCTGGTGCATGCGATCATTATCGCGCTGGTGTCAGGTGGGCTGTTTATCTGGACCTTGCGGAGGGTCGGTGACACTACGTCGCATCCGCAAAACGAGTATATGGACAGCGTTGTACGCGCTGGTGTTATCGCAACGGCATTCTGGGGTGTTGTTGGATTTCTCGCCGGTGTTTTCATCGCATTCCAACTGGCATTTCCGGTGCTGAACTTTGAATGGGCAGAAGGCTATGCCAACTTTGGTCGCCTGCGTCCGTTGCACACGTCAGCCGTAATTTTCGCCTTTGGTGGTAACGCGCTGATCGCGTCGTCTTTCTATGTTGTCCAACGTACAAGCGCTGCGCGCCTCTGGGGCGGCAACCTGGGTTGGTTCGTCTTTTGGGGCTACCAACTGTTCATCGTACTGGCAGCCACCGGCTATTTGCTGGGCGGCACACAGTCGAAAGAATATGCTGAGCCTGAATGGTACGTCGACCTTTGGCTGACTGTTGTCTGGGTGGCTTATCTGGCCGTATTCCTGGGTACGATCATCAAGCGTAAAGAACCGCACATCTATGTGGCCAACTGGTTCTACCTGTCGTTCATCATCACCGTGGCAATGCTGCACCTGGTGAACAACGCGACCATCCCCGTTTCAATCTTTGGATCGAAGTCGGTTATCGTCTGGGCCGGTGTCCAGGACGCGATGACCCAGTGGTGGTACGGACACAACGCCGTTGGCTTCTTCCTGACCGCGGGCTTCCTCGGCATGATGTACTATTTTGTACCGAAACAGGCCGAACGCCCGGTTTTCTCGTACAAACTGTCGATCATCCACTTCTGGGCTTTGATCTTCCTGTATATCTGGGCTGGTCCTCACCACCTGCACTACACAGCGTTGCCTGATTGGGCGTCGACGCTGGGTATGGTGTTCTCGATCGTTCTCTGGATGCCTTCTTGGGGCGGCATGATCAACGGTCTGATGACGCTGTCAGGCGCATGGGACAAGCTGCGCACCGACCCTGTGATCCGTATGATGGTGATCTCGATCGGCTTCTACGGCATGTCGACCTTTGAAGGTCCGATGATGTCGATCCGCGCGGTGAACTCACTGTCGCACTACACTGACTGGACCATTGGTCACGTGCACTCTGGTGCGCTCGGCTGGAACGGCATGATCACCTTTGGTGTTCTGTACTTCTTGGTTCCCGTCCTGTGGAAACGCGAAGCACTCTACTCGCTGAAGCTGGTGTCCTGGCACTTCTGGCTCGCCACGATCGGTATCGTTTTGTATGCCGCATCGATGTGGGTCACGGGTATCATGGAAGGCCTGATGTGGCGCGAAGTTGATGCCAACGGTTTCCTTGTGAACTCGTTTGCTGACACCGTTGCTGCGAAATTCCCGATGTACGTTGTGCGTGGACTGGGTGGACTGATGTTCCTGCTTGGCTCGATCATCATGTGCTATAACCTGTGGATGACTGTGAAGAAGTCGCCGGCCAAAGAGTCGAGCCTTTCTGTCGCAGTCCCGGCTGAATAAGGAGGGCCGGAGCAATGGGAATTCTTGACAAACATAAGGTTCTAGAAACCAACGCGACCCTCCTGCTGATCTTCAGCCTGTTGGTCGTAACCATCGGTGGCATCGTACAGCTGGCACCCCTGTTCTACCTCGAAAACACCATCGAAGACGTTGAGGGCATGCGCCCATACACGCCTCTCGAAATGGCGGGTCGTGAGGTTTATCTGCGCGAAGGTTGCTACGTCTGCCACAGCCAGATGATCCGCCCGATGCGCGACGAGGTGGAACGCTATGGTCACTATTCGCTGGCCGCAGAATCCAAGTATGACCACCCCTTCCAATGGGGCTCCAAACGGACAGGTCCTGACCTGGCGCGCGTGGGCGGTCGTTACTCGGACGAGTGGCATGTGGATCACTTGAACAGTCCACAATCGGTTGTGCCTGAATCAGTGATGCCGAAATACTCATTCCTCGGTCGCAAGAAAATCGATGGAAAGTATATCGGTGAGATCATGGCAACCAACGCCATCCTCGGCGTGCCCTACACAGAAGACATGATCGCGAACGCTCAGGCTGACTTTGCAGCCCAGGCGGACCCTGACAGCGATTATGACGGTCTGTTGGAGCGCTATGGTGACAACGTGAACGTACGCAACTTTGACGGCAAAGCCGGTGTGACCGAAATGGATGCGCTTGTTGCCTATATGCAGATGCTGGGAACGCTGGTCGACTTCTCGACCTTCAATCCCGATCAGCACCGTTAAGGGGTAGGGATCATGGAAACATATTCTCTAATGCGTGAGTTCGCCGACAGCTGGATGCTTTTGTTCCTGTTCTTGTTCTTTATCGGGGTCGTCCTTTGGGTGTTCCGTCCTGGAGCGAGCAAAGGGTACCGCGATACTGCGAGCATTCCGTTTCGGCACAGTGACAAACCCGCCACGGATGAGGAGGCGAGGACATGAGCAAGAAACCTGTTCAGAAAAAGCAAGATCCGGAAACCACTGGCCACAGCTGGGACGGTATTGAAGAGTTCAACAATCCGCTGCCTCGTTGGTGGGTCTGGGTCTTCTATGCCACCATCGTGTGGGGCATTGGCTATACGATCGCCTATCCCGCATGGCCAGGTCTGACCGGCGCGACCAAGGGCGTTCTGGGTTGGTCTCAGCGTGCAGACGTTGAAGCTGACATCGTAACCGCCAATGACAAGCTGGCTCCGATCAATGCCAAATTGGAAGCGGCCGAGTTGACGGCAATTCCAGGTGACGCAGAACTCGGTGGATATTCGGCTTCGGCCGGTGCTGCAGTCTTCAAAACTTGGTGCGCTCAGTGCCACGGTTCCGGGGCTGCCGGAGCGGTTGGATATCCCAACCTGCTGGACAATGACTGGTTGTGGGGTGGTGATATCGAAAACATCTACCTCACCGTCAAGCATGGTATCCGGAACACCGAAGACGACGATGCCCGTTATGCAGAGATGCCTGCCTTTGGTCAGGACTATCTTGAAGACGAGCAAATCGACGCAGTTGTTAACTACGTGATGTCGCTGTCGGGTGAACCGATGGATGCGTCTCTGGTTGCCGCTGGTGGCGAAGTCTTTGCCGAAGAGTGCACCTCGTGCCACATGGAAGATGGCACCGGAGATCGTGAGCAGGGCGCACCGAACCTGACGGATGCGATCTGGCTCTATGGCGGGGACTACGACTCGATCCGTGAAACCGTGTCCAACAGCCGCTTTGGTGTAATGCCGAGCTGGAGCAATCGCTTGAGCGAAGCACAGATCCGCGCGGTTTCGGTTTATGTCCACCAGTTGGGTGGCGGCGAGTAAGCCAACAAAAATTGTGGGGCGCGCAATCGCCCTTCAAAAAAACACCGGTTTCCGCAAGGAGATCGGTGTTTTACGTTTGGTCCAGAGTGGAAGTACCGACCTTTAAAAAAACACTGTAATTGCCTTGAATGCCCAAATAATCATCATGGTTTGATCTGGGTCAAAGGCCGATTGACGGAAATCGGAAACACTTAAGGGGAACAGACCCACTTGGTGCCAGTTTCTGGAGCTTTGGGGGTCGCAAGGTTGCCCACGGCGCAAGTCGTTGAGCAAAGGTGTCGGCTTTCCGTCCTGTTCGCGCGTTTCCTGGAAAGCCGACACTTACTAAAACCAGCATATCAAAAACACCTTTTCTTGCAACTGGCATTTGCCTGTGGTCTGGTGCCTGTAGTCTGGGTTGGCCAACCAGGCAAAGCCTCGCGATGGGCCACATAATATTCTAAAAATCGCACATGAAATGCCTTGAAACCTACATTGAAGATGTAGAATTTGACCCAAATCAATGTCTTGGGGCTGCCAGCAAGCCAAAAGGAAATAGACGCATCAATTCCGTGAGTGATTCCTGTGAACGCCAGTGACCAAGAACCGGGGCTTTACGCCGCCCGGGAGCCTATTTTTCCCAAACGCGTAAGTGGCAAATTTCGTAACCTTAAATGGATTATTATGGCGGTCACGTTAGGTATTTATTACCTGACCCCATGGATTCGTTGGGATCGCGGGCCCAGCCTGCCTGATCAGGCCGTTTTGGTCGATATCGCCAACCGTCGCTTCTTTTTCTTCATGATCGAGATTTGGCCGCACGAATTCTACTTTGTTGCAGGTCTTTTGATTATGGCGGGGCTGGGCCTCTTCCTGTTCACCTCGGCCTTGGGGCGTGTGTGGTGCGGCTATGCCTGCCCGCAGACGGTCTGGACCGATTTGTTCATTCTGGTTGAACGGTGGATTGAGGGTGACCGAAACGCGCGTTTGCGGCTACATCGACAGAAAAAGTGGGACTTCCGAAAAGTCAGACTACGTTTAACTAAATACATAACCTGGGTCTTGATCGGTCTCGCGACGGGTGGCGCCTGGGTGTTCTACTTCACGGACGCCCCGCAACTCTTGCAAGATCTTGTGTTTGGCACGGCGCATCCAATTGCCTACACCACAATTGCGGTCATGACCTTTACCACCGTGTTCTTCGGGGCAATCGCTCGCGAACAGATTTGTATCTATGCCTGTCCGTGGCCGCGTATCCAGGCCGCCATGATGGACGAAGAAACCCTGACCGTCGGATACCGCGAATGGCGTGGCGAGCCGCGCGGCAAAGGTAAACGCACCACTGATTCAGAACTTGGTGACTGTATTGATTGCATGGCCTGTGTGAACGTCTGCCCGGTTGGTATCGACATTCGTGACGGCCAGCAGCTCGAGTGCATTACCTGCGCCCTCTGTATCGACGCTTGTGACGAGATGATGGAGAAAATCGGCAAACCGCGTGGTTTGGTCGACTATCTGGCCGTCGGAGACGAGGCCTATGAAACCGCCGGGAACCCACCGCGCAGTATCTGGAAGCATCACTTCCTGCGGCCGCGCACGATCCTCTACACCGCTCTGTGGTCGTTGGTGGGCATCCTGCTGGTCGTTGCCCTGTTCATGCGGACCGACATAGATCTGACCGTTGCTCCTGTACGCAATCCGGTCTTTGTAACCTTGTCTGATGGCACGATCCGAAACACCTACGAGGTACGCTTGCGCAACAAGCACGGAGATGACCGGCCCTTCACCATTTCGATCAAGGGCGATCCGACCATGCGCGTAGAGCTCGAAGGGACACCGGAAAGCACCGTTATGGTTCCTGCCGACCAAATGAAGCTGCAACGTGTCTATGTCCTGGCTCCGAACGGGTCTGTCCCTGCCGAAGGCAATCGCACAGAGTTCCGTATTTGGGTCGAAGATGCGACAAACGGCGATCGGGTGTATAAAGACACTGTATTTAATGGAAAGGCGCGATGACAATGGCTCAACGTCAGTTTACAGGTCGGCATGCGGCCATCCTATTCGTCAGCGCGTTTGCTGTGATTATCACGGTTAACCTTGTGTTGGCCTACTCGGCGGTCAAAACCTTCCCGGGTCTTGAGGTTAAGAACTCTTACGTCGCCAGCCAAGAGTTTGACGACCGCCGCGCCGCTCAGAGCGAGTTGGGATGGACCGTTGACGCGCGCCATGCCGGAGGCTTGCTGGTTTTGTCGATCACCGACGAACAGGGCCGGCCTGTGGAGGTCACCTCGCTCGAGGCAATTCTAGGCCGCCCTACACATATCAAAGACGACTCGCACCCGGCCTTTCAGTTTGATGGGACGGCCTATGTTGCCCCTGTCGAATTGTCGGACGGCAATTGGAACATCCGCATGAAGGCCGTGGCCGCGGACGGGACCGAGTTCATGCAGCGCGTCGTGCTGCACGTCAAAGGCTGATCCATGACCGCTGCGATGCGCCCCAACGCGTCGGCCTGCCCGGCATGCGATGCGGCCCCCGCCGCCGAAGCGCTGGCGGAACAGGCCGCGCAAAAAGATGCGCGTCTGGCCTTGTCGCTGCCCACGATCCACTGTGCGGCATGCATTTCAGCGGTTGAGCGTGAACTCAGCGCGCAGCCGGGTGTCAAATCGGCGCGCGTGAACCTGACCCTCAAGCGGGCCACGGTTGAAGCGGAACAAGACGTTACTGCCGAAGATCTTGTCGGCGCGCTTGAAGCCATTGGCTACGAAGCGCATGAGCTGGACGCAGGGACGCTGTCTTCGACGCAAAACGACCGCGCTGGCCGCGATCTCTTGATGCGGCTGGCCGTGGCCGGTTTCGCGTCGATGAATGTCATGTTGCTGTCGGTGTCGGTCTGGTCCGGTGCCGAGGCGGCCACACGCGACATGTTCCACTGGATTTCGGCGGCGATTGCCCTGCCGACAATCGTGTTTTCAGGCAAGCCGTTTTACGTGAACGCGTGGTCTGCGCTGAAGAACAAGCGCCTGAACATGGATGTGCCAATCGTCCTGGCCATTGTGCTCGCCGTAGCGACATCGCTTTGGGAGACCATGCTGTCGGGCGAACATGCCTACTTTGACGCGGCTCTGACGCTTGTGTTCTTTTTGCTGGCCGGACGCTATCTTGATTACCGCACCCGTGCGGTGGCTAGGTCGGCAGCTGAAGAGCTGGCCGCGTTGGAAGTGCCTCGGGCCACACGCATTGTGGACGGGGAAGAAGACACTGTGCAGGTACGAGACCTCGCACTTGGTGATTTGGTACTGGTGCGCCCCGGCGGGCGTATGCCCGTGGATGGTGAGATTGTCGAAGGGCAATCGGAACTGGATCGCTCACTTTTGACTGGAGAAACCGTCCCGGTTTATGCCGAACCCGGTCTTGGTGTCAGTGCGGGTGAAGTGAACCTGACGGGGCCGCTGGTCATCCGGGCCACAGCTGTAGGCGAAGAAACCAGCCTGCATCGCATGGCGGATCTGGTGGCGATCGCGGAATCTGGTCGGTCGCGCTATACGTCGCTGGCCGACAGCGCCGCCAAACTTTATGCGCCCGGCGTACACATTCTCTCAGCTTTGGCGTTTCTAGGATGGTATCTCTACACGTTCGATCTGCGGACCGCGCTGAACATCGCCGCAGCCGTTTTAATAATCACCTGCCCTTGTGCCTTGGGGCTTGCCGTCCCTGCCGTGACCACGGCGGCGTCGGGCCGTTTGTTCCGCAAGGGCATGCTGATCAAGCATTCCACGGCACTTGAACGTTTGGCTCAGGTCGACACGGTTGTTTTTGACAAAACCGGGACCCTGACCGCCGGAACCCCGCAACTCACTAACCTTGATGACTTTTCGCGAGAAGATCTCGCCGTGGGTCTGGCGCTCGCAATGGGGTCTTCGCATCCTTTGAGCATGGCTCTGAGTGATGCGGCGCGTGAGGCTGGCATTCGCCCGGCCAAGCTGAGTGATATCGAAGAGGTTCCCGGTTTTGGAACCCAAGGGAAACTGAACGGTAAGCTGGTGCGTCTCGGGCGTGCCGGTTGGGTGGGTGCGCAAGCCTTGGCCCAAACCTCGGCCTTCCTGTCCTTCGAAGGGCGGTCACAGGCATTTACCTTCTCTGACACCTTGCGGGACGGCGCAGAAGAGTCTGTGCAGGCGCTGATCGAGGATGGCAAGGACGTCATGCTGATTTCCGGTGACAGTGCAGGCGCGGTAGAAACGCTGGCCAACCGCTTGAACATCACGAAATGGGTTGCCGAGGCATTGCCAGAAGACAAGGCCGCCAAGGTCCAGGAGCTGTCCGAACAGGGGCGCCATGTTCTTATGGTGGGTGACGGGTTGAATGACACGGCCGCATTGGCTGCGGCACATGTGTCGATCTCACCCGCGTCTGCATTGGATGCGGCCCGGGTTGCCTCAGACATCGTCCTTTTGGGCAGCGATCTCAGCCCCATCGCAGATGCGCTCGCCACTGCCCGCGCCGCAACCAAGCGCATCAAGGAAAACTTTCGGATCGCCACGGTTTACAACATTATCGCGGTGCCCTTGGCCGTTGCTGGATTGGCAACGCCCTTGATTGCCGCATTGGCGATGTCGTCCTCTTCGATTACTGTCTCGCTGAATGCGCTACGACTGAGGTAGACAGTTATGGAAGTCCTTGCCTATCTGATCCCGATTTCATTGATCCTCGGGGGGATCGGGCTCTTGGCGTTTATCTTCACTGTGCGCACCAACCAGTATGATGATCCCGAAGGGGACGCACAGCGTATCCTGAGCGATGAGTGGGACGACCACCCCAAGCCCTAGTGGCGCAGTTCATCCTGCCCTCTGTGTGCGCAGACCGGACTTAGTCAAAGGTGACTGTTGCCGGTTCCAGCCCTTCAATGGAAATCGTACATGTTTCACCGCGGTTCAACGGGCCGACACCTGCGGGCGTGCCCGTCATGATCAGGTCACCCGGTTGCAGGGTCACAAAGCCAGACAGAAACGAGATGATATTGGCTGTGGGCCAGATCATTTCGCTGAGATCACCATCCTGACGGGTATCCCCGTTCACAAGACAGCGGATCGCCCCTTGGGTCATGTCTGTGTAATCCGAGGCTGGTTTTAAGGGGCCAATCACTGCGGAATTGTCAAAGCCCTTGGCCATACACCACGGGCGGCGGTCTTCTTTGGCCTGGGCCTGCAAATCGCGCCGCGTCAGGTCGTTGCCCGCCGCATAGCCCCAGATGTGACGGCCTGTGTCCTTCACCGCGATATCGCTGCCACCAGTGCCGATTGCGACGACCAGTTCGGCCTCGTGATGCAGATTTTCTGTGGCTACGGGAAATGGATTTGTACGCCCAGACGGGATCGCGCAGTCAGCGGGCTTGTTGAAGAAGAAGGGCTTTTTCTTTTCCGGGTCCAAACCCATTTCGCGGGCATGTTCCGCATAGTTTCGGCCGACACAGAAAATGCGGCGCACAGGGAACAGGGCATCGCTGTTTGAAACGGGCAATAGAACCGGGGCGGGGCTGGGAAGTACAAGATTATCCATGTCGTCCGTTTTGGACCAGCCGAGGATCGTGTGCAACCGTCAGGATGGACCGATCGTCTGACAGGCAATCTGTCGTGCTTTTAGCCTGCGACATGCAAGATCAGCCGTTTCCTGGGACAATCCGACAAAGTTGGCCTCAAATCCGCGAGAGCTTTTCACCACTTTGCGCAGGGACCCGTCCAATGTGGACATCTCTGCCAGTGCGGTTTTCAGCAGAACTTTCTCAGCTGCATATCGACTGTTGTACTGGCCGACATTGATCCCCCAGTGACGTCCGCCAGAGGTCGAAACTCGTGTCACCACTTGAGGCGTCTCGGGTTTTGGGCTGGGTTGGGTCAAATCAATGCTGGTGTCACTTTGCTCTGTTCGCGTGACCTGGGCCTGAACCAAAGCGTTCTGAATGTCGGTCTCAATGACCGCGGCTGCAGCGATCACGACAGGTTGCGACGCTGGCTCCATTGAGCGTGGCCGGAGCCGTGGCCGCAGACTTGTCTTAACTGCGCCGCTGACACGGATTGTTTTGCCCGAAGCACCTGCGCCGGTATAGTCGGGCGCCTTAGGTTTGCTGACCGCGACACGGCTTGGCGCGCGACGGAACCCAAGGTCAAGAAGTTCCGCAACTTTGGCGTTGCGCGAAGCGGTCGAACGTCCACCAAATACGGTTGCGATCACGCGTTCATTGCCGCGTTCGGCTGACGCCACAAGGTTGAACCCCGCAGCACGGGTATAGCCGGTCTTGATGCCGTCGGCACCGCGGTAGGCGTCCAGAAGACGTCGGTTGGTGTTAGAGACTGTCTTGATGCCCGCATCGGTCGAGCGACGTGAGAAAAGGTTATAATACTCGGGATAGTCGTAGAGCATGTGACGACCCAACGTGGTCATGTCACGCGCGGTCGACAAATGCCCGGATTCGGTCAGACCATGCGCGTTCTTGAACGTCGTGTTTGTCATGCCCAACGCCCGCGCAGTCCGGTTCATGCGCCGCGCGAACGCCGCTTCCGAGCCCGAGATTGCCTCACCAATCGCGGTTGCCGCGTCATTGGCTGACTTTACAGCGGCTGCGCGGATCAAATACCGAAGTTTAATGCGTTGCCCGGACGCGAGCCCCAGTTTCGAAGGCGGTTCAGCAGCTGCGTTCTTTGAGATGCGCACCTTGGTATCCAACGATATCTCGCCGTTCTTCACCGCCTCAAAGGCGATGTAGAGCGTCATCATTTTGGTCAATGAGGCTGGATGAAGACGCGTATCGGCATTGCGCGAGTGCAAAACTTCGCCGGACCTTGCGTCCACGACCATCGCCGCATAGGGCGCTGCGGCTGCCGACAATGGGACGATGACCAACAGCCAGATAGCTGCCAGAACATAAAGCCCAAGTCGGGCCGGCTTGGGATGCCGAACCTTCACGTGGATACTGCCTTTTCTGCCTCAAGCCCGCCGAGTTTTCCCGGTCGGATCATTTTGTTGGTTCTACGCTAGCACAGAGTGGGACACGAATAAAGTCTAAGAATTCAGCAGACTTGACGGGCGTGGCTGCAACGACAACCAACATGTAGATGCCGTGAGTCCAGCAGACACTAAACTGAGCTTTGTGCTTGCAGAAAACCGTTGATCACCCGATCACTTTGACGAGATCGGGCAGGGCATCAAGGGCTTGAATTTCCACGTAACGTGAATGGTCTTCTGGTTTCTCGGCTTTTTCCAACTCCCAGACCAGACCATGAGGAACATAGACTCCCCAACTGCCAGCATCGATGGCTGGCACGACATCCGAGCGCATGGAGTTACCGACCATCATGGCCCGCGCGGCCCCATCTCCATGACGCTCAAACGTCGTTGCATAGACCTCAGGCGTTTTGTGCGAGACGATTTCAACCCAGTCGAACATCTCGCCCAGGCCAGATTGCGCCAGCTTGCGTTCCTGGTCCAACAGATCTCCCTTGGTGATGAGGATCAGGTGATGGCTGTTCGAAAGTGCTTCGACTGTTTCCCGGACATGCGGCAGCAATTCAATCGGGTGACGCAACATCTCGCGTCCCGCCTGCATTAACTCCGCGATGACCGCTGCTGGCACCCGCTCTTCTGTGACCTCGATGGCTGTTTCAATCATCGACAGGACAAAGCCCTTGATGCCGAAGCCATAGTGACCAACATTACGTTTTTCGGCTTCAAGCAGACGTTCTTCCAGATGATCTTGCGGCACAAAATCTGCTAACAACTCGGCAAAGCGTTCTTGCGTGATGCGAAAGAACCGCTCGTTGTGCCAGAGCGTGTCGTCCGCATCGAAACCGATTGTTGTGAGGGATTTTACCATTCCACGCCTCGATAATGTCGCCCGAGGCTCTTTTCTAACGCTCAGGACAGGTTATATAAACCTCCCAAGACGAAATCCGGAACGCATTGATTGTACATGAGCCACCACCCCTTCCATATGTCCGTCGGAGATGACGATGACAGCGATGTCGGAATCGCGGTTCAGACCCGTGCGCGAACGAAACGTCCGCCGCTCTACAAGGTGCTGTTGCTGAACGACGACTACACACCGATGGAGTTTGTCGTGCACATTCTCGAGCGGTTTTTTGGCCTGACCCATGCGCAGTCTTTTGAGATTATGCTGACAGTTCACAAAAAGGGCGTTGCCGTTGTGGGTGTGTTCAGTCACGAAATCGCCGAAACCAAGGTGACGCAGGTGATGGATTTTGCCCGGCGTCACCAGCATCCCCTGCAATGCACGATGGAAAAGGAATGACGTCTCAGCCCTGAGATGCCATTACATCATTTATGTCTGTTTCCCGCCTTACACTGGCCGTCCAAGAGCACGGCCTCGAATTGCCTGACGAGGGTCGGTTTGCGGTTTTCGCACCGCGCATCGGCTATGATCTGTCTGCCTTGCCCAAAGACAGATGTGATGTTGTCCAGCCGCTCTTTCCCGATCACACAGCATTTGCCCGAAGTGGGTTCAAATGCGTGGTTGAAGAAGAAGGTGACTATTCTGCTGCCATCGTCTGTTTGCCACGGGCCAAAGCCCAGGCCCGCGATTTGATTGCACGTGCCGTGGCTTGTGCAGACCTCGTGATTGTGGACGGCCAGAAAACCGAAGGCGCGGAAAGCTTGATAAAAGATTGCCGCAAGAAAGCGGATCTCTCAGGAACCGTCTCCAAGGCGCATGGTAAGCTGTTCTGGTTTCGCGGAGGCGACTTTGCTGACTGGCAGGCGCCGGATGTGACAAAGATCGAAGACGGGCTTGTGACCCGTGCCGGTGTGTTCTCAGCCGATGGTATCGACCCTGCGTCGCGCGCATTGGTTAACGCTCTGCCCGAAAACCTTGGACGCAATGTTTCCGACCTCGGGGCCGGGTGGGGGTATCTTTCGGTTGATATTCTCAAGCGGCCGACAGTCGAGACCCTGTATTTGATCGAGGCGGATCACACTGCGCTGGACTGTGCCAAACAAAACGTCACGGATGAACGCGCCCGATTTTTTTGGGCTGACGTCACAACATGGGAACCGCGCGCACGCATGGACACCGTGGTGATGAACCCGCCTTTTCATACCGGACGTACGGCAGACCCATCATTGGGTGCGGCCTTTATCACGGCAGCATCGCGCATGTTGGCGCCGACAGGCCAGCTCTGGATGGTGGCCAACCGACACTTGCCCTACGAGACCACCCTCTCGGCGCAGTTTGCCAAAGTGGAAGAAGTCGCCGGCGACAATCGGTTCAAAATTCTACACGCCACTCGGCCTGCTCGCGCTAGGCGTTAAGACCGCGTAACCTGCCGCAGGAAACGCGGCTAGAATCACTGGAGACAATCCATGTCATTTTCGATCGCAGGAAAAACCGCAATCGTGACCGGCGCCGCAAACGGTATCGGCCGGGCTGTGGCGCGCCACTTCGCGGACCATGGTGCCAATGTCATGTTCGCTGATATTGACGAAAGCCGTTTGATCGACGAATTGGGCGAAAACCGTGACGATGCTAATGTGCGGTACTTCGCAGGCGATCTGCGCGAGCGCTTGTCTATCGCCAACCTACTGTCCGCTACAATTGATGCCTTTGAAAACGTCGACATTCTGGTCAACGGTTGCAGGCAGGTGATCCGTTCAGACGTTCTCGACCCAGAGGATCGCGCGGTTGAGACCATGATGAACCAAAACCTCATGACTGCGCTGCGTCTGTCGCAATATGTTGCCAAACGCATGATCAAACAGGCTGAGGGACAGGAAGAGGGGCAGGTTGGCTCTATCGTGAACCTTTCATCCATTGCATCGCGCCGGACCCACCCTGACCTGATGGCATTCTCTATTTCCACGGCTGCAGTGGATCAGATGACGCGGTCTTTGGCTGTGGCCTTGGCACCGCATCGCATCCGAGTGAATGCCGTGGCCTTTGGTTCTGTGATGTCCGCCAGCCTGCAGGATGTGCTGAAAGACAACGACGACTACCGCGCGCAAATTGAGGCCAAGACGCCGATGGGGCGCATCGCCGCTGCGGGAGAACTGGCGGATGCTGTGCAGTACCTTGCGTCGGAAGGGTCTGGTTTCATGACTGGGCAGGTTCTGACGTTGGACGGTGGTCGAACTCTCCTTGACCCGGTGTCTGCGCCCGCACACTAGACGGACGATATGTCTCTGGCGCGCGCGCGGCGGCCCTGCTAGGCAAGTCCAGCCAATTCAGGGAGGGTGCAATGAGCGAACAAATGCAATCTGAAAAGGAACGGGCCTCGAAGTGGTTCCGGGATTTGCGCAACGAGATCGTTGCGGCATTTGAAGCTCTAGAAGACAGCCACACCTCTGGCCCTTTTGCAGACATGCAGCTAGGACGTTTCGAGGTCACTGAAACCAAACGCGCAAGTGCTGATGGATCGGACGCAGGTGGGGGCCTGATGTCCGTGATGCGTGGCGGCCGTGTATTTGAGAAAGTTGGCGTCAATATTTCCACAGTGTTCGGAGAGCTTGGCGATCGCGCTCAGGCGGCCATGGCAGCCCGTAAGGGTATTCCTGGCATGAAAGATGACCCGCGATTTTGGGCGTCAGGCATTTCTTTGGTCGCGCACATGCGAAACCCGCACTGCCCGGCCGTTCACATGAACACGCGGATGTTTTGGACACCACACGCCTGGTGGTTTGGGGGTGGGTCCGACCTGAACCCGTGCTTGGAATATGAGGAAGACACGGCGCATTTTCATGCGGTTCAAAAAGAGCATTGCGACCGTCATGATGCGGCTCACTACCCACGCTTCAAAGAGTGGGCGGATGAGTACTTTTATGTCCCGCACCGCAATCGTGCCCGCGGCGTCGGGGGTATCTTTCTGGATGATTACAACAGCGGTGCCTGGGAGCCGGACTTTGCTTTTATTCAAGACGTCGGTCGCGCCTTTTTGCCGGCATTTGTACCACTGGTAGAGAACCGGCGCGGAACGGATTTCTCAGAGGCTGACAAGGATGCGCAACTTGTTCATCGAGGTCTCTATGCCGAGTACAATCTTGTTTATGATCGCGGCACCAAGTTTGGTCTCGAAACCGGTCACGATGCCAACGCGGTCCTGATGAGTCTGCCGCCAATGGCCAAGTGGGTCTAAAAAGAAATGGGCGGGGAAACCCGCCCAATCTCAAAAACACTTTTGGCTGACTTACGCTTGGGCCAGTTTAATGCTGCGACAAAGTTGGCGATGAGCAAGCTCGACCTCATCATATGATCCACGCAGAACGGTCTGCTCCGTAGGATTATCATACAGTTTGATGCGCATTTTTGAAGGTGCGCCTGCCACTTCGGCCCTCAGAACGTAGATGCTTTTAATGTTGCGCAGAGGAATGTTGCGGATCGACCGCGTGCGATCCCGCTGATCCAGTTTTGCGACGCTCAGGACGTGCTTGGATGGGTCAAACCGGATTTCGATGCGGTGACCGCGCATTGTATAGGTGTAGAGCGCCAATCCAACCATTGAGAACGCGATCGACATCCCCACTTTGGTGACATGCGGGTCGCCAGCGAAATTGGCGTCGGGTGTAAGCCATTGAACAAAGGCTCCCAGCAAGATTACCAAGCCAACAAAACGAATGACCGCTTCATTGCGCGATGTGTGGCGAAAGTAATCATCCCGCTCACGCACCGAAAACATCTCAGACATCTTTTTCCCATTCTGGGAAAAAGGAACTCTGCGATCTGCTGTTTTTTGAGCCACAGCAATATTCATGTCTATCCCTCACGACATTATTCCTATCACTAGGGTTGCAGCCAAAAATGGCGGAATGAGGGCGTATTTTTCGCCATTTTGTGAGAATTTGCCGCGCTGGGCGGATGCCCTGCGCGGTGCGGTAACAGTAGAACAGGACAAAACTGTCCTGTCTACGCGAGGGTGACTGACGTTCCCTCGACAAGTCGGCGGTTGTTTCTGCGGACTTTTTCAAGCATGTTACGCAACCTTGTGCCAGGAGCCGACTTGCTTGGAGCAAACAACCGTGCGCCCCTTTGCGCAAACACTTTTTCTTCAAGTTCCGGAAACAGTAGGAAAATCTCGTCGCGGGCATCGTCGCCCACAGTGTCCAATGCCTGATGGCCCAGATACATGCTTTCCGCAGGGGCGGACTCGGCAAAGACAATTTCATGGTGCGGGAGAAGGAAATGAAAATACTCGATTGGCCCAGTGTCTTGTACCACCGCGGTGAGGGTGATGGTCTGAATGTTGATAAAATCCAGATCAGTTTCAGACGATGGAAGCACATAAAGGTTGCCGTCGGTCATTTGTGCGACGCCAATCGTTGTGTTGTACGTGGTGCCGTCACCGCGCGTGATGGTGACGGAATAGGCTTGGATACTGTCGAGTGAGGTTGTCACGCCATCGATCGTGATTGTATCGCCATTGGTGCCAAGGTCATTTTCCGAAATGAGACCATCGCCATTGGCGTCGTTTCCAAATGCTTCAACGTTGGACAGCAATGAATGGGAATAGCTTCCCAGCAAATTGGCAGCATTCTCACTCAGGTAGCTGCCTTCAGTCGGATCCACGTCAGCGGCCGACCCCAAATGTAACCAGGTTGCCATAGCAAAACCTCATGCACACAAACAAAACATCGACGCCAAATGGGCGGCGTCCGATCAACGACCTAGGTAACGTTTGTGGAGGAATTTAGGCAAGATCGCGCCCCAGTCGGGGCACGTCTGGATTTTTAGTCAAATTGTCAGCTGCGCCACTCAAAAAAGCCTGTGCCAGCTTTGTCCAACAGGCTTTGGGCCATGTCTTGCCCCAGCTTTACAGCATCTTCGACGGGCGCGGTGCGATCTTCGGCAGCGCTTTCAGAACCATCAGGACGCAACACCTCGCCGCGCAAACGGATGGTGCCACCATTCAATTCTGACAGCGCGGCAATTGGAGTTTCACAAGATCCGTCCAACGCGGCCAAAAAGGCGCGCTCGGCAGACAGTCGTTGACCGGTCTCGTGGTGGTGCAGGGCTGCCAACATGTCCGCAGTGCGCGTGTCGTCTGCACGGCGCTCAATCCCAATGGCGCCCTGTGCGACGGCTGGCAACATGTCTTCGGGCTCAATGGCAGAAGAAGCCACGTCACTCATGCCGAGCCGATTGAGGCCAGCCATTGCAAGGAAGGTGCAGTCCGCAACCTTGTCATTGAGTTTCTTGAGGCGCGTTTGAACATTCCCGCGGAACTCAACCACCTTCAGGTCTGAGCGATAGTTCAATAGCTGCGCGCGGCGTCTGAGGGACGATGTTCCCACTACAGCCCCTTCGGGCAGGTCTGCCAGAGTTTTGACATCCGGTGACACAAAAGCGTCGCGCGTGTCTTCGCGCGGCAGATAGGTGTCCAACAACAGGCCCTGCGGCTGCAGAGTCGGCATATCCTTCATGGAATGCACTGCAATGTCGATGGCACCAGACAACAGGTCATCCTCAATCTCTTTGGTGAACAGACCTTTGTTGCCGATCTCTTTCAGCGGGCGATCTTTGGCGATCAATGACGCATCGTCCCCGGTGGTCTTGATGACGACAATCTCGAACGCCTCTTCCGGGAGATTAAAAGCTTCACTCAGGCGGCGGCGTGTTTCATAAGCTTGGGCGAGCGCCAGTGGCGAGCCACGTGTACCAATGCGAAGGGGTGAATCGGGGGAGGGCAGAGGTTTTGTCATGGGTTCGGGTGTAATCCTGACTTCTTGGCCTGACAAGCGCAGAAGGGTTGACATCCGGCCACTGGCACGTGACTGACACGGGCAAGTGGCCTGTTCTGATCCTGCAAGGGGCCGCGTTTCTTCCGGGGGACTTGGCCCGATTTGACGCGCGCTTTCCTTGACACATGTCAACGCTGAAGGAATTGGCCAAAGCTAAGAGGTTGAGCATGACAGAGACCAAGAAAATGATGCGGGCACTGGCGGGCGAGACGCTGGACACGCCCCCGATCTGGATGATGCGCCAAGCCGGTCGCTATCTTCCCGAGTACCGTGCCACCCGCGCCCAGGCCGGTGATTTCCTATCACTGTGCTATAACAGCGAACTGGCGGCAGAGGTGACCCTGCAACCGATCCGACGCTACGGGTTTGATGCATCGATCCTGTTCGCCGACATCCTGTTGCTGCCACAGGCACTGGGCGCCGACCTTTGGTTCGTTACCGGCGAGGGTCCTCGCCTGTCGACGATCCAGTCGCAAGCTGACTTTGACAAACTCAAAGGCAAAGATGCCATCCACGACACCCTCAACCCGGTTTATGAGACTGTGCGCATCCTGTCGCGGGAACTGCCTGACGAAACGACGCTGATTGGCTTCGCGGGTGCGCCGTGGACTGTGGCGACCTATATGATTGCGGGCCGGGGAACTCCGGATCAGGGGCCCGCGCATGCGCTAAAAGATGAAAACCCAGCTCTGTTCGATCAGGTGATTGACCTGCTGACAGACGGCACGATCGACTACCTGTCTAAACAGATCGAAGCCGGTGCCGAAACGGTTAAGCTATTCGACAGCTGGGCCGGCTCGTTGAAAGGGGCAGATTTCGACAAATACGCGCTGGAGCCTGCGAAAAAGATCATCGCGGCACTGAAAGCGAAACATCCGGGCGTGCCGATCATCGCCTTCCCACGTGGAGCCGGTGAACGATATGTGGGCTTTGCTAAGGCGACGGGCGCAGATTGTGTGGCGCTGGATGATGGTGTGACGCCCGAGTGGGCAGCAGCCCATGTCCAGAAAGACAGCTGCGTTCAGGGCAACCTCAAGTCTTCGCATATGGTGACCGGCGGTCAGGCATTGGTTGATGAAACCCGCCATATCGTCGAGGCACTGGGCAAAGGGCCGCACATCTTCAATCTCGGTCACGGCATCACGCCGGATGCTGATCCTGAGAACGTGCAACTGATGATCGACACGGTGCGCGGCGCATAACCCACCAAAGCAAAACCTTACGAAAGGTGCGACCATCTGGTCGCGCCTTTTTTGTTGCGCCCTTGGCCTCGCGCGTCGTCACCTCCGCGTGATCGGGGTTTCAAGGGGCTTGGCTTTTGCCGTTCGGCTGACCACCCTCAGTAAACCCTATCGGAGTCTGCCAAATGTCTATTGAACGCATCTCATTCCGCGGCCACAGCGGCGAACAACTGGCCGCGCGGCTGGACCTGCCCGAGGGGCCGGTTTTGGCCACGGCGCTGTTTGCCCATTGCTTCACTTGCTCCAAGGACATCCCGGCGGCTCGGCGCATTGCAGGTCGGTTGGCCAGTATGGGGATCGCCGTGTTGCGGTTTGATTTCACCGGGCTTGGACATTCTGACGGAGAATTTGCCAACACGTCGTTTTCCTCGAATGTTCAGGACCTCGAGGCCGCCGCCATCTATTTGCGCGACCGTGGCATGCCGCCCAGCTTGTTGATTGGTCATTCTCTTGGAGGTGCCGCAGTCCTGAAAGCCGCCGCGCAGATTGGTGGCATCAAGGCCGTGGTGACGCTCGGCGCGCCGTTTGACCCCGAGCACGTGACCCACAACTTTGCCGAGGCGATACCTGATATTCTTCGAGATGGTATGGCCGAAGTGCAGCTTGGCGGGCGCCCCTTCAACATTTCACGGGCGTTTGTCGAGGACGTGTCCAAAGGTAAATTGACCTCGGCGATCGCTTCACTGAACGCGGCGCTTCTGGTGCTGCACGCGCCGATGGATGATATTGTTGGCATTAAAAACGCCAGCGACATCTTTCTTGCGGCGAAGCACCCCAAGAGTTTCGTGACATTGGATGATGCCGATCACCTGATTTCCCGCGCCGAAGATGCGGAATATGCGGCTGACGTCATCGCAGCGTGGTTGTCACGCTACGTTGACCTGTCGCCACCTGCGCCGCCGCCCGGCGCGCCTGAGGGCATCGTGCGCGTGACCGAGGCCGACCCGCGCGGGTTTCTGCAAGATGTCCAATCTGGCCCGGCCCATCATATCTTTGCTGACGAACCTGTGGCCTATGGCGGGACCAACAAGGGCCTGACGCCCTATGGGTTGGTTTCCGCAGGGCTGGGGGCCTGCACCTCAATGACGATCCGCATGTATGCCCGTCGCAAGGGATGGCCTCTGACTGCGGTCAGTGTGGACATTAGCCACAACAAGGTCCACGCACAGGATTCCGAAACCGGCAACCGGGATCGGATTGACGAGTTTCAGCGGATCATCCGATTAGAGGGGGCATTGGACGAAACGCAACGCGCGCGACTATTGGAAATTGCTGACAAATGCCCGGTCCATCGCACGATGGAACACAGCTCCAAGGTGGTGACTCGACTGGAGCCGTGACGCTAGCGCGATTGCAGCTCAGCCAAGATCTCGGCGGTGTGCTCGCCGCGTTTGCACGCGGGTTTTAGCGGCGCGGCGCGGCCATCAAACCGCGGCGCGGGCGCGGGTTGCAGCACCCCGTCCGGTGATTGCCAAACATCCCGGGACTGCATATGCGGCGCGTGACTGGCCTCAACCGGTGACAGAACCGGCGCGACACAGGCATCTGAGCCATCAAACAGCATCTCCCAATGGGCGCGTGTCTCAGACAGAAACAGGTCCTCAAGCCGCGCAGTCAGCTTGGGCCACAGCGTCGCGTCATGTTGTTTTTGGAACTCGGCGTCATCTGAAAGCCCGAGAGTCTCAATGAAGATCGCATAGAATTGCGGCTCAAGGCATTGAACAGAGACATGTCCCCCGTCAGCACACAGATAGCTGCGGCTCCAATGCGGGCCATCCAAAAGGCTGCGGCCGCGTTCCATCGACAGCATTCCGGTTTGTCGGATCGCCATCAACAGGGCCATCATATGAGCTGACCCATCGACGATCGCCGCATCCACAACTGTGCCCTTGCCGCTCGCTTTGGCATTCAGGATGCCCGAAAGAATACCCACCACGAGATAGAGTGCACCACCGCCAATGTCCCCAACCAGTGTGGCGGGCGTGATCGGCGGCGTTCCCGGCTCCGACGCATAAAACAGAGCGCCGGATGTGGCGATATAGTTGAGATCATGTCCGGCTGTTTCGGCGCGCGGACCCGTTTGGCCCCACCCCGTCATACGCCCAAAGACAAGCGCAGGATTGGCGGCGTGGCACACTTCAGGGCCAAGTCCCAACCGCTCCATCACTCCAGGGCGAAATCCCTCGATTAATGCATCTGCAGTGGCGATCAATTGCTTTGCCGTTTCAAGGTCTTCGGCGTCTTTCAGGTCCAGCGCAATGGACCGCTTGCCCCGGTCCAGAACGCTGCCATCCACCGTGACTTGCCCACCGTTGCCCTTGCGGTGAATGGTGATGACATCCGCGCCGAGATCCGCCAGCAACATGGCGGCAAAGGGTCCCGGCCCAAGGCCTTCAATCTCGATAACGCGAATGCCGTTCAACATTGACTGCTCCTTACCCGAGATTGAACCCACCACCGACTGTCAGAACCTGACCGGACACATAGTTCGATTCCGGAATGCAGAACATGTAGACACCGCCTGCGGCCTCTTCCGGCGTACCACCGCGACCCATCGGCACCATCGCTGCAAAGTCGCCCGCAACCTTGGTTGGAATGCCTATGCCGACCTGATTGCCGTCCACGGTGATGGTTTTCTTTTCATCTGTCGCCTCGGTCAGGCGAGTCTCGATATAGCCGAATGCCACGCAGTTCACGCACACTTTGGAACGGCCCCACTCCTTGGCCAAGGTCTTGGTCAGACCCACCACGGCGGCCTTGGCCGAGGAATAGTTCGCCTGTCCAACATTGCCGCCAAGACCTGCCACGGAGGAGATATTTACCACTTTGCGAAAGACCTCACGACCTTCCTCGGCCTCTTGTTTGGCAGCACCCTTGATGAACCCCGACGCAGCGCGCAGGATCTGAAAGGGGGCTTTTACGTGCACATCCATCATCGCGTCGAACATGTCGTCGGTCATGTGCCCAATCATGCTGTCCCATGTGTAACCCGCGTTGTTGACGATAATGTCGACACCGCCAAAGGTCTCGATCCCGGTGCCGATAAAGCGCTCTGCGAATCCCTTTTCGGTCACGCTACCAGGAACGGCCACGGCGTTGCCGCCAGCAGCCTTGATCTCGTTCACCACAGCGACGGCGGGATCAACCTCAAGATCGTTGACCACAACGTGTGCGCCATCCGATGCCAGTTTCAGTGCAACTGCGCGTCCGATGCCGTTACCCGCACCGGTGACATAGGCGGTCTTTCCGTCAAGTTTTCCCATTTTCTCGTTCCTTTCAATCGGCGTCCAAAGACCGCGCGATAAGTTCCTTCATGATCTCATTGGTGCCGCCATAAATCTTTTGCACCCGCGCATCCGTGTAGAGCTCTGAGATCAGGTACTCGTTCATGTAGCCGTAACCCCCATGCAGTTGCAGGCATTCATCGATGATGTCGCACTGCATCTGGGTTCCCCACCATTTCGCCATTGCGGCTTTTTCTGCGGTCAGCTCATTTCGGTCCAGTTCCGCCAGACACTGGTCAAGAAAAGCGGCCAGCAATTCGATCTTGGTCGCGGCTTCGGCCAGCTTGAAGCGGCTGTTCTGAAAATCCATGATCCGTTGACCAAAAGCCTTGCGCTCTTTCACATAAGCCAGGGTCGTCTCAAGCGCGCTTTGCGCGGCACCCAGGGCCGAATACCCCAGGATCAAACGCTCCCAAGGCAGCTGTTTCATCAACTGATAAAATCCCTGACCCTCTTCATCGCCCAAGAGGTTGGTTTGCGGCACACGTACGTCCTGAAAACTTAGTTCCGCAGTGTCGTTGCGCCGCATCCCCATCTTGTCGAGCTTGCGGCCCACCGAGAACCCTTCAAGCTCCTCGGTTTCAATCATAATCAAAGACACGCCTTTGGAGCGCGAGGTGGGGTCGGTTTTAGCGACCAGAACGATGAGATCCGCGCTGCCACCATTGGTGATAAAGGTTTTCGAACCGTTAATCAGATACTCATTGCCGTCTTTGATCGCCGTGGTCTTCACCGCTTGCAGGTCTGACCCGGTGCCGGGTTCGGTCATGGCAATAGCCGCCACCATCTCTCCGCTGGCCAGCTTTGGTAGCCACTTCTCTTTCTGCTGTTCGGTGCCAAAGCCCGTAATGTAGTGGGTGGCAATATTGTGGACTGAAAAACCCCAGCCAGAATCGCCTATTTTTGCCTGTTCCAGATAGGTTACGGCGTCGAAATGGCGCGACAAGCCCAAGCCGCCATAAGCTTCGGGAATTGTGGCGCCGAGAATGCCAATATCTGCTGACTTTTGCCAAAATTCCTTGGGAATATAGCCATCGCCTTTCCACTGATCGCGGTGTGGTTGAAACTCTTCGTCAAAAAATCGGCGCACCGAATCGCCAAAGGCGTGGTGTTCTTCCTGCATCCATAGGTGATTTGGCATGTCGTTGTTCCTTTCGGATCAGGCAGCTGAGATCAGGGCCTCGCCGCGCAATGTCTGAGTTCCGTCATCGATGGTCGCGGTCAGGGCGATACGCAACATCGGTTCGCCATCCTGGTCTAAACGCTCAGCCACGCGCCCAGTGCAAGTCACCGTCGCTCCAACCGGGGTGATCGCCGTAAATCGGCTGGACAAACCCCTGAGGCGTTCAATGCCGGCCCAATCCGTTACAACCCGGCCAAGCTGTGCCATCGACAGCATGCCGTGCGCAAAAACGTCGTCCATTCCAGCGCGTTTGGCAAAGTCCAGGTCGATATGAATGGGATTGTGATCCCCGGACGAACCCGCATAGAGCGCCAATGTGGTCCTTGTGATTGGACCGAACTCCAATAACGGCAGCGTGTCGCCAACCTGCGCAGATTGTGGTGCGTTGCTCATGCGGCGGCCTCTTTTGGCAAACGATGGATCAGATCACGCTGTGCAATGGCCAAGGTTCCTCGGCTGGCATGACGTATCTCAAGTTCCAGATGGGCAATTTCCAGGGTGCCGCCTTTGGCGTCTGAGAACCCTTTAACCCGGCTGATGATATCGATGGTGTCACCGGCAAAAATCAAACCCTGGTAGCTATAGCTTTCGGTGCCGTGCAACAGATAGCGCATGTCGGCCCCGATCAGGTTCAAAACCTCTTGTTGACCTTTGCGCTCTGTCTCTTTCGACGCCGCCATTTCCAACACGACCGGGTAGGTAGAGGGCGCCACCACATCCGGATGTCCGGCTGCACGGGCGGCGGCCACGTCGCTGTGAATCGGGTTGGTTTCGCCAACAGTTTCTGCAAAGAACGTGATCGCGCCACGCTCTACCTGAACTTCGACAGGCGCGGCCTCATAGCCCGCGCTGGATCGGTTGAAAATACCCATCTCAAGCGGCCTGATAGAGAGTCACAACACACGCGCCGCCCAGCCCGAGATTGTGTTGCAGCGCGGTTTTGGCGCCATCAACCTGACGGGCGTCGGCCGTGCCACGCAACTGATGGGTCAATTCATAGCACTGCGCCAAGCCGGTCGCGCCCAGCGGATGTCCCTTGGACAACAACCCCCCGGACGGGTTGGTCACAAATCTCCCACCATAGGTATTGTCGCCATCCGCAATGAACTGTTGTGCGCCGCCTTCGGGACACAGGCCCAGCCCCTCATAGGTAATGAGCTCATTCTGGGCGAAGCAATCATGCAACTCGACTACATCCACGTCTTCGATACCGATGCCCGAGGCTTCCTGAACCTGTTTGGCAGCATCCGCAGTCATGTCATAGCCCACGACCTGTATCATATCATGCGCGTCAAAAGTTGATGCAAAGTCCGTGGTCATGGCCTGCGCCTTGATCGTTACGGTGGTTGGAATGTTGTGCTTTCGCGCAAAGCTCTCAGAGCATAGGATCGCCGCTGCGCCGCCGCAAGTGGGCGGGCAGGCCATCAGGCGCGTCATGACCCCCTCCCACATGGTGGGGGCATTCATCACATCGTCTTCGGTCAGTTCCTTGTTCAACAGCGCCAGCGGATTGTTGACGGCATGCCGCGAGGCCTTGGCCCGGATCTTGGCGAAATCGCGCAGTTCAGTGCCGTGCTTTTCCATGTGGCTTTTGCCGGCGCCCCCAAAGTAGCGCAGCGCGAGGGGAACTTGCGAATTACCAACCAACGCATCTGTCTCAGAGTCAAAATCATCAAACGGCGTCGGGCGGTCGGTCCAATGGCTGGTTAGAGCGCCGGGCTGCATTTGTTCAAACCCAACGGCCAGCACACAATCGGCCACGCCATGCTCGATCGCCTGGCGCGCAAGGAACAGGGCTGTCGACCCCGTTGAACAATTGTTGTTCACGTTGATTACGGGAATGCCGGTCATACCAACGTGATACAGCGCCTTTTGACCACAGGTTGAATCGCCATAAACATAGCCTGCGTAGGCCTGCTGGATGTCGTCATAACTCAGACCCGCGTCGGCCAATGCGCCCCGAATGGCGGCGGCTCCCATCTGGTCATAGCTGTCAGATGCGCCGGGTTTGGCGAACTTGATCATGCCGACGCCAGCGACAATGACATTTCCCTCGGACATGCTTTCTCTCCCGAATCCTATGGTTTCGAAGAGTATGGGGTTGACGAGAGGCATAATTCAAATTCAAAAATGTCCTAAGATATTCTGTTGGGGAATGCTTTGAACTTCAGCAAACTTAAATATGTAGTGGCTGTTGATCGGGTCGGGTCAATTTCGGCGGCGGCGAAGTCCATGCACGTGACACAGTCGGCGGTAACCAAGGCTGTCGCGGATGTAGAGGCGGACCTTGGCTTTGCCTTGTTCGACCGACGCGCACGCGGGGTTGTCGCAACAGTTGCCGGGCGGGATTTTGTTGACCGGGCAGCGCGGATTCTGTCCGACATGGATCAGCTAGTGGATGATGCGAGGACCGGGCGGGATAGCCGGGATCGTGTTCTACGGATCGGCATTTCGCCGCCATCGCTTGAGGGATTGATGAATCGAGCGATCCGCGATCTGGTCCTAAGCCACGCAGAGGTGCGCGTGCAATTGCGTGGGGTGCCCTTTGAGGGGGGAATGCAACTTCTGCGACAAGGCGACCTGGACACGTTGATCGCGTCCGAAGGGCCGGGTGCAGCGCATGCTGGTTTCGTCAGCGAGTCCCTGCCGCCACTGCATGCACATTTGTTTGCGCGCAAAGGTCATCCGTTGTCGGGGCGCAAGCTGACGGCCGCCGATGTGGCCGGTTATCCCATCATCACACCGGACCTTTCGGGGCCGCATGTGACGCCTATTCGCCGGATCTTATCGTTCCTAGATGGCGATCCAACGCGCGGTTTGCATGTGCTCGAAAACTTTCCGATGGCATCGGGCATTATCGAACGTTCGGATGCCGTGGGAACCGTGACGGAGGCCTATGTCAAAAGCCAGGCTTTCCGGAGTCGGTTCGAGGTTCTGGAGTTTGACATGGGAGAGCCCTTACCGATGGCGCTGATCTACCGCAGCGAGGCTCAGCCATCTCGTGCGATGGGTTGGCTACGAGCATCCTTGAAGCGCCACCCACCGACCGGACCGAGCTAACGGAATGATTTCTTATACAGGGTCAATATTTCGACGATTCTGTCTTGACCCCGCGCCGCGACTCCAATAAATCGCGTCCCACTTAAGGCGGTATAGCTCAGTTGGTTAGAGCAGCGGAATCATAATCCGCGTGTCCGGGGTTCAAGTCCCTGTACCGCCACCACTTCCCCCCTTTTCATCCGAATTGCACAGGCGGTCTTCGCCGGATCACGCGTGTGTGCTGAGAAGCGATGCCCAAGTCGTCAGAGAGCGCTTCTCAAACAAGCATCATTCAACAGGTTCGATCGGGGGGAATTCCCAGTCACCGTGCAGGATCGCATCGTCAGGTTCATAAAGGCGGATCGCATGGTTCCAACCCGGCGTGATCGGAAGGCAATTCACACGACCGTCTTCACACCCCCCAAAGTGGATTGTCACTGAGCCGTCCTCGGATGCTGTCGCGGTGTAGTCATTGTAGCTGTTCACACCCAATTCGTTGGCTTCCAAAAAGCCCTCGTCGTTGTAGACCGTTACTGACCAAAATGCCCGAACCGGCACATCCTTGACCGTGACGGAATGCGGCGCGACCCCGTCATTCTGCTCAACGGCCCCGAGCAGATAGATGGCTGAGGAAGCAGGCAGCCCACCCCATCCGGCGAGCGCACCGATCAAGTAATCAACGGGATTAGTGTTCTCTTTTGTGCCAAAGGCTTGCGTCACGTCAAAGCCCAGCAAGGCCAGATCATTGACCGATTGACGCGCTTTGGCGAGTTGTTCCGTATCCCAATTGGGCGCCTCGAACGGCCCCTCACCGCCGCCGGTGATCTCAATTGCGTCCTGCGCCGCGTGACTTGCCGCAACGTCATCGGGGCTCGTGACATCCGCAAAGGTGCGGACAATGATAAACCCAAAGCGGGTGCCGACGCTGTCTTCGGTCAGCTCATACGTGCCCGGTGTTGAATGAACCGTCATAAAGTGATCCTGGCTGATGACATGCATCGACATATAGCGGCCATCGATTTCGGGCAGGGTTATCTGCACAGGACTTGAGAGGTCCAGCACGACGCTGCTGTAGAGTGTGTCCTGATTTGACCGAATGACTGTCTGGTTCTCCGGGGTCGTGGGTTCGCGCAGGTGCACGAACTCACCGACATTGATGCCCGTGGTCTCCATACTAAGGCGGATCATGTGATCGGTTTCTGCGCGCACGAGGTCTGTGATGGTCACATCAACCGTATCCTCGGCGAAACCCAAAGAAGGCAGTAAGAGAGCGGTTGTCAGAAGTAGCTTTTTCATGATCAAGGTCCTGATTTTCAATTCAAAGGTTTTGCATCGGGCGTCGACAAGGCGCCCTCCAAATAGGGCGCCTGAGTGAGGGTAATGCAGATCATACAAGTCTAACCTTCCATGATCGGTTGAGAGTTCGGACGAACGGCCACGCTGCGATCAGATGTGTATGGTGGTGTCCGCCAAACTTCGTTCGGGTCAATCCTGATTGTCTTATGGGCCATACCAGATCGGTGAAGTATATGCGCGTTCCTGCTGCACCATCACGGCATCCTCAGGCAGTTCGATGTCGCCATAGAAGGCTTGGTCATAGGCCAGCCATGAAGGCGTCGGGATTTCTAAAACGCGAACGTAGTAGTAAGCTCGCTGAGTTGGATCGAAACCAGGGTCTACCCAGTGGCCGCCAAGAGCAGCCGATCCGATGGTGTTCGTGAAGTTCGCACCCTCAACCGTGCTGCCCACCGGTGGCAGGTTGCCGCCGGCATCCATCTCTCGGTCACCCGACCAAGCTACGTCGAACACTTTGGTCAGTGGTTCTCCTTCAGCGCTAACCCAGCCTTTGACGATCTGAATACGGTCAAGATTGGCGCCATCCGGGTCGCGTAGGGCACGCACCATAAAGGTTGGTGCCGCGCCTTCGGGTCCGGCGAAAAGGTCGGCCCCCATTGGAACGCCACGGGCATAACCCTCACTGGCAAAGTCCGGGCGGTGGACCTCGTCAGCCTCAAAGTCCCAGCCAGCAAAGACCCGCAGGGTCATACGCGGTCCTGTCGTGGCATAAACCTCTTTGCGTTGAAACGCGTCCCAGATCGCTTCGCGCGTGTTTTCGCGAGCCCATGCAGCTGCAAGGCCAGAGGCGAGAGTTTCGTAGTGACGGATCGCAACATCTTCACCCAAAAAGTCGGGCTGAACGATGAATTCTTCGTAACGCTCCGCGCCAGTACCGGGCTCGCCCGGGGAGGCCTTGCCAAAATAGTTGTCCTCGCGTGGCGTCGCGAGTGAGGTGTGGCTGTCAGTGGCCCCGATCATCCCGAATTTGAACAGGTTGGCGCCGATCTCTTGCTCGTAGGCCAGACCGCGTGCCAGTGCCTGACGTGCATATTCTCGCGGTAACATCTCTGGAGTCTTCAGCTCTGTGCCGAAATTGCCGCGATCCCATCGATAGTATTCGGCGAATTCATCATTGGGGCTGAACATAGGATGCGTTTCACCGTCGCCTTTGACCTGTGTGACCTCATAGAGAGGTTCCCAGCGCATCCGACGCTCGGCGTAGTCGACGTCAATGGGTTCTCCATTCATCCGCACATCATCGAACATCAGACCGTTTGACAGGTTGCCGTTGTGTGGAAAGGCCATGACACTTCCACCGGTGTCGTCCTCATAGGCTTGCATCCAGGCCCAGAGATCCTCGGGGTCGCTGCTGTCGTAGCCCGAGAAGGGAACAAGCCCCTCGACCCGGTCGGCGTCGTCGCGGAACATCACGATGCGGTACAGGTTGTTCCCGTCTGGCGAGGACGTCCACTCAAAACCGTGCAGCGCCGTGAACACACCGGGCTCGTTGTGGTTCTCTGCGAAATTGACAATCCGGCTCCAGATGGTTCGCGTCAGATCGTCATCTGCGATGGGGTCTTGTACCGACATCATCGCCTCACCCCATTGAACATAGGCGGCGAAGGGATCTCCGGCCTTTACCAGATCATGGATCTGTCTGCCCCATGGGTTTGCAAGCAACTGCGGGGTCGACTCGGCGATCATCGGTGCGAGGCCAAGGTTCTCGGCATGGTCTGCCACCACAAGGAAATCCAGCGGTCGAACCAGCTGCGCATAATCGCCGGCCGAGGCGCGCACTTTCTCGCCGCGCGCAAAGCGGAACGCCGCGTCTGGATCAAGGGCGTTGCCGATCATGCCTGCGTCGGTCGAATAAGACGTGTGCAGGTGCGTGTCGCCAAAGAACACGCGGTTCGGGAAGGACTGATCAAGATAAGGTGAGTAGTGCTTTTGCGCGAGCGTTACATTGTCTTCTTTTATGGCAACATCGCCTACGTAAGTCTGTGCCAGCGAGGTGTTGGCACATAGGATCGCTGCGCCAGTCGCTAAGAATGCAAGCGACTTGTGCATGTTCTTTCCTTTCTTACTTGTTTCCAACAGGTTGGACTTCTGGAAAACTCCAACTTCCGTCAAGGATCTCGGCTCCCGGCCGGTAAAGACGCACGGTGTAATTCCACCCGTCCACAATAGGCATACAGTTGATGCGACCATCCTCGCAGCTGCCGAAGTGAACGGTCATACTGCCGTCTTCGTTCGACGCTCCGCTGACCGAATTGATGTTGTAGACACCGGCCTCGTTTGGCTCAAAGAAACCGGCCGCGTTATAGGCGCTAACCGACCAGAAGGCCTCGACTGGAACCTCGGCGGGAACCTCGATCTTGTACGCGCCAACCGGGAGGCCCGGTTCAATGCCAAGGTAGAGGGCTTCGTCTTCCGGCAGGCCACCCCAGCCACCTGCGGTTCCGATAAGATGGCGCACGCCGTCGACCTCATCTTTGGGGCCAAACATCCGTCGACTGTCCGGCAAAAAGGGTGCAAAGGCCAGAATGGTCTGGAGCAAACCCACAAAACTCTCTTCATCATAGACCGGAGCAAGGAACGGGGCGTTTGCAGGGGCCTCAATCTGCATCTGCTTTTGGATCGCGTTCACCTCGGCCACATCTTCGGCATCCGAGGCGTCAACCAGGATTCGGATGAAAGCAACAACGTAGGGTGAGTCAAAGGTCTCCATGTCCAGTGTGAAGGTGCCCCCGCCATAGAACACTTCGTTGATGAAATGATCCTGATTGACGATCATGGCAGTCATGTAGCGATCTCCGACATCTGGCAGCGTCAGTGTGGCGCCTTGGCTGATGTCAATAACCGCAGAGCTGTAGAGCGTATCGCGATTCATCCGGATCGTCGGTTGCAGGTTGACGTCAGTGGGTTCCAGAAAATGAAAGAACTTGTTCACGCCCCCGGCAAGCGAGACATATTTTTCCAACTCGATATCCGTCGCGGCCCGGATGAAATTGTCGAGGTTGACAGGCACTTCTTTTGCCTCGGCCATCGAGTCGAGTGTTGCATCAAAGTTTTGTGCGGTGGCTGCAGACCCTAACAGGGCTGCCAGAACGGACAGTTTCCAAATCTTGCCCTCAAAAAAAGTCATTCCAAATGTCCTTTGTTAAAGTTTGGGGAAACCGGGGCCAAAATTGCGCCCGGAACAGGAACCTCGACTTGCCTGAGAACGCGTCTCACAAGCCTCTTACCGAATTATAGCATTGCCCCACCGGACATTTTGCGACAATTGTGTTGCATGCGTCAAAATATGGTTAATCTGGTGGAATTGACCCATGTGGTCGACTTGTTGGACCGACGGGTGCCGCGCCGGATCGTGGACAAGGGGCTCGCAGAAGCCGGACTGGATCGGGCAATGCTTGAGGGGTCAAAGGGTTTCTTTCCCTATGCAGCCGAAGCGATCTTGGTCGAATTCGTGGCGCGCGCCGTCGGAGACCGTCACCTGGGCGCCAGGGTCGGTCGAGAATTCGACTATATGACCTACGGAGCCTATTCAGGGTACGTGCTGAGTGCTCCGGATCTCGGGACGGCGCTTGATCGGGGACGGCGGGCGATGCTGTTCATCCATCCGGGGTCTGAGATCGTCCTGCGCCAGAGCGACACACATTTGATTGTCGGGCGGGATTCCGCAGGGTTGTCGGTCATCGGACACCGCCATCTCGACGAAGGTGCGCCCTTCGTGATCAGCCAGGTTGCTTACCATTTTCTAGGGGTGGAATGGCGTCCGGACTGGGTCGAGCTGCCGAGCGTGCTCGACAGCGATCTGAAGGATCTTGAAGAGCTGACGGGAACCACGGTCCGGACAGACTGTGAGATACCATCGATCGCAATTCGCCTGAGCGATCTGGCAGCCCCGAACCCCGGTGCTCCAGAGTTGCACAAGCCACTTTCGCTGGCCGAGTTGGGCGTTTTGATGGAAATCTCTCCAACGCAGAAGCTTGCAAAAATTATCGCACAACTACTTGAAGTAACTATTAAAAAAAAGGTGACAGACGAGAAAACGGTCGCGCGCTTGCTGGCGATTAGCCCCAGAACGATGCAACGCGCGCTTAAGGCGGAAGGCACGTCATTTAGAGACATTCGATCGGCCGCCATTGAGAAAAAGGCACAATCGTTGCTGGTGGAGACAGAGACACCGATCGCCGACATTGCCAAAGCGTTGGGATACTCGGACGTGCGCGCATTTCGGCGCGCATTCAAGAAGTCCAGCGGTCGATCCCCCAGTGAATTTCGCTCAGGTCGATCCCTGAAGTGACTGTTGTCACAGGGGTTCGACTTTCAAGCCTGCATATCCGCCTGCGCGGCCACAAGGGGATGGGTTTTTAACCCACAAAGCCCCTAACGGTCTTATAGATGTGCGCTATGAAACCCACATAAAATAGCGCAGGATCACCGCATCGCTGCAATCAGGAGTGCGACATGGTTCCAGAGGCTTTTTCAAATCCGGGGCGGTTCTGGCGGGGCAATCTGCACACGCATTCCAACCTGTCCGACGGCGTGTTGGACCTTGGCGTCGTATGCGACCGATATCAAAACGCCGGATATGATTTCCTCTGCGTTTCGGATCACTTTATCGGGCTATTTGGTTACCCAATTTCGGATACCACGCCGTTCCGCAAGCCGGGGTTTACCACGCTTCTTGGGGCCGAATTGCATTGTGGGACCATGCAGAACGGTGACATCTGGCACATTCTGGCGGTTGGTTTGCCACCCGATTTCACCGCTCCAAACGCACCGGATTTCCATCCAAAGGCCGATCAGGAAAGCGGCGCTGAGATCGCCCACCGCGCGCGAGAGGCGGGGGCGTTTGTGGTCATCGCACACCCACAATGGTCAGGTCTGACACTTGAGGACGCACTCAGCATCGAGTCGGCCCATGCCGTGGAAGCCTATAATCATGAATGCGGCGTCAGCAGCGAACGGTCTGACGGATTTCACACGCTTGACCTGATGCTGTCGACAAGGCGGCGCCTGAATCTTATCGCAGCCGATGACGCGCATTTTGGATTGAAAGACCACTTTGGCGGTTGGGTGATGGTCAAAGCAAAGGAAAACACCCCTGAAGCGCTCTTGCAGGCCTTGAAGGCAGGCGATTTCTACTCAAGCCAAGGGCCAGAACTGCACCACATTGAGGTTCGCGACGACACAGTATTGGTGCGATGTTCGGAAGCGGTCAGCGTCATCGCGCAGGGGCATGGCAGCGGCACACGCGCCCTGCACGGCGAAAATCTGACCGAAGCAGCGGTGCCGCTTGAACGGTTTGAAGCGGGAAAATGGCTTAGGATCACCGTGGTTGATGCAAATGGTAAAAAGGCGTGGTCCAACCCGATCTGGCTGACAGATTAGTCAGCGTCCAGGGTCAGGGTCAGGGTCACGCGGTCGCCAGCAAACCAAGATACACCATACTCGGTTGGCCGTCCCTCCGGGTCCACATTGATGGCGACTGACAGCACCACCGGGTCGCCCTCGTGAATACGCAAATGATGCGCTTGTGTGGCCGTTGCTCTGCGTGCGGAAATCCGCGTGGATGCGCGTGTGTAATCCTCAACACCACAGGCCCGCAGCGCCTCTGTGACTGAGTTTGAATAGGTAATGTGGTCGAGCAGGTCTGGAAACCGATCTGCCGGAAAGACCGAGCGGAACATCACAATCGGTTCGCTATCGGCCAAAGACAGCGCTTCGTAGGAATGCACCGCATCACCAACCTTCAGACCCAGGGCGTGGGCCTCTCTTGGATCAGCGGCACGGGTTTCGATAGAGAGTGTTTCCTTGCCGGGGGAACGCCCTGCTTTCTCGAGGTTGTTGTGAAAGCGCACGCGCTTGCCAAGCGGATACTCGGCTGGGGTCTGACTAACATAGACGCCGGATCCGCGGCGAGAGAACACCAACCCGTTTTCGGCCATATCCTTGAGGGCATTGCGAATGGTATGGCGGTTCACTTCAAAGCGTTTGGCTAGTTCAGCCTCGGTTGGCAGCTTGTCACCCGGCCCGTAACGGCCATCGGTGATGTCCGCAGTCAGCGCACGCGCAATCTTTTCCCAAACAAGTGTCTTTTTCTGAAAACGGTTCATGCAGAGGCAATACAGCTATTGAGCGATGCACCAATTAGTGTCGCAAAATGCATCAACGGGCAATGCGGGCTTTGACATGAGCCCATCGCTCAAATGCAACGCCCACCATCCACTTCCATGCAAACTCCGGTGATCATACTGGCCTCGTCCGAACAAAGGTAACAGGCAGCGTTACCCATATCCTCTGGGGTCGAGAACCGACCCAAGGGAATGGTGGACAAGAAGCGCGCACGCATCTCGGGCGTGTCTTCGCCAAGAAATGATTTGAGCAGGGGTGTTTCTCCTGCAACTGGATTGACGGCGTTCACGCGAATGCCAAAGGGCGCAAGCTCCACGGCCATTGTGCGGGTGGCCGTGATCATCCAGCCCTTGGTGGCATTGTACCAATTGAGGTTCGGACGCGGGCTGACGCCTGCAGTCGAGGCAACGTTCAATATCGTACCTGCGCCACGAGATTTCATCGCGGGCACCAGATGGCGGGCCGTCAGATAGACTGATCGGCAATTCACGTTAAAGACGCGATCAAACTCATCTTCGTTTATGGTATCCAGTGGGGCGGGCAGGTGGGTGACGCCGGCGTTGTTTATTAGAATATCGACCTGACTCCAGACAGCTTGTGCTGCCCCAATCATCGCCCTCACTGAGGCACTGTCAGACACGTCTACGCTTTGGGCCAAAGCACCGGTTTCCGTGGCCATATCTTGGGCTTTGGTCTCGTCAATGTCGGCGATCATCACCTCCGCACCCTCGGCGACGAACTTACGGACGATCCCAGCGCCAAACCCTGACGCGCCTCCAGTGACGATGGCGGTTTTTCCTTCTAGTCTCACAATGCCCTCCCTGACCCAGTGTTGGGTTTTCAGGATAGGCTAAGGCTGGCCTCGGGTCTTGGGAAGCTCTGTTTAGGATTCCGCCGCGTCGGTTTTGATTTCTTCACGTAGCCATTCCCCGCGTCGAATCTGAGCTTGCACAACCGCTAGCTTGGCTTCGAGACGCTCTTTCTTGGACGACTTTTGCGTTGCGGCAATCTCTTCGCGCAGGCTGTCTTCCTTGCCATGCAGTTTGGACAAAACCTTGTCCACATGATCTGGCTTGATCTTTTTGACCTTGTTCTGCGCGAGGCGATCATAATAGTCGTCGAGCTTTTCGATGCTTTTGCCCAGTCCCATCCTAATCCTCTCTCTCGCGCGTGTTCATGGCCATTTCCTCGGCTTCGTCGTCGTCCAACGACAGGATGCGCTCAACCTCGTCTAGGCCTTCTTCGGTTTCGACGTGGAGCCGTTTTGTGGCCTCGATCATGTCCTTCATCGCCTCGTATCCATATTGCGAATCGTTCAGCAGCGATGTGGCCTCGGCCGGGGTCAGGCTACCATCCCTGATTAACGCTTCTGTGACATGGATCGCGTCCTTATAGGCGCGCTTGGCTTGCACGCGCTCTTCGTCCAGCCACAAAGCGCTGCGCCTGTCTTCGTCTTCGTTTCGTATCTTGTCCATTTCAACCAGCATGCGCGCGATGTCGCTGCGGATCGCGTTATAAAGCGCGGTGGTCGCCCCGTGATCGGTCTCTGTATACCGGGTGGCGTTGCGCCTGAGGTGCTTGACCGCTTTTACAGCCCGCACGATCCGCCCCGCGCCGTCACGCAATTCATGGATGCGGTGCATGACCACTTCGGGCGTGTCCTTGTCACCTCGCCCCATACGCGAGGCAAACTCGACAATGGCCGCATGCAGCGGTTTGATGCGGGTGTCATAGGCGGTGTCAAAGTCGATGGGGTCTCGTGTGCGACTGGCCTGAACCAGAGCTGCGATCTCAGGGGCCTTGATCAGGGCTTCAAGGTCGAGGTTCAGCGCCTCGGCGATTACTGTCTCTGAGTTGCGCATCAAATGACCCAATTCTTTGCGCAACGCTTCCTCGGCGGCTTCGGGAAAGTCATCCGTGGCTTCTGTCAGATAGATCGGCGTCAACACATCCGAAGCAGGTTCGGGAATGCGGCTTTTGAGAAAGGCGATCAGCCGCGACATGACGGGCAACATCAGGGCCACGCCCAGCACGTTAAAGATCGTGTGGAAGACCGCCAGTTTCAGCGCATAATCGTCATCAGCAATACCGACCGCGGCGCTGATGGTATCGACTGAATAGATCAACGGATAGATCAGGACCAAAGCCACAAGTGCCGTCACAACATTGAACACAAGATGTGCCTGCGCCAACCGTCGCCCTTGAAAGTTTGCCGTGACGCCTCCGATCAGGGCGGTGATCGTGGTGCCGACATTGGACCCGATGGCCATTGCCAGGGCATTCTCATAGCTAATCTGGCCCGACGACAGTGCGGTAATGATAATAACCATTGTTGCGTGGCTGGATTGCATGACCACCGTCATGGCGGCCCCGATGAATGTGTAGACGATCAATCCCAACACACCGGGCAGTGCAAACCGGTTCAGGTCAAAATGCTCCTGAAAGGTTTCGAAACCCTCCTTCATGTAGTGGATGCCAAGGAACAGAAAGCCCATGCCCGCCAGAACAAACCCCAGCCCGCGCATGTACTTGGATGACTGGAAAACCAACACGATGGAAAGGGCGAGCATTGGCATGGCATAGGCAGCGATATCGACCTTGAGGCCAAAGCCCGCGACCAGCCATGCGCCGGTTGTCGTGCCGATATTAGCGCCAAATATAATCGCGACGCCGGCAGTCAGGGTGATCAACCCGGCACTCAGGAAAGAGATCGTGACCAGTGTCACCAAAGATGACGACTGCATAAGCGTCGTCGCCACCATACCAAACCCCAGAGCGCGGGCCTTGGACGCCGTTGCATGGGACAATATCTTTTCCAGCAATCCGCCGGAAAACAGCTTGAACCCATCCTCGAGCATCATCATGCCAAACAGGAAAATGGCGACCCCGGCGACGATTTCTTGCAAATCGGGAGTCGTCCAGAACCCAAATACCAAAAGGGCAAGAGCCAGAGGGACGGTTAGTCTGCGGATCACGAAAACACCTTCTGAACAACGTGAGCACCATTATGGTGCTGCCCAACCTCGTCGTTCAATCCCTGTTGTGTGAATGCGGACAATAGACCGCGTTTTGCGGGCATGGGCCTTTAGGACAAACCCAGCGTCCGACCTAGTGCCAATGGCGGCTGAGCTTACGCCAGGCAACGACGATGGACATTGGTTTCCAACTGCCCATGCCAAAGTGCATCACTTCCCGCTTGTGAAAGGCCGGGCGATCCACAAAGCGCACGCCGTCAATCAGGATCGATCGTGTCTTTCGAAGCTCCGCAACCAGTTCGGGTGCACTGTGGCCGCGCTGTTCCAGCCAATCATAGATCACGTCTGTGAACACCCCGGGGCCGGTTTTTTTGATGGTCCAATCTGGGCGTTGGTTAGTGAAAAATGGGTCTTTGACGTTGATTTCAATCCGCCGAACGGTCTCGGCCAGAATTGGATGGCCGGGTTCAAATGCAAAGGTCCAGTTGGAAAAAGCCACGATATTGTCGTGCCACCAAAGCGACAGATTATAGGCCCCGCCTGATTGCACATGCCCCTCTGGCTCCCATGTCGGAAACTTGTCGAGGTAATCTCCGTCAATCATGATCACAGCCCTGTCTCCGGGCTGCATCCAGTCCGACAGCGGTTTGCGGCAAATCGTGTCGGCATCCGAATAAAGCCCGCCGTGGTGTAGTATGATGACATAGCGCCAGAAGTCGGACTTTTCGACCGCGTTCAAGGCTTGATAGGTGTCCAGATGTTGCGGCCAGACTGAGCGCATGAACGCCAGACAATCCGAGTCATCTGACAAACTGACCTCCCAATCGGGATTGCGTTTCACCCAGGACTGAACCCAACGCCGCATCGGGCGCTCCATGTCTTGCGGGTTCTTGGTTTTCCAGGTCTGAAAAATCCGTCGCGGGATTAGGGGATCACGGTTCGCGATTGCAGTCACCTTGGGTTTGTTCTCGCGGACCATAGAAATTCACATCGCCAAGGGCAACGCAGGTCAGCCGAATTTCCAGGGCCAGAGTCGGAAAAATGACCAAATGACCTTGCAAACAGCGGCCCACGGTGGCACCCGTTCATGTCAGACACTACATGATCAGGACCGTTCTAGCAGGAGACCCTTGATGCCCGATCTACGTTCTAAGACCTCGACCTTTGGCCGGCGTATGGCGGCAGCCCGCGCATTGTGGCGTGCCACAGGGATGCAAACCGAAGATTTTGGTAAGCCGATTGTCGCGGTGGTCAACTCGTTCACCGAATTTGTGCCGGGGCACGTGCATCTGAAAAACATGGGGTCTCTGGTCGCGCGCGAGATCGAAAAAGCGGGCGGCGTTGCCAAGGAAATGAACACCATTGCGGTGGATGACGGTATCGCGATGGGCCATGACGGTATGCTCTATTCGCTGCCGTCCCGCGAAGTGATAGCCGACAGTGTCGAATATATGGCCAATGCCCATTGCGCCGACGCGCTGGTCTGCATCTCGAACTGTGACAAGATCACCCCCGGCATGCTGATGGCCGCAATGCGGCTGAATATCCCGGCGATCTTTGTGTCAGGCGGGCCGATGGAAGCGGGCAAAGTGCTTCTGAAAGATGGTGAGCACAAAGCCGACCTTGTGACTGCGATTGTCGGTGCGACCGATGAAGACCGCAGCATGGAAGAAGTCGAAAAACTGGAACGCTCGGCTTGTCCGACCTGTGGATCGTGCTCGGGCATGTTCACGGCAAACTCAATGAACTGTCTGGCCGAAGCTTTGGGTCTTGCGCTGCCGGGCAACGGCTCATTGCTGGCGACCCACTCCAAGCGCAAAGGTCTGTTCGAAGAAGCAGGCCAAAAGATCGTTGAGCTTTGCGAGCGCTGGTACAAACACGACGATGAAACGGCCCTGCCGCGTGGCATCGCCAATTTCAAAGCCTTTGAGAACGCCATGGCGCTCGACATTGCGATGGGCGGGTCGACCAACACGGTTCTGCACCTTCTGGCGATTGCCCACGAAGGCGAGATCGACTTTACGATGGCCGATATGGACCGCATGAGCCGCCAGATCCCGCATCTGTGCAAAGTGGCGCCATCAACGCCTAAGTACCACATGGAAGACGTACATCGGGCCGGCGGTATCGCACGGATCATGGGCGAGCTGGACCGCGAAGGCAAAATTCATCTCGACTGTGCAACGGTTCATGAAAAGACTGTTGGTGCCTTTATCGACAAATGGGACGTGCGCCGCGAAAGTGCGGGCAACGAGGCCCGCGATTTGTTCATTGCTGCGCCGGGTGGAGTGCGCACAACCGAGGCGTTCAGCCAGTCGCGCATGTTTACCGAACTTGACCTGGATATCGAAGACGGCTGTGTGCGTGACTTTGAAAACGCCTATTCGGAAGAGGGTGGTCTTTGTGTTCTGTTCGGCAATATCGCGGAACAAGGCTGCATCCTGAAAACCGCGGGCGTTATCAAAGAAATGTATGAATTCGAAGGCACTGCGAAAGTGTTCGAGTCCATGGAAGACGCGATGCATGGGATTTTGCAGGGCGAAGTAACGCCTTATTCCGTGGTGGTCATTCGATACGAAGGCCCCAAAGGCGGACCGGGCATGCAAGAGATGCTCTATCCGACCGCGTACCTCAAATCCAAGAAGCTGGACACCACTTGTGCGTTGCTGACGGACGGGCGCTTCTCAGGTGGCACTGCTGGCCTGTCGATCGGTCACGCCTCACCCGAGGCCGCCGAAAAGGGGGTGATCGGATTGGTGGAAGACGGCGACAAGATCAAAATTTCTGTGCCGAACCGCTCGATCCATCTGGATGTTAGCGAAGAAGAGCTGGCTCAGCGCCGCGCAAACCACCCGCAGGCCGACAAGAAAGTCTGGAAGGCCGAAGGACGTCCACGTGCGGTTTCAAAGGCGCTAAAGGTCTATGCCGCGCATGTGTCCAACGCTTCTCTCGGTGCTGTGCGCACGCTGGAAGAAGACGACTAAGTCTTAGAAAATACCAATGAAGCGGGGTCGCTATTGCGGCCCCGTTTGCGTTTTAGGGGCACTGCCCCTCTGGTCTGCCGGGCCATTCACCCCGGAGTATTTTGGGCAATACGAAGTCTAAAGGGCGATGGGTCTGAAGGCGGCTGTTAGCCCCTGTCCGCCGCCTATCCCGATCATGGCCATTGCGAGGGCGTCGGTGTCGAAACGCTCGCGGATCAGTTGGCTGAACAAGCGGGTGACAAGAATTGCGCCAGACGCGCCAAAAGGATGCCCCAATGCAATGGCGCCCCCTTGGGGGTTTGGCAGGTCACTTGGCAGATCGAGTTGATCGAGGCTCGCCAAGACCTGTGCGGCAAAGGCTTCGTTGAATTCCAGATGGGTAAGGCGATCCAGTGACAGGTCCGGGTGGCGTTGCAAAAGTTTGCGGGTAGATGCCACCGGTCCGATCCCCAGGAGGTTGGGATCGACACCCGACGCTGCCGCATCTTCAAAGGCGAGCGCCCGCCGGTGACCAAGGGCTCGTGCTTTTGCGGCAGATGTGATGACAAGCGCACAAGCCCCATCATTTAGCGGGCAAGCGTTGCCAACGGTGACAGTGCCTTCTTTTCCAAACGCCGGGCGCAGCCGCGCGAGACGGGCAGTTGTCATGTCAGGGCGGGGGCATTCGTCGGTGACATATCCTGCAACGGGGGCGATTTCGGCGTCAAAAGCGCCCGCGGACCGGGCAGTGACGGCGCGCGCTTGAGACTGCAGGGCAAAGGCATCTTGGCGTTCGCGGGAAATGCCAAAGGCGTTTGCCACTGTGTCTGCGGCCTCACCCATTTCCGGATCGCCAATCGCTTCAGGCGAGAACCGCGCTCGCGCAAAGCTGCGATCGGGGAGGTTGCCACTTGCAGGCAGGGTGCGCACCGGCGCGCGGCTTTGGCTTTCCACACCACCGGCAAGGATGCAGGTGGCCGATCCGGACGCGATGCGCAGGCAGGCTTGCCAGACGGCTTCCAGCCCCGAGCCGCATTGGCGGTCTACCGTAACAGCGGGTATGCTGTCGGGCAGCCCGGCCTGCAGGGCAGACAGGCGAGCAATGTTGCCGCCGGGGCCAGCGGCATTGCCGAGGATCACCTCGTCGATGATGCCGGGGCTGATTAATGCGTCTTCTTTCGCTGCGCGCAGAACCGGCGCCGCGAGGTCCTCGACCTCGATATCGCGAAACATGCCACCCGCGCGCCCGATTGCGCTGCGCCGGGCGGAAATGATGACGGGCTGTCTGTCAGGCTTTAAAGCGTTCAAGGCGAGGGTCCTCATTGTCCAACCAGTCTTGCAGCGTTGCACGGGCGATCTTGCCGCTGCTGGTCAGCGGCCATTCGCCCGTACGCAAGAACTGACGCGGGAGCTTGTATCGCGGCAAACTGATGGCTAGTCGCGCGCGGATTTCATCAAGAGCGCTGTCGGTTTCAACAATGGCCACGATCTCTTGTCCGCGTGACGGGTGTGTGCGGCCGAGAACAACTGCCGCCTCAACACCTGAGATATGTGCCAAGGCGGTCTCGACCTCTTGCGGATAGACGTTGTGGCCTGCGGTGATCACCATGCCGCCCTCGCGACCTAGAATTGCAAGGCTGCCATCGGTGTTAAGTCGCCCAATGTCGCCGACCGTGGCCCAAGGGCCTTCGCGCCGAAACCCGCTGTTGCGTCCACCCCAAAGGTAGGTGTCGATCGCCAGATCTCCGCGGACAAAGATTGTCCCGGCGTCGCCTTGCGTTACCTCGGCGCCATCCTTGCGGATTGACAGCGACACATGCGCAAAGGGATGCCCGACGCTATTGGCGGGGGCGGATGAGCTGTCCCGACCATGCGTGTTGAGGCTGACAAAACCCAATTCCGAGGCGCCATAATACTCATGAACGCGGGCGCGGGGAAAAACGTTGCGGGCTCGGGTTAACAGGGCCGGGTCTAGTTTTGCCCCGGCGGTCGTGATTTCGGTGATGTGGTTCTGCGCAGGTCCGTGGCTCAAAACGCCCAGCAGCGTTGGCACCGCGACAATCCGTTTCGCGCCCCGCATAGCGTGGTGGGCTGAGGCCAGATCAAAGCGCGACGTGCCGTAAAATGTGGCCCCGAGGTCAAGTGTTTCCGCCAGCGCATACATGCTGATCCCATGTGCCAGGGGGCCGGGGGCAAAACAGTGGCTTCGGTCGGTCAGCGCAAAGGCAACTCGGCTGGCGTCCAAGGACACGCGCCACGAATGGCGCGCACGTGCAAACGCTTTGGGCTGAGACGTGGTGCCCGAGGTAAAGCCAACGAGGAACGTGTCGTCCGGTGCGGTCCACGGCGGCGCCAACCCATCCCCAAGAAATTCGTCAAGGTCACCGCTGTCCACACAAATGGCCGGAATGCCCAATTTGCCAGCCGCATGGATCAGTGCAGATTGCGATGACAGGCAAAACACAACGTCCGGTGGCAGCTTGGCCAAGGTGCGTTGCAGCATGTCGTCCGGCCATTGTGGGTCCAGCACCGCCACCGCATGCGGGGTGGCCATTGCAGTTGCTAACAGAGTGCTTGTGGCTGGATGGTTCCCCGTTGCGACGGCGAACAGCCGCGCCTCTTTCGACAGGCTCAGCGCAGGGTGACCGCGCCCTGGCAAAGCCGTCAGGGCACTGTGCAACCGTGTGATCCGGTCGAAAAGAACCCCGTAGGTCAGGGAATCGCCCGAAATGTCGACCGCCACCGCATCCGGGCGGTGGCGTGCGTGAATTTCTATCGCGTGGCGTAGGGGCAATTCGCCTCCTTCAGAGGGTCGGGTAAGCCCGGCGCAGGCCCCGGACGATCAGTGTGGCCAGAACCACCTTTACCAGATCGCCGGGCACATAGGCCACCATGATTGCCAGAGATTTCGAAAGCCCCAGCTTGCCGACAAAAGCCATCCAAGGGATGCCACAGGCATACATCAGGACCAGACCGCCGAGTCCAATGGCCAGCGCCAGAGTCACAAAACTCGCATCGGGTCGCGCCTGAACCAGAACCCCGATCAGGGCCGCGCAAAGCGGCCAGGCCAGAAGGAACCCGCCAGACGCGCCGAGGAACACACCAATCCCGCCACGTCCGCCCGCCAAAAGCGGCAGACCAGCCGCCACTAGCACGATGAACAGCAACATCGCTAATCCACCCCGTCGCGGTCCTGCGACGGCGCCCGCAAGCATTACACCCAGCGATTGCGCCGTGATCGGAGGCAGCCCAAGACCGGCAAAGCTGATCGGGGGCATAAGACCCAGTGCAGCGGTCAAAGCCGCAAACAATGCAATGTAAACGATGCTCTTCGTGTCCATGGGCGTAAATCCTTGTTCGTGAGTGGTGTTTTGTGGTCGCCGCGCGTGGTAAAAAGGCACTTGTGGGGGCTCAAGCGTGACCTGCAAAAAAGGATCTTCTTAAGAACGATATCCTCTGGATTCGATCGCATCAGAAATATCGTCCGCCATCTTTAACGTGCGGATGGCAACCGGCATGGCAACAGCAATCACGGATCGTTCCAGCCCGCGCGCCTTTTGCGCCTCTCGGACCTCTTGGGTGATCTGTGCCAGTACCGGGATAAAGCGCAACGCCAGGGATATCGCGAGTCCAACTTTGGCCGGATTCACGCCTAGCGGCCTAAGGAACCCTAAGGCGCGGGTCATGGTTTCGATCATGTCGCTGGAGCGTGTTGTCAACGTCACCAGACTGGCCAGCAGAATAAGCGCTGCAAGCCGCAGAACGACATAGGCAGCAAGCGTCAAGCCAGAGAACCACCACTGCAGCGCAAAGAACAGGCCAAAGATCCACAACAGGGGTCGGATTTGCTTCCACGCCTGCTGCATGGTCAGCCCCGCAACGGGATAGAGAGCCAGAACGATCACCAACGCGCCCACAGTCAACACGAGGCTTTCGTTGATGAACAACAGGGTGGCAGCCACCATGAGTGTCAGCATCTTTGGTCCCGGAGACATCCGGTGCAGGAATGACGTGCCGGGGAAATAGAGATCCAACATCAGCTCATCCGATCAACATAAATCGGAATGGCAATCTCAGGACGGTCGTCTGCGATCACACGGCCTTCGTCAAATACGATGACCCGGTCAAAGTCCCGCAAAAGATCAAGATCATGGCTGGCAAGGATGACGGTCTGCTCAAGCGCCTCAATCGCACGAGTGATGCGGCGCTTGTTGCGTAGGTCCAACAGCGTCGTCGGTTCATCAAGAACAACATAGTCCGGCTGCATGACCAGAACGCCCGAAATCGCCAAAAGCTGCTTTTGACCACCAGACAACAGATGCGCAGGATGTTCTCGCAGGTCGCTCATATTGTAACGCTCAAGAATATCCGTGGTATTCCGCGCAATGTCCTCTTTCGAAAACCCAAGGTTTTTCATGCCAAACGCCAGGTCTTCCTCGACCACGGGAAACACGATCTGGTTGTCAGGGTTCTGAAACACGAACCCAACCTTGCGCCGCACGTCCTTGCCGTGGGTCCGAGTGTCTTGGCCATCAACACGCACGGCACCGGCGCTGGGCAGGGCCAGCCCATTCAACAACCGCGCAAAGGATGACTTGCCAGATCCATTGGCGCCAATGATCGCGATACGCTTTTCGCTCAAAGACAGGGAGATATCGCGCAGAACCGTGCGGTCCCCGTAGGCAAGCGTGACATTGTCGATTTCGATCATCTGAGCGGAGTCCATAAGTTGACTTGCGCGCTCTTACAGCAATTGTGACGCCCTTTGAAGTCCGTCACATTGAGCCAGAGATCGGCTGGTACGGTGAAAGGGCGCCCAAGGTCGCCCTTTCTAGGTGCGGCGCAACAGATTGCGCTTACATTTGCAATTGAGAGGCTTAGAAGCCGACGCAATCGCGGAAAATGTGCCGTACGACGTCTTCGCGTTTCAGGCCAAGATCAGCAAGTTCCTGATCTGACATCGCGTTCAGCTGTTCGATCTGCTTATAGCGAGAACTGGATTCTGCCAAAGCAACCATGCCTTTGCCGATAGCAATGAATGGTGCGGCCAGAATATGCAGAGCAGAGTCAGCGAAGTTCGTGTGGTGTGCAGTATGTGCCATTTGGACCCTCAAATATGAGTTGTGGTCCTCCCTTGGCATCTTTCTGCGGGATTATTTGCCGACTGACTACGGCTTTTTCGGCAATGCCGCTCTGCAGCATTTGCAAGGCTATGCTTACAGCCGCCCCGCTGCTTCTATTGCGACAAAGTTGTAAGTAAACGGAGCCTCGCCTGGATCTTTCATCTCGTTGATATAGGCGAACCCGAATTCAGGAAGGTAATTCAGGCGCTCTTCGTACCCTTCCAATGCATGATAGATCGAAATAATGGGGATCATGTCATAGGTGCATGCGCCAATCGTTACGTCAGTCAGCGGCCCGAAAATATGACTTTCTTCAGCTTCGTAGATGTCGCCCTGATCGTTTGCCAAGGTTGTCACGTCCCATCGTGTTCCTTCTTGGGGGGGGGGTGAATTCCGAAGGCTTAACAGGATAGGCAAAGGTTGAACGTGTGCCGGGAACGACCTCGCCCTCATCCGTGTCGTAGACTTCGACAACATAGATGCCACCCAACAGAAGATAGTTTGCGCCACCACCCTGACCGTCCGCATATTCACCACGAATGAAACCGTTTGGACCAGCGCGAAAGGTCTCGGTTTCACCGCTGGCATCCCGCAATTTCACGCCCAGTTCCATATCCGCCCGCGTCGGGCAGTCAGACAGGGCAGGCTGGGCTGCACAGGCAATCACAAGGGGCAAAAGACGCATTTGGGCCTCGGTTCTGGGGTCATCTGAGAATTGCTAACACGGGCATTTGGCTCAAACTAGTTTTCTCTGACGTTTCACTGGGCAGGCAGTGATTGAATTCTTGCCTCTCTGCACTCATGGTCCGCGTAACCCTCGAATCGCGCGTGCGCGCCCTCAGAAAGGCCTGATTCATGAGCTTTGACCGTTCCATTAAGATCGCCCCATCGATCCTGTCCGCCGATTTTGCCAACTTTGGGCAAGAAATTCAGGCCATTGAGGCCCAGGGTGCCGACTGGGTCCATGTTGATGTGATGGACGGGCATTTCGTGCCGAACCTGACCTTTGGCCCCCCTGCGGTCAAAGCGTTCCGCCCGCATGTAAAAACCTTCATGGATGTGCATCTGATGATTGCGCCAGTCGATCCCTACATCGAGGCCTATGCCGAGGCGGGCGCTGATATGATCACCGCCCATGTTGAGGCCGGTCCGCATATCCACCGCACCATTCAAGCGATTAAGGCGACCGGCAAGATGGCGGGCGTCTCCCTCAATCCTGGCACACCGCTGGAGAGTATCGAACATGTGCTGGATCTGGTCGACATGGTGCTGATCATGACCGTGAACCCTGGCTTCGGCGGCCAGAAATTCATCCACTCCGGCGTTGAGAAAACCCGTCGCCTGCGCACTATGATCGGCGACCGTCCGATCCACATCCAGATCGACGGCGGCGTCACCACCGAAACCGCACCTCTGGTGGCCGAGGCTGGCGCAGATGTGCTGGTGGCAGGGTCCGCCGTTTTCAAAGGCGCAAGCGTCGACAAACCCGAGGTTTACGGCAAAAACATCCGTGCGATCCGGGCTGCTGCGACGGTATAGTATTCAAAGCATGTTTGATTGCCGGGATTGGCTGTGATGAACGCTGTGCGGCGGCCGACGCTTTGCCTCAACGCCCGCACAGGGCGCGCTTAGCGGAACCAGCCAAAACCGCATGACTCGAAGCGGTTAGTCAAATGCCGGAACCTGCCTTCCCGGTGGATCAGGCATGCGGTCGTGTCATTGCGCTGGTCTGTCGCGAAGATGTTAACGCTGAGGACGGCGTGCCATAAGGTCGAATTTCCGCTTACGACCATGTTTCACCTGATCTGTCAGCCCAGCGTCCGAGAGCGCCTTTGAGATCTTGTCAAAATCCACCCAGCCAAGATCAATCTCGCAATAGAAATGCGTTATTCGCTGCGCAGCATCCAGCTTGAGAAGCTCAGGTACAACGACTTCCTCAAACCCTTCTACGTCAATTTTGACCACCAGATCTGACGGATCATCAAGAAGAGCATCCAACGCCTGCGCGTCTTTTGTTTTTATGGAAACGACATCGCGGCCACCCAGGTCACGATCTGTCATCGAGGCGGCCCCACTGTGGCCGTCCCGAATCTTGATCTCTGCCCCGCCTGAATGAGACGAGACCGCTGCCGGAATGCATTGAATTTTTGCGCTCTGCTCAGCGTGATTTACGTTGCGGTGAAGCAGTTCGAACGTATCCGGGACAGGCTCAAGAGCCAAAGCTTGCACACAGGCTGGATTCTTGGCTGCCACCAACGAGAACAATCCCTGATTGGCGCCCACGTCGAGAAAAGTGAACGGTTTACTCAGCCTGTTCTTAAGAAGGTCATCCAACTCCGAGCCATTGCCGCCAAAGACACTCATGCGAAACGACCCGTCTCGCCAATTTGAGGCCAACTCTACGCCATAGGCCGTCGGGATGAAGCCAGAGGTAGGGTCAGGGAAGAGCGATTTGTACAAGCCAGGCGCACGATCAAACATCTTTTTTCGAATGTAGGTCGTAACCCCAAAATAGCTGATCCGCTTCAATGTGTGTTGCATGTTCCGCGCTCCGATTTTCCACCGCACTATGGAATCAGCACAATCGAGTTCCTCGATCGCTGAAAGTTACCTTCAGCACCCAAGTACAAGCTCTCTCGCGATGGCGAAAGCCCCCATAGTTTTGCGAAAGGCCGCTGGGGCAGAAATTTGAAACACCAGTGCAGTTTTCTTTATTGCACTCTAACCGCAATCGGCGATTTGGTTTTCGACCTGCGCTTCCAACTCGGCAAGAGTTTGCGTGTAAACGGCAGTTGATGAAAAAACAGTAAGGCAGGAATGAATTTGGCAAATCTAAACATTGAAACTTCTTGTCTGAGGATCAGGCAACGGTATTCTTTTTGAAGAAATTGTCGAATTTCGACCCCAAATGCAGATGGTAGATCGCAGGTGAATTTTGGGTGCCGCAGGTCGTGACCTGTTCTATTCGCGCAGTTCTTCAGGTGTCACCCCCCAGAGCGAGGCCTTCTCAGCCCAGCCTTTGTAGCCGCCAGAAGTCAGGCGGCACCAATCCGGGCCGCATTCGCCCAATCGCGCCACGACACCCAGTTCCAAAAGCGCAACTTCAGGAGAGTCGTCAGCGGGTTTCATGCGGATGACCAGCATGTCCTCTTCAACGATGACAGTCCTTACGCCCGACAAAAGCGAGTAATGCACCCAGCCGCCCGCACCGTCGAGGTCTTGAACGCGTCGCCAGTGGCCGTGCTCGGCGGTGATCTGCAGGGGCATGTTGCGGCGTGTGAATACCCAGTCAATCCGATGTGTCAGAGAGGGGCCGCGACGCACATTGGCTTTGCTGGCCTTGAGCGAAACATAGCGCGGCATTGGCAGGTTGGTGACTGGTCCCCGCATTTGTTCAGCCAGCGCAGCGGTTGCGCTGACCAGCAGGCACAAACCCACTGCGTAAAAAAGACGTGTGAACACCCGTTTGGACATTTTTGCCTGTTTTCTGCTCTTCTTTGACACGCGGGTTCTTGTGACCCGTCTGCGTATGATGCACTCTGACATCAATGCGCTGATTTGCAAAGGATTGGGAGGTCCGGATGCCAAAGGAACGTCTGAGTGTTGTCGTAACGCGACGCCTGCCGGATGCGGTCGAAACGCGGCTGTCCGAATTGTTCGACGTACGTCTGCGTGATGACGACAACCCGATGAGCCGCGAAGAGCTGGTTGAGGCGATGAAATCGGCCGATGTTCTGGTGCCGACGCTTACCGACACGATCGATGCGCCGATGATCACCCAGTCCGGCGGACGGTTGAAACTGATCGCCAACTATGGCGCCGGGGTTGACCATATTGACGTTGAAAGCGCCCGACAGCGCGGCGTGCTGGTCTCTAACACACCGGGGGTCTCTGCGGATGATACTGCCGATATGACCATTGCTATGATTGTTGGCGCCATTCGTCGCGTCCCCGAGGGCATCCGCCTGATGGATCAGGGCGGTTGGACCGGTTGGTCCCCGAACGCGATGCTGGGTGGCCGTGTCGGCGGGCGCAGGCTGGGTATTCTGGGCATGGGGCGTATCGGTCAGGCCGTGGCCCGCCGTGCCAAAGCCTTTGGCATGCAAATCCACTATCACAATCGCCGCCGACTGCATCCGGGCATTGAAGAAGAACTCGAAGCCACCTATTGGGAAAGCCTAGACCAGATGGTCTCGCGTATGGACGTTCTCACCGTGCACTGCCCGCACACGCCGGGCACCTTCCATCTGATGAACGCACGTCGCCTTAGATTGTTGAAAAATGACGCCTATGTGGTGAACACCTCTCGTGGTGAAGTGCTGGATGAAAATGCTTTGGTACGGATGCTGAAAGCCGGAGATATTTCTGGCGCCGCGCTGGACGTCTATGAGCACGGCACTGAAATCAACCCAGACTTATCGGCTCTAAAAAACGTCGTGCTCTTGCCGCATATGGGCTCTGCCACGATCGAAGGGCGCCTTGAGATGGGTGAAAAAGTGATCATCAACATAAAGACATTTGACGATGGTCACCGCCCCCCTGACTTGGTTGTTCCAGCCATGTTGTGAAGCTGATTTGCCTGTATCGCGGGCTTTACAGCTCCACCAAATACACATCGAACGGAAACTGTTGGACGATTGAGTCATAAAGCCGCTTGGCGGTGTGGTTGTCTTTGGCTGTCAGCCAATAAACCTCGGTCACACCGTCCTCTTTGGCCTGAGATATCACCGACTGGATCAAATGCCGCCCTGCGCCCGTGCCGCGTGTTTCGGGCAGGACAAACAGGTCGTTCAGGTAACAGACGTCTTCGGCCTGCCAAAAGTTTCGGTGATAAAGAAAGTTGACCAATCCAACGGGCTTGCCTTCGCCGTCCTCGGCCAAATGCGAAAACATCGGCTCGTTTTCGCTATGTATACGCCTCCAGGCCAAATCTTTGACTTCTTGCGACCGTTCGGTTTCATAAAACGCGAGATACTGATCCCACAGGGCTTCCCAGCTGGATTTGTCAGAATTGGTCACCGGTCGGATCGTGCAGGTCATCGTGGTCTCCTTTTTGGGCACATTAACGCGACCGAATGAAAAGCCAAGACATCGTCGAAACCCCATTGCCGTCCGGGTATCCTGCGCTAGGCTGATCCGGAACAGGAGGATGTCATGAAATCAGTCGTATTCTCGCTCGCGCTTACACTTGCGCTGGGCACCGTCCCAGCCACGGCACAAGAAGCCGCCGATGGCGTTGCTCCAGAGGCCGAGACCACATTGGGGCGTGCGCTGACCGGGCCGCTGGCTGCATCGCAAGAGGCCAAGGATGCAGGTCGCCCGGTAGAGGCTGACGATTGGATGGTTGTGGCAGCGCATCCCCTCGCCGTGGAGGCTGGCGGTCGTGTGCTGCGTGAAGGAGGAACAGCTGCAGACGCGATGGTTGCAGTGCAGGCGGTTCTGGGATTGGTCGAACCGCAAAGCTCCGGTCTTGGTGGCGGTGCATTTTTGGTCTGGTTTGACGGAAACACCGGCAAAGTGACCACGCTGGATGGTCGTGAAACCGCCCCTCTCGCCGCGACCCCTCAGATGCTCTTGGGTGAAGATGGCGCGCCACTTGGATTTTTTGACGCCGTCGTTGGCGGCCTCTCGGTGGGCGTTCCCGGCACGCCTATGCTGATGGAAGAGGCGCATCGCCGATGGGGGCGCGCCAATTGGCCGGGACTGTTTTCTGAGGCGATCACTCTTGCGGAAGAGGGGTTCAATGTATCCCCGCGCATGGCCGCATCCGTGCAGCGTGATGCTGAACGGTTGGCAATTGACCCCAAATCCGCGCAAGTGTTTCTGCCGAACGGTTCCCCGTTGGAGGCCGGTGATCGGTTTACGAACCCCGCCTACGGAAACAGTCTGCGGCAGCTGGCTGCAGAGGGCGCCGCGCCGTTTTATACCGGCGATATTGCCGCGCAGATCGTCGAGGCGGTGCAAAACGCCGCTCTCCCCGGCCTGCTGAAACCCATTGATCTGGCGCTTTACCAGATCAAAGAACGCCCAGCCGTCTGCGCCGACTACCGGGGCTATGATGTCTGCGGAATGGGGCCACCGTCGTCCGGAGCATTGGCCGTGGGTCAAATCCTTGGCCTCTTGTCCCCATTCGACATGACCGGACTTGGCCCGGATGACCCTCAAACCTGGCGGCTTATCGGCGATGCATCGCGCCTCGCCTTTGCGGATCGTGGACGGTATGTCGCCGACAGCGATTATGTGCCGGTTCCCGTGCAGGGAATCCTCGAGCGGTCATACCTAAATGATCGAGCCGAGTTGTTGCGCCGTGACACCGCGTTGCCGATTGTCAGTGCCGGAACGCCCGAATTCGATCACGCGCTCAACTGGGCGGACGATGACGATCGCGCGCGCCCCTCGACCTCGCATATCACCATTGCTGACGCCTATGGCAATGTATTGTCGATGACGACCACAATTGAAAACGCCTTTGGCAGCCACGTCATGGCGGCAGGGTTTCTGTTGAACAACGAACTCACAGATTTCTCGTTCCGCAGTCACCGCGATGGTGTTCCTGTGGCCAATCGAGTGGAACCCGGCAAGCGACCGCGCTCGTCCATGGCACCAACCCTTGTGCTCGACAATGGCGAACCGGTTTTGGCCATCGGCTCGCCGGGTGGCAGCCGCATCATTCCTTATGTCGCAAACGCCATCATCGCGCATCTGGATTGGGGTTTGGATGTGCAACAGGCCATCTCTTTGCCGCACCGTGTAAACCGTTTCGGCACCTACGATATGGAAGACGACGCCCTGGCCGCAGATCTTCAGGCCTTTGGGTTCGAAGTAAAGCAGCGAGCGTTGAACTCAGGCCTGCATGCAATCTCCTTCGGGGATCGCTTGCGCGGTGGCGCGGATCCGCGGCGTGAAGGGCTGGCGCTCGGAGAGTAAGCGCTTGCAGCTTCCGGCTTAAGTCCGGATAGTTCAGGAAACTCAGGGGGAGTAATGTAATGGTTCAGGCAACAGATCTGCCGCGCAATGAAGAAGGTATTGCCACGGTATTGGGGCTTTTAAAGCAACGGTTTGGCGAAAAGCTGATGACCGGAGAAAGCATCCGCGAACAACACGGCCATACGACAACGTGGATCAAGAACCAGATGCCAGATGCGGTTGTCATGCCCCAGAACACCGGGGAGGTCGCCGAAATTGTAAAGACCTGTGCAGAACACAAAGTTCCGGTGATCGGGTTTGGCACCGGCACGTCCCTTGAAGGACATATCAACGCGCCTGCGGGGGGCATTAGCGTCGATCTGTCCGAGATGAACGAAATCCTTGCTGTGAACGCCGAAGACCTCGACTGTGTTGTTCAGCCCGGCGTGACACGCGAGCAACTCAACACATACCTGCGCGATCAGGGATTGTTCTTTCCGATTGATCCGGGCGCCAACGCCTCGCTTGGCGGGATGACCGCCACGCGTGCCAGCGGTACAAACGCTGTGCGCTATGGCACGATGAAAGACAATGTGCTCAGCCTCGAGGTTGTCACACCGCAAGGCGAGGTTATTCGTACGGCCAGCCGCGCCAAGAAATCCAGTGCCGGCTATGACCTGACCCGCCTGATGGTGGGCTCTGAAGGCACATTGGGATTGATGACGGAAATCACCCTGAAACTACAGGGCATTCCCGAAGCCATGTCTTCGGCCCGCGTCTCGTTCGACAACATGGACGCGGCCTGTAAGGCGGTGATGGCGACGATCCAATACGGGATTCCCGTTGCACGTATCGAACTTCTGGACGCGCTGACGGTTAAGGCGGTGAACGACTATTCAAAACTGACCTTGCCGGAGTCCTCGCTGCTCTTGCTGGAATTCCACGGCTCGGAAAACAGCGTCACAGAACAGGCCGAACTGTTTGGCTCTATCGCCGAAGAATTTGGCGGCACCGGGTTTGAATGGACAACAAGCACCGAAGAGCGCAACAAACTGTGGCAGGCCCGGCATGATGCCTATTGGGCGACCTTGGCGCTGCGTCCCGGTGCCAAAGGCATTTCAACCGATGTTTGCGTGCCCATTTCACGGCTTGCAGAATGCGTGACCGCCGCTCAAGAACGATTGGACGAACTGGGGTTCATTGCCCCAATTGTTGGGCATGTTGGGGACGGAAACTTCCACACCTTGCCACTGATCGACATGGACAACGCCGATGAGGTGGCTAAGGCGGATGAATTTGTTGGCTGGCTCAATGATCTGGCAATTTCCTTGGGGGGAACCTGCACGGGCGAGCATGGGATCGGTCAGGGTAAGAAACCCTATCTGGTCAAAGAGCTTGGCGGAGCGGTCAACATGATGGCGGCGATCAAGCGGGCCATTGACCCAGACAATATTATGAATCCGGGGAAAATCGTGCCTTAGTGGACGCGGTCCTCAAACCTCAGTTTTTGCAAGGAGACTCCATGCGCTTTTTCAGACGAAGTATACCGTTTGCCATTGCGGCAGCCTTGGCGTGTGCGGCCCAGACAGCCAGCGCCGAAAACGCATCGAACCCTCTGGCCGCAGTGAACAACACGGATTTCCGCTACCAATTCTATGACTTGGGCGGCGGGTTTGATCAGCAAGACGCCATTATCGACGGCGCGTATATGCTGCGGCCGAACCTCAAATTCAAATATGAGGCGCATTACTACTCCACCGACGTTTCCGGCACCCGAGAGAATGAACTCAGCCGCATCAATCTCAAGGGTATATATTTTCCTTCAGAGAAGAAGCTGAACGAGACCTGGGGTGTGCGCACCGCGGTGGGTCTTGAGTGGATCCTTGATTTTGGCGATCCGGCCAAGGGGACCGGTTTGGGGTCCGATCAAATTGCACCGTTTGGGGGGCTGGCCTTTGCCAATCTCAACACAGGACTGACGCTGATCCCACTGATCCAACACTATGAATCCTACAATGGCCCCACGGACGTGTCGCAAACAGCCATTCGCCTGATTGCCCTCCAACCCTTTGGCGAGGTGTATTGGGCCAAGTTGGACCTGAAGCTGCCCTATGACTGGACAAACGATGTCTGGCCAGCCTCGGCCGAGGTCCAACTGGGCAAAAACCTGAACGATAAGATTGCTATCTATGGGGATTTGTTTGTCGGGTTGGGGCGTGATCGGCTTTATGACTATGGAATTGGGGTTGGACTGCGCTTCAAGTACTGACCGAGCCATTGCCAGCGAATCTCCGGGTTTGGACCTGAGGTAAATCGTCCCGGCTAAGTCATTCTGCTGTCCCTGTGGCTTGTCGCGCCTAACGCGGCAACGCATAGTCTTGGCACCTTGACCAACCACCTGCCGGAGCCTCACTGATGGCCACGAAATCCATTCGCGAATTAATGGGGGATCGCCCCGTTCATACGGTTGCCCCAGGTGACGTGCTGCGCGACGTCGCAAGGCGTATGGCCACCGAGAAAGTCGGCGCAGTCGCTGTCGTAGATGAGGGCGATCTTGTGGGCATTGTGTCCGAGCGTGACATCGTGTTTCGCGGTGTAGGGCAGGGATTGGCCTCGGATACAGCAACGGCGGCCGAGGTCATGACCCGCGACCCGGTGACCGTGCAGATGGATGACGCCATCTCGGATGCGCTTGCCGCCAAGCTTGGCAACAAGTTTCGCCATCTGCCTGTGATGGACGGAGACCGATTGGCGGGCCTGCTGTCCTACCGCGAGATCCCCGCCGAATACATCATGCTATTTGAACGCTTCCGCGAGATGTCGACCGCCCACGCGGATGATGACGCCTGATCGCCCGCCTTACCGATAGACCTCATCTTCGCCGGGGAACGACCGGTCTTTGACCTCTTCGGCATACTGTTCGACCGCGCGTTCGATGGCGGGGCCCAGATCGCCGTAAACCTTGACGAACTTCGGCGTCCATTCGTTCAGTCCCAGCATATCTTCCAACACCAGAATTTGCCCGTCACAATCTGCTGACGCGCCGATGCCAATGGTTGGGATGTCGATTTGTTTGGTGATCTTCGCTGCCAGAGGTTCGACCATACCTTCAAGCACGACAGAGAATGCGCCTGCCTCTGAGACCGCGCGCGCATCTTCTTCGTGGGCTTTCCAGCTTTCCTCTTCGCGGCCTTGCGTCTTGAACCCGCCCATGACGTGGCTGGATTGTGGGGTCAGGCCGATATGCGCCATTACAGGAATGCCACGCTCAACAAGGAAGGTGATGGTTTCGGCCATACGCTTGCCGCCTTCCAGCTTCACTGCGCCACAGCCGGTTTCTTTCATGATCTTGGCCGCATTGCGAAACGCGACCGAGGGGCTTTCCTCGTAGGTGCCAAAGGGCATGTCGACCACGATCAGCGCTTTTTCGGTGCCACGCACCACAGCCTTGCCATGCATGATCATCAGATCCAGAGGTACGCCCACAGTGCTTTCCATCCCGTGCATCACCATGCCCAGACTGTCCCCAACCAGGATAAAGTCCGCGTATTTGTCGACAATAGCGGCAGTATGTGCGTGGTACGATGTCAGCGACACGATCGGCTCACCGCCTTTGCGCGACGCGATTTGAGGCACAGTGTTGCGGCGGATTTTGACTTGCTTGCTCATGGTGAAACGACCCTTTGATCCAGCAGAAGAACGCCGCCGAACTCAGCCGAGAGCATGATGGCAGCAGGAGAGGTGAGGGGGCCTGAAATCTCAGAAAGATCATCGGCCTCCACGATATCTAGCCCGCGCAGTGTCGCACGAGGTTCGGCAGTGATGGTAGATGCGATCAAGTCGCGTATCTCTTCGATTGTCGCGCCCGCTTTGCCAGCGGTCTCAGCGGCGGCGAGCGAGCGCGACAGAACCAAGGCCGCTTGGCGGTCTTCGGGCGTCAGCCGCACATTACGAGAGGACATGGCCAGCCCATCGGGTTCGCGCACGGTCGGCACGCCGCGCACATCAATGGGAAAGGCCAGATCACGGGTCATCCGCTTAATGACACGCAATTGCTGATAGTCCTTTTCACCAAAACAGGCGACATCCGGTTGCACGAAGTTGAATAGGCGCGCAACAACCGTCGTCACGCCCCTGAAGTGACCGGGGCGCACCAGACCATGAAGCATGTTGGCCATGCGCGTGGTCTCGACAATGGTCTCATCGCCCTCGGGATAAACCTCTTCAACGGGCGGCACGAGGATGCAATCCACCCCCGCCGCGCGCAGCATCTCAAAATCCCGTGCCTCGTCGCGTGGATAGGCGTCCAGATCAGACGCCTCACCGAACTGCGTGGGGTTCACAAAGATCGTGACCACCACGCGGTCTGTCGCGTCTTTCGCTGCCGCAACCAACGCCAAGTGGCCTTCGTGCAGAAACCCCATTGTGGGTACCAGCCCAACGCGCTGTTGCGCTTTGCGATAAGTGGCCACTTCGGCGCGGCATTCTGCGATGGTCCTGCAAATCTTCATGTTTTGAGCATTTCCATTAATGACTTGCCTATTTTCTTAGCAGTTTACGCCGCGCTGCGGCAAGAAAATTACCCAACCACAGTAGTCTTACGGGAGGTTGCCCCGATATCGCCCAATTGCCTGCCAATTCTCGCCCAGCCATTGAAGCAGACTATTCCTTGGGGGCAGACGTAGGAGGGACCGTATGGGCCGCGTTATGCCATTTATCTTCGTGACCTTAAGCCTCGTTTGTGTGGCTGTGCTTCAGTCGCAATCGGCGCGCAATACGGCCAAAACGCACCCGTTTCAATCGGTGTCCCCGATGCCGGCAGAACCATTATCTCCCTCTGGAACCCCTGCCAACTGATGATCCAAGCCCCTTCCTGACAGACCGGAGTCACCGGTTTTCCGTTCGGATTGACGAAAGCCCAAAGCCCAAATCCGACCTTTCCGCCACTGGGGGTCGGTTTTGTCCGTTTTTCGGTCGGCTGGACCCGCCGGGGCGGCTAATGTTTTGTCAGATTATGCTCAATTCACTTTTTTGGGAGTCGCCCGGGACATGAAAACTCAAGTCAAAGCGCTGGTTGTCGGCGGTGGTGCCGTCGGAACGTCAATTGCCTATCACCTGGCCAAAGCGGGCTGGGATGATGTGATGCTGATCGAACGCGATGAGCTGACCTCGGGGTCAACATGGCATGCGGCCGGATTGTTGCCGCTGTTCAACATGTCCTACGCGACCACCCACATCCACAAGTACTCGGTGGATTTCTACAAACAGCTTGAGGAAGAAACCGGCCTCAACGCGGGTTTTGCCGTGGTGGGCAACCTGCGCATGGCGCAGACACAGGACCGCATGGATGAATACATGCTCTATGCCTCGACCGCCGAGACCTGCGGTGTCGCTTATGAGTGGCTGACCCCGGACCAGATCAAAGATCGCTGGCCGCTGATCCGCACCGATGACCTGAAAGGGGCCATCTATCACACAGAGGATGGCTATATTAACCCTGCCGACGTGACCATGGCGATGGCCAAAGGGGCGCGCCAGCGCGGTGTCGACATCGTGCGCAAGGTTCAGGCCGATGCCTTCCACTGGACCGGCACGCATTGGGAAGTCACCTGCACAAAGATGGTAGAAAAGGGCGGTAACCTTGTCCCCGGAGACGAGCAGGTTGTCATCACGGCCGAACACGTTGTGACCGCATCCGGAAACCACGCGCAGCGCACCGCCAAGATGCTGGGCATTAAAATGCCGGCGATCCCTGTGGAACACACATTTATCGTCATGGATCAGGACCCCGAACTGGTCAAATGGCGCGAAGCCGGCAACCCCGAGCACCCCGTGGTGCGGGATGCCGACGCACAGTCTTATGCCCGCGAAGAGCGCGGCGGCTGGATTCTCGGCATCTACGAAAAAGATGCGCCCGCACGCTTTGAGCATGGCGTGCCGGACAGCTTCCGCGCCGATCTGTTCCCGCTTGATCTCGACCGGATTGCCGAACAATACATGGCCATGACCGAGCGTGTGCCGTCCTGTGCGGACTCCGGGTTGAAGGACGATTTCAACGGCCCGATCTGTTACACGCCCGATGGCAACCCGCTGGTTGGCCCGGCACCGGGCCTGCGCAACATGTGGTTGGCCGAAGGCTTTTCGTTCGGCATCACCGCCGCGGGTGGCACCGGCTATTACCTTGCTCAGATGATGGTCGATGGCGAGGCCGAGATCGACATGGCCTCGCTCGACCCCAAGCGCTATTCGCAAAACTGGATGACCACGGAGTTTGCCGCACGTAAAAACGAAGAATGCTACGATCACGTCTATGTCCTGCATCACCCGGACGAAGAACGCCCCGCAGCGCGTCCCTTGCGCACAGCCCCTGCATTTGATCGCCAAAAGGCGCTCGGTGCACAATTTGGGTGGGTGAACGGTTGGGAACGACCGAACTACTACGGCCCGCTGGATGCGCCGGACAGTTTCGACCACGACAGCCGTTCGTTTCGTCGTGGGGCATGGTGGGAGTACGCCAAGGCCGAAGCCGAAGCCGTGCGCAATGGTGTGGGCCTGATCGACGCCACTGCCTTTACCAAACATGTGGTCAAAGGCCCCGGTGCCACCCAATTCCTTGACTGGTTCACCTGTAACAAACTGCCGAAAGTGGGCCGCATCAACCTGACCTACGCGCTGACCAGCCACGGCACCACCCGCACGGAATACACCATCGTGCGCAATGGCGAGAACAACTACTACCTCGTTTCGGCAGGCGCCTGGACTGAATATGACGCCGACTTCCTGCGCAAAGCCGCCGAAGACAAGATGGATGAGTTTGGCTACATCGAAATTCAGGATGTCACCACGCAATGGGGTGTCCTTGCCATCGCTGGTCCGAAGTCGCGCGATGTGTTGAAAGAGGTCATCAACGACGCCGATCCCGAAACCGCGCTTTCGAACAAACGCTTCCCTTGGCTATCGGCGCGCCAGATTGAACTCGGCATGTGCCCTGTGAATGCGATCCGTGTGGCCTATACCGGTGAGCTTGGCTGGGAACTGCACCACCCAATGGAGATGCAGAACTACCTCTGGGATATTCTGACCGAAGCCGGCAAAAAGCATGACATGAAATTGGTTGGCGCGCGGGCTCAGAACTGGCTGCGTCAGGAGAAGTCCTACCGCGCCTTTGGCACCGAACTGGGCCGCGATGCGACCCCCGCCGAGGCCGACCTGCCGCGCTTTATTGACCTTGGCAAAGATTTCCACGGCAAAGCCGAGATGGAAGCCAAAGGCATTCGCGTCAAATGTTGCACGCTTTTGATCGATGGACCTGCCGATGCTGATCCGTGGGGCCGCGAGGCGCTTTACACGCCTGAAGGCACCCGCGTTGGGCGTCTGACCTCGGGTGGCTACTCGGTGCATTTCGGCAAATCTATCGGCATGGGCTATGTCACGCCCGACCTCGCCGTCGAAGGCACCAAGCTTCAGGTCAAACTTCAGGACAAGCTCTGGGATGCAGTTGTCACCTGCGACAGCCCCTACGATCCCAAGAACGAAACCATCCGCAAGGACGGGTAAATCAAAACGGGCGCCTCATCAGGCGCCCGTTTTTGTTATGGCTGATGGGCCTGCATCTCGTCTTTGCTGATCAGGCCATCTCCGTTCTTATCTACTTGGTCGAACATGCGTCCGGTCCAGGCCTTGAACTCTCCGGCACTGATTAACCCATCGCCGTTGGCATCCGGTGCGGCCACCATGGCGGTGTCGTGGTTCTGGCTCTGGCGAAAGGCAAGGTCCGCCTCAAAGTCTTCACGCTCTGAACCTTTCAGGTCGCCGTCTTCGTCCAGATCGAAATAGTCAAAGGCGTCATACTGAATGGCTGCGGCTTCTTCGCGCGACAACAGCCCGTCGCCGTTTGTGTCCCAATCGCTGATGCGGATATCATCAGGCGCGGCTATTGCGATTGATGCCAACAATAGGGCCGGCAAAGTTATAATAATTTTCATATCTGCTCCGTTCTTTCCTGTCAGATAAGAAGTCAAACGGACAATCGCCAGTGTCCTGTCGCAGTCAATTGTTCGCGTGGTGGAAAACCGCCGCCCCTGTCCGGATCAACCGGGCCACAGGCGACGGCGAGACGCGGCTTTAGCGCTTCAGAAACCCTTCCAAAAGATCATCCACCACTGACCCATCCGCATCGCTGTCCAAGAGGCCCGTCAGAGCTGACAAATCCAAGCCTTGCTCGGATTTCTGACCTCCCAAAAGGCCGCCGACCATGCCCATCAGTCCCTTGGCGCCCGCGCTTTGTGGGGCTTGCATGGCGGCCAGTTGCGCGTCTGGCAGGTTCTTCTGCAAGCCACCTTGCAGCATTGAGGCCAGAGCAGGCAAAAACTGCGCAACGGTGTTCGCGTCAATTCCGCTTTGGGCGGCGGCTTTCTCGGTCAGGGTCTGCTGGGCTGAGCCTCCACCTAAAAGCGTGCCCAGAAACGCCAACCCATTGGCCTGACCCTGCGGGCTGGCGGCACTTGCGGCATTGTCAAACATGTCCGCCTGATCTTCTCCCTTGAGCGTGCCAAGCAGGGCTTCCAGATTACCACCCTCGGCCTGCTGCTTTGCGGCCTTGCCAAGCGCCGGTGCCAAAAGTCCTGTCAACTCATTGGCCTGCGCGGAATCCAAACCAAACTGGCCTGCCAATTGTGACAAACCCTGACCCTGCTGTGCCTGTTGCAAAAGGCTAAGAATAGACATGTTCACTCTCCAAACAAAAAAACGGAACGCGCCCACTGTGCCCGTTCCGTCCTATGTGTTTCAGGGGAAAAATCCCGCCTGTGTCTCAGCCTTGGTCAACTGTCATTGGTAAACTGCGACGCGTCCTGAAAATCTTGTGCGTCGATCTGACCATCACCGTTGCGGTCCATCGAATAGAACCAGCTCCGCCCGGCTTCCAGCAACTCTTCGCGGGTGACCTTGCCGTCAAAGTTGGAGTCCGTATAGCCGCGCGACAGACCCGCGACAGCACGTCGGGTCAAGGACCCGTCATGCTCGGCAGCCTCAGCCTCACGCGCTTTGTCAAACGCGTCGTATTCTTCGTTGCTCAATGCTCCGTCGCCGTCCTTGTCGAACTCAACCATCACGGCCAAAAGACGGTTTTCCAGTTCGGTCAGGGTGACAGTTTTGTCGCGATCAAGATCCCAAAGCTGAAAGTGGGTTGGCTCGGTCATTGTCGACTGGGCCATCGCCAGAGACGCCGAAAATGTTGTTACCAACGTGAAAGACATAAGGCGGGTCATGCGTGTCCTTTCCAGAACCAATAAGGATGTTGTGCTCTGTTTAATCGGGAATGGCCGCTGGCTCAACCTGCCGTCATCTCCTCGTAGCATTCCAGTGCTTTGGCCGCATACATCATCGATGGCCCGCCGCCCATTTGGATCGTCATTGCCAGAACATCGCCGATTTCCTCGCGCGTGGCACCGGCGCGAACAAGGGCCTCGATGTGCAACACGATACAGGCTTCGCAACGATCTGCGACGGCGATGCCAAGAGCGATGAATTCTTTGGTTTTGAAGTCAAGCACACCCCCCTCTTTGACCGACTTGCCCAATGCGCCAAAGGCCTTGGTCGTGTCAGGGATGGTCTTGTTCAAAGCGCGCAGTTGATTGCGGGTGCCTGTCAGTTTGTCGTTCCAGCTCATATATATCACTCCTAGAATGTGTTTAGCTCGTCAAAACCACGGATTCGTCGGCCTGACTTTGACAAAGATCACATTTTTGGAATTTGTTTTGCGCCCGCACCCGGCCCGTGTTCAAGCCGCCTTTTGAAACAAGATGGCGAGGTTGTTCGCAGGCATTTCGACCATGTCGAGATAGTCCAACCACTGAGACTGTCCCCAGTCGAGAACGTCAAAGTCGCTCTTGTACCCGATCTCTGGGTCTTTCTCTTTCAGGCTTGCGTGAAAGGCGGCATCGCCTTCGCTGGTCAGATCGGTGTCGCGCATAAAGGGGCCGTAGATCATCAACACACCGCCGGGGGCGAGCGCGGCAGCTGCCTCTGAAATCAGTGTTCGCGCTTCGCGGTCCGAGATGAGGTGCAGCAGGTTCACCAACAAAATGAAACTCTGGCCGCAGTAGGTCGCACTCCACCCGGGATTGGTTGCATCCAGCTCGACCGCTGTCGCGAGGTTTTCTAGCTGCGCATGGGCGACGTAGTTGTCGATGCTTGCGCGCCGCTCCGGGTCAACTTCGCTGGGCTGCCAGTGCAGGTGCGGCAGTGCCTTGGCAAGGGCGACAATATGCTGGCCTGTACCACTGGCGATTTCCAATGCCTGCCCGCCGGATGGTGCGACTTCGGCTGCCAAGGTTACGATGGCATCGGTGTTTCGTGCTGCCGAGGGGGCGAAGAGGCGTCCTCCGTCTGCTGAATGCGCCACCGATGCTGTTTCGGGCAGTTCTCGAGGGCCAGCCATTATGCGTATCTCTCAGGCGACAATGCGGTAAGCGTGGTTGCGTCCAGCTCAGGCGAACGCCCGGCAACAAGATCGGCCACCAATTGCGACGCGGCCGGTGCAGTCTGAAACCCATAGCCCCCCTGGCCGGCCACCCAAAAGAACGATGCATCGTCGGTTGCGGGCCCAAGCACAAGGTTCCGGTCGGGTGAAAAGGTTCGCAATCCTGCCCAGGTGCTTTCAACCCGCGTGACAGGTTCGGACACGTTTTCTTCGTATCGTGCAATGCCCTCGGCCAGAACCATATCATCCGCCCAGGCGTCATGCGGTTCTTGCGGGTCTTCCTCTGCCGGTGAGACCAGCAACTTGCCCGCGTCCGGTTTGGCGTACCAATCTTCGTGGACCCCTAGCAGCATCGGCCAATCCGCGACGTCAAGCCCGCCGGGCGCTGGAATACGGGCCATCGACCGTCGCAGTGGGGTAAAGCCCAACGGCTGAATTCCGGCCATTCTGGCGACAACGTCCGCCCAAGCCCCGGCCGCGTTAAAGATCATGCGCGCGTCATGTGTGACGCCATTCGCAGTTACGGCCCAGCCAGTGCCTTGTTTTTGGATGGCTGTAACCTCTTGCCCGGTCAGAACCTGCGCGCCATTTTCACGTGCCACCTTGGCAAAGGTCTGGATTTCCCTATCGGTATCCACGTCATAGGCCTCGGCGTGATAAGCGGTATAGCCAACGCGATCCGGGTCAAGAATCGGCACCATCTTGAACGCATCCTCAGGGGCGATTTGGCCCATGTTGAGAGACTTACAGGCGGTTTGGAACGCATCTTCTTCATGGTTTTGACCGACAAGCATAAGGCCCCGAGGGCTTAAAAAGCCGCCATAGGCGTTCCGATGAAAGTCGCCACTGGCCTCAGACAGTGCCACGGTGGACTCAAGCCCGTAATTGGCTTCGTACAAGGCCGCCGAGCGCCCTGAGGCGTGATACCCCAGCGCTGTTTCACGTTCCAACAGCAGGGTCTGACCCAAGGGCGCAAGCCGCGCAGCTGCAGAGGCGCCGGCGATGCCGCCGCCAATCACAACAAAATCAATCATGCTTCTTCGATCCGGTCAGTTGCAGGAGGCGGGGTCGGGCTAAGCGCCGAAATGCGGGCATAGAGCGCGTCATCCATCTCAAAACCTGTGGCGGACAATGAGGGCGCAAGCTGCTCGGCATTGCGCGCCGAAAGTATGGGGGTCGGGCGCGCGGGATGACGTGCCGCCCAGGCTACGGCGAGTGTCGCCGCGGAGATGCCCATTTCCATTGCCAGATCACTTAGCCCCTGCGCGGTCTCGTGCATCCAATCCTGACCATATCGGGCGGCATAGCGATGGTCGGTCGTCAAACGCCCGCTACCCGCCTGCGAGGTATATTTTCCCGTCAACAACCCGCCGCCCAATGGGGAATACGGCGCCACCAGAATACCCTGATCCTGCGCCATCGGCAGGATTTCAACCTCCACCTGCCGTTTCACGAGGCTGTACATGGGTTGCAGGACGTCGATGGAGATGGCCCGCGTTTCGGCCAAGGCGACGGCCTTCATCACCTGCCAAGCCGCGAAATTTGACAAGCCGACGTAAGAGATCAGCCCGTCGGATTTGAGTTTGGCAAAACAATCCATCGTTTCCGCAAGATCCGTGTCCGGGTCAAAGCGATGCAGATACAAAATGTCCACATGGTCTATCGCCAGACGTTTGCGCGACAGATCGAACTGGTGTTGCAGGTTCTGCGCCCCCGCACCGCCGGTGTAGCCAGCCTTGGTGGCGATCACCAACCGGTCGCGATGGGGGGCGGCGAGCTTCCCCAGCATCTCTTCCGAGGCCCCATCCGTGTAGACATGCGCGGTGTCAAAATGCGTCACCCCAGCCTCAAGACAGGCATCAAACATGGCGCGCGAGTCCGTCAGATTTGCCGTGCCACCAAACTGCATGGTGCCAAAGGCAAATCGACTAACGGGCGCGGCGTCTCGGCTCTGGATCAAACGTGTCATCCGTCATAGTTGGCACGGAATTTCACCAGAAGGAAGAGGGCTTCTAATAGGGGTTCTTGGCGTTCCTGTCCGGTGACAGAGACTCCTGCCGCTCATCGACCAAGGCTTCAATCGCATCGGCCAGATGCACCTCTTGAATGTTGTAGTCCCCCGCCGCGACGCGCATTTTGTGCGCCCGGATCATGACATCCGCGTGGGTGCATCCAACGGGTGGTTCAAACTTGTAACAGGCCAGCTCAATCGTCAGCCCCAGTGGATCCCGAAAATAGACGGAGTCCATAAAGCCACGGTCCTTGATCTTGGTATGCGCAATTCCGCGGGTATCCAGACGGTCCAAAGCATGCGTGAGCGATGCGCGTGACACATTAAAGGCGATATGATGAACCGTTCCGGGATCACGCGGGTTTCCGGCTGGATCGGCGCTACGCGTTTCGTCCGTAAAAATAGTAATCAGGCGGCCATCACCGGGATCAAAATAAAGATGGCCTTCGTTGGGATTGTCCAGATTGGGCTGGTCGAATATGAACGGCATGCCCAGAACGCCCTCCCAAAAGTCGATGGACGTCTGCCGGTCCGCTCCGTTCAGCGTGATGTGATGAACGCCTTGGGCTTGAATCTTACGCATGTCTGTCCTCCTGAGATCTTCACAAAGATAGACCAATCTCGCTGGCAAACCAGTTGACGTCAAAGCGCGCGTCTTGTGCAGAAATGCACGACGTCACTCGTTATTCGTTGGCTTGCCACCCTGCTGCAGCCAAGTTTTTGAGCACTAGCTGGGCAAAAGCCGGATCCGCATAAAACGCCGATAGAACCAGATTAAGCCTGAAGTCCGGCCATGATTTCTGCAGTTTGTTCAGGTTTTCCTGCGCGGATCGGGTGTCTCCCAACCCTTGATAACTCGCGGCCTTAAAGACCAGGGTCAATTCACTGACCGGATCGCCATTCTCAGTCGCATAGTTCAACGAGTCGATTGCTTCTTGATATTTTCCAAGATGAAAACTGGCCACGGCGTTGATATTGCGATGGGCAAACCGGTGGCTTCCTTTTTCACGCAGCCGGTCCGGGTGGCTGATGTCATAGGCCTCTTGGAATTGCCCCAGAACCAACAGGGTCACAGCCCGAAAATCGAGGACATTGCCATCGGTTGGCGCCAGATCCACCGCGATCGCGGATTGCTCGAGCGCTGTTTCAGAGTTCCCCTGGGCATAGTTGCTCCATGCCAATGCGGATTGGCTCCAGCCGCTCAAAGGCGCCAGATCGACCGCCTTGCGGGCCATGTCAGCAGCTTCGCTCAAAAGGGCTGTTTTGGCCTCGCCGGGGGGCAATAAAAGTGACGTCGTCGACAGGCTATGCGCCCGCCCCGCGTAGCCACAGTAATAGTTTGGGTCGGTCTTGATCGCTTCTCTGAAAATGTCACTTGCAAGTTTCTGGTTGGCGAGGTTGGCAATCGGAAACAGAAACCCGCGCGCCGCATTACAGTAGTTTTCGGCCTGTACTGTTGCCGTTGACTTGCTGGCCAGCGCGCGCATCTCGGTATTTCGGGTGGATGTCGTTTCCACTGGGTCACCCGGGTAAATAGCGAACCAGGACACCACGAGAACAGCGCCAAGAACGCCACTGAGCATCAGAGCAATACGCCATCGTCTTTGGGTGTTGGCCGGGCCATCGGGAACTTCGGAAACTGCGCTGATTGCAGACCTGGCGCGGTCTTCGAACCAAGGTGCATAACCGCCACTGTCCATGTGAATCCGCACGGCGTCATCGGCCCCATCACTCTCATAATAGTCGGTCAGTTTCCGGCGCAGCCGTCCGGCATCAACACGTACAAGATTGTCTTGTGAGCTGGCGGTTGTCATGTCCCGTAAATACACGTCCTGCGCGATGGTCTTGCCCAAAATCTGGGCTGCCCGACCGGCGAGAGCCTCTTCGACGACATAGGTCAAAAAAGACCTCAGTCGATCCGCATTTGCGAACTGATCGCTGTCACACACCGTCATTAACGCAGCGCGAATTTGATCCGCGTCTTGATCCGGGTCTAACCGTAATTTGAAGTCGGTTTCAGCCATAGACGAGAAGATGTCCTGTTTTCATTGGTTTTTTCACAATACCGATACATGGTTTTACCCTGAAGTTACCGTATCATCCTTCATTAAGCCTGCGCTTGCGTTCCAACATGTCTCTATCATGACAGATGAGACGATGAACGTAACGCACAATGCGGCATTGGCGAGCGCATTTCCCGATACTTGGGAAAGGCTGCAATATCTGCGCACCCACTCCGCGAGTCTGGATGAGATATGTCAGGACTTTGAGTTGCTGACATCGATACGCGCGCGCGCTCAGCAGGAAGCGGGCGCTGATACTGCACTGATCCTGGCCCAGATTGACGACAGCTTGAGCGGCCTCAAGGAAGAAATCATGCGATATCTGTCGTGTTCCAAGGTCCAGACGATGCCCATCACTCATGCAGCCATGCGAGAGGATTAGCAGATGGATGGGCAAGGCCAGAAACCAAACTACTTTAGCTATGTAATGTCATGGCAATGGTCTACCTTCGATACGACTTCGCTGCGGTGCTCCGTGAGCCCTCGCATTCAATTACAAACTGGAAACAGAAAATTGGGAGAGTCCACTATGTTTTCAAAATCCAAAGGGGGCCTTTTGGCCATACCCCTAATCGGATTGTCGGCATCTTTTGCCTCAGCCGAGATTGTTCACGACGCCGAGTACTATGTGCTCAAGGCCCAAAACGGTGAAAGCTGGGCAGCTGAAGATGCGGATATCCAAGCCAAGCTTGCAGCGCTGCGCGAGAAACACGGCGCGCCACCTAACCTGATTCACATCATGTGGGACGACACAGCTTATGGCGATCTTGGTATGCCCGGTATTCAGGCTGTACGTGGTCTCAACACGCCCAATATCAACGCTCTTGCCACCGAAGGCATGATGTTCACACGTATGTACACGGAAGTTGGTTGTACTCCCAGCCGCGCCGCCGCGATCACAGGACGTATGGCCGTGCGCTCGGGCATGTACAACATTGGCATGCTGCAAGAGAGTCACGGTCTCAACGCCGAAGAAGTGACCCTTGCCGAAGTGCTTGGTGACGCAGGCTATGCCACGGCCTTTTTTGGCAAATGGCACCTGGGCGACATCGAACAAAGCTACCCCCACAATCAGGGTTTCGATGAGGCACTGTTCACGGGCTACAACCAGATCCTATCGCTGAACACCCGCGAAGCGGAACAGGGCAATGCATCAATTGGCCTGTTTGAGGACATGCTGGTCAAAGACCCATACAAGCTGGACGACACGTTCATCACCAAAGATTGGGTGATGGCGGCCGAAGGCACTAAGGGCGGCGAAACGCTTCAGTGGCGCGACAACACCACCGAGTCCTATGAAGCGATGGATGACGAAGGTTTCAAACGCATGTTTGCCTTCATCGAGGCCAATGCCAAAGAGGGCAAACCGTTCTTCGTCGCGAGTTGGCCAAATATGGCGAACTTTATGCCGATCCGTCCAAAATGCACCCGCGCACGCGCCTTGCTGCAAAATGGCCTGCAATGCACAATTGATCCGTTTATCGCGGAACTGCGCGCAAAACTGGATGAGTTGGGCATCGCGGAAAACACCCTGATTGTGGCCATGGCCGACAACGGCCCAATGTCGCACAACCCGCCCCCCGGCACCGGTTTCGCTGAAACCATCTTCCGTGGTGGTAAGGGTGATTTCCTTGAGGGCGGCGTACGTGTGCCTGCTTTTGCAGTTTGGCCCAGCGTCATCGAACCCGGTTCACTGCCCAACGACATGATCCACATCACCGATCTGTTCACCACGTTCGCCAGCCTCGGCGGTGCGCTGGACAATATCCCGACGGATCGCGTGATTGACGGCATCGACCAGACTGCTTTGCTGCTGAACGGAGATACCGCCGGACGTCGCGACTATACCTTCACCTATGCCGGCCCGACACTGGGTGCTGTGGTTAAGGGTGACTACAAGCGCCACATGATCTCGCCTGACCCGATTGGCGAAGCCAGCGGTATCCCGGCTGCGTTCTACTTCCTGCCATCTGATCCGCGCGAGGTGCAACCGATGCTGACCAACCTCATCCACCTGAAGCGCCCCTTCAACCGGATGGTTTTGCGTCACAACTTGTGGAAAGAGAAGTACCCGGATCGCCCCGAGACTCACGGTATTCCTTGGACCGGCATTGCCAACGCATCTGAAGCTTTGAAGCGCGAGCAAGATCCACAGTTGGTCCTCAAGGATCTGCCGTTTGATCCTCTGGAGTATATCGAGCATCTGGACGAGTTGCCGTTTGATCCAAATGCCGATCCAAGCATCGGTCAGTAGCTTGTAGCCAAATAAATCAAAGGTCCGCCGTTCTGGCGGGCCTTTTTTGTTGGGCAAAAGAAAAAGAGCGGTGCGATCAGGGACAGGGATCGAACCGCTCTCAGAGGCAGGGTCAACGGAGAATTGGAAAGCCGCTGACCTTGGAGAGACCGACACCCATTGGGAGGGAAGGGAGGGAGGAGAGTAAAGCTGTCCGTCTCTGTTGATAGAGATATGGGGGCGTCAGGGGCCGCACCCATGTGGATTTAGGCCAAGACCAATTGAATTCTGGCCAATCCGCAGTTTAGGAGCAAAAAAAGGGCCTGCCAAACCTTGGCAGACCCTTCCCAACACGCAGTCTGGTAAGGTTTAATGCTTGGGATAAGCTCAGACCGTGCGCCGTTCCTTGAACAGGCGTGGTTTGAACCCGCCCATCACCATTTCCACAATCAGCGGTATGACATTGGACATGCCAACCAATGCCTCGGTTGCTTCCAGCTCGTGGAACGCCTCGGGCAGGTGACCGTCCGGAATAGACGCCTGAGCAAGCGCCAGAATATCTGGCATCATCGGCACAAGGAACACAAAGGCGTTAAAAGCCAGGAAAGCGACCATGGCCAGCTTGATTTTCAGCCAGTTCGCCCGCTCTCCAAATACAAAATACAAAACCAGGTCACACAGAACCTTCACACCCAATCCCGGCAAAATCAGGATGTAGGCGCTGAGCAGCTTATAGGTATAAACCGTGGTGGCTGTTTCTGGATCCGGTGACCCGACGGTGGCTCCGATAACAATGTGGCTGAGGATGCCGCCGACATACATGATGCCGGCAAGCTCGTTCACAAAGTTCAGGGTTTTACGGGACATACTTATTACGAACGCTTCCCAAACCACATGCGGCCAAACAGGCCGTCTTTGGTGACAAACTGGTGCCAAAGGCCGGCACCGACATGCCCCAGGATCAACAGGGTTAACACTGTGGCCAATGCACCATGTGCCATACGGGGTGGAAAGGCGCTAAAGTCGGAGGGCAGTGGTGCCCCCGACCCGCCAAACACGATGGCCGGAAGACCCGCCATATTGGCAATCGCCAGACCCGAGGCGCACATCGCGATCACAACGACATAAAACAGCCAATGGGCCGCGGTCCCCAGCTTGTTGACCCGCGCGTTGCCGATATCCGCGTGGGGCGGCTTGGTTGTCACCAACCGCACGACCAGACGGATCACCATCAGCGCAAGAATTAGGATCCCCATCGCCATATGCATTCGGAGTGCCACGAGCTTGAACGGATCGTCATTAGGCGTTTCCGCCAGCACATTGCCGCCCATGATAAGGCCACCAATGATCATGAGGGCCAGCAACCAGTGAAGGAAAACAAGAAAAGGATGGTAACGCGTCATAGTGCATTTCCGAATTTGACGGGAGATCTGTAGCCTACATTTGCTAATATTGCAATTGCAATTGTTGCGAATTTGCGTCAGGAAATGCCTGACGAAAGGCGTGGCCGTGTGGGATGAAACGCGCAACGTGCGTGAAAACAGTTTTGGAAGGATGTTGCACCGGTTGGTACGCCACATGGATGACCGTATGACCGCGGGCCTTGAAGACATGGGGCTGAACCTGTCTGAGTTTCCAGTGATGATGACAGTTCTGGAGCGCGCCCCTTTAACCCAAGTTGAAATCGGCAAAATCTACCAGCGCCCGGCCTATGTGATCAGCCGGGCATTGGACGGTCTGGAACAACAAGGCCTGATTGACCGCAAGCCTCACCCCACATCACGTCGCGCGCACCTCATCAGCCCGACCAAAGCAGGCATGACCTTGGCGCCGTGCCTTCATGAGTTGGTCAAAACCTGCAATGCGGAAACCCTGGCGCCATTGTCAGTCGGGGAGAGGGACATGATGCTCAGGTGCTTGTCCAAAATCGTGACCTGACAGCCGCCCAACATTTGTTTCTCGCGTGCCGAGGCCAAAAGAAAAGGCCCGCCAAAATGACGGGCCTCTTGGTGTCTTCGTAGGTGTGGCGCTTATTGCGGCACGTCGCCTTCGATGCCTTCGACATAAAAGTTCATGCCAGCCAGTGTGCCATCATCGGCGGTTTCGCCTTCGGCCAGCCAGTCCGAACCGTCCTGCTTTTTCAGAGGGCCGGTGAAGGAGTGGTACGAGCCATCCGCAAGAGCGGCTTTCAGCGCCAGAGCTTCGGCTTTGACGTCGGCGGGAACTGCGTCGGAAATCTCACCGATGCCAACCATGCCATCACCAATACCGTGCCAAGTGTTGGATTCTGCCCATGAGCCATCCATCACTGCGCCAACGCGGGCAATATAGTAAGGCGCCCAATCATCGATGATCGACGAAACGCGCGGGAAGGGGGCGTATTCGCTCATGTCTGACGCCTGACCAAAGGTCACAACGTTGCCAGCGGCCTGAGCGGCAGCCTGTGGAGCTGTCGAGTCAGTGTGCTGCAGGATCACGTCAGCGCCCTGTTCGATCAGTACCTTGGCCGCATCCGCTTCTTTTGCGGGGTCAAACCAGGTGTAGGCCCATACGATCTTGAACTGCACGTCCGGGTTCACCTTGCGTGCGTGGATAAAGGCCGAGTTGATGCCGCGGATCACTTCGGGGATCGGGTAAGACCCGATATAGCCGACAACGTTCGACTTGGTCATGTGACCTGCGATGGTGCCCTGAACGGCGCGACCTTCGTAAAAGCGGGCCGAGTAAACCGACACGTTTGGCGCGGTCTTATAGCCAGTGGCGTGCTCGAATTTTACATTGGGGAACTTCTTGGCCACGTTGATCGTCGGGTCCATGTAGCCGAACGAGGTGGTAAAGATGATGTCGGCACCCTTCAGCGCCATATCGGTCATTACCCGCTCCGAGTCCGGGCCTTCCGGCACCGATTCCACATAGACGGTTTCAACCTTGTCGCCGTAAGCCTCTTCAACGGCCAGTCGGCCTTTGTCGTGCTCATAGGTCCAGCCGCCGTCGCCCACGGGGCCGACATAGACAAAGCCGACTTTGGTTTTGTCGGCCAGCGCCGCTGTTGCGAGACCGGTGGCCAGCACAGCACTGGTCAGGATTTTGGTCAGTTTCATACGTTAACACTCCCTTATCGTGTTCGGTTTTTGGCCTCTTAGCCCGAGGCGTGGAAAATGCGGCCCAACGAGGCGGGCGCGCGGCTCTTGTCAGCAGACATGATGACCAGAACCAGAATGGTGATGATGTAGGGTGACATTGCCAAGTATTCGACCGGAATTGCAATGCCTGCGGCCTGCAGATTGAGTTGCAAAACGTTGATGCCGCCAAAAAGATAGGCACCCAGCAACACACGCCACGGTTTCCAGCTGGCAAAGACCACCAGCGCCAGCGCGATCCAGCCAATACCGGCGGTCATGCCTTCGGTCCATTGCGGTACGCGGATCAGGCTGATGTAGGCGCCACCAAGCCCTGCACAAGCGCCACCAAACATGATGGCCAGCACACGCACACGGATCACGTTATACCCCAAGGCATGCGCGGCATCGTGGTTTTCACCCACAGCGCGCAGGATCAATCCGATGCGGCTGTATTTCAGGACAGCCCAGACACCGGCAGTCAGCGCGATCCCAATGTACAGAACCGGATCATGTCCAAACAGGATTGGTCCTACAACCGGCAGATCACTCAGGATTGGAATGTCCAGCTTGCCCATGGCAGGTGGTTTGATCCCGACATATCCCTGTCCCATCAGGGCCGACAGGCCCAGTCCGAACAGCGTCAGCGCCAGACCCGAGGCCACTTGGTTGGCCAGGGCAAATTGCGTCAGAAAGGCAAAGAGCAACGACAATACGGCGCCCGCGATCATCGCAGCAACCAGCCCCAGATAGGGCGAGCCGCTTTCCACCGAGATCGCAAAGCCGCCAATGGCGCCGACGATCATCATGCCTTCGACGCCAAGGTTAAGAACGCCAGCGCGTTCGACAACAAGCTCTCCGACCGCGGCCAGCAACAAAGGCGTTGCCGCCACCATGAGCGAGGCAATCAGCAGGACGGGATTAATGGCTGAAAGATCCATTATGCGGCTCCCTTCACAGCAAATCGAATGCGATAGTTGGTCAAAAGGTCCAGCGCCAAGAGAAAGAACAGCAGCATCCCCTGAAACACCTGAATGGCCGCAGCTGGCAGACCCATGTTGGATTGGGCAATCTCACCGCCAATATACGTCAGCGCCATCAAAAGGCCGGCCAGTAGAATGCCCACCGGATGCAACCGGCCGAGAAAGGCCACGATGATCGCGGTAAAGCCATAGCCTGCGTTAAAGTCGATGCTCACCTGCCCAGAGGGGCCGGCAACTTCGAACATGCCCGCAAGACCTGCCAATGCTCCGGCGGTGCCAAGGCAGAACAGTACAAGCCGCGTTGGGCTTACGCCCGCGAACCGTGCTGCTCGGGGGGCTTCCCCGGTCAGACGAATGTTGAACCCCAGAATGTGCCGGTTCAGCAGAACATAGGCAAAGATCACCGCGATGAAGGCGAACAGAACACCCCAATGCATGCCGGTGCCAGCGATCAGCTCGGCGTTAAAGGCGCTGGGGTATTCCTGCAGGTTGCGCGATCCCGGAAAGCCAAAGCCTTGTGGGTTTTTCATCAAGCCAAGGCTCATAGAGGCCAGAAGCTGTTCGGCCACGTAGACCAGCATCAAAGACACAAGGATTTCGTTGGTGCCAAATTTGACTTTCAACAGTGCGGGGATCATCGCCCAGGCCCAGCCGCCAAGGGCTCCGGCAAGGATCATCAGCGGGAAGATGAAGAAGCTTTCCATCGGATAAAAGGCCAGCGCCACCCCGGCGCCGCAAAGGGCCCCGATGATGTATTGTCCCTCGGCACCGATGTTCCAGATGCCTGCGCGAAAGCCCAGAGACAGGCCAATCGCGATGAGTATCAACGGACCGCCCTTTACCAAGAGTTGCGGGCGATAGTAAAAGGCGAACTCGCCAAACAGCGGCTCCCAGAAAATCGTCGCAATGGCCTCAAAGGGGTTTTTTCCCAGGGCCATGAACAAGAGGCCCCCGGCGATCATGGTCACAAAGACCGCGATCAACGGTGTTGCCAGCGACAGCTTTCGCGACGGCTGTGGACGTTTCTCAAGCTTGATCATGCGTCCGCTCCTTCGTCGATATGCGCGACTTCCATGCCGTGGGCGCCGCCCATCATCAGACCAATTTCGTCGATCGTCAGGCCCGCAGCTGGGCGAATGTCAGACATGCGCCCTTCGTTCAGCGCACCAAATCGGTCCGAGATTTCCATCAATTCATCCAGATCCTGGCTGATACAGACAATCGCGGCGCCACCGGCCGCCAGATCCAGCAGGGCTTGGCGAATGGATGCGGCAGCGGCTGCATCCACACCCCATGTGGGCTGGTTGACCACCAATACTTCTGGTGTCTGAAGTACTTCGCGGCCAATCACGAATTTCTGCAAGTTGCCGCCAGACAGCGATCGCGCCGCACGGTCAGAGCCCGGCGTACGGACGTCAAATTCTTTGATCACCTTATCGGCGAATTCCGTAGTTCCGGCCCAATCGACAAACCCGTTCGAGGTCAGGTTCTTGCGGATCATGCCGGTTAAAAGCGCGTTTTCCACAAGGCTCATGTCCGGAGCCGCCGCATGGCCCAGCCGTTCTTCGGGGGCGGCCAGAATACCCAGTTTGCGGCGTGCATTTGGTCCCAGATGGCCGACATCCTGCCCTTTGACTTTGACTGCATCCGGCCAGGTCACAGATTCACCGGACAGCGCGGCAAGCAGTTCGTCCTGCCCATTACCGGCAACCCCGCCAAGGCCCAGAATTTCACCGGCGCGCACGGTGAAATGGATGTTCTTCAACGTGGTGCCAAACGGGTTGGAAGGCTCCAGCGACAGACCCGAGACGTCAAGCATGACATCGCCTGCCTTTTCCGTGGACCGGGTCGGGGTTTGCAGCGTATCGCCGACCATCAGTTCCGCCATGTCACGGGCCGAGGTCTCTGCCGGAACACATTCTCCGACGTTCTTACCTAGCCGCAGAATGGTTGCGTGGTCACAGAGCGTGCGGATCTCTTCCAGCTTGTGGCTAATATAGAGGATCGAGGTGCCTTCGGATTTCAGCTTGTTCAGCGTTTGGAACAGGATTTCCACCTCTTGCGGTGTCAAAACCGAGGTCGGTTCGTCCATGATCAACAGCTTGGGATCCTGCAACAGACAGCGAATGATCTCGACCCGCTGGCGTTCGCCCGCCGAAAGGTCACCCACAGTACGATTGGGATCGAGCGGCAAGCCATAGGCTTCGGACACGCGCCGGATGCGACGTGCAAGATCGCGCATTTTCGGCGGGTTCTCCATGCCGAGCGCGACGTTCTCCGCGACGTTCAGTGCGTCAAACAGTGAGAAGTGCTGAAAGACCATCGCCACGCCCGAGGCGCGTGCGGCCTTTGGCTCTGCGGGGGCAAACGCCTCGCCGCGCCACGTCATCGTGCCGCTGTCTGGTTTGACCAGCCCATAGATCATTTTTACCAGCGTGGATTTACCCGCCCCGTTTTCTCCCAAAAGCGCGTGAACTTCGCCCTCTTGGATATCGAAAGAAACGGTGTCGTTGGCTACCACGCCGGGATATGCCTTGGTCAGGCCTTGGATACTTAAAAGTGTCCCGGTCATACGGTCTTGTTCCCTATTGCGGCCTCAGGTTCACAGCGCCCCAAGTGCCTTTGTTCGAGCGCTCTCACACTAGGGAGGCCGGGCGGGATTCGGCAAGTCCAACTTAGGAGGACGGGTAGGGCGTCTTGAGCAACTGCACAAAAATGGAGCATGGTCAAAGTGCTGATAACATGCATTTTTTGCGCTTCTTTGGGGGGCGTATTATTCGGGAAAATTTGAAAGACCCAATTTTATGCGGGGGAAAACGATAATTGAAAGGCGCCCAGATCGACGGTTTTTTGGTTAGAAGCGGCAGATTGTACATAGCTGTCGGCGATAAAAGACCTGTCTTGTAGGCATGTCGCCAAGCCGCACAAAATGGGCGTGTTAGACGGCCTGTCGAATGGCGCGCGACATTGCCTTCGATAAATCCTGTGGGGCATCAGCGGCGATGTCAATAGAGCGCTTGAACTTTGGCAGCGGCGGAAAGCTCTTCCAGATCGACATGTTCCGGCGGTGCTGGTGGAAACTTGGTACGGTCCTTGAGCCATTCCACCATCTTCCGTCGAATGGGATTGTTTAGTGTTGCTATCGATCGTTCAATGCCTACAAATCGATACATTTCGATTTAATGGCCATGCGTCAAGTAAAGTCTTGTTAGTGAAAGAAGCCGTTATTTGCTCCACCAACAACCAATATTGGCTCAGGACCCGCCGCTTGTATTATAGATTAAGTCGCTCGGGCATGCTGCGCTTAGGAATCCCGACATTATTGATAAAAAAGCCAACGTCATTGCATCATGCTTCACTGTGTCCCGATCTCACGCAATTATGTCCCAGCACCAAAATCACTCTTCGGCAGGTTCCCCTAAATTCAATAACAGAAGGCGGCCACTACGGGACGCCACGTCAGAAAAGGTTGGAACCATGACA
>NZ_CANMJE010000008.1 GCF_947498095.1 uncultured Shimia sp. | reverse complement strand
TTCAGTCGCTTGTTTGCCATTCTTAGTCCTCCGTTTCCTAACCTTAACGGTGGACCCATTCAGATGGGGAGGCTCAAGACCTTTGACGACGCGATCAATAGTTGAATGCCAAGGTGACCATACGGTGTAGCGATTGGCTGCTTGGGAGATCGTGCAGTAAACTCGGGGTTTCTTACGGTAGAACAGATGGCTGTCTTGAGGGTTTGGTCGCATCAGTTTGGGAGTGGTGAGTATGTCTCGCACCAGTGGGCAATGACCATCTCTAGCCAGCCTTATGACTGCTTCAAGATAACCTAAGCGTTCCATCGGTGGCATGGTGTACAACGTTTCGCCCATGCGAAGAGCGAGATCAAACTTCTCGATTTGCTGTCTGGCTTTATAAGCGCTGCTTGCAGCATTAGCAGGGACTTTGTGTCTCTCATGGCGCTTGCTGCTTGTCTTGCGGCATCTAGGTGAACAGAAGGTTTTGTTACTTCGATATTTAAACAATGCCCCACAAACAGGACAAAGGGATTGTGATGGAGAAGAGGTTTCCCCCGTCACCACTGATTCAAGTATTGCGTTCATATAGTGATAGGTTTTCTAGGATTAGAAACGGTAAACGATGAGTTCACCTTGTGCGCTTTGAGGTAGGCCAAGAGCGTTTGCTCTGGCAGCGACCTGTTGTGCGTTTGGTGCTCGCATAGTGAACAAGCGGTTCAGCTTTGTTTCACCTGTGATTGGGTCTGTAGTTTTGAAGCTGGCTTCGTAAGTAGACATGGGTAAGCCTCCAAGAAATTGGTGTTCAGTGTGGGTTAGGATGTGTGTGGGTGCAGGGTTACTTGAGAATGACTCTCAAGTAGAGGAGTGAGTAACGGCCATAAAAAGGGTGAGAATCCATTAACGTGTTAAGTATTTATTTTTGGTGAGTTCTCATATGCCGTGTTTGTGCCTAATGGAGGGTTTATTCCATAATCCTCAATTTGTTTGTTTGTGCCTAATGAGTACTTTATTCAGAATAGGTCGCCATTTGCCGTGTTTTCTCCTTATGGTAGGTTTTCTCCATACGGCAAGTTTATTCAGAGTAGGCCGTCATATGTGGTGTTATCTCAGTATGGAGGGTTAATTCTCCTTATGGGCATTTTATCCATCCACTCAGGTGACAGCGATCAACTGTGATGGTGTCGATTGTGCCTAATGAGGGGTTTATCCCCCAGTATCCTCACACTACTCCAGCCAACTCACAGTTAACCTCTTGTTAAATAAAGGTTCACTACGAGCATCAGTACTCTAACCAGCGTAAAGACTGCACTCTGACAGAGGGTTTAACCTTAGTTGACTTGTGGTGGCGCTGGGTAGGCTGTCGGTTCTGCTGTGGATGTACACAAGAGGGCCAAGGGGGGAAGGCAGTAGCGACGTATCGTTATATATGGATAGACATTTTGTGGACAAAAACTGTCGTTGAACTGCATTGTTTCGACACAAGAAACGAGAGCGATCGCCTGAGCTACATTTTGACGGGTGTACAATGGGTCAAAAAAATAATGTGGCAAAAACAAGGCGATGCGTGTACTGTCTCCTGGATTAAAACAACTTCATTTTTGGAGAATAAGGTGAAACATACACTAAAATTCGTGGCCCTTGGCACCTGTCTTTTGGGCTCGACCGCAATGGCTGGAACCGTTGATCTAAGTTCATGGGGTGCAGAAGGCGATGGGTCTTGGGCGCTTCAAGGTGTTAATAATGACGCAGTATACCAAAGCATCAATACACCAAAACCCGCCGCGTTCATTAATAAGATTGACAGTCAGGGTGCTGCCCTGAGCGGTAAAATTAAGGTCGATAATCCTTCTGGCGACGACGACTTTATCGGCTTTGTACTGGGCTTTGACACAGGTGATTTCGGAAGCGCTACCGCCGACTATCTGTTAATCGATTGGAAACGTAACGACCAATACGTCAGTGGCTGGGGTGATGGTGACAAAGGCCTCTCAATTTCTCGCGTTAGTGGAGCTCTGAGTGAAGCCGATGCATGGGCTCATACTGGTGCAGTTACTGAATTGGATAGAGGTACAAGTCTTGGAAATGTCGGCTGGTCTGAAGGAGTTGAGTACACATTTGACCTAATCTTCACTGCCAGTGCAGTTCAGGTGAAGGTAAATAATAGCTTAGAACTTAATATTGCCGGTTCTTTTGAGAACGGCTCCTTTGGTTTCTACAACTTCTCTCAAGCCAAGGTGACATATTCGGGCATTGAAGAAAATGAAGCAGTAATCTCTCCAGTTCCACTTCCAGCGGGTGGCTTCCTGCTACTGGCTGGCCTAGGTGGTCTTGGCGCACTGCGTCGTAAGAAAAAATCATAATTACAATTCTGTAGTTGGTTTAGAGGGCTTTCCTTCGGGGAGGCCCTTTTCTGTTGAAGGGAGAAAGGGCCAGCGTTTCCACCAGCCCCCCTAAATTCAACCCAAGCTAACTCACAGTAGAACTGGCGGCCTCGCCTCTGCAAACAGACTATCCGTTTGGAATACCCCGTCCACCCATAGCTCCGTCGCCAGAGGGTGCTTCTCGCCACCATTGAATAACTCATAAGCTGCCAACGTTTCCTTGAGGCGTTCAAGCAGGACTTCTTCTGTCTCAGGCTTTTTTGGCCCCATGTCGGACAACCAGTCGAACTCAGTCAGCGCAGAGACCAACACGGGGTCTCCTTGCAGTTTTGTGAACAGCAAACAGATACGTTCGTGCATGGCTTGAGTGATGGTAGTGCTTCCAAGATTCATCATTTTAGATATCCTTTTTGATGATGATAATTGTTGATTGATTTGAAGGTTCAGTTGGTGAGGGAAAGAGGTGTTTTGAGGCTTCCCCCAAGTTCAACGTGCAGAGCCTCGAAGGTCGTCTTTATGATCTCACTGAGATCGCCACGCTTGGCATAGACAGACAGGCCAATGTCTTCCTTGTTCGAGTGGCCCACAGCTAAGTTCCTTGCTTCTCTGGCGACCCCAGCGTTGACCAAAGCTGAAACGGCAGTTCGCCTGAAGGAATGTGTGTCCCATTGTGAGTGATCGCCACTAAGCCGCTTACGTGCAGCCTCAAGACCTTTGCCGAGATAGTGGCTTGGTCTCTTATCGTATCCACCTAGATTTTTCCTAGGGAACAACCTGCCCCTGTTCTCTGGGCAGCAAGGCTCAGTTGTTTCAGCCCTTATGATCGCTCTTCTTAGAAGATCACAATCATCATCACCGACAATCATGACAACACGGTTCCCCGCCTCTGTTTTGCTGTCATTGATGTGAATTGTAATGTGAGATTTATGGTCTTCGATCTCGGACAGGTAGCGCCCACAGATTTCATTCAGTCGGCATCCAGTTACCCAGAGCAAACGCACGGTGACATACATCTCGAACTGATACTTAAGACGGTCATTGTTAGTGATGTATTGAAGAAGGCTTTCAGCCTCCCTTCTGGTCACTGGTCTTAGCGTCTTCTCTCTTGGGTCGATCTTCTTCTTTTGACCTGCAACCCGTCGCAAGAGTGAGGAGAAAGGGTTTCGCATATCACTGTTGACCAACCCCCAATGATCCAGAACCCGCCAGTAGGACGCTAGGCAGGACTGATAGGATTGCAGAGACCGCGCTGAGAGTGGCTCACCTGTTCTTGATGAGTGCACAGTACGCAAATGATCCATGTAGGCCAGAGCCATTGCCCTGTTGATCTTGGACACCTCAGCATTACCAGAGAACAACTCGAAGCTTTCAAGGTGTTGTCTGTATCTGGCCTTGGTTGAGTTCTTGATTCCATCTGACTGAACAAGCCAACGATGAGAGGTCTCTCGGACTGTCGTTCCATCTAGAATCGAACCCTTGGCTACTTGGGTCTTCACAGGTTCTGGCGCGTTGCCCTGACCGACAGACGTAAGAATCTCTTCAAGTGCTTCTTTGCGTCGAACTAGGGCTTCCCCCAAGTCCTGAGTTCCAAGACCACGAACGATCTCTTTCTTGCCAATGATCGGTTGGTATTCGTTTGGGATAGCGATTCTTAGGGCGTACCCCCTGCCCCTCTTAAAGAGGCCATTGGGTAAACTTAGAGCCATAAAACAGGTTCCTTTCGTCGTTACATTCGACGAGAAAACCTATTGATTTCAATGAGTTCTGGTGCCCCCACACGGACTCGAACCGCGGACCTACTGATTACAAATCAGTTGCTCTACCAGCTGAGCTATAGGGGCACTTTTCAGCACGGCACCCTACTAATGCCCTACTAAAATTTTATCAACCACTTTAACTCACTGATCTGAAAGCGGGTTCTGGCGACGACCGCATAATTACAAATCAGTTGCTCTACCAGCTGAGCTATAGGGGCACTCGGCGACGGTTTAAGCAGATTGCACGGCGCCCGCAAGAGAAAAAATGTCAGCGATTTGCACGGGCCAGAAGCCCGACGGCGATCATGCCGACCGCGACAATCAAAATCGCCCCGGGGCTCGCGTCTCCGAGGTTTTCAAGGCTGGCCTGATCGTGCACGCGCGTCGCCAGTGTATCAAAGTTGAACGGGCGCAAAAGCATGGTTGCGGGCAGCTCTTTGACGCAATCCACAAAGACCAGGAGCAAAGCCGACCCAACCGACGTGCGGATCAGGGGAAAATATACTTCGCGCAGCGTTTGCCCCCGGGTTCGCCCCAGCGACCGGGCAGCCATCGGCAAACTGGGTGAAACACGACCCATCGCGCCGTCGGCGGCCCCTTGGGCAATGGCAAAAAAGCGCACGCAATAGGCGAGCACCAAGGCAAAGGCTGATCCTGTCAGCAACAGCCCAGTGTCAAACCCAAGGGTTTCGAGAAAATCGGCAAGTTTATGGTCGATTACCGCCAATGGGATGAGGATACCCACGGCGAGAACCGCGCCCGGAGCGGCATAGCCAATGGTGGTCAATGGCAACAGCAGCTTCGGCAGGCTACGCCCTGACAGACGCACACCGTAGACGAGGAAAACGCCCGCCAGAACAGTGACAATTGCCGCAACACACCCTACGGCAACGGTGTTCACAAGCGCGCGTATAAGGTCGGGATCCGCCCAGCGCTCGGCATTGCCCATGGCGTGCGACAGGATTACGCTCACGGGCAGCACGAAGCCGATAGAAAACGGCACGAGGCAGGCCGCGGTTGCAACCCATCCCCACCGCGCGCCTATGGGTGTTTGTGTTGGAGGACGATGGCGTGTGGTCAGCGAAAAAAACTGCAGTTTGCGGCGGCTGGATTTCTCTAACGTCACCAGAAAGATGACCAGCAGGAGAACCACACAGGCGATCTGTGCGGCGCCGCCAGCATTGTTGCTTTCCAGCCAAACACTGAAGATTCCAGTGGTCAGGGTTTGCACTGCAAAGTAATCGACGGTGCCAAAGTCGTTAACCGTCTCCATCATCACGATGGCGGTTCCGGCTGCAATGGCCGGGCGCGCCAAGGGCAAACCGACCCGCCGAAACCGGGTTAAAGCCCCCGCACCGAGGGATTGTGCCACTTCTTCTCCGGCGCCCGATTGCTCTCGGAAAGCCGCCCGCGCAAGGATATAGACATAAGGATAGAGTGCAGCTGACAAAACGATCACGGCCGCACCCATCGACCGGATTTCGGGGAACCAATAGTCGCGGGCCGACTGCCATCCGAACACCGCCCGCATGCCGGTTTGCACCGGGCCTGCGTATTCCAGAAAGTCCACCAAAGCATAAGCGCCGACATAGGCCGGGATTGCGAGCGGAAAGAGCAAGGCCCATTGCAGCCACGTCACGCCCGGGAAACTGTACCGGCTGACTAGCCAAGCGGCGCCGGTGCCCATACTGGCTGTGACAAGCCCGACGCTCAGCATCAAGATCATCGTGTTTTGCAGATATCGTGGTAACGTGGTTGAGATCAAATGACCCCAGATATTCTCGGTGGGGTTGAGTGCCATCCAGAAAACGGCAAGGATCGGCGCCAACACGATAATACAGATGACAACGGCCCCGATCGACCAAGGGCTGAACTCACGAAGGGACCACCCTTTGCGGGATGCGACTGTATGCGTCTGTGTCATGCCCCCTCTGTTGCCTGAATCTGGTTTCACTGTCCAGAAACGAAGGTATAATAATCTGCACGAACAAAGGAAGTCCGGCCAAACATGCAGATTGTTCTTCACATAGGCGCCCATTTTACCGATGAGGGCAAACTGCTAAAGTCACTCGGCAAGAACCGCGAGCACTTCTCGGAGCACGGGATTTCTCTGCCAAAGCCGCGCAGTTATCGCACCAATATTCGCAAAACGCTGAACGATGTGCATTCGGTGCGCAACAGCGAGGCCCGCGAAGCCATCTTGCTGGGTATGATCGATGAATCCGTGGACAGTCCCGACCGGGTCATTCTGTCAAACGACAATTTCATCTGCGTGCCGCGTATGGCAGTTCGGCTGAACCTCTACTACCCCAATGCGGACGAGCGGCTTGCTGATCTATGCAACCTGTTTCACGGCGACGACATCGAGATTTTTATGTCAATCCGAAATCCCGCGACCTACTTGCCAGCCTTGCTGGCAGGAATTCCCGAAGAAAACTCGGAAGAATTGACCGAAGGATTGGTGGCCACGGCGCTGCGCTGGTCTGAAACGATCCGACGTATTCGAAAGGCTCTGCCCAACGTCTCGCTGACGGTCTGGTGCAATGAAGATACGCCTATCATCTGGGAAGAATTGCTGCGGGAAATGTCCGGTCTCGAGGCAACGCAACCCTTGGCAGGCGGCGATGATCTGTTGAACGAGATCATGTCACCCGAAGGCATGGACCGCTACGCGGACTACCTCGAGAAACATCCCGACCTCAATCAAATGCAAAAACGCCGCGTGATTGCGGCGTTTCTGGACAAGTTTGCCTTGGACGAAGAAGTCGAGGAAGAGCTGGACTTCCCCGGCTGGACGGATGAGTTCATCGAAGCGCTGACGGACATCTATGACGAAGACGTCTATGAGATTTCGCGCATCCCCGGTGTGACACTGATCACGCCCTAGGCCGTATTGGCCCTCAGGCCATGCCCAGCGCTTCTTTGTACATCGACAAAACCGCTTCTTCTTCGGCGATGTCATCGGAATCGCGTTTGCGAAGGGCAATAACTTTGCGCATCACCTTGGTATCATAGCCCCGCCCCTTGGCCTCGGCCATCACCTCTTTTTGCTGATCGGCGATGTCTTTCTTTTCCATTTCCAGGCGCTCAAAACGCTCAATGAACTGGCGCAGCTCGTCTGCAGTCACACGATAAGAGGCGTCGGGGGAATACTCGTTCATGGGGGCTCCTTGGGGCTCGAACCATCGGGGGTCGGGGCCAGACCCTAGCTCCCCTGCCCGCGCCCCGCAAGCGGGCTTTTGGCCTTACGGCAGGAATTGCTCTTTGCAGGGTGCTTGCGATGGTGCACGCAATCCTTTAGGCGGTGGGCAATTGTCAGAAGGAGTGGCACATGGACTGGTTAATCTGGGGCGGCGCATTGGTGTCGTTGTTGGGACTTGCAGGGCTGATCCTGTCCATCGTCAAGGTTGCCAAGGCGCGCAAGGCCGGGCTGTCCGATGAAGACTTGCGGGCGGCAGTACAAAAAGTTGTGCCTTTGAACATGGGGTCGCTGTTCTTGTCTGTGATTGGCCTGATGATGGTGATCCTGGGCATTTTCCTCGGCTGAGGATCAAGCGTTCAGGCTGGCAAACCCCTGCCCGTTCTTAATAAACTCTGAAAAAATCGGATCGGCGGTCCAGAACTCAGGCGCGTCCGGCGTAAAGCTGTCCAAATCGCGGCGCAGCGGCAAAAGCCCTACCAGATCTGCCGCCATCATCGGCCCCCCGCGCCACCTTGGGAACCCAAAGCCATGCACCATGACCGCGTCGATATCCGAAGGTCTATCGGCCATCTCTGCTCGCAACAGTCTGGCGCCCTCATTGGCCATCGCGGCAAGGCAACGTCTTTGAATTTCCTCGGGCTTAAACCCGCGTGCTGAAAAACCTTTGCTTTCCCGCTCTGCGCGGATCAGCGCAACAACGTCTGGATCCTGAACACCGTCGGGCGCGGTTTCGGAATAGAGGTAATATCCACGACCCGATGCACGCCCCAACCGCCCCGCTTCACACAGGCGATCCCCGATCGCGACATAGCGTGCTGCCGGGTCTCGGGTTTCGGCCTGACGTTTGCGTTGCTCCCAAGAGGGCGCCAGACCTTCGGCGTCCAGCGCGCGGTACGGCCCCATCGCCATCCCCCAGTCCTGCATGGCCTCATCAATAAGATAGGGCGTTGCTCCCTCTTCCAGCATCATGTCTGCCGCCAGTCGATAGGCCGCCTGAATCCGATTGCCAATGAACCCGCCACCAACACCTGTACGGACCGGAATCTTGCCAAGTCTGCGCGCCAGCGACACCGCTGTGGCTACAACCTCAGGCGCGGTCTCTTCTCCAACAGCAACTTCGACCAGACGTTCCTTGTTCGCCGGGGCAAGGAAATGCAAGCCCAGGACATCCTGCGGGCTTCCGGTTTCCCGGGCCATACGATTGACGTCCAGATAGGACGTGCTGGTCGCAAGAATAGCCTTTTCCTTTATGACACCGTCGAGCTGCGCAAAGACCGCCAACTTGGTTTGCATGTCTTCCGGAACCGCTTCGACCACCAGATCCACTTCGGCCAAGGCTACAAAATCATCTGCCCCCTTGAGGGCCGCGCGTTGGCGATCCCGCAACCGTGCGCTGATCTCTTCACGCGCAACGGATTGTGCAAATGTGGCATCGATCTTGGACATGGCCTCTGACAGGGCGGGCCCGTTACGTTCAACCAACACCACAGGCAGCCCCACTTTGAGGCAGGCCAGCGCAAGACCGCGTCCCATATCGCCGCCGCCAACAATCCCAACAGACGTCACGCCGCGTGGATTAACATCGCCAAGCCCCGGGAACTTTGTCGCGCGGCGCTCCGCAAAATGCGCATGACGCAGGGCCGCGGACTGATCGGACGTCACCAGTGTTTCAAAAGCCGCCTGCTCAAAGGCCAACCCCTGTTCAAATGGCAAAAGAGCCGCTGCTTCGACGCAGGACACTATCTCTTGTGGCGCGCGCTCGAGTGTCTCGGCAAACTCTGCCCGGCGTCTTGCTACCTCGCGCTGATAGGCCATGGGATCGGCAAAGCCAGCCACACTCTGCCGGGTTGGGACCAGCCTGTGTGCCTCGGCCACATGTTCCTTGGCAAAACAAATGGCCTGCTGTCGCAGGTTTCCATGCAGCAGATGGTCAATGAACACCTCGGCGCGCGGATCATTGGCCCGCATCGGCTGACCCGAAAGCATCAGGTCCAGTGAGTGTTCTGCCCCTGCCAGACGCGGCGCGCGTTGCGTTCCACCTGCGCTGGGGACAAGGCCCAAAGTCGTCTCGGGAAATCCGAACCGGGCGGCCGGTGATGCAACGCGTAGATGGGCGGCAAGTGCCATTTCAAATCCACCACTCATGGCCGAACCGTGCAGAGCCGCAATCACCGGCTTTGAGGCCGCTTCAATCTTGTCGCAAACATCAGTCAACTGTGGTGCCTGTTGAGGGCCGTCAAATTCCGCCAGATCGGCACCCGCCGAGAACGTCCGGCCAGCCCCCATCAATACGATCGCTTGAACGACAGGATCTTCTACGGCCCGGGTCAAAGCGTCGAAAACCCCGCGCCGCACCTCTGGTGACAGCGTGTTGGCTGGCGGATTGTCCAACATCAAAATCGCGACACCATCCTCGACCGAATAGCTAACACTTCCTGCCATCTTTGCCCTCCCGGCGCGCGTCCGTTTTACACTTACCAATACGGACCCCTAAGGCTGAGTTTACGCGCAGCGCCGCCCCATGCAAGAACGCAAAAGAAAAGCGTCCGGAACAATCCGTTCCGAACGCCGTTAAAAAACACAAATATGCAGATCTCAGACCGGCATGTTGTCAAACACATCTTCGACCTCTTCGTCGACCAATTCCAGGTCAAGGTCGCGCAGATAGGCGGGGACATGCCCGCCTTGCAGGCGAATGTTCTCAAGCGCGCGGTGCAGCTTTTGATGCAGCTGATAGCGCAGATCACCTTCGGTGCCTTTGATCTCTTCTGAAATGTCGCGGGCCTGACGCAGCAGTTCCTCCACGGTCATAGGTATCTCCTCCTCAAATTGGTCAATGCGCAACGGCGCCTGCACAGTTCCGACAAAGCGGCGTATCAGGCAAGACATCCAAGCGTTCGGGCGAAATGTCTTCGCCGCAACGCGCGCAAAAGCCGTATTCTTCATCGCGAATGCGCTGAAGTGCTGCCCGAATACGCAGAATCTCATCTTGTCCGCTTTGGCCAAGCTGTTCGAGAACCTCATCGCCTTCGCGTTCCACAGCTGACTCTTCCCAGTCCTTGGAGTGGGGTTCGTCCAACTCAGCTTCAATCGCATGAAGACGGGTGTCGAGTTCGGACAAGCGCTTGAGCAATGCAGCTTTTCTCGCGGCAATATCGGTCATGGTAGTATCCTTAATTGGGCAATGAAACATTGACATGACAGCGCCAAAAAAGCCTTGATTTAGGTCAACAGAATTTCGTGCTTGAAACATATGCAATAAGCAATATATGTTTCTCAAATGGAGGATTCTCGATGACACCCGACGTAAAAGCCTTTTTTGACGACGCCACCAATACGATCTCTTTCATCGTGAAGGATCCAGAAGGATCATCCTGCGCGATCATCGATAGCGTGCTGGATTTTGACTATTCCTCAGGCCGCACAGATACCAAATCCGCGGATGAGGTCATTGCCTTTGTCAAAGACCAGGCCCTGACGGTGGAATGGCTGCTTGAAAGCCATGTCCATGCAGACCACCTGTCCGCGGCCCCCTACATTCAGGAACAAGTAGGCGGCAAGATCGGCATCGGCAAGAACATCACCATGGTGCAGGACACCTTCGGCAAAGTCTTTAACGAAGGCACCGAGTTTCAGCGCGATGGCAGCCAATTTGACCGGCTGTTCACCGAAGGTGACACGCTGATGATCGGCCAGATGCGCGTTGATGTGCTGCACACACCCGGCCACACGCCAGCCTGTCTGACCTATGTGATCGGTGACGCGGCCTTTGTTGGCGACACGCTGTTCATGCCAGATTTTGGAACGGCGCGGTGTGATTTCCCGGGCGGGTCATCTGAGACGCTTTACAACTCGATCCAGAAAATCCTCGCTCTGCCGGACGAGACCCGCATCTTTGTCGGCCACGACTATAAGGCACCGGGCCGCGATGAGTACGCATGGGAAACCACAGTTGGCGAGCAAAGGGCCCGCAATATTCATGTGGGTGAAGGCCGGGACAAGGAAACATTCGTCGAAATGCGCGACACGCGCGACGCGACACTGGCCATGCCCAAGCTGATCATCCCATCGCTGCAGGTCAATATGCGTGCCGGACAAATGCCCGAAGCCGATGAGCAGGGCGACGTCTTTTTGAAAGTGCCGGTCAACAAGCTTTAACCCCGGACAAGAGGCCAGACGGGACGCGAACCTGTCTGGGTGACCTCATCACACAAGACCCCATCAGGGACGAACAAAGGAAACGCAATGTTGAACTCTATTCCAGTGGACTGGATCTGGGGCCTCGTTGGTGGGCTGATTATCGGCACTGGCGGCGCGGTCTATCTATTGGCCAATGGCCGCATCATGGGTGCCAGTGGTATTATCGGCGGGCTGGTGGATGGCTCCGGGCGCAATTCGGCGGCCGAGCGTATGGCCTTTCTGGTTGGTGTCTTCCTGTTGCCAATCCTGATCAAGCCGTTCTACCGCCCCTTTGAGACCCATGCTTCGGAAAACCTTGCTGTTCTGGTAGCCGCAGGACTTTTGGTGGGCATCGGCACCCGTATGGCCAATGGCTGCACCTCAGGGCATGGGGTGTGTGGAATTTCCCGGCTGTCCTTGCGCGGAATCGTGGCCACAGTGTTTTACATCGGCGCCGGGGGCCTTACGGTCGTTCTGTTCCGACATCTGTTGGGAGTGATCTGATGCAACGCTTGATTTTCGCTTTCATCTCTGGAGGGCTCTTTGGCACGGGCCTGTTTGTGTCAGGCATGACCGACACCAGCAAGGTTCAGGGCTGGCTGGATGTCTTTGGCAACTGGGACCCAACTTTGGCCTTTGTCATGGGCGGCGCCATGGTTCCGATGGCCATCGCATGGCTTTTAACACGCGAGCGTAAACCTTTGGTGGGCGGAGAGTTTCCGGCACCTTCCGAGCCGAAACTGGGCCGTAACCTTGTATTGGGCTCGGTGATGTTCGGGGCTGGTTGGGGTCTTGCAGGGCTCTGCCCCGGCCCAGCCGTTGCCTCGCTCAGCTATGGCGGTTGGCCGCATTGGGTCTTTTTCATCGCCATGCTGGCCGGCATGTGGGCGGCACCTTCGGTACGCACAAGGCTGGACAAGGCCATACCGGCCACGTAACGGGAGACCCCATGCAACTTCGTCAAGTGACCCCCCGCTATTTCGTTTCGCCGCAAATCTCTCCCGAGGATGCGGCGACCCTGGCCGATGCAGGCTTTACCCATGTGATCTGCAACCGCCCAGACCCGGAAGTTCCCCCCAGCCATCAGGCTGCGGCGATAGGTGCCGCCGTAGAAGCCGCCGGGCTGACCTTTGTGGTGAACCCCTTGACCCATGACACCATGACCCCGGATCGCGCGGCCTTGCAGCGCGACACGCTTGAGACGTCAGCGGGTAAGGTTCTGGCCTATTGTGCCTCTGGCACGCGCTCAACTGTGGTTTGGACGCTTGGACATGTCGCAGATTTGGGGACGGATGGCGTTCTTCAGGCCGCTGCCGAGGCAGGCTATGACCTTTCTGCCTTGCGCCCTCGTCTTGAGATGATCGCGCAGGGTTAGGCCGCTAGACGGGCTTCAAAACGTCCCCCATCTCCACTTCTGCAAGCAATTCGTCCAAGCCCTCGGGCGGTGTTGGCGATCCGGGCGGTTCACTGTCATCCGGTGGCCCCAGCGTGACGGCCTCAGCAATGTCTGAGCTCGGGGTAGTCTCAATCAGATGGGACTCTGTGGTGTCGATGGGCGGGGGCGAATTGCCCTTGATCCGTACAGCCCGAAACCCGTTCAACTGCCCGAGCGCCACTAGTATCGCACTGTCGCCGCCCACCGCCTCAAGCCCCGCATTTCTCAGACTGTCGGGCGGAATCGGCAATGTGTCGCCGGGGTTCAGAGATTGCAGCTGGCTAAGTGGCAGAGCAAGTCGTGCAATAACGGCCTCTAATTGCGCCGGAGACGCCAGAACACCAGCGCGTACCGTGGCCCCGGAAACATCGCTCTTGTCAGTTACTTGATCTGCCAGACACTCTTGCGGGACATCGCCAAAGCCAAAGATCAATTGCCCCGCGCGCTGTCCTGTCCCGATGTCCAGCTCTTGGACAAAAACATGGTAACCACTGACCGGCAGGGTCAGCATCAGCGATCGGCGATCCGGAACCATTGCGCCAAATCCAACGCCCTGCCCCCAAGAGGTCATGCCTGCATCGCACAAACTGGCCCCAAACCGGGCCAGGGCAACATCCACAAAAGGGGCAATCAAGGCCGCATCCACACGGGTTGCCTCTCGGTCAGTTGACTGCGTTGAAAAGATGCGGCCAATGGTTTGATTCTCGACAATGCCTCCAACGATGGGCAGCGTCACCGCCAGAAAGCCCGGCGCAGGCCCCTCCAACACAGCAAAAAGCGCGCGTTCCGGCAAAACCTCTTTAACCTCATCATGGGGCAGATAACTGCATTCCGCCCCCGTGACCTCCATCGGTAACGACAGCGCCTTGTCGGCAGCCTGCGCACAGGCCAGTTGCAACGTTGCCGCGACAGATGGCACGCGATTTGGCGCGCGCGCTTCTGTTGTCATCCTGCGCAGGACAGAGCTTTCAATATCGCTGGCCATCAATCCCTGCCGCCTATCCGTGCGTGAGTGCCGGTCAGCGCTCAGGCTAGGGCAAACTGGTTACCAGACCCTTTCCAGCAGTGTTATTCAGCCGCCGCCGCTTGCGAAACAGGCAGGATAACCCGGAATGCGGCGCCGCCCTGTCCCGGCAGATAGCTGACCGAGCCTTCCAAACGCGCCATGATCTCGCGACAAATAGCCAGGCCCAGCCCGGCTCCACCGGCTTTCATCGAGCCGACACGCGCGAATTTTTCAAATATCACAGCTTGGTCGTCTTTGCTGATGCCAACCCCATTGTCGATGAAATCAATGACCAGCTCGCCATTGTTGATGCCCACCGAAATGGCCAGTTCCGGGGCATCCGCCACGCAATATTTTTGCGCGTTGCCAATCAGATTGATAAAGACCTGACTGAGGCGATCCAGGTCAGAGTTGAGTGGAACCATTTCCTGACTGCGTTGACGCCGAACGATCAACGGTTTTCCGGTGCTGCCAGTCAGCGCCGAAGACACCGCGTGATCCAGAACATCCATCAGCATCCCGCGCTGCATGTTCAGATTAACCTGTCCGTTTTCCAGCACGCTCAGGTCCAGCAAATCATCCAAAAGCCGTGTCAGTCGGATCGCTTCGTCATGAATGATCGACGAGTATTTCACCTTTTCTTCGGCACTCAGCTTGTTGCTGTCGCGCAGGATTTCCGAGAATGCACGGATCGACGTCATAGGCGTGCGCAACTCGTGGCTGACCTGCCCAAGAAAGGCGTCTTTTTGAACCGATATTTGCGTCAGCTTTTCATTTGCCTGTCGCAGTTGGCGTGCGGTGCGGGCCTGTTCTTCGGATTTGGTTTCCAGCTGGTTCGAATACTCCATCATCTGCGCGGTTTCATCCGCCACAGCCATCAGGTCTTCGACCGAAACCGAGGCGCCCCCGACAATCTGTCCAATCATCGCGTGTGCCGTCGCCGCACCAACCGAGCCTGACAGCTCGCGCTCAAGAACCTGCAGGAAATCCGGACTAGGCTCAGGCAGAAAGCCGGTAACACCCTGTCGTCCGGCTTCGCGTTCAAACAACGTCTGCGCTTCACGCGCCCCCAGAATTCGCTGCGCCATGATCATCAGATCTTCGCTTTGCGCAGCACTCCCGCTCCACCCCTGCGGTCGACGCGAATGTTCGTAAACATTGACGAATTGAGCGCCCTGCAGCCGCTCCAAAGGTGACGGGAACCCAATAAGGGATGCAACAAAGAATGTGAGCGTATTCAGAGACATAGACCAAACAATGGCATGTACCAACGGGTCCATTCCCTCAATACCAAAAAACGCCTGGGGACGAAGCCAGCTGATCCCAAACGGGCCATTCAGCATCACGGCCTCGGAAATCAACGCGCCGCTTCCAAAGCTGGGCAACAAAAGCGCATAGGCCCAGACCACAAACCCGACCGTCAGCCCGACAAAGGCGCCGATCCGCGTGGCGCCGCGCCAGAACAGTCCGCCCAAAAGCACTGGCAAGAACTGCGCAACACCCGCAAAGGAGATCAAGCCGATAGAGGCCAGCGCCGTCCCACCGCCCGACAGACGGAAATAGAGGTACCCCAGCGCGACAACGCCCGCGATGGAAATTCGGCGTGACAGGATTACGACGTTGCGCACGTCGCCTGAAATCTTGGCCCCGCCCCCGGTTGCTGACAGCCAGATCGGCATCACAATGTGGTTTGAAACCATCGTCGACAGGGCCAGCGCAGCAACGATCACCATCGACGTGGCTGAAGAAAAGCCTCCGAGGAACGACAACATCGCGAGGCCTTCGTTGCCCGTGGCCAAAGGCAGTGTCAGCACGAAAAGGTCAGGGTTTGATCCTTTGGGCAACAGGTCCAAACCCACGACCGCAATCGGCACCACGAACAGGCTCATGACCATCAGGTAGGCCGGAAAAGCCCAGGATGCGGTGCGTAAATGGCTCTCGCGGTCATTCTCAACGACCATCACCTGAAACATCCTTGGCAGGCAGAGAAAGGCCGCGGCTGACAGGAAAATCAACGACGCCCAACGGTCCCCGCGCATTTCCCATTTGCCAATTTCCGAGGCGTCGATCCGTTGCAGGGTTTCCGCCAACCCGCCACCAACGCCCCATACAACAAAGGCACCCACTGCCAAGAGGGCAAAAAGCTTGACGATAGCTTCCACCGCGATGGCGATCACGACACCATGGTGGCGTTCGTTGACATCAAGGTTGCGGGTGCCGAACAGAATGGTGAACAATGCCAGCCCCATGGCCACCCACAGCGCAGTGGAATCCTGATCCAGCAACTCCGTCGGCGGCACATGGCTTTCGCTAAAAACCGAAAAGCTAAGCGTAACCGACTGAAGTTGCAGAGCAATATAGGGTGTCGTACCAATCACGGCGAGGATCGTGACCCCAACCGCCAAAAGGTTCGATTTGCCATAACGCGATGAGATCAGATCCGCGATCGAGGTCACCCGCTGGCTGCGTCCGATGCGGACCAGCTTGCGGAGGATCCACCACCACCCAACCATCACCAAGGAAGGGCCGATATAGATCGTCAAGTACTCGAGACCCGAGCGCGCGGCATATCCAACCGCGCCGTAAAAGGTCCAGGCGGTGCAATAGATAGACAGGGACAGTGTGTAAACAAGCGGCGACCGTAGCCAGCCCCCATGCCCCTGCCGCGCTGCACGTTCCGCTGCAAACGCAATGGCGAACAAAAACGTCACATAGATCAGACAGACCGAAACCAGAATATTCAGCGTCGCCATTTAGTCGTCGCTTTCCTGGGGGTGTTCGTCGGCCGACTTCAACAAACGGGCTAAAACCGCGCTGAGCAACACCATGCCCAGCCACACACCAAACAGATAGATAATCGCAACCGAGGTCGAGATGTCACTGTCAGGCCCGCTTTTCCACAAAAGCGGTACAGCCCATAACAGCGCCCCGATCACCGGCAGCATGCGAACCATGTCAATCAGACGGCGGCGGCGATAGCTTTGCCGCTCAAGAAACAGTGGCGTGCGCCTCTCGTTCACGACACGACAAGCTCGCGCACAGCTTCGAGCACCTCAGCATTGGAAAAGGGTTTGGTCATAAAGCGGCTGGCTCCGGCGCGTTCGGCCATCTCGCGGTCTTTTGTCTGGCCGCGCGCGGTCAGCATCAGCACCGGCAACGATGCCGCTCCGTTGGTCTCGCGCAGTTCTTTCAGAATGTCATATCCGCTCTTGCCCGGAAGCATCACGTCCAAAATCAACAGGTCCGGTGGATCGTCGAGCACCACGTCCACCGCGTCATGCCCATTAGAATGTGTCGCCACACTCCAGCCGTCGCGCGACAGAATAAAACTGATCGCCTCGATAATATTCGGCTCATCCTCAATGAGAAGAACTCGTTTCCCCATCCGGTTATCCCTCCCCGAACGCGTATATATCGCGTTTTAGTGATCTTATCTGTCTGCCGGGAGATTCCAAGCTAAATCCCGTCGACGAGGATTGAGGGCTCGCGTCGCCCCGCGCAATTCTCGCTGGGGCAGACGCGGCAGGTTGATCCAACCTCGCGCGCGTTCTCAACCGTACTTGCGGCTGGCACGACAAGCATAAGGGCCCGGTAAAGCGGGTCTTCGTTAAAGCCAACTGCCCCGACGGCCTCGGCGATGGCATAGCATTCGAACTGGCGCGCCTCACGGCCCGTAACCGTCACACGCCGCTGAATTGGGTGCATTGGGCGTGTCAGAGCCTGAAACAGCGGCCACTTGGGACAGGCTGCTGAGAACCGCGGCACCGGAAAGCCCTCAACCGGTTTGCGCAGCATCAGGGTGCCCGATGTGTCACACATCACAAGGCCAACCGGATCGGGCAACAGATCATTGGAGAGAATTGCGACCCTGCGGAACACCACGGCCATCTCAACACGGAACTTCCGGGCAAGCGCCTGCAGATCCAGCCCGTTCTCTTGCAAACAGGCGGCAACATCATCGCGCGGCATTTTGCGGGCGTCGGAGCGCAACTGCTTAAGCACACCCGAGGCTGAAACCCGCGACGCCTGGGTTGTCAACTGCGGTTGCTCCGCAACAAAGGCCTCGATGTCGTCGCTTTCTTCCTCAAGCTGCGGAAAGCGATAGTCATGTGCCGCCAGCATCAGTTCGACCTCTTCCATCGGCGAAGACAACGCGGCATCCGCATCCCCTGCCCCGTCAAGATATTCGACCAACCGCTGAGAGCTTTCCGCAAGCCGCTGGCTGTCTTCGTTGATGTTGCGGTGAAACCGGTTGCGCCACTCTGGTTCAATTTCCTTGGTATCGGCCAGAATACCGGCGGTCGAACGGATTGCTGTCACCATAGTCAGCATCTCGTGCATCGACGTGGCCAGATGTGGGTCATGGGTCAGGCGATCGGTCAGCGTGGCTGCCGTGCGTTCAAGTGTTGCAATTCGGCGGTGATCTTCAGCGATCAATTCGGCCCAGCCCGGAAATCGCCCGGCAAACTCGTCAATACGGTCCAGTTCGGGCTGCACCGTGCCAGCATCCGCTGCGGCCTCGCGCAGGGTGGAAATCAAGGCGGCCTCGGCACCTTCGCTTAGCAAGGAAGGTTCCACACCAAGCACGCCCGCAATATCGACAAGCAGTTTCCCGCCGATTCTGCGGCGGTTGTGCTCAATCAAATTAAGGTAAGATGCCGATATTCCAACCTGCCGGGCCAAATCCGACTGTCGCATCCCAGCCATTGCACGACGCTCGCGGATACGACTGCCAGTCAAAGTGTCGCGGGACATGTGGTTTTCCTCGTGCTTTTCAATGGCTTTCCGCGTTGCAGAATAATTTCTTTACAACGCATGCCGTGGTATTGTGGATTACTTTACAAAAAAATTGTTACTTTGAAAGCAGTTGTTGCGAAGTTTTCTGTCTCTCCCCGATAATGAATTTGCACAAATGTGCCTTTTGGCGTGGAGGAGGAGCCCGCGTCATTTTTACCAAACGGGAGGATTACATGTCCAAAACCACTATGACACGTCGCGGCGTGCTTAAGACCGGCGCAGTTGCAGGCGCTGGCGTTGCACTGCCCACCATTTTCACGGCGTCGTCCGCAGCTGCTTACACAAACGAGCCAACCGGTTCGAGCGTGACTCTGGGCTTCAACGTACCCCAGACGGGTCCGTATGCTGACGAAGGCAATGATGAACTTCTGGCCCAACAGCTGGCCGTTGAGCACCTGAACGGCGAAGGCGACGGCGGCTGCCTGAACACCTTTACGTCGAAAGCTCTCAAGGGTAACGGCATCCTGGGTAAGAAGGTTGAGTTCGTCACAGGCGACACGCAGACCAAATCAGACGCTGCCCGCGCATCGGCCAAGTCGATGATCGAAAAAGACGGCGCTATCATGATCAACGGCGGTTCGTCCTCGGGCGTTGCCATCGCGGTTCAGGGTCTCTGCCAAGAGGCAGGCGTGATCTTCATGGCTGGCCTGACCCACTCGAACGACACCACCGGTAAGGACCGTAAAGCAAATGGCTTCCGCCACTTCTTTAACGCCTATATGTCCGCCGCCGCGCTGGCCCCTATCCTTGAAAAGGAACTGGGTGCAGATCGTCGTGCCTATCACCTGACCGCTGACTACACATGGGGTTGGTCGCAGCAGGAATCGATCGCAGCAGCGACCGAAGCCATGGGCTGGGAAACCGTCAACAACGTACTGACACCGCTGGCATCGACGGACTTCTCGTCCTACATCGCGCCAGTTCTGAACTCGGGCGCCGACGTTCTGGTTCTGAACCACTACGGTGGTAACATGGTGAACTCGCTGACCAACGCGATCCAGTTCGGCATGATGGAAAAAGTCGTGAACAACAAAGACTTCAAAATCGTTGTTCCTCTTTATTCTGAACTGATGGCCGCTGGTGCGGGCGAGAACATCAAAGGCGTGTTCGGCTCGATGAACTACAACTGGCAGCTTCAGAACGAAGGTTCCAAGCAGTTCGTGAAGTCGTTCGGTGAGAAGTACGGCAAGCCGCCGTCCAACTCGGCGCAGACCTGCTATGCACAGACCCTGCTTTATGCAGATGCTTGTGAGCGTGCCGGTACGTTTAACCCATGTGGTGTTGCAGAAGCCCTCGAAGGCTTCGAATTCGACGGCCTGGGCAACGGTAAAACGATGTATCGCGCAGACGACCACCAGTGCTTCAAGGACGTTCTGGTTGTGAAGGGTGCAGAGAACCCAACCAACCAATACGACACCCTGGAAATCGTCGAGGTCACACCTGCCGAGCAAGTTACCTATGCTCCGAACCACCCAATGTTTGGTGGTGACGAAGCGTCGCTGGGTACTTGCAACGCCGGTTAATACCGACAAACCAATCTGCCGATCGCGCCCTTGCGCGGTCGGCACCGCGATCGTCGAGGGAGTGATCCCCGACCGCGCCATTTAAACGTCACAGGTGGGAATTATGGACGCGATCCTCCTTCAGATTCTGAACGGGCTCGACAAGGGCTCTGCCTATGCGCTGATTGCGCTTGGGCTTACACTCATTTTCGGTACGCTGGGGGTTGTTAACTTTGCCCACGGCGCGCTGTTCATGATCGGTGCTTTCTGCGCCGTCACTCTGCAGCGCTTTCTCAGCCTGAGCTATCAGACAGTCAGCGAAACTGAGAAAGACTTTCTCGGCAACCCGCTGAAGGTCGAAACACCTTATGTTGAAAGCTGGTTCGGACCAGAAATCGGCGCGTCCATCATCGACTGGTCAACACCCTTGGCCATTCTGCTCGCGATTCCGATCATGATGCTTGTTGGTCTGATCATGGAACGCGGCCTGATCAAGCACTTCTATAAGCGTGAGCATGCCGACCAGATCCTTGTGACTTTTGGCCTGGCCATCGTGCTTCAGGAAATCGTCAAATATTACTTTGGTGCGAACCCGATCCAAACCCCGGCCCCCGATGCACTTTCGGGCGTGGCCAATCTGGGTGCCTGGTTCGGCCTGGAGCTGGCTTATCCGGTTTGGCGGATTGTCTACTTCTGCTTCGCTGCGCTCGTCATTTTTGGTGTGTTTGCCTTCCTGCAGTTCACGACCTTTGGCATGGTAGTTCGTGCCGGTATGGCCGACCGCGAAACCGTGGGCCTTTTGGGCATCAACATCGACCGCCGCTTTACGATCATGTTTGCCATAGCCGCCGCCGTGGCGGGATTGGCAGGCGTCATGTACGCGCCGATTAATCCGCCAAATTACCACATGGGCATGGACTTTCTGGTTCTGAGTTTTGTGGTTGTTGTGGTCGGTGGCATGGGCTCGTTGCCCGGCGCCGTTCTGGCAGGATTTATGCTGGGTATTCTGGAAAGCTTCGCCTCAACCACCTGGGCGACAACGACCATCCCCGGCATCAACCAGATTATCATCTACCTTGTCGCCATCATCGTGCTTCTCACCCGTCCACGCGGGCTGATGGGTCGCAAAGGCGTGATGGAGGAATAAGACTATGCTTGGACTAAACAAGAAAGACATGACACTTTTGATCGCTGTTGCGGTGCTGACCATGTTTGCACCCTTCTTCCTCAACCCCTTCCCGACAGACAGCGCGATGGCGCAGTTCAACGCCGGGTATCCGGATCTGATGCAGCGCTTTGTGATCTTCGGGATTTTCGCCATCGGCTTTAACATCCTGTTTGGCCTGACGGGCTACCTGTCCTTTGGTCACGCAGCCTTTCTGGGTGTGGGCTCTTACGCCGCGGTGTGGATCTTTAAGCTCTTCACTTACAACGTAGTGCCCGCCATCTTGCTGGCCGTGATCGTTGCAGCGGTGTTCTCGGTGCTGATGGGCTATGTCAGCCTGCGGCGCTCAGGGATCTACTTTTCGATCCTGACACTGGCATTTGCTCAGATGATGTTCGCGCTGGCCTACTCTGTTCTGTCAAACCCCAAGTTCAACCTGACCAACGGTGAAACCGGCCTGCAGGTCTATCCAAATGACCCGCAAATGTTCCACCCTGAAGGCATGCAGGACTTCCCGCATCTGTTCGGGCTATACATGAACAGCACCTACACCATGAATGTCGGCCCTTGGGCGTTTGACTTCAACACAGGCTACTACCTATGTGCCGTTGTCATGTTGGCCGTGTTCTACCTCGCCATCCGCATCTTCCGCTCACCTTTCGGCATGATGCTGCGTGCAATCAAATCGAACCAGACGCGTCTGAACTACACAGGCCTTAACCCTCGTCCCTATACGCTCGCGGCGTTTGTGATCTCGGGGGCCTATGCTGGTTTGGCCGGTGGCCTGATGGCTGCAATGGACCCGCTTGCAGGCGCTGAGCGCATGCAGTGGACAGCGTCGGGTGAGGTTGTTCTGATGACCATCCTTGGTGGCACCGGCACCTTGATCGGTCCGGTTCTGGGCGCAGGCTTTATCAAGTACTTTGAGAACATTTTCTCGAAGATCAACGATGCGGTTCTGCATCAGTGGTTCGCGTTCCTGCCGGATGGCTTGGAAGACTTTGTGGTCTTCATCATCCACCCCTTCGTGGGCAAAGGCTGGCACCTCACTCTCGGCATTCTCTTTATGCTGGTTGTGATCTTCCTGCCCGGTGGTCTGGTCGAAGGTGGCCAACGCATTGGCAAATGGATCAAGAACCGCGGCAAATCGGAAGACTCCGATGCCGGCCCCAAAACCGAACCTGCTGAATAAGGAGACTGACTGATGGGTATTCTTGAAGTCAAAGACGTTGGCAAACGGTTCGGCGGCCTGCAGGCCCTGGGCGACGTCAACCTGAGCGTTAAGGAAAACAGCGTTCACGCGATCATCGGCCCAAACGGGGCTGGCAAATCCACCCTGCTGAACTGCCTCGTGGGCAAGCTCATCCCCGATACCGGAAGCGTCATGTTTGACGGTCAGTCGGTCTTGGGACGCACCCCCTACGAGATCAACCAGATGGGCATTTCGCGCGTGTTCCAGACCCCTGAGATCTTTAGCGATCTCTCGGTGATGGAAAACATGATGATCCCCTGCTTTGCCAAACGCGACGGTTCGTTCCGTATGCATGCGATTGAGAACATGATGGACGAAAAAGACATCGTGGAAAAAGCCGAGGCGATGTTGGTCGATATGAATATGGCCGACAAGCGTGAGATGCATGCAGCCTCTATGTCTCGCGGTGACAAACGCCGCCTCGAAATCGGCATGTGCCTAGCCCAAGAGCCACGTCTGCTGCTTTTGGACGAACCAACGGCGGGCATGGCACGTGCTGACACCAACAACACCATCGATCTCTTGAAACAGATCAGCGATGAACGCGACATCACAATCGCGATCATCGAACACGACATGCATGTTGTGTTCAGCCTTGCGCAGCGCATCACCGTGCTGGCACAAGGCACCCCGCTGGTCGAAGACAATCCGGAAAACATCAAAGGCCATCCCAAGGTGCGCGAAGCGTATCTGGGTGAGTCGGCATAAGGAGAAATCAGATGAACGTTAAACCCGACTTCTCCAAAGGCCACAGCCACGCGGAAACCGCCCCAGCCTTCCTGTCCGTCTGGAACATGGAAAGCTACTATGGCGAAAGCTACATCGTGCAGAACATCTCGTTCAACGTGCACGAGGGTGAAATTCTCGCGCTGCTGGGACGCAACGGTGCTGGCAAGACGTCAACCCTGCGCTCTATTGCGCGCATGGATGACCCCCAGGTCACCCACGGGGAAATCTGGCTGGACCACAAGCCCTTGCACATGATGAAGAGCTACGAGGCCGCAGCTGTTGGCATCGGCTTGGTCCCGGAAGATCGTTGCATCATTCCGGGCCTGACGGTCGAAGAGAACATCCAGCTGGCGCAGATTGCTCCGCCGATCGGTTGGTCCCTCGAACGCCTCTACGATCTGTTCCCCCGCCTCGGCGAGCGCCGCAAACAGGAAGGTGTAACCCTGTCCGGCGGCGAACAACAGATGCTGTCCATTGCACGCGCCCTGTCGCGCGACATCAAAGTGCTGCTCTTGGACGAACCTTACGAAGGTCTCGCCCCGGTTATCGTTGATGAGATTGAAAAGACCCTGCGCCTTATCAAGGAACAGGGCATGACGACGATCATCGTTGAACAAAACGCCGTGCGCGCGCTGGAACTGGCGGATCGTGCAGTCATCCTTGATACCGGTGGGATCGTCTTTGACGGCTCGGCTGATGAGGTTCTCGGCAACGAGGAACTGCGCGCCGAATACCTCGCGATCTGAGGATTACGTTTCGGAAGTATTGGCGGATTTTCAGTCCAACCCAAATTCTCGCGGGCCGGTTGCAAAAACCGGCCCGTTTTTTTGCGCCTTTCGGTGACGTGAGGGAATTGCACGTATAAGGCGATTGCACCGGATTCTCTTCCAGCCTAGGGTCGGACCATGGCTCAGGACCGTCCCCTACTTGGCATCATGCTTATGCTTGGCTTTTGCGTCCTCGCGCCGCTCGGCGATGCCGTGGCCAAAATCCTCGGTGAGACTGTACCACTAGGCCAGCTATTGCTGGTGCGCTTTGCAGTTCAGGCCCTGATCCTGTTTCCAGTCGTACTATTGACCGGACGCCCATGGATGATGCGCGGGCGAGTGCTGGGGCTGGTTGTTATGCGCACCGCATTACACATCATCGGGATTGGCGCCATGTTTACCGCGCTTCGCTACTTGCCCCTGGCCGACGCCGTGGCCATCGCCTTTGTGATGCCGTTCCTGATGTTGCTCTTGGGTAAGATGGTTCTGGGAGAAGAGGTTGGAAGCCGTCGTATCATGGCCTGTGTCGTTGGCTTTGTCGGAACCCTTTTGGTGATCCAACCCAGTTTTGCCGAGGTCGGAGCCCCTGCCCTGTTGCCGTTGGTGGTCGCTGTGGTGTTCTCACTGTTCATGCTGATTACCCGCCAGATCGCCAAACAAACCGACCCTATCAGCTTGCAAGCGGTCAGCGGGACAATGGCCACGGTTGTCATCCTGCCATTATTATTCGTGGGCGAGTCCATCGAGATCCCCGAACTGCAAGTGGTCTCGACCGATCTGACGACCTCGTCACTCTTGTTGTTCATTGGTGTTCTGGGCACGCTGGCCCATCTTTTGATGACGTGGTCTCTGCGCTATGCGCCATCAGCCACACTCGCGCCGATGCAGTATCTGGAAATTCCATTTGCCACGCTGATCGGCTGGCTGCTGTTCTCAGATCTGCCAAACGGGTTGGCCGCTATCGGAATCTGCGTGACCATCGCCGCGGGCCTGTATGTGGTTCTTAGAGAGCGGACCATGAGCCGGGCTGCGCCAGAAGTGCCTTAACCAAAATCTCCAGACAGGCTTTGGGCAGGATCACCAACATGCCCGGTTCGGCCAAATCCAGCTGCACGGCTCCAGTCGCACAGTTGGACGTTGCAATCATTCCGCTCGGCGCAAACTCACTACCGTCCAGTGGCCACTGCAATCCTTTGGATCGGCCAGTGACCGTGGCCAGCGGAAACAGCGAGACCCGCGTTCCCGCCTCCAAATCCAACGGTAGCGAAGGCGGACACAGGCAGATCACATCATCGCTGCCAATCAGAATACAGCGCCGGTCAGCATGGCGCAGCAAGGCATTGTAACAGGCCAGTTCGTGATCAACCCGCTTGCCAGTGAACCCAACGCCCAGCACCAGAGGCGCCGAGATGTTTCGCAGGGCCTTGTCAAAATCCGTGCTGTCTTGTTCGGCAATCTGATGGATCGCCGCCGCGGGCACTCCGCGCGCCACGAGGTCTGGGCTTGAGTCCATATCCCCGATGACGGCCTTGGGCATGTGTCCTAAATCCAGCGCGGTCAATGCCCCGCCATCTGCGGCGACCAAATGTGGCGCAAGGTCCAAACAGGCACTCAAATCGTCATTGTGCACCAATCCGCCGCCAATCAGCGTTATTGGTTCCAATTCGTGAACAATACCCACCTGTCAGCCCCCGTTTTCCCGTCAAAAGGGTTTTCCGCCACATTCTGGCCACTAAATGATACGCTGACTTTCACAGAATCGGTCAGCTTTTGTCTTGCCTCCCGTGGTAAACACTCTGTTGAGTAGTGCAAAGGACCCGCGATAATGGTTACGAATAACAAGGTTTTGACAGTCTCATACGGGACGTTCTCCTGTACCCTGGAAGGGTTCGACGACTCGTTTGATACGATGAAGGCAATCGCAGAGTATTTCCGCGATCTGGCCGCAGACGATCGGTACTTTGGCGCGGAGCCTCCCACCCCTGACGCAGAAATGCTGGCCCGGATCGCCGAGCGCGAAGTGGAACGTCGTGTTCAGGCACGTACGGAACACGGCGCCATCGTCTTGACGACGACCGCCCCTGAGGCCGAGGCCGAAGTGGATACCCCGGCCATCGAAGAAAAACCCGAAGAACAGCCCCAGGTCTCGCAAGAAGATACGGTTGTCGATGAGGCGTCCGAGGCCGAAGCCGAGCCAGAGGTCGTCGATGTGACCGAAAGCGTTCTGGAAGCGGTCACCGCGCCAGAGCCCGAGGTTGCCGAAGCCGAAGAGCTTGTTGAAGACGCCGCAGAGGACGTGATTGCCGAAGCGGTTGAAGAACCTGTTGTGGACGACGCGGCCGAAGAAGCTATCGCCGAAGCAGACGTCGAAGAGGACGGCCTGGTTGCGGCAGAAGAAGAACTGGCCGAAGACACTGTCGACGCGGAAGACGTAGCTGACACTGAAATCGTCGCCATTGATGATGATGCAGAACCTCTCGACGTGGTTGAGGACGCCGAAGTCGTTGAAGAAACTACCGAGGCCGATGACACTTTGATCGCGGGCATTCTGGATGCGTCCGGTGAAGACACCGCGCAAGAAGACGACCTGACAGAGGCCGCTGAGGAAGAGTTTACCGCCGAAGCCGATGAACCTGCCCCGGTCGAAACCGAGACAGATTCGGACAGCATCGCGGCCAAACTGCAGCGCATCCGCGCCGTTGTGTCGAAATCTCGCGATGTCCCTTCCGAAGGTGACTACATCGAAGATGAACACGCCGAACTCATGATGCCTGAGCTGAATGAGCCTGAGGAAGATGTCCTGACGCTTGACGGCGATATGGCCGCTGCAGCCGCCGCAATCGATGCCACTGATGATCTCGAAGAAGACGTGGCAGAAGACCTCGTAGAAGAAGTTGTGGCTGACGTGGAGGCTGATGTTGATCCTGAACCGGTTCAGCCCGTCCGCGCCCGCGTCATCCGTATGAAAAAGGCAGACTTCGAGGCTGCCCTGGACGACGGGCTGCTTGAAGCAGAGCCTGTCGAAGACGACGAAGATGATTTCGACGACGAAAGTGGTGCGATGGCCGATGTCGCAGCGCCAAGCAGTCTCAGCGATGCAGAAGAGGCCGAACTGTTGGCCGAATTGGCCGAGGTCGAAGCCGAGCTGAACGGCGAGGTTGATGACGAAGACGATGACGAGCCGGTCATTGCGATTGGTGCCGACCCCGATGAACCCGTGCGCCCTTCGCGCAGCCAGCACCTCTCAGAGGTCAGCCAGCAGAGTGACGCGGACATGTCGCGCCTGATGCAGGAAGCTGACACCCACATGGAAGAGCCGCAAGGGTCGCGTCGTCGTCAGGCGATTGCCCATCTGCGCGCCGCGGTTGCCGCCACCAAAGCCGAACAAAAGGCTGGATCGGATTTGGGCAAGAACCGCGATGCGACCGAAGCCTATCGCCATGATCTGGCCAATGTGATCAGCCCGCTTGAGGCCGCAGCAACCCCGCGCCGCCCACAGGTTGCAGAAGCGCCGGAAACGCCACGCGAATCCCCGGCTCCGCTGAAACTGGTGGCTGAACAGCGTGTGGATACGCCAGAAGAACCCCAGGCCGCCGAAACGGCCGAGCCTGCCAACGAGACACCGCGCGCCCCTGTTCGCCCGCGTCGTGTTTCTGCGGCAGAACGTGCCGAGGCCGCGGATGCAAGCCCGGTCAGCGACAGTGCCGGTGACTTTGCCGAGTTTGCTGACTCCGTTGGTGCGCATAGCCTGCCGCAGGTTCTGGAAGCAGCCGCCGCCTATCTGACATTTGTCGAGGGGCTGGACGTTTTCTCGCGCCCGATGATCGTGCGCATGGCCCAAGGCATGAGCGATGGCGAGTACAGCCGCGAAGACAGCCTGCGTGGCTTTGGCCAACTGTTGCGTGACAACAAGATTGCCAAAGTCTCCGGTGGCCGTTTCACGGCGTCTGACGAAATTGGGTTTCGTCCCGAAGACCGCGCTGCCGGTTAAGTCGTCACATCAGATTTGAGAACAAGCAGGGGCCACACGGCCCCTGTTTTTCTTTGTGTACCAGCCAATTCAAAGGACGGGCTTGGTCAGCATTAGCCACAAGATACCAAGAACTGCGACAAAAGCCGGGAACCCACAGGCAAACCAGATGCGGTACAGGCGGTGGTAGGCCTCGGGCAATGCGGCTCCTGCATCTCGCGCGGCCCTTGCGAGATCCCGCAGTCGGATCTGTATCCACACCACCGGCAACCAGAACGCGCCCACCACCAGATACAACAGGATTGCCCAAAGCAGCCAGCCTTCAAGCAGCGGCCAGCCAACTTCGCGCGCCAGCAACCAGCCTGTTATCGGTTGCGCCACGGCAGCCGTGGCCGTGAAAACCGTATCGGCAATCACCACCGTGCCTGACACATGCGCAATGAGGGCCGGGTTATGGCCCGTCTGTGCCATCACCATGAAAAACGCGATCCCTGCCCCGGTGCCTAGCAAAACACAGGCGCCGACGAGATGCGCGAACAACAGAATTGTATAGGTGTCCATCAACGGTCCTCGAGGAACAAAACCGGGATCAGGGCGGCGATCATACCGGGCAGAACTTTGACCATTGGCCCCAATGGGTCGAGCCACAGCGCAGGCGCCAAGATCGCACTTCCGAGTAAATAGACGATCGAGACCGCCAACATCCCTAAGGCCGCTAACCGGGCGCGTCGACGGATCAGGATTAACATACCAAGGGCGACATCCACCACGGCGCCCCCCAGAACCAACAGGCTGGCCAACTCAAAGCCCATGCCGCGCGAGGTCAGGATATCCGCCGCCTGAGTGAACTGCAAAACACCGATCACACCCGAAGCAATCCAGAACAGCGCCAGCACTGCAATGCTCAGCGGCAACAGCAGATACATCCGGGCAAACCAGCGTTCCTGACTGTGGGCCGGCAGTTTTGAGAGGGTCTCTTCCAGCGCCATCATTGGTGGGCCGCCGGCCAAGCGCCAACTGTGCCTGTCCGCCGCAATCCCGCTTTGCATGACACTTAATGCCGTGCTGCGTAGCGGAGATCGCCATCCAAGCCAGCCCAACCCATCGGCGGCCCGTCCTGTCAGACGCAGCACCCATCGAGACAAGGACAGAGGCAACCGCTTGCCGGAAAACCCCTGCCAGTCTCGAATCTGGCGCGACACGTCTAGAAACGACCTGGCCTCTTCTTCGGCCAAGTCGGCTAGTGTGCCTTCGGCTATCTGGCCCGTCGCAGCCAGCACCACCGCGTTGGCGAGGTCGGTCAGGGCAACAGTTTGGATGGTCACACCATCGAACAAGCGCCATTCAACGCCCGGAAAGCCCGCATAGGCCCGCAACAGCGCTGTGCCACCGTAGGCTTCGGCTCCAATCACCAACGCGGGGCGCAGGACCACCCACGATTTGTGGTGCTGCATCAAATGCGCGTCACCTCGGGCCTTGGTTTCAAAAAACGCGGTGTCGGCATCTTCGGACACGCCCGCCGCGCTGATCTGAACCACGCGGGTCGCACGGCCCTCCAATGTCGTCACAAGATTTTGGATCATTCCGACATGGATCGCCTCTAGCGAGTCCTCGGCGCCATCTTGCAGAGCACCTGCCGCATTCACCACTACCTCAGTATCGGCCAGAAGATCATGAAAATCCTTTGGGTCTAAACGGGTTAGGTCCGCCTGAACCCAATTGCAGACCACGCTCTTGGGGCGGGTTCGGCTGACCCCGGTTACCGAGAACCCTGCCTCGGCCAAGGCCGAGACACAGGCCTTGCCGATTAGCCCTGAGGCCCCAAGAACCAATGCCGTTTTCTCTGGCATGACACCCTTTCAAACAAAAATGCGCACCCGAAGGTGCGCATTGTTCCTGCTTATTCGTCGCCCTGTGGGGCTTCATCCGGATCCGGCTGACCTATGCCTTTGAAGATCCCCTTGAAGGGCAAGACCCAAGCGATCCCAAGGCCGATATAGATCAACAGCTCCACCAGAAATCCGGGACGGTTCAGCACGTTCACCAACGTCACCGCGAGGACAATATAGATGGGCAGGCCGATCACCAGGATCACCAGTGCCCAGCGCCGTCTGGCCTTGTATGTGAGTGCCACAGCGATCTCCTTAGTCTGCGAAGGGGTCCGTCACGAGGATCGTGTCTTCGCGTTCTGGCGAGGTTGATACTAGGGCAACCGGGCAATCGATCAACTCTTCAACGCGGCGCACGTATTTGATGGCGTTGGCAGGCAAGTCTGCCCAGCTGCGTGCGCCTTCGGTTGATTCACTCCACCCTGGAATTTCTTCGTAGATCGGTGTGCAGCGTGCCTGTTGATCCGCCGCTGTTGGCAGATAGTCCAACCGCTCCCCATCAAGGTCATAGCCGACGCAGATTTTCAGAGTTTCAAAGCCATCCAGAACGTCCAGCTTGGTCAGGGCAATGCCGCTGACGCCAGACGTGGCGCAAGTCTGGCGCAGCAAGGCCGCGTCGAACCAACCACACCGGCGTTTGCGCCCGGTGGTGGTGCCAAACTCATGGCCCCGTTCGCCCAGGCGCTGGCCATCCGCATCCTCAAGTTCGGTCGGGAACGGGCCTTCGCCCACACGGGTGGTATAGGCCTTGACGATGCCCAAAACAAAATCGATCGAGTTCGGGCCGATGCCCACACCCGTTGCCGCCTGCCCTGCAATCACGTTGGACGAGGTCACGAAAGGATAGGTGCCAAAGTCGATATCCAGCAACGCGCCTTGCGCGCCTTCGAACAGAATCCGTTTACCGGATTTGCGCTTTTCGTTGAGCACTTTCCAAACAGGGGCGGCAAAAGGCAGAATCTTTGCCGCAATCTCTTTCAACTGCGCGATCAACGCGTCTCGGTCGACCGCTTCGATTCCCAATCCCTTGCGCAGCGGGTCATGGTGCTGCAATGCGCGGTCCACACGCGCCTCAAGCGTGGCCTCATCCGCCAGGTCCGCAACTCGGATCGCACGACGGCCCACCTTGTCTTCGTAACATGGGCCGATGCCACGACCGGTTGTGCCAATCTTGGTGCCTTTTGAGGCGGCCTCTTCGCGGGCGCGATCCAACTCGCCGTGGATCGGCAGGATCAGCGGAGTATTCTCGGCAATCATTAGGGTTTCGGGTGAAATATCAACGCCTTGCGCGCGAACTGTTTCGATCTCGTTGATCAGGTGCCAGGGGTCCAGAACCACGCCATTGCCGATCACCGAGAGCTTGCCACCCCGTACAACACCCGAGGGCAGTGCGTGCAGCTTATAGACCTTGCCGTCGATGACGAGGGTGTGGCCCGCGTTGTGCCCGCCCTGGAACCGGGCGATCACGTCGGCCCGCTCGCTGAGCCAATCCACGATCTTGCCTTTGCCTTCATCACCCCATTGGGCGCCTACGACGACGACGTTTGCCATAACAGTTCCTTTTCAGCGGTCAACCCGCGTCCTTTTAGCCATCTTACCTGCGACGCGAAACCGCAAATTCGCCGCAGCACTGGACAGAAGCGTGAAATTTTCGCAAACCAAAGGAAAAGGGTACGATGAGTTTGCCGTTACGATGAGTCTTCGCATTTTTGCTGTTGGCCCAGACATACAATCCAACCCAGTGGAATTATAGCCGCTGGACAATGGACAACTATGTAGAAGAACAACCATTTGCGGTGCTGCTCGGGCTGTTGCTTGTGATCTGGTACATCATCTACCTGCGCGCGACGCTGCGCTCGATCGGCGGATTTGGCATGTTCCTTGTGCTTGCCGTGGTCGCGGCACTGGTCTGGGTGCTCTATGACTGGGGTATGCTCAATCTGGAAAATCCCGACGTCAACACTTGGATCGCGATCCTTGCGCTCTCCATCGTTCTGGGCATAGGGCTCAGCTGGTCCATTGTGCGCCGGATGCTGTCGGGACAGGTCGACATGGACAATGTCGACAGCTAGATCACAACTTTCTCGAACGTTTGCTTAATCGCCCAAGCGTACAGGCTTGCCATGCGGCGTTGCAAGGTAGGCCTGTTCCCAGGCGTCCCGCATGGAAGCGACCGAGGCTGGTGGGGCCATGTCATTTGACACCAGCACCTTTTCCAGCGTGGCCAGCCAGGCGTTGAAATAATCGTCACCGCCGTTCAAATCCCCGGACAGACGATGCTCGGCAAGGGTCGCGCCAAAGTCTTTTGTCCATTGCGGCCAGTCAAAAACCCCTCTTTCGTGCAGATGCACCGTGAGAGCAAAGAGCTGTGCGTGCCACGGGGCCTCAAAGATGGGCTCCGGGCGGCTCATGCTGTGGGCTCCAGATAACTTTGCCAGAGGTCCAGGACGACTTCGTCCCATGCCCCGGCCTCATCCCCCCAAACATCGCGGGCGGCAAACGCCACGGCATACAAGGGCTCGGCCGCCTCTCCCAATCCATGCGCGTTGGAATCCGGCAGCACATGAGCGCCGTGCAACAGGACAACCTCACCAATCAAGCCCGAGGCATAGCCCGGCAACCGTGTGTGCCCGCCTGCCACCTGGATATTGTGTGCCGGACGGCGGGTTTTGACCCGATCTCCGGGTTTAAACTCTGCATTCGGGGCGCCGTCGCGGGTGTAGGGGCTGCCCTTGGCCAGAACACCGGCCACAGCATCCGCTTTGAGAATGCGCGAGGCCAGTTCGGACACACCCGTTGCATGGCCCGCCTTCAGCTCTTCTCGTGTGAGCACGCCAAGATTAACCAACATGTCGGCCAGCCCGGCGAGCCATTTCTCGTAATAGGAAAACCGGCTGTAATCCTTGGGGCTGAGCGTTTCGCGGGCATGGCGTGAGACGTCGATATTCCACTGCCCCAAAGCGCCGGCTGCCAGCGTCAGCGCCAAGGCGCGCGCATGCCAGTCCTGGGCAAAGGTTGCGTTGTCCGCGGGGTTCACCGCGCCGTCGCCATAGCGCCCACCCATATCATGTACGCGGCTCATGCCTCTGGCCTCAGGGCCAGCCCGGTGCCGATCATGGAATCGCGCGTGACCAAAGCGGCCAGCGCGTCTTCGTCCATTCCTTCCGTGCCTTCAGGACGCTCAGGCACCACCAAGTAACGGACTTCGGCGGTGGAATCCCACACGCGAACTTTCTTGTCATCGGGAACATCCACGCCAAACTCGGCCAGAACCTTGCGCGGTTCCCGCACCACACGAGACCGATAGGCATCCGATTTGTACCAGCCGGGCGGAATTCCCAGCAAAGGCCAAGGGTAACAACTGCATAAGGTGCAGACGACCACATTGTGAACCTCGGGCGTGTTCTCAACGATCACCATGTGCTCGCCCTGACGGCCATAAAACTCCAGTTCTTCCAACAGCGGCATTGGTTCGTCCAGCATGCCCTTCCGAAAGGTCGGATCGGACCAGATCCGTGCCACAACCTTGGCCCCGTTTTGCGGGCCGATCTTGTGTTGATAGGTCTCGATGATCTCATCCAGCGCGGCGGGATCAATCAGCCCCTTCTCGGTCAGGATGGTTTCCAGCGCACGAACTCGCAAGGCAGGTTCAGGCGGCAAAAGGGTGTGCGGGTGGTCGTGGTCATGATCATGGGGCATGGCCGCGAGATTGGCAGAGGTTGCCCGGGTCTGTCCAGCGCGGAAATGCACCTCGCGCAATCTCAGGCAGACCAAACTCGGGCCAGTCCGTTTAAAGCTCTGCGACCAGATCCTTGTCGTTCTTGATCATCCGCGCGACCATGGATTTTACCTTGCGCCCCTTTTGCGGAATGTACCGCGCCGCCTCTGGCACATGATGTTCCAGATCCAGGTCCGGGAAAATGTCACGCAGCTCTTGGCGCGCATCTTCACCGATGCTTTTCATCGCTTCCGGTCCGGTCAAAAGGCTTTCCGCAGGCGCGCCCTCGGCAAACAGCACTTCGTGATTATCAAGTAGCAAGTGCAGATACGTGACAGGCTGGCTGATGCGATCCACAAAGATCCCGGGAATTCCGACCAGTTTGATGGCTGGAATAAGTGCTTCATCAACGCCGAACATGCGTTTGACGATGGGGGACCGCACAAACATGCGATGCTGGGGCGAAACACACAGGTCCCGACTTGGCATACCCGGCCCCAATGCGTCCGCAACAATCCGGATGGGGTGCAGGCGTGGTTTTAACACCAATTCCCGCAAGCCCAATTCGCGACACCCAATCCAGCGTATGGCTTGAGGTCCGTTGTCGAGCGTCATGACTTTGTCCCCGACTTGCAGCGTTTCAATCGCGACAGGCCCGTTGGGGGTTTCGATTTCCGTGCCTTCGACAAAACAAGGCACGGCTGTGTCAACGTCGATAGATGGCCCGTTGTCAGTAATGGTACCAATGGTCAGCGTTGTGTTAAGCGGTGGAATGTCCCCGAAAAACACCAGAAAATAGGCTTGCTCTCCACCCGGATAGTCAAAGGACCCGTCGCCATCATCGTCATAATCGAGCACGCCAATTTCATAGTTGTTGGTTCCATCGTTGACCTGAACTGTCCAGTCCCATGCGATCGCGTTTCCCGAATAGGTTTGGGTGGTATCATTAGGGGATTCATTGCTGGCGTTATCCCCGTCGATAATGCTTCCATCAGCGCCATCCTCAAAAGTGATCGTGCTGTAGCTGGAAATCTGAAAGGTCGCCCCATTCGTCGCATAGGTCGCCGTATTGTCCGACATTGTCGTGGCATTTCGAAATGCCCCGTAAACTGTAATCGCCATTGCTAAAACCTGCTCTAAGGTTGTCTCTGGTCGTGGTTTTCAAAGTCTTTTTGTGTCGCAAATGCTTCGCGCTGCCGATGAAATTGGCATAGGACAAGGGCTTGAATATGTTCTTAACTGGCCGCTTTCTGGCCAATCTCGGCGTTCAGGTCGCGTTCTCGTAACACTCACACCGAAAGTCGCTTGCCCCGCGCCACAAAACTGCCTACATAGCGCGCTGAACCAACCGAACGCTGTTACAACAGGTCCTCATGCAAAACGTTGTCCTAATCATTCACCTTCTTCTTGCGCTGTCGCTGATCGGCGCTGTGCTGTTGCAACGCTCAGAAGGGGGCGGTCTGGGTATGGGCGGCGGAGGCGGTGGTGCCGTTTCTGGTCGTTCGGCGGCCACAGCCCTTGGCAAATTGACCTGGGTCCTGGCCATTGCGTTTATCTGTACGTCGATCACGCTGACCATTCTTGCCGCGCAAAACTCGGCTGGCAGCTCGGTTCTGGATCGTTTGGGCGATGCGCCTGCGCCAGCAGCTGAGACCACAGAACCCGAGGGATCTGACCTGCTGCCACCAACCGATGGTGACACGCCGCTGGTTCCACGCGCCGACTGATCAACCCTGCTGGGGCCCTGTGGCTCCATCACACCACAATTTGAGAAAACTAATCAGGTCGCAACAGCATCTTGCGGTCCGGTTGCCAAATTGTTGCGAATCTTATAAGACGTAAGTCCCGTGATGCTGCCGCAATTTCTGCCGCGAATCGTTGCGTGTGGGCACCTCAAAAAAACGCTGAAGAGCAGACTATAATCACGGGGGATCGCGAGCCTATGGCGCGATATATTTTCATTACGGGTGGTGTTGTTTCGTCGTTAGGCAAAGGTCTGGCGTCAGCAGCTTTGGGCGCGCTTTTACAGGCGCGCGGATATACGGTTCGGCTGCGTAAGCTTGATCCTTATCTCAACGTTGACCCCGGCACGATGTCGCCGTTCGAGCATGGCGAAGTGTTCGTGACCGACGACGGCGCCGAGACCGATTTGGACCTCGGCCACTATGAACGCTTCACTGGCGTTCCGGCCCGCATGACCGACTCAGTCTCATCCGGGCGCATTTATTCCAACGTGCTGGAACGCGAACGTCGCGGCGATTATCTGGGCAAAACCATTCAGGTGGTGCCCCATGTCACAAATGAGATCAAAGACTTCATCAACATAGGCGATGACGAAGTTGACTTTATGCTCTGCGAGATTGGTGGCACCGTCGGCGACATCGAAGGCCTGCCCTTCTTTGAAGCCATTCGCCAGTTCAGCCACGACAAGCCGCGTGGCCAGTGCATTTTCATGCATCTAACACTTCTGCCTTATCTCGCGGCAAGCGGTGAATTGAAGACCAAACCAACACAGCACTCGGTCAAGGAACTGCAATCCATCGGGATCGCGCCGGACATCCTTGTGTGCCGATCGGAACAACCAATCCCCGAGAAAGAGCGCAGCAAGATCGCGCTGTTCTGCAACGTCCGCAAAGAGGCCGTTGTCGCGGCCTATGACCTCAAGTCCATCTATGAGGCTCCGTTGGCCTATCATCACGAAGGGCTGGATCAGGCGGTTCTGGATGCCTTTGGCATTGCTCCTGCCCCAAAACCCGACCTGCGGGTTTGGGAAGACGTGGCCGACCGTATCCAAAACACCGATGGTGAAGTCAATGTGGCGATTGTCGGCAAGTATACCCAACTGGAAGACGCCTATAAGTCGATCAAAGAGGCACTGACCCATGGCGGCATGCACAATCGTGTCAAAGTGAACGTCAAATGGGTTGATGCGGAAGTGTTCGATAAAACCGACGCCGCACCTTACCTCGAAGGCTACGATGCGATCCTGGTTCCCGGCGGCTTTGGCGAACGCGGCACCGAAGGCAAAATCAAGGCCGCGCAGTTTGCCCGCGAAAGAGGTATCCCCTATCTGGGGATCTGTCTCGGGATGCAGATGGCCGTGATCGAGGCCGCCCGCAATGTGGCAGGCATCACCACGGCTGGCTCGGAAGAGTTCGACCATGAAGCCGGCGGAAAACGTTTTGAGCCTGTGGTTTATCACCTGAAAGAATGGGTTCAGGGCAACGCCAAAGTCACGCGCAAGGCCAGTGATGACAAGGGTGGCACCATGCGTCTTGGCGCCTATGACGCGGTCCTGACCGAGGGTTCCAAAGTGGCCGAAGTCTACGGCGGCACCGCCATCGACGAACGTCACCGCCACCGCTACGAGGTCGACATGACCTATCGCGACAAACTGGAGAAATGTGGCCTGCATTTCTCAGGTCTGTCACCGGACGGGCGCCTGCCCGAGATTGTAGAGTGGAAGGATCATCCGTGGTTTATCGGGGTTCAGTTTCACCCCGAACTGAAATCAAAACCCTTCGATCCGCACCCTCTGTTCAAAGATTTCGTGCGCGCTGCAAAAGATAACTCGCGCCTGGTCTGACCCAAAAATTTTGAAAACTGCACAGGCTGCGCTAGGCTAAGGGTCATGCGCAGCCTGTTTGCATTTTGCCTGACTGTTGTGACCGCCCTGCCCGCGTGGGCCTGCGAGCGGCCGGTTTGTCCTGTGCCTGCCGAGAGCCTGATCCTGTCGCGTCACATCACCTTTGACGACCTGCCCTCGTCCTTTGGCATCGGGCGCAAGATCGACGGTATTCTCGAACAAAACGGCGTGCAGTTCGGCGAGCGGTTTGTCGGTCAGCCGCTTGAGGCCGAAGGTGATTTTGACGTTGTTCCCGGCCCGGCCAGCGCACCCCTGACCCTGTTGCCCGGCGCGCCCGGACAGGCTCTGGGTATCCTGCGGCTGATGCGAACCTCGGTGCTGCAGGGCCACGGCCCGCGTGGTTTCCCCAAGACCGAAGCCGTGGGTGAAGGCGCGATTGCGATGATCTTTGACTATGACCAAAGCGCCATTGCCCTGGATATTCGTGGCGGCGAACAGGGACACGCCACCCTTCGGTTCCTGTCTCGCGATGGGCGCATACTGGACACCCACAGGATTGGTCCCTTGTCCGAATCCACACATGGGTTTCTGCGCAGTGATGAGCAAACCGATATCGCGGGTCTTTTGCTCACCAACAATGATCCCGAAGGCATCGCTCTCGACAATCTGAAATTCGACAAAGCGGCAATCCTCAGCCTTTTGCATTAAACCCCTTCGTATTGCCAAAATACTCCCGCCGGAGGCATCCAGCCTTTTCGCGCGCCCGCTGATTGGCTAGCCTTGCCCAATGCGGTTCCTCGGAGTTCTTCTATGTTTTGGTCAGGCCTTCGGCGCGCCTGTATGGGCCGACATCCTCCCGGTGCCTTATGCCGATCTGGAAAAAGAGCTTTCTTCGGTTTTGACCTTTGAGACACTGCCGCAGCGGTCTGAGCCGGGGTTCAACTTTGATCACCTGATGCGGCTCAAAGGCGCGTGGGTGGGCGAGCATTTTGCCGGCCAGACCTTGGGGTCTGCGCCGAGTGAAACCGGTCAACCCCACGACACGCTTTCAGAGCCACAGGCCAGTGCCCCTTTGACACTTCGTACGGGCGCCCCGTGGCGCAACCTCTCGATTGCCCATCATCGGGGGTTTGGCTCCAATGCCGTCCTGCCGCTTGGCCCGCTGGGATTTCAGGACATTTCCGGGCGCGGTGAAGGCGCGTTTGCGGTGTTGTTTGACCACGATCAACCTGCGTTCGGCTTTCGCCTTCATGCCGCCTATGACAGCCCCTTGGGGCAAGCCTCGATGCGTGGCTCTGTGGTTGTCCATGTCTTTGACCGACAAGGGAATCTGATCGGGCGCGCGTCCATTCATCCCGGCGAAGGCGTCTCGGAACATGGGTTTCGAACACTCTCCCCGCCGCATGTCGCGGGCATCATGATAACAAATACCGACCCCGGAGGGATTGCCTTGGACGATATCCTCTTTCAGATTGAGCGCATGCTGTTTTAAGGTGGCACACAATAACCAAGGGGGACACGCAGATGGCCAAAGGCTATTGGATCGGGCGCATCGACGTTCAGGACATCGATCAATACATGAAATACGTGGCAGCCAACGGGGTTGCGTTTCAGAAATTCGGCGGGCGGTTCCTGACCCGCGGCGGCAATTTCGAAGCGGTCGAGGGCGACGCCCGCTCGCGCAATGTGGTGATCGAATTCCCCAGCTATGAAGTCGCGGTAGAATGCTACCATTCTCCAGAATACCAAGAGGCGCGCGCCCTGCGTATCAACGTGTCCGAAGGTGAGTTGGTCATCGTCGAAGGATATGACGGCTGATGTTTGAAAGCCTGATTGCACGCCTTAAGGGCAAACCCGAAGCCCCCGCCCTGCCCGAGCCTGACGAACATCTGGCACTTGGCGCCTTACTGGTGCGTGTGGCTAAGTCTGACCATCACTATGACGCCGTTGAGATCGGTGAAATCGACCGGATTCTGGCGGACAGCTTTAGCCTGAACCCGATTGAGGCCGCCAAGATGAGGGCCACCTGCGAAAAGCTCGAAGCGCAGGCCCCCGGCACGCCGGATTTTGCGCTGCTCATTCGCCAGACCGTGGACTACCCGCATCGGCTTGAGATGATCCAAGCCATGTGGCGCGTGATCATGGCTGATGGCGACCATGCGCCCGAAGAGGACGAAACCCTGTTAGAGATTGAAAAGATCTTTGGCATCAAACCCGAGGATCGGCCCATCTAAGGGCATGACCTTCTGCAGGTTATTCCAGCGTTTCCCAAACAGGCGGATTTGACTATCCCGCGACAGTGCCTAGATCGGATGATGATATGATTGCAGGTTTTTTCAAAAGATTGAGCGCTGGCGCCGAACAGGGCCTCAGCGTGGATGATGAGCGACTGGCTCTGACCGCGCTTTTGGTGCGGATTGCCCGCGCCGATGAGCATTACTCAGGCGAGGAAATGGACCAGATCGACAAGGTTTTGGCCAGACGATACGCCCTATCACCTTTTGAGGCCGCCGCCCTGCGCCGCGAAGGTGAAGCGGTTGAGGCCGATGCCCCGGATACTGTGCGCTTTACCCGCGCGATCAAAGATGCGGTACCCCACGATGAACGAACCCGGGTAATCGAAGCCCTGTGGCGCGTGGTGCTGGCAGACGGCGTACGCGACGCCGAAGAAGACGCTGTTGTGCGTTTGGCAGCCAACCTTTTGGGCATCAACGACCGCGACAGCGCCCTGGCGCGTCAAAGGGTCAGCGCCGCATGACGGCCATGCTGGGCATGTATGATCGCCCCGAAACTCGGGACGCCAATGATCGCCTTTGGCTCTCCGTGCGCACGCAATTGGGCTATGGCCCGGCCACTTTGGATCGTGAGCGGGACTACTTTGAGATATGGACTGACCCCGATCTGGTCTTTGCTCAGACCTGCGGCATGCCCTATCGCGTACGCCTGCATCGGCAAGTTCAACTGGTCGCAACGCCGGATTATGGGCTGCCAGACTGTCCGGCCGGACATTATTTCAGCGTTTTGATCACCCATAAAGACAATGCGCAGGCGTCGCTTTCGACGCTCTGCACAGGGACTTTTGCCTATAACGAACCCATGTCCCAATCGGGCTGGGCGGCGCCAATTGCCCATCTGACTGCGCTGGGCCACACGCCTGAAACACGGCTGCAAACTGACGCGCATTATCTGTCCGCACGGGCGGTCGCAGAAAAATCCGCGGACTTTGCCTCACTAGACGCGCTGACCTGGGAAATGATCCTTCGCTACGATAGTTTTGCCAAAGACTTGCATGTCATTGGGCGCACTAATCCTACACCGACTTTGCCCTTTATCACCGGGCCCAGACAAAACCCGACCGAGATCCGCGCGGCCCTTAGCCATGCCATCGCCCACATGTCAGATGCGGATCGCGCGGTTCTGGGGTTGCAAGGATTGGTCCAGATCCCTGCCAGTGCCTACCTCGCGGTGGCAACCCCGGCTTCGCCCGAAGCCCTTTAAGGCATCAGGGTGACTGCCGTTTCGGCAGGCAGGGCGTCCACTTTGATGCATCTCTCCTAGGGTCAACCGTTTTGCAAGTTGCAATTGCTCATTTTTTCGCCCCTTATGGGGACCGGACCCAATAATATAAAGCCTGCCAACTTGTCTGACACGACCCCTGTTCTGGAAATTCGCAATCTGCACAAAGCTTATGGTGACCTTGAGGTCATCAAGGGTGTGGATATCAAGGCCCATCGCGGCGACGTTGTTTCATTGATCGGATCCTCTGGATCGGGCAAGTCGACCATCCTGCGCTGCGCCAACCTTTTGGAAGACAGCCAGCAGGGCGACATCCTGTTCAAAGGCGAGCCGGTCACTTGGAAGGGCGAAGGCCACGGGCGTCACCCGGCTGATGCCAAACAGGTGCTGCGCATTCGAACCAACCTGTCGATGGTGTTTCAACAGTTCAACCTGTGGTCCCACATGACCATCTTGCAAAATGTGATGGAAGCACCCCTGACTGTTCTGGGCCGCGACCGCGCAGAGGTCGAAGCTTCGGCCCATGCCTATCTGAACAAGGTGGGGATTTCCGACAAGCACGATGTCTATCCTGCGCAGCTTTCTGGCGGCCAGCAGCAGCGCGCCGCCATCGCGCGCGCCTTGTGCATGGAACCTGAAGCGCTGTTGTTTGACGAACCGACCTCGGCATTGGATCCAGAACTGGAACAAGAAGTGGTGCGCGTGATCAAGTCGCTGGCCGAAGAAGGCCGCACCATGCTGATCGTGACGCACGATATGAAATTGGCCCATGATGTGAGCGACCACGTCGTGTTCCTGCATCAGGGCCTCATCGAAGAAGAAGGTGATCCGAAAAGTCTGTTCGGCTCACCCAAATCTGAACGGCTGCAAGGCTTTCTGTCAGCCACTGCAGACCATTAAAAACCAAGACCAAACTACTGGGAGTAAGACTATGAAAAAACTGATCCTCAGCACTGCAGCTCTGGCGCTGGCCGCCGGATTTGCAACTGCAGACGTGGTGCGTATGGGCACCGAGGGTGCTTATGCACCGTGGAACTTCGTCAACGATGCCGGTGAAATTGACGGCTTTGAGCGCGAGTTGGGCGACGAGCTTTGCAAGCGCGCTGAGCTGACCTGTGAGTGGGTCAAGAACGATTGGGACACAATCATTCCCAACCTCGTCTCAGGCAACTATGACACCATCATCGCTGGCATGTCGGTGACTGCAGAGCGCGATGAAGTCATCGACTTCACCCAAGCCTACACGCCCCCGGACCCTTCGGCATTTGCCGCGCTTGACGCCGGTCTGGACGTTGAAGGTGGCGTGATTGCAGCACAGGCTGCGACAATCCAAGCGGCCTTTATCGCTGAAAAAGGTTGGACCCTGATCGAGTTCGCCACACCCGAAGAAACAGTTGCTGCCGTTCGTAACGGCGAAGCCGACGCCGTTCTGGCTGACCAGAGCTTCCTCGACACGGTCGTGGGCTCGGACGGTCTTGTTCTGCTTGAACGCACCGAAATGATCGGTGGCGGCGTTGGCATGGGCGTCCGCGAGTCGGATCAAGAGCTGCGCGCCAAGTTTGACGCTGCCATCCAGTCGATGAAAGACGATGGCACGCTGAACACATTGATCGCCAAGTGGGAAGTATCTTCTCAGTGGTAATCTGATCCCACATGGGATTTTCCGGGTCCGCAAGCCCCACGCTTGCGGACCCGATTGCACCTCGGCACGAGGCCATACGAAACCGAGCCTCAAAAAAAAGCCGAGTGCGCACAAGGGACAAGGACAGACCGATAGATGTTTTCCTATTGTACGGAACCCGACACGCTCGAGGGGATGATGTGGCTGTCTTGCTACCTCACGACCGGCAAGCATATGGGGCTCTATATTTCGGTAGTCACGGTCCTTGTTTTGCTGGCGATCACCGCACCTGTTGCACTGATGTTCGGGTTTGCAGCCGCCACCGCCGCGCGATCACACATCGCACCGTTGCGCTGGCTGGGCAAAGGCTACACCTCGATCGTGCGCGGCGTTCCGGACATCGCCTTTTTCATGTTTTTTGTGATCGCTTTGGATCAGGGCTTCGAGTGGATGCGCCACAAGGTGAAATGCCCCGACTGGTCTGAACCAATCCGGCAGGGCAATGACTTTGTCGTTTGTACCGCCGCCAAATTGCCGCTGTCTGAATCACCGCAATGGGTGCACGAGACTTATGCATTTTTCCTTGCTGTACTGACCTTTGCCATCGTCTTTGGCGCCTTTGCCGCCAACGTTCTGTTTGGCGCCATGCGCGCCGTTCCACGCGCGCAGCTTGAAACCGCCGAGGCCTATGGCATGACCCGCCGCCAGACCTTTTGGCGCATTCTTGTGCCGCAAATGTGGGTCTACGCCCTGCCTGGCCTCTCGAACTTGTGGATGGTGCTAATCAAGGCCACACCGCTGTTGTTCCTCTTGGGCGTCGAAGACATTGTCTATTGGGCGCGTGAACTGGGCGGCACCAAAAACGCCCGCTTTACGGACTATCCGCACGGTGACTGGCGCATGTGGTACTTCCTTGCGCTGCTGGTCTTTTACCTCACCTTTACTAAGGTCTCGGAAGTGGTGCTCGAGCGCATCATGAAGCGTTTGACCCACGGGCAGGCCACCGCAGGCGGAGAAGCACAGCGGAGGGCCGAGGCATGAGTTGTTGGGTCACCATTCAGGACTATGCGCTGCGCTCGATTGGCATCGGTGAACGTCTGCTGCCCAAAACCGACTTTACCCTATGCCAACAGTTTACGCTGATCGGCTCGGGCATGTTCTGGAATATCTACTTCGGTGCAATCGCTCTGATCACCGGGTTCTTCTTTGCCACGGCGCTGGCGGTTGGCAAGAACTCGGCCAACCCTTTGTTTCGCAAGCCGTCGGAATGGTTCATCTTCATTTTCCGCGGCTCACCGCTCTTTATTCAGTTCTTCTTTGCCTATTTCGTGTTTCTCTCGCTGAAACAATCCGTGCCGTTCCTGTCGCCGTTTACAGCCGCTTGGTTAGGCGCTCTGGTGGTTTTGTTCTGCAATACCGCCGCCTATTCCGGCGAAATCTTCTACGGCGCGCTGTTGTCGATCCCCAAGGGCGACACAGAGGCAGCGGATGCTTATGGCATGTCTGGGTGGTCGCGGTTCCGTCGGATCGTCTTCCCGACAATGATGCGCCTAGCTTGGCCTGCCTATACGAACGAAGCGATTTTTCTGTTTCACGCGACCACGTTGGTGTTCTTTTCCGGCTTCCCGGTACTGGGACAGCGCGGAGACGCCTTGTACTACGCCAGCTACTTTGCCGATAAGACGTTCAACCCGTTCATCCCCTACCCAATCCTGGCGATGTATTTCATCATACTGACACTGATCGTGGTTGGGGTGTTTGGGTTGGTGAACAACCGGTTGAACCGGCACCTGCCACAAGAGGCCAAGGCCAAAATGCGGTTCCGCCCCAACATCATTCGTTAAGGCGAAACCGCTTAATACAGTTTATTTGATGCGCAGATCTTTATAGGCACGCTCTTTCGAGACTTCTTCGAACTGCAGCTTTCCTGAGAAGGTCGCCGCGTTAAGGTAGCAGCGGATATAGAGGGTTTGCCCTGCCGCCACTTTAATGGTGCCCTCGGTGTTGTTGGCCTCGGGCACTCTAAAAAAGTTGTCGCCGGGTGGTACGTCGACCACGTTCACCGCGCCACGCTTAAGGTCGGCCACGGTCTTGCCGTTGGCATCCTGAATGGTGAAGCGCACCGCACTCCCAGCCGTCGAGCCAGAGCGATAAAATACAATCTGGCCCATGCCAGCCTTGGGATCGGGAATGCTGTTTTGCGCCATAGCTGCGACTGGCACAATCGCAGCTGCAGCGGTTGCCGCCACCACGGCGGTCATCATCTGGCGTCTGGATAAAGTTGTCATTGGTTCAATCTCCCATGAAACCTGTTTCAGCGACGGCCAGGTGCACCGACGCGACATACAATCAATTACATGGAATAGTATGGCGTGCAGACGATAGGATCGGTCAACACATTTGTGTGAGAAAGCGGCTTCACACAGTGCGAGTCCATTTTTTGATCAAATTATGGACAGAGCCGGACCACTGAGTTAAAAACGGACAAATTCCACCGGAGCCACGACATGGACCTGAGCCAGTTTTCGACCCTTCGCGTTGCCGCATCCGACCTTAACGGCCAGATGCGTGGCAAACGCGTGCCAGCCTCATATGGCGCCAAGCTGGCCAAAGGCGCCATTCGTATGCCGCTCTCTTGTCTGAACGTCGACGTTTGGGGCGCAGATGTCGAAGACTCTCCACTGGTGTTTGAGACCGGCGATGCTGACGGCATATTGTACCCGACAGATCGTGGTCCTGTGCCGATGCCTTGGTTGGGCACTCCCTCGGCGTTGGTACCACTGACGATGCATCTGGAAGATGGCAGCCCCTTCTTTGGTGATCCGCGTCAGGCTTTGGCTGCTGTTTTGGCGCGCTTCGAGGCAAGGGGTTGGTCCGTGATGGCGGCGACCGAAATGGAGTTCAGCCTGGTTGATCCCAACGGCAAGCGTCCCAAACCGCCGCGTGATCCGCGCAGCAATCAACGCCTGTTTGGTCCAGATATTCTATCCGTGGATGAACTTGATGCGTTCGATGCTTTTTTTACCGAGCTCTATGACGGATGCACCGCAATGGGCCTGCCGGTCCAGACCATCATCAACGAAAGCGGTCTGGGCCAGTTTGAAGTAACCCTGACCCATCAGGCTGCCCTTCGTGCCGCAGACGACGCCTGGTTGTTCAAATTCCTCGTGCGCGGTATCGCGCGCAAGCACGGCATGGCCGCCAGTTTCATGGCGAAACCCTATTTGGACGATGCCGGAAACGGTATGCATGTTCATTTCTCCGTGCTGGACAGCGACGGCGACAACGTCTTTGACAATGGCGGGCCCGAAGGCACTGAAACCCTTTTACAAGCGGTTGCGGGCTGTGTGCAGGCCATGCCGGCATCGACCCTGATCTTTGCCCCGCATGGCCCCAGCTATGATCGACTGGTGCCTGGCGCCCATGCACCGACGGGCGCGTGCTGGGCCTATGAAAACCGCACAGCTGCAATCCGCATACCCGGTGGTCCGCATCAGGCGCGCCGGATCGAACATCGTGTGGCCGGCGGCGATATCAACCCCTACCTGATGCTGGCCTGTGTTCTGGGTGCCGCCATCGAAGGCATCGAAGAGGGGCTGACACCCCCTGCCCCAATCACCGGCAATGCCTATGATCTGGACCTGCCGCAGCTGGCACCAGACTGGCGCGCGGCCATTGACCGCTTTGAAAGCGATGCTTTCATTGCCCGTTGCCTGCCTGCGCAGCTCATCGAAAACCTTGTGATGACCAAGCGACAGGAACTGGCCAAATTGGCCGAGATGCCTGAAAAAGACCACTGGAAGCTCTACCTCGAAAGAGTCTGAGCCCTTCTGCGCAAGCACCGGGCGACAGCCCATGCGCGGAAGGACGACACCAGAGAGACCGGCGATTTGCGCCCTCTTGCGGGAAGCGATTCGCTCGGTTAGGCTTAATTTGATCAAAAAATCGGTGACATATGAAAATCGGTATTCTGCAAACCGGCCATTCCCCGGACGAGCTTAAAGAAGATCTCGGCGATTATGGCGAAATGTTCGTGAAGCTTCTGGGAGACCAGGGGTTTGAATTTGAAGTCTTTAGCGTGGTGGACAATCAGTTCCCGGCCTCAATCGAGGACGCGGATGGCTGGCTGATCACCGGCTCGAAGCACGGGGCCTACGAGGATCATGACTGGATCCCTCCGCTTGAAGACTTAATTCGCGAGATTGCAAATATTGGAGATCCGCTGATCGGTGTGTGCTTTGGCCACCAGATCATTGCTCAGGCTTTGGGCGGCAAGGTTGAGAAGTTTGCAGGCGGCTGGGCTGTTGGGCGTCAGACTTATGACTTTGGCGGCGTCGAGATGGCCTTTAACGCCTGGCATCAGGATCAGGTGACCGAACGCCCTGAGGGCGCGGTCGTGCTGGCCAGCAATGACTTTTGCGAAAACGCCGCCCTGATCTATGGTGATCAGATCCTGACGATCCAGCCCCACCCCGAATTTGGCGCAGCCTTTATCGACGGGCTGATCAACACCCGCGGCAAAGGCGTTGTCCCACAGGATCAGCTGGACGAAGCGGAGACAAGGCTTGACCAACCCCTGGCAAACGAAACCTTCGCAGATCAAATGGCGGATTTCTTCCGCAAGGAGCGTGCATAATGGCCAATTGGATGAAAAATATCCCGCAGGCTGCACTGGACTATATCGACGGCAAACGACTCGACGAGGTTGAATGCATCGTCTCGGACCTGCCGGGCATTGCCCGCGGCAAGGCCGTGCCTGCCAAGAAATTCGCCACACAGGAGTTCTTTCACCTGCCGGATTCGATTTTCTACCAGACCATCACCGGTGGCTGGGGCGAAGCCGCTGGCGATGAAGGCTTTATCGAAAAGGACATGGTCCTACGCCCCGATTGGAGCACTGCGACGGCAGCCCCCTGGACAGGGGACTGGACCCTGCAGATCATCCACGACGCCTACGACGTGGAGGGCAACGCTATTGAATACAGCCCCCGCAATGTTCTGAAGCGGGTTGTTGACCTCTATGCCAAGAAAGGCTGGAAGGCCGTTGTCGCGCCTGAGATGGAGTTTTACCTCGTCGCTCGCAACATCGACCCCGCCAAAGCGATCGAGCCGATGATGGGACGTTCGGGTCGTCCGGCGGCCGCACGTCAGGCCTATTCGATGACCGCAGTGGATGAGTTCGGCCCCGTAATCGACGACATCTATGATTTCGCCGAAGCGCAAGGCATCGACATCGACGGGATCACCCAAGAAGGCGGTGCAGGTCAGCTTGAGATCAACCTGTTGCACGGCGACCCTATCGCGCTGGCCGATCAGGTGTTCTACTTCAAGCGGCTGATCCGCGAGGCAGCCCTGCGTCACGACTGCTATGCCACGTTCATGGCCAAACCCATCAGCGATGAACCGGGCAGTGCGATGCATATCCACCACTCGGTTATCGACATTGAGACCGGGGAAAACATCTTTTCCGGGCCACAGGGTGGAGATACGGACGCGTTCTTTCACTTTATCGCCGGCTTGCAGAACCATATGCCCGCCGCGATCCCATTGATTGCGCCTTACGTAAACTCATATCGTCGCTACGTGCGCGATCACGCGGCCCCGATCAATCTGGAATGGGCGCGTGACAACCGCACCACCGGTATCCGTATCCCGATCTCCAAACCCATTGCCCGCCGGGTTGAAAACCGTTTGGCCGGAATGGACTGTAACCCCTATCTGGCGATCGCGGCCTCGCTGGCCTGCGGCTATCTTGGGATGATGGAAAAGGAACGCCCCGACGCGCAGTTCAAAGGTGATGCCTATGAAGGCGAAGAGGATATTCCGCGCGAAATGAGCGCAGCACTGGATATCTTTGATGAAGCCAAAGACCTGCATGAGGTTTTGGGACCAGAATTCGCCCGTGTCTATTCGATCGTGAAGCGCACGGAATACGAAGAATTCCTGGGCGTGATCTCTCCTTGGGAGCGCGAGCATCTTCTGTTGAACGTATGATCCGCCGCACGTCAGGTTTTCGGGCGCTTTGGCGCCTGAAGCCTGCGGCGCGAGTATTTTTGCCAAAATGAAGGCAAGGGGGATTGCCATGAACCTGCTCTATTCCAATGACAAACAAGGCCAGTATCCAGACAGCTGGTACGCTGCCACGGCAACACAGCTCGAGCCGTTTGCCGCGTTGCGCGGGGAGACCAAGGCAGATGTTTGTGTGGTCGGCGCGGGCTACACCGGACTTTCGACCGCTTTGCATCTGGCCGAGCGCGGCTATGACGTTGCCTTGATTGAGGCTCATCGCGTTGGGTTTGGCGCCTCGGGACGCAATGGCGGCCAGTTGGGCTCGGGCCAGCGCATGGAGCAGGACGAGATTGAACACCTCTTAGGCATTGAGGACGCACACAAGCTCTGGCTGTTGGCGGAAGAATCCAAGCAGGTGACCAAGGGATTGATCGAAAAGCACGATATTGAGTGCCATCTGAAGCCGGGCATCGCACATGCCTGTTTCAGCGATCGGGATGTGCGCTCGGAACACCGCTATGTCGAACATCTGCAGAATGAATACGGCTATGACCAGATCGAAACGCTGGATCGCGACCAGATGCAGGCCATCTGTCCGTCACCCAAGTACGTCGGAGGATCGCTGGACATGTCTGCGGGGCATTTGCACCCCTTGGCTTATGCCTTGGGATTGGCCCGTGCCGCCAAAGCGGCTGGCGTTCGGATTTATGAGAACACCCATGTGCACGGGGTGCAAAAAGGCAGTCCGAATGTCGTCAAGACCGACAAGGGCCGCGTTGTTGCCGAACATGTGGTGCTGGCCTGCAATGGATACCTCGGCAACCTCGAGCGCAAGGTGGCCGCGCGGGTTATGCCGATCAACAATTATATCGCAGCGACCCGTCCGCTCAGCGACGAAGAACTGGACGGTGTTCTGCGCCGCGACTTGGCCATTGCCGACAGCAAATTCGTGATCAACTATTTCCGGCTGAGTCATGACAAGCGGTTGTTGTTTGGCGGTGGTGAGACCTATGGCTACCGCTTCCCCGAAGACATTGCCGCTGTGGTGCGCAAGCCCATGACCGAGATCTACCCACAGCTTGCCGATATCGAGATTGACTATGCCTGGGGTGGCACATTGGGCATCACCATGAAACGCATGCCGTTTTTTGCGCGTCTCGGATCCAGCGTGATCACCGCGTCGGGGTATTCTGGTCATGGCGTCGGCACCGCAACCCATGCCGGCATGCTGGTGGCCGAGGCGATTGCAGGACAAAGCGAAGGCTTTGACACGATGGCCCGTGTTCCAGCCCCGGCTTTCCCAGGTGGCGCCGGGTTGCGCACCCCCCTTTTGGTTCTGGCCATGACGTGGTTTTCCCTGCGCGATCGGCTTGGGTTCTGACGCAGCTCACCTGATGCGCGGAAATTCGCCCCGCGGCCCTCTGGCCGTGGGGTTTTTCATGGAAACGTCATGGTTCTTGGGATGTTGGGGCTGGATTTTGCCTCGCCCTCTATTTATATTTCCCAAAGCATTAATTAAGCAAAGTGAAATCTATGACACTTCCGCCGAATGTCTATGACGCCGAGCCCATCCCCGCATCCGCCAAAGCCGAGGTTGAACGCCTTTTGCAATCTGGCGACTTGTTTCGGTACACTGCGCCGCAGGATGCCCCTGTTTCGCTGATGGAATCCGAATTTGCCGAGATGATGGGAACGAAATACGCACTGGCGGTTTCGTCCTGTTCTGCAGCGCTGTTCCTGTCGCTCAAGGCCCTCAACCTGCCCCGCGATGCGCGGGTGCTGATCCCCGGCTTCACATTTGCCGCCGTACCCTCGTCGGTGGCACACGCGGATTGTGTGCCCGTGCTGTGCGAAGTGGGCGAAAACTATCGCATCGACGTGGCTGATTTTGAGCAACGGCTGGATGACAACATCTCTGCCGTCATCATCAGCCACATGCGCGGACATACCTCGGATATGGATGCGATCATGGCGCTTTGCGACGCCCGTGACATCCCCGTTATCGAAGACGCCGCGCACAGTCTTGGCACCACATGGCATGGACGCAAGATCGGCACCATTGGGCGCGTTGGATGCTTTTCCTTCCAGTCCTATAAGCTGGTCAATGCCGGCGAAGGCGGCATTCTGGTCACTGACGATGCCGATCTTGTGGCACGCGCGGTCATCATGTCCGGCGCATATGAGCATAACTGGCAAAAGCACAAAGCCCCCGAGGGCGACAACGCGGGCGACCTGCAAGCGGCCTTTGCGAAATGGCAGAACCAATTGCCGCTTTATAATTTGCGGCTCAATAACCTGTCCGCGGCAATCATCCGCCCGCAACTGACCGAAGTGCCGCGCCGGGTGCGTGACGGTCGCGCCAATCACGACTACGTCGCGGGCCTCTTGAACACCTCACCTTGGCTGGCTGTGCCGGATAAGCTCGCAGCAGAAGATCGCGCGCCGGATTCGATTCAGTTCAACCTGGTGGGCTTGGACAACGATCAGATCCTCGCCTTTCAGGCGGCGGCAAACCAGCGCGGCGTCAAAGTGCAGGTCTTTGGTCAGTCCACAGACAACGCCCGCGCCTTTTGGAACTGGCAATTCATCAAGGACCTGCCCGAGTTGCCGCAGACCCGCGCCATGCTGATGAAAGCGTGTGATGTGCGCCTGCCCGCACGGCTGAAGCGCGATGAGTTGGATACTATCGCAGGCGCGTTGACCGGCGCTGCCGAAGATGTCATGGGCCAAGCCCGCGCCTATGGAACATAGAGACAACCGTCCAGCAAGCGACTGACTGCCCAAGCCTTACCGAAAATCTGGTTAGCCGCAAAACAAAAGCCCCGGTCACAGGACCGGGGCTTTTCGTTGTTTGTGCTGACGTTTGCTTAGCTCATCTTGTTAAGCTTGGACTGCAATTCGGCCAGTTGTTTCTTAATATCGTCGAGGTCTTCGCCTTCTTCGGCTTTCTCTTTGGTCGCCTCAGGTTCCCCAGCACCGCCGGTCCAGCCACCCAAGCCGCCGGTCAACGCCTTCATAAACGCCTCTTGCTGCGCTTGCATCACTTCGAGGCCAGGCATTTTCATGCCACCACCGATCATCTTTTCCTGCCCGTCCCGGAACATATCGAACGAGGCCTGCAGGAACTGCGGCATCATGCTTTGTGCTTGGTTGGTATAGCTGCGCACCAGATCATTCAGCACATTAACCGGCAGCATGTTTTCACCACGGCTTTCATGTTCAGCAATGATTTGCAGCAGGTACTGGCGGGTCAAGTCGTCGCCAGTCTTAAGATCGACGATCTGGACCTCGCGGCCATCACGGATAAATCCGGCAATATCGTCCAGCGTCACGTAATCGCTGGTCTCGGTATTATAGAGCCGGCGGCTCGCATAACGCTTGATCAGAAGCGGTTTGTTGTCTTCGGCCACATGCATCTCCCCAAGAGTTTTTTGCGCGTTGCAGCAAAGTCTATGCGAGTGCAGCAAAAAAGGAAACAAAAAGAAAGGGCGAGCCATTGGCTCGCCCACGCATTCGGCACCATCAGGGAGGAGGGAGGCGCCGCAATTTCGCGTTTTTCTTATTTCGCTTTCGCGGTTGCTTTCTTAGCAGCCGTGGTCACGTCGTTGGTGGCTTTCTTAACAGCAGCAGTCGCCTCTTCGGTGACGTCTTTGCCAGCAGCCATCAGCAGTTCAACAGTTTCCATTTGAACTTTTTTCGCAACTTCAGCGAAGGCAGCCATGTTTTCAGCAGCAACTTCAGCCTGAGCAGAAGCGAAATCGGTCATCGCTTTGGCATAGTCGGCTGGCTCAGCTTTGGCTTTCGACATGTCGGCCAGTTTCGCCAGGGTGTCTTTGGTCCATTTCGACGAGATTTCCGAAGATTTCTCGGCGGCGTCCAGAGCAACACCAGTCAGTTTTTCGTTCAAAGATGCGGTGTTTTTGAATGCATCTTCCATTGCCGAAGTATCAACGGGGAATGCGCCCATCATGTCTTTCAGCATCGCGGTCATATCTTGAGTTTTAGCCATTTGACAGTTCCTTAAGTGATCTCGCGGGGCCAACCCGCTGTTGTATCCTGCCAACAATATGCTTTCTGCAGCGCAGCATTTCAAGATTTTTTTGCTGCACTGCAGAATAATTTTTGATTTTCTATTAAAATCAGCGTGTTGCGAGAACCCGAACGTAGGTTCCGGGGGCATCTTCTAGCACAGGATGCTCCGAATCACCGGGTTCGCGGGCCGAAACCTGCTTGCCAGACTTGGCCGAAAGCCACTTATCCCAAACCGGCCACCACGAGCCTTCGTTGAACGTGGCCCCTGCCATCCAGTCGTCGGCAGTGCCTTTAACGTCCTTGTTGGTGTAGTGGCCGTATTTCTTTTTCGAGGGCGGATTCACGATGCCAGCGATATGGCCGGACTCAGAAACAATGAATGTCTTTGAGCGGCTCTTGGTCTGTTGGAACCCGTGATAGCAATCTTTCCAGCGCGCGATGTGATCGGTCTCACAGGTGACTGAACACAACGGCACGTCCACATCCGAGATATGCAACCGCTCGCCGCACAGCTCGATGCCATCACCGACGAATTCATTCTCCTGGCAAAGTTCACGTAAATACTGATGCGCCATCTTACCCGGCAAACCAGATCCATCGCCATTCCAATACAAAAGGTCAAACGCCGGAGGCGCCTCGCCCATCATGTAGCTTTTGATTGCAGGCCCATAGACCAGATCGTTGGATCGCAAGTACGAGAATGTGCGCTGCATGATAAATGAGCGCAGCAGCCCTTCGTCTTCGATCTCATCATCAATCCCGTCAATAAAGTCATTGCCAAGGAACGGCGTAAACTCACCCTGATCGCCAAAATCCGTCAGCGTCGTGAAGAACGTCGCGCTTTTGACCGACTTGTCGCCGCGCTGTTTCATCAGGGACAACGTCAGATGCAAGGTCGTTCCCGCAATGCAGTAGCCTACGGCATTAACCTGTTTTTGGCTGGTGAGCTTCTTGACCTCGTCGATCGCGGTCAGGAAACCATCTTCGATATATTCGTCCAGCCCCACCTCTCGGTACGTGCGATCCGGGTTGATCCAGCTCACAATAAAGACAGTGTAGCCCTGATCGACCGCCCATTTGATCATGCTGTTCTGCTCTTTCAGATCCAGAATGTAGTATTTGTTGATCCAGGGCGGAAAGATGATCAGCGGGATCTCATGCACTGTTTCTGTAGACGGGCTGTATTGCAGCAGCTCGAACATGCGATTGCGATACACCACCTTGCCCGGCGTGGTCGCGATGTTCTTGCCTATTTCAAAGGCACTTTCATCGGCAAGACGCACCACCAGCTCGCCGTTATTGGCCTCAAGATCGGAAATCAGGTTCTCCAACCCTTTCACCAGCGATTCGCCTTCGGTCTCGATCGCTTTCTCCAGAACGTCCGGATTCATCCCCAGAAAGTTCGTCGGCGACATCATATCGATGATCTGCTGCGAGAAATACTCAAGCCGCTGCTTATCCTTGCCTTCAATCCCCTTAATATCCGAAACCGCTTGCCGAATGGCGTCTGCGTTGCGCATGTATTGCTGTTTGATGAAGTTGAAATAGGGGTGAGACTGCCACAAAGGATTGGAAAAACGCCGGTCCGTGGGGGTGTCATCGGGGGCTGCTTCCAGCTTGCCGTGCATTAAGACATTTTGAGCATCGACGAAATGCCGCACCGACTTGGTCCAGTACTCCAGTTGATGTTCGAACATCTTCCCCGGGTCCTGCATCATCGCCTGAACGTAAGCATTTGCAGCGTTTACAAAGACTTCGCCGTCTGGCGCGTTCAATTCCGTGCGCAGTGGTTTACGGCGCGTCATCACGTCGACCAGACGTGCCGACAACTCTTCAACGCGCGCAAGATTGGCGTTCATTTTGTCCAGATTCGCGCTTTCGGCATTCTCTTTAGTTGTCATATTCAAAAATTGGTCCTATTCTCGCTGCTACGCAGCATAAACCCATGGCTCTTAACAGGGCAAACGAATTTCCGGGCTCTCAATACCCGGTAAAACAGGAGACGCCCATGCGATACATGGCCACGTATGATTGGATGGACACCGTCCGCAATACCAACCAGTGGATGGGCGCATCTGCCCTTGCCATGGCATCGTACCCGGTTTTTTCGCTTATGCCCAACCCTGCGTTGGAGTGGATGCGCGCCTGGGGCGAAGTTACTGAGCGTACGTTCCAGCGCATGGTGGTCAAACCCGACTGGGGTATTCGCACCTTTACCTGTGAAGACGGCAAGGACCATCTGGTCAATATTGAAACCGTGGTTGAACGCCCGTTTGGCGATCTGATCCACTTCAATGTTGCCGGTCGCGAGACGCAACCGCGCAAGATCCTGTTGGTTGCCCCGATGTCCGGTCACTATGCCACCCTGCTGCGCTCAACAGTCAAAAGCCTGATCGTAAATTGCGAAGTCTACGTGACAGACTGGCATAATGCGCGTGACATTCCTGTGTCCGAAGGCAAATTCGACATCGAGGACTACACGCTGTATCTGGTTGATTTCCTGAAAGAAATGGGCCCGGACACGCATGTAATCGCCGTGTGCCAGCCCGCGCCACTGACACTGGCGGCTACGGCCTACCTCGCGGGCGAAGACCCTGATGCACAGCCACGCTCGTTGACCCTGATTGGCGGACCGATCAATCCCAATGCTGCCTCGACGGATGTGACCGACTTTGGCCATCGCGTGACGATGGGCCAGCTCGAAGAGATGATGATTCAGCGCGTCGGCTTTAAGTACCCCGGCGTTGGTCGCATGGTATATCCCGGCCTGCTTCAGCTCGCATCCTTCATGTCGATGAACGGCGAACGCCATTCAAAAGCGTTCCAGGACCAAATTCAGCGCGTCGTACGCGGCGAAGCGTCGGACCACGACGCCCACAACCGGTTCTATGATGAATATCTGGCGGTCATGGACATGCCAGCCGAGTTCTACCTATCGACAGTGGAGCGTATTTTCAAAAACGGTGAGATCGCCAACAATGAGTTTGTCGTCGGGGGCCGCAAGGTCGATATCGGCAAGATCACGACGGTCGCCGTAAAAACTGTTGAAGGTGGCAAAGACGACATCACTGCTCCCGGACAATGTGTGGCGGCACTTGATCTGTGCACCGGTCTGCCGGACGATAGAAAGGCCAGCTATGTTGAGCCAAACGCCGGTCACTACGGCATTTTCGCTGGCAAGAGCTGGCGCAACAACATCCGGCCTTTGGTGCTTGAGTTTATCGACGCCAACGCCGAAGCGCCCAAGCCTAAAGCAAAAGCCAAAGCTGCCAAGAAGCCAGCAAACAAAAACGCCGCGGCGTAAGGCGGCACAATTCATGAAAATCAGGGGCCGTTCAGGCCCCTTTTTTATTGCAGAACAAAGGGTTGTTTCATCCAGGTCCGCAACGCCTCGGTTGTGGCTGCGGGTTGTTCGAGTGTCGGCAAATGACCGGCATTCTTGATGACCATCAGCTCAGCATAGGGGATCAATTCGGCCATGAAACTGTGGCGTTTCGGCGGCGTCAGACCATCGTATTCGCCACACAGAACCAATGCGGGCACCTTGCAACGCCGCAATGTGCCCTGCTGATCGCGCCGACGTTGCAGCGCTCGGGCTTGCCGGACAAAGACGTCCGACCCCAGATACAACCCCATCTCGCGCACAAGCGCCAAAACCTCTGTGCGCTGAGGTTCCGGCGCCAGAAACTCAGGCCGCATGAACTCGGTCAGAACCTGCTCCAGCCGCCCTGCCCGCGCACCAACGATCATCGGCTCGTAAGCAGCTGAACTCTGTGGGGTTTCCGCCAGCGGGTTGGTGTCCATCAAGGCCACGCGCGTGACGCGGTCAGGCGCCCGGCGAAGGATCTCCATCGCGACGACCCCCCCCATGCTCAGCCCTGCCAGCGCAAATTTCGCTGGTAACTGCGACAGGATCGACGAGGCAATCTCTTCGATACGTTCACCTTGGGTGATTGGGGCGACTGTCACGACAAACTCCGAAGAGAGCTCCGCAATCTGCGGTCCAAACAACCGCGCGTCACACATCATACCGGGTAAGAGAACCAGCGGTTCGCTCATGGTGCTTGCCTTTTGCCTTACGCGGGGTCCGTTGCCCGCGGTGTCAGTGTCGGTCCAGTCGCAAGCCCCGTCAAGCGCTTCGGCGGATTATGACTCTGCGTAACCCGTCCACCGGAACGCGCCTCCAGGGGACAAAGGTGAAAACGGGTTCCACGCAATCTCCCAAATATGCCCATCCAAGTCTGCGAAGTACCCGTGGTGCCCACCCCAGAAAACGTCCTGCGCAGGCTTGAGGATTTTCGCCCCCGCCGCTTCGGCCTTCGCCAACAATGGCGCTACATGCTCTTTCTCGCGGAGATTGTGGGCCAGTGTTATGCCAGAAAACCCGCCAATGTCCTGTGTCTCGATGCCCAATTCATCCGCCAACGCCGCTTTGGGATAAAGACCTAGCGTCTGGCCAATCAAATCAAATGCAATCACACCATCCGGACTTTCCACCCGTTTCCAACCAAGCGCCTCGTAAAACGAAGCGCTCTTTTCCAGATCGTCGACCGCAAGCGTGATCAAGCTCACACGCGGCTGCATTGTTTCACTCATCAAATGAGCCTTTCATGTTAAATTGTTGATCCAATTAATAATATTTACTGTGGTAATTTGCGTTTGACCGGGGGAGAGTATGTCGCCCGCGATGACATGATTGTAGGGATCATCGCCCTCACCAAGCGTCCGCGCTTCCAATGTCACTGGGCCACCCCATTGCCCGGCAATCTCGCGCGTCGCGGCATGATCGACAACCCCATCCGCATCTGAGAACCAGAACAGAACGGGATGTGTCGCCGCACCATAATCCTGCGCAACGCTATGTTGAACCAGTGCTGCCATCTGAAACAGGGCTTCTGTCGGATAGGTTGTGGTCCAGTAAGTGTTATGGCCCTCGTTCTGCCCCTCCCATGACCGGGTTTTTCCGGCAGCTACTGGCACCCAATAGCGGGCGGCGGGCATGGTCAGCACACCAGCCGTCGGGTCATTGATCCGGAAGTTTGGCGAAATCATCACCAGCCCTTTGACACGCTCCATCATTGCGGGCTGCAAAGCGGCTTCGGCGGCCAAGGTCGCCCCTGTTGAAGTTGAGATCACGATGACCTCATCACCAATGCGCCGCCCAATCTCAAGTGCCTCGGCCATGTCGGTCATCCACTCTTGCGCCCTGGCTTTGGCCAAGGCCCCCCCCGGACGTCCGTGCCCCGCGAGCCGCGTGTAGTGCAGGTTCGCCCCCAATTCCCGGGCCACCATGTCAGGCACAGGTCGGATTTCTTCGGACGTGGCCGAAAATCCATGCACATAGACAATGGACAGTGGCGTTTTTGTACCCGGCTCGTCGTACCAAATGACACGTTTTTCGGTTCCGGGTGTTATGTCGGAAATCTCTGCCTCTTGCGCGGCGAGATACGCTTCGACATCCGCGCCGATGGCCGCAGGGTCATGGCTCGGCACAACCGAAATCCGCTCGTATGGCCCGAATATCCACAGCGCGAGACTGGCCAGAACAAGGACCAGAAGGCTCCGTCCCAAAAAACGCCCAAATGTTCGCATTCTACAACTTATCCTCGCATAATGACCTTCTCGACGCTCTTTTCGATCAGCTTCAGACAAGTCTCATCAGAGAACCTATGGTCCGCACCCTTCACCAAAGTCAGTCGAATATCGTCGCCTTCGGCATGATCTAACAGTTTTAGCGCCACATCCCTGTCGACCGCCGTATCTTCGGTGCCTTGCAACATGCGAACCGGGAAAGGCAACGCCAGAGGCGCGCGCAGAACCAGGTTTTTGCGGCCGTCTTCGATCATCCGACGGGTGATGATATAGGGCTCCATGTAATCCGAAGGTAATTCCACGTGGCCGACAACATCCAAGGCCTGTTTCTGCGAGTCTGTGAAACCCGCCCAATAACTGTCTTCAGTAAAATCTGGTGCGGCGGCGATTGTGACCATGCCCGCGATACGCTCAGGGATTGCCCGCGCGAGCAACAGCGCCTGCCAGCCCCCCATCGAGGAGCCAAGCACAATCAGTGGTCCCGTGGTCAGGGCATCTATGGCCGCCAGCGTGTCTTCGTGCCAGTCGCCGATGCACCCGTCTTCGAATGTGCCAGAACTTTCCCCATGCCCGGAGTAGTCAAACCGCAGAAACGCTTGATCGCGCTTATGTGCCCAGGCCTCCAGATACACGGCTTTGGTGCCTTCCATGTCGGATTTCAGCCCCCCCAGAAAAACCACAGTAGGCCCTTGGGTTCCACTTTTGTGATAGGCGATGCGACGCCCTTGGGGGCTGTCAAAGAATTGCGTGACGCTCATTGTCGATCCCTTGTTGTCTGACGCGACCTTAGCCTTCGCGACGCGGCCTTGAAAGCCCGCTTGACTTGGCCCGGCCAAAGGCGCAAAACCTGCCCCGAACCACATACCCGCAACCGGGCGTCCCGTAGGCGCCAAACTGACGAGGAGCTATAGGCACATGGCCGATATTTCCCTTACTTTTCCTGATGGCAATGCACGTTCTTTCGAGAGCGGCGTTACCCCTGCCGTTGTGGCGGCATCGATCTCTAGCAGCTTGGGCAAAAAGGCGATTTCCGCCACTGTCGACGGCAAGCACTGGGATCTTCAATGGCCGATCAGCGCCGATGCGACAATCGCCATCAATACCCTCAAAGACAGTGACGCCGAAGCGCTGGAACTGATCCGGCATGACTGCGCCCATATCATGGCCCGCGCCGTGCAAGAAATCTGGCCCGACGTCAAAGTCACCATCGGCCCGGTCATCGAACATGGCTGGTATTATGACTTTGACCGCGACGAGCCGTTCACGCCTGAAGACTTGGGCGCCATTGAGAAGAAGATGAAAGAGATCATCAATCGCCGTGACCCGGTTACCACCGAGGTCTGGGATCGTGATCGCGCGGTCAAGTTCTACGAGGCCAACAACGAGCCTTATAAGGTTGAGCTGATTGACGCCATTCCCGGCGAAGAGCCGCTGCGCATGTATTGGCACGGCCATTGGCAGGATCTTTGCCGTGGCCCACACCTGCAACATACTGGTCAGGTCCCTGCCGACGCCTTCAAACTGATGCGCGTCTCGGGCGCCTATTGGCGTGGTGACAGCAAAAACGCTCAATTGCAGCGCATCTATGGTGTGGCCTTCAAAAACAAGGAAGACCTGAAAAAGCACCTGCACTTCCTTGAAGAGGCCGAAAAACGCGACCACCGTAAGCTGGGCCGCGAAATGAATCTGTTCCACATGCAGGAAGAAGCCCCCGGTCAGGTGTTCTGGCACCCCAATGGCTGGACGATCTACACCCAGCTTCAGGATTACATGCGCCGCAAGCAACGTGCGGGCGGGTATCAGGAAATCAACACGCCGCAGGTTGTGGACCGCAAACTGTGGGAAGCCTCGGGCCACTGGGAAAAGTATCAGCACCACATGTTCATCGTCGAAGTCGACGAGAGCCGTGATGGTGAAAACGATGACGCCAGTGCCAAGAGCCACGAACACACGCGCATCAACGCGCTGAAACCGATGAACTGTCCCTGCCACGTGCAGGTGTTCAATCAGGGCCTGAAATCCTATCGCGACCTGCCCCTGCGGCTGGCCGAGTTTGGATCCTGTGCGCGATTTGAACCCTCGGGCGCGCTGCACGGCATCATGCGTGTGCGCGGCTTTACGCAGGACGATGCGCATATCTTCTGCACCGAAGAGCAGATTCAGGAAGAATGCGCCAAGTTCATCGACTTCCTCGCGGATATCTACAGCGAACTCGGTTTCCCTGAGTTCGAGATCAAGTTCGCCACCCGCCCTGAAAAGCGCGTCGGCAGTGATGAAAGCTGGGATTACGTCGAAGGTGCGCTGGAGAACGCGATCAAGGCCGTAGGCCGTGACTACACGTTGGAACCGGGTGATGGCGCCTTTTATGGGCCAAAGCTCGACTTTTACCTGACGGATGCCATTGGCCGGGTCTGGCAATGTGGCACCTTCCAGGTTGATCCCAACCTGCCCGAGCGTCTGGATGCGACTTACATTGCGGCGGATGGCGGCAAGCACCGCCCCTATATGCTGCACCGCGCCTGTCTTGGGTCGTTCGAACGCTTTGTCGGCATTCTGATCGAGAACTGGGAAGGCAAACTGCCGTTCTGGCTGGCGCCGCGTCAGGTTGTTGTGGCCGCAATCGTCTCGGATGCGGATGACTATTGCCTTGAGGTTGTCGAAGCCCTGAAAGCAGTTGGCGTGCGCGCCGAGGCCGATCTGCGCAATGAAAAGATCAACTATAAGGTCCGCGAGCATTCGGTTGGCAAGGTTCCGGTCATTCTGGCCATCGGCAAGAAAGAGGTCGAAGAAGGCACCGTTTCAACCCGCCGCTTGGGTGAGAAGCAAAGCAAAGTCCAGACACTGGACGAAATCGTGAGCCAACTCGCGATTGAGGCCACGCCTCCTGACCTAGCGTAACATCGATTGCAACAATCGGCGGGCGCGTCCGGGAAAACCGGGCGCGCCCGTTTCGTTTTCGAAACATTTGCCGCCTTCCAGCGCTGGAATCCTCACGAAACCGTCACACCCTCTGACGCGGTCGTGATACACGCCCCCGTGATTGGTACGTGTGACCCTTCCCGACTTAGATTTTTCACATGCCGCCTCAAACGGTGGCTCGAATGACAAACCTAACTAGGGAAGAGAACACCATGTCGAAGACCGTAAAAACACTCGCCGTCGCCAGCGCAGTAGCAGCCGCCCTGACCGCCGTAAGCCACACCGAAGCCGCAGCAGCGGGTAAAGAAAAGTGCTATGGCGTTTCGATGGCCGGCAAAAATGACTGCGCCGCGGGCCCCGGCACCACATGCGCCGGCACCTCGACCGTGGACTACCAAGGCAACGCCTGGACACTCGTCGACGCGGGCACCTGCATGGAAGTAGAACTGCCAGCACAGGCAGACGGCACGATGCGCAAAGGCTCGCTGGAAGCGCTGGAGCGTGACCTGCCGGCATAAGCTGGTTCTCTGGCCCCGATGCACATGTGTCGGGGCCAACTTTGCGGACACCTCTACAATTTGTGCTATGTTTATCCTTTAACCTCGTAAGTATTTGTTCAGATCAACGAACTATTAGGTGAAAGGGAGTGAAAATGTCGGACCCATTGAAAGCGTTGTCGCTGGCCGGTGCAGTTGCTACTGCTCTGGCGCTACAAGCAGATCCAGCAGCGGCCGCAAAAAAAGAAAAGTGCTTTGGCATTTCGATGGCGGGTGAAAACGGCTGCAAGGCCGGACCGGGAACATCCTGTGCTGGGACTTCGACCGTGGACTATCAGGGCAATGCCTGGACACTGGTTGATGAGGGCACATGCCTGGAAATTGAACTACCCGATCTAGCAGATGGCACACCAAGAAGCCCCGCGCTTGATGCCTTAGATCGTGACCTACCAAGCTGACTGTCAAATCCGAAAGCCTGCCCCCATGTTTGACGTGACATCCCGTTTCCCGGACCTGCCGAATGCCCCAGGTGTTGGATACAAACCCCAACACTTCCAAAACATCATGGAAGATCCCGGGTCAGTTGGTTGGCTGGAAATTCACGCCGAAAACTACATGGGGGCCGGTGGTCGCCCGCTGGCCCAACTACGTCACCTCGCCGAACGATTTCCGGTCTCGGTGCATGGCGTCGGACTGTCCATCGGCGGTGAACGCGATCTGGATGCCGACCATCTGGCGCGACTGAAACATCTGGTAGACTGGCTTCAACCCACTGTTTTTTCAGAACACCTTGCCTGGTCCAGCCATGAAAGCGCGTTTCTGAATGATCTGTTACCCCTGCCTTACACGAATGAGACTCTGACCCGCGTGGCCGACCACATCGACCAACTGCAAGAGACCATCAAGCGGCAGATGATGCTAGAAAACCCCTCCAGCTACCTCGCGTTTGAAGAAAGCACATGGTCCGAGCCGGATTTCCTTCGGGAACTGGGCAAGCGGACCGGCTGTGGCCTGTTGCTGGATGTGAACAACGTTTTTGTCTCGGCCACAAACCTGACCTATGATCCCCGCGCTTATATCGACGATTACCCACTGGAATTGGTTGGAGAAATTCACCTTGGCGGTCATGACGAGGACGAAGATGAGCATGGTGCGCCGCTGCTGATCGACAGCCACGGCAAACCCGTCGTCGATCCGGTCTGGGCACTCTTGGATCATACGCTTGAGCGCGCTGGCCCGCGTCCGATCCTAATTGAATGGGACAATGATGTGCCTGAGTGGCCCGAACTGGAATCCGAGGCCGCCCGCGCGGCCAAGGCCCTTGCAAAGGTCGCGGCATGAGTGTCACCCAATCAGATTTTCGCGCCGCGTTGTTGAACAACGATCTGGCAGCGCCAACAGGGTTAAAGGATGCCAATGGTGTCCCTGCCGGGCGAAGGTTTGATGTCTACCGCAACAATGTGGCCGTTTCCTTGACCGAGGCGCTTGAAACCGGCTTCCCGGCAATCGCAAAACTTCTGGGCGAAGAAAACTTCAAAGCAATCGCAGGCGTATACCTGCGTCAATCCCCTCCGAGCAGCCCTCTCATGATGTACTATGGCGCGAGCTTCCCCGCATTCCTGCGCGGCTTTGAACCTTTGAAGCATCTCGGCTATCTCGGAGATGTGGCGGACATGGAAATGGCCATGAGGCGCTCTTACCACGCCGCGGATTCCGCTGAGATGGACGACGACGTCCTGTCCCGGATCCCTCCGGAAAATCTGGCGACCGCCAAAATTGAGCTGGTTCCATCCGTAGAGATTGCCACCTCACCCTGGCCGATCTACGACATCTGGGCCTTTAACATGATTGAAGGGGCCGCCAAGCCCACTGCAGGCGCTCAGGACGTGCTGATTGTACGTCGGGATTTTGATCCCGAACCACAGCTGATGCCCGCCGGTGGCGGCGCCTTTGCCGTCGCATTGGCTGCGGGCGAAACCCTTGGGGACGCCGCTGAATTGGCCACGCAATCCACTCCGGACTTCGACCTCAGCGCCAGCCTCGCGCTCTTGCTGACCTGTCGAGCCATCTTGTCTACAAACACCTGAGGAACCAGCATGAATGCCTTGATTTCACTCCATAATTCCGTTTTATCAAGGTTAGAACGGGCAGACTGGATTATCCCAACCCTGGCGCGATTTCTGTTCGCAGCGGTCCTGCTGTTCTACTTCTGGAACTCTGGCCTGACCAAACTGGGCGACGGGTTTTTGGGACTATTTCAACCGTCGACCGGGGCCTATGTTCAAATCTTCCCGCGGGTGTTTGAGGCTGCAGGCTACGACACATCACAGCTGTCACTGTTCCATTGGGCTGTCGCTTTGGGCGGCACATGGGCCGAGTTCATCCTGCCGTTGATGATCGTTCTGGGGCTGCTGTCACGCTTGGCGGCCGTGGGCATGATCGGATTTATCGTGCTGCAATCACTCACGGACATTGTCGGCCATCACGCGGATGCCAGCACCATTGGCGCTTGGTTTGATCGGATCGAGAACAGCGCGATCATGGATCAACGCGCGCTATGGGTATTCTTGATGGCAGTCATTGTGGTCAAGGGCGCAGGGCCACTGTCCCTTGACCGACTTTTGTCGAAGCGATCAGCTTCAAAAGTGTGATTTAGGTTCGTCCGGCTTACCAGCGGCAATCGCTAGGATGCCGCCAAGGGCCGCGAAAGAGATCGGGAACATGGTAAAGACGCCAAACCCAAAAGCCGCATACATGCCGATCGCCGACAGGATCAGCAAAACGCCACCCCACAAGGCACGGGCCCGAGACATCGCCCCGCCCGCAATCGCCAAAAGCGGTGACAACAGGCCCGCCGCTTTGACCAACTGTTCGTTCTCAACATAGCTGAACAGCTCGCCAACTTCGTTGTAGCGTTCCGTGACTTCGATATAGCCCCAGCTGAAAAACCCGATAAACATGCCGAACACTCCGGCGATAATCCCCAATGTCAGGGCCGCATTGCGCATTTACTCGTCCTCATTAGATCTCTGGTATTCGACATAAGCCCGGATTTACTCCAATCCAAGGGCCTCCCGCACATCTTTGCCCCAGCCAAGGTACAGCGCACCCTGATGGTCAATCAGTGGACGCTTCATCAATGCCGGATGGGCGTGCAACAGGTCCAATGGCGCCGCCAGACGCTCTTCTTCCGTCAAACCCCGCCATGTGGTTGATCGCGTATTAAGCAAACTGCCGCCGAATTCATCCAGTGCCCGTGTTAGAATTTCCTCTGGCACACCCTCTATTCGAACGTCGACCAACTGCGCATTTTCAATTTCTTTCAGTGCCTTACGACAAGTGTCACAGTTCTTAAGCCCATAAAGGTTCATTGGTTTTCCCACTTTTTGTCCGTCTTGGAGCGACCAACTGACGGTTTTCTGATTCAGTTTTGCTTGATTTTTACATACGCCGTGCAATCCTTCGACCTACATTTGCACCTAGATCTGTCATCAAACAGATTTCATTGCAAAATGTGGTTCGGGACATGTTTCATCCCCCGGACAAAATGACTTGGGAAGGAGACGCGGTATGGCAAGTGGTACCGTCAAGTGGTTCAACACCACCAAAGGGTTTGGATTTATTGCGCCGGATGACGGCGGAAACGATGTATTCGTCCATATATCGGCGGTTGAAGCCGCCGGGATGACCGGGCTCGCGGACAACCAAAAGGTCGAATACGAGCTCGTCGAAGGTCGCGACGGCCGGATGATGGCCGGCGAAATCAAAGCGGTGTGACGAACACTGGGGCGCCTGGCGCCCCTGTCGCTTGCTTAGCTGCAGCCCTTGGTGCCTGCCGCACATTGCTGCATGGCCGGCGCGCTGTGGGAAGCATTATAGGTTGCGTTCGGCTTGCCGCAGCAGATGACACCTCCGAAAACGACTGGTTGATATCCGGCCTGACAATGGTTTGTTGAGGTCGGATAAGCTTCGATCAGGATGCCTTCGGGCTGATTGACCGGACCGATCTGGGGGGCATTGCTGCTCCAGGTTTGTGCGCCAACAGGCGCCGCCAGACATGTCGCCACCATCAGTGCAGAAATCAGTTTTGTCATCGCAGAGCCCACCTATGCTTGGACAAAATGCCATTAACGCATTGAAAATAGGGCGATGTTGGGCGTGCTGTCAATTTCCACTATGGAAACGCAGCGTTTCTGATTTGTCATCAGCCGGTGTCTGTCGCTATGACGTGTTAGCGGCGCAGATACTCATGCACAACACAGGCTGGGCTGTCGTTCCGCAGCGGTGTCTTGCCAATCAACTCCCATTCATCATCACCGAAAGTCGGGAAAAACGTGTCAGCATCCGGCACGTCCAGATCGACCTCGGTGACCAGCAGCCGGTGCGCCAACGGCAACAGGTCTTGATAGATGCGAAACCCGCCAATGCCGTAAACCCGTCGGTGCCCGGCCGCATGCGCGGTATCAATTGCGGCCTCAAGCGACGGGCACACGGTTTCGGCCAGAGAAGGGTTGGACGAAACCACGATATTCAAGCGATTTTTCAAGGGCTTGAACGGAAGACTATCCCAGGTATTGCGCCCCATGATGATAGCGGCGCCACTCGTCTCGCGTTGAAAGAACTTCAAGTCTTCAGGTGCATGCCACGGGATTGCGTTGCCTTTGCCAATAGCGCCATTGCGATCACGGGCGACGATCAGAGAGATCATCCCTTACACCGCCACAGGTGCGGAGATCGCCGGATCGGGATCATAATTCAGCACCTCAAAGTCCTCGTATTTGAAATCAAACAGCGAGGTCACGTCGGGATTGAGCCGTATCTGCGGCAAGGGTTTGGGCGTGCGCGCCAACTGCGTTTTAACCTGTTCCATATGGTTCGAGTAAATATGTGCATCACCGATTGCGTGAATGAAATCACCGGCCTCATATCCGGTGACCTGCGCCAGCATCTTCAACAACAGCGCATAAGACGCGATGTTGAAAGGCACACCCAGAAACATGTCAGCTGACCGCTGGTAAAGCTGCAGATGCATCTTGTTGCCGATGATCCGCACCTGCCACAGCGTATGACATGGCGGCAATGCCATATCTGGCACGTCACCGGGGTTCCAGGCTGAGACAATCAAGCGACGGCTGTCCGGCGAGGTCTTGATCATCCGCAACAGATCGGCAATTTGGTCAACCTCGCCAATACCCTCTGCACCAAATTTAGGAAAATGACGCCATTGATGGCCATAAACTGGCCCCAAATCCCCGTTTTCATCCGCCCATTCATCCCAAATCGAAACACCGTTTTCCTTGAGATAACGGATGTTCGTGTCGCCCGAGAGGAACCACAGAAGTTCGTGAATAATGGAACGCAAGTGCAGCTTTTTGGTCGTCACCATCGGAAAGCCGTCGGCCAGCGGATAGATTGCCTGCATCCCAAAATGCGAGATCGTACCGGTGCCGGTGCGGTCCGTTGAGTCTTGGCCATGTTCCAGAATCATCCGCAACTGATCGAGATATTGCTGCATCTGCTCTTCCCCCCGGGAATTGTTCTTGGCCTAGTCATAAAGACTTCGTGAACGCGCGCCAAGGCGGTTTGGACTGGAAACATGGGCAAGGCAGTGGTTTGATCGCGTCAACACATGCAAAGGGGAAAACGATGCATCTGAAATACCTGCACACGATGGTGCGTGTCAGCGATCTTGAGGCGTCTATGGCGTTTTATGCCTTGCTTGGCCTCAAGGAAATCCGACGCTGGGACAGTGACGCGGGCCGCTTTACGCTGATCTATCTGGCCTCGGAAGGCAACGAAGAGACACCTTTAGAGCTGACCTATAACTGGGATGGCGATGACGGCTTGCCCAGCGACTCGCGGCATTTTGGTCATCTCGCCTACGAGGTCGGTAATATCTACGAGATGTGCCAACACCTGATGGACAATGGTGTGACCATCAATCGCCCCCCGCGCGACGGGCGCATGGCGTTTGTGCGCTCACCAGACAATATCTCGATCGAACTCCTGCAACAGGGTGACGCTCTGGCACCGGCAGAGCCGTGGACCAGTATGGACAGCGTCGGACACTGGTGATCCGGGCTTTTGCCCTCGGCAGCCTGTTGATGGCTGCTCAGGCTGAGGCGGCCGAGTGTCGCCTCGCGCTGGCTCTGGCGCTGGACGTGTCCTCGTCCGTGGACACGCTGGAAGATACGTTTCAGCGGCGCGGCCTGGCCAACGCGCTGATCGCACCGGATGTTGAGCGCGCATTTTTCCTGTCTCCTCAACCGGTTGCTCTGGCCGTGTTTGAATGGAGCGGCGCCAAGCATCAGCGCCTGTTGGTGGATTGGCGTATGATTGATACGCCACAGGATCTGCTGGACGTCGCAGAATTGCTGCGCGCATCAAAACGCACAAACAATACCGAAGCGACGGCCCTAGGGCAGGCTTTGGCATATGCGTCTGCATTGATGGCCAACGGCCCGGATTGCACAGCCAAAACACTGGATGTGAGTGGTGACGGCAAGAACAACGACGGGTTCCCACCAGACAAAGCTTACAAGTACTTTCCCTTTGAAAACATCACTGTAAATGGACTGGCCATTAAGACAGTAGGCACATCCATGGCGGCATTCACCGCGGTGCCGATCGACATCGCCGGCTATTACCGCCGCGAGGTGATCCGAGGCCCCAACGCCTTTGTGGAAGAAGCCCAGAACTATGGCGACTACGAGCGGGCCATGACCCGAAAGCTGGAACGGGAACTGGCACCTTTGGCGGTGACCATGAAAATGGACCAGCCGTGACGCGCCTGGTCATCCCTTTGTTGGCTGCGCTCATGATCGCATCGGGCGCACAGGCAGACTGCCGTCAGGCGCTGGCACTGGGGCTGGACGTGTCAGGCTCGGTCGACACAAACGAGTATCGGTTGCAATTGGATGGCTTGGCCGCCGCGCTGAGCGCGCCCGAAGTACGCGAGGTTCTGTTGGCCGAACCAGATTGGCCTGTGCGTCTGGCGGTCTTTGAATGGAGCGGGCCACGTCAATTCAATCGCCGTTTGCTGGTCGGCTGGACCGAGGTGACAACGCTTCAGGACCTGGATCAGATCATCGCTCTGTTGCACCAAACCCAAAGACGTCCCGCAGATCCCTCAACTGCGTTGGGCTCAGCGATAACCTACGGCACGGAATTGCTGGAAATCCAATCTGATTGCCCCAAGCGTACGCTGGATATTTCCGGGGACGGGAAATCCAATACAGGTCCCCTGCCCCAATCGGTGCCAAGCCCCGGCTGGCTGGTCGTGAATGGGCTGACCATTGGCGATGACAGTGGAAACGCCAAACTGTCGCTACAGGAACTTAGCGCCTATTACACAGCCAATGTTATTCGCGGCCCCGGTGCGTTTGTTGAGACTGCACAGAGTTTTGATGACTATGAACGCGCCATGGCGCGCAAACTTTTGCGTGAGTTGCAAGGGCTCTCACTGGCCGGGTCAACACCCGAACTCTGACGGATTAGGACGACCCGCACTCATTACCAAAACTCTGCGCAGCGCTTACGGGTCGCTTGGCGCAAATCAATAGATATAGCGGATCTGGTCACTCCAGTAGCGTTCGACCCGACGCAGGGCAAAGGTGATACCGTCAATACCGTCGCCCCCAGAATACCCTTGGATTGCAGGCCCTCGGCGTGGCGGCCAAACAGCGCCTCAACAACCAGGTGAGTCTCGCGCCCTTTAGGCGTCAGACGCACGCGAACCGAGCGACGGTCAACCTCGCAGCGCTGGTGGTGCATATAGCCCATCTCAACCAGCTTCTTGAGATTGTAGCTGACGTTGCTGCCCTGATAGTACCCGCGCGATTTCAATTCGCCGGCGGTCACCTCGTTGTCGCCAATATTGAACAGCAGCAACGCCTGAACCGCGTTGATTTCCAACACGCCGACGCGTTCAAATTCATCCTTGATAACATCCAGCAATAAGCGGTGCAGCCGCTCAACCAATGCAAGGGAATCCAGATAAGACAACATAAAGCCCTTGTCCGTCTTCTCTCCAATCGATCCGTGAATACTCATGTTTGTCTCCGGCAGTCATTCCTCAAATCGGAAACTGGGGGAAAAACACGAACATTAGGTTAAGTCGTGCGGTAATCGCTTAAAATGCGATCTATTTGGAGCCCGAGATGGCCTGCGAGATATCGTGGATCAACGCCGAGAACTTTTCGGGTGCAGCGACCTGTCCGGTCACCCACTGATACAGGTCCTGATCGTTTTCATGTAGCAGAGCATCATAGAGATCCAAAGTTGGCGCATCCATCTGCGCCAGATTGTCATCGGCATAGCGCTCCAGAATCAAATCCATCTCTTTGATGCCGCGCCGCATCGAGCGCATCTTCATCCGTTTCAGGCGGTGCTCATGCGTTTCAGTCATTTGGTTCAGTCTCTTTCACAACCAACCGCAGCTTTTTCTCTAGCCGCGCCATTTGGTCGAGGCTGTTCTTCATCTGCGCACGCACGTCGCGCAACTCCACCAAAAGCCCGGCCAGTTCGGGATTGTAGGTCTCACCTTCGTCAAGAGCCGATGAGATGCCTTCACCTTCGCCGGTCAACAACCAGACAACGGATACGTTCAACAACCCGGCCATCATCTGCAATTTGTTGGCGCGAGGCTCGCTCACATCGTCTTCCCAACCCCGCGCGGTCGACAGCTTGACGCCAAGGCGCCGCGCAAATTCTTCCTGACCTAGGCCCTGATAGTCGCGTGCTGCTGCCAAACGGTCCCCGAACGTCGCCACGTCATCGCCATACCAATAGTCATGATAGTCGTCGTCGCTGATATCTTCAGCCATTTGCGAGCTTCCTTTGCCTAAGCGCTTGATCGGGTGCGAGGCGCACCCTAAGACATGGAAGCATTGAATACAAAGAGGAACTCCCATGTCTTTCCTGTCCGCGACACTTTCCCGCGTAAAACCCTCTCCAACCATCGCGGTCACCACCAAGGCAGGCGAACTTCGAGCGGCTGGCCGCGACGTGATCGGCCTCGGTGCGGGCGAGCCGGATTTTGACACACCCGAAAACATCAAGGCCGCTGCCGTGGCCGCAATCGGGGCTGGGAAAACCAAGTACACCGCTGTCGACGGTATTGTGGAACTCAAGGCCGCGATCTGCGCCAAATTTCAGCGCGAAAACAACCTGACCTATGCGCCTGAGCAGGTCAGCGTTGGCACGGGCGGCAAGCAAATCCTCTATAATGCGCTGGTCGCAACCCTGAACCCCGGCGACGAGGTGGTCATTCCTGCGCCCTATTGGGTCAGCTACCCGGATATGGTGCTGCTGGCAGGCGGCGAACCGGTGATCGCTACGGCAACGCTGGAAAACAACTTCAAGCTCACACCTGAGCAGCTTGAGGCCGCGATCACGCCAAAGACCAAATGGCTGATCTTCAACTCTCCCTCGAACCCGACTGGTGCTGGCTATAGCCGCGACGAGTTAAAGGGCCTCACGGATGTTCTGATGCGCCACCCGCATGTTTGGGTGATGACGGACGATATGTATGAACATTTGGCCTATGATGATTTTGAGTTCTGCACCCCTGCCGAATTGGAGCCCGGTCTGTATGAGCGCACGTTGACCTGCAACGGTGTCAGTAAGGCCTATGCCATGACCGGCTGGCGTATTGGTTACGCGGCTGGCCCGGTCAAGCTGATCGCCGCCATGCGCAAGATCCAATCGCAGTCTACTTCGAACCCCTGTTCCGTCAGCCAATGGGCCGCGGTCGAGGCGCTGAACGGGCCGCAGGACTTTCTGGCCACCAACAACCAGACCTTTACGCGCCGCCGCGATCTGGTGGTGTCGATGCTGTCGGAAATTGACGGCATCACCTGTCCGGTCCCCGAAGGTGCCTTTTATGTCTATCCGTCCATTACCGGGCTGATCGGCAAGACCTCACCCGCTGGCACAGTGATCTCGGATGACGAAGCCTTTGCCACGGCGCTCTTGGAAGAGGCCGAGGTTGCGGTTGTCTTTGGCGCGGCATTCGGGCTTTCCCCAAACTTCCGCGTCAGCTACGCTACGTCGGACGAGGCCCTGAAAAAAGCGTGTGAGCGCATTCAGGCCTTCTGTGCCTCGCTAACGTAAGGGACTGCGATGTCAGCTGTACTGCCTGAATACTATTTCCGTGTTCGTGAGAATGGGGCATTTGTGTTTCGGGTGAACACCGAGAACCGTCAGCGACGCATCGATATGGATCAAATCGCCGTTGTGAATATTCGCAACGGCGAGATCAAACCGCACGGGGACCGCACCCTGTCGCAAGAAGACCTCGAGGCGATCCGCGAGTGGATGGTCGAACGACAAGAGATTCTGGCACATCGGGACATTGATGACATTCACCGGGCAGTGGATCACATGAACCTGACCACGCAATGGGCGCAGTCACGGGCCAGTGATGAACAACTGGAAGACGTCACCGATGCGCTGCTTCTGGCGATGAACGACCTGCGCTCGGTTCTGGTACGCAAAAAAGCGGATCGTTTGACGAGAGAGTGATTGCGGGTCAGGCCGCAAAAGCCCGCCGCAGGCTGGCGATTTTCGGCCCCCAGAAACGCCACATCAACAGGATCGCGGCAACCGTCAACCCAACCACAAGGCCCAGCCAGACGCCGACCCCTTCCCAGCCCAGAATAAAGCCAAAAGCATAACCACAGGGCACGCCGATCAGCCAATAGCTGATGGCGGCGATAATCATGGGCGCGCTGGTGTCTTTAACCCCGCGCAACAGGCCCAGCGCCATAACCTGAGCGCCATCCATGACCTGGAACAAAGCCGCCACAAACAAGAGCGACACGCCCACGGCAAGGATCGCGTCGCGTTCGGATTCTTCCGGATTGATGAACATCGACAAAAGCTGCTCTGGGAACACCAAGAGCACCACCACCGAGATAGCCCCCGCCAGCAAAGACAATGCAATCGCCACGATGGCGCCCCGGCTTAGATGCTGTGCATCGCGGCGTCCCATCGCGTTGCCTGCCCGCACCGTGGCGGCACTCGACAGCCCCAGTTGCACCATGAAGGCCAGGCTTGCCAGTTGAAGCGCGATCCCATGTGCCGCCAGTGGGATTGTCCCCAGCCAGCCCATCATCACACTTGAGGCCGCAAATAGAGACACCTCGGAAAGGTTGGTGACCCCGATCGGTGCACCAAGACGAAAGACCTGGCCAAAGGCGTCCCAATCCGGGCGCCACAGACGGCCAAACAACGTGTGCTCGGGCAAGGCCAGTTTTGCATAGGCCACGCAACCAGCCAGCGAGACAATCTGCACCATGAGCGATGCAATTGCGGCACCACCGACGCCAAGTTCCGGAAAACCCCAGTTGCCGAAAATCAGCGCGTAGTTGGCAAAGGCATTCACCACCGCTGCCGCCACTGTCACCCAGAACACGACACGCGTGTGTTCCAGCGCGGCCAGATAGGATTTCAACACCATGACCAGCAGCGCCGGCACCATTCCCGGCCCCACGATGCGCAGGTAGCGCTGCGCCAGCTCAGCGGTTTCCTCGGTTTGTCCCAGCAGCGACAATAGCGCCCCAGAATACCAGAACAGCGGCAGAATCGTCGCCGCAAAAATCACCGACAGCCACATCCCCATCCGCGTGACCCGCCGCAGCGTGACTTCATCTTTTGCAGCATGCGCTTCGGCCACCAACGGCATCACCGCGATGGCAAATCCCGATCCAAAAATGAACGTTACAAAGAAGAACGTGCTGCCCAGCACCACCGCTGCCAGCGCCTCGACACTGTACCAGCCCAGCATCACCGTGTCGGTCAGGCCAATGGCAAAATGCGCAATATGCCCGCCGACAAGCGGCAGGCCAAGGCGCACCACGGCGCGCGTGTGCTGAGAGTAAGACATGGGTGAGGTCATACCCCAAGGCTTAGGAGGCTTTGGAGAAACTGGCAAGCGGTTGATTTGCGCTGGCGGTGTCTGTCTGGCACTCTACCGAAAACTACGGAGCAAGGATGACCGACACTTTCGACACATTGGTCCCCGACGCACGTCGCTTTCTGGGCGATCTGTCTGCGTCCAACAACCGCGAGTGGTTCACCGCCAACAAGTCGTACTACGAGGCGGATCTCAAGGCGCCGGCGCTTGCGTTTCTGGACGTCGTAGGAGCCCGTCTTGAAAAAATGACCGGAGCGCCCGTTGAAACCAAATTGTTTCGCCCACATCGCGACGTGCGGTTTTCCAAGGACAAAACCCCTTATCACACGCATCTGCATATGCTCTGGTCCCAAGGCGGCTTGAATTGGTTTTTTGGCGTGGCCCCGGATTACATCAGTGTGGGCGCAGGCGTCTTCGGCTTTGATAAGGACGCGCTTGTGCGATGGCGAGAGGCCGCAGACAGCAATGGCGGTGCGATCGCGGCCATGATTGCGACGCTCACGGACAATGGCGCACGACTGGGAGAGCCCGAGCTCAAGCGCGTGCCAGCCCCCTTTGACAAGGATCATCCACATGGCGCCCTGTTGCGGCGCAAGGGGCTGACACTTTGGTTTGACACCGATGAAGCAGCTCTGAAAAAAGGCGGCCTGACCGCGTGGGTCGAGACCGCCTTTTCAGAGCTTCTGCCAGTTCAGACTGCGCTGCGCTCCCTCCTGTAGCGCAACGCAAGCAGCGCCCTATTTCTTGCGCGTGTCCGGGTGCAGAGCTGTACCCAGAATGTGATCCGAGCGATGGATCACATGGCTTGCCGTTGAAACAATCAACGGATCAGGGGCATGTGCGATTTTGATATCTTTGCCCGGATAATCCAGCGAATCCAGGAAATGCAGCATACAGTTCAGACGCGCGCGTTTCTTGTCGTTCGACTTGATCACCGTCCAAGGCGCATCTGCGGTGTCTGTGTAAAAGAACATCGCCTCTTTCGCTTCGGTGTAATCATCCCATTTACCCAAGGACGCCTTGTCGATCGGCGACAGCTTCCACTGTTTCAAAGGATCGCTCTCGCGGCTTTCAAAGCGGCGACGTTGTTCGTCTTGCGTGACCGAGAACCAGTATTTGTAAAGTCGGATGCCAGAGCGCACCAACATCTGCTCCAAATCAGGAGTCTGACGCATGAATTCCAGATATTCGCCCGGCTCACAGAACCCCATCACACGCTCGACACCGGCGCGGTTGTACCAAGAGCGGTCATAGAGCACCATTTCACCCGCCGTTGGCAGATGGTCGATATAGCGTTGGAAGTACCATTGGCCGCGCTCTTCGTCGGTAGGCTTGTTCAAAGCCACAACCCGCGCCGCCCGAGGATTGAGGTGCTCGGTAAAGCGTTTGATCGTCCCGCCCTTACCGGCCGCATCACGTCCTTCAAAGATCATGACGAATTTCTGGCCTGTTTCCTGTGCCCACAATTGCACCTTGAGAAGTTCGGCTTGAATCTTGGCCTTTTGTGTCTCGTACGTGCGGCGCGACAGCTTTGTGTCATAGGGATATTCGCCGCTTTCAAAGGCGCGGCGGATCTCTTCGGCACTGGGTGAGGTTTTGCGCGCCTTGGCTGCCACTGCGCCGTTGGGTTGTACGGAGGCCTTGGCTTCTTCAGCAGCTTTTTTGATTGCAGCAGGGGTGTTCGCAGGCGTTGCGGTCATAGAATTCTCCATTTGTCTGAACTTGCGCGAACCTTAACGCAACAACGAAACCAGCGCTTTGATGTGCGTCAATTTCCCTGCAACCCGCGGGGCAAAATCAATGCCTCTTGCATCGTTCTTATGGCGCTTTTATGCCGACCTTCTGCTAGGGTGATTTTAACGTCAATCAGCGCCCACCTCGGAGCCATCCATGCCCCAAACAGCCTCGGCTACCGCCGACACAGAAAACGCCAATCGCTACTTGCAACAACTGTGCAAGCACTGGTCGCACAAGGCGCAGGCCAAGTTTTCCCCCGAGGCTGGTGAGATCGCCTTTGAGAGCGGCAACACGCTCTCAATGGTGGCACACACCAACCACCTCGAATTGCAGGTTCACGTTCCGGATGAGGCTGATCTGAAGCGGTTTCAAGAGGTCGTCGACGCCCATCTGAAGCGCTTTGCCTTTCGGGAAGACTTGCAAATCATCTGGTCCTGAACAAACCAGAAAACACACCTGTTGTTTCGGCGCACCAAGCAAATTCCAATTTGCTTAAGCAAAGGGTTTCGAAACCCTTTGTTTGCGGAAACTCAGGTCTCCTTGATGTTGGATTAGCTGTGGTTCCAGTCGTCAGGATTGTCCGAATTGTTGGGTGACAGACCCAGAACGTCCCCATCGGTCGAACATCCGAGCCCCAGAACCGTCCGGTTGGCATAAGAGAAATAAGCCGAAACCTGATTGATTTCGAGAATTTCCCCATCGTCGAACCCGACCTCACGCAGGCCTTGGATATCTGCCTCGGTCAGGGTTGCAGGCGCCTTGGTCAACGTCTTTGCATAGGCCATCGCCGCCTTTTGCGCACGATCCAAGGGGGCTGCCTCAATGGCGCCTGCGTCAATGGCCAGCCGCAAAGCCTCGGCCCGCGCATCATCCTGCAGCAACCGTTTCATCCCGGCAAAATGATGTTCGACGCAATAGGCGCAGTCATTCAGCGATGAGACCCAGACCCCAAGACATTCCAGAAACCACTTGGGCAGTGCATTGCCCGAATGGTGCAGCACATACTTGTAGATCGCCATATGCCCTTCCATCGAATGCGGCCGCAGACTGTGGGCCATCATGATGTTGTCGACATTGTTTTCAGGCCCCTTCACCCGGTCATACAGCCGCTTCAACTTGCCGGTGGCCTCGTCATAGGGAATGGTCGTGATCCAGCTCATGGAATGTCCTCTCACTGTGGCCGTCATGACCTCACTAGAACACAAGTTCGCAATCCAAGACAGCGGCTTATCCAGTGGGCGTCATTCCACCCTTTCGCCTATCGCAGAGCCCTGCCATAATAGCCGCCAACCAACATTAAGAATGGGCAGCCCGAGCATGGCAAACGACCTTTTGACCGCGTCCACCGCGAGCGACTATGACGCGTCTTCCATCCAGGTTCTGGAAGACATGGAGCACGTGCGTCTGCGCCCCGGCATGTACATCGGGGGCAAGGATGATCGCGCCCTGCATCACATGGTGGCCGAAATCGTCGACAACTCGATGGACGAGGCCGTAGCGGGACACGCCACATGGATCGAGATTGAGCTGCATGAAAACGGCCATGTCTCTGTGTGCGACAACGGGCGTGGCATCCCCACCGACCCTCACCCGAAAGACCCTAAAAAATCGGCGCTTGAGATCATCTTTTGCACCCTGAACGCAGGCGGCAAGTTCTCTGGCGACAGCTATGAAACCTCGGGCGGTCTGCATGGCGTGGGCTCGTCAGTTGTGAACGCGCTTTCGGACCATCTGCGCGTCGAAGTTGCCCGCAACAAAGAGCTTTACGCGATGGAGTTCGCGCGCGGCATCCCGCAGGGCAAACTGGCCAAGATCGGCGCGGCTCCCAACCGTCGCGGCACGGCTGTCACCTTTCACCCTGACCCGGAAATCTTCGGCTCTCTGAAACTGAAACCCGCCCGCCTGTTCAAGATGGCGCGCTCCAAAGCCTATCTGTTCTCGGGCGTCGAAATCCGCTGGAAAACCGGCATTGATGATGGCGAAACCCCGGCCGAGGCCAAGTTCCATTTTCCCGGTGGTCTGTCAGATTACCTGAACGAGACCCTGTCGGGCGCCTCAACCTATTCCGACCAGCCATTCTGCGGCACGGTGTCTTTCGAAAAGTTCAACGCGCCGGGCAAGGTTGAATGGGCGATCAACTGGACGCCCTCGCGCGATGGGTTCATCCAATCCTATTGTAACACCGTCCCCACCCCCGAAGGCGGCACTCACGAGGCCGGGTTCTGGGCCGCAATCCTCAAGGGTATCAAGGCTTACGGCGAGTTGGTCAGCAACAAAAAGGCCGCCACCATCACCCGCGAAGACCTGACCACGGGCGCGGGCGCGCTGGTCTCGTGCTTCATCCGCGAGCCTGAATTTGTCGGCCAGACCAAAGACCGGCTGGCCACGGTCGAGGCGCAACGGATGGTGGAAAACTCGGTGCGCGACCACTTTGACAACTGGCTGGCCGCCGACACCAAATCGGCGGGCGCTATCCTTGATTTCCTCGTGCTGCGTGCCGAAGAACGCCTGCGCCGCCGCATGGAAAAGGAAACCGCCCGCAAATCCGCGACCAAGAAACTGCGCCTGCCGGGCAAGCTGACAGACTGTTCGTCGAAAGACCGCGAAGGCACGGAATTGTTCATCGTCGAGGGTGACTCGGCCGGTGGCTCGGGCAAAGGTGCCCGCGACCGCAAAACCCAAGCGCTTCTGCCGCTCAAAGGCAAAATCCTGAACGTCCTCGGCGCGGCCTCATCGAAGCTGGGAAGCAACGCCGAGATTTCCGACCTCTGCGAAAGCCTTGGCTGCGGCATGGGCACGAAGTTCAACATCGACGATCTGCGTTATGAAAAGATTATCATCATGACCGATGCGGACGTCGACGGCGCTCATATTGCGGCGCTGTTGATGACGTTCTTTTTCACCCAGATGCGCCCGCTGATTGATCAGGGCCACCTCTACCTCGCCTGCCCGCCGCTCTACCGCCTGACGCAAGGCGCGCGGCGCATTTACGTCGCCACGGACGCGGAAAAAGACGTGCTGATGGAAAAGGGGCTGGGCGGCAAAGGCAAGATTGACGTGCAGCGGTTCAAAGGTCTGGGCGAAATGGACGCCAAGGATTTGAAAGAAACCACCATGGACCCTAAAACCCGCAAGCTCATCCGTGTCACGATTGACGAGGATGAACCAGGTGAAACCGGCGATCTGGTCGAGCGCCTCATGGGTAAAAAACCCGAGCTGCGGTTCCAATACATTCAGGAGAATGCGCGGTTCGTGGAGGAGTTGGATGTTTGAGGAGATCTTCGCAATAGAATTGGCAATTGCAGTCGCGGTTGGCGTTCTATCGGCGGTTGTTACTCTAGGCGTGTTTCACAAGTTAGTCAGTCCGAAAATCATTTTTTCCGACAAGATCAATGTCGTCAAGCACAAGCATTCGGAACGGAGCCACTACACCACAAAGGTCCAAAAGAAAGGAGTGATCGACCTAATTGAAACAACTGCCATTTGCAGGGTATCTGTGTTCAACATTGCCAAGTCTGACTCAAGCAAGTCTGACTCTAGAAGGTGGAATTACTACACAATTCCAACCACTTTCTCCAACTCACTTCGGTTCGGAAAAGGGCATCGCTACATTCAACTAAAAGTTCACGAATCTAGCCTTTTTGATCCGCAAAAAAGCCCTACGATCCACAAGAATACGTCCATTCTCCGGCCTGAGCGCGGCTTGAGACTGGAGGATGTTTTCATGAGCTATGAAAAAGTGCACGTACGTCTCTACATTTTGGGACACGACCGGTTTACAGGGATCAAAAAACTGTATGTGTCGAAACCATACAAATTCTGGCAAATTCGAACAGGCGATTGGATGTATAAAAAGCTGGAGCTTGTTGAGCGGCCTGCCACTCATTTGGCCTAGGCCATTGAAAGGCTGAAGTGTTGTTTCAGCCCATTGATCGCACCCCTCGATCCAGTGGTGGGATAAAACTCAACCCAACACTCCCCTTCCCAACACCCCTCACGCCCGATCCGATGGGTGGGCGCAAACGCGACCGCCCTTCTCGACAAAGGCGAGCCCCCATAAACGGTGCGCCTTTGGTGCGACGGGGGCGGGTCGGGCGCGTTCATGATGCAGCGCATCATGCAATGGGTTGAGTGACGAAACACCCTCTGCCACACTCCCCCCATGCGCCTTTTCCTGATCCTCGCCCTCCTTCCCCTGCCCGTCCTGGCGGAGGACTACGAGCGTACCGGCATATTTTGTGACCAATACGCCCGCGCCTCGGCGGGGCAAGCGGGCACGGTGCGGGGCGGACGCAGTGGCAAATGGGCTGGGGCGGCAGCGGGGGCCACCCAAGGGGGCTCAACAGCCGTCAATCGCGGCGCCCTCGCCGGAGGGGCTCTTGGGGCTGCCAGGGGCGGGCAATGGGACAAGCAGGTCTATGACTACTACCTGCAGGAATGTCTAAGCGGTGGTCGCCTGACCGCGCCCTGGCCGCCAAAATAACGCCCCTGCGGTCCCTATTTGGCCCGGTATCACAAAAATTTGGCACCTAGGCGCATTTGGCAGCGCCCTTTGCGGCCCAAATGTCAGAGGTACCCCAGAGCAGTTTTCCGGAGATACCAACAATGAAACGTCTTTCTCTTGTCCTCGTGGCCGCCATGCTGGCCACATCCCCTGCCTATGCCCAAGAGCGCACGCAGACCTATTGCGACTCTTATGCCAAGGTGAAATCCGGCAGCAGCGCCACGGCCGCCGGAGCCACGACAGGCATCGTCGGCGGCGCAGCTCTTGGCGGCATCGTCAATGGCTCAAAAGGTGCCAAGCGTGGGGCCGTCACCGGCGGCCTTATCGGGGGCATCAATGGCAACGCGGCGGACAAGCAGAAATACAATCATTTCTACCATCACTGTCTGAGCGGCAAAGCGCTCTGAGCCATTTTTGACGCGGGCCTTGGTCAAGTGATGGGTCCCATGCGTCCACCGCTTGATCCAACGGGCGAGGCTGTTAGGGTCGCGACATGCGCGCGCGATTTTTTCTGCCTTTGGTCCTGATATCCTGTACCCGTAGCCTGACCCCGTCCGAGGCCGAGTTTGCCAAGGACCTGCAGGGCGACACGATCCGTCCCGAGGCCGTGACCGTGGTGCGCGATGTGCCATTCAGTTCCTTCACCTTTACCCGCGAACCCCGCCCCCGAGTGGCTTGCCGCGAACGGATCTGGCCGGAAATCACCCGCAAAGAGGTCACCGTGTCCCCCGCCGCCGTGGTGGTATGGAACACCGCCTATTTTGCCAAGGACTGGCACAAGCCGAATTTCATGGCCGGGTACCCAGAACGTATGGACCTGATGGACGCGATGCTGTTTGCCCATGAGATCACCCATGTCTGGCAATGGCAGAACCGCAAGATTACCGGCTATTCCCCATTGCGCGCGGCCAGCGAGCATGAAAACGGCGCCGATCCCTATTTGTTTGATATCTCGACTGACACAAGGTTTCTGGAGTTCGGCTATGAGCAACAGGCCAGCATCGTCGAGGAATACGTCTGCTGCGCCATGCTGGACCCCGAAGCGCCCCGCACGGCGCGTCTTGCGTCCCTGATCAGCCAGGCCATGCCGCTGGGGGAGCTACCCCGCCCCGACCAACTGCGCATTCCGTGGAAAGATGCCAAGATCGAAGGCATCTGCCGTTAACACAAGAAAAAGGGCCGCGTGGCCCCTTTGTTTGGTCATTCTGGTGCGCGAGAGCGTGGATCAATACCCAAAGGCACTGTTAGGGATCAGCCCAAACGATCCACCCGGCGCCTTCCATTCCGCTTCCAGACAGGCGGTGCCCTCTTTCTGGAAATATATGGCCTGAATGTCGTACCAGCCTGCCGACGGGACTTTCACTTGTTGCGGGCCACCGCTGGCGCAAGGGGTGATGCCGTCCACCTTTGAGACCGATTGACCACCGATCCAAACCTGCATGCCGTCATTGGAGTAAAACTCGACCTCATAGACACCGGGTTTGGCGAACTTGATATAGCCACGAATATCCGCAACCACCAATTCCGGGATGCCCGCCGTCAGAACCGGCGCGCCCTTGCCCTTGTCAGGATAGCTTAACCCGCTGAGCGGCTTGCCCGGTTTGGAGCTGCCTTTGAGACGCCCCTTGGCCGAACTCAATGAGCGGACCTGGCGATCACCGGTGAAGTAGCTGACCTTCAGCCCCTTTTTCACGCCCGACGGCTGAGGGCTGGCGGGTGTCAATTCGATCACGCCTGCCATCGCGATAGACGCCACCATCGTGGCACAGGCCGCGATAACTGCTGCAAAAACTGTCTTCATTCTTAACCCTCCCATCGGCCGACCGCTTCCGTCCTGCAGGAAACGCCCCATCGGCCCATTCGCAGGCCCACTTTAGTCAGGCCGTTCGGAATTCACAATGCCTGCCCTTACGGTCGGCAAGAAAGGGGAAAAAGGTTAAGTTTTGCTCAGAAAATGCGTCGAAACAATCGCCGATAGCTGACCAAAATCCGAAAACGCATAGGCGTGGGGAATGCTCGCCACGGCGCGTTTTCGATAGCCTTCGGTAAAGAGCGCAAAGCCAACGCGGGCATTTTGTGCCGTGGACGCATCAATCTCGCTGTCGCCGACATACAGGACTTCTTCGGCCTGCAAGGCTTTGATAGTTTCCTGCAAAGGCAAGGCGTCTGGTTTGCGTGCAGGCGTGCTGTCGCCACCAATCACCACGTCAAAGACCCCGTCCAATCCCATGTCATGCAGCAGGTTTATGGCTGGCTTGTAGGGTTTGTTGGTGCAGACCCCCATCCGGTATCCAGCGCCAGTGAGGTCCTGCAAGGCCTGCTTCATGCCGGGATAGGGACGCGCATAGGTTGCCGGAGTGGTCTCATAGATCTCCAGAACATCCGCGGTGATGCGATCAAACGCGGCCATATCTATGCCTTGCCGTGTCATCACCCGTTCGATCAGCTTGGGCAGGCCGTTGCCAACAAATGAGGTCACCGTCGGCAAGTCCAACGTGGGCTGGCCTTCGGTCTCAAGCATCCGGTTCACCGCCGCATGGATGTCGGGCGCACTGTCGACCAGCGTGCCATCCAGATCAAAAATGATGGCTTTCATGCCAGAGGGCCCCCAACCACGTCAGGAAGGGTTTGGAGCTTGACTGACATATTTGATCTCCTGTTTCAGGCGCCGTCCGGCACAAAACGGTAGACATCGCCCTTGCGTTCCACATGGCCCATCCCACCGCCGGGCAAGTGATAGCCGATCAATCGGGTCTTGTCTGCCGCCAACTGGTCCAGCAGGGACAGGCGGGTCGCAACCGCGATGGCACGATCCTGATCCGATCCGCTTTCCAGCTGCGGGGCGGCAAAGGCAACGTGGTGATTTCCGATGGCATCGCCCACCACCATCACGCTGTCACTGCCTTGGCGCAGTTCAAACGCCATATGACCGGGCGTATGACCGTAGCTGGCCCGCGCCGCAACGCCGGGCAGAATTTCCTCACCGTCATCAAAGAATGTCACGGCGTCTTCGATCATTTCCATGCGTCGCTTGGCGCCGATTGCCATGGTGGTGCGTGCGGGTTCAATCGTATCTACGGTTTCCGAGTTCCACCAGTAATCCCATTCGGCGCGCCCCATCAAATACGTCGCCTCGGTAAACAGGGGGTCGTCGAAATCGTCCAGCACACCCCACAAGTGATCTGGATGACAATGTGTAAACACGACATGGGTCACGTCCTCGGGGGCCACACCAGCCATATCCAGCGCATCAATCAACAGACCCGCGCTGTCCTGAAACCCAGTGCCCGAGCCGGTATCGAACAACACCGTGCGCGTGCCGTCCTGCATCAGCGTGACATTACATTCGGGCATCAAAGGGCCATTGCCAATCTCGTACTCACCAAGGATCGGCACAACGACGTCAGAAGGCATCGGTCCAAAGATGAAATCAAATGGCAAGCTAAGGTACCCGTCAGACAGCGTCTGTATCTGCATGGATCCCAAAGCCACCTGATCAGAGGACCAGACCATCTGTGGGGCGGCAACTAAGGCCGCACCTGCGCTTGCGTTTCTGATGAACTTTCTTCGAGTCAAACGCATCTGACTGTCCTCCTGCATCCGAGATCAACGATCCGCGACATGCTGACATTCAAATGTGTGAATAGCAATGCAGTTCTTGCCGCAACTCTTGCCTAAGACGCTTAGCTGCCGCGATAGGTCGAATAGCCATATGGCGACAACAAGAGCGGCACATGATAATGAGCCTCGCCGTCTGACATGCCAAAGCGGATCGGCACAGCATCCAGAAACAATGGATCGTCCCCAGCCTGCCCGGTATCACGCAGATAGTCCCCGCAAAAAAAGATCAACTCATAGGTCCCGGTTTGGAACTTATCCTGCGGCAAGATTGGACTGTCGGTACGGCCATCGTCATTGGTCACTGTCTCGGCAATCATTTCCCGGCTGTCGCCGGATAGGTGAAAAAGCGCGATCCTGATACCTTCTGCAGGCACGCCGCGCGCCGTATCCAAAACATGTGTGGTGAGATATCCGGACATGAAACGCCCCCTTTTTATTCATATGCCCCGGTTTTCCCGCATTTGTTGCGGATAAGACAGGCAGAAGTCGCAAAGAAGTCTTTCAGTTTTTTTGCGAAAGTCACGCAGATTGTTCTGAGATAGAACCAAATGAACCAATAGGAGACGGCTGCATGATCAAGTGCACCGCGATGAACAGGGATTGTGTGTCATGAAGCCAATCGTGACCGAACCGCTGACCGCGTCGGCTTTCGCATCCTTTGGCGATGTTCTGGCGCTGAAAGACAGCCCGGACAAAATCATTAATCAGGGCCTGTGCGGACGTCACCATGATCTTGCTCGGCTGGATTTCTCCGATGGCCGTGCCGGGATCAGCCTGTTTGACGCCGAGCCGCGCAGCCTACCCTACACTCTTGATATGGTGGAACGTCACCCTGAGGGCTCGCAAAGCTTTATCCCCATGACCCCGGCGCCTTTTCTTGTGGTTGTAGCGCCGGATGACCACGGCAAGCCCGGCACACCAAAGGCCTTTGTCACGGCACTTGGCCAGGCCATCAACTTTCACCGCAACACATGGCACGGGGTTCTCACACCTCTCACGGCCCCCGGTCTCTTTGCCGTCGTCGACCGCATCGGACCCGGCGACAACCTTGAAGAATTCTGGTTCGACACCCCCTACATGGTTGTGTCGTCCTGAATACCACTGGCAGGTCCCACCTGCCCATCACCCAAAGCTGTCCGGCAAAAGAAGACAGCAAGAACCCCATACCAACAGGAGAATTCCGTATGGCTGATACTGCAACAGGGACACAGTATAGTGATCCGAACGTAACCCCACCGCTCGCACAGGCGGTGCCGCTAGGGTTTCAACACGTGCTGGCGATGTTCGCGTCCAACGTTACACCGTCAATCATCGTCGCGGGGGCTGCTGGTCTGGCCTTTGGCGGACCAGAGCAAATCTACCTAATCCAGATGGCAATGCTGTTTGCTGGCATCGCCACGCTGTTCCAAACCGTCGGGATCGGACCCGTGGGCGCGCGTCTGCCGATCATGCAAGGCACAAGTTTTGCCTTTGTTGGCGTGCTGGCCGGGGTCACCGCGACCCAAGGCCTTAGCGTGGCGCTGACCGCCTGTATCATAGGCGGCGTGCTGCATTTCTGTCTGGGTGCCGTTATTGGCAAGATACGCTGGCTGTTTCCACCACTAGTGACCGGCCTCGTCATTCTGGCCATCGGTCTTTACCTGATCCCGGTTGCGATCAAATACGCGGCAGGTGGCGCCGCCAAATTCCAGATGGAAGCCGAGAGCTTTGGCTCCTTGCTGCACTGGTCTGTGGCGCTGACGGTCGTCATCGTGGCGCTCGGGGTCAAGTTCTTTACCAAGGGCTCTCTGTCCAACGCGGCCATTCTGATCGGGCTGTTGGCGGGTTACCTGCTGGCTTATATTCTTGGCATGGTAAACTTTGGGGCCGTCTCCAAAGCGTCCTGGATCACCAGCATCAAACCACTGCCTTACGGGTTCCAGTTCAGCCTGGGTGCCGTGATTGCAGTCACTCTAGTGTCCGTTGTCTCGGCAATTGAAACCGTTGGCGATGCCTCGGCCACAGCCAAAGCTGGGGCCGGACGTGACGCCACCGACGAAGAGATCCAAGGTGCAACTTACGCCGATGGTCTTGGGACTGCCGTGGCTGGCGTATTTGGCGGACTGCCCAACACCTCGTTCAGCCAGAATGTCGGCATTGTCGGCATGACCGGCATCATGAGCCGCCATGTTGTGACCATCGCTGGCATTATCATGATCATCTGCGGCCTGTTGCCCAAGATCGGTGCGGTCATCGCCTCGATGCCCCTGCCTGTGCTGGGCGGCGGCGTGATCGTCATGTTCGGCATGGTGGCTGCAGCCGGGCTGAACGTGCTGACCGAGGTCAAGATGAACCGCCGCAACATGGTGATTATCGCGATCTCGCTGGCCGCGGGTCTGGGCCTGAACCTTGTGCCGACTGCCGTGCAGTACCTTCCGGGTGTCGTCAAAACGCTGATGACTTCGGCCGTGGCACCAACGGCTCTTTGCGCCATCGTGCTGAACCTGGTTCTGCCCGAAGAGATGGATCAGGACGGCGCTTGATCGTCGTTGACACTCCCTAACGGCTTAGGGCCGGAGCACCTGCTCCGGCCCATTTCTTTGCAAAATACCCAATTCTACGAGTTTCCCGCCTGATGCATGACTGCTATGACGCCACCGGGCTAGCCAAGTAGTTTAGCATTAAACTATAAGCAGCCAACGTAACGTCAATCAGGAGGAGGACGCTGCACATGGCGACCCAATTCGAAGACATCGATCCCATTGAAAGCCGCGAGTGGCAAGACGCTGTCGAAGATGTCATTGCCCGCGACGGGGCCGACCGGGCCCATTATTTGCTGGACAAAGCTGTGCAACAGGCCCGCGCATCTGGCGCCACCCTGCCGTTCTCATCCACGACGCCCTATCAGAACACCATCCCCACCGATGATCAGGAACCCTTCCCGGGCGACCTCGACATGGAATGGCGGATCCGCACGATTAACCGCTGGAATGCGATGGCCACTGTTGTTCGCCGCAACAAAGTGTCCAGCGAATACGGCGGCCATATCGCCTCCTTCGCCTCGTCGGCTGTGATGTATGATATAGGGTTAAACCATTTCTGGCGTTCCAAGTCCGCGATCCACGGCGGCGACCTGGTCTTCTTTCAGGGCCACGTCATTCCCGGCATCTATGCGCGTTCTTTCATGGAAGGACGCCTGACCGAAGAGCAGATGGAGAACTTCCGCTCGGAAGTTGACGGCAAGGGTCTCTCCTCCTACCCCCACCCCTGGCTGATGCCCGATTACTGGCAGTTCCCAACCGTCTCGATGGGTCTGGGCCCGCTCATGGCGATCTATCAGGCACGGTTCATGAAATACATGCACAACCGCGGCCACATCGACATGGCAGACCGCAAGGTCTGGTGCTTCTTGGGCGACGGCGAGATGGACGAACCGGAATCGCGCGGCGCCATCGACCTTGCCGCCCGCGAAGGCCTCGACAACCTGATCTTCGTGGTCAACTGCAACCTGCAGCGTCTTGATGGCCCGGTCCGCGGCAACCACAAGATTGTTCAGGAACTCGAAGGCGACTTCCGCGGGGCTGGCTGGAACGTCATCAAGCTCTTGTGGGGCAAGGGCTGGGATGACCTCCTGGAAAAAGACACCTCCGGAAAGCTGCGCCAGTTGATGGATGAAACCGTCGACGGCGACTATCAGACGTTCAAATCCAAGGACGGCGCCTATATTCGCGAACATTTCTTCGGCAAATACCCCGAGACAGCCAAGCTGGTCGAGGACTGGACCGATGAGCAAATCTGGTCCCTGCGTCGCGGTGGCCATGACCCGCAAAAGGTCTACACCGCCTTCAAACGCGCCAGCGACACCAAGGGCACGCCTACTTGCCTACTCGTCAAAACCGTCAAGGGCTATGGCATGGGCACCGCGGGTGAGGGCATGAACATCACCCACCAGCAAAAGAAGATGGCCGAGGATCAACTTCGCGCCTTCCGTGATCGTTTCCAGATCCCGGTCAGCGACGAAGACCTGCCTAAAGCACCGTTCGTCAAGCTGAACAATGCGCAGAAATCTTACCTTGCCGACCGCCGCAAGGCGCTGGGGGGCGAGTTCCCCAAGCGCTTCTCGGACGCACCCTCGCTGGACATCCCGGCGCTGGAGAAATTCGAAGCCCAGCTGAAAGGCACAGGCGAGCGTGAAATCTCCACCACCATGGCCTTCGTCCGCATCCTGACCACGCTGTTGCGTGACAAGAATGTCGGCAAGAACGTTGTGCCAATTGTGCCGGACGAAAGCCGCACCTTTGGCATGGAAGGGCTGTTCCGCTCGGTTGGGATCTACAACCCGATGGGCCAGAACTATACGCCCGAAGATGCTGACCAGATGATGTTTTACAAAGAAAAGGTCGACGGTCAGGTTCTACAGGAAGGCATCAACGAAGCTGGTGCCATGGCTGACTGGATCGCCGCCGCCACGTCTTATTCGAACCACGGCGTGCCGATGATCCCCTTCTTCATCTACTATTCGATGTTTGGCTTCCAACGTATTGGCGACCTTGCATGGGCCGCTGGTGACAGCCGTGCGCGCGGCTTCATGCTGGGCGGCACCGCGGGGCGCACCACGCTCAACGGTGAAGGTCTGCAGCACGAGGACGGCCACAGCCACATCATTGCAGGCACCATCCCCAACTGCATCACCTATGACCCGACCTTCCAATACGAGGTCGCCGTCATCGTGCAGCACGGGCTGAAGCGCATGTATCAGGATCAGGAAGACGTGTTCTTCTACCTCACCCTGATGAACGAAAACTACAGCCACCCCGATATGCCCATGGGCGTCGAGGACGAGATCATCAAGGGTCTCTATCGCTTCAAAGAGGTCAAGAAACCGACCAAGAAGCACGTGACCCTGATGGGTTCGGGTACCATTCTGGTGCAGGCCCTCAAAGCAGCCGAGATGCTGGAAGAAGACTTTGGCGTGACCTCGGAAATTTGGTCCGCGCCCAGCCTCAACGAACTGGCCCGCGATTGCCAGGACGTGGCCCGCTGGAACCGTTTGAATCCGCTGGAAGAGCCAAAAACCTCTTTCGTGGCCGATCAGTTCGCCAAGGCCAAAGGCCCGATCATCGCGGCCACCGACTATATGAAGAATTATGCCGAGCAAATCCGGCCATGTGTTCCGGGCACCTATACCGTGCTGGGTACCGATGGGTTTGGACGTTCCGACAGCCGCGTGAACCTGCGGCGGTTCTTTGAGGTCGACGCAAACCACATTGCAGCAGCTGCCATGGTGGACCTCTACCGCGAAGGCAGCATCACCAAGAAAGTGCTGGAAAGCGCACTTGCCAAATACGACATCGACGGCGCCAAGCCGAACCCGCGCCTGGTGTGATCGGGACAAGGAGATAGAGACATGACAATTGATGTAAAAGTTCCCGACATTGGTGATTTCGACAATGTGCCGGTTGTGACCGTTCTGGTCAGCGTGGGCGACGTGATCGCCGAAGAAGATCCGATTGTTGAGCTGGAAAGCGACAAGGCCACGATGGAAGTGCCCTCGTCCGCCGCTGGCAAAGTGGTTGAGATCAAGGTTGCCGAAGGCGACAACGTATCCGAAGGCGCGCTGATCCTCGTGCTTGAGGGCCAAGGTGGTGCGGCCGAAGCCCCCATCGAAGAGGCTCCTGCCGCTGCCGCCCCTGCCCCTGCAGCCCCTGCCGCAGCCCCGGCTCCGGCGGCGCCTGCTCCGGCCGTGACGGATGCTGGCTTTGGCAAGGCCCATGCTTCGCCATCCGTGCGCGCATTTGCCCGTCAGTTGGAGATCGATCTAGCTAAGGTGAACGGATCGGGCCGCAAGGGCCGCATCCTTCGTGAAGACATCACCGCCTTCCTCAAGTCCTCGACCGCCGCAGCCCCTGCCGCAGCCGGCGCCGCCCAGGGTGGCATGGGCATCCCGCCAATCCCGGCGGTCGACTTCTCGAAGTTCGGCGCGATCGAAGATGTTGAAATGCCCCGCATCAAAAAGATCAGCGGCCCGGCCCTGCATCGCTCGTGGCTGAACATCCCGCATGTCACCCACAACGACGAAGCCGACATCACTGACCTCGACAAATATCGCAAGGAAATGGACACGATGGCCAAGGAAGACGGCTATCGCGTGACCTTGCTGAGCTTTGTCATCAAGGCCTGCGTTTCGGCGTTAAAACAGCATTGGGAGGTCAACTCATCGATCCACCCAGACGGCGACAAGCTGATTAAGAAATCCTACTACAACATCGGTTTTGCCGCCGACACACCCAACGGCCTGATGGTGCCGGTGATCAAAGACGCAGACAAAAAAGGTCTGGTCGAGATTTCCAAGGACCTGATGGAACTCAGCGGCAAAGCCCGCGAAGGCACGTTGAAGGGCCCCGAAATGCAGGGTGCCACCTTCACCATTTCGTCGCTTGGCGGCATTGGCGGCACATCGTTCACCCCCATTGTGAACGCGCCCGAAGTGGCGATCCTCGGTCTCACACGTTCGAAAATGGCCCCGGTCTGGAACGGCGAAGAGTTCGTGCCACGCCTGATGCAGCCCCTGTCGCTGTCCTATGACCACCGCGCCATCGACGGTGCGCTGGCCGCCCGGTTCACCGTGACGCTGAAAAACCTGCTTGCCGATATGCGCAAGCTGATGTGGTAAGGAGAGACCCCCATGGACATCAAAGTTCCCGATATTGGTGATTTCTCCGAAGTCCCCGTTGTGTCGATCCTTGTCTCGGTCGGTGACACCGTCGCCGCCGAAGACCCGCTGATCGAATTGGAAAGCGACAAGGCCACGATGGAAGTGCCTTCACCCGCCGCCGGTGTAGTGAAAGAGATCAAAGTGGCTGAAGGGGACAATGTCTCCGAAGGCACCACGATCATGATCTTCGAAGGTGCTGCCGCCGAAGAGGCCCCCAAGGCCGAAGCCCCCGCAGCCCCAACCGCCCCCCAAGCCGTTGCCGCCACAGGCACTGCAACCGGCGCAGGTGACGTGCATGCCGAAGTTGTCGTCCTCGGCTCTGGCCCCGGTGGCTACACCGCCGCCTTCCGTGCCGCGGACCTGGGCAAAAAGGTCGTACTGATCGAAAAAGACGCCTCATTGGGCGGCGTCTGCCTCAACGTCGGCTGTATCCCCTCAAAGGCGCTGTTGCACTCGGCCAAGGTTATGACCGAAGCCGAAGACATGGCGCATCACGGTGTGACATTTGCCAAGCCAGAGGTCGATCTCGACAAACTGCGCGGTTGGAAAGACAGCGTCATCACCCAGCTTACGGGTGGCCTCGCAGGCCTCGCCAAGGCCCGCAAAGTGCAGGTCGTAAACGGCTACGGAACCTTAACCGGCCCCAACATGATCGAGGTCGACAATGATGGTGCCAAATCCACCGTCAGCTTTGACCAATGCATCATCGCAGCAGGCTCGGAACCCGTCACCCTGCCCTTCATCCCCCATGACGACCCCCGCGTGATCGATTCAACCGGTGCACTGGAACTGCAGGACATCCCCGAGCGTATGCTGGTTCTGGGCGGCGGCATCATCGGTCTGGAAATGGCCTGTGTCTATGACGCTTTGGGCACGAATGTGACCATTGTCGAATTCATGGACCAGATCATTCCGGGTGCCGACAAAGACATCGTCAAACCGCTGCACAACCGCATCAAGGGCCGTTACGAGGCGATCCTGACCAAGACCAAGGTCACAGGTGTGGACGCCACTGACGCTGGCCTTAAGGTCACGATGGAAGGCCCAGACGGCGAGAAGACTGACACCTTTGATAAACTGCTCGTCGCGGTCGGTCGTCGTCCCAACGGCGCCAAGATCAATGCGGCAGCCGCCGGTGTTGCTGTCGACGAACGCGGCTTTATCGCAGTCGACAACCAGCAACGCACAGGCCAGAGCCATATCTTCGCCATCGGCGACGTGGTCGGCCAACCGATGCTGGCGCACAAGGCTGTTCACGAGGGTAAGGTTGCTGCTGAGGTCGCCGCAGGTCACAAACGCTTCTTTGATGCCCGCGTGATCCCCTCTGTCGCCTACACCGACCCCGAAGTGGCATGGGTTGGCGTCACCGAGACGCAAGCCAAAGCAGACGGCATCAAACTCGGCAAGGGGTCCTTCCCATGGGCTGCCTCGGGCCGCTCGCTATCGCTGGGCCGTTCCGAAGGCATCACCAAGGTGCTGTTTGATGAGCACGAGCGCGTCATCGGTGCCGGTATCGTTGGCCCCAATGCAGGCGATTTGATTGCCGAAGTGGCGCTGGCGATTGAAATGGGCTCGGACGCCGTGGATCTCGGTCACACCATCCACCCGCACCCCACCCTCTCGGAAACGGTGAATTTCGCTGCCGAGATGTTCGAAGGCACCATCACCGACCTGATGCCACCGAAAAAGCGCAAGTAAAAATACAACGCCGCCCCGATTCAAACGGGGCGGCGATTCACTCTCCCAAACCTTCTTTTGGCCAGAAATATCCCGGGGTGAATTGGGCCAAAGGCCCAAGAGGGGCAGCGCCCCTTAGCCGTAAAGCGGCCACATCAGCGGGATCAGCACCGAGGCCAAAAGGCCCACAGACAGGTTCAGCGGGATGCCCACCTTCATGAAATCAGTGAACTTATAGCCGCCGGGCCCATAGACCAGCATGTTGGTCTGATACCCGATCGGGGTCGCAAAGGACGCCGAAGCCGCCACCATTACAGCGATGACCAGCGGCCGGGGGTCAACGCCCAGTGCACTGGCCAACCCGATGGCGATGGGCGTGACCACAACCGCCACGGCGTTGTTTGAGACCAGTTCCGTCAGCACCGAGGTCAGAAGGTAGATCGCCCAGACCACCAGAAACGGCGGCAACATCGCGACGTAAGGCGCAATCGCCTCAACAATCATCGACACGGCGCCCGAGCTTTGCAGGGCGACACCAATGGCCAGCATCGAAAAAATCAAAGCCAGCAGACGTCCGTCGACAAAGGAAAATGCTTCATCCGCATCGATACAGCGGGTGATCAGCACCACCGCCACCGCCAGCACCGACAACAGAAAGATAGGCGCCACACCAAACCCGGCAAGCCCCACCAAACCAACCAGCGCCAATAGCGCAATCGGCGCATGGCTGCGGCGAAACTCGCGCTCAGAAGGCTGCGAGACATCCACCATGTCCATTTCGCTGGCCAGACGCTGAATGTCACCGGGCGCGCCCTCCAGCAACAACGTGTCGCCTACGCGCACCACCAGATCGTCCAGCTGCCGCCCGATATTCTGGTTCCGCCGGTGCACGGCCAGCGGATAGACCCCAAAGCGCCGCCGCAGGCGCATCGCCCCAAGCGAGCGGCCTACCATTTTGCAGCCCGGCGTGATCAGCACTTCAACCGTGGTCGTTTCCACCGCTGAAACCTGATCCACGCGCTTCAGTGACTTGTTGCGCTGCAACGACAAAAGCTCGGTCATGCGCGTGCGCAGCACCACGCGGTCGCCAACCTCAAGCGTGACGCCCTGCAGGTTACGCCGCAGTGATATGTCTCCTCGAACCACGTCAATCAGCCGCACGCCTTCGCGTTTGAACAGCTGCACGCCATTGACCTCGCGTCCGATCAGGTTCGAGTCCGGCGGGATCACGGCCTCGGTAAAAAACTTCATCTGGCTGCGATTTGACAACAGATCCGCCATGCTGTCGCGCTCGGGCAGCAAACGGCTTCCGAAAAACCGCAGATAGATCATCCCCCAGATCACAAGGATGATGCCAAGCGGCGTCACTTCAAAGATCGAAAACGCTTCAAGCCCCTGTGCACGCGCCACGCCATCGACCAAGAGGTTTGTCGAGGTCCCGATCAACGTCAGCGTGCCGCCCAGAATGGCCGCATAGGACAATGGGATCAGCAATTTCGACGCCGTCGTGTTCAACGTGCGCGCCAGTTGTGTAAAAACCGGGATCATCACCACGACGACCGGTGTGTTTGATACCACCGCCGACGCGACGATCACAAAGCCCATCAACATGGCGATCGCCATTTTGGGATTGGTCTGGGCTTGCTTGTCTGCCAGATGCGTAAAGGCACTCAGCGCGCCGGTGCGCACCAGGGCCCCCATCACGATAAACATCGCGCCAATTGTCCAAGGTGCAGGGTTCGACAGCACGGTCAACGCGTCGCGATAGGGCAACACGCCCAGCGCCAAAAGCGTCGCCACGCCCGCAATCGCAACCACCTCGGTTGGAAAGCTCTCGCGCAAGAACAGGATGAACATCACGACCACAGTCGTCAGCGTCAGGACAGCCTGCGTGGTCTGCGAGAGGTCTAAAAAGTCCATTTCGTCTCCGGCACTTGCTCGACTTAACAATCCCCCAGATAGGATCAGGGGGCAAGCGACTCTTTCTGACGTGGCTGAACCAGAAACATCCCGGCGAAGATCAACGCCATCGCGGCCCAGACCCACCCCGAGTAGCTTTCTGACAGCAAAAGCATCGACCAGAGCACCCCGGCGCCTGTCACCAGATAGGCTACCTGCGCCGTGAAAACCGGCCCTGCCCGCGTCACCAGCCAGACATATCCTGTATAAACCGCCACATGGATCACGGACGAGGCAACCAGCGCATATTCCGGCGCATCCCAGACAGTGCGCGGGTCGATGAACTGACCGCTGAACACCGCCAGCGGCAGCGCTACGAGCGCTCCTACAACCGAGGCGCCAAACAACACGTGTCCGGGTCCCAGCCCGTGTGTGCCCCACTTGGCCACAATGTTGCCCTCAAACCCGTAACACAGCGTGGCAATCATCGCGACCAGCACCCAGACGCCCATGCCCGGATCCGGTAGGCTGTCTGGCCCCACCAACAGCATGACCCCGATCAGCCCCGTTACCAGCCCGCCCATGCGTCGCCAATTGAAACGGTCCAGTCCCAACACCATTGCGATCGGAAAAGCAAAGATCGGCACCAGTGAGATCACCACTGACATCACACCCGCGGGCAAATGGACGGCTGCGCGATAGGAAAAGCTGTTGGGCAACAATGTGCCCAGCGCCGCAATCATCAGGAAAAACCACCACAAGCGACGTGGCAGCAACGTCGGTTTGCCACGAAACAGTCGAAACGCACCCATCGCCAGCGCACCAATCACCAACTGCCAAAAAATCAAACCCAATGGCTGATACCCGTCACTCACAGCGATTTTGGTCAAGGGCTGCGTCAGCCCCCACCCGATGCCTAGTAAAAACAGGATCGCAGTAAGATACAGACGGCTCACAAGGGTCCGGCCTGTGCCAGGCGCCCGCCCTGTCGTACCATCTCGATGCGCGTGGCCGCGCCAGTGCGGTCGTCAGTCTCCACATAGACCCCGGACAGCGTCGCCTCGCCCAGCGCCGGTGTGAACCGTGCCTTAGGCATACCGGTCACAAACCGGCGCATCGGCTCGGTCTTTTCCATGCCAATGACCGAATTGTAGTCACCACACATTCCGGCATCCGATTGAAACGCCGTTCCTTGGGGCAAAATCTGGGTGTCCGCAGTCGGAACATGCGTGTGCGTGCCAACCACAAGGCTCGCCCGGCCATCACAGAAATGCCCCATGCCCATTTTCTCCGAGGTGGCCTCGCAATGCATGTCGACAATCGCCGCCTGAACCATGCCGCCTCGTGGATATTTGCGCAGAACGCCGTCAATGGCCGAAAATGGATCGTCATAGGGGCGTTTCATAAAAACCTGCCCCAAAGTTTGCGCCACCAGAACCTTGCGCCCGCCACGTGCCTCATAGACGCCATGCCCTCGCCCCGGCACATCGCCGTGGGCATAGTTGATGGGACGCAGGATACGCGGTTCGGTCTGGATGAACTGCATCATATCTTTCTGATCGAAAGCATGATCGCCCAGCGTCACCACATCCGCGCCGGCCTCTAACAGCAGCTTGGCATGTACCCCGCTCAGCCCCATGCCGTTGGATGCATTCTCACCGTTCACCACGACAAAATCCAGCCGCCATTCGTCACGCAGACGTGGCAGGTTCTCCGACACGGCAGCGCGCCCCGCACGCCCCATGACATCTCCGAGGAAAAGCATTTTCATGGGGAAACGGCCTATCCCCTTAACCCCGCGCGAGCAAGAGGCTGCGTGTCAGGAGAGCCGTTTTGTCAGGGTGCTGTTTGGATGCGGACCGTCCCTGCATTCGGTGCCAAAGCCTACTTTGCGGACCAAACCGACCTTGCACGGGGATCAGCCAACATCCGCAACTAATGGAAATTCAGTCGCGAAGAGCTGAAACAGGCAACAAAGATACCTATATTCAAGACAGAATAATCGAAAGGCATTGGAACGTGTCACATCCACTGAACTCAGCAATCGAAATGGCGATGAATGCCGCTGACAAGTCCGGTGAATTCAAGGACCTTCCGGGAGCCGGAAAGCCGCTGGAGTTTCTCGCCAGCCCCAAAGACCCAGTGATTGATCGTTTGATGAAAGAGAACCAGGCCAAGCCATTGGCCATAGAGTTGAAAAACAAAATCACGGAACTTCGACAGGCAGTTAAAGCCGAAACGGATGAATCGGTTCGCAAATCCTTGATGAAAAAAATTGCTAGCCAGCAGCTGAGGTTGGATCTCGAGCTGGAAGCCTTGCGTAAATTCGGCTGACGAAAACAGGTTAACTTCGTTTCCCCCATGCCGCATAGCGTTCTCCCAAAAGCAACCCGGTGGCGCGGCTTAAAGTTCCTCGTTCAAAAAAGGTTTGCCTCTATGCAGCCCCAATCAACAGGGGCTCAATGCAGCCGTTTGATGCAGAGGCCCCCAAGAGCGCACGGCATTGAGCTCTCTCTGACGACAACGTCTCCAACCGCAAAGTCATAACTCTTTTTAATGAACAAAAACGTCATCTTGTCCCTTAGGACTAAATACAAAACGGTATTCTTACCTCAGAAACTACGGAAGCCGCTTTCGGTGACGATCATGTCCAGTGGTTGATCGGTGGGCTCCAGCGGCAGGTTCTCAGCCTCTTGTGCATCAAAGGCAAAGCCGATGGCCAGCGTGGCGCGGCGGGCGCGCAGGCGTTCCAGAGTGCGGTCGTAGAACCCGCCGCCATAGCCCAGTCTTCCGCCCTGCGCGTCAAAGGCGACCAGCGGTACAATGACAATCTCGGGGTCGAAGTAATCATCCACTTCAGGCACTTGCGCGCCAAACGGCCCCTCACGCAGGGGCGCCTCGGGTTCCCAGCGCGAAAACTCCAGTGGCAGCCCTGCGGCCTGAATTACCGGCACGCCGACCGGGCCATAGGCCGCGGCTTCGGCCATGGCCGCCAGCGGTGTTATTTCCGTTCGGATCGGCATGTAACCCGCCAAAGGCACGCCGCGATACCCTGCCAGCACTTCAGACAAATGCGCCGACTGCCCCCGCCCCGCCCCGTCAAACGCGTGTTTGCGGCGCGCAAAAGCGGCCTTGCGCGCGGCGGCTTTAACTTCGGATAAATCTTTTGATTTCATTATGCTAAGACCATTGCGGCCAACCCCAAGAAGACGAAAAAGCCCACCACATCCGTGACCGTTGTCACAAAAGTGCCCGAAGCCAGAGCCGGGTCGACGCCAATCTTTTCCATCAGGATCGGCACCACGGTCCCGGCCAACCCGGCCACAACAAGGTTGATCACCATCGCGGCGGCAATGATGTAGCCAAGGTCCAGAGAGCCGAACCACAACACGCCGACCAACCCCATGACCAAGGCAAAGGCCAGGCCATTGACCAACCCGGTCAAGACTTCGCGTCGGATCACGCGCCACACATTGGCGCCAGTCAAGTCCTTGGTCGCAATCGCGCGCACGGCAACGGTCAGCGACTGGGTTCCGGCATTGCCCCCCATCGACGCGACGATGGGCATCAAAACGGCCAGCGCGACGTATTTCTCAATCGTGCCTTCAAACAACGCGATCACCACAGATGCGAGGATCGCCGTCAACAGGTTCACCCCCAGCCACGGGAACCTTTGCCGTGCGGTTTCCGACACAGTGTCCGTCAGAGAACTCTCCCCGACCCCGGCCAGACGCAGGATGTCTTCTTCGTGTTCTTCGTCGAGAACGGCCATCGCGTCATCGATGGTGATGACCCCAACCAGACGATCATCTTCGTCAACAACCGGCGCCGAGATCAGGTGGTATTGGTTAAACGCATAGGCCACATCCTCTTCGTCCTGCGTGACGGGGATGCTTTGGAACACCTCTTCGACGATGTTCTTGAGCGGCACCTCGCGGCGCGAAGACATGATGCGGCCCAGCGTGACGTTGCCCACCGGGCGCATCTTGGGGTCGACAAGAATAACGTGGTAAAACTGCTCGGGCAGTTCTTCGGCTTCGCGCAGATAGTCGATACACTGACCGACATTCCAATGCTCGGGCGCCCAGGCAATCTCGCGCTGCATAAGACGACCGGCTGAATCTTCTGGAAACGCCAGCGCCTGTTCGACCGCAACCCGGTCGGCATCCTCCAGAACGTCCAGAATGGCTTCTTGCTGAGGTTCATCCAGGTCCTCGACAATGTCCACAACGTCATCGGATTCCAACTCTCGCACAGCTTCGGCAAGAACATCCGGGCGCAGCACCGAGATAATCTCTTCGCGCAGGCTCTCATCAAGTTCAGACAGGATCTCCCCGTCAAACTCGCGGTCATATAACTCAACCAGCCGACGCCGGTCATAAGAATTGATCTGTTCCAGAAGGTCAGCGATGTCAGCGGCGTGCAACGGATCCATCAACGCGGACAATTGCGCCTGATCTCCGCGGTCTACAGCAAACAGGATAGCTGCAATCGCCTTGGGATCCAGCACATAGGCATCGTCTTCGGCATCGCTCTCAAGGGGGATCTGGTTGCTATTCTGGCTCATACGGCACCCTCCTTGTCGCTTGAGCCGGACCATAGGGGAAAGCCGGGGCAAAACTCAATGCCGGGCTGCAATTTACAGGCGATATTTCATCGCCTAGGCTTGGTCAGTGCGACAAAGGAATAGCAAATGAGTGACGCCACCCTTTTGTTGGGGCAAACCCTAGGCTTTGGCCAGAACCCCTTCCATGTGCCTGTGGACGAGGCTGCACATCACCGTCGCCGTGGGGCTGTATTGGTGCAAAATGGCCGGATTGAAGCAGTGGACGAGGCTGACACGCTGCGCATGGCGCACCCGCAGGCCCGTGTTGTGGATTATGGCGACGGAGTGATCTGCGCGGGCTTTGTCGATGCGCATGTGCACTATCCACAGACCGGAATTATAGCCAGTTGGGGCAAACGGCTGATCGACTGGCTGAACAGCTACACGTTTCCTGAGGAAATGCGCTTTGACGATCCAAACTACGCGGCTGAGATTGCCAAGACCTATTTTGATCTGACTCGGTCACATGGCGTGACCACGATGGTCAGCTATTGCACCATTCATCCGCAATCTGTTGATGCCTTTTTTGCCGAGGCGCAGGCCCGCGGGCAGCGCGTGGTTGCAGGCAAAACTTGCATGGACCGCAACGCCCCTGACGGGCTGCGCGACACCCCGAAATCTGCCTATGATGACAGCAAGGCGCTGATTGCCAAATGGCATGGGGTGGACCGCCTGTCCTATGCCATCACGCCGCGCTTTTCGCCCACCTCGACCCCTGAACAATTGCGCGCGCTGGGTGACCTCTGGGCTGAGCACCCCGAGTGCCTGATGCAAACACATCTCAGCGAGCAAACGGATGAGATCGCGTGGGTTCGTAACCTTTACCCCGAGGCGCGGGACTATCTGGACACCTATGAGATGTTCGGCCTCTTGGGGGAAAAGGGCCTCTACGGGCATGCCATCCATCTGGAAGACCGCGAACGCGCCCGTCTGAAAGAAGTGGGCGCCGGGCTGATCCACTGCCCCACTTCAAACACGTTCATCGGCTCGGGCCTGTTTGATATGGGGGGATTGATGGCCGAAGGGCAGCGCGTAGGTCTGGCTACGGACACAGGGGGAGGCTCAAGTTTCTCGATGCTGCGCACAATGGCATCCGCCTATGAGGTTGCGCACCTGCGTCACAACTCGCTGCACGCCGCCCAGCTTTTTTGGCTGGCAACTGCCGGGTCCGCGGCGTCCCTGCATATGGAAGACAAGATCGGCAATCTCGCGCCAGGGCTTGAGGCGGATCTGGTGGTGCTGGATCTGGCCTCAACGCCTGACATAGCACAGCGCAGTGCACGGGCGGGCGACATCTGGGAAGCGGTTTTTCCGACCATCATGATGGGCGATGACCGCGCCATTCACGATGTCTGGATTGGCGGCACGCAAGCCACCTGAGGTCTCCGGGCAGGACTGGCCCGCCCGGAGGAATTGTTTATTCGGCAGCCGACAGCTTGTCGCGTTTGCTGTCGCGATAAAGCGCCTTGGTCAGCGACACGCACATCAGTCCCATCACCATCGTGAAGGGCAAAGCGCCGATGATCATGGCATTTCGCAAGGCATCGAGCGGGTTGTTATCGCCCGCAGCCATCAATAAGGTTCCGATGACAGCGGTCAGGATCAGACCCCAGATGATCTTGTGCTTGTTGCCCACCTCTTGATCGCCACCGGACATGATGGTGTTCATCACCAGAATGCCCGAGTCAGCCGAGGTCACAAGGAACGTCATGATCAGGATCACGCACATGATGGTGATGCCGGTCAGGAATCCGCCCGAGATCATCTCGCCCAGAGTCACGAACAGCTTAGCTGTGTTTGACGCACCGATGATTGCGCCTTCGGCGCCACCAGTCAGTTCAAGGTCAATCGCGGTACCGCCAAGAACGGTCATCCACGCAAAGCACACCAAAGCCGGCGCAAAAACACAGCCGATGATGAACTCACGCACTGAACGACCTTTGGAAATGCGGGCAAGGAACAGGCCAACAAACGGCGAGAACGCAATCCACCAAGCCCAGTAGAATGTGGTCCAGCCAGCTTGCCAGCCGAACTGACGCCCCGGCTCCCCAGCTGCATAGGCCGCCATCAGCACATCGTCAGACAGGGCCGCTGCCTCGCCCTCTAGTGCGCCTTTGAAGCCATCAAAGCTGCCCCATGCATTGGTCGCCCCACCGCGCAAGGCATCCGCATAAGGGGCTGCATCCGCAGGCAAGGCCGCCGCAAACTCAGTCGCCGATTGCGGCCCAAAGGCCCCAAAGCTGAGCGAGATAAAGTTCAGGATGTAGTCGACAAAGGCTGCTGCATAAGTGGTCATGGCAAACAGGAACGAGCCAAAGATCACAAAGGTCATCAACAGGATGATCGACAAAACCAGATTGAGGTTCGAAAGGTATTTCACCCCACGACCAACGCCGGAAACCGCCGAAATGATCGACAGGCCCATGATCACAACGAGGCCGGCAATCAGACCGACTGTGGCGGGCGCTGGCGCGTCACCACTCATGTCCATCATCCATTCCATACCGGTAATCGCGTACATGCCGTCGATGAACTGCGAAACACCAAAGCCGATCGTGACCGACACGCCAAGGATCGTCGCAACCACCCCAAGCACATCCACGATATGACCCAAGATGCCGTTCATCAGCTTACCAAACAGCGGTGTCAGCGCCGAACGGATCGTCAAAGGCATGTCTCGTGTGTAGGCATAATAGGCCAGCGACAGACCTGTCACGACATAGATTGCCCAAGCATGAAAGCCGTAGTGCAAGAACGTGTAGCGGTACCCTGACTGCAATGCTTCTTCTGTGTTGGGGGCAACGTCGCCCGACAGAACAACGGGGTTTGACCCCCAAAGGCCAAGCGGCTCTGCGGTCGCGAACACCATCAGACCTACGCCCAGACCGGCGCCAAACATCATCGAGAACCAGGAAAAATTGCTAAACTCAGGCTTTTCTCCGGGCAATCCCATAACCCTGCTGCCAGTGCCGGGCAAAAGCGCCACGACCAACAGGAAAAAGATGAAGAGCCCGACGATGATGATGTAGAAGCTGTTGAAGCTTTCAAGCAGCGTCCAGTTCAGACTGCCCAAGACACCGTTTGCGTTGGCAGGCCAGACAAGAGCCCAGATGACAAGTGCCACCATGATGCCTTTGCTCAAAAGAGCAATTTCAAGACTGTGTCCCTCATAGAACCCGCTGGCCGCCTTGCGGATCTCCAGCTCGGTAAAAGGTGGTTTGATAGACATATGTGTTCTCCCTCTCTGCACATATTCGGGCCATCCTTTCGAGTTCCGTTGGGAATTTGCGTCCGTTAAACGATGGAAGGAGACGTTTTTGCGACATTTAGCGCTATCATTTTGCCAGAATGTCGCACCCAATAGCGCCCTATCACATACCCTCGGGTATGTTCACGCCCATCGATCTCGCAGAGTTTTTGCTGGATTCGACGGCTAAGGATGGCTGTAAAACTTGGTACCCGCGGCCGGACTCGAACCGGCACGGCCTTCCGGCCCAGAGATTTTAAGTCTCTTGTGTCTACCATTCCACCACGCGGGCATGCGGGTCTCGCGACGCGTCGGACAATAGCCGCTGCCTGCCGGGTGTAAAGCCGTGAATTGCTCAGAGATCCTCGCCTGGAACCTGTTTTTCCGGCACCGGTTTCAAAAGCCCACGTTCCGGCAGCCAAGGGTTCAATTCCAGCGCCGCAACAAGAGCATCCTGGGCTTCGGCTTCGCGACCCAATCCGATCAGTGTCATGGCCCGTCCCGAAAGTGCTCCGATATGGCGCGGTGACAATTCAATGGCCCGCTCAAGGTCCGGCAAAGCAGCTTCGAAATCCTGCCGCAGGAAATTGGCAAACGCGCGTTGGTTATAGCCTTCGGCGTATTCTGGGCAATAGGCGACCAAAGTGTCAAAATCCTCAAGCGCGCCCAACAAGTCCCACGCCGCGCGTTTGCGCATACCGCGGTCGAGGACTTCCTGCGCGGCCTCATCGGGCGCGTCCGCCCAGTATTGCCACAACTCGTTTGAAAGAACGCGGGCTTCGGTTTCGTCGGGGGCAACCTGAATCTGTCCGATCAGCGCGTCGAGCTTGACGGAATGGTCTGGCGCGGTGGGGCATTCAGAGGCCACCGCCGCGCCGGACAGGAGGAATGAACAAAAGAGGAATGTTGCGCGTTTCATGTTCGAGATGGTCGCACGGATCAGAAATCAATCAAGTCACATCCCCGAGAGCGGTCTCCTTGACAGCCTGCATGGCCACATAGGTCGAGGTGTTTCCAACGTAGGGAAGGGTTGAAATTTTCTCAGCTAAAACAGATCGATAAGCCGCCATGTTGCGCGTACGCACCTTGAGCAGATAGTCGAAATTCGACGCAATCATATGGGCCTGTTCGATTTCACCGATTTGCGCCACGGCCTGATTAAAGGCCCGAAGCGCGGTTTCTCGTGTGTCTGTCAGTTTCACCTCGACAAAGGCGACATGATCCAGCCCCAGACGGATCGGATCAATCAGCGCCTGGTAGCCTGCAATAACACCTTCGGCCTCGAGCCGACGTAAACGGGCCTGAGTGGGGCTCTTGGACAGGCCAACGCGTTTTGAAAGGTCCGTCACGGAAATGCGCCCTTCCGAGACCAGAACGTCCAGAATCGCATGATCTATGCGATCCAACTCCACTTGACCACTTTGCATTGCTTTCCTCGTGCTTTTTGACCGCATTGCCCTCAAAATCCCACAACTTCAGGAATTTCGACTTGTTTTCACCTGATATACTGCCTGAAACCTCTGGAGTCACGCCTATGAACGCTCGCCCCCTGATCGACACCACCACCTATACCGACGAAGCCGCGCTGGTTGCGGCGTTGATTGACCAAGCCAACCTCTCCCCCGAGGACCGCGCCCGCATTTGCGCTCAGGCGGCCGATCTGGTGCGTGCAATCCGTGACACCACCGATCCCGGCATGATGGAAGTGTTCCTTGCTGAATACGGCCTATCGACCGACGAAGGCATTGCCTTGATGTGTCTGGCCGAGGCGCTTTTGCGTGTGCCGGACGCCGAAACCATCGACGCCTTGATCGAGGATAAGATTGCCCCCTCTGACTGGGGCAGACACCTTGGTGCATCAACTTCGTCCTTGGTGAATGCTTCCACATGGGCTTTGATGCTGACCGGCAAGGTCCTGGAGGACCGCGAGCCCGGCTTGATCGGAACCCTGCGTGGAGCCGTAAAGCGATTGGGCGAGCCCGTGATCCGCACGGCCGTTGGTCGCGCGATGAAGGAAATGGGGCGCCAGTTCGTGCTGGGGGAAACCATTGTGGGCGCGATGGAGCGTGCCGCAAATATGGAGGCCAAGGGCTACACCTATTCCTATGACATGCTGGGCGAAGCGGCCAAAACCGATGCCGACGCCATGCGCTATCATCTGGCATATTCTCGCGCGATCACAGCGATTGCGGCGGCCTGCACCCATGACGATATCCGCGACAACCCCGGGATCTCAGTCAAGCTTTCCGCCCTGCACCCACGCTACGAAGTGGACCAGCGCGCACGGGTCATGGAGGAATTGGTGCCACGCCTACGGTCGCTGGCGCTGTTGGCGAAGTCGGCGGGCATGGGGTTGAACATCGATGCCGAAGAAGCGGACCGGTTGTCCTTGTCGATGGATGTGATCGAAACCGTGCTGGCGGAACCTGCTCTTGCGGGATGGGACGGGTTCGGCGTCGTGGTTCAGGCCTATGGCAAACGTGCTGGTGCCACGCTGGATTACCTTTACGAATTGGCTGAAAAGCACGACCGCAAGCTGATGGTGCGTTTGGTCAAAGGCGCTTATTGGGACACCGAGATCAAGAACGCGCAGGTTTTGGGAGTCGATGGCTTTCCTGTCTTTACCAGTAAGCCTGCAACGGACATTTCCTACATCGCCAATGCCCGCAAGCTCTTGGCCATGACCGACCGGATTTATCCGCAGTTTGCCACACACAACGCCCATACCGTTGCCGCCATTCTGGATATGGCCGACGACCCGGCGGTATATGAATTCCAACGCTTGCATGGCATGGGTGAAGCGCTGCATGGCATCGTTTTGAACGCTCAGAACACCCGCTGCCGCATCTATGCGCCGGTCGGCGCGCACCGTGATCTCTTGGCCTATCTGGTCCGTCGCTTGCTGGAAAACGGCGCCAATTCCTCATTCGTGAACCAAATCGTCGACGAAGACGTACCCGCCGAAGAGGTTGCCGCCGATCCGTTTGACACGTTTGAAGCACCTCATACCGCCTTGCCGACGGGTCCAGAGCTGTTTGCCCCCGAGCGTGTGAACTCAAAAGGCTTCGATCTGCGTGATATCCCGACATTGGCACATATCGAGGCTGCCCGCGCGCGGTATCAGACTGCGATTTGGGCCGCGGCTCCGTTGTTGGTGGGCGAGGCTCAACCCAATGCCCCGACGCCTGTGCAAAACCCGGCCTTGCCTGCGGATCAGCCCGGCAGCGTGGCCACAGCCACAACCAAGGACGTAAAGACTGCACTGGCTTCGGCGCACCCGTGGGATGCCTCGCGCAAAGAGCGTGGCGCCATCCTCAACCGGGCCGCAGACCTTTACGAAGAAAACTTTGGCATGCTCTTTGCGTTGCTGGCCCGCGAAGCTGGAAAAACCCAGTTGGATGCGGTGGCAGAACTGCGCGAAGCCGTTGATTTCTTGCGCTACTATGGCGCCAACGCCCCCAAGGCCGCCCCGGCAGGCAATGTCACCTGTATCAGCCCGTGGAACTTCCCATTGGCGATCTTTACCGGGCAAATCTCTGCGGCATTGGCTGCAGGCAATGCCGTGCTGGCCAAACCCGCCGAGCAAACACCTCTGATTGCGCACGAGGCGGTGAAATTGCTCCACAAAGCCGGGGTTCCACGCTCGGCACTGCAACTCTTGCCCGGCGCGGGGGATGTGGGCGCAATGCTGACCTCAGATAAGCGCGTCAATGGCGTGGCTTTCACCGGATCAACCGAAACTGCGATGAAAATCCGCAGCGCTATGGCCGAGCATCTGGCCCCGGGCGCACCACTGATTGCCGAAACCGGTGGGCTGAACGCAATGATCGTGGATTCCACCGCCCTGCCCGAGCAAGCCGTGACCGCGATCATTGAAAGCGCCTTTCAATCGGCAGGCCAACGCTGTTCGGCTCTGCGCTGTCTCTATGTGCAGGAAGATATCGCCGACAGCCTGATTGAAATGCTGACCGGCGCCATGAAAGAGCTGCACGTGGGCAACCCGTGGCACCTGCATACAGACAGTGGACCTGTGATCGACGCCGAGGCGCAGGCCGGGATTGCCGCGCATATTGCACAAGCCGAATCCGAAGGGCGCATCATGTATCAGATGGACGTGCCGCAAACCGGGACATTCATTGCCCCCACACTGATCCGGGTCGGTGGGATCGCCGATCTTGAGCGAGAAATTTTTGGCCCCGTCCTGCATGTTGCGACCTTTCAGTCGGATGAGCTGGACGATGTGATCGACGCCATCAATGCCACGGGCTACGGGCTGACATTTGGTCTGCAGACGCGGATTGATGACCGGGTTCAGCATGTCTCTGACCGCATCCACGCAGGCAATATCTATGTGAACCGCAACCAGATCGGCGCCATTGTTGGATCACAACCCTTTGGCGGAGAAGGTCTTTCCGGTACCGGACCTAAAGCAGGCGGTCCGCACTATCTGGCGCGGTTTGCACGCCCCGAACAACAAGACTCAGGATCCTGGAAAACCGCGATGAGTGCGTCCGAGGCACAATCATTGATAAATGCCGAAAGCGAGGCGCCAGCTCCACGCACCACGTCGTTGCCCGGGCCAACCGGCGAATCCAATCGACTGACCACCTTTGCTCGACCTCCTGTCCTGTGCCTTGGACCCGGCGCTGACACGGCGGCGAAACAGGCTGAGGTCATCACTGCGCATGGCGGTGTTGCGGTTCAGGCTACCGGACAGATTGACCCGAAAGACCTCGAAACGCTTACCGGGTTCTCTGGCGCACTGTGGTGGGGGGAGTCGGGTCTGGCTCAGGCCTGCGAGCAAGCCCTCGCCAAACGCCGCGGCCCGATCTTGCCGTTGATCACGGGGATACCAGACCGTGCACGGGCCGTGGGTGAACGCCACGTCTGTGTCGACACGACAGCCGCGGGCGGGAATGCAGCCTTGTTGGGCGGGGCGGCTTGACGCCCCAGCCAATTCCGCCACATTGGGCGCATGTTTCCGATCCGCGATCATAACCCTTCGGGGCGCACGGCTTATGTTGTCTATGCGTTGATGGCGCTCAATATCGGCATCTTTCTGATGTATGCGCCGATGCTGGACGAGCCTTATCGCTTAGGTGCGGTCTTTCGCGACTGGGCGCTGATCCCGCGTGAGATCTCAAACGGCAACGCACCATTGGGGCTGTTCACCTCGATGTTTCTGCATGGCGGCTGGATGCATCTGGCGGGTAACATGCTGTTCTTGTGGATCTTTGGCGACAACCTGGAAGACCTGATGGGGCACGTTGGCTTTGCCTTGTTCTACACGCTTTGTGGGCTGGCCGCAGGCTTGGCTCAGGTCGTCTCTGATCCCTATTCGGCCGTGCCAACCGTCGGGGCCTCGGGCGCGATCGCCGGGGTGATGGGCGGCTATCTGTTGCTGTTTCCCAAGGCGCGCGTCGATGTGATCTTTATCTTCATCATATTCTTCAAGATCTTCCCGCTGCCTGCCTGGATCATGCTGGGCCTATGGTTTGCGCTGCAACTCTTTAGCGGGGTGCTTGTGGATACCAGCGGTGGCGGGGTCGCCTATTGGGCCCATGCCGGCGGGTTCATCGCAGGGCTGATTTTCACGCTGCCGATTTGGATCAGGCGCGGCGGCCCGGCCTTTTGGCAACGCACCCACGGTGCACCACCCCACCCGGAAGCAAAATACAAGCTGTCCCCCAGCACCATCCCCAGCGTGACGAGGCGCAAATGACGTACACAGTTTCCTGCCATTGTGGTGCAGTTGCACTTGAGATTGATCCGGTTGAAGACCTGTCTACGGCACGGCGATGCGATTGCTCATTCTGCCGCCGTCGCGGGGCACCGATGTTGGGCGTGCCACTGAACCGGCTGAAAGTCATCAGGGGAGAGGATCACCTGTCGCTCTACCAGTGGAACACGGACACCGCGAAGCACTACTTTTGCAAAACCTGTGGCATCTACACCCACCATCAGCGCCGCGCTAACACCAATGAATAGGGCGTAAATCTCGGCGCGATCGAGGGCATCAATCCGTTTGACTATGAACCCATCGGATGGACGGACGGCATCAACCACCCCTCAGACCAGACCTGACACAGTCATCAATCTCTTGCCTGTCGCCCCACATCCCCTAGGATCGGCTTAAAGGAGGGTTAGACGATGCCGATAGAATCCCTGAGCTATCTGGGAGTGCGCTCGGACCGGATCGATGACTGGCGTTACTTCGCCAGCAAAATTCTGGCCATGCAACTGGACGACCAAGGCGGGCGGCAACTGTCGTTCCGCATGGATGATCTCGCGCAGCGGCTTGTGGTGTCGGATGAGCCGGGTGAGACCCTGGCGTTCATTGGCTGGGAAGTGACGGAGAAATCCGATCTCGATGCTTATGCTGCCCGGCTAGAGAACGCAGGCCACCAGGTCACGCCCGGCGATCCGGAACTTGCAAATCGACGCTTTGTCGAAGACTTAATCGTATTTCATGATCCTGCGGGCAACCGGATTGAACTTGTCTGGAACCCCAAGAAATCCGACACGCCGTTTGTGCCCGGTCGCCCCATCGATGGTTTCAAAACTGGTCCACTCGGCATGGGCCATGCCGTATTGCACGTGCCCGACGCCACGGCGCTTTTGCCGTTTTACCGTGATGTCTTGGGCTTTGCAGTCAGCGACTATGGGCTCAAGCCCATTCCACTCTATTTCTTTCACGTCAATGGACGTCACCACAGCTTTGCCATCGTCGGGTCTGGAAATCGCGGATTTCATCACTTTATGGTGGAATATCAAAATCTTGACGATATGGGCCAGGGCTATGATCTGGCCTGTCAGGGCGAAAACGGTATCGCCTATACACTGGGTCGTCACACCAACGACTACATGACCAGTTTCTACGCCAACAGCCCCTCAGGCTTTTTCGTCGAAAACGGCTGGGGAGGCCGCGTCATCGACCCCGAGACATGGCAACCGCATGAAACCACCTGCGGGCCTAGCTTTTGGGGCCATGACCGCCTTTATCTGCCCGAAGCCGATCGCAAAGCGTTTGTCGATATGCGCCTCAAGGCTTCGCAAGAGGGGCTGCGGGCCCCACCCATCGTCGAATGCCCGTGGCTCTATGAAACCCTGAGGCAAAATGGCTGATCCGGTGCGATGACAAACCGATTGAAAACGGATGTTGCAATTGTCGGCTTTGGACCAACCGGCGCGACACTTGCTAACCTGTTGGCGGAATGCGGTATCACTGTCACGGTGATCGAACGCGAGGCTGCCATGTATCACCTGCCCCGCGCGGTGCACTTTGATGGGGAATGCATGCGGGTGTTTCAGGCAGCGGGCATTGCTGATGATCTTAGCAAACGGGTGTTGCAAAACCCCGGCATGCGCTTCGTCAGCCCAGAGGGTGACATGCTTTTGGATTGGCCTCGCCCGCAAGGCATTGGACCCCAAGGGTGGTTTACCAGCTACCGTCTGCACCAACCCGATCTTGAAACCCTGTTGCGCCAAAAGCTTGCGACCCGTCCGGGCGTTACAGTTCTCACCCAAACCGAAGTTGTAGAGGCGATAGATCACGGTGACCATGTGCTTTTGGCATGTCGAGACCGTGAGACTGGTGACGCTGTCAGCGTACAGGCCTCTTACGTGGTGGGATGTGACGGGGCACGATCAACCATCCGCGGTGCAATCGGCTCTGCCATGGATGATCTGGGCTTTGAAGAGCGGTGGCTGGTCATCGACATGCTGCTCAAACGCGATCGGCCAGATTTGGGCGATCATTCGGTTCAATATTGCGATCCAGAGCGCCCGATGACCTATTGCCGTGCGCCACGCAATCGTCGGCGCTGGGAGATCACTGTGCATCCAGACGAAAGCGATGCCGAGGTGACCGATCCCGATCGTATCTGGGGGTATCTCGCGCGCTGGCTGACGCCGGAAGATGCAGGGCTAGAGCGTAGCGCGGTCTATACGTTCCGCTCGATGGTAGCTCAGAGCTGGCGCAAAGGGCGCATTCTGATTGCGGGGGATGCAGCGCATCTGACACCGCCTTTCATGGGGCAGGGCATGTGCGCAGGCATTCGGGATGCCGCCAATCTCGCATGGAAATTAGCGCTTTGCGTCAAAGGCTTGGCAACGCCTGACTTGTTGGACAGCTATCAGGCCGAACGCGCGCCCAATGCGCGGGCCTTTATCGAAACGGCCATGCGCCTTGGCGGATTGATAAACGCGTTGGATGCAGACTCAGCCTTGGAAATGGCACAACCCGGTAACGCCGGCAAAGCCCGGATGCAGACCATCGCCCCCCCTTTGGGCCCGCATGATCTGACAGGATGGGCCGCGACTGAGACACCGCACAAAGGGCAGCTGTTCTGCCAGCCGCGCCTCAGTTCGGGCTCTCCAATGGATGACGTGTCGGGGTACGCTCCGATTTTGATCCTTCGTGACGCGCCGCCGCAAGGCTTTGACCAAAGCCTGCCATATGTCACAGGCGTCGGTCATCCCGAAATCATTGCGGCATTGGATGACCTCGAGACCAACGCCGTTTTGCTGCGTCCCGACAGGTACATTGCCGCGACCGCGTGCACAGAAAAAGACATCGCAACCCTGGCCGCGATCCCATTTCCCTCGCCGTTGAACGGCAAAGCTTAGCTGTTGCGAATAACCTTGGAGAACTGGTCAAAGATCGGCTCGTTCGCGCAGATCACTTCACCATCTTCCAGAATATTGCCTTTTGGGTTCAGAGGCTGAACAAAACCGCCCGCCTCTTTCACCAGAACAAGCCCGGCGCCCATGTCCCAAGGCTTTAGATTGCGCTCCCAAAAGCCCTCGTAACGGCCCGCCGCCACATAGGCGAGGTCCAACGAGGCTGCGCCCCAGCGGCGCACACCCGCGGTGGCGGGCAACAAGCGCGCCAGATCCTTTAGCGTTTCGGGCAGATCCGCACGACCGCCAAACGGCAGCCCGGTGGCAAAGATCGATTCTATCATCCGGTTGCGGCCCGAAACCCGCAGACGGTTGCTGTCATTCAGCCACGCGCCCTCGCCTTTTTCGGCATAGAACATTTCGTCCTTGGCGGGGTCAAACACGATACCGGCAACCATTTCGCCCTTGTGCTCAAGCCCGATTGAGATCGCCCAGTGCGGCAGTCCGTGCAAAAAGTTCGTGGTGCCATCCAGCGGATCTACAATCCAGCGACGGGTCGGGTCTTTGCCGGGAATCTCATCGCTTTCCTCGGCCAGCCAACCATAGGTCGGACGCGCCCCAAGAAGCTCTTCTTTCAGGATTTCCTCGGCACGCAAATCGGCACGGCTCACAAAGTCGCCCGCACCCTTCATCGAAACCTGAAGGTTTTCGACCTCGCGAAAGTCTTTGACCAGCGAGCGCCCAGCTTTGCGGGCGGCCTTCATCATGATGTTGATATTTGCGCTGCCCGGCATGGCACGGCTCCGTGTTTGATGTTCAGGCCGCGCGTATACGCGCCCACGCGCGCCTTGCCAAGCCTTATCACACGTGCCTGACGCCTAGCGGCCATGCACTGCGTTCAAAGCTCTTGCAGGCGCCGTGCTTCTTCGCCTGCCATACGGATCAGATCCTGCATATAGGGCTTTTCGAGATCATCATCACGCGTGGCTGCAAACAGCTGGCGGGTGAGGCCGTTCCGGGTCAACGGACGGGTCACATAGTCTGATGAGTACTTAACTTCGCGCACCACCCAATCCGGCAGAACCGAGATGCCCCGGTTCGATGCCACCAAAAGCAAGATAACGGCCGTCAACTCTGCTTGGCGCACCGCGGCAGGTTCAACCTTGGCTGGGGTTAAGAGCTGCGAGAAGATGTCCAGCCGCGCACGGTCGACCGGATAGGTGATAAGGGTCTCTGTGCGAAAATCTTCGGCCTCTATCCATTCTTTTTGTGCGAGAGGATGTCCAGATGACGACACGAATACAGGTGCGTAATCAAAGAGATGTGAAAACGCGATGCCGGGAAGGTTTTCGGGATCAGAGGACACAACCAGATCGACCTCTTCCTTTTGCAGCGCGGGCATCGCGTCAAAGGCCAGACCGGGGCGGATGTCCACATCGACATCTGGCCAAAGCTTGCGGAACTTTTCCAGCACAGGGAACAGCCACTCAAAACATGCGTGGCACTCAATCGCGATATGCAATCGCCCGGAAAGGCCATCGCGCAACCCATTGAACTCTTGTTCCAGCGCTTCCACTTCGGGCAGGATCTTGTTGGCCAAACGCAACAATCGCAGGCCAGCCGCCGAAAGCTTCATCGGTTTTGAACGGCGCACGAACAACTCAAGCCCCGCCTGCTCTTCCAAGCCTTTTACCTGATGCGACAAGGCCGATTGGGTGATGTTCAGCTGTTCCGCGGCACGGGCCAGACCACCCGCCTCGTGGATGGCACGCACCGTGCGCAAATGACGAAATTCGATATGCATCTTCATGGTGTCGGACTCATGATGTTCTTTAGGATTATGAATTTGCTTACATGTTTCATATCCGTATGTTGAGTTCAACCTCAAGTTTGGACCCGAGATTATGACAAAACCTGCGATTTCTTTCGAATTCTTCCCGCCACAGAACCTTGAGGCGTCTTTCCGGCTTTGGGACACGGTCCAGACCCTTGCGCCGCTTGACCCTCGTTTTGTGTCCGTGACCTATGGCGCAGGTGGCACTACGCGTGAGTTGACGCGCGATGCGGTCGCAACCTTGCACAAATCCAGCGGTCTGAACGTGGCTGCGCATCTAACCTGCGTGAATGCGACCCGCGACGCCACCTTGCAAATCGCCCAGGACTTTGCGGCGGCAGGTGTCAGCGACATTGTGGCCCTGCGTGGCGATCCCCCCAAAGGCAGCGCCAACTTTGAGCCGCATCCAGAAGGATTTGCCAATTCGGTCGAGCTGATCGAGGCCCTGGCCCAAACCGGTGATTTCAACATTCGCGTCGGCGCTTATCCTGACACCCACCCCGAAGCGGCCAGTGCACAGGCCGACATTGATTGGCTGAAACGCAAGATCGATGCGGGCGCTAGCGAGGCCATCACCCAGTTCTTCTTTGAAGCGGACACTTTCCTGCGGTTCCGCGATGCCTGCGCCAAGGCCGGGATCGAGGCTCCGATCATCCCCGGTATCTTGCCGATCGAGAACTGGAAAGGCACACGCAACTTTGCCCGTCGCTGTGGCACCGACATTCCGCAATGGCTTGAAGATGCATTCACCAAGGCCGAACGTGACGACCGTAGCGACCTGTTGGCAACCGCCCTGTGCACCGAGTTGTGTTCAGACCTGATGGAAGAAGGCGTGGACTCGCTGCATTTCTATACGCTCAACCGCCCCGAGCTCACTCGCGATGTCTGTCACGCTCTGGGGGTCGTGCCACGCATCACGCTAGAGAACGTAGCGTAACGCCGAACCACGCTTGCAGGTCTGATATTTTTGCGCCCTTCTGATCCAAACGGAACAGGAGTCCCAAATGTCGAAACCCTATTTCGCCAAAGAGCTTAGCGAACTCCCCACTCTGCAAGACGTCGTCTCGCGGTCCGGCCTGCAATTGATGCAGGACATCGTGGACGGAGACGTATCAGGGCCGCCTATTGGCGAAACTATGGGCTTTTGGCCGGTTCTGGCCGAAGACGGCAAAGTCGTTTTCGAAGGCAAACCTGAGTTCAAGGTTCTCAATCCCATCGGGACAGTCCACGGTGGCTGGTACGGCACCATTCTGGACAGCTGTATGTCCTGCGCCGTGCAAACCAAACTGCGGCAGGGCCAGATCTACACAACCTTGGAATTCAAGGTGAACATCATTCGTCCGATCCCACTTGGCACCACAGTACACGCCATTGGCACGGTGCATCATGTTGGTCGCTCAACCGGTATTGCAGATGGCGAGATTAAGGGCGTCGAAGACGGCAAGCTTTATGCCACCGGGTCTGCCACTTGTATCATCATGGACGGGCCAAGACCGGAGTAATCCTCTCTCGGTTGCCATTGCAGGGCTTGTGTCGCAGATTGAGTGCGCCTATTGCGGGCATTGCGCCAAACCCAAAGGTCAAAAGCCATGATCCTCTGCTGCGGTGAAGCCGTGATTGATATGCTGCCGACAAACGCGACAGACGGCGCCCGGGCTTTTCGTCCCGTGCCCGGCGGTGCGGCGGTGAACACGGCGATTGCACTGGCCCGGCTGGGGGCATCTTCGGGGTACTTCGGGGGCATCGGAACAGATGATTTCGCGAAGATTTTGCTAGACGCGATGCGCCACGAAGGCGTTGACGCGTCCCGCAACACGCCCGTTAACGCGCCAACAACGCTGGCTTTTATTCACCCCGGCGAGGACACCCAAGGGTTTTCCTTTTATGATCTCGACAGTGCAGGACGCTCAGTCTCGCCTTTGAACCTCCCAACTCTGGACGGTGTCGAGGCAGCAGTCTTTGGCGGCATAAGCCTGATCCACAAACCGGCAGCTGGCGCGTTTGAGGCGTTGATGCAAGCGATGGGGCCCAACCGGCTGATCCTGTTTGACGCCAATATCCGCCCTGCCCTGATCGGCGACCAGGCCGCAGATTACCACGCACGGCTGATGCGGATGATGGCGCAGGCGGACATCATCAAACTTTCGGATGAAGACTGCGACTGGCTACACCCCGATCCGCCAGAGCAGCTGCTGCAGGGACGCGCCGCATTGGTGGTACACAGTCACGGGCCAGATGGTGTCACACTGCATTCACGTCATGGCGCGCAGCACATCCCGACAACACCTGTCGTTGTTGCCGACACTGTCGGAGCTGGCGACACGTTCAATGCAGGACTGCTGGCCTCGCTGAGCGAACAAAACCTGCTGTCCCCTGCCCGTTTGGCCACCTCAAGCGCAGCCGGCCTGACACGTGCCGCGGCCCTGGGACTGCGCGCTGCAACGTTTTCCGTGACACGGCCCGGCGCGGACGCCCCTACACGAAAGGAATTGGAATGCGCGCCCTGATCCAACGCGTCAGCGAAGCCTCCGTGACAGTTGACGACACTGTTGTCGGTGAGATTGGCCCCGGTCTCCTCGTGCTGGTTTGCGCCATACAAGGCGACACAAAAGCTCACGCCGACAAACTCGCCGCCAAGATCGCCAAGTGCCGGATATTTCAGGATGAAAACGGCAAGATGAACCGTTCGGTTCTGGACGTTCAGGGCGCGGCTCTGGTTGTTTCCCAGTTCACGCTTGCCGCCGACACCCAAAGCGGAAATCGCCCGGGGTTTTCAAACGCCGCTCCTCCGCATGAGGGTGAAGAGTTGTATGAGTACTTCGCCGATCGCATGCAGGCCGAGGGCGTATCTGTAGCCCGTGGTCAGTTCGGTGCCGATATGAAAGTGCGGCTCTTGAACGACGGTCCGGTCACGATCTGGTTTGATATCTGATGCGTGTCAGGATTTCTTAACAAACTTTGTTAAAATCACGATCCGCTGGCCCTCAACGCGGCCCTCAATATGCTCTGCGTTGTCCGCCACCAATGAAATTCCGCGAACAGAGGTGCCGCGTTTGGCCGTGAAACCCGCACCCTTAACCGGTAGATCCTTGATCAAAACCACGGTATCGCCCTGCGCCAAGAGCGAGCCGTTGCTATCGCGATGTTCAATCCCGCTGTCGTCAGGCAAACCCGCCTCAGCCCAACCGCGTACATCGTCTTCGAGATAGGCGATGTCCAGCAGGTCGCGCGCCCAAGGAGCCGCGGGCAACTGGTGCAGCAATCGCCAGGCAACCACTTGTACAGCAGGCGTCGTCGACCAAATGGCATCATGCAGACAATGCCAATGCGGATCGTCGCTGGGCCCAACCTCAACCCCCTCCAGGCACGCCGGACAGAGCGCGATCTCGTCAGCGCGCGGGGCAACTGTGTAGTCAGACGCGGCGTCGGCCTGACACAGAGAACAAGGTTGAGACATAAGGTGTTCCTTTGGTTTTCTTGCAGCTTATGGCGGGTTCGTGTGAGTTGGTCCAGTCACTGGATTTTCACTCCCTCATGCGCCACAGTGACCATCCAACGGAGGGAAAATCGTGGACAGTCAGGCACAAGACGCAGTCAAAGACATTTGGTGGCAAGGCGTGCGCGCCGTGCGTGGTGCAGCCGCCGTTGAAACCTCAATCCGCAGGAATCAAGTTGCCCGCCCGGATCATATCATTTCTGTGGGCAAAGCCGCCTCGGCGATGGCGGCAGGTGCTCAGGCCGTCTATGGCACTGATATCCCAACACTTGTCGTAACAAAATATGGCCATGCTGACCCTCTACCGGGCCCGGTTCGCACCATTGAAGCGGCCCATCCTGTACCGGACGAGAATACTTTGATTGCTGGGTTTGAGTTGTTGAAGACTGTCCAGCAACTCTCTGAAAACTCACATCTTCTGGTACTTATTTCTGGCGGTGCATCTTCGCTGGCAGAGCTACCTGAAGCAGGGTTTTCGCTGCAAACTCTCCAAGGTGAAAACGCACGGCTCTTGGCCGAAGGTTTGGACATTCACGCCATGAATGCACGGCGCAAAGAGATGTCACAGATCAAGGGTGGCAAGCTTTTGGCGCATTTTGCGGGCGAGTTGGTGACATCGCTGGCCATTTCAGATGTCGAGGGCGACAGTCTGTCGGTCATCGGATCTGGCATCGGTCAGGCGCCCGAATTTCACCGGTTTTCTTTTGACCCGCATATTGTCGCCTCAAACAGCATTGCACGGTCCGCCGCAGCCGAACGCGCCGTCGCATTGGGCTACCCCGTGATGGCAAACCACGAGAGCTTATATGCAGACGTCTTTGTACTGGCTCAGGAAATTGGTCCAGCACTCAGATCGGCACCGCCGGGCATCCACCTCTGGGGCGGTGAGCCTACCATCATCTTGCCCCCGGATCCGGGCCAAGGCGGACGAAATCAGGCCCTTGCACTGGCCTTGGCCGAGCAAATCTCGGGTGTTTATGGCCTTACCGTATTGGTCGCGGGAACAGATGGAACCGACGGCCCGACAGACGCGGCGGGTGGCATAATCACCGGGGCAACCTGGTCCGAGGATGGAAAAAGAGCATTACGGCTTGCAGATTCCGGACATTTTCTTGAATCAAGATCGGCTTTGTTCAAGTCAGGACCCACAGGTACAAATGTCATGGATCTAATTGTTGCGCTCAAAGACTAGACCGACAGCGTCGCTTTAACCGCGCGTTTCCATGCAGCATAGCGCGTATCGGCCACTTGGCGGGACATCTTCGAGTCAAACTTGCAATCCAACGCCCAACTTTTTGAAAATCCGTCCATATCCGGATAGACGCCTGCGCGCATTCCAGCCAACCATGCTACTCCCAATGCTGTACTCTCCAGGACTTTCGGGCGATCAACCGGCGCGCCGATGATGTCAGCAAGGAATTGCATGGTCCAATCGCTCGCAGTCATACCACCATCAACCCGCAGAACCGTGTCCCCGGCAGAGCCCCAATCAGCCTGCATCGCCTCGATAAGATCGCGCGTCTGAAAGCCAACGCTTTCCAGCGCAGCTCGGGCAAATTCTGCAGGACCCGAGTTACGGGTGAGGCCATAGACAGCGCCTCGACAATCTGGCGCCCAGTAAGGTGCGCCAAGTCCGGTAAAGGCCGGAACTAGGATCAGGTCCTGCTCGGCATCCGCAGTTTCGGCAAGGCTCTGCGTCTCGGCGGCATCATCAATAATCCGCAATCCATCACGCAACCACTGCACCACCGCCCCGGCAATGAAGATTGCGCCTTCAAGGGCATAGGTAGGTTTTCCGTCCAGCTGATAAGCAATTGTCGTCAGCAACCTGTTCTCAGAAGCGACGGCCTGATCGCCAGTGTTCAACAATGCAAAACACCCCGTGCCATAAGTTGATTTCATCATGCCCGGCTGGAAACACGCCTGCCCGATCGTCGCTGCCTGCTGATCGCCAGCAACTCCTAGAATGGGCACAGAGGCCCCCAAGACGTCCGGTATCGTATGGCCGAAATCCGCAGCACAATCACAGACTTTTGGCAGCATGGAACGCGGGATACCCAGCATGTCGCACATCTCGGTGCTCCATTCCCCGGCATGGATGTCATACAGCATTGTCCGTGCCGCATTGGTCGCATCCGTTGCATGCACAGCGCCGCCCGTCAGCTTCCAGATCAGATAGGAATCGACCGTTCCGAACAGGAGGTCACCCGCATCAGCCGCCGCGCGCGCACCGTCGACGTTATCCAAAATCCAGCGTAGTTTCGTACCTGAGAAATACGGATCGAGCAATAATCCCGTGCGTGTCGTGACTTCAGCTTCGAGGTCTTCCTCCTTGAGATCACGACAGAAATCTGCTGTACGACGATCTTGCCAAACAATGGCATTGTAAACCGGCTCGCCCGTTTGACGGTTCCAGACAAGCGTGGTTTCACGTTGGTTGGTGATGCCAATCCCGGCGATATCGTTGACAGAAATACCGGCAGTTTGCAGCGCCTCGCGACAGGTCGCTACAACACTCTCCCAAATGTCCGTCGGGTCATGCTCAACCCAGCCAGACGTCGGAAAATGTTGTGTGAATTCCTGCTGCGAAGTGGCAATAGGAGACATATCCCCGTCAAACAGAATGGCGCGCGACGACGTTGTCCCCTGATCTATGGCAAGAATATAGGTCATCTCTGAACTCCTGTCTTTGCTGCAGAGTGCCGCGAATCCTGGCAAAGGCCAATCATTTTTGGGCTGCAAACCAGTCGCTTACCGCGAGGCGTTGATCCCGGCACAGGCGAAGCCCGAGTTTGGTGCGCCGCCACAAAGCATCTTCGGCCGTGCGGGCATACTCATGTTTGAACATCCAGCGCAGTTCCGCTTCGCTGAGCGTTGCGCCAAAATCCGCTCCAAGTTCGGTCGGCGATGTTGCCCCTGCAAGCCACTTCCGGGCATCGGTACCATAGGTTCGCATGAGCCTTGCGGCCCAGGCGTCTGACAAAAATGGATAATCTTCTCGCAGGACTTTCGTCAACCGATCCTTGTCAGCTACGGAAAATGCGCCACCGGGCAGAGGTTCTCCCGCTGTCCAGGGGGCTGTGGCTTTAGGAAAAAACGGTGCCAGTTTGGCCAAAGCAGCCTCAGACAGACGGCGATAGGTGGTGATCTTTCCACCAAATACATTCAGCAATGGCGCGCCAAAATCATCTAGTGACAGCACGTAATCGCGTGTCGCGGCGGTAGCCGAGCTGGCCCCGTCATCATAGAGAGGCCGGACACCGGAATAGGTCCAGACAACATCCTCGACTCGAATAAGGTTCGCGAAATACTGTGAAGCTAAATCAATCAGATAGTCGCGCTCTTCTTCCGTGCAAACAGGCGCAATATCTGCGTCGTCATGGGCTACGTCTGTGGTGCCAATCAGCGTAAAGTCATCCTCGTACGGAATAGCAAAGATGATCCGACCATCCTGTCCCTGAAGGAAATAGGCACGGTCATGGTCAAACAGGCGCGGCACGATGATATGGCTGCCCCGGACCAAGGTAATGCCCTCACGGCTGTTTTGACCAATCACGCCCGATACGACGTCGCTGACCCAAGGCCCGGCAGCATTGACCAAAGCGCGAGCGTAAACCCTACGTTCGCCATCTGCATCTTTCAGCGTCACACGCCACAAGTCATTCTCACGCACAGCCCGTGTCACAGCTGTTTGCACTAGGATTTCAGCCCCACGCGATTGGGCATCACGGGCGTTCAACACGACCAGGCGCGCGTCATCCACCCAGCAATCGGAATACTCAAACGCGCGGGCCATTTCGGAGCGCAGACCCTTACCAGCAGGATCTTGGCGCAAGTCGAGTGCCGCGGTAGCAGGTAGGATCTTGCGCCCCCCCATATGGTCATAGAGAAACAGCCCCAGCCGGATCAACCAGGCCGGACGCCGACCCTTGGCCCAGGGCATGATCCACTTCAACAATCGCGACGTGGGCGTGTCGCCCTCAAAACGCATGTCGGGATGCAAAGGCAACACAAACCGCATGGGCCAGCTGATATGCGGCATGGCGCCAAGCAGCACCTCGCGCTCAATCAGGCTTTCACGCACAAGGCGGAACTTGAAGTACTCCAGATAGCGCAAGCCACCGTGGAACAATTTGGTTGATCCCGAGGATGTAGCCGAGGCCAGATCACCCTTTTCGGCCAACACGACCGACAGGCCGCGCCCGGCAGCGTCCCGCGCAATGCCTGTACCATTGACGCCGCCGCCAATGACAAAGATATCGACTGTTTCAGACTCGCGAGACATGATCGGGCCGTTTCCTAAATGCGGATTCAAGTTTTCTGTTAGCGCCAACTAACATGCAACAAAAGGGCCAAACGGCATTTCGATGTTCACAAAAAGTTACGCCCGACACTGGGCCGGGCGCTGTTTTTGTCACTTGGCGTCTCGCCCTATTCGGCCCATTCCCATGGGCGAACAAAGGCCCCAAGAACCTTCGAGACCTCTTCGTCACTGGCATCGCCATTGTTGGTCAGCTGCGCGACCAATCCGCGCTTCTTGTCATCCAGAACGCTCGTGACACGGGCTGGAACGCCTTCTTTCTCAAGCGCTGCATTGTAAATTCGCGTGATGGCTGACTTGCGCAGGTCAGGCTTAAAGATCTTGCCGACTGCGGTTTTGGGCAATTCTGGCATGATTTCAACATGCTTGGGGTGCGCGGCACGTTCATGCACGTGCACCTTGGCGTGCTTCATCAGCTCCTCTTCGGTCACTGTCGCGCCCTCAACCAATTCGACATAGGCACACGGAACCTCTCCCGCATGGGCGTCAGGTTGGCCGATGGCACCTGCAAAGGCCACATCGGCATGCACCAACAGCGCTTCTTCGATCTCGGCTGGGTCGATATTGTGGCCACCGCGAATAATGAGATCCTTGGCGCGACCTGTAATCCAGAGATAGCCGTCTTCGTCAATTCGGCCCAAATCGCCCGTACGCAAGTATTTTTCGTGGTGATAGAGGTCTTTGTTCTTGTCGGTTTCGGTATAGGTGTTGCCGGCAAAAACGCCTGGGTTGGCAACACAGATCTCGCCAACTTCGTCCGTTGCACATTCCACCGGCCCTTCGACCGTATTGGTGAAAATACGAACGTCGGTATAGGGCAGAGGCAAGCCAACCGAGCCCACTTTCTTGGCGCCAGTGGGCGGGTTACAGGACACAAGGCAGGTTGCTTCGGTCAGGCCATAGCCCTCGACAACGTCCACGCCACAGGTGCTTTCAAAGCGTTTGAACAGCTCCATCGGCATCGGCGCGGACCCAGAGAAGGCCGTCTTCACGGTGGAGATGTCGGCATCAACATCGCGCTGCATCAGGGCCGAAACAGCGGTGGGAACAGTGATAATGAACGTGGTTTTCCAGCGCTCGATCAGCTTCCAGAAGTTGTCGAACACGCCGTCACCGCGATAACCGGCAGGCGTCGGAAAGACCACATGCGCACCCGACGCAATGGCCGCTTGCATGATGACATGTACGGCGAACACGTGGAACAGCGGCAGCGGGCACATGATGCTGTCCGTCTCATCGAACAACAACGTGCCACCCAGCCAACCATTGTAAACCATTCCGGAATACTGGTGCTGCGCCACTTTGGGCATGCCTGTGGTGCCGCCGGTGTGAAAATAGGCCGCGACCCGGTCGCCCGCACTGTCCTCAAACGACAGTGTGGTCGGGTACTTTGACATTTCTTTGTTGAAATTCTTAACGTCCGCGTGGTGTCCAGTTGGGTTCTTGGGTCGGATCAGCGGGACGATCCAGCTTTTGGGTGGGGTCAGATAGCGGTTCAGGTCCACTTCGAGAACTGTGTGCACATGCGGGGCATGGCGCACGGCTTCGGCCACCTTTTGAGCCACATCCGTTTTGACAAAGGACTTGATGGTCACAACCACTTTGGCGTCCGTCTCGCGTAGGATGGCGCCGATTTGCTCAGGCTCCAACAATGGGTTGATCGGGTTTGCAATGCCCGCGATCATACCGCCCAGCAAAGTGATCAGCGTCTCATTACAGTTGGGCATAACATAGGCGACACTGTCTTTTTCACCGATACCCATATCGCGGAACATATTGGCGGCTTGCATGGTTTTGGCATGTAGCTCAGACCATGTCAGCGTTTCAGCTTTGTCAGTTGGTCCCGACAACAGCTGATAACTCGACGCCGGACGATCCGGAAAACGATCTTTGGTGTGTGTCAGAAACTTGTACAACGTGGGGGCGACATCGCGCTTTTCCCACGGCATTTCCGCTTCGAGTTTCTTAAGGTCTTCGACCGATGAAAACGACATTGTTATTCTCCTCCCCTGCACCGCCCAAATTATTGGCTGTCCATTAGCTGTGAGCGCATACACGCCCTCTCAAGGCTTTGACGAGCGGTGACGCCGGGTCAGGCTTGCCCGGAACGTTGCGTTAGTTTTGCGGGGTTTGCTGGGATTTTCCAGCGAAAACCGAAACTTTTGCGGCTTTCCGTGTCGAATTCGACAAATGAAGTCGGGGGCAAGCTGCCCTGCCCCCGATTGCTTTCCGTCTTAGGCGTCCTGTGGGATGCGCAGAACCTGACCCGGATAGATCTTGTCCGGGTGGCTCAGCATTGGGCGGTTGGCCTCGAAAATCTCATTGTAACGGTTGCCTTTGCCAAGGGCCTTTTCCGAGATGGCCCAAAGTGTGTCGCCCTTTTCAACCGTGTGAAATTTGGGATCGGCACCCGGATTGGCATCTTCAACCGCAGCCACACCTTCGACGTTGCCCACGGCAAGAATAACCTTTTCACGCATTTCCTGGCTGACTGCATCGCCGGTGACTGTGACCTTGTCACCGTCGACCGTGATGTCCAGCCCTTCGGCGTCCAACCCCAAGCCTTCCACTTCGGCTTTCAGCGCCTCGGCATCCGGTGTGTCATCTCCACCAACGAGCGATTTGCCCGCACCTTTCAAAAAATTCCAAAGACCCATGATGTCTCTCCCAGTTAATGATGGCCTGAGAGTGGCCTGAAGACCTGCCGGGTTAAAGGGGAATTCAGAGCGAATTTGCCCCGTCGTTTTTCCGCTCAGATTTGTTTCGGAATTCGTTCGAAACACGCATTACGGACCTTGCAGCCGACCGTATGACACATAAATAAATTGTAGGAATAGAAGAGCCGAAAGGAGCCTCAGATGCAAATTCAGGTCAATACAGACAACTTCATTCACGGAGATGAGCGCGTCATCGAAATCGCGGAACAGGCCGTGACGTCAGACCTTGAGCATCTGGCGGATCGGTTGACGCGGGTTGAGGTGCATCTCAAGGATCAAAATGCCGACAAACATGGTCCAGATCACATTCGGTGCACAATTGAGGCCCGCCCACGCGGCATGGGACCAATGGCTGCAAGCCATGATGCCGCAGACATTCCCGGAGCGCTAAAGGGTGCTGCCAAAAAACTGCGCGCAAGACTGAGCAGCGAATTCAATAAGCAAGACCCACATCGCTAGTCTGAAAGCGAAGCTACGTAAAAAAAGGGCGCGACCAGAATTGGTCACGCCCTCTTTTTTGTCTTACCAGAAAGAAACCTACTGGTTGCCTTGTGAGCCAGACATCATGGCTTCCATCACGTTGTCTAAGTTAAAGCTGCCAGGTTTCTGACGTGGCGGGAACTTTTGAAAACTCGAAAGCCACTGCGCCACATAGGCCCCTGCGGGCGCAAAAACAAACATATGCTCGACCCACCAACGCTGATATCCCATGGCGTCTTCGGCTTCCGCACGTTCAAACGGGTCCATGCGTAAGTTGGTCAAAGACGGTGCACGCAGCACCTCAAAGGGGGTAGTCCAGACCTTGTAACCCTCGGCGTGTTGCTTGAGATAGGTGAACTTCCAGTCCTGCCAGCGCAGCGCCGCGACTGAGCCGTCATCGGTCCAGTAGAGGAACTCGTTACGTGGCCAGTCAGCTTCGCCCCGTAGTGCCGGGCCAAGGTCATAGCCGTCGAGGTGGACATTATAGGTCCGTCCGATGGCCTCGTGGCCACCTTCCAGCAGCTTGTCCTTAACGTCAGGCTCACCTGCTGCGGCCAGAAGCGTGGGCAACATGTCTTCGTGGGCGCCAATGTCGTTGACCACTGTGCCGGGTTCAATTGTGCCGGGCCAGCGAATGAACGTCGGAACGCGGAAACCGCCCTCCCACTGGGTGTTCTTTTCGCCGCGGAACATGGTGGTGCCACCGTCGGGCCAGGTGAAGGTTTCGGCGCCATTGTCCGAGGAATACATCACGATGGTGTTGTCGGCGATGCCCAGTGCTTCGAGCTTGTCCAGCAATTGGCCAACATGGCCATCATGCTCAACTATACCGTCAGCATAGATACCCTGACCGGTCACCCCGGCACTCTCGTCCTTGAGGTGCGTAAAGATGTGCATGCGGGTCGAATTCCACCACAGGAAAAAGGGTTTTTCCTGTTCAACGGCGCGATCCATAAAGTCGATGGCACCGGCGGTGACCTCATCATCCACGGTTTCCATGCGTTTGCGCGTCAATGGTCCGGTATCTTCGATTGCGCCATCAGCGCTGGATTTGATCACGCCACGTGGGCCAAAGTTCTCGCGGAATTCCGGGTTCTTGGGATAGTCCGCATGCTCTGGCTCTTCTTCGGCATTGAGGTGGTATAGATTGCCAAAAAATTCGTCAAAGCCGTGGTTGGTGGGCAGCATCTCGTCCCGGTCGCCAAGGTGGTTCTTGCCGAACTGGCCAGTCATGTAGCCGTGGTTCTTCAAGAGCCCCGCGACGGTCGGATCTTCGATCTGCATGCCTTCCGGCGCGCCGGGTAGGCCGACTTTGGTCAGGCCGGTACGCATCGGTGACTGGCCGGTGACAAAGGCCGCACGACCAGCGGTGCAGCTTTGCTGACCGTACCAGTCGGTGAATAGCGCACCTTCAGCGGCAATGCGGTCGATATTGGGTGTGCGATACCCCATCATGCCACGGTTCATGGCGGACACGTTAAACTGGCCAATGTCATCGCCCCAGATAATGAGGATATTGGGTTTTTCCCCCTCCTGAGCAAGGGCAAGGCAGGGCGCTATTGCGACTACCGCCGATAAGACAATCTTCCTGAGCATAAAATGACTCCTCTAATAAATAATAGTAAGGAGCCTAGCCGAGATTTCCGGTTTCGAAAAATGAAACATTTAATATGTACAATAAGCCGCCTGTCCGGATGAGATCAGAACAAGTTTTCATGCACCAATGGAATGGGCCCGCACCGCAGTGTCAGATCCCATTCGTGCCGTCTGTGAATTGCAGCTTGGCCAGTTTGGCATAAAGCCCGCCTTCGGCCACGAGGTCATCGTGTTTGCCTTGTGCAACGATTTTGCCGTCTTCCAGCACAACGATACGGTCCGCTTGTTTGACCGTAGCCAGCCGGTGCGCAACGACAAGGGTGGTTCGATCGCGCGACAATTCTTCCACGGCCGCCTGTACCAATCTCTCGCTTTCAGCATCCAAAGCGCTGGTCGCCTCGTCCAAGAGCAACACCGGCGCGTCCCGCAGGATGGCACGGGCGATGGCGATACGTTGTTTTTGCCCGCCTGACAGCATCACGCCACGTTCTCCGACAAAGGCGTCATAGCCTTCGGGCAATGCGGTGATGAACTCATGTGCAGCGGCCGCCTTTGCCGCGGCCTCAACTTCTTCGTCTGTGGCTTCAGGGCGGCCAAAACGAATGTTCTCACGTGCCGTTTCGGCAAAGATCACGGCATCCTGTGGAACCAGCGCCATCTCGCGGCGGAACTCAGCGCGTGCCATGTCTGAAAGTGCTACGCCGTCCAATGTGATCTGCCCATGATCGGGATCGTAAAACCGTTGCAGCAGTTGAATCACAGTTGTCTTGCCAGCCCCCGACGGGCCCACAAAAGCCACGGTTTCACCGGGTTTGATGGTCAAAGAGACCTTGTCCAACGCCGAGATATTCGGGCGTGACGGATAGGAAAACGACACGTCATCAAAAAAGATTTCACCGTTCACGGGGCTTGGTACCGGTGTCGGGTTCGATTTGTCAGTCACGTTGTCTTCGGCTTGCAGCAGTTCCACCAAACGCTCAGTCGCGCCAGCGGCGCGTTGCAATTCGCCCCATATCTCTGACAGGGCGCCCACGGCCCCGGCGACCATGACTGAATAGATCACAAACTGGACCAGAGCACCGACGCTCATGCCTCCGGCGCGCACGTCACGCGCGCCCATCCACAAAACGCCAACCACTCCTGAAAAGATCAGGAAAATAACGATCATCGTCATCACGGCCCGCGTGTTAATGCGACGGTTGGCAGCCCGCAGCGCCAGATGGGTCACGTCGGCAAAAGCCTTGCGAGAAGGTGTTTCGTGGGTAAAGGCCTGAACCGTCTGAACCGACGTCAGTGCTTCGGATGCATTGCCGGAACTGGCTGCAATCCAATCCTGGTTTTCGCGGCTGAGCACCCGCAAACGGCGTCCAAGCACAAGTATCGGAATGATGACAGCCGGTACGATCAGCAACACCAGCCCAGTCAGTTTGGCCGAGGTAAACAGCATCAACACCAGACCACCAAGGAACAAGAGAACATTGCGCAAGGCAACAGACACCGACGAGCCGATCACCGACTGGATCACCGTGGTGTCCGTGGTGATGCGGCTCAGAACTTCACCTGTCATGATTTTCTCAAAAAACGTCGGGCTCATCGACAAAACGCGGTCAAACACTGCCTTGCGGATGTCCGCGACAACAAACTCACCAAGACGTGTGACCAGCAGGTATCGCAGCGCAGTGCCGACAGCCAGCAAACCGGCAAACCCAAGTGCGACAAGAAAATACTTGTCGAGCAACGCATCGCTTTCGGTACCAAAATTATCGACCACGCGGCGCACGGCGATGGGCAAGAGCAAGGAAATCGTTGCCGTCAGTGTCAAGGCAAACCCGGCAAGGACGACCAACACTTTATATGGCGCAAGAAAGGGCTTCAGCCCGCGCAACGCTCCAACGCGTTTGGACTTCTCGCGCTCCGCTTCGCTCGTGAGCGGTTTGGGTTGTCTGGCCATGCTGTCTTTCCTGGTAATAGCGTGACGCCGTTAGTGGCGTTGCCAGCGCGCGGGGTCAAGCCGCGAGTTGCCACATGGTGTCACATGTTGGACCATAGTTTTTTGCAAAAATCCGACCAAATGCAAAGCTTGTTTCCGCAAGACCGACGCATCGACTCGTCAATACTCCGCATTACCCGGTTTTGACCTCGGTGAGGGGCATTTCTGGATCGTGTTGCGGATTTTGAACTTGCACCTTTAGTTAGCCCCGGCAGGTTCCAGAATTGAATTAAGGCCTACAATTCAACACCATAAATAGGGTCTGAATTGAACTCGTCCTATACAATGTGGGCAAGATTTGTTTGGAGCGGGCGACGGGAATCGAACCCGTATCATCAGCTTGGAAGGCTGAGGTCTTACCATTACACAACGCCCGCTCTGCGTTCTCACTTCCTATTTCATTGGATTTTTGGCGTCAACCCAGGGTCAAAGCTTTTTGCATCGTTTCAACAGACCGCGGTGAATTTGGCGATCCGTTCTTTACACGGATCGCCTTAAGAACTCCATGAAAGGAGAGAAACAATCTTGACCGATTTTCATAATGCAATTTTGAATTGAGTAGAACCGGCATTCGCTTCAACGGTCTCTTTGTGACCACCGGTCAAATCTTTCCTTACCTATGAAAGTCACCCCTCAACTCGCGGTCCGGTGAAAGCCGCCGTTGGCCCGTTGAACAGCTAAGGTTCCGTACGAGCCCATACTGACAAATGTTGCAATCAGCAGGAACTGGAAATAGGGGCGGACAGCGGACGTTCGTTGCGTTTTGCTCTAAGGTCTGCAACGCGGACTTTGTGGTCGTTGGCAACTTTTCTGCTCAGAAGTTCGGTCACTTGGTGCCAATCTAATTCGGACTAAGCACAACACCCCGTTTTTGATTGATGCCACCACCATTCCATTCAACCAAACCAAACAATTGGAACTTCTGCGCTGAAACAGATTCAACTATCAGATAGTAGACGAACTCTACGGTGTCGGTTTTCCCTTTTCCTATTAAGTGAGGGAGTTCCGATGAGTTACATCCGACAGCTGCCGCGAACCCAGGGCCGCTTACCTCGGACAGGATAGGACTCGCTTCCAGTCCCCACTCATCGGCATCCGTAAACTTCAATGCAACGTTGTTTACCCCATCGCCCATCATCAACTCAGACTCGGCTTCAAATATTTTAACTTGAGATGTGCTTTGTACGTTCAACGGAATAACTTTGCCGCCGCCGGTCATAATCGCGCTGCCAACATTCAGCGTATAGTCTCCCGATATGTCCCTCGAAGTTACCCGTTTTCCGCAAAGCGACCCCACGCCAATCCCACTGCTTTCGGAATCCCCCACTTGCGAACTTGTTCCTTCTTCCACACAGATTTCTTTTTGGTCCGACTGGCTAACCTCACCATCATCTTCCGGATCGCATAAATTTACCTGCGCGACGGCAGGCGACCCGATCAAAAGGAATAAAGCCAGGGCCGTCCAAATATGCAAACGGGCGGCCATTACAATCCACCAACTTTTGCTTCAAACGCGCCTTCAAATGCGTGGCTTCTGGATGCATCCAATGTTCGCCCGAAATCGTCAGAGAAATCTGCGTTAAGAGAAATCGTTCCCTTCAAGAATAACAAATCGTCTTGTTTGCTTGCTTCTTGAACAACAACAGAAAACGTTTCGTCTGGGCGTGCCACAAAGCTATCGACCATTGTAATCGACATTCTCGCCTCCGGTGTTTCAACTTTTCCGCCCATCAAATTGAACCCAATAAAGAATATCTTCAGGTCCGATCCTTCAATATCCATTTTGAAAGCCATCGAAACGGAACCAAAGTCCGGATTTCCACGGTGGTCTGTTTGAGACGGCATCAATTCAAATGACACGGCAGTGCCATCAAATTCTCCGGTCAAGGCGCCAGACTCTTGAGCGTTTACAGGCAACACAAAGCTCAAAAAAAGCGCGGCTACGATCCATTTCTTCATAACCAATTTTCCTTTCGAAATTTCGTCCTTCAACATTGTTTGTCTATTCGGTCGCCAGAACTCTGCACTTTAGCTGCGCGATTGGGCGGTACCCTTGAACAACAGTTGCTCTCATGTCTTCCAACAGAAATTGATAAACCTTGTTTTTATCTTCACGAACACGAACACGAATTTTATCTGGAAGTTTGGTGCCCAAACCTTCCCAGAGAATCGCGTCCTCCAATTCGACAGGGCCATCATTAAGTTCAATATCAAAGTCAGCGGAACCTATATCGATCCTAACCGGTCCGCCGGTCACTGCATCATTCTCAACATCAAACAACCCTTCCCCCGTAGATTGGGTGAATTGATAAACCAAACGACTGTCGTTCTCGTTTGGAGGTTCTTCGACGCAAATTAGGCCTGACGCCTCCGCTACGGTACCACAAACCAACAGCGCGATTGGGGCCAAATGCCAAAATTTCAAATTCTTTATTGATCCCATGAAAATGCCCCACACCTTAATTACAGGGTACACTTCCTTGGAGTGAAAGCAACGTGCGCGAAAGCGTCTTGATTTATTGTTGGATTGGTCGATTTGGGCTCACTGCCATAATTCGCCGCATAATGCGCCAATGGCGGCAATTTGGAAAACCAGCCGTTGGCTGCGCAAGTCTTGGATGTCTCAGTTGCGGGACAAAGCGACAATTCGCTGCGGTTCCGCCAAGGGCTGCTTTAGTGAACTACCGGTTGCCTAGAAAAACCTGCCTTGTTCAAACGAGCTCGCAATTCATTAAGTTTTCTTGCGTCTTTCAAAGGCACACGATCAAGATCTTTGATGCTGGTGTCAGGAAGGACGTTCTGGCAATGTTTGACTGCATTCGCCGCGTCTTCTTGGCGGTCGAGCGCTTCATAGCTCGCAACTAAAACAAAATGTGCGAAGTACCACCGTGGCATTCGGTGGATAGCGCGCTCGGCCCATTCGATTGCGGCCTCAAAGCGCCCAGCCATATAGTGTGCCAACGCAAGTCCAGAAAAGCGAAAGAAAATGCTGGGGTCGAGAGGATTGGAGCGAATGGCGATTTCCTGATTGGCAATGGCATCTTCCGAGCGCCCAAGGATGCCGAGCAATGTGCCAAGACTGCCATAAGCCAATGAACAGTTTGGGTTGAGAGCCACGGCGCGTTCCAAGGCTGCAAGGGATTCGTCGTATTTGAGCAGCCCCCAGCAACAAATTCCCAGAGACCAATGCGCGTATTCATTGCGGTCATCCAACTGCGTGGCCCGTCGCGCCAATGCATAAGCCGTTTCCATTGCAGGCAGGACGTCAGGGACAAACCCCATTATCGCGATGTGGTGGTTGATCAAGGACAAGATCATGTTCGCTTCGGCGCTCTCGGGATCAATCGCCAAAGCACGTTCCAGCAAGGTCTTGGCGTGGGCGTAGCTTTCGGGCGTAAAATCATAGAGCAGATGCCAGGACCGCATTGTCAGTTCCCAAACGGTCAGATCGGGTCGTGACGCACGCTCGACTGGCTCTTGAATAGTACTGAGATGCACTGTCGTCTGGATAGATGCCACAACGTTGCGGGTGATCTCATCCTGCAGATCAAAGACATCCTCAAGCTGCCCATCGTAGCGTTCGGACCAGACATGCCCGCCTGTTATGCCATCGATCAACTGCGCAGTAACACGCACCCGCGCGCCTGACCGTCGGACACTGCCTTCCAGGACAAACCGAACCCCAAGCTCTTCGGCAACGCGGCGGACATCGACGGATGTACCTTTGTAGGTAAATGTGGTGTTGCGCGCGATTATGAAAAGCCAAGGGGAACGCGACAGGGCCGTGATGATATCGTCACTGATTCCGTCTGAGAAGTATTCCTGCTCCTGGTCACCGGACATGTTTTCAAAAGCCAGCACAGCGATGGACGGTTTCTCGGGCCGGATGGGGTGTTCAATGGGCAAATCAGCGAGCGTGGTTGCCACAGGTGCCAACCTGTCGCGCAGCTCCAACTTCGAGGATACACCAAGTTTTCGATAGATCGCGGCCAGATGTGTGCGCACCGTTGATGGCGCAAGACACAGGCGATCCGCGATCTGCTGGTAGCTTTCGCCCTGTGCATAGTCCGCCGCAATTTGGTGTTCGCGGTCGCTCAGGACACTTGTATTGCCACGTTTCCCGGTCACGAATGCGCCGCCTGTATCGCATGGATCATGCGCGCGTTCTCTAATGCGATCACGCTTTGGGCCGCAAACATCTGTGCTAGCCGAGTAGTGTCTTCGGAAAAAGGTCGGACGGTCTGGCGATAGATCGTGAATGCGCCAACCAAATTGTTACCGGCAAGCATGGGGATTGCAACAAAGGACCGCGCCCCGCCAAGATCGGCAGTGGCATAGCGCAAAGGATCGTCGGTCTGGTAAATCGCCTCTGATTTGACGTCGATGATACTGATGATCTCACGCTGATTACTCATACGGCCAAGACCCGTTTCGGAGCTGACAGTGAAGACACCTTGCGCGTCCAGCCAGGCTCGAAACGGTTTCGGAATTCCGACTGTGTGATTGGCAAGGAACTTTCCGTTTTGCTGATATTCGAACAGGATGCCAAACTCCGCGTCGCAAAGTTCTAATGCATAGGTCAGGATTAGCGGCATAACTGCGTCCAGATCACCTTGGGCCGCACTTATGATCCGCAACACTTCGCTCAACGCTTTTTCCCGGCTGATTGCTTCTTCGAGGCTCAACGCCAGTTCCGAAACCACGGCAGCCATTTCCGATGGGCTGCGGGGCTGTGGGGCTTCGCCATTTAGATGGGTTGCAAGCTCCAGTTTCGAGGATACTTCAAGCTTGCGGTAGATGGTCGCAAGATGCGTCCGCACGGTGGAAGGTGCAATGCAAAGCGTGTCGGCGATTGTCTGATAGGTCTCGCCACCCGCATAAGATTGCGCAATCTGCAATTCCCTTTGGCTGAGACTTGATTGTTCAGACACCCATAATACTCCGCAAAAAGACCTTGTACTGAGTTTGGTAAGAATGCGCTCAACAAGCAATCCTGCAAATGCTGTAGTTTGAATACTGCACTCAGAACGCAGATTATACAGCATCTGCACGATTCCTAGCACATCGAAAGCTGATCTACATTGACACCATCAAATCAATGCGGAGGACAGCACAGTGACACAGTATGAAACAGCAAAATCATTTTTCGAAGCCTGCGAAACCGGCAAAGGGTGGGAAGGCTGCAAGCTTTTTTGCCACGAAGGGGCGCGTTTTTCCTGTCAAGCTGACGCTCTGGCAGAAACGACCACCCTTGCTGAATACGCTGAGTGGATGAAGGGGCTTCTGACCCCCGTACCGGATAGCCGCTACAAGCTGACGGCTTTTGCGGCAGACGAAACGCGCGGCACCGTTGTTGCCGCCGCCGAATTTCACGGTACGCAAACCGGGGAAGGTGGACCAGTTGCGCCGACGGGCAAAACCGTTGTCTCGGATTACGCCTATGTCATGCAGTTTGACGGCGAAAAAATTAGCCATATGACCAAAATCTGGAACGACGTGCATGCGCTGCGCGGGCTTGGCTGGGTATGATGCGCTGGCGCATTCTGGGGTTGCTGTTTTTTGCGCGTGTCGGACTCGGGTTTCAGTTTCAAACCGTAGCTTCCGTTGGCGATGAACTAGTCATCGCCTTCGGACTCAGCTATGCAGATATTGGTTTCCTGATTGGGCTGTTCATGGCACCCGGTTTATTCCTCGCTATACCTGCCGGGTATTGGGGGCGTTATGTTTCAGACCGGATCATGGTGGTGCTAGGCCTATGCGCATTGGCGTTGGGTGGGACCGCTTCGTCGCTTGCGACGGACAGCTGGGTCATAGGAATGGGCCGCCTTTTTGCTGGCGCCGGTTTTCTTTTCACAACGCTCTATTTTACCAAGATGGTCGCGGATTGGTTCGAAGGACGCGAGATTGCCACGGCCATGAGCATCCTTGTGATGAGTTGGCCTTTCGGGATCGCTATGGGACAAGTTGGCCACGCCTGGTTAGCCCAGACATACGGCTGGCAAATCCCGTTTCAGGTTGCTTCCATCTATTGCGTGATCGCGGCGCTAGGGGTCCATTTACTTTACCGTCCGCCGCATGATTTGCCGGACGCGAGGGGCGGTACACGGATCTCGCTGACAAGACAGGAATGGCGTTTGATCTTGTGTGCGGCGGCGGCCTGGGGCGTCTTTAACGCCGCCTACGTCACCTATCTGGCCTTTGCGCCAAAGGTTCTTGAGGGCCATGGCCAAACCGCTATTGCTGCCGCTGGCATCATCAGTGCCGGCAGCTGGATCATGATCTTTTCCGGTGCGGCCTGCGGACAGATCGTGGATCGAATTGGTGGACGAAACATAGTCTTGGCTGTCTGCATGGGCGGTGCCATCGCAGCGCTATTGTTACTTGGCCTGCCTGGCGTTGGCGTTGGCGCAAGCGTTCTGTTTGGACTGATCGGCATGGCACCGGCAGGAGTTATCATGGCAATGGCGGGGCAAGCCATGCGGCCCCAGGTTAGGGCCTTTGGCATGGGTGTATTCTTTACGGTTTACTATGCAATAATGTGGTTCACGCCGCCTTTGGCCGGTGCGATCCTTGACGCGACTGGCAATCCGCAAGGCCCATTGTTTCTTGCAATGACCCTCTTTGCTGTTGTGGTGCCGCTAGGCATTGCATTCCAGTTTTTCAAAGGTGCGCTTGTGATGAGACAGGCAAGGAAAGTGTGATGATGGACATTCGGAAAACGACTTTAATCAAGGAATTCATTACCGCAGATGAAATGGGTCAGGCGTGCGATCCGATCACCCGCGTTGCTGCATTGGCGGTTGTCAGAAACCCATACGCTGGAGTTCATCAAGACGACTTGTCGCCCCTTTTCGACGTTAGCGCGCGGCTTGGGAGGTCGCTGTCAAAGGAGCTTGTGGACATGCTGGGAGCACCTGCTGTCTGCTATGGCAAAGCCGCTCTTGTCGGATCTTCGGGCGCGATGGAACACGGGGCGGCCTTGTTGCACCCCGCACTTGGCAAACCGGTGCGGACAGCCATCAGTGGCGGCAAATCTCTGATGCCGTCCAATCACAAGGTTGGAGTTCTGGGCGGGTCGATTGATCTGCCTTTGGGTCACAAGGACGAGGCATGGTCATTTGACCATATCGACACGATGACGCTCTGGGTGCCTGACGCACCGCGCGCAGACGAAATCGTTTTGTGCGTCGGACTGTCAGACGGAACACGTGCACATCCGCGCGTTGGAACCGGCCCAAGTTCCACTTGATCGCGTTGGATTTCTCTAAGCGTCCATTAGGCTCAAACGCTGCATCATGCAAAACGGGCTCGTACCGGACCTTAGCTGCGCAATACCTGAAGGACCGCTACGCGGGACAAAGTGTGCGTTCGCTGCAGGCGCACCAATGTCTGCTATGCTGATCTTTAATGCTCTGTTAAAGATTGAACGAAGGACTGGCTCGCTCAGAGCTCGCCTTTGATCCCGAAGTTGATCTTCGCCTCTATCTTACCAATGCTTCAAACAGTTTAACCTCCCGCAAAGGCAGGTCTATGGTCAAGAATCCAATCCCGTTGGCGCAGGACAAGGCACCTCTGACAACGTCACTCAATCGGTCATTGACCCTTCCACTTCTCACACTCTACGGGCTGGGGGTTACTGTTGGCGCCGGGATTTACGTCCTGATTGGCGTCACTGCGGCACAAGCTGGCCCATATGCTTGGGTCGCATTTCTGCTCGCGGCGAGTGTCGTCGGATTCACAGCCTTCTCCTATGCTGAACTCGCGACACGTTATCCGGTCAGTGCCGGCGAGTCCGCCTACGTGGATGCGGGCTTTGGCCGCGCGGATCTCGCAACTGCAGTCGGTATTCTCGTTGCAATTTCAGGGTTGGTTTCGGCATCAGCCATCACGGTTGGGGCTTCCGGATACTTGGGCAGCCTGACAGGCGTGCAACCTTCCGCCCTCATCTTAGGAATCGTGACCACGATGGGTTTACTGGCATGGTGGGGGATCACCCAATCTGTTGTCGTCGCCGGTATTGTCACAGTCATCGAAATTCTTGGCCTGATTGTTGTGATTGGCTGGAGCATGGCCATGACGGAGAGACTGGGCGTCTCTCCGAAAGACTTGATACCACCATTATGGGGCAGTCACTGGACTGGCATCATCAGTGCGACGGTGCTCGCCTTTTTTGCGTTCATCGGTTTCGAAGACATGGTGAATGTTGCAGAAGAGGTTGAAGAACCGCGTCGAACAATTCCAAAAGCGATCATCTACACGCTTGTAATTGCGACCATCCTCTACTTGGCCACTTGCATCGCAGTGACCATGGCAGTCCCGATGGAGGCGTTGGCGGGGTCATCCGCGCCATTGGCCCTCGTCTTTGCTGATGCCCCAGAAGCAATGCAGATCAGCTTCACAGCCATTGCTGTCGTGGCAACCGTGAATGGAGTGTTGATCCAGATGATCATGGTGTCTCGCGTCATATATGGCATGGCTGATCGTGGTCGATTGCCCACCTGTTTTGCGCGACTATCGGCCCACACTCATACACCATCTGTCGCCACCGCATTTGTCGCTGTCTGTATCCTCGGGCTCAGTCTGTTTCTACCAATTGCACGCCTTGCTGAGTGGACATCGCAAATCGTTCTATGCGTGTTCGTATGTGTCAATTTGGCTTTAGTTGCCATCAAGCGCCGGGCCGAACCTGCGGATGATCATTTTTCGATCCCACTGCTGGTACCGGTATGCGGGACAATCATCAGCTGTATCTTGTTGGTCGTGTCGCTATTCTGACAAAGGATGAGACCGCTTCATCAAAGTAGCGGATCACAATCAACTTACTAAATGCCGCCGTTCGCTGCATGACAGAAATTCAGGAAAATGGGCTCTTTCCAGACGTTCGCTGTACATACTACTTAGGTCGGCTATGGGCCGGAAGCGCCAGTTGAGCCAAAACCTGCGAATGACTTCAAAGTCCCGCTCAACGGACCTTGGTACAAACTGCGGCTAACGGCAGCATTGAGCCCAACCTCTATTATTCTACAGCGCGGCTAATGTCGGCTTACGGTGTGCGGAAAGCAGTCACGATCTGCTTCATGTGGCGCATGTCGGTGCCACAACATCCCCCCAAAACCTGAATATGAGGGAACCTTTGTCTGATATCTGACAACTGCACACCCAACTCGGTTGGATTGCCGTCGTCCAATTCTTCGGCTTCGTCAAGTTCAGCATGGCTACAGCGTGAGGCATTGGCAATGATACCTCTTACGCGCTGCATCCACGGTGCGTCTTCGAGGACTCCGGAGAAATGCTCAGGATGCGCGCAGTTGATCATGAAGTAGGCTGCATAGTTGTCAGTCGCAGGATCGACCTCCGATATTGCCTCCTCTAGTGACTTTCCGGTTGGCAACCGCCCGTCGGTTTCCACTGTGAAAGAGATGACCACCGGAAGCCCAAACCGGCGGACCGCCCTAACCATTCCAATCGCTTCGGATGGATACGCCAAAGTGTATCCGCTGATCACATCCACATCTGTCTCTGCCAATGCAGATATTTGCTCCGAGTGATAGCGTTCTGCCTCATCCGAGTGCATTTGCGCTTCCGGGGCGTAAGCATCTTCGCGCGGTCCAATATTTGCACTGATGACCGTCGGAGCGTGATCGCTTTCCGACCGTACGGCTGCCATCATGGCGATAGCATCTTGATTAAGCTTCCTGAGTTCACTGGAAGCGTACCCAAGCGCAGCCCCGCGATCTCGGTTTGCCCCTACCCTCACAGGCAATAGGAGTCGCAGTTCAAGTATCGCTTACAGCCTCACGGTCAATTCGCCTTCAGTTTGATACAACTATTATAGGTAGACCAGAGATCATGGTTTCAAAAGGGTGGTTTGATTTACTCCCAAAACGGTTGGAGCTGTTCAAGCCTTGACCAATCAATTGCACAACCTCCGGCGACCCTGCAAATTTTGAATGGCTACCCGATTTCGAGTCATCAATATTGCTGAGGTCAATCACAGTCACTCCAAGCTCGGCAAGTTCGGCTGAGTCGGACGCGCCCACCCGGCTTACCCCACCTGAAATTCTGCGAGAAAATCCAAGGGCGCTATCATCCTCTGATGTCAGGACAAACAGGTCGGTGCGATCTTCGTCTATCAAGCTCAATTGAGACCGGAACACATCAATATCTATGTCTGGAGATGCCATCATGACGGATTTGAGGCGACCAGTGGTGTTGAAATTGCCGACCTGTTCGGCAAGGACGATTGCTTCCATCAACAGCATTGAGCCCATGGAGTGTGCAAATATGTCCGCGCCATTTGCCTTGGTTTTGACAATGAGGTCTGCGGCCTTCAAGAACTGTGGACGCGCAGCAAGAGCGCTATTCAGATCGTACACATACTTGACCGGCTGTGCCGCCGACGCCCAAGAGAACAAGACCGGCACCCCCTTAAAATCGGTGTCTTCTACAAACTGGGCCAGCCGAAGGATCGAGTCGCTGATAGTGTTATTGTAGCCATGCACAAAGAACAGAATGTCGCGATCACCTGGAGGTAATTTGGCGAGCGCACCATTCAGGGATCTGATAAATGCATCTTCGGTCTGATAAACTGTTGGTTCGATGACAGCAAATTCAGTTCTTGGGTCGGGTGGCATCCTCTTGGAGCGCTCTAACTCTCCTGAAACATGATTGGGTGGTATTGATACGACAACTGATGCCAATCCCAGTTCCGGAGCTCTCTGGCCAGAGTAGAATGCACCAACAACCTCTGTGGCTTGCCTTGTGGTGGTGATAAATATCTTTTGCCGCGTTGCCTCCGTGACAGAAACAGCGGGGATTTTGGAGTTGTCTACACCAACCAGATCTGGAGCGCGGGAACAGGACGAAAGCACACCAACAATCGAAAGAACCGTGAAAAAACCTCGAACCCAATCCACTATATTACTGAAGTGTTTGATACTCATTATCTTGCCAATCTCTCTTAGCCACGAGCCCAAAAGCCTTGCTCTCCTTTTGACATACCGAGACAACTCCGCTTTCAGAAACGGTGGTAATTCTCAGTGTTTGCAACAAGCTCACACCGTTTCCTCAGCTTCTGGCCGCGAGACTTTCGCCCCCAACCCACGCCCGTGTACCTGAAGGAAACCAAAAAGTTGACGTGGTGGGACGGTCAACTTCTGCACCTGATCTTCGTGCACAATCACCGAAACGCCGGTCACCACAGAGGGCTGATTTGGGAAAAAGACAATAACTTTGTCGTCGAAGCTCTCAATCTCAAAGCCAATACGTTCCCAGCTTTCTGCTTTCACAAGGACTGAAGTGATGTTTCCAACAACATTTTCCGTTTCTTGCGGACTGCCCAGTAAACTGCGCACAAGCAAATACCCAGGCATGTTTTGAGACAGAGCACGATCAAACACGATCACTTTGTCATTGATAAAGGCAATGTATGAAATCAGCCCGGCCAGGAAACAAAACATCAAGACCAATAGCAGCGCCAATATGTTTGAAATAGCAACACCTGCCACTTGGTCTGCGGGAATATACGCGTCCATCGCAACGGCAACTTTCATACTAAGGCCGAATAGTTGTCCCAGAATAATGACGGCCACACTCACCGGTACAATGAACAACAGCCCCCTAATCATCGTGTTCTTAATCATGGTTTCTCCTAACCGGAATGCAGGGATTGGTCGAGCCGGGAGATCCTCTAAGATGCCTCGGCGCAAGTTTCGGGTGCTGCACCACCCAAACTCCAAATTCATTGTTTCGAGCCGGGCGCGCGTATCCGGGGCCCACAAGATTACCCGACGAGGAAAGAAAGGAAGAAAGGCCTGTCATTTTTTTGCCTGACCAGCCGCCAGGTGCCCATCCCATTCCTGATCCGGTAGTTTTGGCACTTCGGGATCTGCCGTGTAGAACGGCGTCATGATCTGAGTACCGTTTTCACTGAACACGGCGTAGATATTGCGATGCAGATCCGAAAGAATCTTTGGCAACTCACAGCCTCTGGAAGAATAGGCATTGATCTCATAGTTTACTGCAAAATCCGCTAGTTTTGACCAAAGAACAAATGGAGCCGGTGATTTCTTCAAACCGGTTGTGCGGCGGGCCGCCTCAATGAGCATAGCTTCAACTTTTGCGGGCGGCTCTTCATAGCCAATGCCTACGGTTGTGTGTACGAGCAGGCCCTTTCCATCAATAGCCCGCGTCAAATTCACAACTTCAGAGTTCAACAACTGTGAATTGGGAATACTGACCATTTCATTCTTGGTTGACTTAATCAAGGTTTCCATAAGCTTGATCTCAATGACATCTCCGGTCTTGTCACCCACTAGAACGCGATCACCGATATTTGTTGAGCGACGATAGATCACGAACAGCCCAGCCATCATGTTACTGACCACCGTATTCGACCCAAGCGAAAGCATGACGCCAGCCAAAATCGTCAGGCCCCTGAAGGCCTGAGAATCCGAACCCGGAATATAAGGATAGGCGAACACCAACGCGATAACGATGGTAAAGATACGAACCAGCATATGAGTTGGAGCGATCCAGTGGCTTTCGAAATTCTTGAACACGAAAACACCTTGCTCAATGTTGGCAAAGAACATTGCCAGCCCTTGCAAAGTCACGCGTGTGATGATGGCAATTATGACCAACGCGATCATATTGGGCAAATAGCTAATGGCACCCCAAGCAAAGTCGGACATTGGCTTGCTGACATAGTTCAGCAAGAGTGTCGCAATTGGACGGGTCTCGGCAAACGCCAGCAATACAAACGACAGGTAGTAATAAAACAAGCCAAGATAACCAATCCACAGTACGATGTTGGCCACATAGCCAACCAGACTGGCGATCGCTTTACCTCTGATAAAAGCTTGTGTTTTTTCCTCTACCGTCAAAAATCGCTTCCGAACCACCCTGTTCAATAGCGCCATTGCAACTTTTCTTTTGTGGAAAAACAGATAGGAAATACCTAAGAAAAGCACTGTCCATACAAACGCAGCAACGGCGCTACCAACTCTTGCGGCGCCCGAGCGGTTTTCCCGATAGGCCAGAATGGCCATTTCAATGGCTTCTGCCTGCAGGCCAGCAAGTACTTCGATGCCAATTTGTTCAAAATCAGCATCGGCGTCCGTGGTGATCGTCATCATGCGACCGTCGACTTGAATCTCCGTCCCAAATTCATTTTTTAGAAGACGCACCGTGAGTGTTTTTTTGTCTGATGAAGAAGCAAATTCGATGATGCGATCCTCAACCTTCTCGGCCCTCTCGTTGGCCGGTAGGGCAGTCGAGCCTCGGACAAAGAACAATTCGTCCCCTTCCACAATGACTGGCGACACAAAAACCTCGTCTTCTAATTGCGGTTGCTCGCTACTTGGGTCGTCAGAAGGCAAAACGTCTTGCGCATGCGCCATTGAGATGCATGCCATCAGAAAGAACATCGCAATCCAATTGGCTAAACTTCTTATTCGGCTGCAAGTCCTTGAAGAAAACTTTCTGAGCATGACCACTTTCTCTTCTCCGTTAAGCACTATTAATTCGCCCTCACAGGAAACTTGGCACTAATTTTGGCTGTCTTGACATGCCTTTACCGCATCCAGTGCGACCTTGCTGCCCGTCAGGTCTATGGTTTCCGTTGTGCCATTTTCTCCTTTGAGTGTGACGTCAAACCGAAGTCCGAACTCTGAGACAAAGTTCGGGTTGTTAAAGAATGCATACCCACCAGGAATGTCATCTTTCTTCACGCCGACAACCTCTCCCTGAAAGCGCGAGTCGCCGAAGTCAAAAAGCAATTGACCGGTTTGGCCTTCTTCAATTGATGTCCAGCTTGGATTGTAGGCTGCAAAAAAGGCGCCCTCCTTGTCGGGTACCACTCCGATTTGCACCCGCGTGCCGCTGCTCAATTTGCGCTCCATCAGGCATCCGTTGCCATTCGAAGGATCCACTTTGATTTCCCAGTCTCCCAACACGCCAAATGGGCTCAATTCTGCCGCGCTCGTTGCTCCAGCAAACATCAGCGCAATGAAAGGTAAACTTATCTTCATTCCTTGCTCCTTTGCCCATTTCTTCGGGCTGGGGCCTGTGGCTCCCTACTCGAGTTGAAAGATATCAGGTTGGCACGGCACTCGATTTGCAGGCATTTCATCCGCTCCGTCTGATCGCCTGCTGCGCGAGCCGCCGATATCAAGTTTGAACTTCGGTTCCGAAAGTTTGCCCGTGACATCGAAAGGCCAGGCGCTTCGGGCCAGGGGATCCCCGACGCGGCGCGGTTCAGCGCGAATGTCGATGCTGTCGCCGATCCAATCGACAGCGCCGCGAACGACAAGCTGAACGCTTTTTGTTTCGGCCACGACCGAGTCAAAGCTGACCCGGCCGGAATTCACCTCAACCGGGGCTCTGACACATACGATCTCGGTTTTTCCTTCTGCCAATTCTTCCGAGAACAACCACGGGAAAACGCCCAAACCCGCAAGTTCCAGCAAGCTTGTAGCAACATCGCCTTTTCCCATATTCAAAGACGCATAGCCGACCATTGAGTTCACGAACGCCTTGCCGGACTTTGTGCTGCCAGAGACGTCAAAGGATGCGTCCAATGTGCCGTGCGCGTCGATCCCCAAACCGACGGCATCCAGAATTGCCCCAAAGTCCCAACCGCTGGTTGATCCGACCACATTCAGACGCTCAGGGTCCTCCAGGGCATTCATCATTGCCATGACCTTGAAGAAACCCGGACCATAATAGAGTTCAATCGGCCCGGCCTCGATCAGCCCTTCTTTGGCCTTAAAAACGCTGTTCATTGACGAGCTACCCGCGTCCCCAACAAACTCTTTCAACTCCAACTCAATTTCGAGATCCGTCTCCGTAAGAATTCTCTTGAGGTCGAGCACACCGCTTTCTTCTTCAAGCACCAGAGGCTGGATCGGAGGCTCTTGCTCTTCTTTTTCCTGCTTTGGAGCGTTCTTGGGGGCAGCCTCAGTGGCCTCTCCAAGTTGCACCAAGACTTTCGCCCCATCGCGCAAATCCTCCAGCCGAATACGTTCGCTTAGGATTTTTCCGCGTAGGATGTTGATCTCTTCACTCAAATCAACTGACAGCGTTGTCTTAAGATCGCTTTCGCCCGCATTAAACACCAGACCAACATCGGCAGCACGTGCCTGGCCTTCCAGAGATACGCCAAACTCAACTGCGCCCACATCAACCGGCGCCAGCCGCAACGCCTCAAGAAAACCCGGAGTTTCAGGCACAGCAATGGACATAGAAGCCTTAAGGCCATCAAGACGGGCGACATTCGCAACCTTTAAGTCGGCATTCAGCGACCACAGCTCTGTGTCATTAGTAGAGGCAGAAAATTTGGTCAGGCTCAGGCTCCCGGCCTCGTCGGAGACTTCAAAGTCTGCCTGCACACCACCAAACTTCGCGGCCTCTTCCTCGCTTAATGACTTCAACAACAACGAAGCAGGCCCCGAAAGCGTTCCGGCCATCTCAACAGACCTGAATTTCAAAACGTCGCCAACATCACCCGAGGCGACGATATAAGGCGCGCGCCTGGGGCCTGCCTGAATTCGCACATCCGCCAGTCCCAAAGTTTGTTTTTGGGTTCGGTAAATCCGACCAATTGAAATTGGGCCGACCTTGTTCAAACCCTGATCAAAGGCGTTGGTATGTATGACGAGTTTTTTAAACTCCAGTGTACCTTCTTTATCTATGACATGAGCGACAATCCGAGAAAGCTTCAACTCTTTGAGGGACTGGGCTTTCTTTGGGGGGCGACCTTCGGGATGCAAACGGGCTTCGAGCTTTACGTCAAATCCCGCCCTTGTCAGGAGGTTTTCGACATTTCCATTCACCGAAATTTGTTGACCTTGATGCAAATCCAAAACCGTATTCAGGTCTTTGATTGCCAACAAGCCGGATTGACTGGTTACCGTTGCGCTAAGTGCCCCTGTTCCTTCCAAGCTCCGCTCAAGTCCTAAGACCTCGAACACATCTCCGATTTCGCCCGTATCAACTTTGAGTTTGGCAGTGTACCCACCGCCCTCCTCGGCAGAGATGACACTGCCATTATACGAAACGGCAATGTCGCCAAAGTCGAGCAGGTTTGTGAAGGCTTGTCCCTTTGGATACTTACCATCCAATGAAAACGCTTCTCCATTCACCTGCCCGCTACCTGAAAGAGAAACAAGTCGTCCATTCTTGAGCTGCTCGAGCAAAATCTTGTCTAATTTGAAATCAAATTCAAATCCTGAAATCTCGTCCCGAGACAAAAGTCCGATATTGGAAAAGGTGACCGTCTTGTCGCTGAGAAAGCTGAAGATGGAGGGCGATGCCGAGGCTTGCCCGGCTTCAGAGGATGCCGCGACGCCATCCTTTGTCTCGTCTGACGTATCTTCGCCGGATTGATGAAGCGGATCCCTCTTGATCCAGCTTGTCGTTCCGTCCGCCTGGGTGATGACATTGGCCTGAAGCCCATCCATCGTTAGATTGTCGAGCGCAATCCTGCCATCAAGCAATGCGGGCAGATCAAGTTCCCATTCCAGAAGGTTTAGTTCCGCGAGATTGAGACCATCTATAGATGTGCTGGGGATGCTGACATCACTCACATGAACAAATGTTGTTCGGCCAAGAACAACTTTTACATCTCCTTCAACCTTCAGAGTTTGACCGATCTGCGATGATAGTAAGTCAGCAACAAATGTCTTTCTGAGATCGGAAAAAAACGGAGCGGCCAGAACAAGCCAGCCCAGCACGAGGAGAAGAGCCAGCAAAATCGCCAACCATTTCATGGCACCCAGAACCCATCGTGTCATATCAGCCTCTTCCAAAACTGCCGCCCAAAGCGACATTCAGATTCACAAAATCAATGGCCTGGTTTCGAACGTCCAACGCATAGGCGTTTTCAGCAGTCAGAAAGGAGCGCTCTGCGTCTAAAACCTGGAGGAACGACGCAGACCCGTCCGCAAATCGTCTTCGAGCAACTTCCAGCACCTTTTCCGAGGCGTTCACCGCCTTTTTAGCCGCCTTAACTGCCTTTTGGTGTTGATCCAGAGCATACATGCTATTGCGAACTTCTTCGACAGCCAGGACAACTTCCTTTTCCCACTCGGCCTGTCGTTCCTTTACCAACCCCTTGGCCGTCTCGATTTTGGCTTTTCGGACGTGCCGGTCAAAGATTGGCACGTCAAAGCCAAGGCGCAAGAAACCCGCGCCGGGCAGTACCTCAGAACCGCTGACGTTGATGTTCACGTTGCCGGTCAGAACCAACTGCGGATAGAGATCGGCTTCCGCGACCCCCAACAACCCAACCGCTTCTGCCAAACGTTGTTCGGCACGGACGATATCCGGACGGTTGCGCAGCAAATCGGCGGGAACACCCGTCGAGACGATATGCGATTTCGCAACCGGCTGCGGTGCGCGGGCATCGAATTTTTCGCGGCCCGGAATTTCCGTTGCCCCGACCAGAGCGATGATACGATTGAGCATTCTGACGAACAAAACCCGCGTTTCGGGGATGCTGGCCCGCGTAGACAGCACCAGAGACTTTGCTTGCGCTATTTCGAGGTCGGTAGCTTGCCCTTCGTCTGCCAGAGCCCTTGTGGCTTCCAATGTGGCTTTGCGGCTTTCCAAGACGCGCATTTGAACGCGCAGCAATTCCTGCGCATAACGCAAATCGATGTAGGCTGAGACAATTTCGTCTACGAACAACAGTCGCCAGATATCCAGATCCGCATAGGCCACCTCGAGACGAGCAAAAGCCGCTTCCCTCTCTCTTCGCAACCGCCCAAAGAGATCGATTTTCCAAGTCGCTTCTGCGCGCACAAACCCGGTTTGCGTGGTCGGACTGCCACCGCCCGAGTTTATTCTGGACTCGGCAATCCGGGCGTTTCCCGCAATGGGATTGCCTGCAGCATCAAGAATGCCCTGAGACTGCTCGATCCTTGCGGCGATCCGTCGAACATCCAGGTTCTGCTTCAAACCCAAATCAACAATCTGGTTGATGACAGGATCGTTGAACGCCAGCCACCATTTCGCATCATTGGTCCGAACCGGGCCACTGGATTTGCCTGAGAAGCTTTTGGACAACTTCATTGTCGGAGTGGAAAAATCCTCACCCGCGGTACACCCAACAACTGTCAATGAAGATATTCCCAGAAGCATGCTTCTCCTGCTGACCAACATGTATTGCCTTGCCATATTCGTTTTTCTGTTAGGTTTCGGCGGAGATAAGATGGACATCCCGTTGTGGAAACGGAATAGAAATCCCTTCCCTGTCAAAGGCTTCCTTGGCTGCTCCGGTCAGCCCCCAGTAAACATCCCAGTAATCTTCAGTCGCAACCCATGGGCGGCAGAACAGATTGACCGAACTGTCACCCAACTCTCCAACAAAAATTTCCGCAACAGGATCCCTGAGACAGCGCCGGTCATTCTCAACCAGCCCCTTTAAAACCTCCATCGCATGAGGTGCACTATCCGAATAGGCAATTCCGAATACCAGATCGACACGCCGTGTCTTGGCTGCGCTCACGTTGGTAATCACATCCCCCCAAATTTTTGAATTCGGCACGACAATATACTGATTATCAAATGTGCGGATCTGGGTCGAAACAACAGACATATTGTCAACCATGCCGCTGGCGCCTGCGATCTCGATATAGTCTCCGGTATCAAAAGGCTTTAGGACCATGATCATCAGGCCACTCGCCAGGTTTCCAAGAGTGTCCTGCAAGGCAAAGCCAAGAATAAAACTCAAACCACCGAATACTGCGAACAAAGGCGTTACGTTCACCCCCGCCAAACCGAGCGCAATCATGAGACCAACAACGATTGTAACCCAATAGACAACCGTCAGTACGAAGGACTTTAAAAGCCGGGACATAGCTGGCAGGCGATCCAACCCCTTTGAGGCGGCCCGCTTTACAAAACGGGCGGCAAACAACAACACAACAAATGAAAGAACAAACACAAAAAGCTGTAACAGTAGACCCAGCCCTCCATCTTTGGACACCAGCCAATTGGCAGCAAACGAAAATAGGGTACGCAAATCCGTTGCCTGCAAGGTGGCCGTGCTGACCGCATCCAGATAGCTTTGGTGTGGTGCAACGTCCTCTGGAGAAGCCCCTTTTAACGACCAGCCATTCAGTACGACCTGGTAGTTTGCGCCAAGGATTGATTGCTTTTCCAACAAGCGAGTGATTTTTTCCCGCACGCGTTGGGCCTCGGCTTCACCAAGACCACCAAGACTGGCGTTGAGCTCTATGTTCGACTCGATGGATTGGGAAAGATGACCCTGCCAAACCCCTGCAAGGTCAGACAATTCATCGACCGTGAATGGCACTATATAGGCTTCAAGCACCTCGGGGGTTACGCCTGCCCCTGAGGCCTTGGCTCGCAGCTCTTGCGACGCAGTCAGACCAATTGATGCCAGACTGCACAAGATTCCGGCAAGTAGAACAACAACAAACTCACTTCTTATTCGTTCATACAAATGTTTCATGTGTTCGACCGGCCTTTGCTTCCAGATTTCAGGTGGACCGAGGCGCAAACCGTTGTGGCGCCTCGGTCGTCTTTATGGGGTAACCACCAGGTACTAGCGGCGATGCTTCTTCTTGACCCGATGCTTAACCCTATCCCGATGCCGGTTTTTATCGATGATTCCAGTCACCGCTCCCGCGGCGGCGCCAATCTTGGCTCCCTGGGCAGCATCACCTCCGGCAATTTCTCCAATCACAGCTCCTGCAATGGCACCTTTTATAGCTTTACGGCCGATAGACCCCGCCTCCGCGGAAGTTGTGAAAGCAAGGCTACCAGCCAAAAGGCTCAAAGCAAGACACTTCGAGAGTCCCTTGTTTGTTGTCAGGTAAGTCATTCTACTTTGCTCCCATTTTGCCAGGTTTCGGTGCGCTGAGTGCCGTCCATGTCGGTCACAAGTATCACGCCATCTGGTACGCCATCGATAAACCGCCCCTGATAAGCCACACCTTCGCTATCGACTGCGGTGCCAACACCATTGGGCGAACCAGCGTCGAACTGACCGACAAACTGGCTTCCTGCTGTGTCTTCAAAGACTCCCAGACCTGACGGTGAACCTTCCTTGAACTCGCCAATGTAGCTGGTTTCATTGGGTGAAATCATCATACCAAACCCGTTCTTGGCATTGTTTTCGACATCGCCAAAATAGAGTTCGCCTTCCTCTGTCTCAAAATAGGCAAGAGCAGATCCAACAGTCTGACCGTCTTTGATCTCGCCTTGCAGAACCCATCCCTCTGGAGTTGTCAGCTCTCCAACAGCATGGTCACCATCTTCGAGGAACTCTCCAATAAACACATAGCCTTCAGTGGTTGTGATGGTGACTTCTCCAGCAGCCTCCCCAGCAACGAAATACCCTTCGTAGCGATCGTATCCTGTCATGTCATCATTGCGAGCCCATGCCACACCGGGACCGTCCGCCTTGCCGTTTTGCAAGTCGCCATCAAACCTCCCTTCCAGGCCGTTGGCATCCCAAAACACGGCCGTACCGCGACCGTTAGCCTTGCCATCCTTGCAGGCTCCGTTCCAGCTGGCTCCTTCTCCGTCAGATGGTTGACCACTGTTCCAGATGAGACAACCGGTGACGGGATCTGGAATCCATGCCCCATCTGCAGATGCCTTGTCAGCGGCATCAATCAAAACAAAGGACACACGCCGGTTCAGTGCTCTGCCTTCGGTGGATGTATTGGACGCAACCGGATCAATGGCGCCGACCCCAACCGCAGCGAGCCGCGCAGGATCAACATTGTTTGGCGCAGCCACCAAGGCGTCGACCACCGCTTGGGCCCTTGTCTGGGAGAGTTCGAGATTGCTGCTAAAATCGCCGGTACTGTCCGTATGTCCGACCACGGCCAAACGAGCGTCAGGCATACCTTCAAGAACCCGCGCAAGCTTGAACAGCACTTCGTTGGCGCCATCAGAGAGTGTTGCACTATCCGAAGCAAAGAAGGTGCCACTCATGGAAACCCGGCCATTTGCATGCAGAACAGCGCCCAATTGAGCATCCGTCAGTTCACCAATGGCGCGCCACCTGTTGTCGGTGCCGTACTTTGACATGGTTTGGGCCGACACTGCACCGCACATCAATGCAATGGCCGCCGCTCCTGATAAAAGTAGTCTGTGCAATTTACTTCCTCCCTTACTTTGTCTTTTTGTTTTCAAGTCATTTTGATTTTAGTGTTTCCAGAAATTGTGAAATGGCGGCCTCTGCCTGCTCTGGCGTTCGGTAAAGATCAGCCAACCAATCAGAAATGGATTTGGCTGTACCTCCGTCCAATCCGATATCCTTTAAGGCCGCGGCCGCACGAGAAGGGTTGTAGCCGTCCATGTTCAGTGACCCACCTGCTTCAAACTCGCGCTTAATGTCATCGCGAAGCTTGGACATATCCAACGCGGTTTGCGTGGCAGACTCCTGCAGCTCTTCCACAATCTCGAGCGTTGATTTCTTTGCAGAATTCAGCTGCTCTTCAAGTTCGGAGCTTACTTGCTCTGCCTTTTCCTCAACCGCTACCTTGGCAAGATCAGCCGCCTCGGTGAGGCTTTCCCTGGCCTCATTCAGTTTGTCTTGCACAGTCGGCTCTTCCTCGGGCATCAGGGCAAATGCCCCGATGGCAAGAATGCCAACCGCAAGTAACGCAATAATTGTTTTGTTCATCTTATCTCCCCCCTAACCCGTTAAAATCATGTCATTTTTGGAACGGGTTTTTCACAACCGGGCTAAAGGTGAATGTGAATTTCCAATCCGACGCAAAAGCGTCAGGTCGCACAACATTGTATTCGAAACCTGCGTTCAACTTGACCAACTGCCGACCAATTGCGGTTGTCTTGGCCACCGTTAATCCGATGGGAACTGTCCATTCCTGTCCTGACACGGCATTCCAGTCATAAGAAATCGTTGGACCCATGCCGACTTGCCAGCCATCGCTTAGACTCGCAAACAAGAAGTATTGTAATGATGTAACCGATACATCCGGGCCACTTCCGTCAACTTTTTCATTGTGAAAGGGGAACAGGCCCCAAATACCCCAATCGGTTGGCCTCACCGCCAGAAACGATGGCCCCAAAAGCCAATTGTCGGAAGAAATGGAAGACCCGACCGGTACCGACCCGACAAGACCCGCGCCAAAAGTCCACCCATTGTTGCTCCAAGAATACAGTAGATCATAGGGCAAATCTCCGAACTGGCTCGCTGTGTCAAATGTGTTGCTGCCCAAATTGAAAGAGGGCTGGCCCACCACATAAGGAAATGCAGGCCTGAAAATGAGATTATTGCCGTTATCCAAAACGAACGGAAGAACTGGCTGGAAGGTCGTGGTAAAACTGTCCTGTTCACTTGCACCAGGCAGTGAACCATCAAAACTTCGATACTCGAACTTGAAGTTCAAAGTCGCGTTTGCCGCGCCTGGGTTGGACAGTTCTCTGGCCAGCTCGTCAATGCTTGGCCCAACCTGAGCAGCAGCCATACCAGCCCAACCAGACAGAAACAGTGCAAGGGGAAAAAAGTTAGTCATGAATCCATCCTGCATGTTGCGAAAATGGGCCGAGGTCCCGCTGGAGCTAGTCACCTCGGCCAGCCTCAAGACAAACGAGGTAGTTTTTGCCCTGAAGTGTTTGATATCTGGCGAGAGCAACTACTTAAGCAAATCTCCGACGATGCCTACGGCATCCACAACCGTGGACAGATCATCGGTTACTTCTAGGATTTCATCATCAACCCGAATGTAGCGGTTGCCCTTGCCGGGCTCGCCAAGCTTCCATTTTGACAGATCGCCGATGTCATTGTAGTTCAAATTCGAGGGCAGTTTTGCACCTTTTGTATATCTCTTGATCTGGCCAGGAGGGATAGCCTTGGCTCCTTTTGACTTTTTGCCCGGCTTGTCTTCGATCTGAAGGCTCACGCCATCTGTTTTTTTACCACCTTTGTTAGGTTTGTTGCCTTTGTTGTCTTTGGCAAAGGCATCATCGGCGGTACCAACCGCAATAGACAGAAGTGTCAGCGCAATTGTTATTCGAACTAGCTTTATCATTGGCTCTCCAATCAACTTCTTTTACGCAGCCAAAAATCGCATCAAAAAACCACTCGCGCCCGCAATCCAAACAACGTTATGTTGCTTTGGCCCGGATTCAAAAGAGGATTATCGATGAACTGGATGGACGGGGTGATCTGGAGGTTGGGTGAGATCGAAAAACGATAGAATGCTTCGAGCGTGCGTTGACTTCCTGGAATACCATTGGCCTCAGCCCAGTTCAGGCCGACCCCTGCAAGGTCCGTGTTGTGGCCATAGTAGCCAACCCCAACTGAAACTGAGTTTTCATAGAGGGCTGCTGTGCCTTTTGACTTTCCCGCCCGGACAAACGGCATCCATTGGTTGTCGATGAACCACGCAGCCGAAAAGGCCGCTCCGTAGTCCTCTGCGCGGCTTCCGTCACCGGCTGCATCTGCATGCCAAAGTGTCAGGTGCACATTGTCCAAGTAAAGCCTGTCAAATCCGCTGGTGTAGCCGAATTCAAGACTTTTGAACAAATCCCCATCCCTGAACACATCGAAATCCGGTGAACCAGGATTTGCATTGGCATCTGCGACGCTCCCGACGACGTAAAAGCTTTTCCCCAGCTTAGCACCAACCGCGATGCCGAGGCCAGGATTGGGAGCACTGATTGTCGGATTGGTGTTGAAAGCTAAGTTCTGAAAACCTGTGTAAGGGCTGACCAAACCATAGACATCCACAAAATCTGTAACGTCGATCTGCCCGAATTGCAGCGACCAGGAGCCGTTCTCCGCACGCTGAGTCCAGAACAGATTTGTCAGCATGGTTCCGCCATCGTTAAACGCCGTCCCGGTAATTGACAGCGCACCGCCATCCAGTCCCAAAAACTGCGGCGCGACATCTGTGTAGGCGTGGCGGTGCTCTACCTTGAACGTCAGTGATCCGTGGTCAGTGGCCTGCCAATTGCCATAGAACCGAAAGATGCCGCTCGCGGCTTCACCGGTACCAAGGTCCGCGTTGGAGGATTGGCCAAGCATCAGATAATCGAGGTTGAAACGAAAACCCTGCTCGGCTAGCCCATCTTTCCAAGCATGCCACCCCGGCGCGATGTTCCGCGGAAAGTCCGAACGAAATTGTGGATCCGTCAGGCCGTCTCCTTGCTTTAGGTCGGCCGCGGCAGAGGAAGGGCCCGAAAGTCCTTGCTGTGCGGCAAGTGGCGCTACGCCGGAAAACAGGCCCAAAATGGAAAGGATAGAAGCAGCCCACAGGAGGAAGAGTTTGGTCATTTTAGATTAGTCCTGTTCACATGCGCTGTTTGAAAAACACAATTTGTCACCATTGCCGGGAATGGCGCCTGTTTTATCCCGTATTCCCGCAAGCATCAGATTTGCAACGCTAACGCCGTTACTGCCATCCACCGTAACTAGGGTAACGTGGTCTTCTGACATACCCAACTCAGGGAAAAAGGCTCCGCCTGTCGTGGCGAGCTGCAGGTGGTCATGCCCGTTCCTTTTTTTGTAGGAATAGGCATGTACATGGCCATTGAAAGCTGTGAACGGGCGGTCTTGCAGTGCAGCCTCGATGCGAAAATATGGGCTGCTTTTGGCGTCCCATACCGGTTTGTGGACAAACACAAAAGTATGGCGAACATCGGCATTGTCTGCGAGCACTTGTACGAAGTAGTCCGCCTGAGCCTCGCCCACTGCACCAGTGGTCTTCTCAGCACTTTGCCCATAGGGCGACGCAAGGGCCGCTTCAGCACCTTCCGTTTTATGAAGTTCGATGGCATCCAGTCTCAGCTGGACAAGCTCTTTGCGGCGATCATCAGTCATGTCTTCACTGTCGAGAACCAAAAACAAGACGTTCTTGTAACGGAAGTGATAAAAGTGCGGTCCATAACGTTCAGCCCAGACTTCGCGTTCGAAATCGCTTGAAAGATCATGATTGCCCCCTGCATACATCACCGGGAACGTCGCATTCTGAACGCGTGCATCATAGCTTTCCCATTCCATGACCAAATCAAGACGGCTACCTCCACCTTCGATTAGATCGCCAATGCTAATTAGAAACTCGGGGCGCAACAGTTCTAGCTGCGCAATGGCAGTCGCAAAGACATCGGCACGTTCACCACCCGTCAGATCTGAGTGAATAGCGAAAGTAAATTTGTCCGGCGCCGCATCAAAACTTGTGTGCGTCCAAGGCTTTGCAGCGCTTTGAACCGAATGCTCAAAGTTATCGGCGTTTGCAGTAGAACAAAAACTGGATACGAAAAACAAAGTGACGAATAGGCGGTGCATTTTTCTTTTCGACCTCAGCTGAGTTTGAGGCAGGGCTGCCCGAGGTAAACAAAGCTGCCCTGCCAATCTTCCAATTAGGAAGGTTTAGAGATTTCCGAAGTATGCGTTGCGTTCCGGTCCGGCAGGCAGGAATGCAGGCGCCTTGTCATCCGGTAGCCAGTTTTTGTAAACTATTCCGTCCTTCATGACGAAATCCACGTTGTCACGTTTGAGTGTATGGATGTCTTCCAACGGGTTGCCATCGATCAGGATGATGTCTGCATAGCCACCTTCGGCAATTGTACCCAAAGTACCCTCTTTGTAAGGATTCATCCCACCTGACCAAGTCAATACTTCGGCAGCGTTGCTTGTTGCTGTCAAAAGAGACAGATGAGGGTTCTGGGTAATCTCATCATTGAACCAGATGATATTGTCTGCCTGGCGTACCACGTCGGGCCCAAACATATCACCCCCGGTGACCATCAGTAGTTCGTGCTTAACGGCCCACTCCATCATTTGTCTTGCGCCAGAGTTCACCTGTGTTGCCTTTGCTTTCTGGTCTGCACTGAAGAACGTAATGCTTTCCGGGTCACCAAAAGCTTCAAGAGACATGACCGCCTGAACAGAAAGTGCTACACCTTCTTCCTTCATGCGAATAATTGTTTCTTCTGAAACGAGAAAGTTGTGGTCGATCACACGAACTCCCGCATCAATCGCCCGGTTCACCGACCGATCATGATAGGCGTGTACCAAAACATATGTACCGTAGTCTTTTGCAACCTCAACGATGGCCTCGAGTTCTTCGGGCGAGTACTGTGTCGTATGTAAGGGGTCAAATTCACTGGCAACGCCGCCGCCAGCCATAACCTTGATCTGAGTTGCCCCATTGCGAAGGTTGTGCCGTGCTGCACGTTGAACTTCAGCGATGCCGTCTGCAATGAAGCCAAACATATGTGCTTCCAAGTCATCCATATCGCCAGGAACATCATTGAACGACCCTGTATCAGCATGACCGCCAGTTTGGCTTAGAAAGGCCCCACTAGGGAAGATGCGAGGACCAGGGACAATGCCATTATTCACTGCCTTGGCGATTCCAAGAATGTTGCAACCAGCATCGCGAACTGTCGTGAACCCTTGGTCAAGATAGTCTTGCATGGCGATGGCCGTATAGGCCCCGTTGGCCATTTGGTCATAGTTGTCCCTAAATTCGAGCATGCCGTTGCGAATACACAAATGCGAGTGCATGTCGATCAAACCCGGCATCAAAGTTCGCCCCTCACCATCGACCGAATATGCATCCGGTGCTTCAATCATCTCTGCTGAAACTGTCTTGATGAGGTTACCTTCGACAAGAACCGAACCACTTTGGATCAATTCAGCCTTCGTTCCGTCAAATATGTTTACGTTTGTGAATAGAACCTGACGCGGAGTGTCCTCTTGGGCAGCGACACCGCCAGCTACGGCAATAAATCCGCACATCAATGAAGCGGATAACAGTCTATATTTTCTCATGCTTTTTTTCCCGATTAGTTCATCGTTCTTCTATGAGAACTCAACGCCATTCTTGCAGAAACTATTTTTCAGCGCCTGTCATTAATGGACAAGAGGTCACGAAAATCGGCCTGAAATGACTGGTTTGTGTTGACAGCTCCCATTTGTCCAAACTGAATGTAGCCTCAAGGAAGGTGGAAGCCAGAATTCATGCCAAATTCTTTACCCCTGGTGCAACTTCAGTTGCTCGGCCCTCTTTTGCATGGACTTAAGGCAAGAGGGATTGATCCAGAACCCATATTAGAGTCGGTCGGTTTAACAATGTCTGCTTGTGAACACGCAGGCGCGTCAGTCCATGTCATGGTCATGCACCAATTTGTGGAGAACTGCGCAGAAGCCGCTCAAGATGTAACATTTTGCGCAAGTATCGGGGCACGGCTGGATCCGACGGGATGGCCGATGATACAGCTCGCGTTGAAGCAGGCAAAAACTCTTGGAGAGTTTTTGAATATTTATGTTGTTGAGGCCACCAAAGTTGCCTCCTCTGTCACGCCATACGTCGAAGTAAGGGGGAATACAGTAGCTTTTGGCGAAACTCGCCGATTTGAACCACTGGTCAAGCCAGCACAAAATGATGGTTTCATGATTGGCCTAAAGTTGGCAATTTTGGAAAAAGTCCTGGGACACAACATGCAGCCAGAAAAAGTCGTTCTGGTGCTGTGTGATCCTACAGTGTTGCCGAGTCGCTATGACGGTTTCCAAACTCTGACCGGGAACAAAATGGGGCCAAAAATCCTATTTCCCTCTGACTGGCTTGCGATGGGTCTTTCGAAGGAAGGCGGTGTTTCCGAAATCCGCGAAACATCCTCGGTGCAAAAGTCGGATGACTTCTTGGCTGGCTTTAGACACTTGTTGGAGCAAGTGGTTGGAAACAGAGCGCTGAACGTTCATGAAGCAGCAGCGCTGGTGCAGATGAGCTCAAAAAAACTAAATCGGCAGCTGGCGTCTTACGGAACGAACGCGTCTAGCGAAATTTCCCACATCAAAATGAGATATGCGAAGGACACGTTATCCAAAACGGATCGCTCAATCGAGGAGATAGCTTCGGCCCTTGGTTATCGCGACCCGTCGAACTTCAGCCGAGCGTTTTCCAATATTTATGGGCTCAGCCCCTCGCAGTTTCGAAAAGAGGGCATGCGCCTTAGTGACTAGGTTTCAACAAAATCGGGCAAAAAACGTACTTCTAAACTGCTTTTGGTCGGGAGGTATTCTCAAGAGTTGGAGCAATGCCACAAATGAGTTCAGTTTTTTGCTTACCTAGATACGGTTAACTGACATTCATCAATTCATTACTGAGTGACCGGTTAGGGCCGAAAGCGATGAATCCACATGAAGGATATCGCAATCGCGCACGATACTGTGGGTTTCACCGTTGATGGGAAACCCGTACCCATCGATGCTGACTTTCAAGAATATGGCGGTCACCCGTGCAACGCTAGTACCTATGGGATCGTTTTTCGCGCGGCACGGGAGCAAGGGATCCCTCTCATGAACCTCGTCAACAACGCCTCCTACATCTCTGCAAAGTACTTCTCCAAAGTCCGACTGAAAGCGATGTAGGAACGCGGTCGGATGCAGGAAGTCATGATTGCGGATATTGGAATTTTCAACCCCGATTCGATCACGGAAGCATCTTCTATGAAGAAAGGCATGAATGGCTCCTTCACCAAGGGTTTTCTGTACGTGTTGGTCAGCGGGAAGATCATCATCGACGATGGCGGCGCGAACATTGACCTCAGGCCCGGTCAACCAATCCGGTATCCTGTGACCGAGGAGGGTGAATCCGGTCTCGACATAGGAGACAAGGTATATTCACGGCGCGCCGATATTGAGACGCTCGAAGATGAGCATTCTGAATTTCCTGATCGTCCGGCCGTTTTGGAGGAAAGCATTTCCGGAGCACCCAAACGCTGATTTTCTTTCGTCGAAAAAACTAATTGAAGTAATGTGCTGTGAATGTCTGCATCTGGCCGTAGCAGGCCGTGTCGGGTCAAATGAGTATGAATTGCTGTTCATGTGAGGATATCATGGTTGCCTTCGCCTAACGTAGCCATGCATAGTATCTATATCTAAAAGGTAGGATATCTCCGTCCGCGTAAATGCTGAGAACGAATGGGAGCAGCCGTTCACATGGCAATGGCAAACACTAAGTTTCTGATACTTGCGGTTGCTCTTGTTACTGCCGGTTTTTCTGCTGCTGCAGAACCATCGGAAATCAGTTGGGCTGAACTGGCACCGCCGCAGACAATCATTGAAGATCCCTTTGCTGAATTATCGACCGAACAACTGGAGGCGCTTAGAACAATACTTCGGTATGAGTCTTCCAAAAACAAATCCAATAGTCACATCACGGCCGAGCGTGCCGAAAACCTGCGCAACCAACTGGCAGACGAAGGCCTTGATGTAGAGTGGCTTTTCGAACGGCGAGAAACGATAATTCAAAAGCGGCATGCTCAATCCACTGCAGTTAACGAGAAAGTCATTGGTACTGAAGTCCGCATACCTGGCTATGTATTACCGTTGGAATTCGACGGTCAGAAGGTGACGTCTTTTGTACTTGTGCCTTATGCTGGTGCCTGCATTCACACTCCGCCGCCTCCCGCAAATCAAATGGTACATGTTTCCTACCCTGACGGAATTGAAGTTTCGGGGTTGTTCACGCCCGTTTGGATAGAGGGGAAAATGCGCGCGGAATATTCGACTCAAGATGTAGGACTGTCAGATGGCGAGGCCCGCGTTGAGGTGGGTTACGGAATGTCGGCCAAAAACGTCTTTTCATACTGAATGATGAGCCGTTCGGGCTACTGCTAGCCCCAAGTTTTTTGTCTGTTCTGGTTATGGCTAGCCACCGGTACTCGGGTTAAACTCACCGCTACGAAGTTGCTGTTTTGTGCACAACTGAAACCCCCAACGGAATTATAGAACCAACTAGTTCGGATTTGGCCATATTGCACATCGGGAGTGCCCGGTTTGGGGGTTTCGCGCTGCTCCGCCGCATAGCCTACGTGTCTGGACCGTGAGCCGATATCACAATTTACGCTGTTTCCGCATTAGGCTACTTGGACCTCCTCAGCAGTCCCTCGGCATTTGCAAATGCTGCGCAGCCGTTGCACGGCCGGTTTGGTGAAGCCGCGTTGCGGCTTTGGAGGTAAGAGTGAACGGCTGGAATGGGCCGTTTGCGTCACCTGACAAGAAGGGCGGGGTGCGGACTTTCGCCGCTCTTTGCGTCAGCGGCTGGAATGCGTACAATGCGCCCGTTTTGTGTTATGTTCAACCTTGCGATTTCAAACCCGGAGACACCAGAATGAACCTCGAAAACCTTGTCAACCGAGTAACAAAAGAAATGAATACAGCCCTTTCCGATATTCCGGACGCGGAACGGAACGCCATTCTGAGTATCGTTAAGCAAGCGATGCTCGACTCCGCTACCCGCACACATCGGGATATGAAGGAAACTGCTGTTATTTGCTGCGGCCCAGAAGCTGACTTGGTACATAAGATCCAGGAGCAAATGGACAAGAAACGAGATATGCTTATCGCGAACTTGATGGCGATGCGGTAAAGGCCGTCGGGTTTGGGCACCTAGCGGCGATGCGGTGGCAAAGAATCCATACTGGTTTCATATGACAAGCTAGCGTAGCCGACGGCCCTCTGCGGACATTGGTGCAATCTGTAGCGTCAGTCGATTTGGGCCCCATCAAGCCGATCACCGCGGTTTTCTTCAATTACCGCTCGCGGAACCAGGCAGCATTTCGACCGAGTGCTTTCATTCATAGCACTATTGTAAATTTTGCGGATCACGCGTTTCCCTATTCCTTCCCGTTAATTCCCTGTTGTTTAAAGTTCTTTCCCTGATAGCCGAGTATTTCTCCCTGTTACTGAATTAACAGGGAAACGCCTCTTAAACTTCTGTAAACGCTCCCGAAAACCATACCGGAACCGCCAAAATCTGTCAGATCCAGCCCAATGTCGCGAGTGTTCCCTGTATCTTCCCTGTTAACAGGGATTCTCAGGCTGGGACCAGTTCGATAGAGACTGCTTCCACCACCACTTTCTTTTTCAAAAAACATCACCGGGATGGGCATTTGCCGTCCGTGAATTGACTCAAGTCATAGACGGCTTGGTGAACTCCTAGGACTGTTCAGGAACCGAACCGCAGGGTTTCGGATGTCCCTGTGTTTCGGTCTGCATCAACTGAATGTCGGCTGAACGGAGGAACATCATGTCAGAAACCAACCCCGGCGCCCGTGTGGCGGCTCTTGTCGGGCCATATTCCAGCGGCAAGACCACCCTGTTCGAAGACATTCTGTTCGCTGCGTCCGCTATCCCGCGCCGCGGATCGGTGAAGGATGGCACCAGCCTTGGCGATGCGGCCCCCGAGGCGCGCGCTCGGAATATGACGACCGAGATGAATATTGCCTCATTCGACTATCTTGGTGACCCCTGGACAGTGATCGACTGCCCCGGATCAGTTGAGCTGACCTATGACGCACAATGCGCCATGATGGTCTCTGACGTCACTGTGGTCGTGTGCGACCCCAAACCCGAACGCGCCGTGACCCTGTCGCCGATCCTTCGATTTCTGGATGACCGCGACATTCCGCATGTCATTTACATCAACAAGATGGATCACGAGGATGCCTCGGTGCGGGCCACGTTTGAGGCCATACAAGGGGTATCCATCCGGCCTCTGTTGTTGAGAGAGATCCCAATCCGGGATGACGAGGGTCACGTCTCGGGCATGGTTGATCTCGTCAGCGAACGCGCTTGGCGTTGGGAGCCGCACAAGCGCTCTGAAATGATCACACTGCCAACGGAACTGGAGGAAGCCGAAGGAGAAGCGCGCTCCATGATGTTGGAATCCCTCGCAGATTTTGATGACGACCTGATGATGGAATTGCTCGAAGACGTGGTGCCATCGACAAGTGAAGTTTATGAAAACGTTGTGCGTGATCTGAGCAAGGACCTGATCGTACCGGTGTTCTTTGGCTCGGCTGAAAACGAAAACGGCATCAACCGATTGATGAAGGCGTTGCGCCACGATGCGCCGGGGCCTGTTGCGACCCGCGATAGATTGGGGCTGCCGAACTCTGGCAAAGTTGCTCAGGTGTTCCGCACGGCCCATGCGGGCAAGGCTGGCAAACTGTCATTTGTCCGTGTCTGGAACGGAGAGGTTGGCGATGGCGACGTGTTGAACGGTGATCGCGTGGCCAATGTGCGGCGCCATCTTGGGCCAAAGTCGGACCTTGCCGGCAAGGCGAGCACGGGCGCCATCGTCTCTTTGGGACGCATGGCTGACGTAAAGACCGGTGACCTGCTGATGGAAGGTGGCAAAGAAACTGCCGATTGGCCAAGCCCCCCTGCCCCGATGTATGCCTTGGCGCTGCACACCGAGCACCATACCGACGAAGTGCGCCTGTCCGCAGCGCTTGCCAGATTGACCGAAGCAAACCCGTCCATAGTCGCCGAGCACGCACAGGAAACCGGTGAGCTGACGCTGGCTGGACAAGGTGCAATCCAGCTGCAACTGGGCTTGAGCGCATTAGAGGCAGATTCGGGGCTCGTGCTGACGCAAACCACCCCAAGCGTGCCATACCGCGAAACCATCACGGCAGGCACAACGCAAAAGGCGCGCCACAAAAAGCAATCTGGCGGACATGGCGAGTTTGCCGATGTCGAGATTGAGATCAAACCATTGCCGCGCGGCGCGGGATTTGTCTTTGGCGACAGGATCGTTGGGGGGGCGGTGCCAAAACAGTACATTCCGGCGGTTGAAAAAGGTGTCCGAGCCTTTCTGGCAAAGGGCCCGAACGGGCATCCGATCGTGGATATTGCTGTGACGCTCACCGATGGCGGTCACCACAATGTCGACAGCTCTGACATGGCGTTTCAGAAGGCAGCGGTCAAAGCCATGACCGAAGCCCTGCCCCGATGCAAACCGATCAAACTGGAACCGGTTCAAAAGGTCCGCCTGTCGGCTCCGTCCGAATTCACCCCCAAGGTGCAGCGTATTGTGACCGGACGACGCGGGCAGTTGATGGGATTTGACGCAAAACCCGGCTGGTCCGGATGGGACGAAATTCAGGCGTTGATCCCGCAGGTCGAGATGATGGATATCGTGACCGAGTTGCGTTCCGTTTCGCTGGGGGTCGGCACCCACGTGAGCGCGTTTGATCATCTGCAAAAGGTCTGAGTAAACAAGGCTTCCGGCGGCTCTCGTAGAGCGCGTCGGACCTTGTTGATTCTGGTCATTTATTGTCAGAGCGGTTTTGGCTAAGGTTTCAACAACACGCGCTCAATGCGCCCAATTTCAAAGGAGGCGTCATGCCTTTTACCCGTCGGTTTTTTCTCACCACACTTGGTGCCTCAGTTGCGTCGCCCATGCTGGCGTCCACACGGCCAGAGATCAAAGTTTACAAAGACCCTGATTGTGGTTGCTGCAATGCCTGGATCGACATTCTGCAAAACAGCGGGTTTGACGCTTCTGCCCATAACGTCAGCCGCGGGGCGTTGGTTCGGTTCAAACTGGACAATGGCCTGAACGAGGAAATGATGTCCTGTCACACCGGCGTGGTTGAGGGCTACCTGATCGAGGGGCACGTGCCACCAGCAGACATCCTGCGCTTGTTAAAGGAACGCCCGGATGCCGTTGGCTTGACTGTGCCGGGCATGCCTTATGGTTCACCGGGTATGGGACCAGAGACTGAGCGTGAGGCGTACTCTGTCTTTCTGGTGCGCAAAGATGGCACGGCAGACGTCTTCGCCAAGTATCCGGCCGCCTGAAGCTTATCCCTACAACGCAAAAGGCGCGCCCAGGTTTGGCGCGCCTTTAACTATTCTTGTCAGATAGTTATAGTGCGGGATTGACGTAGTTCATGATGGCCTCAATCCGGATCATCACCCGTCGGATGATATGGGTGGCAGCCACGCTGTTGGTATAGATAGCAACCGTTCCAACCGACCCGGGGCCAAGATCCGCCATCGCCTCGGCATCATCAAGCTGCAGCCTCACCGCAAAGGGTTCAGCCACAATTTGCGATGCCCCCGCAACTGTGCCACTGACCTGAGCCTGACCGCCAGACATAGCCGGCACGACAATCTCAACCGTTCCGGTAAATATCTGGCCCGGGCGTTTTTTCATCGCCAGCTCAAAGCTTTGTCCAGGCTCGATGTGGCGCAAGTGCACCTGATTGATTTGAGCGACCAACACTTCTTCGCTGGTGTCGACAAACGCCATTGACGGCGCGATCGGCAGGTTGACGGCACGTTGCCCAACGGCGAGCGCCAGATTTGTGACATAGCCTTCACTTGGGGCGCGCACGACGGTCTGTTCAAGGTTCCAAACCGCCTGTTCCAGCGCCGCTTGTGCTTCGGCAACTTTTGCTGTGGTGCCATCTTCCATAACAGCCCCAACTTCGGCTGCAGCCCGAGACACTGCAGATTTGGCTGAATCTACAACGGCTGTGGCCTGATCCAGATCCGACTGGCGCCGTTCCAGACGGTTTTCGGAATACACCTCGGCCTCGACCAGTTTCTTGTCATCGTCATAACGCGACTGCGCGAGTTCCAGCGCAGCTTCGGCCTGACGCAAACTGGCGCGCGCATCTTCAAGAGCTTCCAGATCCTGTTTTGACTGTGTCTTTACGCGCACAAGCGAGGCTTCGGACATGTCCACGGCCTGTTGAAAGGGGTCCGGGTCAATGCGGAACAGAACATCGCCTTTTGACAGAGGTTCATTTGCTTCAACACTGACTTCGATCACTTGTCCCGAAACATTCGGAACCACCTGCACCACACGGGTTAAAACAGCGGTAGACCCCGAAGGCGCCCCCCATTGCATGGGAATAAACAAGAAGATCAGCAAGAGCGTGATCCAGCCCAACACAGAACCCCATACCGCGGGGCTATTAGGGATGATCTTGGCGCGCATCAGAAGATAAAGCAGCGCCACATACGGCAATGTCAGAACAATAATCATGATGCGGCCTCCGCGTCGTCTGCGTCGGGCAGTTTTTGACCCGGTGAGATGTAAAAGGCCCAGACCAGCGCCAGCGGCCAGAACACGCCCATTGCCAGGGCCCCGAGCCATCCGGCAACATTGACGGCTTCGGCCTGAGGGTGATTGCGCGATGTCGCGATTTTTCCCGGCAACATAGCCAGGAAAACAAAAAGCCCCAGAACCAGTGCAATCAAAAGGATAAACACAATCCAGGCAAATATCATTAATCCGTCCAAAACAATCTCCTAGCCTTTGCAACCACGCGCTGATTCAAACATCGCTCTTTTCGGAGAAATATCAAAACACAGAACAACATTTGATCAAATTCACGTTGCGTCACCTTTGTGGCGCCTCTAGACATTACTCAATGCGGAAGAAATTGGCTATGACCCGCGATGCCTTTTTGGCGACAGGAGTGCACAATGAAACCTTTGCAAGGTCTGAAAGTCATCGAAATGGCCCGCATTCTTGCCGGGCCGTGGATCGGGCAATCGTTGGCGGATCTGGGCGCTGAGGTTATCAAGCTGGAAAGCCCTCAAGGCGACGACACGCGTAAATGGGGACCTCCGTTCATAGAACGTGATGGCGACAAAAGTGCAGCCTATTTCTATTCGGCAAACCGTGGAAAAACCTCGGAAGTGGTCGATTTTCGCACGCCTGAAGGACAGGCGCGTGTACGGGCCCTCGTCGCCGAGGCCGACATACTGATCGAGAACTTCAAAGTGGGTGGGTTGGCAAAATACGGATTGGACTATGATAGCCTGATAGCAGTCAATCCGCGGCTGATCTATTGCTCGATCACAGGGTTTGGACAGGACGGCCCCTATGCCACGCGCGCCGGATATGATTTTATGATCCAAGGCATGTCCGGCCTGATGTCGATCACAGGTGAACCAGACGGTCAGCCGCAAAAAGTTGGCGTTGCCGTGACCGACGTGGTCACCGGGCTCTACGGTACAATTGGTGTGCTGGCAGCAGTTGAACAGCGCCACCGCACCGGTAAAGGGCAACACATCGATATGTCGCTCCTGGATTGCGCCACAGCCATGCTGGCCAATCAAGCGATGAACTTTCTCGCCACGGGCGACAGCCCAGCGCGCAAGGGCAACGCACATCCCAACATCACACCCTATCAGGTGATTGCCACATCAGACGGCCATATCATCCTCGCCGTAGGAAATGACGGACAGTTTCAACGGCTTTGTGGCGTGCTGAAACGCGGCGATCTGGCCGAAGATGCGCGCTATTCCAGCAACCAGCTGCGAGTAGAGAACCGCGATGCGCTGACCGAAACGTTAGAGCAGGAAACGGCCAAGTGGTCCTCATCAGATCTTCTGACAGCGCTTGAGGCTGCCACAGTGCCCGCCGGGCCGATCAATGCCATTGGCGAGACGTTTGCCGACCCGCAAGTCATTGCGCGCGGCATGCAAATCTCGCCCGAAGGGGTGCCGGGTGTCCGGGGGCCCTGGAAGTTTTCAGATGCGGAGTTGGCGCTGGATCGCACAGCGCCTATTCTGGGTGGCGGCAAACCCAAGCTCTAAGACTTAATCGGCGCTTCTCGCACAGCGACGGTCCGGTTCATATAGCCTGCCAGCGCGATGCCGGACAGGATGTGCCAAATCCCCCAGAACGCCGCGACAACGGCCATGCCTCCCAGCCCTTGGAAAAAGGCAAAGATCAGGACCAGACCCAGACCAGAGTTCTGTATGCCGGTTTCAATTGTCACGGCGCGACGGTCAAACTCGGAAAGGCCCGCGATCCGCGCCAGCGAGTATCCCCCGCCCAGCGCCAGCGCGTTATGCATCAGGACCAGCGCAGCAACCATGCCCGCCCATTGCAGGAACAACGACCAGTTCGCCATCAACGCCGCAGCCACGAAGGCAATAAAGATCGCCATCGACAACCATTGCAGCGGTGTTCGCATTCGAGCGGTGATGTCAGGGCGTTTGACATTGAGCGTTACGCCCAGGATCAACGGCAAGACCAGCATGAACCCCACAGTTATCGCAACCGCCACTGGATCGACCGACGTCGCCTTAAGGATCTCACGGGTTGGCGCATAAAGACTGCCCCAGAACGCAATATTGAACGGGGTCAGAAAGATCGCGCTCACGGTGGAAAAGGCCGTCATCGACACCGACAATGCCGAATTGCCGCCTGCGCGATGAGTGATAAAGTTCGAGATATTACCGCCGGGACAGGCTGCAACCAGGATCAGGCCCAGCGCAATTGAAGGCTGAGGCTGTGTCAGCAGGACCAACCCGAAGGTCAGCAAAGGCAAAACGATGAATTGCGACGCCAATCCCGTCAGCAGGGGTTTGGGTGCCTTGGCCAGCCGTTTGAAATCTGCAGGTGTGAGGTCGATCGCGATCGAAAACATCACCACCGCGAGGATACCGTTTAGCAAGTTGAGCGATCCGGGACTGAAGTTCAGGACGACTTGATCGACATTGCTCATTGGCAGACTCCCATTGGCGGGGCGGTCAACACATGTGGTTACCACCCTTCTATCGAGTGATTACTCCACGTAAATGCACCCTTGAGCAAGGAAAGGTTAAGGAATTCTCAGTCAAAATTGGTCGGATTGGCACGTATCAGAACGGTGGACGCCCCAATCAAGGCGTCATTACGTTCTGTCGCTGAAACTGTGCAGCCCCTGTTCCAAGGTCATCGTAGAGCAACTCGACATCTATCGTCTCAATCGACCCAAGCGGATACTCCAGATAGATCACGGCATCAGGTGGGATTGTCATGGGCGCATTCACATCACACGCGGCCATAGGGAAGTCCTGCATTTCTCCACCATTGATCGCAAAACTGATGCCATATAGCCCGCATCGCCACGACAACAGATGGGTAAAATACAGCAAGTCTTGTCCGTTGAACTCGCGGACCGCTATCCAATTGCCTTGAGTTGCGCCAAGGATCGGGCGCACTTCGGTCGCTGTCAAGAATTGCCCGGTGACGGTCTGATCTTCGGCCTCTGTCGGTGTCTCGGCCCCAACCGCCCCTCCCACAAGCATGGCCACTATGGCCCACGTCATCGCTCGGAACATCTTTAAACCCTCTCTGTTTACCAATCCCGCCACACATCAACGCAATTCGGAAATTCCAGCCTTTTGCAGGCGCGTGGCCCAGCCTATAGTTGCTGCAAGTATGGTGCAGGGCAGTAAGCAAAATGGCAAGAAAAGCCTCCAAAACGCAAAAAACGCCTAAATTCAACATCATGATCGTAGGCCAAAACGGGCGCCTGCAATATGAGGCGATCCTGTTTGCCGCGTCATTGCGTGCCAACAGCCCCGACTTCAATGGCCGGCTGATCGTTGCTGAACCCCAGCCAGGGCCGAACTGGAAGGATGATCCCAGTATTCGCCGTGACGACATACGCGAAACGCTTGAGGCACTGGATGCCGAGATCGTGCCGTTTCAAAATGCCCGATTTGGCCAGTCCTACCCTTATGGCAACAAGATCGAAGGCCTGATGGCCATGCCCAAGGGTGAGCCGTTTGTGTTCTTTGACACCGACACGCTGATCACCGGTGATATCATGTCGGTGCCCTTCGATTTCGCGAGACCCAGCGCCTCGCGTCGGGTTGAAGGCACTTGGCCGACCATCGAACTCTATGGCCCCGGTTACAACGAGACGTGGAAATCTCTCTATGACCGGTTTGGACTGGACTTTGAAAGCTCACTAGACCTGTCGTGGCCCGATGAATACTGGCGCCGCTATCTCTATTTCAACGCAGGCTATTTCTATTACACCTGCCCGCATGAATTTGGTCGTCGCTTTTCCGATTATGCGGCCGAAGTCCGCTGGAACGCCCCCCGGGAACTGGTTTGTCAAAGCCTTGATCCATGGCTGGATCAGGTTGTGTTGCCGCTTGTGATCCACTCTTTTGGCGGCGCCCACGACACGCTGCCCGAGGGATATCTGGACGGCGACGTCTCATGCCACTACCGCATGTTACCGCTGCTCTACGCTCGCGAAAACGACCGCGTTGTTGAGGTGCTTGAAGAGATCGCCGCCCCCAACAAGGTCAAGAAGGTGCTAAAGCAATACGATCCGATGAAGCGCATGATCTTTCAGGGACGCGGCCAGAAGGTGCGGGAATTGTTCGATCGTGATAACCTGCCCCGGAAAGAACAGGCGATCCGGAACAAAATCAAACGCAATGGATTTTGGATGCGGTAACTCACCCATAGGACAGATGCGCAAGCGCTGATGTAACTGCGAGGTTAGGCACGAAGATGGAACAGAAGAAAAAGAAAATCGGTGTTTTCAAGCAGGCCGTGTTGAACGCACAGGAAAAGGCTGGGAACAAGCGCATCGAAAAAGACGGCTACGTCCTGCATCAATATCCCGACCTCGACACCTACCGCGAAGTTCAGATCGCCGGCAACAAAGCAAAGCTCGGCAAGCAATTTGTGCGCGAAAGCCACATCAAGATCTTGTCCAACTACATCAACGAAGAAATGGGTCAGGTTGCGTTTGGCATTTGCCAAGGGACGCGCCGGGGCGCCGAACAGGCATGGTTCAGAACCCACCTGACGGGCGAGCCGAATGTGATCGGTACCGAAATCTCAGATACTGCAGATCAGTTCCCAAACACAGTTCAGTGGGATTTTCACAAAGAAAACCCCGAATGGAAGGGCAAGGCGGACTTTATCTATTCAAACTCATGGGATCACGCGTTTGATCCGGAAGCCGCATTCAAATCTTGGGTCGCGTCCCTGAAAGTCGGCGGCCGGATGTTCCTAGACCACACCAAAGGTCAATCTCCGGATGCCGCCAATGCTCTGGACCCCTTTGGCATCGAATACGGTCTGCTGGTCGACATGCTCAGCAATCTATTTGAGGGCAAAGCCAGACTTCTGGATGCGATCAACACCCGCCGCATTAACAAGGAATACAGAGCTCGCGTGATTGTGCTTGAAAGAACCGCCTGACCACCTCTGCCCGTCTGTACGGGTAAATCGCTGGGTCTGTCAGCTTCTTGTTTGGTCTATAGGCCTTGTTGTTGCGGCCATCGGCGCTTTTTCCTCGAAACCAACAGCCTAGTGCCCACTAGGTCGCAAGAGAAATTTCCTGCCGCGCTTCGCATTCTCAGAACAGCGTTCTTTCACCGGCTAACGCGTTGCAGGCCAAGGCGACACCCCTTAAACATTTTCCCAAACAATATTACTGGGAGGATTATCCATGTCCGAAGGACAAGACTACGGTTTCGACACGCTTCAAATTCACGCTGGTGCCCGGCCTGATCCGGCAACCGGTGCGCGGCAGACACCGATTTATCAGACTACAGCATATGTGTTCCGCGATGCCGAGCACGCGGCAGCCCTCTTTAACCTTCAGGAAGTGGGGTACATTTATTCCCGTCTGACCAACCCGACCGTGGCCGTTCTGCAGGAACGCATCGCCACGCTTGAGGGGGGTGTGGGCGCCGTATGCTGTTCCTCGGGCCACGCGGCCCAGATCATGGCCCTGTTCCCATTGATGGGACCCGGCACCAACGTTGTCGCATCGACCCGTCTTTATGGCGGCACGGTCACGCAGCTGAACCAGACCATCAAGCGGTTTGGCTGGTCGGCCAAGTTTGTCGACTTTGACGATGAGGCCGCGGTTGCTGCTGCGATCGACGACGACACCCGCGCCGTATTCTGCGAATCCGTTGCCAACCCCGGCGGGTACATCACCGACATCCCGGCCATCGCCGCGATTGCCGACAATGCTGGCGTGCCACTGATCGTCGACAATACCTCGGCCACGCCTTACCTGTGTAACCCGATTGCACTGGGGGCCACGCTGGTTGTGCACTCGACCACTAAATACCTGACCGGCAACGGCACCGTCACTGGTGGCTGCGTCGTGGATTCAGGCAAGTTTGACTGGACCGCCAGCGACAAGTTCCCATCACTCTCAGCACCCGAGCCTGCCTATCACGGGTTGAAGTTCGCCGAGACCTTTGGTCCGCTGGCCTTTACCTTCCACGGCATTGCGATTGGCCTGCGTGATCTTGGCATGACCATGAACCCTCAAGCCGCGCATTACACGTTGATGGGAATCGAGACCTTGTCTTTGCGGATGGAGCGTCACGTCGAAAACGCCATGACCGTAGCAAGCTGGCTGGAAGGCCACGACCATGTTGAGGCTGTGACCTATGCTGGTCTGCCATCATCGCCCTACAATAGTCGCGTTGAGACCGTTTGCCCGAAGGGTGCGGGCGCGCTGTTCACTGTGACTCTGAAGGGTGGCTATGATGCTTGCGTCAAGTTCGTGGACAGCCTTGAGATCTTCAGCCATGTGGCCAACCTTGGTGACACGCGCTCACTGGTGATCCATTCGGCCTCGACGACACACCGTCAGCTGACACCTGAGCAACAGGACGCCGCAGGCGCGGGCCCGAACGTGGTACGAATCTCAATCGGTACCGAGACAGCTAAAGACCTGATGGCTGACCTTGATCAGGCCCTGAACAAAGCCCACGGCTAAAGCCAGGCGCCAAACACATGAAAAGCCGCGCATTTAGCGCGGCTTTTTTTGTTTTTTGAACCAGATGCGTGGCACGGCTCACCTGTGCTTATAGTCCGTTATTCGGCGATTTCGTAAGTCATGGTCACGGTCGCGCTCAGACTCAAGTCCCCTTCGGCCACCGGCATCGCCATGTCAGATGCCATGGCTTCGCGCATCATTGGCATAGGATGCGGCCCGGCTTCGAAGCCGTCTCGGATTTCCACGAGCGGGCCCAAACGAACGCCAGCTGCTTCGGCATAGAGTTCTGCGCGCGACAGCCCATCCGCGACGGCACGTCGACGTGCTTCGTCAAGGGCTGGCCGAGGGTTTTGCAAGGCAAACTGCAAGCCCTGAAAGCGGTTCGCGCCACTCGCGGTGACTTGGCCCAGGATCTCTCCCAGAACGGCCAGGTCCCGCACACGGACAGTCACTTGATTTCTGGCTTCGTACCCTGCCACCTTAGGGGCTTGCCCGGATGTGCGATTGTCCCAGACCGGCGACAGCGACAGGTTGCTAGTCTGCATGTCGCGTCCTTCGACGCCCATCTCTTTCAACGCATTCAGGATCGCCCCCGAGGTCACGGCCACCTCTTTCACGGCGTCCCCTGCAGCTTCGCGTTGATGGCTCACGCCCAGTGTAATCACTGCCAGATCGGGAACGCTATCCACCGTGCCTTGGCCGGTGACGACAATTTGTCCCGACCCTGCTTGGACAGGTAAAGCAACGGCCCATAACGCCATAAAAACCCAGAAAAATCTCATGTTCAGCCTTTCCATGACTAATCTCATTGACCGTACTCTAGCAGCATCCCGCCAAACTTCTCGGTCTTACCCTGTCTTTTTCTTCCTTTCGGCAGGAAGCTGCTATAAAATCTTGTAAATGATGAAACGCAACGTTTCGCAATGACTGAGTGTTAGAGCCACCGTATGAAGCCGAACATCGCACTGTCCCTGTCTTTTGAGGGCATCAGCCTGCTCTGCCGCGTAGAAAACGGCTGGCACCGCTTGGGCGATGCGTCTTTGGCTTCGGACGATTTAGGCGCCGAACTGGAAGCTCTACGTGCGCTTGCCGAGGAGGTGGATGGCGCGGATTTCCGTACGAAGCTGATCCTGCCAAACGACCAGATTAAGTACCTGCACATCGAGACCGGACGGGGTTCACGTGCAAAACGTGAGGCTGCGGCGACCGATGCCCTGTTGGGCGCAACGCCTTATCGTGTTGAGGACCTCGCGTTTGATGTGGTCGCGGATGGACGCAAGACCCATGTTGCCGCAGTGGCCCGCGAGACGCTTGCCGAGGCCGAAGCCTTTGCTGTTGAGAACCACTTCAACCCGGTCAGCTTTGTCGCGATCCCACCTGAGGGTGGCTATCCGAACGAGCCGACCTTTGATCTGACAAAGGCGGCGTCGAAACTGCTGAACGGCGAGCCACTGGACGCCGATGACGATATTATTGCTGTGACCGGTCAGGGTCCATTGGAGGCCGCACCTGTCCCAGAACCTGAGCCGCCTATCGTCGAAGACCCAGAGTCCATTGCAGAGCCGAAAATCCCAAGCGATACAGTCGAGGCGGCAGCGGTTGCAGAACCCGAGGCCACTGCCGAGCCTCGGGATGAAGCGGACGCGGAAGAGCTTGCGCCGCCGGTCGTCCCAGAGGTGGACTTAGAACAGCCTGAAGCTCCGATCTCAACTTTTTCCAGCATTCGTGCACGGCGCGATGCCCCCGGTGACGCGCCTGCCGAAGTGCCGGCAAAACTTGGTGGCGTGGACCGCGATGTCACAGGAACGAACGCACCGAGTGTGCCCCCGGTCGCCAGCAGTGGCCCCCACGCCGACGCACCGCTTAGGTTTGATCCCAAAAGCGTGGTTGCGGGGTTAAGGGCCACACCTCATTCACAAGACGACATCATCGAAGAGACCGAGAGTGACAGCGCCCCCAGCTCTTTCTTTAGTCGTCGGGGTCAAAAACCTGCAGCGGAAGCCCGCGCTAAGCCAAAGAAACCTGTGCCTCTCGCCGAGGCACGACCAGTCGAACCCACGACCTCAGAACCAGGCGAACGGCGCAACATGGCCGTCTTTGGCGCGCGGGATGTCGAAATCGGCGGCAAGCCTCGACACTTGGGATTGATCCTGGCTGTTGTGCTTTTGGTGTTTCTTGCCGTTGTCGCAATTTGGGCGTCGCTTTTTACCGAAGACGGGATCGCGGGGCTGCTGAGCCCTGAACCCATACCACAGATCGCTGACCTTGAGGCCGAGAGCCAGCCCACTGAGGTTCTGCCAACAGAAACAGAAGCGCTGGAGACAGTTGCCCTGCCCCCGGTTAGCCCGGAGTCAATGACAGACAGCGCCGAGATCGAAGCGATGGAGGGTGGCGACGCAGGCCTGACTGATAGCGCGGCGGTTGAGGCGGAACAGGATCAAATCCATCCTACGGCGCCGACACCACAAGAGGCCGAAGCCCGTTACGCGGTTACTGGCATTTGGGAACGCGCGCCGATGCAGCCGCAAACGCCACCAGTCGGGAGCACAGACACGTTTTATCTGACGTCAATCGATCGAATGCTGGCTGTCCGCGATGCTGTTGCCCTGCCCGAAGAAACACGGGACCGGCCCGCAGTTGCTCAAAGTAACCCGGTTCCCTATGGCACGACATTTGATCTTGATGAACGCGGGTTGGTGCGCGCAACACCTGAAGGCGCGATGAGCCCTGAGGGCGTTATGGTTTATCTGGGCAAACCCGCCGTGTTGCCCAAATCCTTTCCCGAACGCGCAGCGGAACCTGGCCAAAGCGTCACCCCTTCCGAGCTTATTCGCCTAAGTAAAGCGCGCCCCAAGGCACGGCCAGATGACCTTATCGAACAAAACGAACGCGCCAGTTATGGCGGGCTCACGTTAAACGAATTGGCCGTAATCCGCCCCAGATTGCGCCCCGAAAGTGCAAAAGCAAAAGAAGAGCGTGACACCACGCCCACCGCTGCTGCAGTGGCAACGTCGGCGCGCCCGCGGATGCGCCCTTCAAACATGTCCCAGATCGTCGCCCGCGCTACGCCGCGTGATGAGGTTGTGGCGACGCCAGCTGCGGCCATTGTGACTCCGTCGATCCCTAGCAGCGCCTCGGTCGCGCGCCAAGCCACGATCACCAACGCCATAAACCTCAACAAAATCAACCTGATCGGCGTTTATGGAACCACATCAAGCCGCCGAGCCTTGGTAAGGTTGTCGAACGGCCGATACAAAAAAGTTCAAGTGGGCGACCGGATTGATGGCGGCAAAGTGGCCACGATTTCAGATACCGAATTGCGCTATGTGAAGTCCGGGAAAAACGTCATTCTAAAACTGCCAAAAGGTTAGACGGGACCATGCGCCGCCCCCTTAGCCTTGCTCACGGATCATTTCTAACGTGACAACTGTCAGAAAAAAACAGCCACTGGACGACGAGTTGATGGATCGGTTGCGGATCAATAGTGACGCGCGGATACGTCTAAAATTGGTGCGTGGCCTGATACAGACCGGTGACGCCATCAGCCGTCTGATCTCTGGCAAACCCTTTTTTGGCCTGCGCGAGGCCGAGGCGTTGCGAACCGCATTGGGAGATCGCAAGGACATTGAGTTTGCCCGTGAAGTGTTGAAACAGAACGGCGGCACGACGGTTCATACACACGGGTTGGAAAACGTCCCTGAAACCGGGCCTGTACTGATCGCGTCCAATCACCCAACCGGACCCATGGATTTCTTCGCACAGGCCGGAGCACTTTTGGATCGCAGGCCCGACTTTAAGGTGGTTGCAAACGCCGATATGGCGCGGTTTCTGGGGCGGGATATGATTGTACCTGTGCGGGTTGACAAGCAAACGCATCTGAACGCGACGAACCGCACCACATCCGGCATGCATGACCATCTGGTAGAGGGGCGGGCCTTGCTGATCTTTGGCGCCGGTCGGGTGCCGATGATGCATGATGGCAAACTGATTGAGCGCCCGTGGCGCTCTGGTGCCACGCGGGTGTCGCGAGACTGTGATGTCCCGGTCATCCCTTCCGCCATCGATGCCACCAATTCGGCCTATTATTATGGGCTGCGCAAATTGGCGATGCGCCTGACACGAAGCGAAGACACGGCACTCAACATCGCCTCGCTAAGGTATTTCGCCGAGCTGACAGACCAGTTGGGCAAGGACATCGATGTTCATTTTGGTGCACCTTTGCCTGCAGGAACCTCTCCGGATGACTTGCAAACAGCTGCCGAGTCCTTAGTGCCACATCTGCATAAACGCGCCGAATAAAGTAAAAACGCCGCCCGGCACGATGGCCGAACGACGTTTCGCTCCCCGGGTTGGACCGGCGTTTCGTGTTATTCGGCGGCTTTGATCTCGCCGCTCTCAATCTGCTCGCGCTCGATGGATTCAAACAATGCCTTGAAGTTGCCTTCGCCAAATCCGTCGTCACCCTTGCGCTGGATGAACTCAAAGAAGATCGGGCCAATCACGGTTTTTGAGAAGATCTGCAGCAGGATTTTGGTCTCACCACCGTCCACCACGCCCTCGCCGTCAATCAGGATGCCGTGTTTCATCATGCGTTCTTTGGGCTCATCATGGCCGACAACCCGGTCATAGCTGAGGTTATAGTAGGCCTCATTCGGGCCGGGCATGAACTTCAGACCCTTGTCAGCAATCTTGTCGGTCGAGGCGTAGATGTCATCGGTTCCCACAGCGATGTGTTGGATGCCTTCGCCATTGTACTTCTTGAGGTAGCTGACGATCTGTCCTGTCTCTCCGCGGTCTTCGTTGATTGGGATGCGGATTTTATTACAGGGTGACGTGAGGGCCCGACTGAACAGACCAGTGAATTTGCCTTCGATGTCGAAGAACCGGATTTCACGGAAATTGAACAGATCGCCATAGAACTTGAACCACTTGTCCATGTTGCCTTTGAACACGTTGTGGGTCAGGTGATCGAGGTAGTAAAAACCGTCGCCTTCCGGCTTTGAGGTCACTGTCCAGTCGAACTCTTCGTTATAGGGCGAGGTGTCGTAATACTGATCAGTGAAGTAGAGCAGGCTGCCGCCGATGCCTTTGATTGCGGGCCAGTCCAGCGTCTTGTCTGCGGCCTCATAAGGCTCGGCGCCTTGGGAAACCGCGTGTTCATAGGCTTTCTGTGCATCTACAACGCGCCAGCCCATCGACGGAGCACAGGGACCGTGCTCTTCAACAAAGCGCAGGGCAAAGCTGGAGGGTTCATTGTTGAGGATGTAGGTCACATCACCCTGCTGCCACAGCTCGACCGCCTTGGTCTTGTGGTTGGCAACATGGGCAAACCCCATACGCGTAAACAGATCGCGCAATTCCTGTGGTTCAGGATGGGCAAATTCAACAAACTCGAACCCGTCCGTGCCAGCAGGGTTATAGTCAGAAATCTCAGCGCGCGGGGCGTCATGCGGGAAAGGACCCATGATGCGTCTCCTCTTCGGTGAATGTGTTAAGTGTTCGCTTGACCTGAATATAGTCCGCGCGTCATACGGGGTCTGCGCGAAGTTCGATGATTTGGATTGAAATTTCGCACGAAACTCGCATGATAATATAAAACCATGCGAGATATCCGCACATGCTGGACGAAACAGACAAGCGACTCCTCTCAGCGCTGCAAAAAAATGCGCATCTGACTGCACAGGAATTGGGAGAGGTTCTAAACCTTTCGCCAAGCCAGGCCGGGCGCCGACGTCAGCGTCTGGAAAGTGAAGGGTACATTCAAGGTTACACTGCACGATTGGACCCGTCCAAGGTCGGGCTAAGCGTTCAGGGCTTTGTTCAGGTGACTTTGGGCGTACATGGTCCGGAACACGGGCGAGGCTTTGTCTCGATGGTCTCAACCCGGCCCGAGATAACCAGCGCTTGGACACTAACAGGGGATGCGGATTATCTTTTACGGGTCTATTGTGAAGACCTAAGCGCGCTCAACACTCTGATTCATGAGATTTTGTTGCCCCATCCCGCTGTCAGCCGGGTGCAAAGCCAGATCGTTATGGACCAGTTCAAACGGGATGCACCCCTGCCCACCTGAGGAAAAGGACATCACATGGAAGGCGTTCTGTATCAGGCGACCATTTTCCTTTTGGCGGCGGTGATCGCGGTGCCGATTGCGGCACGGTTAGGTATGGGATCGGTTCTGGGATACTTGCTGGCCGGAGTCATTATCGGCCCGGTGCTGGGTCTGATCCAACAACCCGAAGACCTGCTGCATTATGCCGAGTTTGGCGTGGTTATGATGCTGTTCCTGATCGGGCTTGAACTGGACCCACGTGCGCTCTGGGCCATGCGGGACAAGTTGATCGGCCTTGGGGGTATGCAGATCGGCATTACCGGCGGCACGATCATGACCCTTGCGTTTCTCTTTGGCTATGACCTCAAGATTGCGATTGCGATTGGCATGATCTTCGCCCTCTCCTCGACCGCGATCGTCTTGCAGACCCTTTCTGAAAAGAACCTGATGAAGACCGGTGGTGGCAGGTCAACGTTCTCTGTCTTGCTGTCGCAAGACATCGCCGTCATCCCAATGCTGGCGTTGTTGCCGTTGCTGGCCATGGCGCCGACGATGCAAATATCTGAAAACGGGGCAATCCAAACCACAGCGCACAAACAAGGCCACGCCACGATGTCGCTGGTTGAGGGCCTGCCGGGGTGGGGTGTGACGCTGGTCACACTCGGCGCTGTTTTGATGGTTATCCTAGCTGGACTGTTCCTGGTGCGCCCGGTCTTTCGGTTCATTCACGGCGCGCGGCTGCGCGAGATGTACACGGCCTTTGCGCTGTTGATCGTGGTTGGCATTGCATTGTTGATGATGCTTGTGGGCCTATCCCCGGCGCTGGGGACTTTCATGGCCGGGGTGCTTTTGGCCAACACCGAATTCCGCCATGAGCTTGAAAGCGATATCGAACCCTTCAAAGGCCTGCTTCTGGGTTTGTTCTTCATCACCGTTGGCGCCCAGATCGACTTTGGCAAATTTTTCTCGAACCCAGCGCCTATTTTGGGCGCAACATTGGGCATTGTCCTGATCAAGGGCATGATCCTGTTTATCCTTGGGCGCGCCTTTGGTCTGCGAGGACGGGACCAGATGTTATTCACCTTGGGGCTGGCACAAGCCGGGGAGTTTGGTTTTGTTCTCATTTCCTTCTCACTGAAACAGAACGTGCTGCCTGCAGGTCTCGCTGAGTACCTGATGTTGATCGTGGCTCTTTCGATGCTGATCACGCCACTTTTGTTCATCCTATACGACGTTCTCTCCAAGCGTCTCGGAGATCCGGATGACGATACCCAACCCTCAGATGAGATTGACGAGCAAGGGCCCGTGATCATTGTCGGTATTGGACGCTTTGGTCAGATCGTTAATCGGTTGGTGCGGTCTGTCGGAGTTAAGACGGTGGTTCTGGACCACGACATGCGCGCGATTGAATTGATGCGCCAGTTCGGGGTCAAAGGGTTCTTTGGCGACCCGACGCGACCCGAATTGTTGCATGCGGCGGGCCTGGCACAGGCCAGTGTTCTGGTGATCACCATCAACGATCCCAAAGCCACGCTGAACCTTGTGCGTCACGCCCGTCGCGAACGCCCTGACCTGCATATCGTCGTACGCGCGCATGACCGCCATCATACGTTCCAGCTGTATCAGGCCGGCGCCAATGACATTGTACGCGAGTTGTTTGACTCGTCCTTGCGCGCGGGTCGCTATGTTCTGGAGAATATTGGGTTGAATGAATACGAAGCGGCCAAGACCGAACAGGCGTTCTTTCAACATGACCGTTATACGATCCGCGAACTGGCCGGATTGTGGAGCGAAAACATTCCGGTCGAAAAGAACGACGCCTATATCAAACGTTCAAAGGAATTGGCGAAAGAGTTGGAGCTGTCGTTGATCGCAGCCTTGGACGGCGACGACGACAAGGCTGACTGACGTAGGACCGCGCGCCAGAGGCGTTTGAGGGATGCCTCCGGCGAGAGTATTTTGGACAAGACGAAGGCGTTACGCGTCCGAAACGCCTGCTTCGGCAAAAGTGGCCATACCCGAGTGGCAGGCCACGGCGGACTTCAGGATATTGATGGCCAATGCGCCCCCGGACCCTTCGCCGAGACGCATGCCGAGGCTCAGGATCGGTTCTTTGCCCAGATGTTCCAGAACAGCCGCATGCGCACTTTCGGCGCTGACGTGGCCTGCAATCACATGATCCAATGCGCCGTTCTCAGTCGCCGCAAGCGTGGCCGCGGCGGCGGTGCAGATAAAGCCATCCATGATCACCGGGATCGACAGGCTGCGCGCGCGGGCAATCGCTCCCGCCATCGCTGCCAATTCACGCCCGCCAAGGCGCTTCAGCGTGTCGAGTCCGTCCCCACCGGCGTGCAGAGCCACACCATCGCGCACAACGCGCGCCTTGAGCGCAAGGCCATCATCGTCCACGCCTGTACCACGTCCAACCCAGTCTTCGGCGTCCCCACCATAGAGCGCGTGCACAATGGCCGCTGCCGAGGTCGTGTTGCCGATGCCCATTTCACCGACAACCAACAGATCAGCACTATCATCGACGGCGTTCCAGCCCGTTTGGAGAGCCTCAATGACGCCAGCCTCATCCATTGCTGGAACCTGGGTGAAATCTGCGGTTGGGGTGTCCAGTGAAAGGGCGTGCACATCCATGCTGGCCCCTGCGGCTTTGGACAGTTGGTTGATCGCCGCGCCACCATGTTGAAAGTTCATCACCATCTGTTCTGTCACTTCCGCCGGAAAGGCCGACACACCCTGCGCCGTGACCCCGTGATTGCCTGCAAACACAATCACCTGAGGGGCCTCAATTGACGGGCGCCCAGTGCCGCGCCAGCTGGCATACCAGATCGCCATATCTTCCAGCCGTCCCAGGGCGCCGGGAGGTTTGGTCAATTGGCCATTGCGCTCTTGCGCTTCGCCAAGGGCTTTGGCGTCTGATGCAGGTGCGGCCGCCAAAATGGCACGGAATTCGGCGAGGGTAGAAAACGCGGCGGTCATGTGGGACTCCCAGAAAACTTGTCTTTGCAGACTGTTTATCCGACAAGTCAGGCAGGGCAAGTAAGGAAACAGACGAAACCATGCACAGCGACGACAAATGGCGGCTTGAGCCGGGGGATCTGGCCACGGCTTTGGCACTGTTGACCCGATTGCCGGTGCGCGCCCGCTTTGAACGCGGGGCAGCGGCGGCCTGGGCCTATCCTGTGGCTGGTGTCGCTGTTGCCGTGATTGCAGCAGTACCAACCGGGTTGGCATTGGCGCTGGGTGTTCCGACTATGCTGGCGGCGATCCTTTGGGTGGCCACGCATGTGATTGTCACTGGGGCAATGCACGAGGACGGATTGGCCGACAGTGCGGATGGGCTTTGGGGCGGCTGGAACAAGGACCAACGGCTGGAAATCATGAAAGACAGCCATATCGGCAGCTACGGCGTTATCGCCTTGTGCCTGTCGCTGGCGGCGCGATGGGCGGCGGTTGGCATGATCCTGCAGCTGTCCGGTTGGTTTTGGGCACTTCTGGCCGTGGATGTCATGTCGCGCGCGGTAATGCCCGCGGTGATGAGCGCCCTGCCCCATGCCCGCGAGACTGGCCTCAGCCACGCTCAGGGGCGCCCTTCACGAGAGATGGCGGCCATTGCGCTTTTGATAGGCTGCGGCAGCCTTGTTCTGGCGTCGGGTCTGGGGGCAATTGGGCTCGCCGTTTGTGCAGCTCTTACGGTGTTGATCTGCGGCGCCATTGCCAAATCCAAGATCGGCGGCCAGACCGGAGATATCCTTGGCGCGACACAACAATTGACCGAAATTGTCCTGTTGATCGTTCTAGCGACCTGAGGCCGTCAAGACAAAGAAAAACCGCGCTCCCAAAGGGAACGCGGTCTGGATTTACTCTGGACCGTCGTTTATGCGGCGGCAGGTGCGCGCGACAACAGAACATCACCGATCTTTTTCGCGGCAGCAACTTCGTCGCCGCCATCGACGGCAGCGGCCACTTCGCGTGTCAGACGCTCAAGCGCTGCTTCGTAAAGCTGACGCTCTGAATAGCTTTGCTCGCGCTGATCGTCGGTGCGGTGCAGGTCACGCACAACTTCGGCAATGGCAATCAGATCGCCCGAGTTGATTTTTTGTTCGTACTCTTGCGCACGACGCGACCACATGGCCCGCTTGACCTTGGCCTTGCCCTTGAGCGTAGTCATCGCCTGACCTACGACATCTGGGCTGCTGAGGCCGCGCATGCCGATTTCGGTCGCTTTGTTGGTGGGAACCCGCAACGTCATCTTGTCCTTTTCGAACGAGATCACAAACATCTCAAGCTCCATGCCCGCAACTTCTTGCGTTTCGATCGATACGATCTGACCAACACCATGCGCCGGATAGACCACATACTCGTTGGGGCTAAATTCGTTTTTCTTCTTGCTCATGTCTACCTTTCCAACGTGAGCCCTGTCTGGTCAGACGAAAACACACGAGCGGGAAACAGGGTTCCCCGTGCGCGGGTTAATCTCTGGGGCCAAAAAAGCCATCCCCGGCGAAATGCTGGCGGATGGCGAACAGGCGTTATGTCATTTGTAACAACATCATAACACAAAATTCGCCCTAACAAAAGCGAACCCACGGGAAACCACGGGTTTCCCGTTGTTTTTCAGAGATATAGGCGGGTTTTCGCGGTTGCAGAAACCCGAATCACCTACGAATCTTGAGTTAACCGCCCTCACCGGGCGCCTCGGAGAAGTATTTCTCCATTTTGCCGGGCTCACCATCGCGATCATCTGCGTCGGGCAGCGGATCTTTCTTAGTGATGATCACAGGCCAGAGTTCCGAATACTTGCGGTTAAACTCGACCCATTTCTCCATATCCGGCTCAGTGTCCGGACGGATCGCATCCGCAGGGCATTCCGGTTCGCAGACGCCGCAGTCGATACACTCATCCGGGTGGATCACCAGAAAGTTTTCACCTTCATAGAAGCAGTCGACCGGGCAGACCTCGACACAGTCGGTGTATTTGCAGGCCACGCAGTTTTCAGTGACGATATAGGTCATAGATGAGTCTTCTTTACACGTTCGTTGCTGCACTAGCTAAATCAGCCAGCCGCATCATTCAAGTTCCTGACCGCGTTTAAGGTCCAGTTTGCGACGATCTCGCCCAGTCGGACGCCCCTTTCCCTCGTATCTAGGTGCACCCGGAATTTTTTCTTTGACTTCGCTCAAGTCACAAAACAGCGTTTGCGCTTCGGTGGCAGGACCGCGACGCGTGCCAAAAGATTCGACCCTGACGACGCGGATTGTGCGCGCCTGTGGGAAGGTCAAAACATCGCCAACGGCGACCGCATGGCTGGCCTTGGCAACCTTGGCCTTGTTCACACGGACATGGCCCCCGGTCACAACTTTGGCGGCCAGTGTCCGGGTTTTGAAGAACCGCGCATGGTAAAGCCACTTGTCGAGGCGGATTTTAGGGGTGGGTTCGCTCAATGGAATCGCATCCAAAGATCCGCGCCGTTGATACAGCGCGGATCGGGTTCTGGGATCAGCCCTTGTCCTTGAAGCCCATCAGCGCTGCGGCAAACGGGTTGTCGGGATCAATGGCTTTTTCTTTCTTCGGCGGACGAGACTGGAACTGTTTCGGTCCCTGATCGCGGCGCGGGCCGCCTTTGCCTTTGGGCTTGCCTTTGCCGCGTGGCTTGTCGCCCTGATCGCGGCGGCCACCACCCTGCTGGCCACGTTCGCGGCGCGGGCCTCGGTTGGCGCGATTTCCAGCCCATGTGAAGGTGTAGAACACTTCCATTTCGGGGCCAGTGTCTTCCGCAGGTGCGTCCTCGGCCGCAGCACCCTCTTCAACGGCTTCGGCAACAGCCTCTACGGGTGTTTCATCGCTGGCAACTTCGGCAGGGGTCTCTGTTTCGACGGCAGGTTCTGCCTCAGACGAGGTTTCTTCGGCCGCGGCTTCTTTGGCCGGTGCTTCTTCGACGATTGCTTTGACTTTTTCGCGCTCGCCTTTCTCGGCCTTGTAGCCAAGACCCTGCATGAGGTCTGCGAACTGTTCCAGCGTCATACCGGTGATCGACAGCATGTCGGCCTTGGCTTCAAAGCCACCACGGCTGTCTTCGGCCCGCAGCATGTCGGCAAGACGTTCCAGCATATCGATACGGATTGCCCGCTCACCTGCGGCACGGTAACCTGACATGGCATGAAAGCCCTGCGGTGCGCCTTGACCGGCCGGTACAGTCACCAAGCCGGGGGGTGGTGCTTCGTGGAACTCCTGATGGTCATTGGCCAGCGACCAAAGCAACAGACGCAGACGAGTGGGTGCGGGTTTCAGCAGAAGCGGCATGAAGATGGTGAACTGACCAAAACGGATGCCGTGTTTGCGCAATGCGCCACGTGCGTCCTGATCCAGCTCTTTGACGTCATTGGCGACATCGCCACGTGGCAGAATGCCCAGACCCTCGACCATGCGGAACGCAAAGCCACGGGCCAAGCCGGTCAGCTCTTCGTCTTTGGACAAGTTCAACAGGGGCTCAAACAGGGCGGCAACTTTGCGATCAACAAAATGCTGCAGGCGACGCTGAACCTTTTGTGCCACTTCGGCACCCGCCTCATCGTCGACAAATACGTCAACCGAAGGCTTCAGCGAGTCTGCACCTTTGACCAGTTTACCAACGGCATACTCGCCCCACATCAGGCCACCCTGATCGGTAAAGTCGATCTCGGTGTCCGGTGCGTTGTAGAACCGATCTGCGCGCAAATGGAACTGTGGCGCCAGCGCTTGCAGACTTGCCTGCTTAAGCGTCTTGGCCTCGTTTCCAGCTGCTTCCTTGTCCGCGATAAAGCGGAACCCTTCGAGCCGACCGACGAATTCACCTTCGACGGTCACCTCACCCTTGTCATTTACTTCGGCCAAAAGGGCCTCCTTCTGTTTGAGCCGGCGCAGCAATACGCTGGTGCGCCGGTCCACAAATCTTTGCGTGAGACGCTCGTGCAGAGCGTCCGATAGGCGGTCTTCTACAGCGCGGGTTTCCCCACGCCAATGGTTTTCGTCGCCAACCCAGCCATTACGCTGCGCGACATATGTCCACGTGCGAATATAAGCTAGGCGTTTCGACAATGTGTCAATGTCACCATCAGGCCGGTCCAACCGCTTGATTTGGCGGGCCAACCAGTCATCCGGCACCCGCCCACTCTGGTGCAAGTCATTGAAAATGCTCTCAATCATGCTGGCATGTTCAGCGTGGCTGATGCCGCGAAAATCCGGGATCCGGCACACGTCCCACAACAGGCGCACCGATTGCGCGTCGCTGGCGCGCGCCGCAACGTCGGCGGATTGTTGCAAGGTTTTCAACGCCATGAGGTCATCGGCCTCACGCGCCTTCATAAGCCATTCGTCATCGGTGGGGGCTTCAAGCGAGCTGATCAGCGCGTCAATTGACCCAAATTCAAGCCGCGCATTGCGCCAGTTCAGCTTGCGGATCGGGGTAAAGCGATGGTCCATAATCGCCTCGGCGACGGGCTCGGCAAGCGTTGGTGCCTCGCCAGTCACGCCAAATGTGCCGTGACTCATGCCCCGCCCGGCACGCCCTGCGATCTGCGCCAATTCGTTAGGCGCCAAGGCCCGCATCCGGCGACCATCAAACTTGGCCAGTGATGAGAACGCGACATGATCAATGTCGAGGTTCAGCCCCATCCCGATGGCATCCGTTGCCACGAGGTAATCCACGTCGCCGTTTTGATAGAGTTCAACCTGCGCGTTTCGGGTCCGCGGGGACAGCGCGCCCATCACCACGGCCGCCCCCCCCTTTTGGCGGCGCAAAAGCTCTGCAATGGCATAAACATTGTCGATCGAGAATCCGACAATGGCCGAGCGCGGCTGCATCCGGCTGATCTTGCGTGAGCCGGAATAGCTTAGGGTCGACATGCGCTCGCGCTGCACAAAATCGGCGTCAGGCAACAGTTCACGGATTGCCCCGCGCATGGTGTCGCTTCCCAAAAACAGGGTCTCATGCGTGCCGCGCATCCGTAGCAATCGGTCAGTGAACACATGACCCCGCTCAGGATCTGCGCAAAGCTGAATTTCGTCGATGGCAACAAAGTCCGCGCCCATGCCCTCGGGCATCGCTTCCACCGTGCAAACCCAGTATTGCGTACGCGGCGGCACGATACGTTCTTCGCCTGTGACCAAGGCCACGACCGAAGGCCCCCGCACCGCAACAATGCGGTCATAGACTTCGCGCGCCAAAAGCCGCAGCGGCAAACCGATCACGCCTGAGCGATAGCCCAGCATGCGTTCAATCGCGTAATGCGTCTTGCCCGTATTTGTCGGCCCAAGAACCGCTGTAATGCGCCCTTGCATGGACATCTCACTGCCTGTTGTTGTGGATCAGAGTTCCTGGCCCCGGGCCAGTGGCTCTAGTCGTTCGAGCGCTTCTGTTACGTCTGGATGATGTGGATGTATAGCCTTGACCTGCAAATAGGCGTCATAGGCCTCTTCAGAGCGCTCAATCATCTCAAACAGAGACGCCAATCCTAGGATCGCCTGATAGTGTTGCGGGTTTAACGCCAAAGTCTTTTCCAGATCGCCCAGCGCCGGACCAATCAGGCCCATGTGGAAGTAGGCCCCTGCCCGCATGTGCCAGCCTTCGGCAAATCCCGGCGCATGATCGACCAGTGCCGTGAAATGCCCCAGGGCTGCATCGGTCTCGCCGCGCTCCATCGCGTCGCGTCCGCGCTTCAACAAAAGATCAGCACTTGCCGAGCCGGATTTTTGCCACTCCAGCTCAATTTCACGTGACAGCCGCATTGCCTCTTCCGGGTCTGCATCCCGCAACTGAAGGATCAACTCATCAAGCTGCTCCGACCCCGCCGCAGCAACCGTTGGTTGAAAAATCACCGTTGCCAGCAAGATTGCCGCCACGGTAAGTTTGAGAAATTGGTTTCGCATGCCCATAACACTCTGGATATTAGCGTGTGCACCACCATTTACCAGACACGCTTCAAGCAAAGGACAACACAAATGAGCGATATCATCAACGCAGCCGTCACTGCCCTCACCGAAAAACTGGGCGGCGACGCGTTTGACGGCTCGGCCAAGTTCGTAATCGAAGACGAAGGCGTGGTCGTGATTGACGGCGACGGCGTGCGCGCAGGCGACGACGAGACCGATGTCACCATGACCGCTGACACCGAAACCTTTCAGGCCATCCTAGAGGGTGAACTGAACCCGACCGCTGCCTTTATGGGCGGGCGCTTGTCGGTTGACGGCGACATGGGTATGGCCATGAAACTTGGGGCTGTCCTCGCCTGATGGAACTGCACCCCGCTCCGTTTTATCACGATGTTGCGGATGGGCCAAAGTCAGGCGCCGCCCATTGGGTTGAGACGTCGGACGGGGTGCGTATTCGTATTGGACACTGGCGCGCCGAGGAGGAGAAGGGCACCATCCTGCTTTTCCCCGGTCGCACAGAGTATATCGAAAAATACGGGCGCACCGCGCAATCGTTTGCTGATCGCGGATATGCGATGCTGGCGGTTGATTGGCGTGGGCAAGGATTGGCCGACCGGCTCATTCCGGATCGTCTGTCAGGCTATGTCGGGAGCTTTGACGATTATCAACAGGACGTGGCCGCAACATTGTTCGCGGCAGATGCGCTCGACGTGCCAAAGCCATACTATCTGATTGGTCACTCGATGGGCGGCGCCATCGGTCTGCGCGGGGCGATGTCCGGTCTTCCGGTCAAAGCGGCGGTGTTTTCTGCGCCCATGTGGGGCATCCTGATGGCCGCCCTCATGAAGCCCACGGCATGGGCCCTAAGCTGGGCCAGCAAAAAGGCCGGCATGGGTCACAAGATCGCCCCAGGCACGACGGTTGAGACCTATGTGCTGGCCGAACCGTTTGAAGGCAACACCCTGACCCACGACCCGGACATGTACGTCTATATGCAGGAACAGATGAGACGGTATCCGGACATGGCCCTGGCCGGGCCCAGCATGCACTGGTTGCACGAAGCCATGCGGGACATGAAAGAACTGGCCGCACAGCCCGCACCGGATCTGCCTTGTCTGACGTTTCTTGGCGAGCAGGAACGCATCGTCGATCCAAAGGCGATTGTCACACGAATGGAAAGCTGGCCACGTGGAGAATTGGTGATGATCCCGGGTGCCGAGCACGAGGTGTTGATGGAACTGCCCGAGATGCGGGAGCCGATCCACGACCAGATTGCGGCGTTTTTTGACGCCCATCGCTAAGGCGCGTTCACAGCGCCGCCAGCCCCCCTTGCACCTGCCTGCCCCCTCTGCCTATCTGTCACATGAACATTGACCAATCCGAGGATCCCCATGCGCGACCTGCCCTTTCCCGTTCGAGACGCCAACGCCAGCCACGGGACCGATAATCTCGGCGACCTGCCCGAATGGGACCTGAGTGACCTCTACACCAGCGACGATGCGCCGGAATTGGCCACTGACCTTGAGTGGCTTGAGGCTGAATGTGCAGCGTTTGCCGCGGACTACGAAGACAAACTGGCAGATTTGGACGCAGCGGGCCTGTTGGTTTGTGTCGAACGGAACGAAAAGATCAATCAGGTCGCGGGCCGCGTGATGTCCTATGCGGGTCTGCGTTATTACCAACTGACGACAGATGCAGAACGCGCGCAGTTTATGTCGAACTGTCAGGAGAAGATCACCAACTTCACCACGCCGCTGGTGTTTTTCACGCTTGAGCTAAACCGCCTCGAAGATGACGCACTGGCAGCAGCTTTTGCCTCAAACACCGATTTGGCGCGTTACGAACCGGTCTTCCGCCGCATCCGCGCAATGAAGCCACACCAGTTGTCGGATGAACTGGAAAAGTTTTTGCACGATCTGGGCGTTGTGGGTGATGCATGGGAACGCCTGTTTGACGAAACCATCGCCGGCCTGACCTTTGAGATGGAAGGCGAAGAGCTCAACATCGAAGCCACGCTGAATTACCTGACCGAGCAAGACCGCAGCAAACGCGAAGCAGCCTCGCGTGAATTGGCGCGGGTTTTTCAGGAAAACATCAAGATCTTCTCTCGGGTGCACAACACCGCCGCCAAGGAAAAAGAGGTTATCGACCGCTGGCGCAACATGCCCAGCGCCCAGACCGGTCGCCACCTGTCGAACGATGTGGAACCCGAAGTGGTCGAGGCGCTACGCGACGCCGTGGTCGCCGCGTACCCCAAGCTCAGCCATCGTTACTACGAGTTGAAGCGTAAATGGCTGGGGCTGGATCGCATGCAGGTCTGGGACCGCAACGCGCCCCTGCCGATGGAAGACACCAAAACCGTCGACTGGCCGACCGCACGCAAAATGGTGATGGACGCTTACACCGCCTTTGACCCACGCATGGGCGAACTGGCTGAACCCTTCTTTGACAAGGGCTGGATCGACGCGGCTGTGAAGCCCGGCAAAGCGCCCGGCGCCTTTGCCCACCCCACCGTGACCAACGTGCACCCGTATGTGATGCTGAACTACCTCGGAAAACCGCGCGATGTGATGACTTTGGCGCATGAGCTGGGTCACGGCGTGCACCAGGTTCTCGCCGCCGATCAGGGTGAGATGCTGTCGTCCACCCCGCTGACACTGGCCGAAACGGCCTCTGTTTTTGGCGAGATGCTGACCTTCCGCAAAATGCTGGAAAGCGCAGAGACACAGGAACAGCGCAAGATACTGTTGGCGGGCAAGGTCGAGGACATGATCAACACGGTCGTGCGCCAGATCGCCTTTTATGACTTTGAATGCAAACTTCACGCCGCCCGAAGCCAGGGCGAACTGACCCCCGACGACATCAATGCGCTGTGGATGTCGGTGCAAGCAGAAAGCTTGGGTGAAGCCTTTGATTTTATGGAAGGGTACGAGACCTTCTGGGCCTACATCCCCCACTTTGTGCACTCGCCGTTCTATGTCTATGCCTATGCCTTTGGCGACGGTCTGGTGAACGCCCTCTATGCGGTTTATGCGGAGGGTGACGAAGGTTTTGAGGACAAGTATTTCGACATGCTGAAAGCCGGCGGCTCCAAACACCACAAAGAGCTGCTGGCGCCCTTTGGCCTTGATGCCTCGGATCCGAAATTCTGGGACAAAGGCCTGTCGATGATCTCTGAGATGATCGATGAGCTTGAGGCGATGGAAGACTGAATAGACTCCCTCAGCCCCCCGGCTCTACAGTTGGTAAGACTGTTTCGCTGATGACGGCTTGAGGGGAACTGAAACATGACCGAGAAACCGGTAAAGGTCACTGGCGGTTGCCTGTGTGGAGAGGTCCGCTTTGAAGCGCGGGCATTTCTTCATTCCGGGTATTACTGTCACTGCAAGCAATGCCAGAAAAGCTCGGGAGCACCGGCAGAGATTGGCATACCCGTCCTGGCTGGCAGCCTACGATTCATCAAGGGTGAACCAAAGTATTACCTCTCTTCTGAGATCGGGCAGCGTGGGTTTTGCGCTGACTGCGGATCTAGACTGGTCTGGCGTTTCAGAGACCCTGAAAACGATAACGGCACGAACCTGAGCGTGTGCTCGCTGGACAACCCCGAAGATGCAAAACCCAATGCTCATACCTTTGTGGACTCGCAACTGCCCTGGTACAACTTAGCGGATGAATTGCCTCGATTGCGCTCAGAGGACGATTCCGACTTTCTCGAATCTTTCCCGGGCAAACAAACAGATCCCTAGCCTCAAGGTGTGCATGGTCAATTAATTCTCAAGTTGGGTGCAAATTCAGGAGCGTGATCTAGAAAACACCGAGCGCCAAACCTGCGCCAATTGCCTGTCCCAATTCTCGGCAGCTTGCCAGATCTTCTTCAGCGATGATTTTGGGCGCCTCGATGGCTTGAGGTGTTTGCGCATGGGTACAGACAATCTGGGCGGGTTGCACTTCACGTAGACGCCACCCGGTTGCAATCCGGGCCAGTTGGCGCGCTGCATTTGCCCCATCAGAGCCTGCACAGATCATTTGGGCATAAGGTCGGCCTTCGATCTGGCCCAGAACCGGGTAGTAACAGCGGTCAAAGAACTCTTTCATTGCTCCGGACAGCGCTGCTAGGTTTTCCGGCGCGCAGAAGATGTAGCCATCCGCCGCAAGCAAGTCTTCTGGTCCAGCTTGTGCAGCGGTCATGAGAACGGTCTCAGTCTCGGACTGTGCAGCCTTGGCGGCAGCCTCTGCCATTTGCTGGCTACCGCCAGTTCTGGAGTGATAGACGATCAACAATCTCATTACCGTTGTCCCTTGCAGGTTTGCCTATTGGCGCGTCCCGATACTTTTACGACGCCAGGGCAAACGCAAAAACCGTTTCGGATCATTTGAAGAACGCATTTCCGCCATTTGCATAGACCGGCATCCCCGGCGGTACACACAGGATATTGTTGTAGCGGACGTGACCAAGCGTCGTATGAAATGCTTTGGCTTGTTCAATCTGTGGCCCAGCAAGATCTGGCATGGCGTAGTAGATGAACTCTCCGATCCCAAGCGATAACCAGACCTCAAAACTATATCCACTGGATGGCCAGTAAGGATTGGGCAATTTCCCGTTTGTGCAGGCCTCATAAAAACCTCGATGATCGTCGTCTTCCCAGCCAGCAAAGTGCAGCGTGTCCTTTTGCTCGGCCAACTGCAGAAACTTTTGACTCAGAAATGCTGGCAGGTCGAAATCGCCACTCTCCAGGACAAATCGCGCCACCGCGGCTTCCGGCTTGCGCACGACCAAACCCGGATGTTCTCCTGCGCCTCCGCCAATCACCAACTGCCTGGTGGTGCAGCCGAAATCATCTTCGGGCCAATCACGAGGCGGCATCGGGATATCCTCGAGAGGATGATAAACCGGAATCGCGGCGAGAAAGCCGACCTGTTCGTGTTTGAAGCCGTCGATGTAACTCATGAAAATCGCCTCATCATCCTGATGTGCCAGCGTCTCCGGCAGGTGTTTCAGCCTTTTCTGCCACAGCAAACACCTGTTCCAGCACCTTTTGCGTGCCGCGCGCATCTTCAAGCGTCCAAGGAAAGGCCGCGCTGCCCCGCACGGATCGCCCGAAAGCTTCGACCTGCTCAACATATTGCGCCGTCGTGGGCCAGCGCTCTACCGCCAGCGGTGCGCCATCGCGGCTGTGTTCAAGCCGCGGTTCACCAAAGACACCGGCGTTGAACGGCACCTTGAGTTTCAAAAAACCATGCGTGCCGTGAAATAACATCTCTTGGTAGGGGTGCATCCGTGTCGACAACATGGTGAACAGGCTGGCAGACCCAACACGGCCATGCACCTCAGCCTTAACGTCAACACCGTTTTCATAGGCCAGACTGGCCGAGAGAATTTCTGGCTCTAGCCCCGTGGCAAAGCGGGTGGACCCCAACGTGTAGACGCCAATATCCGGCAATCCACCGCCGCCCATTTCCGGGCGATTTCGGATATTCTCAACATCCGTGTTTCTGAAAGAAAACAACCCATTGATATGCAACAGCTCACCTATCGCATTATCTGCCAGCAGGGCTTTGACTCGCTGCCATTGCGGGTGATGCACGATCATGAACGCCTCGGCCATCATCAGGCCTGTGCGATCACGCTGCGCAATCAGCGCGTCGATGTCCTGTGAGTGCATCGCTAGGGGCTTTTCGCATAAGACATGTTTACCAGCGTCCATTGCTCTCGCGCTCCACTCAACGTGCAGGCTGTTGGGCAACGGGATGTAGACCGCGTCAACCTCGGGATCCGCCAGCAAAGACTCATAACTCTCATGTACTCGCAACCCGGGGCAGAAAGCCTGAAACGGCGTGGCGCGCGTGCTGTCTCGGGTCGCGAGCGCCACTAATGCGGCATTCTTGGCCGAGTGAATGGCCGGCGCCATGTGGTTCAACGCGAAATTGGCCGCGCCTAAGATCCCCCAACGAAGTGGTTCATCCATCTACGTTGCCTCTACTTTAACTGGCTGTCTTTTGAGCCGCGCCGATTGATGCCACCTCGGGCCTTGAACGACGCATCGCGGTCACTCATGCAATCAATACACAGCTTCACACCCGGAACGGCATTGCGGCGCGCCTCGGGTATTTCTTCTTCGCATTCCGCGCAGAATTTCAGGCTCTCACCTACAGGGGCTCGTTGCGCCTTCATGCGCGCCAACTCGTCGTTGATTGACGCTTCAATCTGTTCATTCACCGCGCCGTCGCGCGCCCATCCACCGGCCATGTCGTACCTCCGATATCTTGTGGCGATCGTAGCGAACGACCGCCCCCCCGGCAATGCGCAGGCGACCCGGTTTCACGTGTTGCCCAGATCATACCCTGTCGCACGGATGCGGCGCAGGATCTTTTGCGCCACATTCTGTTTGCCCGCATTGATGCAGTTTCGGGCAAGATATCAATAAAGGTACTTGGCATAGACACGTCCTGGACGGTTCTCTTTTAGAATGCCGCGCAACACGTCTGGCGAGGTCGCAGTGTCGGCAATGTGGTGAAAATCGGACTGCCCACACAGGGTCACCGGTTTGCGATGCAGATAGGCCTCTAGACCAACGGCCGAATTGATGGTCACGACACGCGTTGCAGCGTCGAGAAGATCATGAATGTTGCCCGTATTGATGTACAAATGGTCATGCTGCTGTTTCAATTTCAGCAGCCTGTCAAATGTCTGCGGCTCAAGATCGCGCGGATGCGGTTTGACCACGACTGGCCCATGGTCGGCCTCAAGACAGGTTTCAAGCATCTGCCAGCGGTCCATGTAACAAGTTTTGTCAACGCTTCGGTCAGCTTCGCTTTGGAAAACAACTAGGATCGGATTGTCCGGCAGATCTGTGGCGCGCGCCTCGGGCTGTTCATATCGTGACGTGCGGGTGACTACCCATTTCTGTCGCAACGCATCAAGGAAACTGCGCGCCGTGTCGCCATCAATTTTTGCTGGGCGAAATGGTTTGTCCCCAATCGATGAAAAGGCCCGAATGCCCAGCGGATCAAGGTTCCAATATGGATAGATATAGGCAACACCCGCCATCAACGCCCGCGCATGCGGCAGCCGAGAATGGTTGAGGATGTGAAACCAATTGTCCTGTTCGATCCGACGCAGCACCGTGTCGCGATCCAAGGCGATCACTTGCGTTGGGATACCGAGACCCGCAAAGCCGTCGAGTGCTTTAGCATAAAAGGGCATTAGCCCGGAACCTTTGGGACCAAGCCAGCTTTGCGGAACGTGAAACACGACGCCGCGGTCTTTGCTTGTCTGCCCTGCCTCGCTCAAAGAAAAAGCCCCGCCCTTTGTGTCAGGGCGAGGCTAAGACGTTTTCAGTGAAGCGCCAAGCGGTTATCCCGCAGTCAGCATACCCTTTTCAGCAGCCAGACTGCGCATGCGCTTTTGCAGCTTTTCAAATGCGCGCACTTCGATCTGGCGAATACGCTCGCGGCTGACATCATATTGCGAGCTGAGATCTTCCAGCGTGATGTTCTTTTCGCTCAGGCGGCGCTGGGTGAGAATGTCTTTTTCACGGTCATTCAGCACGTCCATTGCTTCGGCCAAAAGCTCGCGTCGAGCCTCAAGCTCATTGCGAGCCTCGTAATCTCCGGCCTGATCGGCATCTTCGTCTTCAAGCCATTCCTGCCATTCCATCGTGCCTTCGCCGTCCGACCCGATCTGAGCGTTCAACGATGCATCGCCACCGCTCATGCGGCGGTTCATCGAGATCACTTCGTCCTCGGTAACGCCAAGGTCGGTCGCAATGCGTTTGACGTTTTCGGGGCGCATGTCGCCCTCTTCCAACGCGCCAATGCGGGCTTTGGCCTTGCGCAGGTTGAAGAACAGTTTCTTTTGCGCCGAGGTCGTGCCCAGTTTCACCATCGACCACGACCGCAGGACATATTCCTGAATCGAAGCCCGGATCCACCACATGGCATAGGTCGCCAGACGGAAACCCTTTTCCGGATCAAACTTTTTGACGGCCTGCATCAGGCCGACATTGGCCTCTGAGATCACCTCAGCCTGCGGCAGACCATAGCCACGATAGCCCATGGCGATCTTGGCGGCGAGCCGCAGGTGGGAGGTCACCATTTTATGCGCGGCCTCGGTGTCTTCTTTTTCGACCCAGGCCTTGGCCAGCATGTATTCTTCTTCCGGCTCCAAGAGCGGAAATTTGCGGATTTCCTGCATGTAGCGGTTCAAGCCGCCTTCCGGTGTCGGTGCCGGCAGATTTGCGTAATTGCTCATAATATGCCCCCTCTGCTGTCGAATGTTATAAGCCTTAACATTCATTTAGGTTGGCGCTAACGGCCTTTCAAGATGCGCTAGCAGTATTTCCTTACAGAAAAGTTAAGAAATCTGCCGCCGGTTTGCCAGAGCTGCGGCATTCCCCTCACAGTGATGTGTGGATTGTGTCGACCGCGCCCAAGTTGCGTTGTCTGCTGACGTTGTTTTGTCATATTCATTCCCAAGCGACGCCCAGAATGTCTGACAAAGCAGGCCAAGGACATTGAAACCAAGAGGCTGGTTTCGGACAGGAGACGACGATGAAACATGCTTTTGCCACCCTTTTGGGGTTGTTAACCGCGACCAGCGCATCCGCTGACGGCTGGTCTCCGGACCGGCTCTACATTCCCTTGGCGTCCTACCATTACAACCTGACCCCGCCCAATCCCGGCCAAACCAGTTGGAATGAGTTTAACCCAGGTCTCATATTCACATGGGAAGAACGCCTGTGGACGCTGGACTATAGTGCTGGCGCCTTGCTGAACAGTTACGAGGACGTGTCAGCACTCTTTAGTGTCGGAAAATTCTGGGACGTTGGACAGGTGGCTTTAGGGGCCGTGGTGAGTTTCGCCGACTATGGCGACAATTCACGCCACTTTGACGTGACTTTGGGAAGCAGTGATTTTGTTGTGCTGCCAGGGGTTCAACTCAACTACCGCAATGTGTTTGTTCAGCTGGTGCCGGCCCCGCAATTCAACGGCGAGAGCGGCGCTGTCTTTGGCTTTGGGGCAACATTTGCCTTGGGTCAGTGACAACAGCTAGCCCTGCAACGCTCCGATCAGGTTTGCCATATCGTCAGGCAGCGGCGCTTCAAACCGCACGGTCTCGCCTGTCACAGGATGTTCAAAACCCAGAACGGCCGCATGTAGCGCCTGACGGGGGAACACCTGAACAGCCGCTAACCCCTTAGCCCCGATCGCTTTCTCCGCCAGTTTGCGCCTCCCGCCATAGACCGGGTCACCGACCAGTCCGTGGCCTGCGTGGGCCATATGCACGCGGATCTGATGTGTACGACCGGTTTCCAGCCAGCACTCCACAAGCGACACAACGGCAGGGGAACCAAAAGCCTCGACAATGCGCGAGCGGGTCACAGCGTGGCGGCCCTGGTCAAAGTACACGGCCTGTTTCTGACGATCCGTTTTGTGGCGTGCCAACATGGTAGTCACGCGCATGATGTTGCCGGATTCAAAGCTGACGCCCCGCACGCCGCGCAGGCGGGGATCATTGGCGTCGGGAACGCCATAAACCACTGCGTTGTAGTAGCGCTCGACGGTATGTTTCTCAAACTGTGCGGCCAGCCCCTGATGGGCGCGGTCTGATTTTGCCACCACCAGAAGACCGGATGTCTCTTTGTCGATGCGGTGCACGATGCCGGGGCGCTGAACGCCGCCCACACCCGAGAGCGTGTCTCCACAATGATGCAGCAAGGCATTTACCAAGGTGCCATTTGGTGTGCCCGGTGCGGGATGCACCACCATGCCCGTTGGCTTGTTGATGACGATCAGGTCGTCATCCTCGAATACCACGTCCAACGGAATGTCTTCGGGGCCGATATGGGTCTCATCGGCGACGGGAACCGTGATTTCAACACTGTCCCCTTCAGCCACTTTGCCTTTGGGATCGCGCGCTTCGGCACCGTTCAATAGAACATGCCCATCAGCCATCAGTCTTGCCAGCCGAGTGCGCGACAGGGCCTCGGCCTCTGGCACATCGCGCGAAAGCGCCTTATCAAGACGCTTGGGCGGGTTTTCCGCGATCTGAAACGTGACAAGGCGTGTGGCCATGGATGATGCTCCTGAACCGGTGGAACCGGCGAACCTGCGATTTCTGCGCGTGCTGGTAACGACGCTGACCGCCGTGATGATGGTGGGGCTTGTAGTGGTTGTCGCCCTGATTGTCATCCGCCTGAATGCAGATGGCCCAACCATGCCCGATCAGATCGCCCTACCCGAGGGTGTCACCGCCACAGCCCTAACCATTGGCGAAGGCTGGTGGGCCGTGGTGACCGATGATCAGCGCATCCTGATCTATGACCAGATGACTGGGGGGCTGCGTCAGGAGATACAGGTTTCTCCGGCGAACTAACGCTTGCGATAGATCCCGTCAAAGAAGGCCGTCAACTGTCCGGTTGCGTCCAGTGGCAGTACCTGCGCGATGTATTGGTCGGGCCGCACCACCACCATGCAGCCCTGGGACCTGTCGATGCCACGCATGTCAAAGACATCACCCAGCCCCTTATGGTCCACGCAATAGACCTTTTGATAGTCAGTCAGCCCAAGCCGCCCGGTTTTTGGACGCAACAGCGCTGGCAACTCTTCAAATGCCAAGTCTTCAAAAGTTTGCTGAAACACCGCGATCACTTCGATGAGCGTATCGATGTCATCCCCTTTGGACTTGTGTCGAAGTATCGGAGATGCCGCATCCTGCCCCAACCAATCTGCCAACTGATGAATTGCTGATCCGGGCGCGGTCCTGTCGCGCGCCCCGGCAAAAGCATAGATGCGCCAACGCCCGTCGGCTTCTGCCACATGTCCCAATTGCATCTGTTTGGCGTCCGCCAATCGCACCACCGGGGCAGAATGGAACCTGCGCCCGACCTCAAGCCCTGTCGCCAAGGATTGATGAGTCGCGTCACCGGTCAAAGCAGACGGGTCATACTTCACGGCCAGCCCTCCGGTAAATTCCAGATTTTCCTTGAAGGCCTGAACAAATCGCGGCTCATCACCATCGTCGAGCACACTTTCTCCTGGCGGCGCTGACATGATCCGCGCCCATTTGTGGTCGGTGTCGACAAGCCGCTTGGCTTCAGCCCAACGCTCTTGCGAGTAGCTGTGCAAAAGGCTGGCATCCGCGCGCCCGGTCAGAACATGTGCCAGCTTCCAGCCCAGATTAAACGTATCCTGCATCGACACGTTCATTCCCTGCCCCGCCTTGGGGCTATGAGTGTGGCACGCGTCCCCCGCTGTAAAAACGCGCGGGGTTCGGTCTTCGCCTACTGCCACGTCGTCAAAGCGGTCCGTCATGCGATGACCGATTTCATAAATCGACCACCAGACCACTTCTTTCACGTCGACCGAATAGGGCCGCAGGATGCGGTTGGCGGCTGCGATCATATGGTCTTGGGTAAAGTGCCGACTTGAAACCCGTTCATCTGCCTTGAGCTTGTCCAATTCCACATACATGCGGAACAGATAGCCGCCCTCGCGCGGCAAGATCAGGACATTGCCCTCATTGGCCGAGGCGATCAGGCATTTCTGGCGTACATCAGGAAAATCGGTATTGGCGAGAATATCCATTACCCCCCAAGCCTGATGGGCGGCATCGCCATGCAACTCGCCTCCGATAGCCTCGCGCACTTTAGAGCGTGCGCCATCACACCCAACCACGTAGTTCGCGCGAACTGTCTTTGTCTCCCCCCAGTTCACACCGGTGTCTTCCAAGGTGACCGCAACGGGATGATCTTCGGTCATCTTGTCGATTTGCAGGTCTTTCACAGACCAATTGTAGTCAGGCGCCAACCGCGCCGGCGCATTCTGCATCACGTCCAGAAACAACTGATGCAATCGCGCCTGATTAATCAGGATGTGCGGCATCTCAGATGAATCATCGGCCACATCCTGCACCCGACCAAACCGCTTGATGTGTGAGGGATTTTCCGGGTCAGGCACCCAAAACGCGGTTTGGTTCACCCAATAGCTTTCGCGCTTGACCTTGTCGGCAAAGCCAAAGGCCTGAAACATCTCCATCGTGCGCGTGTTGATACCGTCGGCTTTGCCCTTGGTAATGTTTGCCGGGCTTTGCTCGACAATCATCGTGCTTATTTCCGGAAATTGCGCCAGCTGCGCAGCCAGACAGAGCCCGGCTGGGCCAGTACCAACAATCAACACATCCACTTTGTCGGGCAGCGACGCATTTGGATCCCGGTCCCGCCTGTTTGCAGCCGCTGTTTTGACGTCCGGGTCACCACCGCGAAATCCGTCTTTGTAATACTTCATCATCACTCCTTCCAACGCGCTGGCATGGTCTGTGGTTAAAATTAGTATCTATACATACTATTTTTATTCAAGAAAAATATGTATACATACTATTTTCCGACAAAGTATTGCGATACCGTTGGCAAAATATGCAGTGAAAGGGCCGTGGCAGGACGTTCAAAATGAAAATACATGGGATGGCCGGTCACTTGATTCGGCGGTTGAACCAAATCTCAACCCAAACATTCAGCAAACACATTCAAAACGCAGGGCACGACCTCACTTCGGTTCAGTTCGCGGCAATGGAGGCCATTGCCATGTTTCCCGGCATTGATCAGGCCGGCGTAGCCGCCAAAATCGCTTATGATCGCGCCACAATAGGCGGCGTGATCGACCGGCTGGTCAAGAAGGGCTTTGTTGCGCGAACAGTTTCCAAACAGGATCGCCGAGCCCGCGAAGTCCGGCTTACCTCCCAAGGAGAGGCACTTTTGAGAGACATTCACCCTTTGGTCGAAGCGCTACAAGCAGACATCCTCGAAAACCTGACGCCGCAAGAGCGTGCTATGTTCATGAAATTGGCGACAAAAGCCGTGAACCTCACGCGCAACACCGAGCAATGATGCGGCGCCACTCTCAAAGGTTCACGAAGTCAGGTGGGAATGGTACCGCCTCCCCGGCTCGAACGGGGGACCCCTGGTTCCACAAACCAGTGCTCTAACCAACTGAGCTAAGGCGGCACGCAAGGGCGATTTAACCAGCCTTGAAGACGAATGCAAGCACCTAAAGGTCAATTTCCCAGCTTTGTTCTATCAGATCGACTCCGAAAGACTTGACCGGTTTTGAGGCCAGCAGTTGCCAGCCGAATTTGCGGTAGAGCGCGCAGGCGGCCTCGTGGCTTTCATGGGTCCAAAGCTGCATTTTCTCGTACCCTTTGTCTCTTGCAAAGCCCATGCACGCTTGAAGCAATTGCTTGCCAACGCCAAGGCCACGCGCTTCCGGCACCAAGAAGAACAGGCGCAGTTTGGCGTTTTTGTCATCCAGTTTTACGCAAAAGATACTGCCCAGACGTTGCCCGTTGCGCATGGCCATCCAGCCACGCTCGCAAGTCGAATCGTGATCCGTGACAAAGTCTTCAAGTATCTGGCGTACCAATTGCCCAAAGCTTTCGTCAAAGCCCTCATCACGCGCATAGAGCCTTGCGTGCTGATCCACCAGCCATTCGAGATCATCCGCCGTAAAAAGTTGCAGCGTCACCGCGTCTGTCATGGCTGCCTCCGTCTTGCAAAATGCCTGCAATCACGCTACCCGACTATGAGCCACAGGAGAACCGTTATGGGCATCAATACCGAACGCGATATCGAAGCAAATCTGCAGATCGGGCCAACCGACCACGGTTTCGTGCGCTTGTTCATTGACGCCAACGGAGTTGAAGTCCCGATGGATTTTTCTCCGGAAGAGGCCGAAGAAATTGCAGACGAAATCCGGGCGGCTGCTGGTGCCGCACGAAAAGTCGCGAAGTAAGCGTCTGAGGGGCGCTGCCCCTCTTGGCCCCAAGCGGCCAATTCACCCCGGAGTATTTTTGCCAAAATGAAGCTGTAGGTCAGTCTTCGTCGGGCAAACCCGGCAATTTCGGGTCGCGATGGCGATGCAGGCGGCGCGCGGCATCAGTGGCGAATTTCTGGATCATTTTCTTACGGCGCGCCGGGGCCAGTTTGTCCTCGGGGGCCATGCGGATGATCTCGGCGTCATAAGCATCGGCCATGATCAGCCCGGTGTCTTCGGGCAAGAGATCCGTGGGAAACTCGGTGTCCACCGCCCAAAAATACCTGTCACACCATTCAAGATAGCCCTGCCATTTGCTGTCGCTCTGAAAGTCGGCGCGGCTGGATTTGCACTCGACAATCCACAATTCCCCCTTGGGGCCCAATGCCATAATGTCCACGCGCAGGCCGCGCATTGGAACAAATTCATCAACAGAAACAAAGCCATGACTGCGCAAGTGGCGGCTCACGCCGCGCGCAAGGAGTTGTCCGGGTTGAAGCAAGTCGGTCATCCGGAGAATGTGAACAATTCGTGAACAAAAATCAAGCCCCGCGCGTGTCGCAAACAGGACAGCCTTGGCAGTCAGCTCTCCTACGGTAGGTTTGAGCAACCTAGTCAGGAGGCCACATGGTCCGCCGCCGCGCAAAACGCGCACAGCCCAGCCCCATACAGTCCAAACCCGAGTGGCGTCAGCTGCGTCATCCCTTCAAACCACAGGAAGCCTTTAGCGACGATCGGATCGCCGCAATGCACGACTTGGCTTTGCGAGTTTTGGAAGAACTGGGTATCAAAGTTCTTCTGGACGAGGCACGCAAGGTTTATGCCAAAGGCGGCGCGCGTGTCGTAGACGAGATGGTCTATTTTGGCCGCGACATGGTCGACGCCGCGATCGCTTCCGCCCCCGCCTCGTTCCGGATGGAGGCTCCAACGGCGGCGCGCGGCTATCAGGTAGAAGACGGCGCGCTGATTTTTGGCCCCGGTGGCGGCTGTCCCAACGTAACAGACCGCATAAATGGCCGCCGCCCCGGCAGTATCGCGGCCCTTGAGGATGCCATCCGCCTTTGCCAAAGCTTTGATGTCATTCACAAGGTTGGCCCTTGCTGCGAAGCACAGGATGTGCCCGTGCATTTACGTCATTATGCCACCATGCGCGCGCAACTTGCGCTATCGGACAAGTCGCTCTTTGTCATGGGACGCGGGCGCCAGCAGGTCACCGAGAGTTTTGAGATGATCCGGCTGGCACTAAACCATTCTGATGAGGAATTTCGTCGGGGCGTTTGGTGCTCGACCGTGGTCAACACCAACTCACCTCGACTGCTTGATCGCCCCATGGCGCAGGCACTGATTGACTTTGCCCGGTACGGACAGCTTAGCGTTATCACGCCCTTCTGCCTTGCTGGCGCAATGGCCCCGGTCACCGTCGCAGGCGCCTTGATCCTACAGCATGCCGAAGCTTTGAGCGCGTTGGTTTTGACACAGCTGGTCAATCCCGGCGCCCCGGCCGTGATTGGTGGCTTTGGCTCAAACGTTGATATGAAATCGGGCGCGCCAGCCTTTGGCACGCCGGCGCAAATCCAGATGAGCATTGGTACAGGGCAACTCTGCCGCCATGTTGGTCTTCCGTGGCGCGGCGCTGCCGGAGCCGCGTCGAACGCGCCCGATATGCAGGCCGCGGGCGAGACACATCATGCGCTCTGGGGAAATCTGATGGCCAATGCGGGCATGGTGTTCCATGCCGCCGGGTGGCTAGAGGGCGGTATCAGCTTTGGGTTTGAAAAATTCATCAATGATATTGAAGCCTTGCAGACCATCGCGCAACTTTGCACGCGGCCAGACAGTGATGAGGATGCCCTGGGATGGGAGGCCTTGACTGAGGTCGATCCAGGCGGGCATTTCTTTGCCACCGACCAGACAATGAACCGCTACGAAGAGGCGTTTTACAAACCGCTGGTGGCCGATCTGAACAACTATGGCAATTGGGAGATGAACGGCGCAGTCTCAGCCGAAAACCGCGCCACGGAGATCTGGCAACAGGTCTTGTCCGAGTTCACACCCCCTGAGGGAGGTCAGGATCGCGCAGGCCGGATCGAGGATTTTGTCGCGCAGCACACACAAGCTGGTGGCGCGCCAATCCTTGATTAACCCGGCACCGTCGGGATCACCCAATCCTCACCCCGTGCTGTGGTCACGTACTCTGGCCAACGGAAATGCAGAGGCGGTTCATGATCACACAAAGGTGCGAGCCATGCGTCGCCTCCAATGCCACCGCCGGTGCGTTCCTTGAATTCGTTTTGCGCCTTGGCCAGCAAGTCTGGGTCCGTCAAGAAATCTAATGCCGTCATCGCCAGAACCTGCGCGGCAACTTCAACCATTGGGTCAATACACGCCGAGTGTCCGCCCATCGCGTTCATCGCCCAGGCCGGATAGGCAAACCCAGCGGGAGCCTGCAAAGCGGGTCGCCCAATGTACAGCCTAACCGTGGGCGCATGCCAGCAAAACTCGGTATAGTCATCGGATGTGAAGTGGCGTTGCGAGGGCGGCAGGATCTGGCGCATTTCGGCCTCGGCCTCTTCCGGGTGCTTCAGTTCTGAGATCATCGGCAGGAAGGGCTCATCGATCGCATCCAGGCCCAGTTCGGTCTGGATGGCGCGAGCGAATGCCTTGGCCTCATCGCCCCAAACGGGGGCACCAACCGTTTCGAGGTTGGCGTAGGTCGCGGCAGAAATGGCGTGATTGGCCAAGCCAGGACGCGATTTGGCGACCCAATGACGCCGCCACGAACAGTGGTTCATGCGTGCTGCGTTTTCGGCAAAGTGATCCAGTCCCCGGATGACATGTTCGGCATCCTCAACCTCAGAAATTCGAATGAAATACTGAATCTGGGCGATCTGCGCCGGGATATTGTCGGCCGTGGCCTGTCCATGGCTGATGATGGTCTCGTTCATCGACCAGCTTTGCCCCGGCGCCATGATATGCTCGCGCAAGGCCTTGGCAGAATTATACATCATCATCAGCGCATCCGTGGCACCGGGTGCGCGCGCGGCCGCGTGACTGGCCGGGATCGGCGAGCCATCGCCCCCCGCCATCCAGGTTTCCGGCGCATCACAGATGAACTCGTAAATCACTCCATAGCCGACGCCACAGTGGGTGTTCCAGCGGACGGTGTTACAGAGGGGGGCCATGTAAAACGGGTGGAATGATAGCGCGGCATCCAGATCGTCGTAATATCCAGCCGCCGCATGGATCGGCTTGGACCCGCGTACTTTTTCCGCCGGTTCTCCAAAAAACTTGAGCGTTCCAGTGATCCCGTGTTTCTCCATCGCCGCTTTGGCCGCAAGAAACCCGCCAAGGGCCCCCATCCCCAGCGCCGAATGAGGGTCAGTATGCCCGCCTGCATGTGGCCCCAATCCGGGGCGCGGCCCTTGCCTGGGTTCTGCCGCCTGACAGTTTCCCGGAATGCCGTCATATTCCGCGTACCCGCCAATCGTCGGCCCTTTGCCGTTTGACCACGTCGCGCAAAAGGCTGTGGGCATCCCGCCCGAACCTTCTTCGACCTCAAATCCCTCGCGGCGCAGCAGATCGACATAAAACGCGCAGCTTTTGTACTCGCGCCACGCGGTCTCGCCATAGTCCCAGATCGTCCGGGTCCACTCAGACAACTCTCCCATTCTGTCGGACACTGTTTCTCGGGCGGTGGTCTTGGCCAGATCGGGCGATGTCATGGCAAATCCTTTCACATCAACGGCGCGTCTGCGTTCAGGGGTAGAGCGTCGAAACGCCTCTGACAAGATGGTGCAGAATTGAAGCCTCTGCGCCGCAAGACGTTGGCAGTTGTACAAAGCAAATTTTGGTCCACACACCCGACTGTGACAACGCCGCCCTTGCCACATTCGACACACGGAATATAATTACGAACATTAGGAGACTCTCATGCCCAATCTTGTCCGCCTGTACATCCTGCAAGTCCTCGCTGGTTTCGGCCTTTCGGCAGTTTTCGTCGGCCTTTTGATGTGGTTCAACGTCGCCAATCTCTGGCATCTGGTGAACGCGACACAGGGCGGCATGGTCGCGGTTGTCATGCTGTTCATGTTCAATGGCATCGTCTTTGCTGGCGTACAATTTTCGATCACCATCATGCGCATGGCACAAAACGACACGCCCGGGGGCGGTAAGAAAGATGATCTTCCCGTAATGCCTGCGCCAATGGTCCCGGTCCGGGTTGAGGCCAAGTCCCGTCGCTAACCTCAGTCAGCGACCGTCAGAATTTCATCTAACGGCTTTTTCATCATCGCGACTGCTGGCACTTTGGCGTCCTCAGCGGCATGTCCCACAGCTAGGATCATGATCGGCTTTTCGGACGCGGGTCGACCTAATGCCTCATTCAGGAACTTCATCGGGTTGGGTGTGTGAGTCAGCATCGATAACCCTGCGTGATGAAGCGCGGCGATCAGGAATCCCGAGGCAATACCAACGCTTTCCGGCACATAGTAGTTTTTGTAACGCGTACCGTCCTCGAACGCGCCATACCGCTGGGCAAAGACTACAATCAGCCATGGCGCATCCTCAAGATGAGGCTTCTCAGCATTGGTGCCAATGGGTTCCAACGCCTTGATCCATTCATCCCCAGCGCCGCCTGCATAGAAACGGCGCTCTTCTTCCTCAGCTTCTGCGCGGATACGTGACTTGAGCGCAGGGTTGGAAATAGCCACAAAGTGCCAGGGTTGATGATTGGCCCCCGAGGGCGCGCGACCTGCGGTGCGGATACAGGTTTCAATCACCTCACGCGGCACAGAGCGGGTGGTGAAATCGCGTACGGTGTGCCGGGCGGCCATTCGGCTAAAAAAGGCCTGCGCCTCGGCCCGCAAACGATCATCGTCATAGTCCAGACGATCCGGCAGCAGGACGGGATCATAGTTCAAGTTGTCTCGGGAAAACATTTGGCTCGGTCCTTTTGCGTCCACGCGAGCCTAAGTGAGGATGTCCACCAAGAAAAGCCCATCTGCGCGGCCTTCGGCCTTGCCGCCTGCGGCGGGCGGGGGCAGGCACGAGGCGATGCCTCGTGCCTGCCATGCTCAACGGTATGAGTGTTCCGCGCCAGCGGGACATGAAGACGGGCGGGAGCTCCTGCCCCTAGCCCAGCCCGTGAAGGTTCAGCAGGAAGCCATGCCAGCCTTTGTCGAGCGCCATGACCAAGCCATAGCCTTCACCGCTTTCCGGCAAACCACTGTGGGTCAGGGTCAGTCGGGTACCACCGGGGGCTTCTTCCAGCTCCCATTCCACGCAAGTCATTGCGCCATTCAGCGGCCCTACAGTGAAATCCCACTTCATATACTCAAGCGGACGTGCCTCAAGAACTTTGCCCCAACACATGCGATCACCGTCCTTCTGGCTGCTTAGAAGATATTCCTCGCCTTCAACCAGGTCCTTTTCAGGGGGATGAAACCAGATGTTGAGATGTTCTTTCTTGGTCAAAAATTCCCAGACCCGCGCCTTGTCAGCGCCAAGATAGACGGTTTTGCGAATGGTTGTGTCAGTCATTGTCAGGTCCTTGCTGTTCAGGGGTTTGTTCATTGTCGTTTCCTTCCTCTAAGGCTGTTTTCAAGGCATCCAGACGCACATCCCAGAAGCGGTCAAACCAGCCGAGCCAGTCCATCACAGGCTTCAACGCAGCAGCATTGAGCGAATTCACCCGTTCCCGCCCCCGCGCCTCGACCTCGATCAATCCACCATCTGAGAGCATCACCAGATGCTTTTTGACCGCTGCACGGGTCATGTCGAACTGGTCCGAGACCTCAGCAATGGTCATGGGCTTGTCCCCAAGCATCCGCAGGATGTCGCGACGTGTCGGATCGGCCAGAGCACGAAAGGCGGGTTGTAGGTGGTCGGGCATGTGTTCTCCATATGATACCTTTTGATACCATTTATTTATGATACCATTTAGTATCATGTCAAGTGAATTTCTTTTCGACTTATTGCCCCCAAATTCCCAGCCCCCCAAAGTGGTGACTTGCGCGATATCCAGCCAACAGTGAACGCAAACATTGACGGTCTCGCCCATCAGGGCGGCCTTGGGTAACGACACTCCCTCGGAAATACTCAAACTATGTCACCACTAACGGCACAGCCAGCAAAGAGACTGCCATTTCACTGAGGTCTTGACCAAACGAACTAATCGAAACCTCCAATTCGCCGAGCCGCATCGCGCAAAAGAATTGGAAAAACCATAGAATCTCACTTCAGTGGCCCATATCTTGACGAAAAGTCGGTGAGATGAAGCCGTCGATGCGATTGCCGAGACCCAAAAGGAGCAAAAAACGATGATTTCACTCTCGAGTATACGCGACGTTGGCCAGCTGGTGTTAGCAGGTTTCTCCCCAAAAAGGCGAGAACAACAGTACGAGCAAAAATTGCTGAACAATATGATTTCCCGCGCTCGGGCGGGCAAAATCACACCGACAGTTTTTACGGCTGGCTATTATCATACCGGCACCCGGTGGGTGAACGAACTGATCAGGACAAACACCCCCAGCGGTCTTCTCTACAGCCCAAGGAATCAACACCGCTACATCGATGAACAATACAGAATCGCCGAATTCGGCAAGCATGGCAGACTAAATCCAAGACTGTTGGGAAAAGACTCGCCGATCATCATTTACATGGTGCGGGACTTTGAGACATGGGTTCAGTCGTTTCTCAACAATCCCTACGACGTCAAAATATGCGACGATATCGCAAGCTCGAGCTATGGCTGGCCGTCCTTGAATGTCTATGATCTGTATTGCCACGTCACAAAGACCAACATAAGCCTTTTGCGAGAGTCGAGCAGCAATTTCATAATTGCCAATCTCGCATCAAACCAAAAAACAAAAGGTTTCGACATTCTGGAGTTGCTGGAGCAGCACGGCGTTTCGTTAACGCGCCCCTTTAGTCCGATTCTCAAACACACGAAAACTCGTTCGACACGGAGAACACATTTCGATGTTTCGATCTACAAGCATCATACTGATACTGAATTTGAGACACTCATTGCGAACTCCGAGGCGTCGCTTGAGTATAAGTTTCACTGAGCGTACGGGCTAAGGACGTCCACATCAAAGGACTGACTTCCAAACTCCCGCTCTCGCATTCGCGCGGTCTTGAACGCCTCGGTCCCTTTTTTGCACTGGCCGATCATCAGTCAACTTGTAATGCGGAACACCCAACCTAGTCCGTTAACGCCAGTCACTTTCCGCAGCTACCATAGCTTTCTTAGGCATCGCATCAGGCCTCAGCCAAACTAAAACCATTTTAAAAAGGTGGCGGGCCCGCAAACGCAGCCGTGGGGTTATCTCATTCCCGAGGACCTGTTTGCACAGGTGGGCGCCAGGTAATCAGGCCAGGACCAGAACAGAGCCAGCTCCCTCGGAAGTATTTAAGGCCACCGGAATGCAACCGTATCACGAGAAGGGCAGAACCCGCCAAGTGGCTAGTTAGTGCTTGCCAGCGGGTTCAGCAAGGGCGAAGCGATCAAAACGCCTCGGGGCGGGCTTCGCGTGCCATATGATCCAGCACGGCGTTGACGAACTTCGGCTCGCGGCCTTCAGCGAAAAACGCGGTCGCCACGCCAACATACTCGCTGATCACCACCTTGGGCGGCGTGTCGGCTTGGGTCAGCTCTGCACCGGCGGCCCGGAACAGGGCGCGCAAGGTCGGATCGATGCGATCAATGGGCCACTTGGCCACCAGCCCACGATCGGTCATCTGGTCGATCAGCGCCTGATGGTTCACCGCGTCGTCAATCGTCTTCGTGAACAGACCAACATGGCCTTCGACCATCTCATAGTCTTCGAACTGTTCGCCAAAACGGTGGTCCAGAAACTCTACCCGTACCTGATCCGCGGTCTGGCCGGATTGCTCCATCTGATAGAGCGCCTGCACGGCGTAGAGCCGGGCGGCAGATTTCATCAGTCGTTTCTGGTTGCCTGAGGTGCTCATGCGGTGGGGTTGTCCTTGAGTTCGCCAGCGATCTTGATCTCTTCAGAGGCCGGAACGAATCCGACGCCCTTACGCTGGGCGCCCCATTTACGAGTGAGCGCGATAAGATGCAAGGCCGCTGCCGCCGCGCCGCCGCCTTTGTTCTGATCCGCAGGATCCGCGCGCACTTCGGCCTGTTTGCGATTTTCGACCGTCAGGATGCCGTTGCCAATGCAAAGCCCCTGTAATCCCAACAGTTGAATGGCACGGCTGGAGTCGTTGCAGACCGTTTCATAATGCGTGGTTTCCCCACGGATGACACAGCCAAGGGCCACGTAGCCGTCAAAGTTGCTCAGCCGTTCAGAAATGCCAATCGCCGTTGGTATTTCCAGCGCACCCGGTACTTCGATCACTTCAAAGGTGCCGCCGGCGGCCTCGATCTCTGCCATGGCACCAGCCAGCATATTGTCAGCGATGTCTTTGTAATAAGGAGAGATGACAATCGCCAGTTTGACCGGTTTTTCAAAGGTCGGACGGGGCATGATATAGTGCTTTTCTGCGCCAGCCATTGGCTTACTCCTCGGTCAGGATGGGACGAGTGCCGACAATGCTCAGACCATAAGCGTCGATTCCCAGATACACGGTATCAGGACTGTCCGTCAGCAGGATCAACTCGCTGAGCCCCATGTTGGACAGCATCTGCGCGCCAAGGCCTGTGTGCTTGATGGTCCGGGGGCCTTCGTCCTCGTTGGCATAGAGGCTATGCCGTGGCTCACGGAACAGGCACACAACGCCCCTGCCCTCTTGTGCAATCTTGCGCATTGCACTGGGCAACTCGGCCGTCGGCTTGGGGCCAAGCCCCAGAACGTCCCCGGCTTCGTGCAGGGCATGGGTGCGAACCAGAACAGGGTCTGGCGTGGTGATGTCACCTTTGACCAGCGCCACATGTTCAACACCGTGGATTTGATCGGTAAAGATACGCATCTGCCAATCGCCACCAAACTCCGACGTGACCGTTTGCGACGAGGTTTCTACGACAAGGTTGTCATTGCGCGAACGATACGAAATCAAATCGCTGATCGTGCCAATCTTGAGGCCATGTTTCTTCGCAATCTCCACCAGTTCCGGCAGACGCGCCATGGTGCCGTCGTCGTTCATAATCTCACAGATCACTGCACTTGGATGCAGCCCGGCCAGACGGGAGATATCAACAGATGCCTCGGTGTGACCTGCACGAACCAAAACGCCACCGCGCTTTGCCCGCAGCGGAAACACATGCCCGGGCGTGGCCAACGAGGCCATCGTGTTCTGCTCGCTGATCGCCGTGGAAATGGTCAAGGCACGGTCGCCCGCAGAAATCCCGGTCGACACACCCTCGCGGGCTTCAATTGACACGGTAAAGGCGGTTTCATGGCGGGACGAGTTGTTCACTGCCATCATTGGCAGGCCCAGATTATCAATCCGGTCCGCCGTCATCGGCAAACAGATCAATCCTCGGCCATGTGTGGCCATGAAATTCACCGCGGCCGCGTCGGCGAACTCGGCAGGAATGATGAAATCACCTTCGTTCTCGCGATCCTCATGGTCGACGAGGATATAGATGCGGCCTTGGCGCGCCTCTTCGATGATCTCTTCGATGGGACTGATCGCGTCACGCAAGGATTGCTCGACCGGACCGGGTGTTTCAAACGTCATAAGAGTCTCTCGTCAAATGGGTTTCCGAGGAGATAGACCATAGACGGGCTGAATGCCAGAGGCGCAAGCGCCCCAAAACGGGCGATACGCGACGACATTCAGGTGATTAGGTTACTTTGCGCCTTTGCCGTGAAATCCATGCGGCCTTGGTCAGTTGCACCGCGTGTCGTAACACTCTTTCAAAGCGCAGCTGCTTCCGACCCAATCGTGAAACTCAGTCGCCGCTTTGTCGGCGTCAGTTGCATTGCGTTTGGCCGCGTAATAGTTGGACTCTACGACTGATCTGACTTGCCGATAGTAGGCGGCTGTATCGGATTCACCTTCAGATGCAGCGTTACGCGCGGCGCGGGTACATCGCTGTTGCAGGATCTCAAAATCGTCCCTTGATTCGAGATAATACCAAAATGTGCGTTGCATGCTTATGTAAACTAAGTCAGCGGTTTCACACCATTCTGCGGACCCATGTCGTTGTTGATCCAAGCTTTCCATCTTCTTGTTCACGCGTCTTTCGTAAAAACGCGCTTCGCCAAAATTCTCTTCAGCACTGTGAAGAAGACTGGGGTTGCCGCAGTTGGCAGAAGCTGGGCCCGCAAAGGTCGCGACCAAACCAACCACAAGACTTGTGAAAACTGCTCGGATTGACATGAAATGGGTTCCTTTCTCCTTTAGTGTTCATAGGGATCGTCTATGCGTCAAACTCTTCATCTTCCGACCGTTCAAGTTTTTTGAGGACGAACTCGACGACTGAAAAGACAAGGAATAACAACAGGGTTAGCACCGTCGCAAACCCAGATCCGATAAGAACCAAAAAACTGAACTCAGGAACTTCCCAGCCAAAGAAACTGCTTATTCCAAAGAAGTAACACACGGCCACAAAACCGACGGAAAAAACGATCCAAAGCCATGCGAAAATCCTATCATGGTCTCCGCCCGGACCAAAGTGCTCTGAAAAAAAGTCATGCATTGAGTGTGGCCGCTCGGATACCTAGAATTTATTACGTAGAGTTTTGTTTCCACCAGTCAACATCTGAGGACCGTTTAGTGTGTTGCCCAAAACGTTCGATACCGCTGCCCTTAGGACCAGGTGAAACTCGGCTGCTCAAAGTGGGCCACGCGAGTCGCGTTTCCGCGCAGGGCAACCTCGCGGAATTGATAGAGCAGGGCCGCGGTTGGCGCGAAGATATTGTGACCCAGCGTGGGTATGAATGCTGACAATACCGGCGCTTCACCTTCGCGCGCGGCCAACAGCTCTGGTATCTCAGGACTGTCGAGTTCCTCAAAGGGAACGTAGAACAACGCCTGCACTTCCGATGGGTCCGGGTGGGGTTCCTGCCCATCACCTCCCCAAACAACGAACGATGCAATACAAAAGCCCGACCGGGTTTCAAAATCGTCCAGCCGCCCGAGAATGTCGGCTTCCTGCAGGTCCAAGCCAACCTCTTCGCGCACCTCGCGCAGGGCCGCCTGAGCCTGGGTCTCACCGGTGTCCAGCCGTCCTCCAGGCAAGGCGTATTGCCCAGCGTGCCGGTTCATCGAGGCTGGGCGCAAGGTCAAAAGCACACTCGGCCGCTTTGTGGCCGGGCAAGGCATAATCACAATCGCCACCGCCGCTTGCCGTAGTCCTTTACCGGCGACCCGCTGATGTCGAAATCCCGCCATTCTTGTCCGAATGGTGTGTTCCAGTTGGGTATCAAATGAGTCAAATGTCATGGGATCTCATACCTGTCCGCCTCGCACGATGTTAGAGCACCCAAGATCTTTGCGTCACCCATCATTCACCAAATGACGTGAGGTCGGCATGGTGTTTTCGCGCGCTGACCAGCTTCAAAAAACCTTTCTTCGCGGACTGCCGCTCTTTACCGTGTTGTTAGCCAACCGGAGAGACTCTTATGCGCGATACCCTTTCCCTTACTGCCGTTGAAGCCCATGCCGAAGGTGAACCGGGTCGCGTGATCACAGGCGGCATGCCAGACCTGAAAGGGCAAAGTGTGTTCGAAAAGATGCTGGATATGCAGACGCATCACGACCACATTCGCACCCTTATGTTGCAGGAACCGCGTGGCTACCCAGCCCTATGCTGCAATGCACTTGTACCCCCGTGTGACCCCGAAGCCGACGCAGGCTTCATCATCATGGAGCAAACGGAATACCCCCCAATGAGTGGCTCGAACACCATCTGCGTCACGACCGTTTTGCTGGAAACGGGCATCCTGCCATTGATTGAGCCGGTGACCGAGCTGACGCTTGAAACCCCGGCGGGATTGATCCGTGTGAAAGCGAACTGCAAAAACGGCAAAGTCACCCGGGTTACGTTTCGCAACGTGCCAGCCTTTGTCGTGCATCTCGACGCGCCGGTTGAGGTGAGTGGGCATGACACCATCAAGGTCGACATTGCCTGGGGCGGGATGTTCTTCGTACTCGCCGATGCAGATCGGCTGGGTGTGTCGCTCGATCCCGGAAACGGCCGCGAGATTGTCCAGGTTTCTGAGGCCATACGCCATGCGGCAGCCGAGCAACTGCCGGTAACTCACCCTGATAACCCCGATATCACGGGACCAACCATCACCAACCTCTGGGGTGCCGCAGCTGACCCGGCAACCGATGGGCGCGGTGTCATTACGCTTTCAACCGGCCCGTTCGATCCCTCGCACCCCAATGCCGCCAGTGGAATATTTGACCGCTCACCCTGTGGCACAGGCACTTGCGCCAAGATGGCTGTTCTGCATGCCCGCGGGCTTTTGAGTGTTGGGCAGGATTACGTAAACGCCGGACCTATGGGCACCACGTTTACGGGCCGGATCGAAGACGTCACCCAGGTTGGGCCCTACCCTGCGATTGTGCCGACGCTTTCGGGTCAGGCCTGGATCTACGGCTCGACGACTTGGACGCTGGCCCCCAGCGACCCGTTTCCATCGGGCTATACCATTGGGGATGTTTGGTAGTTTTTAGTGTCCTAGGATGATGACACCGAAGAGGACGAATGCAGCGATGAAGATGGTTT
>NZ_CANMJE010000007.1 GCF_947498095.1 uncultured Shimia sp. | reverse complement strand
CATCGTCGCTGATAGAATGACCCGGAACGGTTAATCCTTTCCAACCGACACCAGGTTTCTCTGGTGCTCTGCTTCAAGCCCGGTGAGCTTTATGCTTGTCGGGTTTGTTGCGTTTAAAGAGCGTTCCTTCTTGCATACTCTTCGCCAAGTACAGGCGTTAAGAGGCAACACCGTTGTCCCCTCCTGACCTTTGCCGTACACACCACAAAGGTCGGTTTTGAGCCGAAAGTTCCAGTTGAACTTAACGCTGTGTGGGTCTGCTAAGTCCCACAAAGCGGACTTGCACCAGAGGTGTCATCAAGACATCCGAAACTCCAATCGCCCCGTGACCTTCTTTCGCCTCTACGCTAGCTTGACCGCATGAGCAGCCAACCCCGATTCATTCACCTCCGCACGCATACCGAATACTCGCTTCTTGAGGGCGCGTTGCGGGTCAAGAAACTGCCTGGCATGTGCGCGGCAGCGGATATGCCTGCGGTTGCGATCACCGACACCAACAACATGTTTGCGGCGCTGGAGTTTTCCGTGACCGCCAGTGGCGCCGGGGTCCAGCCCATCATTGGCTGTCAGGTCGATGTGACCATGCCCCATGATGACCCATCGGGGCGCACGCAGCCCCCGGCCCCTGCGCCAGTCGTGCTCTTGTCTCAACGTGAAGAGGGCTATGAGAACCTGATGAAACTGTCGTCCTGTCTCTATGTAGACAGTGGTGGGCAGTTGCCGCAGGTCTCGATTGACGAACTGGCGGCGCATAGCGAAGGGTTGATCTGTCTAACGGGTGGCCCGGATGGACCGATGGGGCGGCTCTTGCAACAGGGTCAGCACCCGGCAGCTCAGGCCATGATGTCCCGCTTTCACCAAATGTTCGGTGATCGCCTCTATATCGAACTCCAACGCCACCCCGGCGAAGGTGGCCAACCTGAAGCCGAGCGCCTGACCGAACGCCCGTTCCTTGAGATGGCCTATGGCATGGGCATCCCCTTGGTGGCCACAAATGACGTCTACTTCCCGAAAACCGATATGTTTGAGGCGCATGATGCCCTGATCTGCATCGCCGAAGGCGCCTATGTTGACCAACAGGCCGGGCGTCGCCGACTGACATCCCAGCATTACTTCAAGTCGCAGCAGGAAATGGTGACCTTGTTTGCCGATCTTCCCGAAGCGATAGACAACACGATCGAGATCGCCAAACGCTGCGCCTTTATGGCCTATCGCCGTGACCCGATCCTGCCGAAATTCGCCGATGATGAGGTTGCCGAACTGCGTCGTCAGGCCGAGGCCGGCCTCGAGTATCGTCTCTCGATGATCCCCCACGCCGTCAGCGTTGAAGACTACAAGGCGCGGCTTGATTTCGAACTGGGCATCATCGAAGGCATGGGTTTTCCGGGCTATTTCCTGATCGTTGCCGACTTTATTAAATGGGCCAAGGACAAGGGCATTCCTGTGGGGCCGGGCCGTGGTTCCGGGGCGGGCAGCCTAGTGGCCTATGCGCTGTTGATCACCGACCTTGATCCCTTGCGCTACAGCCTGCTGTTTGAACGCTTTCTCAATCCTGAACGGGTCTCGATGCCTGACTTTGACATCGACTTTTGCATGGATCGCCGCGAAGAGGTGATCCGCTACGTGCAAGAGAAATACGGCCGCGACAAGGTTGGCCAGATCATCACCTTTGGTGCGCTATTGTCCAAAGCCGCCGTGCGAGATATCGGCCGTGTGTTGCAGATGCCTTATGGTCAGGTCGACCGTCTGTCAAAGATGATCCCGGTCGAAGGCGTTAAACCTGTCAGCATCGAGAAGGCGTTGGCGGATGAGCCGCGGCTGCGCGAAGAAGCTCGCAACGAAGAGGTAGTGGAACGCCTGCTGAATTACGGCCAGCAGGTTGAAGGGCTGCTGCGGAACGCCTCGACCCATGCCGCCGGTGTGGTGATCGGCGATCGCCCGCTGGACGCGCTGGTGCCGCTTTATCAGGATCCCCGTTCGGATATGCCAGCCACCCAATTCAACATGAAATGGGTTGAACAGGCGGGTCTTGTGAAATTCGACTTCCTCGGCCTCAAGACACTCACCGTTATCCAAAACGCCATCGAACAGATCCTTGCTTCGGGCCGTGACATCCATATTACCGCCGACGGCACCCAGCTCTACGAGCCACCCGAAGGCGCCGTGAACGAGATCAACGCCATCCCGCTGGATGACGACCCGACCTATAAACTCTACTCCGCCGCCAAAACCGTGGCCGTGTTCCAGGTGGAATCCTCGGGCATGATGGACGCGCTGAAGCGCATGAAGCCCACCAGTATCGAGGACATCGTGGCGCTCGTCGCCCTCTACAGACCCGGCCCGATGGAGAACATCCCGACCTATTGCGAGGTCAAGAATGGCCTGCGCGAGGTTGAATCCGTTCATCCTCTGATCGACCACATCCTTGAAGAGACCCAAGGCATCATCGTTTATCAGGAACAGGTGATGCAGATCGCTCAGGTCATGGCGGGCTACTCGCTGGGTGGTGCGGATTTGCTCCGCCGGGCGATGGGTAAGAAAATCGCCGAGGAAATGGCTAAGGAACGCCCCAAGTTCGAAAAGGGCGCGATGGAAAACGGGGTCGACAAAAAGAAGGCATCAGAGGTCTTCGACCTCTTGGAAAAATTCGCCAACTACGGCTTTAACAAATCCCACGCAGCAGCCTATGCCGTGGTCAGCTATCAGACCGCCTGGCTCAAGGCGAACCACCCTGTCGAGTTCATGGCCGGGGTGATGAACTGTGATATCCATCTGACCGACAAGTTGGCCGTCTACTTTGAAGAAGTGAAAAAAGCGCTGGCTTTGCCTTGGGTGCCGCCGTGTGTGAACCGCTCCGACGCCACGTTCACCGTGGTTGACGGCGCTTTGGTTTACGGGCTGGGGGCCTTGAAAAACGTCGGTGTCGAAGCGATGCACCTGGTGACCGAAGGGCGCAAGGTTGACGGCAAAGACAAGCCTTTTGCTACCCTCTTTGACTTTGCCCGCCGGGTTGATCTCAAACGTGTCGGCAAACGCCCATTAGAAATGCTGGCCCGTTCAGGGGCCTTTGACGAGCTGGATAAGAACCGTCGTCGGGTTCTTGAGAGTCTGGATGGGCTTGTGGCCTATTCCGCCGCGATTTTTGACCAAAAGTCTTCGAACCAAGTGTCCTTGTTTGGCGAAGCGGGTGACGATTTGCCCGAACCGCGCCTGTCCCGCGTCGCCGACTGGCTGCCGGCTGAAAAGCTGGACGAAGAGGCCAAGGCCGTTGGCTTCTTCCTGTCGGGCCACCCGCTTGAAGACTACATGGCCGCGCTCAAGCGCAAAAAGGTTCTCACGCTGGACGAGGCCACCGAACAGGCCCGCATGGGGCCTTGTGTTGTGAAGATCGCGGGCCGTGTTTCGGGTCGTCAGGAACGCAAGTCCAGCCGGGGAAACCGTTTTGCCTTTGCGCAACTTTCTGATCCGACAGGCGCCTACGAGGTGACGATTTTTTCCGAAACCCTCGAGAAAAGCCGCGACTATCTGGAAACGGGCTCCAAAGTTGTTGTCACGGTCGAGGCCACCGTCGAGGCGGACCAACTCAAGCTCTTGGCAAAATCCATCGCCCCCGTCGACAGTGTCGTGGCTGATGCCGGGGCCATGGGGTTAAAGATCTACGTTGAAGACATCACTGCCGTGATGCCGGTGGCCAATGTGATCCAGCAGAGTATCGAAACGGTCAAACTGGGCGGCAAGGGGCCGGTCATGTTCTGCCTGATGCATGGCGAACTGCCGGGCGAGGTTGAGATGGACCTTGGCATCCAATGCCCGGTCAACCCCCAGATCAAAGGTGCGCTGAAGTCGCTCGAAGGCGTGATGGCGGTGGAAGAGTTTTAGCGATCAGCCCTCTTACCAACCTCTAAACGCACGCTGAGGTAGGGCGGGGTCGTACGGTGCTGGGGGGCTGGGAAGTGTACCAAACGGCCCAATTCGGGATGCGCCCTTAGTAATGCGGTGGGCGCTCGTTACCGATGACCATCCCGCCTGACGCGTCCGCTTCCCGTCCGGCCTCGCGTTCCATCAGCATCTGAACACGCCGTTTGAGCGTGGCTATCTCGGCGTCCTGTCTCGCCATAACGTCCGAAAGTTCTTCGACAGTGCGGGTCAGATGCGCAATTTGTTCTTCGAGTTTTTCCATGACGCTTCGATAGGCCCGCCCGGCGCAAGCGTCAAGCGACGCGGCGTTGGGCTTGCCTGCAAGGGTATCCGGCGCAAGGATGCTTTAATGGAGGGTCGTCATATGAGCATCACCATCGAAGATCGCGGGCGGGTTCGGATCATCACCATCAATCGCCCCGGCGCGCGCAATGCCGTAAACCCCGAAACGGCCCGAGCCCTTTACGAAGCGTTCCTCGATTTTGACGCCGAGGAATCGGTTGATGTGGCCATCTTCACGGGTGCCGGGGATCATTTCTGCGCTGGCTATGATCTCAAATCTGCCGCAACAGGTGAGGGCCAGGAGTGGATTGAAAACGTCATAATTCCAGATACTTGGAGTGATGCCGTCACTGATCCCATCCCCGGTCCTATGGGCCCGTCACGGCTCATTCTCTCCAAGCCCGTGATCGCGGCGGTTGAAGGATATGCCGTTGCCGGGGGCCTCGAACTGGCTGCTTGGTGTGACATGCGCATCGCCGCCGAGAGCGCCACGTTTGGTGTGTTCTGTCGCCGCTGGGGAGTGCCGTTGATCGATGGTGGCACTGTTCGGTTGCCGCGTCTTGTCGGGCAGGGGCGGGCCAATGATCTGATCCTGATCGGACGCCCCGTTGGTGCAGATGAGGCCATGCGTATGGGACTGGCAGATCGTGTGGTGCCTGATGGGCAGGCATTGGATCAGGCGATGGAGCTTGCCGAGGCGTTGACCCGTTTCCCCCAAGAGTGCATGCGGGCTGACCATGCCTCGGCCCGTCTTTCTGGGCCCGAACTGGCAGCGAGTCTCAAACGCGAATGGCAATCATTTCAAAGCTTTATATCCGAAGGCACCTCGGGTGCTGCCCGCTTTTCCAGTGGCAAAGGTCGGGGTGGAGATTTTGCTGACATCTGATGTGCGACTGCCAAGCTGCCAGGTATTTTCCCGTCTGCCCGCCCGCGCATGTTGATTGCCTGAGCACTGCTGGCTATGAGAGGCGGGTTATGACAGGCTGAAAGGGCCGGATATGGATCATTTTCTCTATCGTGATGGTGCGCTTTTTGCCGAGGACGTACCCGTTGCAGAGATTGCCGCCGAAGTTGGCACGCCCTTTTATTGCTATTCCACAGCCACGTTTGAACGCCACTTCCGGCTGTTCGACGAGGCATTGGAGGGCATGGACCATCTGGTCTGCTACGCCATGAAAGCCGCTAGCAATCAGGCGATTCTTAAGACATTGGCAGCCGTTGGCGCTGGCATGGACGTCGTGTCTGGCGGCGAGTATGCCCGTGCCAAAGCCGCAGGCGTGCCGGGAGATCGGATCGTTTTTTCCGGCGTCGGGAAAACCCGCGATGAGATTGAGATGGCCCTGAGCGGCGGCATTCGTCAGTTCAACGTCGAATCCGAGCCTGAAATGGCTGTGATCAATGAGGTTGCTTTGGTGTTGGGCGTTGTGGCCCCCATCACGGTGCGCGTGAACCCGGATGTCGATGCCAAAACCCACGCCAAGATTGCCACTGGCAAATCCGAGAATAAATTTGGCATCCCCATTAGCCGGGCGCGAGAGGTCTATGCTCATGCCGCAAGCCTCAAGGGGCTTAAAGTAATTGGCATTGATGTGCATATCGGCAGCCAATTGACGCAGCTTGAGCCGTTCCGGCTGGCCTATGAAAAAGTCGCGCAGTTAACTGAAGACCTGCGCAGCGACGGGCACGAGATTTCGCGGCTGGATTTGGGTGGCGGTCTGGGAATTCCCTATACGCGCTCGAATGATGCGCCGCCTTTGCCAACCGAATACGGCGCGATGGTGCGTGAAACCCTGGGTCATCTTGGCTGCGAGATCGAAATTGAACCGGGCCGCCTGATTGCGGGCAATGCCGGGATCATGGTCAGCAAGGTGATTTACGTGAAAGAGGGCGAAGATCGCGAGTTTATGATCATCGATGGCGCCATGAATGATCTGATCCGCCCTGCCATGTACGAAGCGCACCATGACATTATTCCTGTGGTCGAAGCCTCTCCGGGCGTTGAAAAACAGCGTTATGACATCGTTGGCCCGGTCTGTGAATCTGGTGACACCTTTGCCAAAGAACGGGTGATGGAGCCGGTTCAGGCGGGTGATTTGATCGCGTTTCGCAGTGCTGGTGCTTATGGTGCTGTGATGTCGAGCGAGTACAACTCGCGCCCCTTGATCCCAGAAGTGCTTGTGAAAGGCGATCAATTTGCGGTTATCCGCCGACGCCCGACCTTGGACGAAATGATAAACCGAGATACCATTCCTGAGTGGCTCTGATGCATTTTGCCTCTGAGCGATCTGGAAGGATGAATGGCAACACGCCCTGACAACCCTGAAAAGGTGCTGAAACGGCTGGGTCGGGTCCTGACGCTGACGCGTTTGGGGCTGCTCGCCGAATCTGTCACGCGAAACTTCTGGTCCCTTTGGTCAGTGGCCTTTGTCGTTTTGGCGGCTCTGATGTTGGGGTTGCACGAAGAAGTCAGCCTTGAACTGCTTTGGACCGTTGGATTGTTTACTGCGTTCCTGAGCGTTTGGTGCCTTTGGAAAGGTGCGCGCGGCTTTCATTGGCCTTCCCGCGAAGAGGCGTTTGTGCGACTTGACGCGACCCTGCCGGGGCGTCCCTTGCAAGCGCTGCGCGACCACCCCGTAATTGGTGCGGGCGATGATGCGGCTGAACAGTTGTGGCGCGTGCATCAGGGGCGCATGGCGGCCAAGGCTTCAGATGCTCAAGCGCCTGAGCCTAATCTTAGAATTTCTCGGCTGGATCCCTTTGGCTTGCGCTACATTGCGGTGCTGGCGCTTGCTGTGGCCTTGTTGTTTGGCTCGTTTTCCCGCGTTGGCACGGTGGCCGAAGTGGCCGCTGGCGGCGCCGCTCCGCTCAGCGGGCCAAGCTGGGAGGGGTGGATTGAGCCCCCTGCCTATACAGGGAAACCAGCGTTGTATTTGCCGGACTTGCCGGAAGGATCGCTTGTCTTGCCGCAAGGTAGCCGCGTGTTGGTACGTCTTTATGGCGAGGTCGGCGCCCTTACGGTGTCCGAGTCAGTCTCGGGTCGGGTTGAGGATGTGCCAAGCGCTGTCGAACCGGAACAGGAATTCACGGTCACCCAATCCGGCTCGCTAGTGATTGAAGGGGCCGGAGGGCGGTCATGGCAGATCGACATGCTGGTTGACGAAGCACCGGGCGTGGTGATTTTGGGCAGTGCAGAGGTCTCAGGTCGGGGTGAGATGAGCCTGCCATTCTCTGCAACGGATGATTATGAGATTGTCTCTGGCCAAGCGCGCATTACGTTGGATTTGGCCGCAGTAGACCGCGAACATGGTCTGGCAATTGAACCCGAGCAGATTGCGGTTATCGACGTGCCGCTTCCGCTGCCCATCGCCGGAGATCGCTCGGCCTTTGAAGAGGTGTTGATCGAGGATTTTTCAGACCATGTCTGGGCGCATCTGCCTGTCACCGTGTCGTTGACGGTTGAAGATGCTGTGGCTCAGTCTGGGGCGGCGCCCGAACTCAAGACCATCCTGCCCGCGCGTCGGTTCTTTGATCCGCTTGCCGCGGCCGTGGTCGAACTGCGTCGCGATCTTTTGTGGAACAAGGCCAACGCGCCACGTGTGGTTCAGCTTTTGCGGGCTGTTTCTTATCAACCGGAGGAGGGGCTCTTCCCGGACGAAACCACCTATCTGAGGTTCGGCACGATCCTGCGGCGGCTGGATAACATGGTGCGGGCCGATGGGTTTGCAGAACCCCAGAGGGATGAAATCTCTCAGGCGCTTTGGGAACTGGCCCTGATGTTGGAAGAGGGTGATCTGGGCGACGCAATGGCGCGCATGGAACAGGCCCGCGAACGCCTTGCCGAGGCCATGAAAAACGGTGCCAGCGATGAAGAAATTGCCCGATTGATGCAGGAATTGCGCGAGGCAACTCAGGACTACCTGCGTGAATTGGCGCGCCAGCAACAACGCGATGGCGAGCAAGGTGGCGAAGATCAGCAAACGGCTGAGAACAGCATGCAGCTGAACCAAGATGACCTGCAGCGGATGATGGACCGCATTCAGGAACTGATGGAACAAGGCCGCATGGCCGAAGCGATGCAGGCACTCGAAGAGTTCCAGCGCATGATGGAAAACATGCGGGTGACCCAGGGCCAAGGCAACGGTGAACAAAGCCCAGGTGAAGAGGCGATGGAAGGTCTGGCAGAAACTCTGCGGGATCAACAAGGGCTCTCGGATGAGGCTTTCCGCGAGTTGCAAGAGCAATTCAACCCCAACGGCAACGCCGGGCAATCCCAGGGGAACGAAGGCTTTAGCGGCGGTGAGGGTCGCGGCCAGGCACATGATGGTACCGGCCAGGGTAGCGGCTCGGATGGTCAGGACGGACAGAGCGGCCAAACCCCCGGAGAACCAGGTGAACAGGGCCAAGGCCAGAGTGCTGGTTCCCTCGCAGAACGCCAAGAAGCACTGCGTCAACAGCTGGAAAATCTGCAAAGTCAGATGCCCGGTCGCGGAACCCCGGAAGGGGATGCCGCAGCGGATGCGCTGGGTCGAGCCGGTGAGGCAATGGAAGGGGCCGAAGAGGCCTTGAGACAGGATGATCTGGCAGAAGCCATAGATCAACAAGCACAGGCGATGGATGCCATGCGCGAAGGCATGCGCAATCTGGGTGAGGCCATGGCCCAGCAACAGGGGCAGGGTCAGGAAGGCCGTGAGCAAGCTCAGGGGAATTCGTCAGATCCACTTGGTCGCAGTAATGGCGCCCGCGGGCCAGCTGGCACCGAAGAGGGCCTGCTGCAAGGAGAAGATGTGTATCGTCAGGCGCGCCGCCTGCTGGATGAAATCCGTCGCCGCGCCGGAGAGGACGAACGCACAGAGCAAGAGCGCAGTTACCTGAAACGGCTTCTGGATCGGTTTTGAACCCCGGTTTTACTCGGTTTCGCCACCAGCAGATTCTGCCATACCATCCAGCCACAACATGGCTTCGGTAACACGCGTGTCCAACCAGACCCGCATCGCGTTCAGCGTTTCCATTAAGGTGTCAACTGCTGGTGCCATCGCTGGGAATGCAGCCGCTATCTCGCGGTTGTAGATGTAGGCCATGATGACCAGCGCGGCGAACAACAGAACAAGTCCAAAGCCCAACCGGAATCCACTACGCTTGCGCTCGCGGGTGGTGACGGCCGCGACTGTGCCCTCTGCGCCGCCCCGATCATCAGCAGCCCGCAAAGTCGAATTGATTTCGTCAATGTCCGGCAAAAGATCGCGTCGAGACGCATGTGCGGCGTCATCCAACTCGGTCGATGACACCTCAGGACTTGCATCGGCATCATCGGAGCCATCGTTCAGGCCCTGAATGCGGCGCATCCGTTCGCGCGCTTCGGCGGCGCGTTGATCGTCAGCATGTGAGCCGGGATCCTGTAGGCCGAGTTCTGTTTGTGTTTCCAGCGCTTCTTGCGCTTCGCTTTCTCGCGCGTTTGCTTCGTACTCTGCCTCTTGGCGCAGGACATCCGCAATGGCTGGATCTATTCCACGTGGGGATCGAGGAGTTTCCGCTTCTTCTTCATCAAGGTCAGCCGGATCCTCTTCGTCATCCACCTCATCTTCGGTCTCTTCGGCTACGTCCGGCTCAGCGTGGTCTGCATCCTCTGACGCTTCGTCGGCGACGTCTTCTTCGGGCTCGACTGGAGGCTCTTCGGGTTGCGGGTCTTCTTCTTCGTCCTCGAGGGACAGGTCTGAATCCGCTGAGGGTTCATCGTCAAACCGTGGTTCGGGCGGTTGAACCTCTTGATCGTGTTCGTCCATGACCGGATCTTCAACAAGATCTGTTTCTTGTTGAACGGTCTCGGCCACTTCTTCGGGCGACCAGCTTTGGTCCGGAAGCGAGCCTCCGGTCTCCTGAGCGAGATCTACATCCTGATCGGGATGCAGCTGAAACCACGTGTGCCCACAATTTGAACACTGCACATCACGGCCATCTTGTGGAATGACCTCGACTGGCACTTCATACTGGGCACCACAATTCGGACAGCTTAGCCGCATGTTGTTCCCCTGTTTGTCCCCGAGTTCTTTATTCTTGGAGCGAGCATATGGCGTAACTTCGCCTGTTGAAAGACAAAAGCCGCAAAGGCACGGATTGAAACCGCGTCGATGCTCAGGCACAACAGAGCTGACACAAAAACGGGGCATCCGCTTTGATCGAACTGGAAAACATCGCCTACAGCTATGGGGGCGGAGAGCTTCTGAGCGACATTTCCCTGAAATTGTCGCCGGGATCCTTTCATTTTTTGACCGGACCTTCGGGTTCAGGTAAAACCACATTTCTCAAATTGTGCTATGGCGCTCTGACTCCAACCTCGGGGGATGTCCGTCTTTTTGACCAAGATGTGCGCTCAATGTCGCGTGACGATCATGCGTTGGTGCGCCGCCGGATCGGCGTGGTCCATCAGGATTGTCAGTTCCTTGATCACCTGCCTATTGCCGACAACGTCATGCTTCCATTGAACGTGTCGGGGAAGGACAACATTGAGCATGTCTCGGACCTCAAGGAGTTGATGGGGTGGGTTGGGCTAGGCAAACGTGCCAGTGCTCTGCCGCCAACCCTTTCGGGTGGCGAACGTCAACGTGCCGCGCTGGCCCGGGCGATCATCATGTCGCCAGACGTGGTACTGGCGGACGAACCCACAGGCAACGTTGATTGGGATATGTCGCAGCGGCTTTTGCAGCTGTTGGTCGAATTGAACAAAATGGGCAAGACAATCATGATCGCGACCCACGACATGAACCTGATCCGTGCCGCCAAGAACAAGGTTCAGGCGCGTGTCCTGCGGATTGCCAACCGCAAGCTGCAACTGGCTGGGGCAGATCTATGAGTGGCGCCATACAAAAGATCACTGCCTTTGTGGCTGGCGACACGCAAGCGGATCGCGTGGTGCCACCCTCGGGCTTTACCGCGCGCCTGACGAGTTTTGCCGCGGCGGCCATGGCCTTTCTCGCCGTTTTTGCTTTGGCTTTGTCGCTGGCATCCGGGCGGTTGGCGAAGCGCTGGGGGGACGAGCTGGCGCATAGCTCGACCCTGCGTATTTCCGCACCGGTGGAGCAGATGGCGGAACAGACCGCAACGGCGCTAAGAGTTCTTGAAACCACACCCGGCGTGGCCGATGCCCGTGCGCTGTCGAGTGAAGAGCAAAGCGCGCTTCTCGAGCCGTGGTTTGGACCGGATTTGCCGCTTGAAACGCTGCCCGTGCCGCAGCTGATTGAAATTGTCGAGACCGAGACAGGCTATGATGCGGCTGGGCTGCGTTTGCGCCTATCAGCCGAAGTGCCGGGCGCGGTTCTGGATGATCACACGCGCTGGCGCAAACCGCTCGAACAAGCCGCGGGCCGGCTACGTATGTTGGGGTGGATTTCTATCATTTTGATCGCCGCGACGACGGGAACGATGATCACTCTGGCCGCCAACGCGGCTTTGGCTGCAAACGCACAGGTCATCGCTGTGTTGCGTTTGGTGGGCGCACAAGACAGCTATATTGCCCACGCCTTTGTGCGCCGCTTTACCTTGCGCGCCCTCGTGGGGGCGGTCGTTGGTACCGTTACAGGGATCGTGGCGGTGATGTTGTTACCTGCTGCGCAAGAGGCAGGTGGCTTTTTGACAGGGCTTGGATTTCAGGGATTGGCCTGGGGTTGGCCGGTGCTGATCCCGCTTTTGGCCGCGATGGTGGCCTATATTGCAACCGGCGCCGCAGCGCGCCGGACTTTGTCGGAGTTGGATTGATGCGTCTCGCGTTTCAATGGGTTATGTCCATTCTCTACGTCGTCCAGAACGCTGTGGTGATGTTGATCATGGGGATTGTATTTCTGCCTTGGGCGTTGGTGTCCCCCAAGGGCGCTATGACTGCCTGTAACACCTATGCAAGCTGGGCTTTGTGGACTGCACGCTGGATGGTGGGTATCCGTTCAGAGGTGCGGGGCGAAATTCCCTCTGGGGCCTGTTTGGTGCCCGCCAAGCACCAGTCATTCTTGGATATCATGATGATCTTCAAGGCCGTGCCGCAGCCGCGTTTCATCATGAAATACGAACTGCTCTTCACCCCGATCATCGGAATTTACGCGTGGCGTTTGGGGTGTGTGCCGGTCAAACGCGGCAAGCGCGGGGCGGCGATCAAGGACATGTTGGCTGACGTCGAGAGCGGTCGCGTGCCGCCCGGCCAATTGGTGATCTACCCGCAGGGCACGCGGGTTCCGGTAGGCGAGTATCGCCCCTACAAGATCGGTCCATATGTCCTCTACAAGGAAACCGGGCAAAGCGCGGTGCCTGTGGCGACGAATGCAGGCATGTTCTGGCCCAAGGGCACGATGTTGCGCACGCCGGGATTGGCCGTGGTTGAGTTTTTGGATCCAATCAATCCTGGCACGAAGCAGACCGACTTTATGGCGCGGCTTGAAGCGATGATCGAAGACGGATCGAACAAGCTGATGCAAGAAGCGGGGTTCAAAGCGGATGCAGTGGATTGAAGAAATTGCCGAGCTAGAGGCGCTTTATGGCGAGCCAGGGTCAGCATCGCAGAACAAGGTCGCAGACCGGCTGACACCCGGTTATCGCAAGTGGATTATGGCATCGCGGTTCTGCGTCGTCTCGACGGTCGGGGCCAGTGGCACTGATGGCAGCCCACGTGGGGATGATGGCCCTGTCGTGTTGGAGTTGGATGAGCACACGCTCGCCATGCCAGACTGGCGCGGCAACAACCGAATGGACACGATCCGCAACATTGTCGAAGACGGGCGCATCTCGCTGATGTTCATGGTGCCGGGATCAAACACAATTGTGCGTGTAAACGGTTTGGCGCGAATGACAGTGGATGACACCCTGTGTGCGCGGTTCGAGTTCAAGGGCCGGCTGCCGCGCTCGGTCATCGTGATCCGCATTGGCGAGGTCTATACCCAATGCGCGCGTGCGCCGATGCGGGCACGGCTTTGGACCAGCGGAGACGAGAGCGAAGGGTTGCCAACCGCAGGGGAAATCCTGGCTGAGATGACTGAAGGCCGCGAAGGCGGGAAACACTATGATGACGGTTGGTTAAAGCGGGCGAAACAAACCCTGTGGTAACGACGGCCCCGGTTTTTGAGGCCGTCGCACATGTCAAAGTCGCCCCAGTTAGGCCGGTGCAGGCGCCCGTTGTGGGAGCATGGCCGAAACTTCAGCCCCGGTGACGCCCAATGCCCCGGCGAGCTTGGACAGGAACGTGTGTTCGTCCTTGGTGATCTTGCCGTCTGCCGTAACCGTGGCCAATACAGCCTCGACCAGCATGAGCTTTTGATGCCGTGACAGGTCTTTGCCAAACGATCTGTATTGTGCGTCAGTCAGATTGCGCTCGGCCTGTTGGATGATCCGTTTGATCTGTGCAGGCCCAAAGTTCTGGCCGGTTGCTTGGGACGCGATTTCTGAAATGACTTGAATTTCACTTGGGTCAATGTCGCCGTCGGCCTTTGCCGCGTGACAGATCGCATCCAAAAACGCGGATGCCTGAGGGGAAATATTGCCCATCTCACCCTTGCGACCGCGTTTTCGCATCGCCTGGCGGTACAGCTTTATGCCCACGAGCACGGCCAACAGAATGGCCAGAGCCGCCCCCCAAGACCCCTTGGCGAATTCTGATATCGACATGGACGCTTCGGCAGGAATGCTGTCAGGGATCATGCCAATTGATTGCGCCATCAGGACATCATCGGCCGTGACCTTGTAAAAGCTCTCGACATTGCAATTGTTGGCAGCCAGCACATACCCCTTGCTGCTGACCCAATAGTCGATGAAGGCGATATACCGTTTGCGGGTTAGGTGACAAAGCGCCATAGGCCCTTCGGCTTCTCTGACGATGGCGGTTTCACTCACAAACGTCAGTGTTTCGTAGTGGCCGGAATTGTTGCCCCCTCGGCGGGCCTCAGCGGTTTGGCTGGTAAGAATGATCGTGAAAAAGGTGAGACATCCAATAAGAAGAATACGCATTTATTGACCTCAATGCTGTGCGTTACTTGAAATGAAAGTTGATACCCGCAATTGGGACATCGACCTTTGATGTCTGTTTCTCTCCGAGCAAGTGGACAAAAAAATGGCGGTTCTGTGAGAACCGCCATCTTTTTGGTTAACGATGTGGATCGTTTAGCTGTGGATCGGTCCATCCCCACAGGCAAGCGCCGCTTCGCGCACCGCTTCTGAATAAGTCGGGTGAGCGTGACAGGTAAGGGCGATGTCCTGCGCTGAAGCTCCGAACTCCATCGCGACACAAAGCTCGTGGATCATGTCGCCGGCTGCGGGACCGATAATTGCGGCGCCCAGCACGCGGTCGGTTTCCTTGTCGGTGATGATTTTGACGAAACCGCCTTCGGCCTGATGCACGGCCTTGGCACGGGCATTGCCCATGAACATGAATTTGCCGATCTTCAACTTGCGCCCCTCAGCCTTCAACGCGGCTTCGGTCTGGCCGACGGTGGCGACCTCGGGCGTTGTGTAGACCACGCCGGGGATCACGCCATAATTCACGTGGCCATGTTTGCCAGCGATCACTTCGGCGACGGCCATGCCTTCGTCTTCGGCTTTGTGGGCCAGCATCGGGCCTTCGATCACGTCTCCGATGGCGTAGATGCCGGGAATGTTGGTCTTCCATTGACCGTCGGTGGCAATCTGGCCGCGGTCTGTCATGGTGATGCCGAGTTTGTCGAGGCCGAGGCCTTCGGAGTAGGGCTTGCGACCCGTGGCGACGAGGACGACATCCGCATCGATGACCTGTTCGTCGTCGGGGGCCTTCTTGGTCGCGTATTTGACCTTGGCTTTGGTTTTGGTCGCGTCCACTCCAGACACGGCAGCGCCCATGACAAAGCTGAGGCCTTGTTTTTCAAGGATACGCTTAAAGCTGCGCTGAACGTCGGCGTCCATGCCGGGGCAAACTGCGTCCATGTATTCGACCACGGTCACTTCCGAACCCAGACGCTGATAGACCGAGCCAAGCTCCAGCCCGATGACGCCCGCGCCGATCACGACCATTTTCTTGGGTACCTTGGGCAGATCCAAAGCACCGGTGGAGTCCACCACGACGCCTTTGTCATTGTCGACCTCAACGCCCGGCAGGGACGATGGAACAGAGCCCGAGGCGATCACGATGTTCTTGGTTTCATAGGTGGTGTCGCCCACCTTGACCTTGCCTGCGGCTTCGATTTCGCCATAGCCCTTGAGCCAGTCGATCTTGTTCTTTTTAAACAGGAATTCGATGCCACCAGTGTTCTGGCCGATGGTCTCTTCCTTGTAGGTCTTCATTTGCTTCCAGTCGACCGAAGGGCTTTTGCCCTTGAGGCCCATGGCGGCAAAATTGTGCTCGGCCTCGTGCAGCATGTGCGAGGCGTGCAGCAGCGCCTTGGACGGGATACAGCCCACGTTCAGGCAAGTGCCGCCAAGGGTTTCGCGGCCTTCTACCACCGCGGTCTTGAGGCCCAGTTGGGCGCAGCGGATGGCCGACACATAGCCGCCGGGGCCAGCGCCGATGATAATGACGTCATATTGGGACATAGGTGTCTCCTAGTTTTCGGGATGGGGAGGGGGCGCAGCCCCCATCGCGGCAAGCCACGATTCCCCCGAAGTATTTGGGCCAAAATGAAGCACGGGCCTCAAATTGTCTTGGGTTCTTACAGGTCCATCAACAACCGACGCGGATCCTCGAGCGCTTCTTTGACGCGGACGAGGAAGGTCACGGCGCCTTTGCCGTCGACGATGCGGTGGTCGTAACTCAGGGCGAGGTACATCATCGGGCGGATGACAACTTCGCCGTTAATCGCCATCGGGCGGTCCTGAATCTTGTGCATGCCGAGGATGCCCGACTGCGGCGGGTTCAGGATCGGCGAGGACATCAGCGAGCCATAGACGCCGCCATTGGACAGCGTGAACGTGCCGCCCTGCATTTCAGCCATCGACAGTTTGCCGTCACGGGCGCGTTTGCCTTTTTCAGCAATGGCCTTTTCGATCTCGGCAAAGGACATCGAGTCGGCGTTGCGGATCACCGGAACCACGAGGCCCGTGGGGGTGCCAGCAGCGACGCCCATGTGAACAAAGTTCTTATAAACGATGTCGGTGCCGTCGATCTCGGCGTTGACTTCGGGCACTTCTTTCAGCGCGTGGCAACAGGCCTTGGTGAAGAAGGACATGAAGCCAAGGCGTGTTCCGTGTTTCTTTTCGAACTCACCTTTGTACTGATTGCGCAGTTCCATCACAGCGCCCATGTCGACCTCGTTATAGGTGGTCAGCATGGCCGCGGTGTTCTGGCTGTCTTTCAGGCGGCGCGCGATGGTCTGGCGCAGGCGGGTCATTTTCACACGCTCTTCGCGCGAAGCATCGTCGGCAGAGACAGGCGCGCGTGGCGTTGCAGCGGCTGGTGCCGGTGCTGAAACGACCGGGGCAGGGGCTGGGATAGCGGCGTTTGCCACGTCTTCCTTCATGATGCGACCGTCACGGCCGGATCCCTGAACATTGGCCGGATCGATGCCCTTTTCCGCCATCAGTTTATTGGCTGAAGGGGCATTTTCGACGTCTTTACCACCGGCAGCAGCTGCGGCAGGCGCTGGTGCTGCGGCGGGTGCTGCAACGGCGCCCGAGGATGAGATCACTGCCAGTTTGGCCGTGGCGTCCACGGTCGAGCCTTCGGCAGCCGTAATTTCCGCAAGAACACCTGAGGCCGGGGCGGGCACTTCAACCGACACCTTGTCGGTTTCCAGCTCGCACAGCATCTCGTCCTGTTTGACACTGTCACCTACTGCCTTGAACCAGGTCGAGACAGTTGCTTCGGTCACGGATTCACCAAGGGTTGGAACCATGACATCAACGCTGTCGCCTCCGGCAGCGGCCGGCGCAGCAGCAGCAGGTGCCTCAGCGGCCGGGGCCGGAGCAGCACCTTCGCCTGCCGAAATCGTGGCCAAAAGCGCATCAACGCCTACGGTCTCGCCCTCAGCGGCAACAATCTCGCCCATGACGCCAGCGGCGGGGGCAGGCACTTCGACGGTCACCTTGTCGGTTTCCAGCTCGCAGAGCATTTCATCAACGGCGACCGCATCGCCCGGTTTCTTGAACCAGGTGGCCACGGTGGCCTCGGTGACGCTCTCGCCTAGGGTGGGGACGCGAACTTCGGTCATGGTTTAGTTTCCTTCCATGCTCAGCGCGGCGTTCACCAGCGCTTCTTGTTGTGCTTTGTGTTGGCTAGACAGACCGGTCGCAGGCGACGCCGAAGCGGGGCGACCTGCATAGACCGGACGTGTGTGTTTGGCTTTGATACGGGTCAGCGCCCATTCGATATTGGGCTCGATGAACGACCAGGCGCCTTGGTTCTTGGGCTCTTCCTGACACCAGACCATCTCGGCCCCTTTGAAGCGCTCAAGCTCTTTGATCAGCGAGTGGGCCGGGAACGGATAGAACTGTTCGATCCGCATCAAGTAGACATCGTCGATGCCACGGGCGTCGCGCTCTTCCAGCAAGTCGAAATAGACCTTACCCGAGCACATCACCACGCGCTTGATCTTGTTGTCAGCGACCAGTTTGGTGTCTGAGTTGCCCTTTTGTGCATCGTCCCAGAGGACGCGGTGGAATGACGAACCAGTGGTAAACTCTTCGGCTTCCGAGATGCAGAGCTTGTGACGCAACAGCGATTTCGGCGTCATCAGGATCAGTGGCTTGCGGAACGAGCGGTGGATCTGACGGCGCAGAATGTGGAAGTAGTTCGCAGGCGTCGTACAGTTGGCCACGATCCAGTTGTCCCCACCGCACATCTGCAGGAAGCGTTCCAGACGGGCCGATGAGTGCTCGGGGCCTTGGCCTTCAAAACCGTGAGGCAGAAGAACGACCAGACCGGACATCCGCAGCCACTTCGCCTCGCCGGACGAGATAAACTGGTCGAACATGATCTGTGCACCGTTGGCAAAATCGCCAAACTGCGCTTCCCACAACGTGAGTGTGTCGGGTTCGGCCAGCGAATACCCATATTCAAAGCCCAGCACCGCGTATTCTGACAGCGCCGAGTCAATCACGTCATATTGGGCCTGACCCGCACGGATATGGTTCAGCGGATAGTAGCGTTCTTCGGTGTCCTGATTGACGATGCCCGAATGACGCTGCGAGAATGTGCCACGGGTGGCGTCCTGTCCTGCAAGACGCACTGGGTAGCCTTCGGTTAGCAATGAGCCAAAGGCCAGTGCTTCGGCAGTGGCCCAGTCAATGCCCTTGCCGGTTTCCATCATCTTGCCCTTGGTCTCTAAAAGGCGGCTAACGGTCTTGTGGATCGGATAGCCCTCGGGCGCGCGGCTGAGGGCAGTGCCCACGTCCTGAAATGTTTCGGGTTTGATCGATGTCTGACCACGTTGATAGACGCCATCTTCTTTGTCCTTGCCGGACCATCTCCCGTCCAGCCAGTCGGCCTTGTTGGGTTTGTAATCCTTGCCAGCCTCAAACTCGTCATTCAGACGTGCTTGGAAAGCGGCTTTCATGTCTTCGATCTCGCCTTCGGGGATCAACCCATCCTTGACCAAACGATCCGTGTAGAGCGACAGGGTGGTTTTGTGGCCCTTGATTGTCTTGTACATCACCGGGTTGGTGAACATGGGCTCATCGCCCTCGTTGTGACCAAAACGGCGGTAGCAGAAGATGTCGAGCACCACATCTTTCTGGAATTTCTGGCGGAACTCGGTCGCAACCTTGGCGGCATGCACAACGGCCTCGGGATCGTCGCCATTAACGTGGAAGATCGGGGCTTCCACCACCAGCGCGTTGTCGGTCGGGTACGGAGACGACCGAGAGAAGTGCGGCGCCGTGGTAAAGCCGATCTGGTTGTTCACCACGATATGCATGGTGCCGCCGGTTTTGTGACCGCGCAGGCCCGAGAGGGCAAAACACTCGGCCACGACACCTTGGCCAGCAAACGCGGCGTCACCGTGCAATAGGATCGGCATCACGCTGGTGCGCTGTTCGTCGTTGTTCTGGTCTTGCTTGGCGCGAACCTTGCCCAGAACCACCGGGTTTACAGCCTCAAGGTGCGAGGGGTTGGCGGTCAGTGACAAGTGCACCGTATTGCCATCAAATTCGCGGTCAGATGACGCGCCGAGGTGATATTTCACATCACCTGAACCGTCCACGTCTTCGGGTTTAAAGCTGCCGCCCTGAAATTCGTTAAAGATCGCTTTGTAGGGCTTGGCCATCACATTGGCGAGCACCGAGAGGCGACCCCGGTGAGGCATGCCGACGACAATCTCTTTGACGCCCAGATTACCGCCACGTTTGATGATCTGCTCCATCGCGGGAATCAGGCTTTCACCACCATCCAGACCAAACCGCTTGGTGCCCATGTATTTGACGTGCAGAAACTTTTCAAAGCCCTCGGCTTCAACCAGTTTGTTGAGGATCGCTTTACGACCTTCGCGAGTGAACTGGATTTCTTTGCCAAAGCCTTCAATCCGCTCTTTCAGCCATGAGGCTTCTTCAGGGTTTGAGATGTGCATGTATTGCAGCGCAAAGGTGCCGCAATAGGTGCGTTTCACGATGTCGATGATCTGGCGCATCGTCGCGATTTCCAGACCCAGAACCTTGTCGATAAAGATCGGGCGGTCCATGTCGGATTCGGCGAAACCATAGGATTTCGGGTCCAACTCAGGGTGAGGCGTTTGACTGCGCATGCCAAGTGGGTCCAGATCCGCCACAAGGTGACCTCGGATACGATAAGCCCGGATGATCATCAGGGCGCGGATTGAATCCAGCACGGCCTGTTTGACTGCTTCGTCCGAAACCTGAATGCCCTTGTCGGCCGCTTTAGCCTTGATCTTGTCACCAGCCCCTTTGATCTCGGCAGGCTCGGCCCATTCGCCGGTCAGCGCGCTCGTCAATTCATCTTGCGGCATCGGAGGCCAGTCACCCCGCGCCCAGGATGGGCCAGAGGCCTCTGCCTTGACGTCCAGCTCGGCATCACCCAGCTGACGGAAAAACGATTGCCAGGCTTCGTCCACCGCGTTGGGATCGCTGGCATAGCGGGCATACATCTGTTCCAGATATTCCGCATTGTGCCCCTGCATGAAGCTGGAAGCGTGGAAGATGTCATTGGGAGACTGTTCGGTCATGCGGGCACTTTCCTCTAGCTTTGGATTTTGGGTTATCTGTTGATTTCTGTTTTGACGAGTTTGCGAACTGTGGATTGTGTTCCGCTAAAGCCATGACCCGCGCCATTTACCGGGACATATTGAGCAGACAATCCACGAGCCTTGGCCGCGGCCACATAGTCTTTGCTCAGGTCTGGAAACGTATTGCTGTCGTTCGTTCCCACCACGAGCGTAATGCGCGTGCCTTTCGCGATCTTTGAGATTTGCTTGTGCGGAGACTGGCTCGCGCTTTTGGGCCAGGCCGATTTGCCCCGCTTTGAGCGCCAAGTGGCGATGTCGCAGGGGCAAGAGACGAGAATGGCGCTGTCCAGCAATCCGGGCGCAAGCCCCAGAACACCGCCCAGTTGCGCGGCGCCACCCGAGTGGCCGACGCCAATGATCTTAGAGGTGCCAACCTGTTTGGCCATCGCCTGAATGGTCTGTGCCACCAACTTGTTGTTGGTTTTGGTGTAATGGTCCCGGCGGCCACTGTTGGAGCCCTTGGACTTAAGCCCCTTGCCATCGGAATACCCTGGCCGCAGCAACGCGAACACGGTCACGTTCTTGTTGGCTCGCGCCACGCTCCGCGCAAAGTCGTAGTGATAGTTCGCCGCGCCACCGCTGCTGACATCGCCGTGCTGCACAACAACCAGCGCACGGTTGCCCGATCCATAAACCTTGCCCTGCAAGGGGCCGGGGGATTGGGCGAAGGCCGGTAACGTGAAGATGAGAAACGCAATCATCGACAATAGGCGTTTTGAGATCTGTATCATCCGGAACCTCCTGTTTCAGTTTTGCGCGAATCTAGAACTACGGATTGGTTGTCGGTTCCGAACTTAAAAACTCGGAACCGACACGATTTAGCCGATTGCCTTGAGCACGGCTTCGCCCAGACCAGCTGGGCTGTCTGCGACAACGATACCGGCCTCTTTCATGGCTTCGATCTTGTCTTCGGCACCACCTTTACCGCCGGCAACAATCGCGCCAGCGTGGCCCATGCGGCGGCCCGGAGGCGCCGTGCGACCGGCAATAAAGCCAGCGGTTGGTTTCCAGCGGCCCTTCTTGCGCTCGTTGGCGAGGAATTCGGCGGCTTCTTCTTCGGCCGAACCACCAATCTCACCGATCATGATGATCGACTGCGTTTCGTCATCCGACAGGAACATGTCGAGGACGTCGATATGCTCGGTGCCCTTGATGGGGTCACCACCGATGCCGACCGCGGTCGACTGGCCGAGGCCGATGTCTGCGGTCTGCTTCACGGCTTCATAGGTCAGCGTACCCGAACGCGATACAACACCGACCGAGCCACGTTTGTGGATGTGGCCGGGCATGATGCCGATTTTGCAAGCATCCGGCGTAATGACACCGGGGCAGTTGGGGCCGATCAGACGCGATGCCGAGCCTTCCAGCGCGCGTTGCACTTTCATCATGTCCAAAACCGGAATGCCTTCGGTGATGCAGACGATCAGTTCCATCTCTGCGTCAATCGCCTCGAGGATCGAGTCTGCCGCGAAGGGCGGGGGGACGTAGATGACGGAAGCATTGGCTTCGGTCTTGGCCTTGGCTTCGTGCACCGAGTTAAAGACCGGCAGGCCGAGATGGTCCATGCCGCCTTTGCCTGGGGTCACACCGCCGACCATTTTGGTGCCATAGGCGATAGCCTGTTCAGAGTGGAAAGTGCCCTGCGAGCCAGTAAAGCCCTGACAGATCACTTTGGTGTTTTCATCAACAAGAATTGCCATGGTCTTAACCTTTCACCGCTTTCACGATCTTTTCTGCACCGTCGCTGAGGTTGTCAGCAGCGATCACATCAACGTCGGAGTTGTTGATGATGTCTTTGCCAGCTTCCACGTTGGTACCTTCGAGGCGCACAACCAGCGGAACCTGCAGGCCGACCTCTTTCACCGCGGCGACAACGCCCTCGGCGATGACGTCACAGCGCATGATGCCACCGAAGATGTTTACGAGGATGCCCTTAACGTTCGGGTCCGAGGTGATGATTTTGAAGGCTTCGGTGACTTTCTCTTTGGTCGCACCGCCGCCCACGTCGAGGAAGTTGGCAGGCTCGGCACCGTAGAGTTTGATGATGTCCATTGTGGCCATCGCCAGACCTGCGCCGTTGACCATGCAGCCAATCTCGCCGTCCAGAGCGATGTAGTTCAGGTCATACTTGGAGGCTTCCAGCTCTTTGCTGTCTTCTTCCGTCTCATCACGCAGTTCAGCGATGTCGGCGTGGCGGTACATGGCGTTGCCGTCAAAGCTGACTTTGGCGTCGAGAACCTTGAGGTTGCCGTCATCCGCGACGATCAGCGGGTTGATTTCCAGCATCTCCATGTCTTTTTCCATGAAGGCTTGGTAGAGCTGGCCCATCAGTTTGACGCACTGTTTGACCTGTGCACCAGTAAGGCCCAGCGAAAAGGCGATGCGGCGACCGTGATAGGCCTGATAACCTGTGGCTGGATCAACGCTGAACGACAGGATCTTTTCGGGCGTGGCTGCGGCCACTTCTTCGATGTCCATGCCGCCTTCGGTCGAGCAGACGAATGATACACGCGACGTCTGACGATCCACCAGCAGGGCGAGGTAGAGTTCGCTTTCGATGCCGGATCCGGCCTCGATGTAGATGCGGTTGACCTGTTTGCCCGCAGGGCCGGTCTGGTGGGTCACAAGCGTGCGGCCCAGCATCTTCTTGGCTTCTTCGGCAGCTTCTTCCACCGATTTGGTCAGGCGCACGCCACCTTTTTCGCCGGCGTCGGCTTCTTTGAACGAGCCCTTGCCGCGACCACCTGCGTGGATCTGGGCTTTGACAACCCAAAGCGGCCCATCAAGTTCACCGGCTGCGGTTTTGGCGTCCTCGGCCTTCAGGACAGGGCGTCCTTCAGATACGGGGGCACCGTAGGAGCGAAGCAATGCCTTCGCTTGGTATTCATGGATGTTCATGGAACTGTCCCATCTTGCTACGATTGCAAGCGATATAGGCATAAACTATCCCGGCTTAATAACGGTTTTTGCGATTCTGGTTCGGTTTTTTGTTTTTGTGATCACACAAAAGTATCGTGTGATCACAAAAGTGACCCCACGCCCACTAGAAGCAAAGAATTGAGCGCAATTTGCAGCAAATCACTTAGAATCGCGTTTTTTAATCCCTGGAGAGATTGCCGCCAAACGGAGAACAATGAAGTCAGGGGCGAACCAAGTGGCGAGGCGACTCGGTTCGGGAGTCATTGATATGTGATTTGTCCCTTTCAAGGATATTCAAAATCCTGCAGAAAGGGGCGAAAGTGGCGCGCAGTGAACTCAGCATTCCAGAACCGCAAAGAAACTATCGGGTGTGCTTATGATTGGCCACAATCGACATTTGACTTTGACCAATGGGCTAAAGCTTTTGGGCGAGCGCAATTCGGGTACCAGTTTTCTGGAAGGCGTGCTGCGTAACAATTGTGACGTAAAGATTTTCCATAGTATCCCCCGGCTCACGCAACAGCTTGCGCCGCGAGAGCCCAATGGCCCATTTCCCCGAGGCGACAAAGGTCTCGCTGCAAGAGAAGCCATGTTGGATCATCAACACTACACTTTTGTCTCGGAGTACGGTGGTTGGAAGCATTCGGCACCGGATCAGCGTTTTAGTGACACGTTCCTGGCCACGCACAATCCAGCCGTGCTTATCATTGTCCGCCATCCCGCAAGTTGGTTGCTGTCGATGCATCGCAACCCTTTTCATACCCTTGTGCATATTCCGCGTGAGTTCAGCAGCTTTGTGCGCCAACCTTGGCTGACCGCAGGGCGCGATTGTGTCGGACGAAGGATGTTTGACAGTTTGATTGACATGATGATTGCCAAGGTTGCCAGCTACACCCGTTTGTTGGCCACCTATGAGAACAGTGCCATCATTCGCTATGAGGATCTGGTTCAAGACCCTGCGATGATTTTGAACTGTGTCGGTCTGGAAACCAAAGCTGATTTGCTTGAAACCTTGCCGCAAGAAGACAGCCGAAGATTCATGCGTCCGAGAAGGCGCGTGTGGGAACGTAAGAAGCCCCCAAAAAACTATCGTGAGAACGCCGCACGTGCGAGCTATGACTTGTTAGAGGCCGAAGACAAAGCCTTCGTGCTAGAGCGTTTGCAAGGGTCTGAGCTGCTCGAGCTCTATCCGGACGAATAGCCACTCAAGTATCTATGAACGGAACCTTTAGTTCAGCCCACCACCGCCGTAGCCGCGTCCGCTTGGAGTACTTCATGGTGAAATTATTCTGCGGATGCACTTTGGTTCCGGGGCGGGTATCGCAATAGGCTTCGACGACCCGCTGGATGGGTTTTGGTGTCAGCGTGACATCGGCCTCCTGGAGGTCACGCAAAAACTGCATGAAATCCTTGCCGACCAAGTCTTCAGGTGTTGTCGCTGTCGAGACGTCGCGCTTGTAGCCGGTGCGCAGTAACGAAGAGTGCAGGATACGAGGCGCGATCGTGCGACTGTCAAAGCTCCGGATCAGGTCCATGTCGATGACGTTGTATTGTGCCGGTAAAGTAGCAATTCGCAGTCGGCTTTCGAACAACAGCTCGCGTAGAATTGGTTGATCAATTCCCAGATCGGCCGCGATGTACCCAGCCTCCCATGCCCGAACAAACGCGTGGGTCTCATCCGACTTGCGCAGGCCGAAAACCCCCGAGTTGTATTGCGGAAACGCAGTGGGGACCGGCTTGGTATGAAAGACCAGCGTATGGGTGGACACGTTCAGTCGCTGATCATGTGCCGCGGCAATATCAAAGTGCTGAAGAAGGGCAAAAACATCGGCAATCGGCGCGATCACGAAAAGATCGGCATCCAGGCATATGGTGTTGTCAAACCGAGACTGAAGCAGCGCCTCGAAACGGGGACGAGGGCTGGAGCCAGACAGCTGATGGACCTGCGTGAAAACCGGATCATCGCAAGGCTGGTCGGTGAACAAGTCTATTGGAATGTCTGGATGGTGCTGCGCCACAGTTGCGGCGGCTTGTTGGGCCAGACCGGCATAGTCTGGCCCTGAAACGGCAAAGATAAAGCCGTTTGTCATTTACGCGAGCGAGCCGTCGATGCCTTTGCAGGCTTCCATAAGACCCTGAACAGCTTTGACCGAGGTTGTGAAACCTTCTTGCTCTTCTTTGTTGAGCTTGATGTTCACGACCTTCTCAACACCACCAGCACCGATCACGGTGGGAACGCCGACATACATGTCTTTGACGCCAAGATCGCCATCACAATAGGCGGCACATGGCAGAACGCGTTTTTGGTCTTTCAGATAGGCTTCGGCCATCTCGATTGCTGAAGCTGCCGGAGCGTAGAACGCCGAACCGGTTTTCAAGAGGCCAACGATTTCTGCGCCACCATCACGGGTCCGCTGAACCATTGCGTCCAGTTTCTCTTGAGTGGTCCAGCCCATCTCGATCAGGTCAGGCAACGGGATACCGGCAACGGTCGAGTAGCGAACCGATGGCACCATGGTGTCACCGTGGCCGCCCAGAACAAATGCGGTTACGTCGCGCATCGAAACGTTGAATTCTTCGGCGAGGAAGTGACGGAAGCGAGCTGAGTCCAGAACACCAGCCATGCCGCAAACTTTGTTCGTGGGCAGGCCTGAAAACTTCTGCAGAGCCCAGACCATCGCGTCGAGCGGGTTGGTGATGCAGATCACAAAAGCGTCCGGTGCGTGAGCGGCGATGCCTTCACCGACTGACTTCATGACCTTGAGGTTGATGCCCAAGAGGTCATCACGACTCATGCCGGGTTTGCGTGCAACGCCTGCGGTTACGATGCAGACGTCTGCGCCAGCGATGGCTGCATAGTCGCTCGAGCCTGACATCGCGGCATCAATTTTTTCGACGGGGCCCGATTCTGCGATGTCGAGGGCTTTGCCTTGGGGCAGGCCGTCGGCGATGTCGAACAGAACTACGTCGCCCAGTTCTTTGATAGCTGCGAGGTGGGCGAGCGTGCCGCCGATGTTGCCTGCGCCGATAAGGGCAATCTTGGGTCTGGCCATAGGGAATATCTCCGGTCCGGTTTGAATTTCGTGGTCGGCTTAGGCGGGAATCGGTCTTAACGCAAGACTTTGCAGGCGCGGCGAAGGGATGCAGGAGGGCCACAACGCCGAAAACCAAGGGAAAATTTGTCGCGTGAACATGCTTGCCCGAAGTCGCCGTCGGGATTAGCATCGTGTCAAACACTCACTATTGGGGATCGGGACGAATGAAGGCGACTGCGAAGCTTTTGATGGTAATGGTTGTTGCTGGCATGACACTTTCGGCATGCGGCAATGGCGGCAATACAACCAACCAGGTTACAACAACGACAGTTGGTGAAGAGCTCGAGGCGCTGGAGACAGCCTATGCCAAAGGTCTGCTGACCGAAGACGAATACGAAAAGCAGCGTAAGAAAATCTTGTCCAAAAAATAGGGTGGTAGCCGCGCGGTCGGTGTTAGGCGTGTCAGGTCTATCTGCACGTGTTTGAGTCTCAAACTTTGTTTCTACTCGCTGCGCTTGCAACAGTATTTGCGGGCGTTTCCAAAGGCGGCTTCGGATCCGGAGCCGCCTTTGCAAGTTCTGCCTTGTTAGCATTGGTTCTCCCACCCGCCACGGCGCTTGGGCTGATGTTGCCGCTTTTGATGTTGATCGATGTGACCACGTTACGCCCCTATTGGATGCGTTGGAGTTGGCCGGATGCGCGGTTGTTGGTGTTGGGCGGTATTCCGGGCGCTGTTCTGGGGGCCGCGTTGTTTACCGTTGCCAATGATGATGTCCTGCGACTGCTGATCGGCGGCGTCGCACTTGGGTTTGTGATGTGGCGACTTGTGCCCGGAACGGGGCGTATTCGGGTCCAGCCCGGGTGGTCTGGCGGACTCGCGGGCGTCATTGCCGGTTTCACGAGTTTCGTAAGCCATGCTGGAGGGCCACCAGTGGCCGTCTATCTGTTGTCGCGCGGCCTCGAGAAAACCGCCTATCAGGCAACAACTGTTCTGGTGTTCTGGATTATCAACATTGCCAAGGCCATTCCTTATGGGGTGCTTGGTGTGTTCACCATCGAGACTCTTAAGGCGGATCTAATGTTGGCACCCTTTGCTCTGTTTGGCGCATGGCTCGGGGTCAAGGCCCATCATTGGGTTTCAGAGCGTCATTTCTTTGGGGTGACCTATGCCATGTTGACCGTGACAGGATTGAAACTCATCTGGGATGCTCTGACCTAGAGCAGTAGTTTTTAGCCGGCTCAGAAAGCCGACCGGATATTTTAGGCGTCATCTCCCTTAGCGGGCAAAGTTTCGGCCAACTCTTCATAGGCTTGCCCTGACGCCACAAGGCAGGTCGCACCATTGGGAAGCGTGACCGTAATCGTCCAACTCCCGGTCTCGCTCGCAAAAACCTCGACGACCACGTTGTTGGCGCCCAACCCAATCGCTTGACGGGTTTCCCCGTATCCTTCTGTGAGTCGTTGCAAGACCACCTCTCTGGGGGCGCAGTTGTTTTGTTGCGCCGCAACTTGATTTTCTGCCAAGGCCATAAGGCCAAGGCCCATCGTCGCTGAAATAAGCTCTTGTTTCATCTCAATGCCCTTTCAAATGCGGGTTTTTCCGCGTTTTCCCGATGCAAAAGACTGGCGGTCGGAGTGCCAAATCCAGGTTAACGCAGCGTCCCACGTCGACCTTTCTGCGTTGCGGCATTTTCTGCCTTGAACTTTTCGTGAAAAAGTGGCCTTTTCTGCGCAACTTTATTTCGGAGAGACTCATGGTTCAGCGTACACGCCCCTTTCGCTCGGTTCTTTACATTCCCGGCTCAAAAGACCGCGCGCTGGAAAAAGCTCGTACACTGCCTGTGGATGCCATCATCTTTGACCTCGAAGATGCCGTGTCAGTGGACGAAAAGGAAAACGCCCGAGAAACACTAAAGGCCGCGTTGGAAGCCGGAGGTTACGGCAACCGTACCCGGATCGTGCGCATCAACGGGCTGATCACAAAGTGGGGCCGTGAAGATGCCGCCGCCGTGCGCGAGATGGATTGCGACGCGGTTTTGTTGCCCAAAGTCGAAAGCTTTGCCCAAGTGGACCTATTGGCCGAGATCACGGGTGATCTGCCGATCTGGGCAATGATGGAAACCCCACGTGGCATCATGAATGCCGCCGAAATAGCTTCGCACCCTTTGATGAAGGGCTTTGTAATGGGCACAAATGATCTCGCCAAGGATTTGCAGTGTCGCTTCCGTGCGGATCGTTTGCCGATGATGACGTCCCTGTCGCTTTGCCTGTTGGCTGCCAAGGCCGAGGGGCTTGTTATCGTGGACGGTGTCTATAACGCGTTTAAAGATGCCGAAGGTCTGCGAGTAGAGTGCGAGCAAGGTCGCGACCTTGGTATGGACGGAAAAACTCTGATCCACCCGGCGCAGGTGGATGTCGCCAACGAGGCTTTTGCCCCAACCGAAGACGAGATTGATTTGGCCCGACGTCAGATTGCCGCGTTTGAAGAGACTGAGGCCGCGGGTCAGGGCGTTGCCGTGGTGGATGGCAAGATCGTTGAAAACCTGCACGTTGTCACCGCCAAAGAAATCCTCGCGAAAGCAGATGCAATCGCGGCGCTGGAAGGCTAAGTCTTAACCCAAGACCAACAAAGGGAGACGCAAATGTTACTTTTGGTTATTGGGGTATTGCTCTGGGCCTTCGCCCATTTCTTCAAACGTCTGATGCCTGAGGCCCGCGCCAGGATGGGCGACGCAGGGCGCGGCGTTGTGGCGATCGTTTTGGTGATCAGCGTTGTGCTAATGGTGATTGGCTATCGACAGGCCGAGGTGATTGATCTTTGGGTGGCTCCGACCTGGACAATCCATGTCAACAATTTGTTGGTGTTGATCGCAATCTTCATGATGAGCCCCGCCCCGCAAAAGGGCCGCATCCTGAATGGCATGCGCCACCCGATGCTGGCCGGTTTCCGGGCTTGGGCCTTTGCCCACATTCTGGTCAACGGCGACGTTGCCAGCCTGATCCTGTTTGGTGGCTTGTTCCTTTGGGCGCTTATTGAGGTTCCCCTGATCAACAAAGCTGAGCCGGACTGGACGCCGGGTGAGCCGGGAACCTATGCCAAGGACGGTATTTTCCTGATCGCATCGATCGTTCTGTTGGCGGTCATTGGCTACATCCACTACTGGGTCGGTCCTTGGCCATATCCGGTGTAGACGCATGAAGCTCTACCGGTTCCTCAGCGAAGAAGACACCTCAGCGTTCTGTCACAAGGTGACGGACGCGCTGAACAAGGGCTGGGAGCTTTATGGCTCTCCCACCCAGACATTCTGTCAGGCCACCGGCGTTATGCGCTGTGGCCAGGCAGTCATCAAAGAGGTTGAGGGCACCTATACCCCTGACACAAAATTAGGAGAGCACTAGATGGCCAAGACCAATCCGGGTCGGTTTTTTGAAGACTACACGCTAGGGCAGGTGATCGAGCACGCGGTGCCGCGCACCGTATCAGGCGGCGAGCGTGCGCTTTATCACGCACTCTACCCAGCGCGTCATGCCCTCTATTCATCGGATGCTTTTGCACAGGCGAGCGGCCTGCCAAAGTCGCCGATCGATGATCTGGCAGCGTTCCACGTGGTCTTTGGTAAAACCGTTCCGGATGTGTCGTTGAATGCGGTTGCCAACCTTGGCTATGCCGAAGGGCGCTGGTTAAAGCCGGTCTACGAAGGCGACACTTTGCGCTCCACCTCCGAGGTCATCGGCCTCAAACAAAACTCGAACGGCAAAACCGGGGTGGTCTATGTGCGCACCCGTGGCATGAACCAAAACGATGAGATCGTGATGGAATATGTGCGTTGGGTCATGGTTCGCAAACGCGACTTTGATGCGCCAGCGCCCGAAACCGTGGTCCCCGAGTTGGCCAAGGTGATCGACGCCAAGGATCTCGTGATTCCCGAGGACCTGGACTTTACCAACTACGATTTCACGCTCGCAGGTGAGCCTCATCGATGGGGTGACTATGAAGTCGGTGAAACCATCGACCACGTCGACGGTGTAACACTGGAAGAGGCAGAGCACATGATGGCGACGCGCCTATGGCAGAACACTGCCAAGGTGCATTTCGATGCCACATTCCGTCCCGACGGTCAGCGCCTGATTTATGGCGGTCACATTATCAGCCTCGCCCGCACACTGTCCTTCAATGGTCTTGCCAACGCACAGATGATTGTCGGCCTGAACGGTGGTGCACACGCGAACCCGGCCTTTTCCGGATTGACGGTCAAAGCGTGGTCAGAAGTTTTGGATACGGCTGAAACCAATGCTCCGGGTGTTGGGGCCGTTCGCTTGCGGCTTGTGGCGACACGGGGCGGAGACCCCTTCGCGCTGCGTGGCGAAGATGGAAAATACTTGCCGGATGTGTTGCTTGATCTTGATTACTGGGCGTTGATGCCGCTCTAATAGAGTGCATGAAGCACCTTTTAGCTTGTCTTGCAGTGGTATTTTGCCTGACGCCTCCGGCGCGGGCGGAGTTTACCGCCGATGCCTCTGACGATGTTAGGGGATATGTCGAAAGCAACTTGCTTGGCATTTTCTATCATGAGCTCGGCCATGCCCTGATCGATTTTCTCGATCTGCCGATCTTTGGGCAGGAAGAAGACGCTGCAGATGTTCTTTCCGTCTTTCTGATCGACGCGTTCTGGGAAGAAGAAAGTGCCGTTCAGATGGCGTATGACACCGCGTTCGGGTTTCTGGGTGAATCCGAAGAGCGCGAGCTGGCAGGTGAAGAGCCCGCCTATTGGGACGTTCATGGGCCAGACCTGCAGCGCTATTACAATTTGGTCTGCGTGTTCTACGGCGCAAACCCAGAAGAGCGTGACGATGTGGCCGACGATCTCGGATTGCCGCCAGAACGCGCTGAGTATTGCCCAGATGAATACGATCAGGCTAACGACAGTTGGGGCGCGGTGCTGGACGACGTCCTACATCCCAACAATGGCGGTGATTTTGGGTTGAATACTGTCGAGACCCCGACAGAAGGCGGGCGTTTTACGCTCGAGGTAATACAGGCCGAGCTCGACGCACTCGACACAGAACTTCGTCTGCCGTTTCGGTTGCACACAGATATTGTGCCTTGCGGAGAGCCGAACGCGTTTTACGATCCCCAGACACGCAGCATAACAATTTGCACCGAATTTGCAGATTATCTGGTGGAAACAATGCCATGACTTTGTGGTCACAAAATCAGCTCTGGCACGGGTCTGACAAAGTGGATGTCGCTAAAAACGACTCATGCGGCGCAAAGGGACTGGTTGTGACCGATCTGCATCGCGATCTGCGAATATGTGATCACGAAATTTATGCAGTGATCACAAAATTTCCAGAAAAGTTTGTATTGCGCCAAAAAACCGCGCCTTTAGCGCTGCCATGACAGTGACATGAGCTAAAAAATAGGTAGTAAAGAACCAAGGGAAACCGAAAGGATTCAATATGGCCGATGTGAACCGGGGCAATCGCCCACTTTCGCCGCATTTGCAAGTTTACCGCCCACAGCTGACCTCAGTAACCTCGATCTTTGCCCGTGTCACAGGCGTTGCCTTGCTCGGCGCGGCTGCATTGGTGGTCTGGTGGTTCCTTGCTGCGTCTGCAGGGCCAAAATACTTCGACCTAGTTAACGGGATCATGACTTCTTGGTTCGGTGACTTGGTGATGTTCGCAGCTCTCTGGGCTGTCTGCTATCACTTCTTGTCGGGCTTGCGTCACCTTTACTGGGATACAGGCCGAGGCTTTGAACTTGAAACTGCACAAAAGCTGGGCTGGGCCGTTGTCATCGGATCGGTCGTTCTGGCTGTTCTCGTGGCATTGGTACTCTGAGGGGGTTCGCATCATGGCATTCCTGACCGACCGTAAACGCGCCGAATTTCGCGGCTCATCCAGAACCGGCACCGAGCATTTCTGGGGCCAGACCATCAGCGCCGTTGGCCTCGCCATTTTGGTGCCGCTGTTCGTCATCACCTTTGGTTGCGCTCTGGGAGGCACTTATGAAGAAGTGATCTCTTATTACCAGCGTCCATTCCCGGCGATTATCGCTGCGATGACCATCACCGTTGCGATGATCCACTTCCGCCACGGCATTCAAGTGGTGATCGAAGACTACACCCGCGGGCTTCAGAAGAAGTTCCTGATCATCCTCTGCACCTGCATTGCTTACGCCGTTGCCGCCACCGGGCTTTTCGCCCTGGCGCGTATTGCCCTTTAAGACCGGAGCTGGACGAATGGCTGCTTACGAATACGAAACACATGAATATGACGTGGTCGTGGTTGGCGCTGGTGGCGCTGGTCTGCGTGCCACTCTGGGTATGGCCGAACAAGGCCTGCGCACCGCTTGCGTAACCAAGGTTTTCCCAACCCGCTCGCACACGGTTGCCGCACAAGGCGGGATCGCTGCCTCGCTGTCGAACATGGGCCCCGACCACTGGCAGTGGCACATGTATGACACTGTGAAGGGCTCGGACTGGTTGGGCGACACGGATGCGATGGAATACCTCGCCCGTGAAGCGCCCAAGGCCGTTTACGAGCTTGAGCACTACGGCGTGCCGTTTTCGCGCACCGAAGAAGGCAAGATCTACCAGCGTCCGTTTGGTGGCCACACCACCGAGTTTGGCGAAGGCCCCGCCGTGCAGCGGACCTGTGCAGCCGCGGACCGAACAGGCCATGCGATCCTGCACACGCTCTATGGTCAATCGTTGAAGAACAACGCCGAATTCTATGTTGAATATTTTGCCATCGACCTCATCATGAGCGATGACGGCGAATGTCAGGGTGTTGTCTGCTGGAAGCTGGACGATGGCACCATGCACGTCTTCAACGCCAAGATGGTGGTGCTGGCAACTGGCGGTTATGGCCGCGCCTATTTCTCGGCCACTTCGGCCCACACCTGCACCGGCGACGGTGGCGGCATGGTAGCCCGCGCAGGTCTCGCGCTGCAGGACATGGAATTTGTTCAGTTCCACCCGACCGGCATCTATGGCTCGGGCTGTCTGATCACCGAAGGAGCGCGCGGCGAAGGTGGGTATCTTACCAACTCCGAAGGCGAACGGTTTATGGAGCGCTATGCGCCCCAGTACAAAGATCTCGCGCCGCGTGACTATGTTTCGCGTTCAATGACCATGGAAATCCGCGAAGGCCGCGGTGTTGGTGAAGGCGGAGACCACATCCACCTGAACTTGAACCACCTGCCAGCCGAAGCATTGGCCGAACGCCTGCCGGGCATTTCGGAAAGCGCCAAAATTTTCGCAGGTGTGGACGTCACCAAAGAGCCGATCCCGGTTCTGCCTACCGTGCACTACAATATGGGCGGCATTCCGACGAACTATTGGGGTGAGGTTCTGAACCCGACCAAGGATGATCCGACCGCCGTCGTACCGGGCCTGATGGCCGTGGGCGAAGCGGGCTGTGCCTCGGTGCACGGGGCGAACCGCTTGGGGTCAAACTCGCTGATCGACCTTGTCGTGTTCGGTCGCGCTGCTGCAATCCGTGCAGGCAAGGTTGTTGATGCTGAGGCGTCGAACCCTGTGCTGAACCAAGCCTCAGTTGATGGGGCGTTTGATCGCTTTGATGGTCTGCGCAATGCCAAGGGTGGTGTTCCGACCGCAGAACTGCGCTTGGAAATGCAGCGCACGATGCAGGCCGATGCCGCCGTGTTCCGGACCGACAAAACCCTGAAAGAGGGCGTCGAGAAAATGACCGCGATTGCCGGGAAGCTGGACGACCTACATGTCACGGACACGTCGCTGGTCTGGAACTCGGATCTGATGGAAACACTAGAGCTGACCAACCTCATGCCAAACGCGATGGCAACCATCGTCGGCGCCGAGGCACGTAAGGAAAGCCGCGGTGCTCATGCGCATGAAGATTACTCAGAGCGTGACGACAAGGCATGGCGTGTGCATACTGTCAGCCATGTTGATGGCGCCAAGGTCGATCTTAGCTATCGTCCAGTCATCGTCGATCGTCTGACGACCGAAGATGAAGGCGGCATTAGCCTGAAGAAAATCGCTCCTAAGGCAAGGACTTTCTAATGCGCATTCTGACAACAGCTCTCGTATTCGCCGTCGCCGGCATTGCCGGTAAAACTTTTGCAATGGACAATTCGGCCATTCAAGCGGTTCGAAGCTGTATGTCAGAAACCCGCGCACCGGGCAGCTACGCGATGTCTACTGCAGACGCCGTGCCGACCGTGATAACCGCCAGTGGCGGCAGTGAACGTGGGGCGCACAATGTGAACGATTGCTTGCAGGACAGGTATTCCGTTCAGTACGGCACGCGCGAAGCCGTCCAGGGCTACTCGGACATATATGGCGGAAATGCCCAAGACGTCGCGATCAATACCGCTTGTGTTGGCGGCGGCGGTGTAATGCACAGCGGAGACGGGTATTGCTTGAAGCGGTAAAGCCATACACAGGTTTCCGGTCGGCCAAAAATCACAGCAACTGTGGTTGTGTGGCGGTGATCTGATGCGAAATGATCTGTCACCCGAAACGCTGAAAGAGCTTAAGCAGGGCCGCCTAGTTGCGATCCCGCATAAGACCACCAGCCCTTATTTGCGTGGATACGAATTTGCGCCGGACGTTGTCTTTGATGTCGGCGTCGAAAGCGGCACGGGTTACCTGTATCACGCCTTTCCCGATGCGCATCATGTGCTGATCGATCCTTTGACCGAAAGCCGTGACACCATAGCGTCGGCAGGCTTGGCTGTCAGTCACGAGTTCCACTGTTGTGCAGTGGGTGAGGCTGAGGGCGAGGTGGCCTTGAACATCCCGACCATGAAGCGGGGCACACGGCTGGCTATGTCCAGCTTGGCCACACGCACAGACAATATGTCCGCTCGGTTCCAATCAGTCGAAACGCGTCATGTCCCCATGCGCCGTCTTGATGACATCGCTGCGGGTCACACCGGCCGTTTCGGGTTGAAAATTGATACCGAAGGCCATGAGCTTCAGGTTCTGAAAGGCGCCAGCCAGATGCTTGCGTCCTGTGATTTCGTCATACTTGAGTTGTCACACACTCACCGTTTTGCCGGGATCAACCCGCCAAGCGAGATTTTTGCATACCTGGCCCGTCATGGGCTGGAATACCGGGACGTTCTGGCGGTGTCGAACACCACTTGGAAAAATCCCCGACCCCGCCATCAGGATGCGCTATTTACCCGTTGGGACAGCGCATGACATATTTCAAACGCCATCGTGCCACCAAACCCCAAGAGGTTAGTCATGGTTGAATTCGCACTTCCGAAGAACTCCAAGATCACCACAGGTAAAACCTGGCCCAAGCCCGAAGGGGCGACCAACGTGCGTAAGTTCCAGATCTATCGCTGGAACCCGGATGACGGTAAAAACCCGTCGGTCGACACCTATTTCCTCGACATGGACAAATGTGGTCCGATGATTCTGGACGCGCTGATCAAGATCAAGAACGAGATTGATCCGACCCTGACCTTCCGCCGCTCGTGCCGCGAAGGTATCTGTGGTTCTTGCGCGATGAACATCGACGGGATCAACACCCTGGCCTGTATCTATGGGTTGGATGAGGTCAAAGGCGATGTGAAAATCTATCCGCTGCCCCACATGCCAGTGGTCAAAGACCTGATCCCAGACCTGACCCACTTTTATGCACAGCACGCCAGCATCATGCCGTGGCTGGAAACCAAGACCAACCGCCCTGCCAAAGAGTGGAAACAGTCGATTGAAGACCGCAAGAAATTGGATGGTCTGTATGAATGCGTCATGTGTGCCAGCTGTTCGACGTCTTGCCCAAGCTACTGGTGGAATGGCGACCGCTATCTCGGGCCTGCGGCTCTGCTACACGCCTACCGCTGGATCATTGACAGCCGGGATGAGGCCACAGGCGAGCGTCTCGACAATATCGAAGACCCGTTCAAGCTTTATCGTTGCCACACCATTATGAACTGCGCCAAGACATGCCCCAAAGGTCTGAACCCGGCCAAGGCCATCGCAGAAATCAAGAAAATGATGGTCGAACGCAGCATCTGATCTGCGACAGGTATTGTTTTTGCGAGGGCCCGTCTTTTGGCGGGCCTTTCGCTTTTGGGGCTGCCGTCATTCCCCCTTACGGCTGATGCGGGAATGGGGTTACGCAAGGTTGTGGTTGGTTAATTGACGCTGTCTGTCTAGCTTTTGGTTAGCAGGAGGAAAAGACTATGGCAGATGTGATTGTTGTTGGCTCGGGCTTGGCCGGTTTGGTCGCCGCTGCAGAGGCTGTTTCACGCGGACGCAAAGTTCTGTTGCTGGACCAAGAGGGCGAGCAATCCATGGGTGGGCAGGCCTTCTGGTCATTGGGTGGCCTGTTCATGGTCGACACGCCCGAACAACGCCGGATGGGGATCAAGGACAGTCACGACCTCGCTTTGAAGGATTGGATGGGATCGGCACAGTTCGACCGTCCCGAGGATGCCAACCCCCGCAGAGTGGCCGAGGCTTATCTGGATTTCGCGGCGGACGAGATGCGCCCCTGGCTGGCCGAGCGCGGCTTTCGCTGGTTTCCAGTGGTGGGCTGGGCCGAGCGCGGCGGCGAGCAGGCGCATGGTCATGGCAACTCGGTCCCGCGGTTTCATATCACATGGGGCACCGGGCCGGGGACCGTTGCGCCATTTGAACGGTTGGTTCGCAAAGCGGCAGATGAGGGCAAGCTAGAGTTTGCCTTTCGCCATCGAGTGACGACTCTGATCGTCGAAAACGAAGCTGCCGTCGGTGTCGCAGGCGAGGTTCTGGCCGATGATAATGCAGATCGCGGAAGATCAACCAATCGCGATGTGGTCGGAGATTTTGAGTTCCGAGCGCCCGCCATCATCGTCACGACCGGTGGCATAGGTGGCGATCATGACATGGTTCGCAGCTATTGGCCCGAAGATCGCCTTGGTGCAGCACCCAAGCATATGGTCGCCGGGGTACCGGATTATGTGGATGGCCAGATGCAACGGGTGGCGGAACAGGCCGGTGCCGGTATCATCAATGGTGATCGGATGTGGCACTATACCGAAGGGCTGCACAACTGGGATCCGATCTGGCCCAATCACGGCATTCGCATTCTGCCGGGCCCATCTTCGGTCTGGTTCGACGCCTTGGGAGAGCGCATGGAGGCGCCTTACTTGCCGGGCTTTGACTCGCTGGGCACGCTCAAACGCATCTTGTCCACGGGGCACGAGCACAGCTGGTTCATCCTGACCCAGAAGATCATCGAGAAAGAATTTGCCCTGTCCGGCTCTGAGCAAAACCCGGACCTGACGTCGGGCAAGTGGTCCTCAGTTCTGAAGGCTCGGATCATGGGCAAAGGTGCCCCGGCCCCGGTTGAGGCCTTTAAGACACACGGCGAAGACTTTGTTGTTGCGGATACGCTGGAGGAACTGGTCACAGGGATGAACAAGGTGTCCGATACGCCTCTGGATGTGAACAAGGTGCGCGACCAGATCGAAATGCGTGATGCCCAGATCGAAAACCCCTTTGCGAAAGATGCGCAGGTCACGGCTATTCGCGGCGCGCGTACCTATCGCGGGGATCGTTTGATCCGCACCGCCAAACCACACCGTATTCTGGACGCCGCCAACGGCCCGCTGATCGGGGTTAAACTCAGCATTCTGACCCGCAAGTCTCTGGGCGGATTGCACGCGGACATCACAGGGCAGGTTTTGCGCGCGGATGGCACAGCTTTTGAAGGCCTGTTCGCGGCTGGCGAAGTTGCAGGGTTCGGTGGCGGCGGCTACCACGGCTACAACGCGCTTGAGGGGACATTCCTTGGCGGTTGTATCTTTTCTGGGCGTGCGGCCGGCAGGAGTGTCTAAGGCGCATTGACTTTGCGCAGCGCTGCGGGCGGTATCATTACATGACTGTTCTGGATCACCTCTCCACATTCCCCCGCGTCCACATGGGTCACCTGCCGACACCGTTGGAACCTATGACCAACCTTGGGCGTGAGCTGGGTCTTGATCTGTGGATAAAGCGCGATGATTGCACAGGCATTGGATTTGGCGGCAATAAGGTGCGGCAGCTCGAATTCTATCTGGGCAAGGCATTGGCTCAGGGGGCCACGCAAATCCTGATCACCGGCGCCGTCCAATCAAATTTCGTGCGCGCAGCAGCAGCGATGGCTGCACGGCTGGGCATGGGCTGTCACATTCAGTTGGAAGATCGCGTGCCGGACGTGGGGGCGCAGTACCGCGAAAATGGCAATGTGCTTTTGGACCAGCTTTTAGGGGCGACGTTGCATAGCTTCCCCGAAGGCGAGGACGAAGCCGGGGCGGATGCGGCGCTGGGCGAGATCGCAGAGGCTCTGCGCGCCAAGGGTGAGATACCCTATATCGTGCCATTGTCCGCGGATCAGCCGCCAACCGGGGCGCTGGGCTATGTTGATGCCGCCCGCGAGCTGTTAGAGCAGGATGCAGAGTTTGACGTCGTGGTCGTGGCCTCAGGCTCAGCTTTGACGCATTGCGGTTTGCTCTTTGGGTTGCGTGCACTTGGGAATGGCACGCCCATTACCGGAGTTTGCGTGCGGCGGGATGCTACAGCGCAAAAGGCACGTGTGCGTCGTCGCCTTGACGATCTCGCCCAGCTCATGGGCTTTGCGAACCCGGTGGCCGAGCAGGACATACAACTTGACGATCGCGCGCTGGCACCCGGCTATGGGCGTTTGAACGACGGCGTTCGCGAGGCAATCCGCAGGACCGCCCGAACCGAAGGCGTGTTTCTGGACCCTGTTTATGCCGGCAAAGTGATGGCGGCTCTGATTGCTCAGGCGGATGCGCTAAAGGGCCAGCGCGTGCTGTTCTGGCACACAGGCGGGCAGCCTGCATTGTTTGGCTATGCCGACGCGCTTTGAAAGGCCCCCAGCTTGCTGGGCGCGTCGCAGGCATTGCAATCTTACCAGAAATCCGCACTCATCTCCTTTACCGCCAACCTGAGGAGCCCGCCATGTCCAGACCCGCCGATGCCGACGCGCGAAAGGCTGTCAAACCTGTCATTTGTTATCCAAATGATACGTTGCCAAAACCGCCGATGGAGACGTTCAGGGCCGCGCGTCGATCTGCGCAAAAAACCTCGGAAGTGCTGGTTCCAGCCCGTGACGCGGCGTGTTTCCACGTCCCGCAAGGTCATTTCTTCCGCATCTCGTCCGTAGAGGGTCCGCAAGTTGGCGATCTGAATCTGTGGAATGCGAATGACCTGTCCGAGCGCTTTTACTCTGGAAAGACCCGCGCGTTGCACGGCACGCATCTGACGACTGGCGAACGCATGTGGTCGTCATTCCCTCACCTCAGACCGATGGCGACCATCATTGACGATACTCTGGATTGGTACGGCATGGATTCCTTTGGCGGTTCGGTTCATGACGTGATCGGGACGCGCTGTGATCCCTATACCGGCAACCTCTTGGCTGGGTCGCAGTATCATCACTGCTGTCACTCAAATCTGACACGGGCCTTGGCGGCAGAAACGGGTATGGATTTGCTCGAGGCCGAAAGCTACGTGCATGATGTCCTCAACGTGTTCATGTGCACAGGCTTCACGCGCGATACAGGTCAGTACTTTATGAAGGCCAGCCCAGTACGACCGGGAGACTATCTTGAGTTGTTCGCAGAGATCGATCTGCTCGGTGCGCTTAGTGCCTGCCCGGGCGGAGATTGTTCCAGCGAACACAGCTCTGATACGGCGCCTTGTTACCCTTTGCTGGTCGAAGTCTTTGCGCCCGAAGCCACAGCACTTGAGACATGGCATGCGCCTCAAGCCAACGGATATAATCGCAGTCATGGGGTGTCCGGCGACAGGTGATCGCGTTGGCTAGGGTCGGTGTCGACGATCCTTAGAGGTTCACAAAGTGCAATTGATCAAAGGTCTGCCGCCAATCCGAGACCTTTTTTGCAAGCCGACTAGGGTCATTGGCCCGTAAGGCCCCAGCGATCAGCCGGGCCATTTCTGGCCCATGCTGCGCTGTCATTCCCCAGCGCACAAGTTCCGGTGTGCCAAAGCGCAAGCCATTCAGATCGCCGTCAACTTCAGGAATTGGCAGGCCAATACCACAGGCTAGAAACCCGGCCTTGCGCAAGGTTTTTGAGGCCGTCTGACCACCCCCAAAAGCTGCAGCCTCAACCGCGAATTGGTGCGAGAGCGTTGGTCCGCTGTGGGTTTGGAACACAGGAATATCTTCGGCGATCAGTGCCTCGGCCAATGCGCGCGACATGTCGATCATTGTCGCCGCATAAGCCGCACCATGATCGCGCCAATCCAGCATTGTCACGGCAAGGGATGCAGACTTGGCGGCATCAAAATTCGCTGTCATGCCGGGAAAGGCGATTTTGTCGAGCCGTTCGGCAATCTCACTTTCATTGGTCACGATCAGCCCGGAAGGCGGCCCCCCAAGGCTTTTGTAGGTCGACATGGTCATGAGATGCGCCCCTTCTTCCAGTGGGTTTCGCCACGCTTTACCCGCGATGATCCCGCATTGGTGCGCGGCGTCAAACAAAACTTTGGCGCCGATCTCATCTGCGATGTTGCGAATCTCACGCACCGGATGTTCGCACAGGTTCAAAGAGCCGCCGATTGTGATCATGGCCGGACGTTCGCGTCGTGCCATCTCGGCCAGCGCAACGAGGTCAACCGTATAGCCATCAGAGTCCACTGGGGCTGGCAGGCTGTGCAGCCCGAACAAACCCGCGCATCCATCGGCATGATGCGTGACATGACCGCCGACAGGCGCCGGAGGCGTGATGATTTTCGCGCCCGGCTCAGCCAAAGCCATAAAGGCATAAAGGTTGGCAATCGCCCCGGATGGAACGCGGATTTCGGCATACTTTGCGTTGAAGACTTCGGCGGCGAGTTCGGCCGCGATGACTTCGATCTCTTCAACGGCCTCAAGCCCCATTTCGTATTTGTCACCGGGATAGCCCAGTGACGGGCGGCTGCCCAAGCCGCTGGCCAACATGGCTTCGGCCCGCGGGTTCATGACATTGGTCGCGGGGTTCAGGTTAAAACAGTCACGCTCATGTATTTGCTGGTTTTTGGCCACCAGAAGGTCCAGTTTTGCGTTCAGCGCTGTGCTGTCAGATCGCGCTGTTTGCGCCGCGATCTCTTGCACACGCACTTCACAGTGGGTTGGGACCCAATCCCGCTTGATGAGATGTGTCATGTTGATTCTCCACCAAAGTTTCTGAGAGCAATCAATCTCAGGACAGGGGTGGGCGCAAACGAATTTTCTTGTAAACTAGGCATAGAAAAACTGAGTCTATCTGATGCCTGTCAAACCTCCTCGCCCACCGTCTCCACCCCTCAACGCCCTGCGCGCCTTTGAGGCTGCTGCTCGTCTTGGCGGGTTTACCCGGGCTGCAGACGAGTTGTGCGTGACTCCGGGAGCCGTCGCTCAACAGGTAAAGCAGCTTGAAGCATGGGCGGGGGAGCCGCTGTTTGAAAGGCGCGCACATGGGGTGGTTCTGACACCTGTTGGAAAAACCGTTGGGCCACTGTTGGAGACCGCCTTTGACGCGCTTGGCGACGCCGTCAGCGCCTTGCGTCAGGCAGCAACGCCCCAACGCATTCATATTGCGGCCTCGCCAGCAGTTGCTCAGCTTTGGTTGTCGCCGAGACTCCCGGAACTACGTCAGGCATACCCGGCGCTTGAGCTGTCTTTGACGGCCATGGAACATCCACCGAATTTAGAACGTGAGCAGTTCGACATTGCCTTGTTCATGGTGCCGGAGGGCGCCCCGCACCAGATCGCAACAGATGTTGTCCGCCCTGCCTGTTCTCCGCAGTTGGCAGAGAATTTGCGCAAACCTCACGACCTTCTGAACGTCCCATGTCTGGCCGACAGTGTGTGGGTTGGTGATTGGGATTTGTGGTTGGCTCAGAATGCCGCTGATTTGACCGGCCGCCTTCGCGGCCCAAGTTATTCGCTCTACGCCCTCGCTGTGCAAGAGGCCGTCAACGGTGGCGGTGTGTTGATGGGACACGAATGCCTGATTGCGCCACTCGTGGAGGCGGGCAGGCTGGTCTATCCGTTTCCATCCCTGGTTGCCACGGGATTGGCTTTGTCACTTTCAACGCGCCAGCCAGCCGTGGGCCCGCTGGCGCAGTTGATGGATCACTTATCCAGCGAAAGCGGCTTCTAGCGCGATTTCCACCATATCGCCAAAGCTGCGTTCGCGATCTTCGGACGGCAGGGCCTCACCGGTAAGGAGATGATCGCTGACGGTCAGCACTGCCAATGCGCGTCGCCCGTGCCGGGCTGCCAGATTGTAAAGCTCGGCGGCTTCCATTTCGACGCCAAGAATGCCGTGGCGGGTCATCTGTTCATTCAGGTCGGCCCGTTCGTCATAAAACACGTCTGACGAATAAATGCCCCCGACGTGGGTTGGTGTGCCCTTGGCTTCTGCCGCTGCAACAGCAGCTTTCAATAGGGACCAATCCGCACAAGGCGCAAAGTTCAATTCCTTGAAAATGCCCGAAGAGGGGGTCGACAAGCTCGACGCGGTCATGGCCACGATCACGTCGCGCACTTTGACGCTGTCTTGCATGCCGCCGCAGGACCCGATGCGGATCAGGGTCTGGGCGCCATAATCACGGATCAACTCATTGGCATAGATCGACAGCGATGGCATTCCCATGCCCGAGCCGTGAATGGTTACGCGGTTGCCTTTCCAGGTCCCGGTAAAGCCCAACATGCCGCGCACTTCGTTGACGCAGACCGCGTCCTGCAGAAATGTCTCGGCTGCCCATTTCGCGCGATAGGGATCGCCGGGCATGAGGACGGTTTCGGCGATATCGCCGGGTTTGGCTCCGATGTGAACTGTCATGGCTCGCTCCGATTAAACAGAAGGTCAGAATACCACTGCTTTACGCCTGCACAACGCCAAGTCTTCGTATTGCCAAAAATACTCTCGCCGAAGGCAAAGGCCCCGGAGCTTTCGGCTTTGGGGCTTTTTACAATCTGGCACCGGGCCAGGTTACTCGGCGGCGACGGCCTTGGGATCGACCAGTGTCACGACATCCATCATGATCGTGTTCAGCTCAAAATCCTTTGGCGTATAAACCCGTGCCACGCCCATTGCGCGCAACCGATCCGCGTCGTCGTCAGGGATGATGCCGCCCACAACGACAGGAACATCGCCCAGACCTGCTTCGCGCATACGGTTCATCATGTCCTCAACCAGCGGGATATGGCTGCCTGACAGGATCGAAAGGCCAACCACATGGGCCTTGGTGTCGATGGCAGACGCAACAAGCTCTTCCGGGGTCAGGCGGATGCCGTCGTATTCGATGTCCATACCGCAATCACGCGCCCGGAAAGCAATTTGCTCGGCCCCGTTTGAGTGGCCGTCCAAACCCGGTTTGCCGATGACGAACTTCAGGCGACGGCCCAGTTTGTCCGACACGGCATCCACGGCATTGCGCAAATCGTCCAAGCCTTCGGTCTTGTTCGAAGGCGAGCCAGAGACTCCGGTTGGGCCGCGATATTCACCGTGAATGCTGCGCATCTGTGCGGCCCATTCACCTGTGGTGACACCCGCCTTGGCCGCAGCAATCGATGCGGGCATGACGTTTTCGCCTGCTTTGGCGGCGGCACGCAGATCGGCGAGGGCTTTCTCAACAGCGTCATTGTCACGCTCAGAGCGCCAATCATTCAGGCGGTTGATCTGTTCTTGTTCCACCGCAGGGTCGACAACCATGATGCCACCATCACCGGTCATCAAAGGCGAAGCCTCACCCTGTTGATATTTGTTCACCCCAACAACAACGGTTTCACCGGCCTCGATGCGGTTCAGACGCTCAGCGTTGGACTCGACCAACCGCGATTTCATGTAGTCGATCGCGCCAATGGCACCACCCATAGAGCCAAGGTTGGCCAGTTCGTGGCGTGCGCCGTTTTTTAGCTCTTCGACCTTGCGGTCCACGGCGGGGTTGCCGTCAAACAGGTCATCGTACTCCAAGAGGTCGGTCTCAAAGGCCATGATCTGCTGCATGCGCATCGACCATTGCTGGTCCCAGGGACGCGGCAGGCCAAGAGCTTCGTTCCAAGCAGGCAGTTGCACGGCACGCGCGCGGGCCTTTTTCGACAGCGTCACAGCCAGCATCTCGATCAGGATGCGGTAGACGTTGTTTTCGGGCTGTTGCTCGGTCAGACCCAGCGAGTTTACCTGCACACCATAGCGGAAGCGGCGGTGTTTGGGGTCGGTTACGCCATAGCGCTCCTGACAGATTTCGTCCCACAGATCGACAAAGGCGCGCATCTTGCACATCTCGGTCACGAACCGGATACCCGCGTTCACGAAAAACGAAATCCGCGCCACCATCGGGCCGAAATCTTCCGCAGGTACGCGTGGGCGCAATTCATCCAGAACCGCGATGCCGGTGGCTAGTGCAAAGGCCAGTTCCTGTTCAGGCGTCGCGCCGGCCTCTTGCAGGTGGTAGGAACAAACGTTCATCGGGTTCCATTTGGGCACGTTTGTATAGCAATACTCTGCCACGTCCGCGATCATCTTGAGCGACGGCTTTGGCGGACAGATATAGGTGCCACGCGACAGGTATTCCTTGATCAGATCGTTCTGAACGGTGCCCTGCAGTTTTGAGATATCCGCGCCCTGTTCTTCGGCGGCGGCAATATAGAGCGACAACAACCAAGGTGCTGTCGCGTTGATCGTCATCGAGGTGTTCATCTGGTCCAGCGGGATCTGGTCAAACAAGGTGCGCATGTCGCCCAGATGGCAGACGGGCACGCCCACTTTTCCCACTTCGCCACGGCTCAGCACATGATCGCTGTCATAGCCGGTCTGGGTCGGCAGGTCGAAGGCCACGGAAAGCCCTGTCTGACCCTTTTCCAGATTAGACCGGTAAAGCGCGTTTGAAGCCTTGGCGGTCGAGTGACCTGCATAGGTCCGGATGAGCCAGGGGCGATCTTTCTGCGTCTGCGACATGGAACGTCCTCGTGAATCGGTTGGGCAATTTTATTGCGTCAGAGGGTAGATATTCGAAATATCATGTGCAAGTCAATTCGCTGCGTCGCGGCGTATTTCCTTTGCAGGTACAGCATAACGCATCGCAACGCTCGAGCGAAAGCCAAAGATATAGCGCAGCGGGCCAAGGTATTGGGTTTCTCCGGCGGTGAAGCCTTGGCGCTCATAGAGTGCTCGTGCGCGAGGGTTTGTGTCGATCACGTCAAGACGGACGTCTTGCAGACCTCTTGCGCAGGCTTCTTCTTTGATTGCGGCCAACAAGGCCGTTCCCACGCCTTGCCCGCGTGCGGTTTCAGAAACGCATATACCGTCCATCAATAGAGAGTTATCTGCGAGGTCACGCTCCAACACCGATAGCAGCAGTCCACGCCAAATCGCACCGACCCAACCGTACACTTTTGCCAGATCGCGGAGATCTCCGCCGGCCAGACCACCCTCAGAAGTCTTGAAGCCTGCGACCCCCAGAACTTCGCCGCCAGCCCCAATGGCCGTCAGCGCAAATTCAGGGTCCACGACAGAGGTGAAAAAACTGATGCCCTTGTCATCCGGCCCCATCAGTTTCGTGAGTTTGCTCGCAAAAGCCGTCCAATACAGGCGCGCCACGTGTTCTGACTGCTCGGGCTCAAATCCGCGGTGTATGGTGAATTCAGACATCGGTTGTCGGCCCTCTTACCGTGACGCTACAGTTTTATATTTACCCGGCGCATCGGTCCTGCAAGGGTCGTTGGATGATGTCGACGATAGAACTTCCGATTTGGCTATTCGTTCTGATCCTGCTTTTTGCAGCGGTCACAGCTGCCAGCCATTTGTTGTTCCCCTCCGTAAGATGGTTTTTTCGACGTCGTATGGAGCGGGCTGTTAAGCGTCTGAATGAACGCCTTGAACGTCCGATCGAACCCTTCAAGTTGGCTCGTCGACATGACATGATCCAGCGCCTAATGTATCATCCGGACGTGACGGCTGCGATTGTCGAACATGCCCGCGAGCAGGGCATACCCGAGAACGTCGCCTTTGAAGAGGCCAAGAGATACGCGCGCGAGATTGTGCCTTCGTTCAGCGCATCGGCCTACTTTGGGTTTGCCATTCGGGTTGCGAGATTTCTGAGCCAGGCTCTCTACCGTGTCCGCCTTGCACATTTTGATGAGATCGGGATTCAGAACATTCCACGCGACTCAACTGTTGTGTTCGTTATGAACCACCGCTCCAACATGGATTACGTGCTTGTGACCTATTTGGCGGCAGAGCGGTCTGCTCTGGCCTATGCTGTTGGTGAATGGGCGCGGGTTTGGCCGCTGTCACGCCTGATCAAGGCAATGGGCGCATACTTTATCCGCCGCAAATCGCGTAATGCGTTGTATCGCAAGGTACTGGCCAGATACGTGCGGCTTGCAACCGATGGCGGTGTCTCGCAGGCCATGTTTCCCGAAGGTGGCTTGTCGCTGAACGGCGCACCACAAATTCCAAAACTGGGATTGCTCAAGTATATCACCGACGGCTTCGATGCGGAGGTGCGCGACGTGGTGTTTGTTCCGGTGGCGCTGAATTATGACCGTGTCCTCGAAGACCGTATCTTGCTTGAGGCTCACGCCCGTGGGGGGAGAGGGTTTCGCGCACGGATCAGTGTGATTGCGGGGTTCTTCTTTAAACAGATCTGGCTGCGGGTACGCGGGCGCTACCACAAATTCGGTTACGCTGCGGTCAGTTTTGGCCACCCCTTGTCTTTGGGAGAGTTCTCCAAAGGTGCGCACAAGGACATTACCAAAGATTTGGGACGGGAACTGATGCGCCGTATTGAGGATGTCGTGCCGATCCTGCCGGTCCCGATGGTGGCGGCCATTATACAGAGCGCTGATAAGCCTGTGTCACGCGCAGCAATCGAGGCTCAATTCGCAACCTGGGTCGTCAAGCTGGACAAAGCGCATGTGCATTTGCCGCGCGATGACTTGAGCTATGCAACTGAAACCGGACTGCGTATGTTGCTCGAGCGACGCATGATCCTGAAAGAAGACGGCTGCTTTCGCGAAAACCCAGAACAATCCGATGCGCTGGCCTTCTACGCCAATTCAATCCGCCATCTGTTGAGGTGATTTTGCAACTGCAGAAAGATTTTCTGCAGTTGCTGGGTCATAAAATTACAAAATTCCTCTGATTGTGGTTGCAATATTACCTAGTGATACATATCAAATCACCAGACGCGCGATTCTGCATCGCGGCAAAACCCAACTTCAGGAGACGAAAATGGCTCTGGACACCGATATTGCCATCGCCCCCTACGAGGCGCCCGAGAAAGACCTTTATGAAATCGGGGAAATGCCCCCATTGGGCTACGTGCCTAAGAAAATGTACGCTTGGGCGATCCGCCGCGAGCGTCACGGTGAGCCGGAACAATCGTTCAAAAAAGAAGTCGTTGATACCTGGGAGATCGACAGCCACGAAGTGCTGGTGCTCGTGATGGCTGCAGGCGTAAACTACAACGGCGTTTGGGCCGGTCTTGGCCAGCCGATTTCACCATTTGACGTCCACGGTCAGGATTTCCACATTGCCGGCTCTGATGCCTCTGGTATCGTCTGGAAAGTCGGCGACAAAGTCAAAAACTGGAAAGTGGGCGACGAGGTCGTGATCCACTGTAATCAGGATGACGGCGACGACGAAGAATGTAACGGTGGCGATCCGATGTTCTCCCCCACCCAACGTATCTGGGGTTACGAGACTGGCGACGGATCATTCGCACAGTTCACCAAAGTGCAGGCACAGCAGCTGATGCCACGCCCCAAGCATCTGACTTGGGAAGAGGCCGCCTGCTACACACTTACGCTAGCCACCGCATATCGCATGCTGTTCGGTCACCATCCGCATGAACTGCGTCCCGGTCAGAATGTTCTGGTCTGGGGGGCTTCGGGTGGTTTGGGCTCTTACGCGATCCAGCTGGCCAATACCGCTGGTGCCAACGCGATCGGTGTTATCTCGGATGAAAGCAAACGCCAGTTCGTTATGGATCAGGGCGCCAAAGGCGTCATCAACCGCAAGGATTTTGATTGCTGGGGCCAACTGCCCATCGTGAACTCGCCGGAGTATAATGCGTGGCTGAAAGAAGCCCGCAAATTCGGCAAGGCGATCTGGGACATCACCGGCAAAGGTGTCAGCGTCGACATGGTGTTTGAACACCCCGGTGAGGCAACTTTTCCAGTTTCGACACTTGTGGTGAAAAAGGGCGGTATCGTCGTGATCTGTGCGGGGACCTCAGGGTTCAACACCACCTTTGACGTGCGCTACATGTGGATGCACCAGAAACGTCTTCAGGGGTCGCACTTTGCCAACCTGAAACAGGCCGCGTCCGCCAACCGTCTGATGTGCGAACGTCGCCTCGACCCGTGCATGTCCGAAGTGTTCGCCTGGGACGAGATTCCTGCCGCTCACACCAAGATGCTGCGCAACGAGCACAAGCCCGGCAACATGGCGGTTCTGGTTCAGGCCCCAAAAACCGGTTTGCGGACTGTTGAGGAAGTTCTTGAGGCCGGTAAGTAATCCGCCAACGCGACCTTAAGGTTGCGTAAAGGTTAACGACCGAATCACCCGTGGCACCCGACTGGGCGCCGCGGGTTTTTCATTGTTTTTGCCCAAATGATTGCTTTTCAACGCTTTGGAAACCACTGACCCGCTATTTTGGGGGAGTGCATTTACGCGAATTTATGAACGGAAAGCACTCGTGCTATGCTTGTGTTAACCATTCGTTAACCCCTTAAACCGAGAGTTGTTATGAAATATGATTGGATACTCGACGTTCTTGCGGATCTGAAGACATTTGCCCATGCAAATGACCTTAGGGTTCTTGCGGATCAACTGGAAGAAACCCGGCAGATTGCAGCAATCGAGATTGTCAGTGTCTCCGACATGACGGGTTTGGTGGCTCATGGGGATGATACCTCGACGGGAACTTATTCTGGAAACGCTCGAGAGCGCGCACGGGCTTGAGGCCCTTCAAAACACGATTGTTGAATTACGCGATCACTTCCGCATAGACCATCTTGTTTACCACTGGGTCAGCTCCAGTGGTGAACAGTTTGGCTGTGGTACTTATTCGGATGAGTGGGTCCAACGGTATCTGGACAAGGATTACTTGCGCGTAGATCCCGTTATTATTGGATGTTATCAAAGGTTTCACCCGGTAGATTGGAAGCGGCTGGACTGGTCGTCAAAAGCCGCACGCGAGTTTCAGGCCGACGCTATCGCCTATGGTATCGGCAATCAGGGCTTCTCGGTGCCAATCCGAGGTCCTATCGGGCAGTTCGCCCTATTTACTGCGTCACACCATTGTTCTGACGAAGAGTGGGCCAGGTTTAAGGATGCCAACCGCCGTGACCTGATCCTGATAGCACATGAGTTCAACAAGAAAGCGCTGGAGATTGAGCCAGGGCGCAATCATGAACAGTCACGTGCACTGTCCCCCCGTGAAATTGATGCCATGACCCTCATTGCGATGGGCTATAGCCGTGCGCAAGTTGCGGAAACACTCTCGATCTCAGAGCACACACTCAGGGTGTATATCGAGTCTGCTCGCTCCAAATTGGGAGCGCTAAATACAACTCATGCGGTAGCAAGAGCTCTCAGCCGAGGCCTAATTGTCGTTTGAAATGGTTAATGCCTGCGCGCCCCGTTAGCAGGCGATTAACCCTGCTTGGCTAGCTGTCTTCCCATTCCGAAACGGAAAGGGATGCCAGAATGATCCGTTATATTTATGCCAGTGACCTGGACAAGTTTCCGAAGCTGAAACAGTCGATGTTTCGCGACCGTGCTGACCAATTCAAGGTTCGCCTTGGGTGGGACGTGCACGTGGATGCAGATGGAGAAGAACATGATGACTATGACAAGCTGAATCCGCTTTATGTGATTTGGGAGAAACCCGATGGATCACATGGCGGCTCGATGCGACTGCTGCCCACGACCGGGCCTTGTATGGTGAATGACCATTTCCTCGATATCACCGATGGGGTCCGTATTATGAGTCCTCTGATCTGGGAATGTACCCGATTTTGTCTGTCTCGCGACGCTGAGCCACGCACCGCTGCCGCCCTGATGCTGGCCGGGGGCGAGGTAATGGAAGGCTTCGGCGTCGAACACTATGTCGGTGTTTTTGATGCGCGAATGGTACGGATTTACCGGATGATCGGTTCGTCACCCGAGGTGCTTGGCGCCAAGGGAGAGGGTCGTGACAAAATCAGTGTCGGACTGTGGAGTTTTTCACAAGAGTCGCGTCGCGCCGTTGGCGAACGAGCAGGCATTCCACTGGATCTGTCGCGCAGATGGTTTGACCTCTCATTCGGTCGGACATCCTCGCCAGATGTGGGCCGAGAAATCGCACAAACAGCATAATGCGCATGGCGCTTGGTTCGGGGCGACTGTAGGGTCGCCTCATGACTACCGCGCTGACGCTTTCCCACGATCAGGCTGCTGCCTTTGACAACATCACCGAGATGCTGCGCGCGGCGGGTGTTGATCTGGAGGACAATCTTCTAACGCCTCCACGGGACGGCAAATCCTCCGTCGCCGCGGTGGTGGGAAAGGCCGGGTCCGGCAAAACCCTGTTGCTTGCGGAATTGGTGAAAGAGCTTGATTCTGCTGGGGTGACAATTGTTTCCGGCGACTATGAGGGTAAAAAGCACAAGGATCGCCGGACGCTGGCCATCTTGGCCCCAACCAACAAGGCCGCGAGCGTGCTGCGTATGCGGGGTGTGCCGGCAACCACGATCCACCGCATTCTCTATACCCCGGTCTATGATCCCGAATATGAACGTATAGCGGAGTGGTTGGCCGGGCAGGGTGAGCGCCCCGAGATTGAGGGCCTGACGGATGAGGCCTTGAACCGCGCGCATGCCTTTTATCAGAGTCACAAATCCATCCCCGGCGCGCTGGCCGCTGCTGGCTTGCGTGGGTCGGATTTCATCACTGGATGGAAGCGTCGCGACGAACCACTTGATATTGGGTTTGTTGACGAAGGATCGATGCTGGATGACCGCCAGTTTGAGGATCTGAAAGAGATCTTCTCAACGCTTTTACTGTTTGGCGACCCGGCGCAGCTGGCCCCGGTGAACCAATCCGGGGCGATGGTTTTCGACACGATGCCAGTGGACTCGAAATTCGAGTTGCAACGTATCCACCGTCAGGATGCGGATAACCCAATTCTCGATCTCGCCCACGCGTTGGCCGACCCGATGCTTGATTTTCAATCCTTTGAGCAGATGATCGAGGAAGCAGCGAAACGCGATGATCGTGTGGTTTGGAGCCAACGGGTTGAGGTAGATCTGATGGCCCGCAGCCCCGTTCTTGTTTGGCGTAACGCGACGCGCATTCGCCTGATCAACGCCTTCCGGGCGGTCTATGACGCACCAGATGATATGCTGCTGGAAGGCGAGCCTTTGATTTGTGATGGCATTGAACTGCCCCTGAAACACCGCAAAAAGCGGTTGGACCTTGAGGCGCGAGGCCTGATCAAGGGGGCGCAGGTGATCTATCTCGAACCAGGGCGCAAACCCGGGTTTTCCCGGTTGCACGTGATTGGTGCAGAAGACCCGCAAGTCTCTGCGGCTTCGATCGTTAAAATCGAAAAACCGGACGAGGAAGAACCCTTTATCCCGTTTGCTGCGCGCATGGGGGCAACATTTTTGCATGGCGCTGCGGTCACCATTCACAAGGCCCAAGGCTCGCAGTGGGAAGACGTTCAGGTCTTTGCCCCAGACCTCTATGTGGCCTCGAAAATGGGGCGTATCGAAGCTGGGCAACCCCTGTGGAAGCGTCTGGCCTACGTCGCAATCACGCGTGCGCAGGAACGCCTGCATTGGGTGGTGCGCAACCGTTTGTCGCGCCCTTCGGGACCATTGCGTGTGGATGATTTGCGAGTCGCGCCAGCTCCCTTGACGCTTACACAGGAGGAAACGACGTGAAGACCATTCTTATTACCGGAGCGAGCTCTGGAATTGGCGCCGCTACGGCCGAAGTCTTTCTGAAAGCTGGCTGGCACGTCGGACTTGTGGCCCGTCGGGCCGAACGCCTGAACGATTTGGCCGCTGGTTACGACAACGCCATTTCCTTGCCTGCAGATGTGACCAATCAAAACCAAATGGCAGAGGCCTTTAAACAGTTCACGGATCAGACGGGTCGTTTGGACGTGCTGTTCAACAATGCCGGAATGTTTGGAACTGCGGGTCCAATCGATGAGGTGCCTTTGAACAGTTTCGAAGAGGTTCTTAACGTCAATGTGCGTGGTATGTTCATCTGCGCCCAGCTTGCGTTTGAGCTCATGCGGCATCAATCCCCCCAAGGTGGGCGGATCATCAACAACGGGTCGTTGTCTGCCCACAATCCGCGACCGGGATCCGTGTCCTATACAACCTCAAAACACGCGATTACCGGCATGACGCGCAGCCTCTCACTGGACGGTCGTGCGTTTGATATTGCCTGCAGCCAGATCGATATTGGCAACGCCGAAACCGATATGGTGCGTGATCTGAACGCCCGCATTCTCGCTGCAGACCCGAACGCGGAACTGATGCCCAGCATGAACGTGGATGAAGCCGCGCGCTCTGTCCTGCACATGGCGGAAATGCCACCAGAAGCGAATGTTCAGTTCATGACGGTGATGGCGACAAAAATGCCTTACATCGGGCGTGGATAATCACCCGCCACGACGTAGAACCTGAAAGGCTGCCGAAGCGCCCCAGCCCGCGAAAATCGCGATGGCCAGAGAGAGAATTCCGTAAACCAGCGGCTGTTCACGTGACAGATTGTAAAGCCAGCGTTCCAACCCGACCTTGCGCACATCAATGATCGTTTCATAATGCGAAATGACCTTGCCACCGCGGGTCAGGAAGATGCGCGTGGGATAATCCCCTTCGGTGAGGTTGGCGGGCATGGCAATGGATGTGCGAAACAGAGTTTGCTGATCTATGTCCACCGTGCCTTCAAGCATCTGATACAATCCGTTGTTCGTGCGAATTCGCAGAACTGCGTCTGAGAAACGCTGGGCATTCTGAACGTCCATCGGCGCCCCGACCGAGCGGATCATGCGTGGGATAGACACTCTGTAGCGCAGATCATCCACATGGCTCATGACGTCGTCAAAAGGGGCGCTGGTTGCAATCGCGTAAAAGCTGGGTGCGTAGTCGACGTCAACGCTTTCCGTGTTCACCCAAATCCCGAGCTTTTTGGACTTTTTACGCACGGTGACGGGTTGCAGCGGGCCAGAGACGGCAATCACAACTTCCAGCGGCGGCGAGTCCTGAATGGAAGTCTCGCGCTTCACAGCGCCAAACAAAAGGATCTCAGAGCCGTCGAAATTGGCCGTGATAGCAACACGGTTCTGGCTCATTCCCAGAACAACTTCTTCGGCGGCAACCGGGCCGGTGAGCAGGGCGAGCAGAGCGAACAGACGTAGAAACATCTTAATGCCCTCCTGCCGCGCCAAGCGAATACAACTCGGTTGGCATGAGCAACAGATCCAGCGCAAGCTTGCCACAGACCACCAGTACCATCAGTGCCAGAAGGATGCGCAATTGCTCGGCCTTAAGGCGGGTGCCGATCCGCGTGCCGATCTGGGCGCCAATCACGCCACCGACCAGCAAAAGAACGGCCAACGCCATGTCCACTGTGTAGTTGGTCGTTGCGTGCAGCAGCGTGGTAAAGGCGGTAACGAAAATGATCTGGAACAGCGAGGTGCCGACCACCACCTTTGTGGGCATGCCCAGAAGATAGATCATCGCGGGAACCATGATGAACCCGCCGCCAACACCCATGATGGCCGCAAGAACACCGACGAAGAGGCCAACGATCAGCGGTGGTATTACCGAAATATAGAGTCCCGAAACCCGAAACCGCATTTTGAACGGAAGGCCGTGAATCCAGTTGTGGTTTTTGCGTTTTGTCGGGGGGCCGTTTTTACGGGACTTTCGGATAGCATTCAGGCTTTCGATGAACATCAGTCCACCGATCACGCCAAGGAAAACCACATAGCAAAGCTTGACCAAGAGATCGACTTGGCCGAGTGACTTGAGGTAATTGAAGACAAAGACCCCGAGCGCGGCCCCCGCTAAGCCTCCGATCAGCAACACGACACCCATCTTCAGATCGACGGTTTTTCGCTTTAAGTGTGCAAGAACGCCGGAAAACGAAGACGCGACGATCTGGTTGGCTTCAGTGGCAACAGCCACGGCAGGTGGGATGCCAATAAAAAACAAAAGCGGCGTCATCAAGAAGCCGCCGCCGACACCAAACATTCCGGATAGAATGCCCACGATTCCACCCAATCCGAGCAGGAGAAAAGCGTTCACGGAAACTTCGGCAATCGGGAGGTATATCTGCATACTCACTGTTAGCGTGACGCAGTGCAGCATTGCAAGCGGCCCAATCGGGTTGGACCGCCGGAATCGTTGATTTTGGACATACTTTGCCGTGTTTTGGTACCAAAAGTACCATTTATAATACTTGAGGTGCCAAAAATCACGAGAAATTGGCGTTTCTCCGGCGCCGCCGTGTAGCGCCGCCGGGAGTGGAATCAGCGCTCTTTCACGTAGGGTTCGCCGCCGGCTCGAGGCGGGATGGCCTTGCCCACAAACCCGGCGAGGATCACGACGGTCAGGATGTAGGGCAACGCACTAAGGAACTGCACCTGAACTTTGACTCCCAACATCGTCTCAATGACGTCGGGGCGCAGTTCTACAACTTGGAACAAGCCAAACAACAAGCAGGTACCCAGCGCATGCCAAGGCCGCCACTTGGCAAAAATCAAAGCTGCCAATGCAATAAAGCCGCGCCCGGCTGACATGTCTTTGACAAAGCCGGCCTGCAGTGATGTGGCAAGATATGCGCCCGCAATGCCACAGAGCACGCCACAGATCATTACCGCGGCATAGCGCAGCCCGATCACCGATACGCCAGCTGTGTCCACGGCTGCGGGGTTCTCGCCCACCGCGCGCAAGCGCAGGCCAAACCTCGTGCGGAACAGAACCCACCACGTCAGTGGCACCATGGCAAAGGCGATGTAAACAAGGATCGAATGCCCCGAAATCAGCTCATAGTAAATCGGGCCCAGCACTGGCACGGATTGTAGCGTTTCCGCGAAAGGCAGCATAATGGGATCGAACCGGGCGGCACCTTGCAACGAGGGCGTGCGCCCGCCCTGACTGAACCAGTCCTCGGCGACCAGAACTGTGATGCCTGCGGCAAGAAAGTTGATAGCAACGCCGGAAATAAGCTGGTTGCCTCGGAACTGGATCGAGGCCAGCCCATGCAAAAGAGACAGAGCCATTGACGCACCGATCCCGGCGAGTAGCCCCAACCAGACGTTTCCAGACATGTAGGCGATGGCGGCAGAAAAGAACGCCGCCGCCAGCATTTTGCCTTCAAGGCCGATATCAAAAATCCCGGCACGTTCCGAGAACAGGCCCGCCAGACAGGCCAGCAACAATGGGGTAGCCAGACGAACGGTCGAATCCAGCACCTGCAGAAGGGTCACGAAATCCATCACGCGTCTCCTTTCCGCAAAGCCATGAACAATTTCTCCAGAGGCATCCTGACCATGTTGTCCAACGCCCCGGTGAACAGGATCACCAGGGCCTGAATGACCACGATCAATTCGCGTGGGATGTCTGTCCAGAGCGCCAATTCGGCGCCGCCTTGATAGAGGAACCCAAAGAGGATCGCGGCGAGGAACACGCCAAACGGATGGTTGCGACCCATCAATGCCACGGCGATCCCGATAAACCCGGCGCCTTCGGTCGAGTTAAGGATTAGGCGTTCGCTTTCGCCCATCGTGGTGTTGACTGACATCATGCCCGCCAGCGCGCCCGAGATGACCATCGCGATGATGGTGATCCGGACAGGTGAAATACCCGCGTATTTCGCGCCGCTTTCTGAAAACCCAAACGCGCGAATTTCATAGCCCAGCCGGGTGCGCCAGATCAGGTACCAGACAAGAACACAGGCCGCGATGGCAAGAAAGAACGTCACGTTGGCTGGTGCGCCTCGGAACATGATGTTCTCGGCTGTCGAAAACATGTCTCGGAACGTCGGCAAATGCGTGGCCTCGGGAAACTTTGCCGTCGCCGGATCCATCGAACGTGGCGGGCGTAGGACATTGACGAGTATATAGTTCAGAACAGCTGCAGCGATAAAGTTGAACATGATCGTGGTGATCACGATATGGCTGCCGCGCTTGGCCTGCAGGTAGGCCGGGATCAGCGCCCAAAAGGCCCCGAACGCCGCCGCTCCAACACTGGCCCCCAGCAAGGCCAGTGACCAATGCGGCCAAGGGATAAACAGGCAGATATAGGCAACGCCCAACCCCCCAAGCATCGCCTGACCTTCGCCCCCGATGTTGAACATCCGCGCATGGAACGCGACGGATACGGCAAGGCCGGTGAACATAAAGTTGGTGGCGTAATAGAGCGTATAACCCCAGCCCGCCGAGCGCATCAGAGCGCCATCGACCATAAGCTTAAAGGCGGTCCAGGGATTTTCTCCAATCGCGAGGATCACAAGCGCTGAAAGGAACGCCGCCAACAAAAGTGAGATCAGAGGAATAAGGACGATATCGGCCCAATGTGGCATCTTTTCCATCTTATGCGCCCCCCCGCTCTTCGTCTTGCAAGGCAAACTGCTGGTCCACCACTTTGGCCGTATCCGCGTTTGGTTCTTGTGTAACACCTGCCATCAATAGGCCAAGTTCTTTCTCATCTGTCTGGTCGGGCATGCGCTCTCCCATGACGTGGCCGTCAAACATCACCGCGATGCGGTCGCTGAGGGACAGAATTTCTTCCAGTTCGACACTCACCAACAGGATCGCTTTACCTTCATCACGCAGGTTGACGATTTGCTGGTGGATAAACTCGATCGCACCAATGTCCACGCCGCGCGTGGGCTGGCCGACCAACAGCAAATCCGGGTTCCTCTCAATCTCACGCGCCAGAACGATCTTTTGCTGATTGCCGCCCGAGAAGTTTTTAGCGGCCAGCTTGGGATGCGGTGGACGCACGTCGAAGCGATCCATTTTCTCCTGAGCCAGCTCTTGAATGCCTGCATTGTCCATCAACAGACCCGACTGGTACTCGGGGTCCAGATGATAGCCGAACACCATGTTCTCCCATGCGGTGTATTCCATGATAAGGCCTTCGCGCTGCCGGTCTTCAGGCACATGCGCGATGCCGCGTGCGCGCCGGGACTGGCCATCGCTGTGGCGCCCGGTCAAATCGATAGGCTGGCCGTTCACACGAATTTCGCCTGTCGCATTGGCAAAACCGCCCAAGACTTCCAACAGCTCTGACTGGCCATTGCCTGCGACGCCTGCAATGCCCAGAATTTCGCCCTTGCGGACTGTCAGGTCGATGCCTTTGACGCGTTCAACACCCTTGTCATCGACAACACGCAGTCCTTCGACTTCCAAAACCACCTCGCCGGGCGATGCAGGCTTTTTGTCAACGCGCAACAAAACTTTACGGCCGACCATCAACTCGGCCAAATGTTCCGGGCTGGTCTCTGCCGTCTTAACCGTCGCCGTCATCTCGCCACGTCGCATCACGCTTACCGTGTTGGTGATGTCCATAATCTCGCGCAGCTTGTGGGTGATCAGGATAATGGTTTTGCCTTCTTCACGCAGGCGATCAAGAATGCGGAACAGTTGATCTGCCTCGGCAGGTGTCAGCACGCCTGTGGGTTCATCCAGGATGAGAATGTCAGCCTTGCGGTACAGAGCCTTGAGGATTTCGACCCGTTGCTGATGCCCGACGCTCAGGTTTTCAATCACCGCATCCGGGTCGATGTTCAGCTCGTATTCCTCGGCGAGGTGCTGCAGTTCTTTGCGCGCTTTCGCAAGAGACGGACGCAGCAAAGCGCCGTCTTCCGCGCCAAGGATGATGTTCTCCAGAACTGTGAAGTTTTCGACCAGCTTGAAGTGCTGAAACACCATGCCGATGCCGGCGGCAATCGCGGCCTGGCTGTCTGGAATCTGGGTCTTTTGACCCTTAATGAAAATCTCACCTTTGTCGGCTTTGTAAAAGCCGTAAAGGATTGACATCAAAGTTGATTTTCCAGCGCCGTTTTCGCCGATAATGCCATGGATTGTGCCCGGTTGAACGGAAATCGAGATGTCCTTATTGGCCTGAACAGGGCCAAAGGCTTTTGAGATGCCTTTGAGTTCAATTGCAGGAGCGGTCATTCAGTTTCTCCCAAGCCGACATGCCCCTCAAGACGCGTCAGGCGTCCTTGGTCGTCAGCTTCTATGAAGTAGTGGCCATGTTGGACGGTTTCGTCGCTCATACGAAAGGCAACCGAAGCGCGGGTCGTCTGGCCATCCTGGGTTTGCTGGATGACCTCAGCCGTCGCACCGGGTGCATATGTCGAATACATCGCCACATAGCCTTCAACGGCCTCAATCCCCTTCAGGGGTTCGGTCAGGCGAGGATCCAGATAAGCAACGTCATCAGACAGGCACCTGCGCAATGTTGCGGCGCGAAGCTTGGGGTCGGTTTCCCCCCAGGCGGCAAAAAAGGCGTCGATGACTTGAGACATATGCTGCTTCCCCAAAAGCAAAGGGCCGCGCCGCAGTGGCACGGCCCCTGTTCTATTCGCGGTTCTGATTAGAAGTCGAGAACCGGGCAGCTGTCATTGGTGTAGTAGGCCACAACTTCCAGATCACCATTGATGATCTTGGCGCGTGCGTCTTCTACGGCAGCTTTCATGTCGTCGCTAACCAGTGCGGCGTTGTGCTCGTCCATCGCGACGCCAACACCCTCTTCGGCCAGACCCAGTGTCGTGAACCCACCGGTTTCCATAGCTTCGCCAGCTTTCATCGAGTTGTAAACGGCCACGTCAACGCGCTTCAACATCGAGGTCAGAACTTTGCCCGAGTGCAGGTGGTTCTGGTTGCTGTCCACACCGATCGACAGGATGCCTTCGTCTGCAGCAGTTTGCAGAACGCCTACGCCAGTGCCGCCAGCCGCGGCATAAACCACATCAGCGCCTTGGGCGATCTGGGCTTTGGTCAGTTCCGAACCTTTCACCGGGTCGTTCCATGCTGTCGGCGTGGTGCCGGTCATGTTGGCAACGATCTTAATGTCTGGGTTGACGGACTTGGCGCCTTGGGCGTAGCCGCAACCGAAGTGACGGATCAGCGGAATGTCCATGCCGCCGATAAAGCCAACGGTGCCGGATTTCGACGCCATTGCAGCCATCATGCCAACAAGGTAAGAGCCCTGATGCTCTTGAAAGCCAATCAGTTGCACGTTTGGCGGCACTTCGGGCATCCAACCGTCAATGTTGACGAACTTGGTGTCAGGATAGTCGCCTGCAACGTTCTCAACAGGTGTGGCAAAGGCAAAACCGGTTGTGATCACCGGGTTGGCGCCTGCTTCAGCGAAACGGCGCAGGGCCTGCTCACGCTGTGCTTCGGATTGCAGTTCGATTTCAAGGAACTTGCCGCCGGTTTCTTCGGCCCAGCGCTGTGCACCGTTAAAGGCTGCTTCGTTAAACGATTTGTCGAACTTGCCGCCAAGGTCAAAAATCAGTGCTGGTTCAGCAAAAGCTGTGCCTGCGGTGACAGCCACCGCGACAGCAGCACCGAGAAGTTTCTTCATGAGGGTCATGTATCTCTCCCAAGTGGTTTCCGGGCCATTTTTGGTTTTCAATCCGGCCCGTCGGACTCATTGATCCAGTCAGATCATCTGCAAGTAAGGCCGCAGAGACCGGGTAGGGTCAAGGAAGATTTGACGATTTGGTCAGGATTCTCTGGATTCAACGCATGACCCTAGGTCAGTGATTTGCCCATAAGCAGCGCATCTGCCGCAGAACCATCGTTTCGCGTGTAATATCCTCTGCGAGTCCGGGTTTTGTACCAACCCTCCGACTCATAAAAGTGCAGTGCCACCAAATTGTCTGAGGCGACTTCAAGAAATGCCGACGTAGCACCCTGAGCAGCTGATTCCTCTTGGAACATCTTTAGGCACTGGCGGCCAATCCCATTGCCCTGCGCATCAGGGTGGGTGGCGATGGTGACAAGCTCGGCTTCGTCCAGGATGACGCGGCCCAGAGCAAAACCACGGTCGCAGGTCACCAGAAAGCAATGAGGCGACTCCAGCAAGGTGTCGAACTCGGTGGTCTTCCACGCCCGGCCTTGTGGAAAAGCAGCCGCATAGATCGACGCCAAGTCCGCCGAGGTCATGGCAGGATCACCGGCGCCGGATCGCGTGGCGGAGCAGCATCTGCGGCCTTGATGTAGAGAGGGGCAGGGCGCGTGCCATCATTCCGCCGTGTGGCTGCAATTCGCGCGATGTTTTCTGCGAGTTTGTCCGCAGGCGGCGACAAGACGAGTTTCGAGCCATCGGTGGGGTGTTCGGGTTCCAGTCTTGGCTCGCCACCCGGTGCGCAGACATAGACCTGCCCGCGTGGTGCCTCAACGCCCGCAATATGGTCTTCGCTCACGCCCAGCGAGGTTGCTTCAAAGGTCGACACCCCCAGGGCAGGCACCCCCAACGCAAGGGCCAGACCACGCGCTGCCGACACGCTGAGACGGATGCCCGTAAAGTTGCCGGGTCCGACACCCACACCGATGACGTCAAGGTCACGCCACGTGACACCTGCTTCGCTTAACACTTCCTCGAGCATGGGCATAAGACGCTCGGCCTGTCCGCGTGCCATCTCTTCGACCCGCGAGACAAGGACGGTGTCGCCGCGCATAAGAGAGGCCGCGCAGTGTCGGGCGGACGTGTCAAACCCCAGTACCAACGTATCGCGCTGCGTCATGAGCCTGTGGCCTCGTTCAATTGTGAGCGCCCTGACTTGGCTGCACGGTCCGCTTCATCCGAAATCGAAAGCCACGAATAGCAGGAGTTTGAATGGCAATGAAGCTGTGGCGGGAGGTCATCCGCCTGATCGATCAATCCCAAGGGCACATAAACCTGATCTGGTAAGTAGTCGAAAGCTGCTTGCAGCGGAGACCCGCAGGATTTGCAGTTCCAGCGTGTAACGCCCGCCGCATGAGATCGCCCCGCGCCCTGATCGGGGCAAAAGTGCAGATCGTCGGCTAAAAACGCCGCAAATGCAGCGACGGGCGCACCGGTCCAGCGTTTGCAGTCGGAACAGTGACAATAGGCAACAGTTCGCGGTGGATGCTCTGAACGCAAAGAGACGGCGCCACAATAGCACCGTCCCGTGATCTGAAACTCTGGATGGGTCATGGTCGAGCGGTGTGGCTCAGACCGCAACCGGGCGCACTTCGGTCACTTCAGGAATGTAGTGGCGCAAAAGGTTCTCAATCCCCATTTTCAGTGTCAGCGTTGACGAGGGACAGCCCGCGCAAGCGCCTTGCATGTGCAGGTAGACAACACCGCGATCAAAGCCGTGGAAGGTGATGTCGCCACCATCCTGTGCCACGGCTGGGCGAACGCGTGTGTCCAAAAGCTCTTTGATCTGGCCGACGATTTCGCCATCTTCACCGGTGTGCTCGGCATGACCTGATGGGGCGGTTGCTTCGCCTGCCATGACGGGTTGACCGGATTGGAAATGCTCCATGATGGCGCCAAGGATCGCGGGTTTGATATGATCCCACTCGACGTCTTCGGCTTTGGTCACGGTGACAAAGTCATTGCCGAAAAACACACCGTTCACGCCTTTGACACCAAAAATCCGGCTCGCCAGTGGCGACGCGTCTGCGCCTTCGGCAGATGGGAAATCAGCTGTACCAACTTCCAGCACCGTTTGACCGGGCAGGAATTTCAGCGTAGCGGGGTTCGGCGTGGATTCTGTTTGAATGAACATTGGTGCGGCACCTTTTCTCTCTTGCTCTGAGATATGCGCTTCACCTGTCAGAGTGTCAAGGTTTGGAATGATTCTAAACTGACGTCAGAAAACAGGCTGGCGCCGGGTGGGACGTCATTTTCAGGGTCGAATAACCAGTCTCAGGTGATTGCTTCCAACCGTTCTTTGGACAGATCACCGGGAACAATCGTGACCGGGATGGGCAAGCTGCCCGAATTGCGCGACATCTGGGTAACCAGGGGGCCGGGCCCCTTTTTGTCGTCGCCAGCCCCAAGAACCAGCACACCCACTTCTGTATCTTCCCTGATCTGGCCCAGAATTTCCGTAACAGCCTCGCCTTCGCGAATAACCAGTTCCGGATCAACACCTTGCTTGTCTCGCATCCACTTCGCAAAGACTTCGAAATGCGCGATGATCCGTTCCCGAGCCTCCTCACGCATGATGTCGCCGACACCAATCCAGTGGTTGAACTCATCCGGTGGAATGACCGACAGAATTTGCACTCCGCCCTGGGTATGGGCTGCTCGCATGGCCGCAAAACGCATGGCGTTCAGGCATTCGCGGCTGTCATCCAAGACCACCAGAAACTTACGCATTGTCCGTCCTCCAATTCGTCCCGAGAATGGCTGCAAGCCAAGCGCAGGGCAATAGCCGAGTTGTCACGCCTCTAATTTTCCGAAGCTGCCCAGTCCCAATACATCTCGCGAACCCGGCGTGTTACCGGCCCAACCTGATACTGCCGGTCGTCCAAAGCGGTGACGGGTGTGACCTTGGCCATATTGCCGGACATGAACACTTCGTCCGCGTCATTAAAGTCGTCAAAGCTCAGAACTTTTTCATGCACGGCCATCCCCTCACGGCGCAAATTTGTCATGTGACGTGAGCGGGTGATCCCCGCAAGAAAGGTGCCGTTGGGAATGGGGGTAAACACTTCGCCGTCCTTGACCATGAACACATTGGCAGTTGCCGTCTCAGCCACGTTGCCCATGGCGTCGGCCACAAGGGCATTGGCAAACCCCTTCGATTTGGCCTCGGCCAGCATCCGCGCGTTGTTGGGATAGAGACAACCGGCCTTGGCGTTGACGACGGCATCCTCTAGCACCGGGCGGCGGAACCTGGTGCGCGTCAACGTGGTGGTGGCATCTGCCTGCGCCATCGGAATCACCTCGAGGCAGATGGCAAAGCCGGTTTCCGACTGGTCAGGGACAATGGCATTCATGCTCAAATCACCATCAATGCCCCAGTACATCGGGCGGATGTAAACGGCCTCATCCCGCTGGAACCGTTTCAGACCCTCTCGCGTGATCTCAAGCATATCCTCTGTCGAGACCGTTGGGTTCAGCATCAATGCGGCCGCCGAACGATTGACCCGTGCCAGATGCGGTTCGAGGTCCGGGGTCATGCCATCAAAGAAACGTGCCCCATCAAAGACAGTGGTCCCCAGCCAACTGCCATGATCCGCGGCGCGCATGACTGGCACGTCGCCATCATGCCATTCGCCATTGTAATAGGTTTTTACGTTCTTACTGACGGCCATGATGCGCCCCTCTTACTCGTGTCAGCGGGATGCTAGTCCTGCGCCGGGCCGAGGTCCATCCAAAAGGTGACGTCAGCGCAGGATGTAACGGGCCCAATATTGAGCCAATGCCAGAGGTTCGGGTCTCTGTCAGGCCGCGTCGTCCAGAAGGGCCTGAAGATCCAGCCGTCGGGTGTACATGCCCAAACTGCCGTCCGGGTTACGGGGCCACTGGTTTTCGGGGCGATCACGATAGAGTTCCACGCCATTGCCGTCCGGATCGCTCAGGTACACAGCTTCACTGACACCATGATCCGATGCGCCTTCGATCTCATAGCCCGCATCAATCACCCGGTGTACAGCTGCCCCAAGCTGGGCGCGATCTGGAAAAAGAAACGCGGTGTGAAACAACCCGGTGTGCCCCTCTGGCGGCGGCGTTCCTCCGCGACTGCGCCATGTGTTCAGCCCGATATGATGGTGATAGCCGCCTGCACCCAGAAAGGCCGCCTCGTCCCCGCTACGGACCTGAACATCAAAGCCTAGCACGCCGGAGTAAAACGCAATCGCACAGTCCAGATCAGCCACCTTAAGGTGGACGTGGCCTATGCGGGTTTGGGGATGAACGCTGTGTGTCATGGGTTTCTCCTGTCTACGAGAAACCTAAGGCGCGCCGCGTAGATGCAAAAGCCCGCTTGCCGCGCGCGGCCTGTGCAAGCTTGCACAAGTCAACGAGCACCCCAAAGGGCGCCCGCGGTTTCTTAGGCGCCGACCATTCCGACGATCTCATATGTTTTCTTGAGAACCGGTGCGGCCACTTCGCGTGCACGTTCGGCACCACGATCCAAAATCTTGTCGATTTCGGCGCTGTCTGCGGTCAAACGGGCCATTTCGGTCGAAATTGGCGCGAGTTTTTCAACGGCAAGTTCCGAGAGCATGGGTTTGAACTCGGAAAACTGCTTGCCACCGACATCACGCAATACCGCGTCGACGTTCATATCCGCCAAAGCGGCATAGATATTCACAAGGTTGCGCGCTTCGGGACGACCTTCTAGCCCATCGACTTCCGAAGGCAGCGCCTCTGGATCGGTTTTAGCCTTGCGGATTTTCTTGGCGATGGTGTCGGCATCGTCGGTCATGTTGATGCGGCTGGCATCCGAGGGGTCCGATTTCGACATCTTCTTGGAACCATCGCGGAACGACATCACACGGGTCGCAGCTCCTTCGATTACAGGTTCAGTGATCGGAAAGAAATCGACGCCGTAGTCGTGATTGAACTTGATCGCGACATCGCGTGTCAGCTCCAGGTGTTGTTTCTGGTCATCGCCCACAGGAACATGCGTCGCGTGGTAAATCAGAATGTCCGCGGCCATCAGTGCGGGATAGGCAAAAAGGCCCAGCGAGGCATTTTGCTGGTTCTTGCCAGCCTTGTCTTTCCACTGGGTCATACGCTGCATCCAACCCATGCGGGCGACGCAGTTGAAAATCCACGCCAGTTGCGCGTGTTCCGGCACGCGGGACTGGTTGAACAGGATCGACTGTTCCGGGTCGATACCCGCGGCAATGAACCCGGCGCACAACTCGCGTGTGGCATGGCGCAGCTTTTCGGGGTCTTGCCAGACGGTGATCGCGTGCAGGTCGACCATGCAGTAGATGGTCTCGAAATTGCCGACATTCTGCATATCGACAAAACGCTTCATCGCGCCAAGATAATTACCGAGCGTCAGACCACCCGAGGGTTGGATTCCCGAGAAGACGCGCGGGGTGAATTGAGAGGACGTTTGGACCGCCTCGGACATGGTATTTCTCCGTCTGGATTTATGGGTGAGCTTGCCTTACCCATGACCCCAATCGCCGTCAAGGAGCGCAGGCATGTCAGACCCCGAGACCCAAAGCCCGATCAACCCACTGCCGCCGGTTGTCGTCGCCCTGTTTCTACTGATTATTGGGGTCGAGGTCATCTTTACGCTGGGCGCACGAGGGCTGATCGGCGGGCAGGAAGCCATCGGATGGCGGCTTGGTGCGTTGCAGAAGTATTCGTTCTCGGGCGACATTTTCGACTGGATGCTCTCCAATGGCGTTTGGCCAATGGAACATGTCATGCGGACGGTGACTTACCTGTTCATACACGGAAATTTCACACACGCGGCCTTTTCCTCGGTGTTGCTTTTGGCTTTGGGTAAAATGGTCGGCGAAGTGTTTTCAGCATGGGCAACGCTAACGGTGTTTGTTTTGTCCGGCATATTTGGAGCGGTGGTCTTTGCCCTGATCCTAAACAGTCCTTCACCGCTAATTGGGGCCTATCCGGCCGTTTATGGTCTGCTCGGGGCCTTTACTTTCCTCATATGGACCCGGCTTGGCCAATTGGGTGAAAACCAGGCGCGCGCGTTTAGGCTGATCGGGTTTCTGGTCGGCATCCAGCTGCTGTTTGGCCTTCTGTTTGGGGGCAATGCAGGGTGGGTGGCGGACGTTGCTGGATTTGTCGCCGGGTTTCTGATGTCGTTTCTATTTGTTCCCGGTGGCTGGGCGCGCATTCGCGCGCATATGCGCCGCGATTAAAAAAAGGCGCGACCCGCGCCACGCCTTTTCAACATCATTTTGTTATGTAGGCTCAGGCGCCCGAGACGCCTCCTGCTTTGCGAGCCAAAGCCAGGGCAATCATGCTCACGCCGCTCGACAGCAGTTCGATGCCCAAGAGCACGCCCAATGTGACCACGGCGGCACCTGGCATGTTGCTGAGCACCATAAAGCCCAGTACTGCTGAGACCAGACCTGAGATCACCACGGCCCATTTCAACTCGCTCTGTTGGATGCTCCATCCGACGATCAGCTTGAACAACCCCGAAGCCAGGAACATCGCCCCGACCACGATCGTCAACGCAATCATGCCTTCCAGAGGGTTTGCCAAAAGGCTGACGCCCAAAATCACGGCAACCACACCCATCAGGATCGACCAAGCCTTGCTGCTCCAACCCTCAGATCGCATGGACGCGTAGATTTGCAAGGCGCCAAGGATCAGGAACGACCATCCTGCAATCACCGTAGCTGTCAGCGATGCGCCAAACGGGTTCAGCAAGGCCATGAGCCCGGCGACCACGCCAAGAACGCCCAGTATCATCAATATCATCCAATTACCCATCATTTCTCCCCTTCAAATGTGCAACTGAACGCAGCAAAGGCGTTGCTGGATCATAACGCAAGGAAAAGATGAGTTTCAGAGATCGGATTTAGCTGTTCCGTCGGGCAGCCTTGCGAAAGTCCGAGATATGAAAGGCCCCGATCAATTGCCCGGCTCCGAAATAGGTCACGATGCCGGACGTGATCAGCAGTGCCAATGCCAGATACCGCCAGCCATCCGTGCCAAGCGCTGGGCTAAGGGCCAGCGCGGTGAACCAAAGGACAACTCCCATTATGGCCGAGGCCCAGACAATACGGGGCAGGCGCCTGCGCAGACGTTTGTCGAATTTGGCCACATACCCCATCGGGCGCGTCCCCTTGGCCAGCAGGGCCACCATAACCCAGGCCGCCAAAGTTGTGGCGATTGCTGGTGCAATCCAGCCAATCAGAGGCGACAGGCCGATTGCAATCACAGCATTGACCACCATCGCCCAAACCGCATAGCGGAACGGGCTTTTGGTATCCTCGCGGGCGAAGAACAGGGGCTGCAGGATTTTCTGGATCACAAAGGCAGGCAGGCCCAACCCATAGATCGACACGGCCACGGCAATGGCCGCGCTGTCATCTGCCGTGGCCGCACCGCGTTCAAACAGAACCGAAACCAACGGCAAAGGAATGACCACAAGGGCCACAGCACATGGGATTGTGAGGGCCAGAGCAATCTCAGTTGCCCGTGAAAACGCGATCCGCGATCCGGCCTCATCATGCGCCTTGAGGCGACGGGAAAGATCTGGCAGCAGAACGATGCCAACGGCGATACCGACGACACCCAGCGGCAACTGGTAAAGCCGGTCAGCGGTGTAAAGCCACCCCACGGCACGGTCAAAATAGCTTGCGACTTGTTGGCCAACCAAAAGGTTAATCTGAACGACTCCCCCCGCAAGTGCTGCCGGAAACGCCACAACAACCAATCGTTTCATGTCGGGTGTCCAACGAGGGCGTTGCAGCCGCATCGGGAACCCGGCTCTGGCAGCGGCGACCCAGACCAATGCCAGCTGAGCGACACCAGCAACCGGAACAAGCCAGATCAAAGTACGTGCGACGTCTTTGTCCAGCCAGGCGGCGATAGAGATGCCGCCCACCATCAAGATGTTCAGCAACACCGGTGCCGCCGCGGCGGCGGCAAAACGGCCCGTTGCGTTGAGCACACCGGACAAAAGCGCAGCCAGCGAAATGAACAGGATATAGGGGAAGGCAATGCGCCCGAATTCAACGGAAAGATCAAACTGTTCTTGACCAGCGAATCCTGATGCCAACCCCCAGACCAGCCAAGGCATGGCCACTTGCGCGAGCAAGGTCAGAACGATCAGGACCGATGCCAACCCCGCAAAGGCTTCGCGCGCAAACCCCAAGGGGCGTTCATCACCTTCCAGCCGCTTCGAAAACATCGGCACAAAGGCCATGTTGAACGCGCCTTCAGCAAAGAAGCGCCGGAACATGTTGGGCAAACGGAAAGCCACCACATAGGCCTCGTACAATGGCCCCGTCCCCAATAGCGCGAGGATCAGGGCGTCGCGCACAAAGCCCAGCACGCGGCTGGCCATCGTCCAGCCCCCCACCGTGAGGAAACCGCGCATGAGCCGGATCGGTTTCACGAAACAGCCCTTTCAGCACCCTTTTCGATGGCCTTGCGCAGCTTTTTCTCAAGCGTTTTCTGTTTGGCCTCGGAATGGAATTTCAATCCGAACATGTCTTTGACGTAGAACGCATCGACCACCTGTTCACCATAGGTCGCGATCACCGCGCTAGCGATGTAGATGTTGCTGTGCGCCAACGTTCGGGTCAGATCAAACAGAAGCCCCGGACGATCGCGGGTATCAACTTCGATGATCGTATAGATCTCGGAGCCATCGTTATCGAATGTGATCGTTGTCGGCACCTTAAAGGCGCGTTCGCGTTTTTTGATGACGTCGCGGGATTGCATCGCCTCGGTCGCGACCACTTCACCTTTGAGCGTCTTGTGGATCATCTGCTCCAGACGTTTGAGGCGGCTCGCCTCAAAGGGCTTGCCCTCGGCATCCTGAATCCAGAACGCGGCAGTGGCATAGCCATCTTTCGAGGTAAAGGTGCGCGCATCCACGATATTGGCACCAACCAGCGCCAGCGCGCCGCACATCCGGCTGAAAATGCCGGGGTGATCGGCCATTGCAAAACAGGCGCGGGTGGCATCGCGATCCTCGTCTGGGTGCATATCGATGCGGATTTCATCATCGGCAATGTCCCGCAGAAGCGTCGCAAAGACCGTGTGCGCCGTGACATGCAGGCCTTGCCAATAAGGATCGTAGTGCCGCCCGGTCTCTTTCTTAAGATCCTTGGTCGACCATTCCACCAACTCGGCACGCAGCTTTTTCTTGGCTTCTGCCCCACGGTTTTCGCGGGTGATGGCCTCAAGCCCATCCTCAAGTGCAACTTTGGTCTGGCGATACAAGGCCCGGATCAGCACCGCTTTCCAATTGTTCCATGTGTCTGGCCCAACGCCGCGAATGTCACAGACCGTCAGAACGGTCAGCAGGTTCAACCGGTCAACGGTTGAAACAAGCTTGGCAAAGTCCCGGATTGTGCGCGGGTCAGCAATGTCGCGTTTCTGGGCCGTATCGGACATCAAAAGGTGATAACGCACCAGCCATTCGACGGTTTCGCATTCCGCTTTGCTCAGCCCCAGATTCGGAGCCACTTTTCGGGCAATCTGCGCGCCGAGGATTGAGTGATCGATGTCGCGGCCCTTGCCGATGTCATGTAGCAGCATGGCCACCATCAACACCTTGCGATTGACGCCAGTCTTCAGGATTTCCGACGACACGGGCAGCTCTTCTTCCAGCTCTTCGCGTTCGATCTCGGCATAGTTTGAAATCACCTGAATCGTATGTTCATCGACCGTGTATGAATGGTACATGTTGAACTGCATCATCGCCACGATGGGTTCAAACTCGGGGATGAAAGCTGAAAGAACCCCAAGCTCATTCATACGTCGCAGCGCGCGTTCCGGGTTGCCGTGCTTCAGCAAGAGATCCAGAAAAATCCGCTGGGCTTCTTTGTTCTGGCGGAATGACTCGTCAATCATATCCAGATTGGCAGTCACCAGGCGCATGGCATCAGGGTGAATGAGCAGACCGGTCCGCAGCCCCTCTTCAAATACGCGCAATAGGTTCAGTCGATCGCTGAGGAACTCGTCGTCATCGCTCACGGCAAGGCGGTTATGAATAACCTTGTAGCCCTTTTTCATCTTGCGGCGGCGTCGGAACAACCGCTCCATTAGCGGCGCGGCTTTGGTGTGGTTGGCTTCCAGTTTGGTCAGCAGGATACGGGTAAGATCGCCAACGCTGGTCGCGTGGTGAAAATACTCTTGCATAAAGTGTTCAACCGCACGGCGCCCGCCTTTGTCGACATAGCCCATGCGCTCTGCCACTTCGACCTGCATATCAAAGGTCAGTTGTTCCACGGGGCGCTTCGCAATCAGGTGCAGATGCGCCCGCACCGCCCAGAGAAAATTCTCAGCCTGTGCAAAACGCTCGTACTCGTCCTCGTTGAACAGGTCTTCATCAATCAGGTCACGCGCGCTTTGGACGTGGTAGACATACTTGGCAATCCAGAACATCGATTGCAGATCGCGCAGGCCACCTTTGCCTTCTTTGACGTTCGGCTCGACCATATAACGCTGGCCTTGTTTTTCGTGGCGGGTATCGCGCTCGGCAAGCTTGGCTTCGACAAATTCTCGTTCCGTGCCTTTGAACAGATCTTTGTAAAGCTGGTCGTTCAACTCGTCGTTCAGCGGTTCATAACCCCGCAAAAACCGGTTTTCCAACAGCGCCGTGCGGATCGTAAAGTCTTCGCCACCCAGACGAATACAGTCTTTCACAGTGCGCGACGCATGACCCACTTTCAGCCGCAGATCCCACAACATGTAGAGCATGGATTCGATTACGCTCTCAGCCCAGGCAGTAATCTTGTAGGGCGTCAGGAACAGTAGATCGACGTCGGACTGGGGCGCCATCTCACCGCGTCCATAGCCGCCAACCGCGAACAACGCTATGCGCTCGCCTTCGGTGGGGTTGGCAAGGGGGTGAATATAGGTCGTCGCGACGAAATGGGCGGACCCCACAAGACAATCGGTCAGCCATGTGTAGGCGCGGGTCATAGGGCGTGCATCAAAGGGCTGCGCGCGAAAGGCGGCCTCAATCGTGGCGCGCCCCGACTTTTGTGCTTCCATCAAGATACGCACTGTCTCGGCGCGCAGCGCGCGGTCCTCACTGCTGTTTTCAGCCGCCGCTGCAAGCTGCTCAGCCACCGAAGCGCGGTCAAAGATGTCATCCGGCGCGCAGATCAGCCCATTGGGAGGATTGGGAATTTGCATCGGCGTTTGATTAGAAGCCGGCTCCGCTAAAGCTGGTTGGGGCTGGGTCAAGAGTCACCACCTGTCTGTCGCGAATCGTGACAACCGCCAGTCCGCGCTCGTTCGTTCCGTCAGATCTCAGGCGGAAAATCCCGTTTACGCCCTGAAAGCCTGCACCTTGTGTGAGGCCGCTGGTGGTCAATGCATTGGTTTTGCCTGATTTGACAAGAGCACCGATCGCCGCAATGCCGTCATAGGCCAACCCGCCCAAAGCATGCGGCAAGCCGCCATAAGCCGAGGCATAGCGCTGTTGGAACTGCTGTGTCAGCGCCTCGTCTGGCCGCGCAAACCAGCCGCCCTGAACGCCAGGCAGCGACAGCGTCTGAGATGGAATATCCCAGCGCGTCAGCCCAACATACTGAACCTTGTCAGCCGTAAGCCCAGCCTCAGGCAGCAATTGCGACATTAGCGGCAGGGCGCCAGAGGTGTTCGAGGTCAAAAAGATCGTATCAGCCTGACCCTGCTCTACGGCGCTGCGCACCTGGCTGACCGCGCTGATTACACCTTCTTGAGAAAATTCGTACCCGACGGTGCCCACATTGCTGGCAGCGACGCCGGCAAGCGCGCCGTTAATCGCGTTTTTACCTACTTCACCAGCGACGTTGTTGGCATGCACCACAACGACCCGGGCCTTGCCTTGGGCCGATGCAAAGCGTGTCAGGCGGTTGGCTGTGTTCTGAAAGGTTGCCCCCAGAACAAAGACGTTGCCGCCGGCAATGGTGGTGTTGTTCGAAAAGGAAAGGACGTTAACGTTGCTCGACGCCACCGCCTTGCCCGCCGCATTCGCCGCCTCGCCGTGCAATGGCCCAAGAATAATCTTGGCCCCTTCATTGACCGCCGTGATCGCAGCCGCCTGTGCTGTGGCCGCATTACCCGCAGTGCTGTAAACCCGCAGATCGATTTTGACACCTTGCAAGTCGGCAATAGCCAACTTGGCCGCATTCTCGAGGCTTTGCGCAATGACCGCATCCCCGGAATCGCTGGACCCCGAGGGCACCAAAAGGGCGACAGGAACAGGATCAGAGGTTGAGATCGTTGGGCCTGTTTCGACACAGGCCGCAAGACCCGTGAGGGCCAGCGCCAAGGCGACCCCTTTCAGAAAACGGCTTGCAGGGTTAAGACGGGTAATCATAAAAAATCCTCACTCCCTCTGGCGGGTCTGAATCTGACTGGCTCTGGGGCCTGTACCTCGGTAGGGGATCATAGACGACACAAACACTGGGTCCAGCTTTGAATCATCAGGCCATCAGATTGCAACCGGGATTGCACTTTGTCGCAACACCGATCGGCACCGCCCGCGACATCACCTTGCGCGCACTTGACGTTTTGGCGTCGGCAGATGTGCTTGCAGCCGAGGACACTAGGTCGTTGCGGCGCCTGTTGGAAATCCACGGGGTTCCATTGGGTGATCGTCCGCTCTTGTCATATCACGATCATTCCAGCGCCAAAGTGCGCGGAAAACTGCTGGCGTATCTCGAAGACGGGCAATCCGTGGCCTATGCGTCCGAGGCAGGCACGCCCCTGATTGCCGATCCCGGGTACCACTTGTCGGTTGAGGCGGCTGAGGCCGGCCATCTCGTAACATCTGCGCCAGGTCCCAGCGCCATTATCACCGCATTGACGCTGGCTGGCCTGCCGACGGATGCATTCTTTTTTGCGGGGTTCCTGCCCAACGCCAAAGGCGCGCGCCGATCCGGGCTGGAAGCTGTGAAAGATGTGCCCGGTACGCTGGTTTTTTACGAAAGTCCGCACCGGATAGGCGATATGCTCAGCGATGCCTCGCGAGTTCTCGGACCAGACCGCAAGGCCGTGATTTGCCGCGAATTGACAAAAAAGTTTGAAGAGGTGCGCCGCGGAACGCTTGGCACGCTTGCCGAAGAGATTTCCGGAACCAAGCTCAAGGGAGAAATTGTTGTTCTGGTCGACCGGGCAGCCCTCAGGGAAACCTCGGACGAAGACCTTGAGGCCGCGTTGCAGTCCGCGCTTACAACCATGTCGGTGCGCGATGCCGCCGACAGCGTCGCAAAAGCCTATGGCGCGCACAAACGTTCTGTTTACCAAATGGCCATTAAACTCTCAGGCAAGTAACGGGGGCGCGGCACCCAGTTACAGTCTTTTTGAGAGGCACCCATGTTTTTGACCGAGCAAAACCGATCAGACCGCAGCCAGCGCGCCTATCACTCTGGTGTCTCCGCTGAAAACGCTGTTGAGCGGTATTACCTCGATCATGGCCTAGAAACTGCCGCGCGTCGCTGGCGTCGTCAGGGTGTCGGGGAACTGGACCTTGTCATGCGCGATGGCAAAACGCTGGTGTTTGTTGAGGTCAAGAAATCCCGCGATTTCGCACGGGCGGCAGAGTCGCTTACAGCGCGTCAGATGATGCGCTTGGCTGATGGGGCAGCGGCCTATCTGGCCGGAGAGCCACGCGGTGAAATGACGGAATGTCGCTTTGATGTGGCATTGGTTAATGCACAAGGCGAAATTCACATTCTCGAAAATGCGCTGTCTGGCTGACGCCAAGGCATTGCAAGGCGCAGGTTGGTACGCCATGTAAGGGGCAAGACATGCATTCGAGGTACGCGCCCCATGAAAATCGCCTTTCAGATGGATCCTATTCAGTCGGTGGATATCAATGCCGACAGCTCATTTCGTCTTGCCGAAGAAGCACAGGCCCGCGGTCACGAGTTGTTCTACTACTCACCTGATCATCTGGCCTATGAAGAGGGGCGCATCACGGCCAAAGGCCATCATTTCACGGTGCGCCGCGAACAGGGAAACCACGCCGACCTGAGCGCGCTGACCCAGGTCGATCTAGCCGATTTTGACGTGGTCTGGTTGCGTCAAGATCCGCCGTTTGACATGCACTACATCACCTCAACCCATCTGTTGGACCGTTTGGCGCCCGGCACGTTGGTGGTGAACGATCCCTTCTGGGTGCGCAACTATCCCGAAAAACTGCTTGTGCTGGACTTCCCGGATTTGACACCCCCAACCACCATTGCCCGCGATCTGGACACCATCAAGGCATTCAAGGAAAAGCATGGTGATGTGATCTTGAAACCGCTCTATGGCAACGGCGGCGCGGGCGTCTTCCGTCTGGATCGCAACGACCGCAACCTGACCTCGCTGCATGAGTTGTTTGCCAGCTTCAGCCGCGAGCCGTTGATCGTCCAGAAGTTCCTGCCCGATGTCAGCAATGGCGACAAGCGCGTGATCCTTGTAGACGGTGAACCCGTCGGCGCGATCAACCGGGTCCCAGCCAAAGGCGAAACCCGCTCCAACATGCATGTCGGCGGGCGCCCTGAGAAAATCGCTCTGAGTGAAAGAGACCTTGAAATTTGCGCCCGCATTGGTCCGCTTTTGAAAGAGAAAGGGCAGGTTTTTGTCGGGATTGACGTGATCGGTGATTACCTGACCGAGATCAACGTGACCTCGCCCACAGGCATTCAGGAGCTTGAGCGGTTTGATGGCGTCAATATTGCCGAAAAGATCTGGCAAGCCATTGAATCAAAACGCGCCTGACCTGTCAGGTCGCATTTGAAATTCGAAAGCTGACGGCCTCGGCGACATGAGGTTTGCGCACCTCTGCGCTGTCTTCCAGATCGGCGATGGTGCGGGCTATCCGTAACACCCGATGATAGCCGCGTGCCGATAAACCAAAACGGTCAGCGACGGCCTGCAAGAAAGCGCGGCCTTCTTTGTCTGGGGTGGCAATGTCCTCCAGCATGGCGCCTTCGACATCTGCGTTGACCCGCAATTCGTCGTGATCTGCAAACCGCTGTCCTTGAATGTCGCGGGCGCCCATTACCCGCGCGACGACCGTGGCGGACGTCTCGCCATCTGAGGGCAGATCGAGATCGCGAAAGTCGACCGGGGGGACCTCAAGCCGCAGATCAATACGGTCCATCAACGGCCCGGATATGCGCCCCATATAATCTTCACCGCATTTCGGTGCCCGCGAACACGCCTTGGCCGGATCGAACAATTCCCCGCAACGACAGGGGTTGGCAGCGGCGATCAGCAGGAACTTGCAAGGATAAGTCACATGGGCATTGGCGCGGGCCACCATCACCTCTCCTGTTTCAATCGGTTGCCGCAAGGTTTCCAGCACCGCGCGTGAAAACTCGGGCAGCTCATCCAGAAACAACACGCCGTTATGGGCAAGACTGATTTCGCCGCGGCTGGCCCGCCGCCCTCCGCCCACAATCGCGGGCATCGAGGCCGTGTGATGCGGCTCACGAAAGGGGCGGATGCGCGAAATGCCTCCCTGATCCAACAACCCGGCCACGGAATGCACCATCGAAGTTTCAAGCGCCTCTTGCGGCGAAAGCGGCGGCAGTATTGTCGGCATACGTGCGGCCAGCATGGATTTGCCTGACCCCGGACTGCCGGTCATGAGAAAGTGGTGTCGTCCAGCCGCGGCAATTTCCAACGCACGTTTGGCGCGTTCCTGACCTTTGATATCCCGCAGGTCGCGATTGCCGGGCAGGGCCGTGACCTCTCCCGGTTCCGACGGGGCAAGGGGAGACTGCCCGTTGTAATGACGCACAACGTCCGCCAGCGTGACCGCCCCGATCACCTGCGCATCGCCAACCCACGCCGCCTCGCTGCCTGAGGCGGCCGGGCAGAGCAAGGTGCGGTTGCTTTGCGCTGCTGACATCGCGGCCGGCAGAGCGCCCGTCACCGGAATCAACGTGCCATCCAAGGACAACTCCCCCAGTGACACACTGCCTTCGGCCGCGTCTTCGGGAATGATGTTGAGCGCCGCCAAAAGCGCCACGGCGACGGGCAGATCGAAATGACTGCCCTCTTTCGGAAGATCCGCCGGAGACAGGTTCACGGTGATGCGTTTCGAGGGCAATGCAATCGCCATCGCGTTCAAAGCCGCGCGCACCCGCTCACGGGCTTCTGACACCGCTTTGTCGGGCAGGCCCACAATAGAAAACGCAGGCAAGCCAGCGGAAACCGCGCATTGCACCTCGACCGTGTGGGCATCCACCCCTTCGAAAGCCACCGTATAGGCCCGTGATGCCATGAACACTTCTCCCAATTCCTTGGAAAAGTGTTAACGCTGCATGGTTAGCGAGAGGTTAATTGTTGGCCGTTGCGTTTAAGAACTGAAAGCGGGGGGTAACGTGGTCATGCCGACAGCAAGGCCATAAAGGCCGGCCAGGCCTCGGGATCAGCCACGGTTTTGTCACGGCAGAACGGGTTGCAGAACCCAAAGCGCCGACCGTCCAACTCAAGTACATCCGTCACCGGTTTGCCGGAATAGGGGCAGGCCTCATTCTCGGCCTCAAGCCCCTCAACCGCCTTGGCTGACAATGGAGTAGGGCCTGGCCATGCGCCGACCTCATAGTCCTGCGCATACCAAGGCAACGTAGCTCCGCTGACCAGCCCCATCGCCCGCCAACGTCGGAATGCCGGATCTGCCAGATGCGCGGCAACATAGGCCGCAGCCCGATCACCAACAGGCAGGCTAAACCCGGCGATGCGTGCGGCAACCGGTGCATAGAACGCATCGACGGCAGAGTATTCACCACAAAGCCAAGGCCCGCTGCCCGAACAGGTCTCTTGAGCGTGCGCCCAGAGGGTTTCGATCCGTTCAAGATCGGCCAGAACCGCATCGGAAGGGGAGGTATCCAAATACGCCTGACGCAGGCTCATAGGACAGTCCGTACGCAAGGCCGTAAAGCCCGAGTGCATTTCGCTTGTCAGGCTGCGGGCCGTCGCGCGGGCCAGTGGATCGCTTGGCCAGAGCCCGGCGTCGGGGTGACGTGACGCCAATTCTTCTGCAATCGCCAGCGAATCCGAGACCACAGCGCCTTCAGGGGTGATAACCGTCGGCACGGTGTGCGCCGGAGCGTAGGCGGTCAATTGGCCCGCCACATCCCGGCCTGAGAAATCCAGCATCGTTTGTTTCCGGGAAATCCCGAATTTTTCAAACAACAACCAGCCGCGAAGCGACCACGAAGAATAGGCGTAATCGCCCAGAAGCAAATGATATGTCATGCAGGCAACCTAGCGCCGGTTTCGCGCATCGCAAAACGAAGAACTGTGATCCAAACCCATCACGGATTGTGATTGATCACCTCGGCCCGCCAGTTCCCATGTGTTTCGATGACCGTGACAGAGAGGTTGTCGATCTTGTGACCAAAGGCATCCGATCCACTTAGCCCTTCGGCGCGTGCAATTTGGGTCAGGATAGCGCCAAAGTGGGCGACCACGATCATGTCGGTGTCATTGTGATCCGCTAAAAGCCCATCGATGGCATCGTCAACACGCGCGCAAACCACGTTCCAACTCTCGCCATTGGGCGGCGCAACATCGCCCGGCGTTTCCCAAAAGGCACGGATATGGTGGGGGTCTTGCGCCGAAACCTCATCAAACCGCTTCAACTCCCAGTCGCCAAAGTGCATTTCGCGCAGGCCTTCGCGGTGTGGCAATCGCAACCGACCGTTTTCAATAGCTGTCGCGGTCTCGACCGCTCGGCTGAGATCCGAACTGACCACAGGCGCATCTTGCGGCAGAAAGGCAGACAGCCTTGTCAGCGCCGCGGTGTCAGACAGATCGGCGGGAATGTCGCTCCAGCCGACCATCGACTTGGCGTGTGTTGGACCGTGCCTCACCATAAACAGGCGACTCATGGTAGTTCACCTTTTAGTGCCATGGGCAGCCCTGCGACGACGAGAATCGCTGTCTCAGAAATCTCGGAAATCTGTTGGTTCAACTTGCCCTGCACATTGCGAAACTTTCGGGCCAAAGCATTGTCGGGGACAACCCCCATGCCAACCTCGTTTGAAACGATCACAACCTGCCCTTTGCACGCGACAATGGCGCGCAGCAAAAGCCCGCTTTCCGCCTCCAAGTCGTGGTCCTTCAGCAGGTGATTGCTCAGCCACATGGTGGCACAATCGACCAAAGCCACCTGATCCGCGCGAATTTTTGCCAAGGCTTTTGCTAGCTCAAATGGGCATTCCACCGTCTCCCAGTCTGGCCCGCGTGAGGTCTGGTGTCGAGAGATTTTATCTTCCATTTCAGCGTCATACGCCTGAGAGGTCGCTAGATACACGCGCGGCTTTCCGGTCGCCACAACCAGGTGTTCAGCATAGGTGGATTTGCCTGACGCGGCACCGCCCAGTATAAAGGTGGTTTTTAGAATCATCTTTTTGATCCAAACTAAATTTCGTACCGAGTGATCCGTTTTCCTGCAGGGTGCGTAATTCCTTGTAAGAGCGCAAGGAGGAAGGAAACCGCAAATGACTATGCATGCCCCAATGACGAGCAGCATCACTCGCAAATCCATGAAGGCCGAGATGCTGGATGCAGACACCGAAGCGGACCTTGCCCGAGCATGGCGAGATGAGCGCGACGCAGCCGCCTTGCATCGACTGATCCGCGCCTATCTTCGCCTGGCGATTTCGATGGCGGGCAAGTTTCGCCGAACGGGACTGTCTCATAGCGACCTTATTCAAGAGGCGTCCTTAGGCCTTATGAAGGCAGCAGATCGGTTTGACCCTGATCGCGGTGTGCGCTTCTCGACCTATGCGGTTTGGTGGATTCGGGCCGGTCTGCAGGATCATGTCATGCGCAATTGGTCGATTGTCCGAACTGGATCGACAACCTCGCAGAAGTCGTTGTTTTTCAACCTGCGCCGTGTTCAGGCGCGGCTCGAGCGCGAAGCGATGGCGCGTGGCGAGCATTTGGACAGCCACCAGGTCTGTGAAAAGATTGCCAGTGAGATTGGTGTGTCGCGCGCGGATGCTGAGATGATGATCGGCCGCATGTCGGGGTCTGACATGTCGCTGAACGCACAACAGAGTACCGAAGAGTCGGGTCGCGAGTGGGTCGACCTCTTGGAAGATGAAAGCGCCTTGGGCGCAGACACTGTGGTGGAACGTCACGATCATGACAAACTGCGCACCCGTTTAGATGATGCGATGGAAGTTCTCACGCCACGCGAACAGTTCATCCTGCGCGAGCGCCGCATGCGCGAAGACGGCCGAACCCTGGCCGATCTGGGCGAAGAAATGGGTTTGTCGAAAGAACGCGTGCGGCAATTAGAAGCCGCGGCCCTCAAGAAGATGCGCGGTGTTCTTGAACGTCAGGGTGTGGGGGTGCATGACTTGGTGTCATGAAACACCTGATTCCGGCCGTTCTGGCCTTTGTTGCTGCCCCGCTGCTTGCCGAAGAATTTACTCTCGCAGATATCGCCACATTACCGGCGATAGACGTGGTGTATCTGGGTGAGTTGCATGACAACCCCTGGCATCACGAAAACCAGTCCGCAGCCGTCTCTGCCTTAGCTCCCAAAGCCATCGTGTTTGAAATGCTGACGCGCGAACAGGCGCGATTGATCACACGCCCTTTGCTGGATGATGCCGACGCGCTGGCCAAGACGTTGAATTGGGCGCAAAGCGGATGGCCAGACTTTGCCATGTATTACCCCATCTTTCAGGCCGCTCCCAATGCACAGGTGTATGGTGCACAGGTCCCGCGCGAAGCCGTTCGGGAGGCCATCATGGGTGGCGATGTGGTTGCCTCATTCGGGGCCGAGGTGGAAGAGTTCGGGCTGGCCGTCCCGCTGACAGAGGATGAACAAGCACAGCGAGAAGACGAACAATTTGCGGCGCATTGTGATGCGTTGCCGCGCGAGATGTTGCCTGGCATGGTGCTGGGGCAGCGCCTGCGCGACGCAACGATGGCGCGCGAGATTTCCCGCGCATTGGCAGAAACCGGCGGTCCTGTTGTTGTCATCACCGGCAATGGCCATGCGCGCAAGGATTGGGGCGCCCCACGACTTCTTGACTCGTCGATCTCGCAGATCAGCATTGCCCAGTTCGAAGTCAGGCCCGAAACTGACAGACCCTTTGACCATTGGATCATCACCCCCGAGGCGACCCGCGAAGATCCCTGCCTCGCCTTCCAATAGCAGATGTCTGCCTTGGCTTGAGTCCTGACCCGGCACGTCATAGTGTCGTGGCGAAGTTTCTGAACGGGCGCCAAAATGCTGACAGACAAACGAATTCTTCTCATCATCGGTGGTGGAATCGCCGCCTATAAGTCGCTGGACCTGATCCGTCGGCTGCGCGAACGCGGGGCTTGGGTCACGCCTGTGCTGACACAAGCTGGCAGCGAGTTCGTGACGCCCTTGTCGGTGTCTGCGCTGGCCGGTGAAAAGGTTTATGGTGATCTCTTTGACCTGACGGATGAGGCCGACATGGGCCACATTCAACTGTCACGGTCCGCTGACCTGTTGGTGGTGGCGCCGGGAACCGCCGATCTCATGGCCAAGATGGCCAACGGTCACGCCAATGATCTGGCTTCAACCTTGCTATTGGCGACGGACACGCCTGTTCTCGTAGCGCCTGCCATGAATGTTCGCATGTGGGAACACCCTGCGACGCGGCGCAACGTGTCCACCTTGCGCGGCGATGGCGTGATGTTTGTAGGTCCGAACGAAGGTGACATGGCCTGTGGTGAATACGGCCCTGGCCGCATGTCCGAACCCTTGGAAATTGTCGCGGCGATCGAAACCGCGCTGGCCGAAGGTCCGCTCACCGGGCGGCGGGTTCTGGTGACCTCTGGCCCGACTCATGAACCCATTGATCCGGTACGCTACATTGCCAACCGCTCATCCGGCGCCCAAGGCACAGCAATTGCCCACGCCTTGGCGGTACTGGGGGCTGACGTGATCTTTGTCACGGGTCCGGCAGATGCAGATCGCCCCGAAGGGGCGCATATTCTCGAAGTCGAAACCGCCGATGAAATGCTGGAGGCGGTGCAATCCGTCCTGCCGGTTGATGCGGCTGTGTTTGCCGCCGCGGTGGCGGATTGGCGCGTCGCCAGTGCATCGGACAGCAAGATCAAAAAACAGGCCGGGGCGATCCCATCGCTCGATTTCGCCGAAAACCCCGACATCCTGGCCACGGTCAGCCAGATGACATCAGGCCGCCCTGGTCTGGTGGTAGGATTTGCCGCCGAAACAGATGACGTCATCGCCAACGCCACAGCCAAGCGGAAGCGCAAGCAATGTGACTGGATCGTTGCCAACGATGTCAGCCCCGAAACCGGCATCATGGGCGGGACGGAAAACACCGTGACGCTGATTTCCGATGAGGGCGCCGAGCATTGGCCGCGCATGGGCAAAGACGAAGTGGCCCATCAACTGGCTGAACGCATCGCCGCAGCTTTGGCGTAAGGAAGGAACGGACCTTGGTGCAGATCAGGCTGAACTGGCTGGACGAGGCTGACCGGGACATTGCTCTGCCGTCGTATGAGACGACAGGTGCCGCCGGTGCAGACGTACGTGCCAACTTTCCGGCAGATGCCCGCGCGGGGGTTGTCTTGGCTCCGGGGGAACGTGTTCTCGTGCCGACCGGTTTGCGGGTTGAGATCCCGGATGGGTTTGAGATTCAAGTGCGCCCAAGGTCAGGTCTCGCCCTGAAACATGGGATCACCCTGCCCAACAGCCCCGGCACAATTGATAGTGACTACCGCGGTCCATTGGGCATCATTGTGATGAACGCTGGCTCTGAGTCCTTTCACATCGAACATGGCGCGCGTATCGCTCAATTGGTGGTCGCGCCGGTGGTACAGGCGGGGTTTGACCTCACCGATGACCTTGGTGACACCGAGCGTGGCACAGGCGGCTTTGGGTCAACTGGGGTTAGCTGATGCTATTGGTCATTTGCCTTGCTGTCGGGCTGTGGGTTCTGGGTGCCGTGATGCGGGTTCCGACACGCACGCGGTGGTCTATGATAGGGGTGCTCTACTTCGCGGTGTTACTGGCCAATCTGGTTCTGCCCGAGGGCAACCCGGTTCGGCAGATGACCGGCGAAAGCCCCGTCTTGTGGTTGCTGATCGGCGGTTTTGGGATCATGGTTCTGGTCTATCGCGCCGGCCTCAAATGGCTGAGATCGCGGGTCCAGGAACCGGAGCAAACCATGCCGCAAGGCCCTTTCACCGAGACCGAGCTTAACCGCTACGCCCGTCATATTGTGTTGCGCGAAATTGGCGGGTTGGGTCAAAAAAAGATGAAAGATGCCAAAGTGTTGGTTGTCGGGGCAGGGGGGCTTGGCTCGCCTGCGCTGCTCTATCTTGCGGCGGCAGGAGTTGGCACCATCGGCGTGGTCGATGACGACGAGGTCGACAATTCCAACCTCCAGAGACAGGTCATCCATCAGGACAAAGCCATCGGCATGCCCAAAGTGTTTTCCGCCGCCGAAGCGATGACCGCACAAAATCCCTTTGTCACAGTTAAGCCTTATCACAGGCGCCTAACCGAAGACGATGCAGACGCGCTGATTGCCGACTACGACCTTGTGCTGGACGGCACTGACAACTTCGACACACGTTACCTTGTGAACCGCATCTGCGTCGCGCAAGGCAAGCCGCTGATCTCAGGCGCCCTGTCGCAATGGGAAGGTCAGCTGAGTGTCTTTGACCCGGCCAACGACGCCCCGTGCTACCAATGTATCTTTCCCGAAGCCCCGGCCCCAGGCCTCGCGCCCAGTTGCGCAGAGGCGGGTGTGATTGGCCCGCTTCCTGGTGTGATCGGCTCGATGATGGCGGTTGAGGCCGTCAAGGTGATCACAGGCGCCGGAGCGCCCTTGCGAGGCGAGATGGTGATCTACGACGCGCTCTACGGCGAAAGCCGCAAGATGAAGCTGAAACGCCGGGCAGAGTGTCCGGTGTGTGGTTCGGCAGGCTAATTCCTGTCGCTGGTCCGGGCCCGAAATCTCGCTAACTGGGCGCCTCCAAACCTTGCACTTGCCGGGCAGCAGCTTACCTTGACGATCAAAGGAGACGCCCATGACCAACCCGCTTTTGTCCGACTGGAACACCCCGTTCGAATTGGCCCCGTTTGACCGCATCACAGACGATGATTTTGCCCCGGCTTTTGAGCAAGCGCTGGCCGATCATGCGTCTGAAATTGACGCGATTGCCCAAAACTCGGCGCCGGCCACCTTCGCCAACACGATTGAGGCGATGGAAGCGGCGGGTGAAGCGTTGGACAAGGTGTTATCGGCCTTTTTTACGGTCGCCGGAGCGGACTCCAATCCTGCGCGCGAGGCGTTACAACGTGACTTCAGCCCCAAGCTTGCCGCGCATTCTTCGGCGATCTCGTCGAACAAAGCGCTGTTTGCCCGGGTTGCAGCGATCTGGGAAGCCCGCGATGGTCTGGACCTGAATGATGAACAGCAGCGCGTGTTGATGCTGGCCCACCGTGGGTTTCGCCGCTCAGGTGCGGCTTTGGAGGGTGACGAAGACGACCGCATGAAACAGATCATGGGACGCTTGGCCGAGCTTGGCACCGCCTTCACCCAAAATCTTCTGGCGGATGAACGCGACTGGTTCATGGCGTTGACCGAAGACGACCTGACGGGCCTGCCGGACTTTGTGATCGACGCCGCCCGCGCAGCAGGCAAGGAAAAGGGCAGCGATGGTCCGGTCGTGACACTGTCACGGTCGATCATCACGCCATTCCTGCAATTTTCGCCGCGCCGGGATCTGCGTGAGATTGCCTTCAAGGCTTGGGCCGCACGTGGCGCAAACGGAGGCGACACCGACAACCGTGCCATCGCCGCGGAAACTCTGCAGTTGCGCGAAGAGCGTGCAAAGCTGCTGGGCTACCCCTCATTCGCCGCCTTCAAGCTGGAAATCGAAATGGCCCGCACGCCTGACAAGGTGCGCGATCTTCTTATGGCCGTCTGGGAACCGGCTAAGGCGCGGGCCAACACGGATGCTGCTGTCTTGACCGAGATGATGCATGCGGATGGCATCAACGGTGACCTCGAGCCGTGGGACTGGCGCTACTATGCAGAGAAACGCCGCAAGGCAGAACACGACCTCGACGAGGCTGCGCTGAAACCCTACTTGCAGCTCGATCGCATGATCGAAGCGTCTTTTGCCTGCGCCAACCGCCTTTTTGGTCTGGAATTCCGCGAAATTGATGTGCCGCTTTACCACGATGATTGTCGCGCTTGGGACGTCACGCGCGATGGTGCCCATGTGGCCGTTTTCATTGGTGACTATTTCGCCCGCGGCTCCAAACGCTCCGGCGCCTGGTGTTCAGCGATGCGCTCTCAAGCCAGGTTCCCGGACACGCAAACACCTGTTGTCATAAACGTGTGCAACTTTGCCAAGGGCGACCCGGCGCTCTTGTCGTACGACGACGCGCGAACACTCTTTCATGAATTTGGCCATGCCCTGCACCAGATGCTGTCAAACGTGACCTATGAACGTGTCTCGGGCACCTCGGTCGCGCGCGATTTTGTCGAACTGCCTTCGCAACTCTATGAACACTGGCTCGAGGTCCCCGAAGTACTGGCCGAGTTTGCCACGCACGCAGAAACCGGCGAGGCGATGCCACAAGAGATGCTCGACAAGGTCCTCGGTGCCGCAAATTTCGACATGGGTTTTCAGACGGTGGAATACGTCGCCTCGGCATTGGTCGATCTGGCCTTCCACGATGGCGACGCCCCCGCCGATCCGATGGCGAAACAGGCCGAGGTGTTGGAAGCGCTGGGCATGCCCCACGCCATCATCATGCGCCATGCCACACCGCATTTTGCCCATGTCTTTTCCGGTGACGGCTACTCATCAGCCTATTACAGCTACATGTGGTCCGAGGTCATGGATGCCGATGCGTTCGAGGCCTTTGAAGAGGCGGGCGGAGCGTTTGATCCGGCCATGGCAAAGTCGCTCGAGGACAACATCCTGTCGACCGGTGGCTCGGTTGAGGCCGAAGACCTCTACGTTCAGTTCCGCGGTCGTTTGCCGGGGGTAGAAGCGCTGCTTAAGGGGCGCGGGCTGGCCGCCTGAATATTTACCGCACCTGGAGGTCGGACAATCATGTCCGACCTACGTCGGCTTGGCCGCAAAATCGTTAGAGACGCAAAAATATCCTAAAAACCCCGGCGAGATCAGCGGTTTTGTCACAGCCTAACGAATGGATAATCAGATCGTCTGATCGTAGTCTCCGACGCCTGGCTCGGTTCGGATCACTGCGTCAATGTCTGCGAAGATCGCGCGCATCTCTGCTTCTGACTCGGAGCTTTCACAAACCACAACGAGGTTTGGCGTATTGGACGAAGCGCGCACCAGTCCCCACGATCCGTTGTCCAGAATCACCCGGGCACCATTCACGGTAACAACCTCTTTAATGGAGCGCCCGGCGAGGGTTTCTCCGGCCTCGTGTTTGGCGACGAGCTTCTCGACAAGTCGCTGAAGGATATCGTATTTCTCTGTATCCGAGGCATAGGGTGACATGGTCGGCGTGGCCCATGTTTTCGGCAACGCTTTGCGCAAGTCAGACATCTTCATGTCCGGGTTGCGGTCCATCAATTTGCAAATCTCTACCGCGACGCGAAGACCACAGTCATAGCCCCGGCCAACCGGTTCCGCGAGAAAGTAGTGTCCGGATTTTTCAAAACCCGCCAACGCGCCCAACTCTTTTACGCGACGTTTCATGTGACTGTGGCCGGTTTTCCAGTAATCCGCTGTAACGCCCAGCTTTTTCAGCTCAGGATCGCTCGCGAACAGCCCGGTTGATTTGACATCGGCGACAAAGGTCGACCCCGGATAGAGTTTGCCCAGATCTCGCGCCATGATGACGCCCACCTTGTCGGCAAAAATCTCTTCACCCTCGTCATCCACCACGCCACATCGGTCACCATCCCCATCAAAGCCCAGAGCGAAATCTGCCCCGGATGCCTTTACGCTGTCCGACATGTCGTGCAGCATTTCCATGGCTTCAGGGTTGGGATTGTAATGCGGAAAGGTGTAATCTAGGCGGTTGTGGCTATCGACGACCTCAACCCCGAGACGCTCAAATACCTCAGGTGCAAACGCGGCAGCGGTGCCATTGCCAGTGGCACAGACCACCTTTAGCGGGCGGGTCATTTTGAAATCCCCCACAAGGTCCTGAATGTAGGCCTCTCGCACGCCATCAATGAATTCGTAGCCCCCCCCGGCGGCGGGCATGCCTTCACCCTTCAACACGATGTCACGCAGTTCAGCCATCTCATCAGGGCCATGTGTCAAAGGTCGTTCAAAGCCCATTTTGACCCCGGTCCAACCATTGGGATTGTGGCTTGCAGTGACCATCGCAACGGCAGGGACATCCAGATGAAATTGGGAAAAATAGGCCATAGGTGACACCGCAGGGCCAATGTCTTTGACATGGATACCCGCCTGCATCAGTCCAAGCATCAAGGCGTTCTTAATTGACAGCGAATAGTCGCGATAGTCGTTGGCCACGGCAATCACGGGCTCAATCCCACGGCGTCGCATCTGCGTGCCGAGCCCCAAACCAAGGGCAGTCATGCCCGGCAAGTTGATCTCGTCCGGATACTTCCAGCGTGCATCGTATTCGCGAAAGCCTGTCGGTTTGATCATGGCATCGCGCAGAAATTCCCAAGTGTTCGGGGTCACGTCTGGAAGGGGACGGGTCATCAAAAAAAATCCTAACTCTCTAAACTGGGGTCAGATGGAAATCGGGTTGGCCTTGGCGAGGCGATCAAAGGCCATAAGGGTCTCGATCAAGGCAGGCATGTCACGCAGGTAAATCATGTTCGGCCCGTCACAGGGCGCATTGTCAGGGTCTTGATGCGTTTCGGTGAAAACGGCGCCAACTCCGGTTGCAACGGCGGCCCGTGCAAGAACCGGTGCAAATTCACGCTGGCCCCCGGATGCCCCGCCCAAGCCGCCAGGCTGCGCCACCGCGTGGGTCGCATCCATGACCACCGGATAGCCAGTCTTGGCCATTTCAGGCAGGGACTGCATGTCCACCACAAGGCGGTTGTAACCAAAGGAGGCACCGCGTTCGGTCAACAAAATTCGTGTGTTCCCTGTGCTCTCAATTTTTGAAACCACGTTTGGCATATCCCAAGGGGCAAGGAACTGACCCTTTTTGACGTTGATAACGGCGCCTGTCTCACCGGCGGCCAGCAACAGTGCCGTCTGGCGGCACAGGAATGCCGGGATCTGCAAAACATCGCAGACCTCTGCGACTGGTGCACATTGTCCCGGGTCATGAATGTCTGTCAGAACAGGGACACCCAGTGTCTCTTTGACGGACTGTAGAACTTTCAGTCCGGCATCCAGACCAAGAGCAGGTGCCGCGTTGAGCGACGTGCGGTTGGCTTTGTCAAAGGAGCCTTTGAAAATGTACTGCGCGCCAGCTTTGTCACAGGCTTCTTTGAGTGTGCCGGCGATCATCTGCGCATGATCTGCGCTTTCAAGTTGGCAAGGCCCCGCGATCAGCGTCAGCGGGAGGTCATTGCCAGTGGTCAAGCCACCAATCGAAATATGTTTCATGGTTTACGAAGATACCTGTTCACGAAGGATAGATGCCGTTAGCGAGATCATCAGATATATCCCCGAAAAGATCAAAAAGGCCACAATCGTGTTTTCAAACGACTTTGGATAACTTGGGTCTTGTGAGGCAACGGGCGTCACACTTGTGGTCAGGTAGCGAACCTGCCGATTTGCCTCAAGCTCGGTTTGTTTCATCGTTTGCAAAGCGGATTGCATCAACAAGTCCGCGGTCGCGAGGTCGGCCTGTGCCATTTGGATACGTGCGGTTTTTTCAGCCAATGACACGCCACCAATAGTCGCATCTGTCATCTTGTCTTCAAGTGTCGCCAGATAGTTTTGAAGTCGGCGAACATCGCCTTTGACACCTTCAACACGGGCCTTGTTCGGACGTGGGTTGTCTTCAAGCGCGGCAAGCTGCAGTTCTTTTTCCTGCAGCTGGATCTGAACATTCGACACTTGAGCACGCAGGCTTGCAATCAACCCTTCTGGATCAATCAGATCTGAATCACTTTGCAGTTTTACAAGCGCTTCTTGTGCCTCGCGCCGTTCGAGCTTGGCGTCTTCCAGGCTGGCGCGCGCATCCCGCAAGTGATCTTCCCGTTTGCGCTGAGACAGGTCATCCGCGCGCTGTTCGGCATAGGAAATCAGCTTTTCCGAAAACTCAGCAGCGATGGCAGGGTTGGCTGCGCTCACTTCCATCCGGATAGACCCTTCAGTGGGATCATAACTGATCTTCACCATCTTCTTGTAAACTTTGTAAGCCTGCTCGTGGGACGGGTTCGGGTCAAGCCGCTGGATTGGGTCTACTGCGGGGTTCGAAAAATGCGATTTGAACCCCACGTCTTTGTCCAACCTGATCATCGCATCTTTGGATGTCAGATAATCCTGTACCGCAATGGCATCGCTGTTCACATTGAACTGAGACGGCAACAGCGAGCCCAAGCCACCGCCGCCTGCACCTTCGGCCTGTTGGACCAAAAACGCAGATTTGGTCGAGTACATCGGCGTTGCGATTGCATAAAAATACCACCCAGCAAGGAATGTCGGGAGAAAGACAAACACCGAAAGTCTGGCCATCAACAAAGCCAGCTTGCGGCGTCGACGCCGGGCGATGTCTCGCTGAATGTCGCTAATCTCTTTGGCGCGTCGCTCCGCGGGTGAAATCTCGGAAACGTCCGTAGATGGCACGTTCTGTCGGCTTAGCGCCATCGTCTGAGGTAACTGAATTTTACCTCTTTGACTTGCTTCCTCTTTGGCGGGGCCATTGTCGGGGGCCACGAGCTCTAGCATGTTCGTACGCTGAAACGGATCAATCCCATTGGCACGCAACAGACGAACCGCGTCATAGTCTGAAGTCGAGGCGAGCCCGTTTTTCTGAGCGACACGGCGCGCCATGCGCAATTGCCGTCCGGTTAGACCCTCGCGTTTGATCACGTCGATTTCCTGATCCGGGCTCATCGTACCAGGGGCGGGATGCGGCGCCGATGAAGGTGCGGTTTGCTCAGGCGGAGGGGTCTCGGCATGGGGGGGGCGAGGTTGCGACGCCTGTGGCTGCGCCGGTTGAGGTTTGATGGGTTGCACGGGTGCCGCAGCCGCAGGACCCTCTGATCGAGGTGAAGCCTGTTGGCCTGCGGCGCCCCCTTCGGGTGCGCTGCGACGTATGCGAAACTTTTTAGCCTTGGGTTTGGTAGTCATAGAGCTGCTTTGCCTCTTCCAAGGTGTCAAACATGAATAGCTTACCATCAAGAAGGACGGCTGCCGAGCTTGCGTATTTTTCTAGGATTTGCGGCTGGTGCGACACGATCACGATCGTTGTGGTGCGCAGCCGTTCTTTCAATAGTTCACCTGCCTTGCGGTTAAACTCGACATCGGTGGATGACGGCATGCCCTCATCAATCAGGTACATGTCGAAATCAAGCGCGAGCAGCAGGGAAAATGTAAACCGGGACCGCATGCCAGCCGAGTAGGTTCCCAGTGGCTGGTCAAAGTATTCACCAAGATTGCAAAGCCAGCGACAGAAGGCTTCGACATAGTCCGGGTCCAGCCCATAAAGACGCGCGATGTAGCGACTGTTCTCAACGGCGGAATGCTTGCCGACAACGCCGCCCATAAATCCAAGCGGGAATGAGATGCGGCATTTACGGCGGATGTCACCTTCGTCGGGTTTTTCCAGCCCGGCCATCATATTGATAAGTGTCGTCTTGCCGGTACCATTGGGTGCGAGAATGCCAAGGGACTTTCCAATGTCCACGCGAAAAGACACGCGGTCAAGGATCACCTTGCGCTGGGTTCCCGTCCAAAAGGACTTACTCACATTATCAAATTCGAGCATAAATCGCTCCGGCTCTGCTCTGGCCATCCCTCTTAAAGGGTTTTGGTTAACGCTCTATGTGGCGTCTTATCTCCCAATATGTCGGAATACAGGGGGAATTAGCAACAACATGCTGCATAAAATTGAACATTGGGCGGCAAAAAAACGGCGTAACTGCACCAGTTTCTCGGGTTTTCGGGTGTTTTACGACTAGAGGTTGCGTTTTCGGACGCGACAAGCCGTGCCTGCAAAAGCGGAAAGCTGCGCTGCATCAAGGGGGTCATCGCAAAATCAACGGTGCATATGCCCTTAGGAATTCCCTGTCGCAATGGCCACGGGGCATTGTTTGACTGATGTGCCAAACAATGCCCCGCGTTAAGTTCTTGGGTCTATTAGACGCGTCAGGCGACGTATTGCCAGGCCAGACCGGCCAAGAATGCACCAATCATCGCATAACCAAGATAGGCAACAAAGACGCGCGGCTTGACCAATGCCCAGACGGCGATTGCGGCTGGGATACAGCTGACGCCGCCGGCAATCACAAAGCTCATAGCCGCGCCGTTGGACATGCCTTGCTGCAAGAGAGCGTCCACCAACGGCACCGCGCCGTAGCCGTTCAGATAGGCCGGAGCTCCGACGAGTGCACCCAGAAGGATCGGTTTGATGCCTTCACCGCCGAGGAATGCGGCAATCATTTCGGCCGGGACGTATTCCAGCATGAGGGCTTCGATAACATAGGCCAAGGCGAGCCATTTCAGCAGGAACAGACCATTTTCCAGCGTCGCATTTTTGAAAGTCTCGCGGCGCTCAGCCTCTTGCCAGAACTTCCAAACCGGTTTGCCTTGGAACGGCTGTTTGACCCCGCAGCACCCACCAACTTGTGGTTTTTCACGCAGTGGATCAGCAAAAACCGGTGACTTGGCAAAGGTCATTGTGACAAACCCGCCCATCAGCCCCAGGCCCACGGCCGCCAAGGTTTTGGCAATCGCGAAATCGAAACCCAGCGTCCCTGAGGTAATGGCGAACATTGCCGGATCCATCAGGGGGGAAGCCAGCCAAAAGGCCATGACCGCGCTCAGAGGTGCCCCGACGGCCAGCAACGCCGCGATAAACGGGATGACCTCGCATGAGCAAAACGGAGACAGCCCGCCCAAGAGGGCTGCAAACAGGATCATACGTGTTTCGCGGCCTTCAAAAGCTTTGGCGAGGATCGTTTCCGCCCCCGTTGCCTTGAGATAGCCGATGGCAAAGATCGCAAACAGAATGAACGGCGCCGTATGTCCAAGCGCGCCAATGGCAAAGGTTACCGTCGGGATGAATTGCGGTAAATCCAAAACGGCCACGGCAATCAAGATCAGAATGAGCGCCAGCCACGCTTTGTCAATTCGTGCCAGCCGAGCGCCAATGGGCGGCGGGGATTGCGTGGTATCAGCCATGGTCATGATCCTCATGGGGAAGGTCGCTGTCAGCGCAGCATTCATTCAACAGAAATTGGGACAGGGTGCGGATCTCGTCATAGGCCACGGCGGCGCAAATGATGGATCGCCCCTGTTTTTCCTGCGTTACCAGCCCGGATTGGGCCAGAATTTTCATGTGGTGCGTGAGGGTTGACCCCGTCACACCACTGCGTTGTCCCAACTCGCCAATGCTCAGACCTTCGGGGCCCGCGCGCACCAGGCAGCGCAGCACGGAAAGCCGTTGCTCTGAACCCAGCGCCGCAAAGGTCGAGGCGGCGATAGCGAGAGAGATATCATCTGTTGATTCGTGTTTCATATTTCTAGAAATATAGAAATAATTATTTGGCGCAAGGTATATTTCGATATTTGTCGAAATATAATTCGGTTTCGCTTCGCAGTAGGGTGACGCAGATTGGGTGCATGTCACTGATCGAAGATATTCGGGCCTGCCGTCTTTGCGCGGATCGTTTTGCCCAAACAGCCACGCGGCACAGCCCGCGCCCGGTTCCGTGGTTCCAACCCGATGCGCGGCTTCTGATCGTCGGGCAGGCGCCGGGCGCGCGGGTACATGAAAGTGGAAAACCGTTTACCGATCCGTCAGGCGATCGCCTGCGCGAATGGATGGGTGTTGATCCCGCGGTCTTTTACGACCGAGACCAGATCGCCATCCTTCCGATGGCCTTTTGTTTTCCCGGCTACAACGCCAAGGGCAGCGATCTGGCGCCTCCGGCAATCTGCGCCTCGACGTGGCGCCAGCGGGTTCTCGATCATCTGCCGAATGTGCAGCTGACCTTATTGATCGGAGGCTATGCGCAAAAATGGCACCTGGGTCACAAGGCTGGTGTGACCGAGACCGTGGCAGCGTGGCGCGACTATGCGCCCGACCGCTTTCCCTTGCCACATCCGTCGTGGCGCAATACGGCATGGATAAAGAAAAACCCGTGGTTCGCGTCCGATCTTTTACCGGTCTTGCGCACCCGGATCAAAGAGGTTCTGGAATGACACCGCTGGATCAGACCCATGCTGCAATGGACGCCGCCCCGGAGGACGACGCCGCGCGTTTACGCTTTTACGAACGCCTGGCGGATGCCGAACTGTTCCTGCTGCTCAGCAAAGAGCCCGAAGGTGACAGTATCTCACCGGAATTGTTCGACCTGTCGGATCATTCCTTTGTGCTGGTCTTTGACACCGAAGAGCGCCTTGGCACTTTTGTCGGCAAACCCGCACCTTATGCCGCCCTGTCGGGGCGTGTGATCTCTTCCATGCTGGCCGGGCAGAACATTGGGCTGGGTCTGAATCTCGAGGTTGCGCCCTCGTCAATCCTGATCCCGCCGGAAGCGCTGAAATGGTTGGCCGAAACGCTGACCAACACACCTGATGAGGTCGAAGCAACCCCACAGGAATTCACCGCACCCGCAGGGTTGCCTGAAAATCTGGTAACAGCCCTGGATCAGAAGCTCTCAACAGCCGCCGGACTTGCGAAAATGGCGTATTTGGTTGGGGTGTCCTACGACACCGGTAGCCAAAGCCACATGTTGGGTTTTGTCGAGGCAATCCCGGACGCTCAAAGTGCCTTGGCCAAAGCCGTGTCAGAGGCGCTGACCTTTTCTGGTATCGAAGCCGGTGCATTGGATGTTGGTTTTTTTGCCGCCAGTGATCCGGTCGCCGCACAGATGGCGCGTGTCGGGTTGCGGTTTGACCTGCCGGAACTAGCAAAGCCGCAAGAATATGTACCCGTGACACCGGGCAGCGACCCGGACAATCCCCCCAAACTGCGTTAGCCTTCGTTATGAACCCCTAGGTAAAGAGAGGCCGGGATGTTTCAGGACATATCTCTTCGGGCGATCTATATCGGTGCCTTGGCGGCCTTTGTCGGCTACGCGGCGTCCTTTGCAATTGTTCTGGCGGGTCTTACAGCGATGGGGGCCAGCCAGTCACAAGCCGCAACCGGCTTGTTCTTTGCGACACTTGGCATGGGGTTTTGCAGCATCTGGCTGCCGGCCATCACACGGACGCCGGCGGCAGTGGCATGGTCCACGCCTGGCGCTGCGTTTCTGGCCGCTTCTGCCACTTTGCCCGGAGGCTTTGCCGAAGCGGTCGGGGCGATGATCGCCTGCGCGCTGTTGATCGCCCTGACAGGCGTGATCCCTGCGCTAGGGCGTGTTGTTGCAGCGATCCCAAAACCCGTGGCCAATGCCCTCTTGGCAGGGGTGATCCTGAAACTGTGTTTGGCGCCAGCCCTGGGCTTGGGCAGCGCGCCGAAACTGGTGATTCCGGTCATCATCGCATGGGTTATTGGCCTGACGTGGAACCGCCTTGCTGCAATGCCGCTGGCCGTCGTCGCCTTTCTTGGCGTGATGATCTTTGGCGTTGAGGTGCCGCAGGTTGCCGAGACCGAAGCCGCACGTTTCTTGCCCGAGATGACATGGATTGCCCCGGTCTTTTCCGTGCAATCCGTGATCTCTATCGCCATTCCGCTGTATCTCGTGACAATGGCTGGTCAGAACATTCCGGGCTTTTCGGTCCTTGAGTTAAACGGCTACGCCGTCAATCGCCAGTCGGCGCTGCGTCAAACCGGGTTGGCCAGTTTGCTGATTGCGCCTTTTGGGTCCGTACCCGTCAACATGTCCGCGATAACCGCTGCAATGATGGCCGGAGATGACGCCGGCGCAGATCCCAAGGGCCGCTATTGGGCTGCAATCGTTTCGGGAGTGGTTTACGTCGGCTTTGCCTTTGCAGCCGCCGCGGTGACCGCGCTTGCCAGCGTTGCGCCCGCGGATCTGATCACGGCCGTGGCGGGTTTGGCGTTGATCCCTGCGCTGGTCGCTGCCATTTCAGCCGCGTTCAACGATCCCGCTCAAACCGAGGCGCCTGCGATGACTTTCCTCATTACCGCCAGCGGCATGAGCCTGTTTGGCGTGAGCGGTGCCTTTTGGGGCGTTGTGATCGGGGCAACAATCTGGATGGCCAAGCGCGCGTGGTCTCAGTAGCCGGCGGCCCGGTCGACCAGATACAAAAGAGGCTCTCCATCTTCGCAGCGACGAATGTTTTGCGCGATCACGCGGCTGGCTGATACCGGCCGGGTTTCACTGGCGATATGCGGCGTCACCGTCACGTTTGGATGGGCCCAATAGGGGTGGTCCTTGGGCAAAGGTTCGACACGAAACACGTCCAGCGTGGCATGGCCGACCTGTCCGCAGTCCAACGCCGTCAGCAAGGCATCATCGTCGATCAACTGACCGCGACCGGGGTTGATGATCACCGCGCCTTTGGGAAGCTGTGACAAGGTCTCATGGTTTAAGATGTTGGTGGTCGCGGGTGTGTTGGGCAGCAACAACACAAGAATGTCGGCGGTCGCCAATGCCTCTGTTAACCCACCAGGTCCGTTCAGGCATGTTATCCCTTCGGCGGTTTTCGCAGAACGGCTCCAGCCTGTCACCGGGAACCCCAGCCCTGCGAGGGCGTTTGCACAGGCCATGCCCAGTTCGCCCAATCCCAGGATCGTCACGCGGCGATCTTCGGCTAGGGGCGGGACAAATGTGCGCCAGTCTCCGTCTTGCCCGGTAATGTGCAGGTCCATACCCAGATGGTGACGCAGAACATGCCCTGTGACCCATTCGATCATGCCTTGGGTCAATCCATAGTCCACCATGCGGGCCAAAGGCTGGGTCAGAGTTTGGTTGCCGGTAATGGCTTCCACACCGGCCCACAGGTTCAATACCGCCTTGCAGTCTGTGTAGGGTCCGAAATCCTGCACCTCACTGTTGGGCGCATAGACGATGTAATCCACCTCTTGCGGCGCCAAATCAGTGCGCAAGTTAACCTCAAGCGCCAGTTCCTGAAACGCAGCCTTCAGCGGGGCCTCGTAAGTGGTCCAACGCTCGGGGCGGGCGGCAAATAGAACGTTGATCATCTAATTTCCTCTGAGACGTCACCTGCGAATTGCGACAGTCAGGCCACAGATCACAGCGCTGGGCAAGCCCGGTTAACGGGGCCGATGCACATGGGCGCTTTGGATCAACCCAAAGGCCACCATCAGAACCAACATGGCAGAGCCGCCATAGCTGACCAAGGGCAGGGGCACCCCGACCACAGGCGCCAATCCCATGACCATCGACATATTGACCGCAAAGAACAGGAAGAAGGTCGCTGCGATCCCTAGGATCAGGAGTGACGAGAACCTGTCGCGGTTGACCAAAGCGGCGGTGATGGAGAACACGATGATCAGCGCATAAAGCCCCAACAATGAGATGCCGCCCAGAAAGCCAAACTCTTCCGCCAAAGTCGTAAAGATAAAATCGGTATGCTTTTCGGGCAAAAAGTTTAGCCGTGACTGTGTGCCTTGCATAAAGCCACGTCCCGTCCATCCGCCGGACCCCAAGGCGATCTTGGACTGCGTGATGTGATAGCCGGCGCCCAAGGGGTCACTGGCAGGATCAAGGAAAGTATCAATACGGCGGTACTGATAGTCTTTGAGCAATTGCCATGTGGTTCCGCGCGACTGAAAGACCGCTGTAATCAGGCCAACACCCAGCGTCGTCACGGCGGCAAAGTACCCCCAGTGAACACCCGCCATAAACATGACCATCGCGCCGCCCATGATCAGCAAAAGCGATGTGCCAAGATCGGGTTGGCGCAGAACCAAGGCGGTTGGCAACAGGATCGCCAGCACCGGCAGCAAAACCCAAAGCGGGCGCGACACCCGGTCTGGCGATAGCCAGTCATAGTAAGCTGCCAACGCCATCACGAGCGTGATTTTCATCAACTCTGAAGGCTGCAGGCGCATGAAACCAAGGTCGATCCATCGCTGAGCCCCCATCCCGACACTGCCCATGACCTCTACCAGAACCAGCAAAAGGATCGTACCTAAATACGCCCCACTTGAGATGCTGCGCCAGAACCAGATCGGGATCAGGGCCACAACCATCATCAAGCCCAGCCCCATGACAAAGCGCTTGATCTGCGGTTCTGCCCAAGGGCTGAAACCACCTCCGGCGACTGAATAGAGCATCATGAAACCAACGCCCGCCACTGCCGACAGCAACAGGATCAATGGCCAGTTCAGGTAGAGCACCTTGCGCGGGCCGGTTGGCACGGATTTGACGGTATACTCTAGATAACTCATGTGCGGGCATCCCCGCGATTGCCGTCCCGGTCGGGCATCAGGACGCGCAATCGATCCTGCTGTTCCTTGATTTTGCGGCGATCTCGACTGGGATAGGCTTCAAGCGGTGGATCGCCGTCAAACAGCGCCTGAAGGGTGATGTCGCGCGCGATGGGGGCGGCTGCTTTTGAACCGCCGCCGCCGTGTTCGACCACCACGGCAACCGCGATCTTCGGGTCTTCCATAGGGGCAAAGTTTACAAACAGGGCGTGGTCGCGACGTTCCCAAGGCAGATCCTCATTGCGTGTCACACCGGCCGCCCGTTCTGCAGCCGTGATGTTGCGGACCTGGCTGGTTCCTGTCTTGCCAGCAAGGCGGGCGGCATCGTCGATGATCCGGCTGCCATAGGCCGTGCCCCGGCGATTGTTCGACACGTCGAACATGGCACGCCTGACCTGGCGCAGGTTGTTTTCGTTCAATCCCAGCGACGGGGCATCGACCCGCGGGGTCTCAACCCCGTTCACGGATTTGACGACGCGCGGATCCAGCGACTTACCTGAGGCCAATCGCGCGGTCATCACCGCCAGTTGCAGGGGGGAGGCCAGCACAAACCCCTGTCCAATTGAGACATTGACGGTGTCACCCGGCACCCAGTTTTGCCCGCGCACCTGTTCCTTCCATTCCCGAGTGGGGTTCAGCCCACTGGCGATGCCAGATAGCGGCAGGTCGTGGCGATGACCAAGGCCCAGCTTTTCCGACATTGCCGAAATTCGGTCGATGCCCAGTTCCAGCGCCAGTTCGTAAAAATAGACATCGCAGCTTTCGCGCAGCGCCTTGTTGAGGTTCATGTGGCCGTGGCCTGCGCGTTTCCAACAATGGAACTTGCGATCCGAGACTTCCAGATGGCCGGGGCACCAGACAGTGTCTTCCGATGAGATCAGGCCGTCTTCCAGAGCAGCAAGGGCAGTGATCATCTTGAACGTTGACCCCGGAGGATAAGTGCCCTGTACGGATTTGGCCGCCAAGGGCCGATACTTGTTGTCCGTCAGCTCTTGATAGTTCGCGACAGATATTCCGGTCACGAACTGGTTGGGATCGAAAGTGGGCGCTGAACAGACGGCCAAGAGATCGCCATTCTGGCAATCCATCACAATCGCTGCGGCACTTTCCTCACCCAGCCGCGCCTGAATGTACGATTGCAGCTTTTGGTCAATAGTCAGCTGCAGGTCCTGACCTTGCAAACCTTCTTGACGGTCCAACTCTCGCATCACGCGCCCGACCGAGTTGACCTCGACACGCTTGGTGCCAGCTGAGCCGCGCAATTCGGCTTCGTGCTTTGCCTCAATCCCGACTTTGCCGATCTGGAAACGGGGAATGCGCAGCAATGGATCAGGGTTCTCGATCTTGGAAAGATCATAGTCGCTGACTGGGCCGACATAGCCCACAACATGCGCAAAATCCTTGCCCATCGGGTATTGGCGCGACAAGCCGACCTCGGGTGTCACACCGGGCAGGGCAGGGGCATTGACCGCGACCCGGCTGACCTCTTCCCAGCTCACGTGATCCGCGAAAGTCACCGGCAAAAATGGCGCTGAGCGCTTCATCTCGGCCAATGCGCGGGTGATGTCCTCATCTTCGAGGGTAACCAACGACGACAGGCGATGAACAACATCGTCGATATCTCCGGCATCTTCACGAACGATGTTGATGCGATACGACGGCTGATTACGGGCCAAAGTGATGCCGTTGCGGTCAAAGATCTCGCCCCGGGCTGGGGGGATCAGGCGAATGTTGATCCGGTTTTCTTCGGCCAACAGCCGGTACTGATCGGCCTGTTCGACTTGCAACTGGCGCATTCGCAACCCAAGAAGACCCATGAATCCCAGCTGTACACCGCCAAGCAACAAGGCGCGGCGGCTGACTTTAGCCTGAAATTCACTCGAATCCACCTTGGGGCGCTTCATGTGGCACCTGCGATTGCATCTGTTTCACCGGGGCTGACCTTGCGCAGCCCAAACACAGTGTAAGATACCAAAGCCACGAACGGATAGGTGATCACGTTCATTGCCAATTCCGTCAGGCTCATGCCCAGAGGCGCCTGATCCACCAAAAACACCGATAGGAACACACGGTTGGTCAAAGCGATCGTCGCCAGAGCCAAAGTGGCAACAAGCCATTCCGCCATGAATGTTGAATCCCGCAATCCCCGTTCTTGTCCTTTTAACGTTTGCCGCGCCAGAATCATGATCGCTGCCATGACTCCGGGCGGGCGTAGCAGTATCAAGTCCACCAGCAAGGTCAGTCCTGCCACAAGAAGGGTGGGCACATACTCGGGGCGGCGAACAGACCAGGCAACCGTGAAAAGCACGATCAGGTCCGGCCCAGCCCAACTGCGTGGAACGGTTTGCAGAGGCAAGAGCTGCAGAAAAAGCAGAACAAAGATCAGCAACACAAACCAGAAGCGCATGCGCCATTTGCCCGAGATCGCAGCGTCAGCCATCGCTGCCCTCCTGCACTTCAGCCTCTTCCGCGGAAATTACGCCACCGGGTTGTTCAATTTGTTCCATGCCATGATCGCGCAGCACGCGCAGGAATTCCAGACGCCCATAGTCTGCGGCCAAGCGCACACGCAAACGGCCACCCGGATCAGCCGCCACTTGCCCCACAAGCAACCCACTTGGAAATACTCCGCCATCCCCGGACGAAATCACGCGGTCTCCGGGGCGCACGTGCTCAGGATTCGCAAGAAAATCGATATAGGGCGCGATGGTGTTGTCACCCGCCACAATGGCCGATTGTCCCGAGGGCTGTATGATCACCGGAATGCGGCTGGAACTGTCTGAGAGCAGGATCACGCGGGACGAAGATTTACCAACGCCGGATATCCGGCCAACCAGACCGATCCCGTCCATCGCCGCCCAGCCATCCACAATGCCATCACGGGCGCCGATATTCAGTAAGACAGACTGACGGAAAGGCGAGCCGCTGTCGGCCAGAACCACGCCAGTGACAAAGGTCAGACGCGGGTCAAGCCGCACATTGTTTAAGTCCAATAGTCGCGCATTTTCCTGTTCCAACTGAAGGGCTGCCTCTTTCCACGCCTTCATCTGCTGCAGCTCTCGCCGCAACTCTTTGTTTTGCGCAGCAATACGCTGGTAACTTTGGAAATCCCGCACCAGATTGATCGCGCCAGTGACCGGCGCCATCGCCCAATCCATTGAGGGAACAACTTGATCGACGACCTGTGCGCGGAACCGTTCCACGCGCGGACTGTCGATGCGCCAAACCAGAAAGATGGCAAACAGGCATAGCAATAGGACTGCCAGCAGAAGCCGTTTCAGCGGGCCGATATAGTCTTCGCCTTGGCTGCGGTCCTTGGCCACGTCATCCCCTGTTCAGGTCATCAGCCCGAGACTGGCATGGGCTTAACCCATGCGTCAAATCGGGATCAGCTGTCGTAGTCGATCGCGTGACGCAGCTGCTTTTCGTATTCCAATGCTTTGCCCGTACCCATCGCAACGCAGTTCAGGCTTTCATCTGCAATCGAAACGGCAAGACCAGTCTGTTCGCGAAGGGCAAGATCCAGATCCCCCAGCAGCGCTCCGCCACCGGTCAGCATGACGCCGCGATCCACGATGTCTGCGGCCAGATCGGGCGGCGTTGCTTCCAGCGCGGTCATCACGGCCTCGCAAATCTGCTGGACGGGTTCCGCGAGAGCTTCGGCCACCTGGGCTTGCGAAATCTCGGTTTCTTTCGGGACACCGTTCAACAGGTCACGGCCACGGATCTGCATCGACTGGCCGCGGCCGTCGTCGGGCATGCGGGCGGTGCCGATCGAGGTTTTGATGCGCTCTGCAGTGCTCTCGCCGACCAACAGGTTCTGCTGACGGCGCAGATAGTTGATGATCGCTTCGTCCATACGGTCTCCACCAACGCGGACCGAACGGGCATAGACAATGTCGCCCAGCGAAAGAACAGCAACCTCTGTGGTTCCGCCGCCGATGTCCACGACCATGTTGCCGGTTGGGTCGGTGATGGGCATGCCAGCGCCAATCGCGGCAGCAATGGGCTCGGCGATCAGGCCCGCGCGGCGCGCACCTGCCGAAAGAACCGACTGGCGAATGGCGCGCTTTTCAACCGGCGTTGCGCCATGCGGCACACAGACGATGATCTTGGGCTTGGAAAAGGTCGAGCGTTTGTGAACCTTGCGGATGAAGTGCTTGATCATCTCTTCGGCTGTGTCGAAGTCTGCAATCACACCATCGCGCATCGGGCGAATGGCTTCGATTGACCCCGGCGTCCGACCAAGCATCAGCTTTGCGTCTTCGCCCACGGCCAGCACTTTTTTGACGCCATCTTTGACGTGATACGCGACCACAGAAGGTTCCGACAGGATCACGCCCTTGCCTTTGACGTAGACCAGCGTGTTGGCCGTCCCGAGGTCGATTGCCATGTCAGAAGTAAACAGGCTGCCCAGATTTCCCAGCATAAATGTAAAGTTCCCGCAGAAATTCAAAAAGGGCCTGCGACTCCCCGGGTGCAGACCGGGCTTTCTTATAGTCGGCCTCCCCCCATTACGAAAGACCTCAATCCCTTCATATCAGCGCGATTTCGCCGGTTTTTTTGCATGGTACCCCGTCACATCTGTGACGCTTGGTTTCTTAAAGCCGTAAATTCAGAAACCAAGGCTCAGATTGAAGACCAGTCCAGCGTCTCCGACATTGGCACCGTGATAGCGCAGATCGGCGGAAACGCGGTCACTGAGAACGTAGCTTGCACCCAGTTGCCAATACTCGGTGCCCAAACTGTCAGAAGCTCCGTAGCGTCCCAAAGCCGTAATCTTGTTAGAGATATTATAGGATCCATCCAGATACCGATGAACGTCACCAGTGTCGGGATCCACGCCGAGAAATCCCCCGATCACACCGCGATCGGCAATTGGATAGGACAAGTCGAGACGAACTTCGCTGCAGCAATATCCGGTGGAGTCATAGGTATATCGCGCCACGCTGACATCCCAATTAAGGTCATAGCCGGTGGTACTGCGATATCCGAGGTAGTAGTCAAGCTCCCAATCGTCGGGGCCCAGATCGACAGTTGACCCCCAGAAACTAAAGTAAAATCCGCGGCTTTCGACCTCGAACCACGGCTGGATCGCGGGCTTGTCATCACTTTGCGTGACGCCGGCGAAGACGTAGTTCGACGTGAAATCGATACCCCAAGACCAGTTGACGTCTTGCGCCGACGCAAGCGTCGCGGTTGAAATCACGGCGGCGGCAAATCCGAGCTTTGAGATGAGGTTGGCCATTTGGCATTCCGTGATCAATTGTGAGTCCAGCTTTGCCTAGAATGTAGTTTTTGTCCACAGGATCATAGATTTAGGTTTGTTGTTTGGCCCCTGTAAAACGAAAGAGGCCACCCAAATGGGCGGCCTCTTCCGGTCATATCCCTTAGAATGTCAGGTGACGTCGCGATACGAAATTTCCCGCGTATCGACGCCTTCGCCCATTTTGCCACGCCGCACAATCAAGCGGTTCAACGCGTGAATATAGGCTTTGGCCGAGGCAACAACCGTGTCTGTATCAGCCGATTGACCGGTGGCGATGTTGCCATCTTCCTCAAGACGCACCGAAACGGTGGCTTGGGCATCAGTACCTTCGGTGACTGCGTGCACCTGATAAAGCTGCAAATGCGCGTCATTGGGGTGCACTTCGCGCACCGCCTTGAAGGCCGCATCTACGGGGCCGTCCCCCTGACAAATAGCGGTTTTGTTTTCGCCGTCGACCGACATGACCATAGTTGCCTCCGCAGGGCCACCGGTGCCGCATGCGACGCGCAAGGTCACCAGTTTCAGATGATCATTCTCCGTGTCGCCACCTGTGCGCACGAGGGCAATGATGTCGTCGTCGAAGACCTCTTTCTTACGATCTGCGAGGTCTTTGAAGCGGACAAAGACGTCTTTCAACTGGTTGTCGCCAATGTCAAAGCCCAGATGCTCCAGCTTGTCACGCAAGGCGGCCCGGCCCGAGTGTTTGCCCAATGGCAATGACGTTCCCGAGAGGCCCACGTCTTCGGGGCGCATGATCTCGAATGTCTCTTTGTTTTTCAGCATGCCATCCTGGTGAATGCCGCTCTCATGAGCAAAGGCGTTCTTGCCAACGATGGCTTTGTTGAATTGCACAGGAAAGCCCGACACGGTGGCCACCCGGCGCGAGATGGCCATCAGCTTTGTGGTGTCGATATCTGTCGTCCAGGGCATGATGTCGTTGCGTACTTTCAACGCCATCACCACTTCTTCCAGTGCTGTGTTGCCCGCGCGTTCACCAAGTCCATTGATGGTGCATTCGATCTGGCGCGCACCTCCGGCTACGGCCGCCAAAGAGTTCGCAGTCGCCATCCCAAGATCATTGTGACAATGGGTGGCAAACACCACTTCATCGGCGCCCGGTACAGTTTCGATCAGATTGCGGATCAAATCAGCACTTTCGACCGGCGCAGTGTAGCCCACAGTATCAGGGATATTGATCGTTGTGGCGCCAGCTTTGATTGCGATCTCGACCACACGGCACAGGTAATCCCACTCGGTCCGGGTGGCGTCCATCGGTGACCACTGCACGTTTTCACACAAATTGCGCGCGTGGGTGACGGTCTCGTGGATCTTGTCGGCCATCTCATCCATGGTGAGGTTTGGGATGGCGCGGTGCAGCTCGGACGTTCCGATGAACGTATGGATGCGGCTCTTTTCAGCGTGTTTGATCGCCTCCCAACAGCGGTCAATGTCGGCGAAGTTGGCACGGGCCAAACCACAAATGCGGCTGTTCTTAGAGCGGGTCGCAATTTCGCTTACAGCGCGAAAATCACCTTCCGAGGCAATCGGGAAACCTGCTTCGATGATATCGACACCCATTTCGTCCAGCATCTCAGCAATTTCGAGCTTTTCTTCGTGGGTCATCGTGGCGCCGGGGCTTTGCTCGCCGTCGCGCAATGTCGTGTCAAAAATCAAGACGCGGTCTTGTTTGCTAGTCGTAGTCATTTTGAAATCTCTCTTATTTCTCCAGAAGCCTAGGCGCGAAGCGGCATCCTCTGAGCGGTCGCGCCAAAGACCGGCACGCTCAGAGGCGGGCTAGTAGGAGAAGGTCGGCCAGAATCGCAGCGCGGGTGCGCTGTGCGGGTGCTGCGATATGGGCCTTGGTCATCATGAGAGCGATTAATACATGCCCAAAACGAAATGAAAAGTGCAAAAGCCGCGTTCTCTTTTGCATCTGTCGGTAAACAAAAGGGGGGCTCAGACACTGGTCCTCGCCTCAACGTGGCCTATCTAGCGTACCTATGAAGAACGTATTGCTGATCGGTGCAAGCGGCGGAATAGGCGCCGCGTTGCGCTCAAAGCTGGAGGACGCTGGTGCTCAGGTTACAGCCCTGTCCCGATCCAGCGGGTTGGATTTCCACGCCCCTGAGACCATCGAAACGGTTCTGTCAGAGTTGTCGACCGGTTTCGATGGCATTCTGGTGGCCAGCGGTGCGCTGAGTGTCACCACGGCGCGCCCGGAGAAATCCTTGTCAGAACTTACGTCCGAGGAACTGACGGCTCAGTTTGCGGTCAATACGATTGGGCCTGCAATGGTATTGCGCCTTGCGCCACGTTTGTTGCGGCGGGATGCGCACTGTGTCTTTGCGGCAATCTCGGCCAAGGTCGGTTCGATTGGCGACAATCGTCTGGGCGGCTGGTATTCCTATCGCGCGTCCAAGGCGGCCTTGAACCAGATCATCCGTACAGGCGCGATCGAGTTGGCACGCAGCCATCGACAGTCAATTTGCGTAGCGTTACATCCAGGTACGGTCGATACGGCGTTCACACAAAACTATCCGGCGCATAAGAAAACCGCGCCTGAAACAAGCGCGGCCAATCTCTTGAAGGTTTTGAATGGGCTAAGCCCTGCCGACACCGGCCAGTTTTACAACTGGGACGGCACTCAGCTGCCTTGGTGACTACCCGTCGTTGGCCAGCGCTCCGTTTTGCCAGTTGCCTGTGGCCTCCTGGCCTGTGGCATAGCGCATGGTGCCTTCGCCTTGACGCTTACCCGCTTTGAACATGCCTTCGTAGATGTCGCCATTGGCGTATGTTGCCACGCCGCTGCCGCTGATCTCGCCAGCTTGCCATTCGCCTGCATAGGTGAACCCGTCTGGCATGACGATTTCGCCAATGCCTTCGCGCTGACCGTTTGCGAACTGGCCTTTGTACTCAGTGCCATCCGGATAAGAGGCCGTTCCCATGCCTTCGCGTTGGCCGTTGACCCAGTTGCCTTCGTATCGATAGCCGTCTTCATAGGTCATGATGCCAAAACCGTGGTTCTTGGCGTTCAGGAATTCTCCGTCATAAACCAAGCCGTTAGCGTAAATGGCTTTCCCCGATCCTTCGATCACGCCTGCGACCCAGGCTCCTTCGTATGACGAGCCGTCGGGGTAGGTGATTTTGCCGATCCCATCTGCAAGATCATCACGGAACTGGCCGACGTAGACAGACCCATCGGGATAGGTCACGGTGCCTTCGCCTTCGATGCGCCCCGCAACCCAACCGCCAACATAGTCATATCCGTCGGCACCTCGGAAGGATCCTTGGCCGTGGCGTTTATCGGCCTCAAAGGCCCCTTCGTAGACGTCGCCGTTGGCGTAAATCACACTGCCCTGACCTTGACGCTGACCGCCGGCCAACTCGCCTTCATAGACATCGCCGTTGGGCTGAGTCAGCTTGCCAGTGCCTTCGATCTGACCCGCGCGCCATAGCCCCTCGTACACAAGGCCATCGCGCATGGTCAGGGTGCCCTGACCATCACGTTCCCCTGCAACAATATCGCCAAGATAGGTGGCGCCGTCAGGATAGGTGATTTCGCCCATGCCCTCTTTGACACCGTTGACCCAATCGCCGCTGTAGATATAGCCGCCGGGGCTGGTCATCACGCCCTTGCCGTTGTGCATGGCATTCATAAAGCTGCCTTCGAACCGCACACCATTGGCATAGATCGCAACGCCGTTGCCGGTGATTTTGCCGTCAGCCCATTCGCCCTCATAGGTGCCGCCGTCGGTAAAGGTGATCTTGCCGATCCCTTCGGGCTTGCCCTTGGCGAACTCGCCTTCATAAACAGAGCCATTGGGAAAGCGCGCCATGCCCTTGCCCTTGATTTCGCCGTCGATCCAGTCGCCAACATATTCGTAGCCATTTGGCAGACGATAGGTCCCGGTGCCATGTTGCAGGCCACCTTTGAAAGTGCCCTCGTAAACACCACCATCATCATATTGTTTGGTGAGAATTTCGCCCTCTTGCGCCAACACCGGCAAGGCAAAACTGCCCGCTGCCAAGATGGATGCGAAAGTGAATGCCCGAGTTCTGCTCATCTTATTCTATCCCCAAGGGTTTACCCCAGCCGCTGCCACGTCTTTTGCAAAATCCTAAAGCAGGGCCGCGCGGCAGGCAATGTCTTTTGGGCGTTTGACCTTTTCCTCTCGTGCACATCTGCTAAATCTTCGTGCGAAGACGTGACAGGAGGCTGAGAATGCCCGAGCGATTCCGACTGACAATGGCTCAGGCCAACCCAACGATGGGTGACCTGGAAGGCAACGCTGCCAAGGCTTTCGCAGTCTGGCAAGAAGGCAAAGACGCAGGGTCAGACCTCGTTGCGCTGCCTGAGATGTTCATCACAGGCTACAACGCACAAGATTTGATCCTGAAACCTGCTTTTTACCTTGCCGCGATGGCGCGGATCGAAAAACTGGCTGCGGAATGCGCGGACGGGCCTGCCTTGGCCATTGGGGGACCGCTGTTCGAGGATGGCACACTCTACAACGCGTATTTCATCTGCCGTGGTGGCAAGATCGTACATCGCCAGCGCAAGCATCACCTGCCAAATTACACCGTCTTTGACGAGGAACGCCTGTTCGCGCATGGCCCGCTTGGTGGGCCGTATGACGTGAATGATGTTCGTGTGGGCTCGCCGATTTGCGAAGATGCCTGGTTCGAGGACGTTTGCGAGACTCTCGAAGAGACCGGCGCGGAAATCCTCTTGGTGCCCAATGGATCGCCCTATTACCGAGACAAATTTGACCGCCGCATGAACCACATGGTTGCCCGCGTGATCGAAACCGGTCTACCGCTGGTCTATATCAACATGGTTGGTGGACAGGACGATCAGGTCTTTGATGGCGGTTCTTTTGTGCTGAATCCAGGTGGTGAGCTGGCGGTTCAACTGCCGGTCTTCGATGAGATGACAGTCCATGTGGACTTTGAGCGCACTGCCGACGGTTGGCGAGCAGAGCATGGGCAGAAAGCCATGCTTCCCGCGGGCGAAGAACAAGACTATCGCGTCAGCGTCGAAGCCTTGCGCGACTACATGGGTAAAACTGGGTTCAAGAAGGTCTTGCTAGGCTTGTCTGGGGGCATCGACTCGGCGTTGGTGGCGACGATCGCTGTCGACGCGCTTGGCGCAGAGAATGTACGCTGCGTGATGCTGCCTTCGGAATATACGTCGCAAGGGTCACTGGATGACGCCAAGGACATCGCAGAGAGACTGGGTGTTCGATACGATTATGTCCCGATCAAAGAGGGGCGACAGGCGATCACCAACACTTTGGCGCCTTTGTTCGAGGGCACCGAGGCTGGGCTGACCGAGGAAAATATCCAGTCGCGGCTGCGCGGCCTCTTGCTGATGGCCCTCTCGAACAAGTTTGGCGAAATGCTTTTGACCACGGGCAACAAATCCGAGGTCGCAGTGGGCTATGCCACGATTTATGGAGACATGGCGGGCGGATACAATCCGATCAAGGACATGTACAAGATCCGCGTCTTTGAAACCTCGCGCTGGCGCAACGCGGTGCATCGAGACTGGATGATGGGGCCTGAGGGTGAGGTCATTCCTGTGTCGATCATCGACAAGCCACCCTCGGCCGAGCTGCGCCCGGATCAAAAGGACGAAGACAGCCTGCCGCCTTACGAGGTGTTAGACGCGATCCTGTACATGCTGGTCGACGAGGACAAATCCGTGGCTGACTGCGTGGCAGCCGGATACGACCGCGCCACTGTGAAACGGGTCGAGCATCTGATCTACATCTCGGAATACAAGCGGTTCCAGTCGGCCCCCGGCGCCCGCCTGTCGAAAAAGGCCTTTTGGATGGACCGCCGTTATCCCATCGTGAACCGGTTCCGCGACGAAAGTTAAAAATGACACCCGGAAGGGTTGGACAGGTCCCCTTGCGCGCCTAGTCTCTGTTCAAAGCGAGGCGCGAGGGACCATCATGGAAAAATTCGGCAAAAGCCAATCGGTGACGCGAGTCGAAGACCTGCGGTTTTTGACGGGGGAGGGGCGTTATGTCGATGACATTGCTCCACCAGAGGCTTTGCACGGGGTTTTCCTGCGGTCTCCCGTGGCCCATGCGGTGATTGCCGAGCTTGACATCGGCGACGCGCAAGAGGCCGACGGGGTGCACGCGGTGCTAACCATCGACGATCTGGACGCGGCAGGCATGAACACAGCGATGTTTGCCGTGACGGTCGACAATCAGGATGGCAGTAAAGGTGCCAACCCCAACCGCGCCATGCTGGCCCGCGACAAGCTGCGGTTTGTCGGCGAACCCGTGGCGCTGGTGGTGGCCGAATCCCTGGATCAGGCGCGCGATGCGGTTGAGATGATCCTGTTGGATTACGATGACCTGCCCGCGAAACTGGACCGTGAAGTGGGCGGTGAAGCCATCCACACGGATGTCCCCGACAATCGCGCTTTTGATTGGGGTATGGGCGATAAGGCCGCAGTTTCAGCGGTGTTTGACGCGGCCGCGCATGTTGTCTCTCTTGAGATTGACGACAACCGGGTGATCGTGAATCCGATGGAACCCCGTGGCTGTTACGCCGAATGGGATGGGGATCGGCTGCATGTTGCGGTCAATGCCCAAGGGGTTTGGGTTCCCAAGAACCAACTGGTCAGCGCCTTCAAGCTGGACGCCGAACAGGTGCGCGTCACCAATCCTGATGTCGGCGGTGGTTTTGGTCTCAAAGGCATGGTGCATCCCGAGATGTTCTCGGTTGCGCAAGCCGCCCGCCATTTGGGGCGCCCTGTGCGTTGGATGTCGGACCGGACCGAGGCGATGCTGGGCGACAACGGTGCCCGTGATCTGACATCGGTGGCCGAGATGGCCTTTGATGCGGACCACAAGGCCATAGGCTATCGTGTCCATTCCAAGTGCAATCTGGGCGCCTATAACTCTCAGTTCGGGCAGTTGATCCAGACGCGCCTTTTCAGCCGCGTTCTGATGGGGGTCTATGACGTCCAAAACACTTGGCTGCGGGTCGAAGGCATCTTTACCAACACCGCACCGGTTGACGCCTATCGTGGGGCAGGGCGCCCCGAGGCGATCTATGTCCTTGAACGCCTGATGGATCGCGCCGCACGTGAGCTTGGCGTCGACCCTTGGGCGTTGCGACGCAAGAATTTCATCGCACCTGACGCCTTTCCTTACGCCGCATCAACTGGAGAAACCTATGACGTCGGGGATTTCTCGCGCGTTCTGGAAGCCGTTGGAAAACTGGCCGATCACGCGGGCTTTGCGGCCCGCAAAGCCGCCAGCGTGGCGGCAGGCAAACTGCGGGGGCAGGGCTTGTGTTACTATATCGAAAGCATTCTGGGGGATGCTTCCGAAGGCGCAAAGGTTGAGTTTAACGAGGATGGCACGGTGTCGATCTACGTAGGCACGCAAAGCAATGGTCAGGGGCATGAAACGGTCTACGCCCAGTTCCTGTCGGATCAGACGGGCATTCCCGCCCATCTGATCGAAGTGGTGCAGGGCGACAGCGACCGCATTGCCCAAGGTGGTGGCACCGGCGGGTCACGCTCGGTCACTACGCAAAACAGCGCCACGCTTGCGACCGTGGACAAAATGATGGCGGCCTTCCGTCCCTATCTGGCAGACAAGCTGGGGGTTGATGAAGACGGGATCGGCTTTGACGACGAGCGCTTCCGCGCCGAAGGCTCAAACGAGACGCCCACGGTTCTGGAGGTCGCAGAGATGGCCCGTGCTGACGAGCGTCACGATCTTTTGACCCATCAGGAACGTATGACATTGCCGGGTCGGTCCTTTCCCAATGGTGCCCATGTATGCGAGGTTGAGGTGGACCCAGAAACTGGCCAAATCACTGTTGATCGCTATACAGTGGTTGATGATTTTGGCAATCTTATCAACCCGATGCTGGCTGAGGGGCAGGTCCACGGTGGCATTGCTCAGGGGATCGGCCAAGCCTTGATGGAACATGTGGGGTATGATGAAGACGGCCAACTGCTCACGGCAACGTTTATGGATTATGCGATGCCAAGGGCGGCGGACGTGCCTATGTATGTGTTTGACACCGAACCGGTGCCATCCACGGCCAACATCATGGGTATGAAAGGCTGTGGCGAGGCTGGGACGGTCGGGGCAATGGCAGCCACGGCCAACGCGGTGCAAGATGCGTTATGGGAGCGGGGCGTGCGGCAGGCCGATATGCCTTTCACACCGCTTCGAGTTTGGGACATGTTGAAGGATGGATCTGAAAGGGCTTAAAAAACGTATCTCTGGATGGTTCGGTGGCCGGTTGTGGTCAGACCATACCAAGACGCGTGGACGTGGGCAGCAAACCCATGTCATCATCCTTGATGGTACGATGTCCTCGCTTGAGCCGGGCAAAGAAACCAACGCCGGGCTGACCTATCGCCTGTTGCAGGAAATGAACGGGAGCGTGACGCTCTATTATGAGGCAGGCGTTCAATGGTCCAGTTGGCGCTCTGCACTGGACGTGATGATGGGGCGGGGCCTGAACCGGCAAATTCGTCGGGCCTATGGGTTTCTTGCTTCACGATATCGCCCCGGTGATCGGATTTTCCTGATGGGGTATTCTCGCGGCGCCTTTGCGGTGCGATCATTGGCTGGCGTCATTGACCGGGTTGGCCTGTTGCGGGCATCTTGCGCGACTGAGCGCAACGTGCGTCAGGTCTATCGGCTGTATGAGGCCAATCCCGATGGGGACGCGGCGCAGGCCTTTGCGCAAGAGCACTGCCACCCCGAAATTGAGATCGAAATGATCGGTGTCTGGGATACGGTCAAAGCCTTGGGGCTGCGCTTGCCCCTGTTGTGGCGGCTAACCGAAGACCGGCATGCCTTTCACAACCACCATCTTGGCGCGTCCATCAAACATGGGTTTCACGCGCTCGCCTTGGATGAAACCCGCGAAGTCTTTGAGCCGGTTCTTTGGGAGTGCCCCGAAGGGTGGGGCGGACGGGCCGAACAGGTTTGGTTCCCCGGAGCGCATGGAGACATAGGCGGACAGCTTGGCGGGTTTGATGCGGCGCGCCCACTTTCAAATATTCCTCTGGTCTGGATGCTGGAAAAGGCCGAAAGCTGTGGCTTGTCACTGCCTCCGGACTGGCGATCACGCTTTGTCACGGACCCTGACGCGCCCGCCGTTGGCACCTGGCAAAACTGGGGGAAATTGTTCCTCTTTCGCAAGAAGCGCAAGATTGGTCAGGACGTGTCCGAAAGCCTGCACGAAACTGCCGAACAGGTCGTGAACCCAGAAGGTGCCTCGCAGGCCAGTTGATTGGTGCTCAGCCTAGGTGTCGTGCCAAACCACCATGTCATCCAGCGTTGCCCGACCCGTGCGAAAGCCGTTGGCCGGATGGGCCGTGTCTTCGAATCCAAAGGAAATTGCCGCCAGAACCAGCTGATCTTCCGGAATTTCAAAATGCGCGCGTACGGTATCCGCATAGTAGGCCAGCGCCGCCTGCGGAATCGTGGCGACGCCCTGGGCTTGCGCGCTAAGGCAAAAGGCGGTGATGAAGCCGCCGCAATCCAAGGCGCCGTAAGCACCCAGCTCAGCCGCTGACGTGATTAGGGCAACATGCGGCGCGCCAAAAAACGCATAGTTCTCGCGCATTTGTGCGGTCCTGGCCTCGCGATCGCCACGCGCGATCCCCACAGCCTCATAAAGTTGGAAGCCGCATATCTGGCGACGCTCTTTTCGGGTCCCGCTATAGCCTTTGGGGGGATCAAAGTCGGTGTTGGGCGCTTGGGTGTCAAAGGCTTCCAGCATCACTTTGCGAAACGCCTCGGTCCCGGCGCCCGATGTGACATGAACCTGCCACGGTTGCGCGTTGCACCAAGACGGCACGCGGCCCGCATCGCCTAGGATTGTGCGGATGGTGTCCGCCGGAAGCGGGTCGGGTTTGAAACCGCGGCAAGAAAAGCGATCCTGTAGCAGCGATTGTAGAGCGGTGTGATGGGTCATTGGCCTATTGGTTTTGCGCGATCAAGAAGCCGATCATGCCTGCGAGAATAGCCCCAAGCAAGACTGCAAAGACGATTTTCCACGTCGACCAGGGGCGTTCGCCCTGGACCTTGCCGGATTGTCCGTTCACCACGAAGCGATAGGTTTTGCCGCGGTATTTGTAGGCAGCCATCCAGACCGGCAGCAGGATGTGCTTGAATGTCACGTCGCTGACCTTGGTCGACATCTGGTGGATTTGCTGGCGGTCGCCTCCAATGTCAAATCGGACATCGCGTTCGATGATACGATCCATGACCTTCCTTGCCTCGTCATAGCCATCATCCACCGCAATGGTGTAACCCTCGGCTCCAAAACCGGCGAGAAACTCTGGACTGTAGGGTTGCAAATGGCTCAAGTCCCAAGGTTCAAGCGCATCCGTGTAGCTTTTGGGCAAAGCCCGTGAGGCCAAAATCAGCACGTCGTCAAAGAACCTGCCCACGCGACCGGCGACTGGCGACCAACGGATTTTTTGCACTTGTCTTTGTTGGCGTTTGCCATCGACCATCACCGTTTTCGTTGCATAGTAGACCGTGCCGCGCTGGCCGGTGTATCGGGTTTTGGTATCGGCATCATAGGTCCAGTAGGGCACGTAGATGCCCGACATTTTACGCCCCTTGCGGGCATATTCCTTGAGCCCGTTAGGTGCAAACCACAACCGGCCCAACCAATTTGACATTGCGTCATGCGCCGCCCGCTCGCGCAGAGCAAAGGGCAAAACCGCGCGTGGCTTGATATGACGATGCGTGCCGGTATCGGCCACCACGGGTGTTGCGCAAAACGGGCACTCGGTGGCGTGGGCTGCCGCGTCGAATGCCACCTCGGCCGCACAGTTGGGACAGGCCGTGACACGTGTCTCTTCCATGTCCTGCGCGGGAAGCTGGTCGTTCAGGGCCTTGCGAAAATCCAGCTCTCGAATGACCGGCGCGTTGCCTGACTGCATCTGCGTCGCGTGACCACAATGATCGCAGATCAGTGTCGCGTTGCCCGGATCAAACCGATAGTCCGCGCCACATTGCTCGCAGGGAAAGCGGTGCGTTTCCTCGGGTGCAGGTGGGGATGGCGGTGTCGCGGACATGAGATTTCAGGCCTCCGGCGGGAGTATTTTTTCCAAAATGAAGGCACAAGAGGATTTGTGCAATGGTTGGTGTCGAGATGAGCCGTGCAAAGTCGCGAGCGAGAGGGTCACGGAGATTCAGGTGGCGCATGGACAACGATGCGAAACTCGATACGGGCGCCGGGACCACGCAACCCGGCAACTTCGACAGCAGTCCAGGCGGGCAAGGGTTCCTTCAGGATGGCACGTAAGTTCGCATCAACGGCTTCAAAGTCTGCATCAATGTCGGTGTGATAGCTTGTCAGTTCTACCACGGCCTCTGGCCCAACCCCTGTGGCCGTCAGGATCTCAACGACCTTTCTCAGCGCGTTTTGACATTGTTCCGATATTCCGTCCGGCATGCTGCCATCTGGGGCACTCCCAGTGGCGCCTGTCAGAAACAAAAAATCACCCGCACGGACCGCCGGAGAGAAACCGGTCGCAGCCACGGCCTCTCGTAGCGAGTCCGGGGAAACTAAGTCTCGCACGTGTCAGGCGCCAGGCGGAGGCGGCGGCAGGATCGTAAAGAGTTGCGCCAGTTCGGCGACATCCTCGGCGCGTTTCCAGCCGTCCTGACCGGCGGTCCAGACATAGGTTTCGCGGGTCAGCTCTCCCGAAGTGGCCATGCGACCCAAGGCGGCTTTGGAAAACGGACCCTTGGTCAGGCCGTTTTCTGCCGTGTGCCAGACATGTTCAACCGGTGGCGGGGGCGGCGGTGCAGCGGCGGCTTGTGGGGCAGGGGTCGTGGCAGGGCGGGCGCCCCAGGGGCCGGCCATCTGCTGCGCCATCGCGATCCCCATACCGGCGCCCATTCCAGCGGCCATACCGCCTCCTGAGGGGTTTTGCGCGGCAGCTGTCATGGCTTCGGCGGCGGAGAACTGCGTGTACTTACCCAGATCGCCCACGATGCCAATCGAGGTGCGTTTGTCCATGGCTTCTTCGACAGCCGGGGGCAGCGAAATGTTTTCAATGTAGAGTTCGGGCATCGACAGGCCATAAGCCGCGATCGTCCCAGAGATTTCCGCGGCCACCAGCTTGCCCAGATCGGCGGTGTTGGCGGCCATGTCGAGAACCGGAATGCCCGAGCCTGCGATCACCCGTGAGAACTCTTGCACGATCACGTTTCGGATTTGGAAACTGATCTCGTCCATTGTGAATTCGCCGTCCGTGCCAACAATCTCGGTCAGGAAACGCGCTGGATCAGTCACGCGGATCGAGTAAGTTCCATAGGCGCGCAGGCGTACGGGGCCAAACTCGGGATCGCGGCAGATGATCGGGTTCTTGGTGCCCCATTTCAGATCGTTGAACCGGGTTGTGTTGACGAAGTAGATCTCGGACTTGAACGGCGACTTAAACCCATGATCCCAGTGATTGAGCGTCGTCAGGACGGGCATGTTGTTGGTCTCGAGCATGTAGAGGCCGGGGGTGAAAACATCGGCCAGCTGTCCTTCGTGGACGAAGACGGCGGATTGCCCCTCGCGAACGGTCAGTTTGGCGCCATATTTGATCTCGTGGCCCTCACGCTCAAAGCGCCAGACCATTGTGTCGCGGGTGTCGTCCACCCAATGAATGACGTCAATGAATTCACCGGTCAGAAAATCGAAAATACCCATGGAATTAAGTCTCCTTTTGGGGTCAGTACAGGCGTCCCGCTTTTTCGCGGGCCATAAGATTGATAACGGGTCGGGCTTCGGTCAGCGTCATACCAATCGCAAGGCGGGGATCATACAGCATCGACAACAATGCTTCGTCGTGTGTCGTTAAAAGTGCGAATTCATCGTCATCGTTAAAGATCGAGGGGCGTGCATTGGGGCTGTCATTGGCCAATCCCAAACCTTGGGCAATTTCCTCGTGATAACAGGTTTTGCGCAAGAGATCAGGGTGTTCTGAACGCACCAAGGCGACAGCTTGACCATAGTCGTTATTGTTTCCACCGCTTGGAAAGGCGGCCACGAGGCAATGAATGTCGCGTGGTGGGTTGGTAAAGACTCGAATGGTCGAATTGCCAGCGTTCGGGATCAGCTGGCGAAGGCGGGTTTCCAGTTGGGCCTTGTCGTCTTCGCCCATGACCAGAACGTGAAAATTTGCCCGGGTGCTCGACATGCTTATCGAATGCCCTGTCACGCCCGCCAGGCGCTGGACGTAGGCAGAAACATCGGCCTGATCCTGAGAGCGTTGTGCATTAGGGACGGAGTTTCCAAATTCCAGCGCAACGCGCACTGGGCGGGACCAGCGTCCCAATTGACCCGCTCCGCCGGAAGATTTTCGCAATCCTGCGCCACGGACATACTCGTCAAAAAACGCAATCTGTTCGAAGTTTCGCGCTAACATGTCCGGCGTATAGGGTGTGTCCGGCCCTCCGCCATCGGTACGTAGCAAGCCACGCGCCAAAAGATCTTGTTGAACATCTGCGTAATAGGCCGTCAAAGCCGCGCTTTGGCCTGAGGGTTGTGTTACAGAGGGCTTGGGTTTGGTGGTGTCACTCGCGCCGGGAGACAGTCCGTCACAGGCCGCGAGAGCAGCCAGCAACAGACCAAAAAGGGACGCGCGCAACAAGTTCAAGGCAGATCAGGCCTCGCCGGTCGACGTGGCCACTGTATCGCCTAGGCCCGTTGTTTTGGCCTTAGCGGCGGCCAGCGTGTCACGCAGGTCGGCTTCCATTTGTTTCAGATCGGCTTCGGCGGCTGCGCGCTTGGCTTTGCCCTCGTCAGCGATCTGCAGGCTTTCTTCGATCGTGCCGATCAAGTTGGCATTGGCGGCTTTGACGGCTTCGATGTCGAACACGCCACGTTCCATCTCTTCACGGATCATCTTGTTCGACTGACGCAGGTTCTCAGCGTTTGAGGTCAGCAATTCATTGGTCAGATCATTCGCATCGCGCACGGCAGCTGCTGCTTCGGCGCTGCGCTGGATGGTGACGGCCTGCGCCAGCTGGGTTTCCCAGAGCGGTACAGTGTTCACCAGAGTCGAGTTGATCTTGGTGACCAGAGATTTGTCGTTTTCCTGAACCAAACGGATCGAAGGCAGTGATTGCATCGTCACCTGACGCGTGAGTTTGAGGTCATGCACGCGGCGTTCCAGATCATCTCGCGCGGCGCGCAGGTCGCGCAATTCCTGCGCTTTCATGACCTGATCTTTCTCTTCAGCGGCTTGTACCTCGGCTTCCTTGGCGGGGATGTCCTTGGCATCCATTTCAGCGATCTTGGCTTCACCCGCCGCGATATAGAGGGCCAGTTCGTCGTAGAAATTCAGGGTCTTTTCATAAAGAATATCAAGCGACTTGATGTCTTTCAAAAGCGTGTGCTCGTGCTTGAGAAGGTTGTCCGTGATCTTGTCGATCTGATCCTGGACGTCCTCGTAGCGCGCAGTGAACTTGGCAAAGGGGGCCGCGCGGCCCAAGAGTTTCTCCCAGAAAGACCGTTCGCGCCGCACGTCCAGTTCCGAGATTGAAAACCCGCGGATCGTGGTCACAATGTTGCGCAAGGAGTCCCCCGCCGGGCCAACATCCTTGTTGCGCACGTCCGCCAGCATGGCCTGACTGATTTCCTGCAATTCAGCCTGTGCCGCTGAGCCGAAATTCACGATTGAACCGGTGTCGGACATGTCCAACTCACCCATGCGCTTTGTGATTTCGGCGCTCAGTGGCGCGTCAGCCTCGGCCAAGGGCACAATGGCTGTGGCTTCGGTCGGTTCCGGAAGAACCACGGCGGTGACTTCATCCACTTGGGCCAGAACGGCCTCGGCCTGTTGACGTACTTTGTCGGACATTAAACTTCCCCCTTTTGGGCTACCCTGCGTCGTGACGGACGCCTTCGCGCTGCAATCTTTCGCGCAGCACTTCGATTTCAATTGTCAGATCACTCTTGTCATCCAACAAGAGCTTTTCGGTGCGAGCGGCAAAATTCTGCTCGAGATCATCCAGCAGTGCCTCGTAGTCTGTTTTCGCCTGACCGTCGCGGCGGCGCTCAAAAATATCGGCAAATTTAACTGTCGCATCCTTTGCACCCAGCAAATAGACGCTGAGATATTTGCGGGCCGCAGTCAGATCACGCGGATCGTTTTCCACGGTACGGAACAGGCGCCTCGCAGTGGTTTGGAATTGCGCCACGCGGCCCTCAAGCCCTCTGTCGCCGCAGCGTTTGATCGCGTCACTCATTGCGGTCAGGTGATTTTCTGCTTCGTCCACGGCGCGCGCAACTCGGTCGGTTTGATGTAGGTCGACCCCCTCAAGTCCCTTGTTGCTCAACGGATCAAGTCCAAAGGCCAGCCCATGTAAGACGGTCCCAACAACCGCATAGATCGCCGGCGCGGCGATCCCGCCTGTGGCGGCCCAGCCTGCAATGGCCAAGCCAATGCCAGTCAAAACCGATCCCGCCATTTTGCGTGGAAATGCGGGACGTCGTGCCACGGTTCGGGCTTCATACGCCTCTTCTGCCAGCAATCCTTCGCGGGTCATCCAGGCCGCCAGCAACAGCGTGCCAAGGGCCGCTAGGTTCAAAACCATTTGTGTCGGACCATTGCCAAAGGCATGCCAGATCAACGGCAGCGGCAACAGGAATAGAAGGTTGACCCGGCCACCAACCTTACTGCGGCGCGCGCCCTCAAAACTGCCTTTAGGCGTTTTGTCAGGCGATCCGTCCGGACTGAATTTTCCACCATAGCGCTGAGCCATCACACACCTCCTGCGATGGACACATAGAGGATCAGTATGACAAGCAGACCATAGGCCAGTTTCTGCAAACCGGTTCCGGACATTTGGTGTTTTCTCCCCTAAACCTGCCAGAAACTTAAGAAGTTTCGGCTTGGGTTGCTAGGGGGAAGATCGCGCATGCTGCGTCATAGCGGCGTTCTTTTGCCCATCAGGATGCGGGGACAACGACACGTTCCCAAGCATTTTGCGCGGGGATCAACCTAGCGACGGCGCTTGCGCTGAGGTGTCTTGCGGGCCTCAGGCGGTGTCGCCCCATCCAGACCCAACTGATCCCGCACAACCCGGCGGCGCACTTCTTCAACTTCGCCCTGCTTCAACTGGCCCAGCTGGAAGGGACCATATGACACCCGGATCAGACGGTTCACGGTCAGACCTACGGTCTCCATTGCGCGGCGAATTTCTCGGTTGCGCCCCTCACGGATACCGATCGTGACCCAGGCGTTTGCGCCTTGTTGTCGATCCAGAGAGACCTCCATTGGCTGAAACCGTTCCCCTTCGATCGAGACGCCCTTGCGCAAGGGGGCAAAGGTGTTGTCGGCTGGTCGTCCGTTGACTCGCACCCGATACTTGCGAAGCCAGCCGGTCGAGGGCAATTCCAGCTTGCGTTTGACGCCGCCATCATTGGTCAAGAGCAACAGGCCTTCAGAGTTGAGGTCCAAGCGTCCAACTGTCATCACTCGCGGCATGCCTTCGGGCATGTGGTCAAAGATCGTCTCGCGCCCTTTCTCATCCTTGTTGGTCGTCACCAGACCGGTGGGCTTGTGATACAGCCAGATGCGCTCGGGCTCCGGCTCGGCCAGCGGCTTGCCATCAACCGTGATGCGATCTTTGTCCGTCACGTTCAGTGCGGGGCTTTCGATCTTCTTGCCATTTACAGTGACACGACCGGCGTCGATCATGCGTTCAGCCTCGCGGCGACTGGCCACGCCAGCGCGCGCCAGAACTTTGGCGATACGGTCGCCTTTGGGGGTCTCGGTGTTCATGGGCGGTTCCTATCGTGGATTGAGGGATTGCGAAAGGGGGCGTCTCGGGGCAAACCCTATGCATGGTGTTCACAAGCTTCATGGAACAAGCGCTGGCAGAGGCGCGCAAGGCCGGTGCACGCGGCGAAGTCCCCGTTGGGGCAGTGGTCGTGTCGCCTGAGGGCAAGGTCGTGGCCTCTGCGGGCAACCGAACCCGCGAGCTCAGCGACCCTACGGGCCACGCCGAAATCCTGGCCATGCGCGAGGCCTGCACGGCCTTGGGTAGCGAACGCCTACCGGGGCATGACCTTTACGTGACGCTGGAACCTTGCCCCATGTGCGCCAGTGCCATCAGCCAAACCCGCATCGCGCGAGTTTACTTCGGTGCTGCCGATCCAAAGTCGGGCGGCGTCGCCCAAGGACCACGCGTGTTCGACCACCCTCAAAGCCATCATGTTCCTGAGGTCTATGACGGCATTTCCGCGGAGGATTCTGAGGCGCTGCTAAAAGATTTCTTTGCTGAAAAACGATCCTAAGACCCGCCAACTGATGCGCGAGAATTGTGCTTTTGCAGGATCAGGCTTGTTTTTCCAGCACATGGACGGCATGCGATCCCTCTAACCCTTTGAGCGGAATCTCTGAACGGTTCGAAAAACCAAAGTCAGGTGCGTTGCCTGCCATCAGTCGAGTTGCATCCGACACACGGGTCTCGTCCGGTCGTGCGGATGCCGCGATACGGGCAGCCTTGTTCACGACCACGCCGAAATAGTCGTCATCCGTGGCGATCACCTCGCCTGTGTGGATGCCGATCCTGATCGAGAGAGGCGGTTCAGATGCCTGACTTACGGTGCTGTCCTGCAAAGCCAAAGCCGCCGACATTGCGCCCCGGGCCGACGGAAAGGCCGACATTGTACCGTCCCCCAGCGATTTGACGAGACGGCCACCGTGTAGAGTGATGATCTCTTCCGCAGCGGTCAGATGTTCGGCCAGCACCCCATGCCAGATACGGTCTCCAACCGCTTCTGCCAGCGCTGTTGAGTTGGCTATGTCGGTGAACATGATGGACGAAAGCCCTTCGAGACCAACGACCAGTTGTTCGTCTTCGGCAGCGGCAAGCAGGTCGCGAAACGCGCGGTGTTCAACGCCCATCTTGTCGAGGTTTGACGTCGGATTGGAGATGTGGTGCTGAATGACTTTCCAGCGCCCTTGTTCCATAACAAACACAAAACTGATCCGATGCTTGCCCGAGACACCGGTATCGGCAAAGCGATAGGTGGTCTGGCGAAAGGCCCAGCCGACATCGCCATGTTCCCAGGCCTCGATTTCAACGTCTTCTTCGGTAAAGTCCGGTACCTCGGCCAAATGCGCTGAAATCCCATCACGCAGGATTTGACCACGCCAGGTTTCGTCCTCGGCGGTGCCGACATAGAGGACGGCCTCATCGTTGGAGAAATAGTGGGGCAGATCCGCGACCTCGTGGGACCGGATCGTGTCGGACATGCGCCGCACGATGGCTTCGATTTCGGGGGACGGTTTGATCATGACTGTCACTTAATCCTGTACAAAAGATGATCTCCCTCAAAACCTTTGAGCCGCACAGAGACCGGTTCGAGAAAGCGAAAGGCTCGTGGATCGTCGACCATCTCGCGCGTCGTATCAGACAGCCGAATTTCATTGGGTGCCGCGACCGAAGCAATACGAGCGGCTTTGTTGACGACGGTGCCAAAGAAATCCTCGTCGGTTTGAACGACGTCGCCGGTGTGGATGCCAATTCGCAGGGAAATTGCCGGACCGTCAGAGATGTCTGTTGCCGCGAGGATCGCTCGTGCTGCGCGTATGGCCTGCGTTGGGGACGGGAAACTGGACATGGTGCCGTCGCCAAGCGACTTAACGAATTGCCCTCCATTGCGCTCGATGATGACGCGCAAACCGGAAAAGTGCCGAGCCACCTCGGAAGACCACAGCCGATCGCCTAACATCGGGGCGAGGCCCGAAGAATTCACGATGTCCGTGAACATGACCGAGGCAAACCCCTCGCGCTGATCCAGCGAGAAATCCTGCTTTGCGGCGTCCACAAGCTCGGCAATGGCGCTTTGCTCGGTGCCCGTGAACTCAATATTCGGGATTGGCACTGAGCCGTGACGATGCACCACTTTCCACGCCGCGTCCTCAAGCGCGAAGATCAATGTGTTGCGCATAACAAACGGGCGGTCAGGCCGGTCTTCAAAGGCTATTTCGTGGGTGAAGCAAGCCCAGCCGGTATCGCCGTTCTCAAACGCCTCGGCAAAGGTTTCCTCGTGTGTCGCAAACGGCGGTATCACCCCAAAGAACGCGCCGACCCCCTCACGCACTGCCTGGCCGGACCACAGCTCACCATCCCCCGAACCGACGAAACGCAGGTGATCCCCTTCAGACATGAGGTTGCGCAGCTCGTTTGGTCGCTTGTTCGGGATCGCGGCGATCCAACGGCGCGCAACGGCCAAGAGTTCCAGAGAGGCTTTGGTCATGTCTGCCACTCTAACCGATGGATCAGATGTTCTCCGTCGAGCCCTTTCAGAGCCACAGAGAGCGGATCGGCAAACGTGAACGCGGCACTCCCGCCCACCATAATGCGCGTTGCCTCTGACAGGCGAATTTCTTCCGACGCAGCAGCTGCAGCCACCCGTGCAGCTTTGTTGACGACAGAGCCGATAAAATCTCCGTCCTGTTCCACAACATCTCCGGTATGGATGCCGACCCTGATCCGCAGGAACGGTTCCTCAGTGGCGTCGCGCATGGATTTTTGGATGTCGATGGCGGCCATCAGCGCCGCGCTTGCGGAGGGGAAGGATGACAATGTGCCGTCGCCCAGTGTCTTGACCAATGTACCGCCGTGACCCTCAACGGCCTTGCCGATCCGGGTCAGGTGCGTCTGAACAATGCCGTTCCACGCCATGTCGCCTGTTGCTGCGGCCAGAGCCGTGCTGTCGACAATATCGGTGAACATGACTGAGGCAATCCCAGTGTGTCCGAGATCCAGTGCTTCGGATTGCATCGACTTGGTCAGCTCATCGAGGCTGCGTGAGGTGTAGCCCATCGCTTCCATGTTGGGCTTGGGATTGGAGTTGTGGATATGCACGATGCGCCAGACGGCGTTTTCCAGGGCAAAAACAAAGGTGTTGCGAAAGGCGACGGTTTTGCCAGCTTCGGGCGAAAGGATGGTCATCGTGCAAAGAGCCCAGCCAAAGGACCCCGCCTCATAGGCATTCACTTCGAGGTCTTGAGGAACGAGAACCGCCTGATCCTCGGTAAAAGCGACAAAAGTCTTGTGAAAGTTTTGCCCCGTCAGAATCTCGCCTTCGTCCGATCCGACATAGGTGGTCGCTGCAGAATGGGAGAACAGGTTGGCGGCGGCGTCGCGGTGTCGGCTTGAATAGACGCTGATCCATCGTTTTGCGATGGCCGCCAACTCTGGCGAAGGGGTGAACGGATCGCTCATGTCTGCCACTCCAGCCGATGAATCAGATGTTCCCCGTCGAGACCTTTCAGGGGCACCGAGGCTGCGTCGGCAAAATTGAATTCTTTGTTGCCGCCGACCATAACGCGGGTGGCCTCGGACACGCGGATGTCGTTGGGGGCCGCGGCTGCCGCAACCCGCGCGGCCTTATTGACCACGGTGCCAAAGAAATCATCGCCGGTCTGGACCACGTCGCCGGTATGGATGCCGACGCGTAATCTCAGGTTCGGCTCACTTGTCAGCGCCGCGTTTTCCCGCTGTATCAGGATTGCCGCCTGCAACGCCGCGCTGACCGAAGGAAAGGCCGAGAGCGTGCCATCTCCCAGGGATTTCACCAACGCGCCTCCGGCGTCTTCGATCAGCTTGGTGACCAACCCAAGATGTGTGCGGACCACGGTGCTCCATTTTGCATCGCCCAAAGCCTCGGCAAGGGTGGAACTGTCAGCAATATCGGTAAACATGACCGACGCGATGCCGGTCTGGGTCAGCCCGCTTGGGGCTGCCATGGCCGCCTCAAGCAGGTCTTCGAAACCGCGCGATTCATAGCCCAACGCCTGCATGTTCGAGACCGGGTTCGAGTTGTGCACATGAACGATGCGCCAGACGCCCTGTTCCAGATGCAGCACAAAGGTCGAGCGAAATGTGATCTCTTTGCCATTGTCCAGAGAGACACGCTCACCGAACCATTCGACCCAACCGAGGTGACCGCATTCAAAGCCACGAAAGTCATCCCGATCCCAGGAAAAGTTGGGGATGTCCTCCATATAGCTGGCCATACCGCGGCGCAGCGTGTCGCCGCGCCAGACCTCGTCATGGGATGAGCCGATATAGCCTAGGCACGCTTCGTCCGAGAACAGATTGACCACTGTGTCCTTGTCGCCCGAGGCATAGGACCGCAGCCAGCGGCGCACAATGGCGCCAAGTTCCGGTGAGGGTTTGATGTCGCCCAACCGACTAAACCTCGATCGCTTGCATCAGCTGTGGCTCAATAACATCCACCCCGGGCAAACCGGCTTTCAGGTCGTCCGCTGACTGTTCCAAAATCGGGAAGGTGCCGTAGTGGCAGGGGATCACTGTCTGGAAATTGAAATAGCGTTTTGCCGCGTATGCCGCGCCCTTCATGTCCATGGTGAAATGGCCGCCCGCCGAGAGGATGCCTACGTCGGGTTTGTAGTAGTCCCCCATCCAGTCCATGTCGGCCATGACGTCGGTGTCGCCTGACAAGTAGACCGTCTTGCCCTCGGCGCGCAGCATATATCCGACCTCGGTTCCTGAGGCCTTGGGGCCTTCGTCGGTGCCGAAGCAGGAACTGTGCGATGCGGGGACCATCGACAGGCTCACGCCGCCCAGATCGACCGTACCGCCTTTGTTAAAGCCGATGGTCTCGATGTGCTCATGCTCGGCCCAATAGCCCATCAGGTCATATTGCCCGATGACAGGGATCGAGAGTTTGCGCGCCAGTGGCAGCATGTCGGCCACGTGGTCGAAATGCGCATGTGTGAGGATCAGGTGGGTGCCACCCGCGACGGCGGCTTCGTGCTGGTCTTCGGGCAGCACCGGGTTGCCGGTCAGCCAGGGATCGACCAGCAGAACCTTGTCTGCGACTTCAATGCGAAAAGACCCATGTCCAAGCCATATGATTTTCATGACAATCCTCCTATCTGTTGATGACAGGTTAGCACCATAAAGCGATGAGGGAAGAGACGATGGACTGGACGCAGGCGATTGACAGCTATTGCGAACGCACGGGACCCGAGTATTGGGCCGAGCCTGTGAACGCAGTAACCAACGCCGCTTTTTTGATCGCCGCCCTGATTATGTGGCGCCGCACCGGAGCAGGGCGCGCACCGATCACCCGCGGTCTGATAACGGTACTTGCCCTGATTGGCCTCGGCAGTTTCCTGTTTCATACGCATGGACAGGTCTGGTCCGCCATTGCAGATACAGCTCCGATTGCGCTCTACGTACTGACCTATATCTACGCAGCGAACCGCCACTACTGGGGCCTCTCATTATGGCCCGCGCTTGGCCTCACAGTGCTGTTCTTCCCCTATGCCGCCGCCACGTTTCCGCTGTTTCAGATGGTGCCGGGCCTTGGCTCTTCAGCCGGCTATGCACCGGTGCCTCTTTTGATCTTCATCTACGCGTTTCTGCTGCGCCGCCGTTTGCTGCACGTGGCTCGTGGGCTTGCCATTGGCGCCGCCATACTGTGCCTGTCGATCATATTCCGCAGTCTCGACATGCCGATCTGCGGTCGACTTCCACTGGGCACCCACTTCCTCTGGCACATCCTCAACGCTCTCATGCTGGGCTGGATGATCGAGGTCCTGCATCGGTATACAACGGGGGCGAGCAGCGCTGGGCGGCCTCAACAAGGCCGCTAGCCGTCAATTTCGAAGATGCAATATCCCACCCCCTGTCCAACGGTCAGATTGTTGCCAAGCGTGGTCAATGACAGTGTGCGCGCGCCAGTCAAGGCCTGAGCCGCGTTCTGCACAGCGGTATCTGGCGTGGAGGTGAACGAGACACCATCGATGCCCGGCGCGGTCAAGCTGGGTCCATAGGTGCGAGAGACATAGATCCGTTGCGTGTTGCCGACCCCTCCGGCCTGCGCCGCACGCGCCGCGTCACACCAGATGCGCGCCGTGTCGGTGCCCAATCGGTCGACAACCTCGAAACCCTGTCCATTTGGCAGGGTGTTCACCGGGTTCAGAAACCGCACTTTTGCCTCGGCCGCTCCCGCTACTAGGAACAAAGCCAAGCCTATTACTCTCAAATCCGGCATGATCACACCTCCTGATTGGTTTTCTTTTAGTCTACGCAGGACGTGCCCGACCGGATCAATTATCGGGCTTCAAAGGCAATTCTGCCAGAGCTTTTGTATTGTCGGAATTACTCCGGAATGTGGGGCAGCGCCCCACGAATCCCGCCATCCGCTTGCACCGCAATCCCTGTGGCGCTAAACGCTGTTTCAGCAATGAATCTGGAGTCCAACCATGTCGATCGACAAGGATACCGCCGCACGCGTCGCCAAGCTCGCGCGCATCAAGGTCGAAGAAGACGCGCTGCCCGCGCTGGCGCAGGAATTCAACACCATCCTCGGCTTTATCGAACAGCTGAATGAGGTGGATGTGGACGGTGTTGAGCCGATGACCTCGGTCACACCTCAGCGTTTGAAACGCCGCGAAGACGTGGTCACGGACGGCAACCAACAGGACAAGGTTCTGAAAAACGCGCCCGACGCGCGCGAAGGCTTTTTTGCGGTTCCGAAGGTGGTGGAATAATGAGCGATCTGAACAAATTGGGTCTTGCAGAGGCTCGCGACATGCTGCGCAAGGGCGAAACCACGTCTGTTGAACTGACCGAAGCCTGCCTCAAAGCGATCGACGAAGCCGACGCGCTGAACACTTTTGTGCACAAGACGCCGGAAATTGCGATGGAACGCGCCAAGGCGGCAGACGTTCGCATTTCGGAAGGCGATGCGCCGTCGATGTGTGGTTTGCCCGTGGGTATCAAAGACCTCTTTTGCACCAAGGGCGTCGACAGTCAGGCGGCCAGTCGCATCCTCGAAGGGTTCAAGCCCGAGTACGAATCGACCGTGTCACAGCAATTGGCCGATGCGGGCGCCGTGATGTTGGGCAAGCTGAACATGGACGAGTTCGCCATGGGCTCGTCGAATGAAACCTCGGCCTATGGCAACGCGATCAGCCCTTGGCGTCGTGGCAATGAAGACACCCCGCTCACGCCCGGCGGCTCGTCGGGTGGCTCAGCGTCTGCCGTGGCGGCTGACCTTTGTCTGGCGGCAACCGGCACCGACACAGGCGGCTCGATCCGCCAGCCTGCGGCGTTCACTGGCACCGTGGGTATCAAGCCGACCTATGGCCGTTGCTCGCGCTGGGGCATTGTCGCCTTTGCCTCTTCTCTGGATCAGGCAGGCCCAATGACCAAATCGGTGCGCGATGCGGCGATCATGCTTGAAACCATGTGCGGTCATGACCCCAAGGATTCCACCAGCGCCGACCTAGCCGTGCCAAATTTCGAGGCCATGTTGACCGGTGACATCAAAGGCAAAAAGATCGGTATTCCAAAAGAGTACCACATGGACGGTATGCCGGAAGAGATTGAGTCACTTTGGGCCGAAGGCCGCGCCATGATGAAAGCGGCGGGTGCCGAGTTGGTCGATATCTCACTGCCGCACACCAAATACGCTTTGCCTGCGTACTACGTGATTGCCCCGGCCGAGGCCTCGTCGAACCTAGCGCGTTATGACGGCGTTCGCTTTGGCCACCGCGCCTCGCTGGCTGCCGGAGATGGCATCACGGAGATGTACGAGAAAACACGCGCCGAAGGTTTTGGCCACGAGGTTCAGCGCCGTGTGATGATCGGCACCTACGTGTTGTCAGCAGGCTTTTACGACGCCTATTACAACCGTGCTCGTCGAGTGCGCGCGCTCATTAAGAAAGACTTTGATGATGTGTTCGCCGCCGGGATTGACGCGATCCTGACGCCTGCCACTCCGTCCGCAGCCTTTGGTCTGGGTGAGATGAGCGACGAAGATCCGGTGAAAATGTACCTCAACGACGTTTTCACGGTCACCGTAAACCTTGCGGGCCTCCCCGGTATTTCGGTGCCAACAGGTCTGGATCATCAGGGCTTGCCGCTTGGATTGCAGTTGATTGGGCGTCCATGGGAAGAGGGTGATTTGCTGAACACCGCCTACGCGCTTGAGTCTGCAGCCGGATTTGTAGCCAAACCGGGAAAATGGTGGTAAAACAGCTCAAAACAAACCTGAGCAGGTACCACAAATGCGAGTGTTTCTAACCGGCTGCGCCGTTTTGGCGTTGGCCGCTTGCCAACCAAAGATTCCAGACAGCGCCGCAGGCGTTGGTTTTGACAACGCGATCCTGTCGCCGCAAAGCCAGCCTGCCGCCAGCAACGCAGCCGTGCCTCCGCCGGCAAGTGTCTCGCAGGAAACGCTCGCCACTCCGGCGCCTGCTCCGGTTGTTGCCCCGGCCTCGACCGCTGCGGCCAGTACGACATCTTCACAACCCATGGCGACGACCGCGACGGCTGTTCCACCACCCAAACCCGTGGCCCAGCCGACCAGTACCGCGACCCGGACTGCGACCAATACCACCGCCACCGACCCCACCGCGCCGACGTCGCGCAGTACGGGCGCCCCTCAGACCACAACAGACGGTGTGGTCCATGCCAGCCCGTCAAATCCGGCCCCTGTCTTGATGAACAATCCGGGCATCTCGGATGAGAACGACTTTGAAGCCGTCGGTTCGCGCCGTTCGATTGAAGCCGATGCCGCACGGACGGCAAACAATCGCGCCAATTACGAAGTGATTGAACCAACCGCCGTGCCAAAGCGCACGAATACCGGGCCCAACATTGTTGCCTATGCGCTCTCGACCAATCATGCGGTTGGAACCAAGGCCTACAGCCGTATGGGGCTGACCAGCCAGTCACGCCACCAAAAAGCCTGCGCTAAGTTCGGGTCAGGCTCTGACGCCCAGACTGAATTCCTGTCTCGCGGTGGGCCCAAGAAAGATCGCTTGGGTCTTGATCCTGACGGTGACGGTTTTGCCTGTAATTGGGACCCAACCCCTTACCGACAGGCCGCTCGGAACTGAGCCGACATGCCTGAATTGCCGGAAGTTCTGCACGCGCCCAGCCCATCTTTCGGGGGGCGCCGCAGGGACGTGCTGCCGGACTTGATCGTTCTGCACTACACCGCCATGCAAACCGCCGAGGCCGCGCTTGAGCGGCTTTGTGATGCTGACGTTGAGGTATCCGCCCATTACCTGATTGCGGAGGACGGGCGCCTTTGGCGCATGGTCGATGAAAAGATGCGTGCCTGGCATGCCGGGGCAGGGCAGTGGCGCGGCATCGACGATGTGAACTCGCGCTCTATTGGCATTGAGTTGGCCAATACAGGCGACCATCCTTTTCCAGAGCCACAGATGACGGTGCTTGAGGCCCTGATAGGCAGCATCATGAGGCGCTGGGAGATCCCGCCGCAGAATGTGATTGCCCATTCAGATATGGCGCCGGCCCGGAAATGCGATCCGGGGCGTCGGTTTGACTGGCGTCGGCTAGCTTTGCAGAACCTGTCGGTATGGCCCGGCGAGACCCAACCCAGCGGCGGTCTGAAAGATCTGGACGAGGCGCTTAAGGCCATTGGGTACCCGATGGGCCAGGACGGTTCTGAACCATGCCTTCGGGCTTTTCGCGAACGGTTCCGCCCCTGGGCCAGAGGCCCGGCAGATCAGGTGGACGCAGCCCTTGCACATGACTTGGCGACACGCTTCGGCGTTGACCCCGTAATGCCCAGCGCGTAAGCCATCCCTCGCGCAGAGGGCTGGGCGGCCGCGGGGGCAACTCCGAGGAAAGTCCGGACTCCACAAGGCAACGGTGCCGGGTAACGCCCGGCCGGGGAAACCCGAGGGAAAGCGCCACAGAAAACAAACCGCTTTCGTTCGCGAAAGTCAGGGTGAAACGGTGGGGTAAGAGCCCACCGCGGGACGGGCAACCGGACCGGCACGGCAAGCCCCACCGGGAGCAATGCCAAATAGGGATCGCGCGTGAGCAATCACAGGGGTGTCTTGCCCCGAGCAGATCCGGGTTGGCAGCTAGAGGGCGTCCGGCAACGGGCGCTCAAGATGAATGGTCGTCGCTGTCGGAGCAATCTGACAGAACAGAATCCGGCTTACAGGCCCTCTGCGCGTTACTGCCCACCCGTCGCAAGGCGGGGATCTTCGGCCAAATGCCCAAAGCTTGCCTCAACCGGCCAGCCTAGGTCGGCCGCTATTTGACGGCAGGTCGCTAGGCTGTCTTCCAGACGGTCCATGTCGATCAAATCACCGCGTTCGATTTCAGTTGCGAGATCGCGGTCAGGATTATTAAAAGCTCGCGGCGAAAGCGTTATTTCTCCCACAACGGTGCGATCTCCGTTTTGCATGAAATCTATGCGACTATGGGCAAAGGGACGGGACAAGCGTTTTGCTGTTTCCAGGATCGCTTCAAACTCGTCAGACGTGCCAGCAATACTGATTGGCAGGTATTTGCCAAACCGCGCCGCGACACGTTGATACGCCCCGTTTATTGAAACCTGCCCCCGAAAACGCTCATAACCATGATAGTTGAAGCCCACGATCGAATAGACGTAAGGCTCTCCGTAAATGCAGTAGACGGCCGTTTCCCTGAGCGTGTTCAGGGGCAAAAGCGCTTCTTCGACCAGCATTCGCCGTGGAATGTCGCGATAGTGTAGCTCACCTTGGCGACGCCAATGATCAACATGCCACCACTTGCGTTCAAAAATTCGCAACCAGAGTGGAGTCATCGGTTTTCCGCGTGCATGCAACATATTCATTTTGCAGCCATCGTTGACCTTAAGATAGCACGTCTCGGGCAAGGTTGTGACGTCTAGGTCCGCAGGGTCTTCGTAGGCACCGTACATGCCGAGCGGGACAATCGGTGTATCGAAATAGCTGCAAAGTTTATGCATTTCGATCTTGTCCGCTGCCAGCGACATCAGTGGGTTGGGGTGCGTCAGATACAATGACCGCATCTTTTCATGATACGTTTTTGGATCAACAAAGTTCGGCAGGCACTTCATTCCTTTGGCAAGCGGATAGGCAACGGCCTCGATGTCATTGCGGAATGTTTGGTCGTATATGAATTTCTTGCGCTCTTTGCGTGGTAGCCAAAACGCACGTCTGCGGGCTTTTGCAGCGCGACTCTCGATGCCTTCGATGAGGCTCGCAAAAAGGTCTCGGTCTGACATGCAAACTACGTCAGACAATTGGCCGTTGAAGTCAACGCGCATTTGGTCGCCTCCTGACAGCCGGTGTTGGGCTACAGTAAACGCAGTCGGTGCCAACAGGCTTCGAACAAATCGCGATTAAGCTTAAGTTTCTTGCCCTGACCCCATTGACTCGGGTGCGTGCATCATTAAAAGGCAGGCTTCATGAGAATTTCACGGGTGACTGCACCCGTTGCAGGAGAAGATCAATGGCGAAGCCGACGACTATCAAGATCCGTCTGAACTCGACCGCGGGCACGGGCCATTTCTACGTGACCAAAAAGAACGCGCGAACCATGACCGAAAAGATGGTCGTACGTAAGTACGACCCGGTGGTGCGCAAGCATGTCGAGTACAAGGAAGGCAAGATCAAGTAAGATCGCTTTTCTAGAACGACCGCAAGAGCCGCGCCGCAAGAGCGCGGCTTTTTGCTTTTTAGACACCTGCCGCGCCCTGTCTCCCCTCACGAGCCAACAAGGACGCCAAGATGTCAAACCCAATCCGCATTCGCCCCGCCACACCTGCAGACCGAGCGGCCGTGACACAGCTGTTCCGGCGGTCCTATCCGCAATTACTGCCCGCATTTTATGACCCAAGGGTCCTACGCGAAGCCCTTCCGCATATCACCACGGCGCAACCGTCCCTCTTGGATTGTGGGACGTATTTTGTCGCCCAGAACCCGCAGGGTGACATTGTCGGTGCGGGCGGCTGGACAGATACCAGTCCAGCCCGCGGTGTCGCAGGGTCGGGCGAGGGGCATGTTCGGCACGTGGCAACCCATCCAGCGCATCTGCGCCAAGGCCTGGCGCGCCAGATGATCGAGGCCACCTTTGCCTCGGCACGGGCTTTTGGTGTGGACCGCATGAACTGCATGAGTACGCTGGCGGCCCGCAGTTTCTACCGCTCCATGGGGTTCTCGGAAGTGGGCGAGGTCGAACTGACGCTGGCTCAGGGCGTGCATTTCCCCGCCGTTCAGATGGTCTGCTGTTTGTAAGCGCCCGGCACCCTCTTGTGCTCTAGCTTGTCAAAAAGCGGGAGGTGCTGCATACCTTTGGGAATCTGCAAGATTACGAACCGACCGATAAAGGCGGCAAAACAAGCGAACAAACGGCGACAGCGAGGCGGCAGTTCGATGGGTATCAGTATCAATATCGCCATGCAGATGGCGCGAAATGCACATTTTCTCGAGGGCAAAACCGAAGGCATCATGCTGGGCCGTCAGAAGATGCACTTTCGCCCAAAGTGGAAAAATCGCCTCGTGCAAAGTTTGCGCGACGAATTGGACATTGAAACAACCGAAGACGAGTTGTTTCAGGAAGACGGCTTTTGCGAGTCTTTCCTGAAAACCATTAAATGGCCCGCCCTCAAGAGCCTGGATTTTTCGGACATCGAAGGGGCCGAGTATGTGCACGATCTGACCAAACCGATTGGTCGATCCCTGCGTAAAAAGTTTGACGTGATTTACGATGGTGGCACGACCGAGCATGTCTTTGACATTGCAATGGCGTTTCGCAATGTTCACAGGATGCTCAAGGACGGTGGAGTCTTTATTTCCTGTGTCGGCACGGATGGCTGGTTCGGGCACGGGTTTTATCAGGTCGGACCGGATGTCCCGTGGCGCTTTTTTGGCGCAACGCTGGGCTACGACGTGCTGAAATGCTGTACCTTCAACCGCACTGACCGCGAACCACCGCGCGACATCCCTGATCCAACCTTATCGCCGCGCGGCGCCGAGCATCGATATGACAATCCTCAGTTCATATTCTACGTGGTTCAGAAACGCGGCGAGAAACGCAAGTATCCTCCCACGATCCAAAGCCACTACGTCAATTATTGATCTTCCGCTTCGCCTGCGTGCAATGCGTCAGGCAACAAAAAAAGGCCGGTCGCAGGGACCGGCCTTTCTATTTATCATTTGCGTGTCGTTACTCGCGGTTGCCCAAGAGCGACAGCAGCATCATGAACAGGTTGATAAAGTCCAGATACAGGCTCAGTGCGCCCATGATCGCGGCTTTGCCCAACCATTCAGTGTCACCCGAGTGCGACATCTGCAGATATGTGGTTTTGATCTTTTGCGTGTCATAGGCTGTAAGGCCGGCAAAGATCAGAACGCCGATGATCGAGACTGCAAAGGCGATGGCCTCGGATTGCATAAAGATATTAACGATCATCGCGACAATGATGCCGATCAGGCCCATGATCAGGAACGATCCCCAGCCCGAGATGTCTTTCTTGGTGGTGTAGCCCCAGAGCGACAATCCGGCGAAGGCGATCGATGTGATCAGGAAGACCTGTGCGATCGACGCACCTGCATAAACGATAAAGATCGACGAGATCGACAGACCCATCAGGGTGGCGAAAACGTAGAAATAGAGCTGAGCACCGGCGGCCGAGATACGGTTCAGAACCGCGCCAAAGCCAAACACCATGCCAAGTGGAGCCAACATGATGACCCATTTCAGAGGTGACATGTAGATTGCTTCACCCAGACCGGTCAGAAACTGACCGTCGCGCACCATCACCGATGCGTTGCTGGGATCTGTGGTCACAGCCATACCGGCAATCGCCCAGGCCGCGAGGAAGGTGATAAAGGTCCCGACAGACATTGTGCCGTAGACCTTGTTCATGTGGGCGCGAAGCCCTTGGTCAATCTCAGCCGTGCGGACGCCCGCCGTACCCTGGATTGTGTCAAATTCAGCCATCAAAGCCTCCGATATTGAACTTATTGGGCCGCCGGATCGCTCCGGCAGCCGTCAAAAGGAAATATCGGTTACGGAAACATCTTTTTCAAGGATTTCCGGTACGAAAACACAGAGTTTCGCGTTTTAGCAGCGCCAATTGGCTGGAACGTCCCACATTGCGCGCTTGGCTTCCTGTTCCACGTCCGAGCGGGTCAGGCCCATATCACGCAATGCTGCGTCATCAAGACGGACCAAAGCCTTGCGTTGACGGCGCAGGGCGGCCATTTGGCCGATCGAGGGTGTTTTGCGGGAAGAGAGGCCAACGTGGCGGCCGAGGGTTGCGATAAGAGCCATTGTCTTGTCCTTTCTTGGTTTGCGATGGTTGATTGTCGTTCCATCAATTTGTTTGATGTATATGGGGAGGGTGTGTAATAAGGGAAGCGAATGTTTGTGAATGAACGTATCAAGGATGGTGATGTAAATGCGAAATCTGGATGTAACGACCCTACGCAGCTTTGTGGCTGTTGCTGATCTGGGTGGCGTCACCAAGGCGGCAGGCTTTCTTCATCTGACCCAGTCGGCGGTCTCGATGCAGTTGAAACGGTTGGAAGAGTTGATTGGGGTTGATCTTTTAGACCGCTCTGGGCGCGGGATTTCCCTGACCCCGGCGGGCGAGCAATTGCTGGGCTATGCGCGACGCATGGTGTCTCTCAACGATGAAGTCATCCGGCGTCTTACCCACGAAGAATTCGAAGGTGCCGTTACGCTCGGCGTGCCGCACGACATTGTCTACCCGGTGATCCCCCGGGCGATGCAGCAATTTGCGGCCGCTTACCCGCGTGTCAAAGTGCACCTGATCTCGTCATACACGCGTGCTCTGCGCAGTCAGTTCGAAAAGGGGGAGTGCGACCTGATCCTCACGACCGAGACAGAAATGGGGGCAGGCGCCGAAGAATTGGTGACACTACCCCTGGCCTGGATCGGGGCGCCTGGGGGCGCGACATGGCGGCGTCGGCCGTTTTGCTTTGCCTCTGGCAAAGACTGCCTGTTCCGCAGCGGCGCGATCCGGGCATTGGACGAGGCCGGGATCGAATGGGAGATGGCGGTTGAAACCGGCTCGGAACGCACCGTCGAAGCAACGGTCAGTGCCGACCTTGGCGTCATGACCATGATCGAGGGCACCGAGCCGCCACATCTGGAAGTGGTCGATCACGGTGGAACGCTTCCTGACCTTGGAGTGCAGCACATCAACATGTACGGCGCCAAAGAGGGCAAGGGTGAGGTGGTCGAGTATTTGGCCGGATTGCTGCGCAAAGGGTTCGAGCCGATGCAGCAGGGACGCACGGGCCAACCCGCGCGCCGCCTTGTCTCATTGGGGCGCTAGCCCATCGTCACAACAACCTTGCCCGTGGATTTCCGGCTGCGGAGGAGTTCCATCGCCTCGCCGGCCTGCTCGAGTGGCAGGACATGGCTGATATGTGGCGAGATGCGTCCCTCGGCGTGCCATTTGAACAACGTCGCCAGACTGTCCGTGATGACCTCGGGTTTAAACGCGAGGTATCCACCCCAATAGAGACCCATGACAGTCAAGTTTTTGACCAACAGGTGATTGGCCGGGATTTGCGGGATGTCACCGCTGGCAAAACCAATAGGCAGAAGACGCGCTTCGGGGTTGCAGGCGCGGAAGGCAGCTTTGAACTGATCGCCTCCAACTGGGTCATAGACCACATCAGCCCCACCCAGAGACTTCACGGTGGCGCGAATGTCGTCTGATGAGGCGTCGATTAGATGATCGGCCCCCGCCTTTTGAGCAATAGCGAGTTTTTCTGCACCTCGTGCGCAGGCAATGACGGTGGCGCCCATCAGCTTGCCGATTTCGACGGCTGTCAGGCCGACACCACCCGCAGCCCCCAGCACCAAAAGCGTCTCACCCGGTTGCAGTTTCGCGCGATAGTCCAGTGCCACGTGGCTGGTTCCGTATGCGATCAGAAACGCTGCGGCGTCCTCAAACGACATTGTGTCCGGAATGGGAACCGCACGACGGGCGTCAAAACAACCAAATTCTGCAAGACCACCCTGACCCCCAAAAACCGCAACACGGGTGCCAACCGCCGGGCCATCCGTATCCGGGCCCAGCTCTTCGACGACGCCCGCCACTTCCATTCCGCCGACAAATGGCAAAGGAGGTGTTTCTTGATAGGTCCCCTTTTGCATGAGTAGGTCGGCAAAGTTCAGGCCACATGCCTTGGTTGAGATTCGAATCTCACCGCGTTTCGGTGTCGGGATTGGCAGGTCTGTGACCTCTGCAGGGGTTTCGTGAGAGGATATTTGATAGGCGCGCATGGAGGTCTCCTGAATTTCCGATCCTGTGTATATGCATAGCAAGCCAAGTCAAAAAGGAATGTGAATTGCGCATGTTGCGCGGATTCCGTTGCGTCTTTTGCTCGCCTCATGATTGAATTCAAAGACGGTCAAATATACGCGGGCTTGTGTCAAAATCCTTGATCGAATAATGAATGATGCTAATGTAGCATATACGCTGTGAGGGATGCGCAGCGAAACAGGGATGGCGAACAGCTCGGCCGTTTCTGATCCGCGCAAGTTGAACAGCAGCCGATAAGGCAGATTTTGAGGAGACGCATAATGACGCATCCAGTGGACGTGCATGTAGGGAAACGCATCCGACAGCGTCGTTGGCTGACGGGCATGACCCAGCAGCAACTGGCAGAGCATGTTGGAATCAAATTCCAGCAAATCCAGAAATATGAAACCGGCGCGAACCGCGTGAGTGCATCCCGGCTTTGGGATATCTCGGACGCGTTAGAAGTTCCGGTCAGTTTCTTCTTTGAGGGCATTGATGCCGAAGAAGCCGCCGCGCCATCAGGCAAAGTGCCTGCTGACCTGATGGGGGATAAAGAAGCGCTGGATCTTGTGCGCTCTTATTACTCGATTCCGGAAAATCAGCGTCGCCGCCTTTTCGAATTGGCCCGGGTCTTATCTGACGTAGCTTGAGTTTCCCAACCCGCTGCGCTAGCCGAATATGTGTAGTGCAGCGGTAAGGATCCTCGGCGTGGACAAAATCGAACAAACTCAGATTCTCGATGTGGCCCAGCAAATGGCTGACGCTGCGCGGGCAACGATTTTGCCTTATTTCCGCCAGCCCGGGCTGGCGACCACCAACAAATTGCAAGACGGGTTTGATCCAGTCACAGAAGCAGATCGAGCGGCCGAACGGGCTATGCGTGACGTCTTGGCAATGCACCGCCCCCAAGACGGTATCCACGGCGAAGAATATGGCCAGTCCGAAGGTGACAGCGGTCTGACGTGGGTGCTTGACCCCATCGACGGAACGCGGGGGTTTATCAGTGGCACCCCGACGTGGGGCGTTTTGATCGCCCTGTCTGATGCCAATGGTCCTCTCATGGGCATTGTCGATCAACCCTATATCCAGGAACGTTTTATCGGCGGGTTTGGTATTGCGCGGATCGACGGTCCTCACGGCACTCAAGAACTGCGGACATCGACGGTATCAAGCCTGCACGAGGCAACGATTTTTACCACCTTCCCCGAGGTCGGAACGCCTGAGGACAAGGCTGGTTTCGAAGCCGTGGCCAGCCAGACGCAACTGACACGATACGGCATGGATTGTTATGCTTATGCGCTTGTCGCGGCGGGGCAGACCGAGCTTGTGGTCGAAGCGGGACTCAACGCCTATGACATCCAAGGGCCAATGGCCGTTGTTCAGGCCGCGGGCGGCATCGTGACCGACTGGCAAGGTGGCCCAGCTCATAAAGGTGGGCGTGTTTTGGCCGCAGCCAATGCTGACATCCATGCGGCGGCACTGGATATTCTTCGACAGTATTGAGCTAAGAGATCAAGTTCGGTATTGTCTTTACGCGCCGAGTCCTTTGCCCGTTTTCTGTCGGCGCGCTTCACACTTCAAAACCGAACCGGGCGACAGGAAGTGTGAAAGGACAAATCCATGCCAGAAATCCTGATCAAAAATGCGTCGCATGTGCTGACGATGGACGACGACCGCCGTGAGCTTGCCCAAGCTGACATCCGTCTGCGGGACGGGGTGATTGCCGAAATTGGCAATGACCTCTCCACCACAGGGGAAACGGTCAATGCTGACACCTGTGTTGTGACGCCGGGCCTCGTGAACACGCACCACCACCTTTATCAGACTTTGACACGCGCCGTTCCCGGTGGACAGGACGCCTTGTTGTTCGGATGGCTGCAAACGCTCTATCCCATCTGGAGCCGATTTGGGCCTGACGAGATGTTCACCTCGGCGCAGGTCGGGTTGGCCGAGCTGATGATGTCTGGATGTACCCTGACGTCTGACCACCTGTATTTGTTCCCAAATGGCTCTCGGCTGGACGATACGATTGAAGCGGCGTCAGAAATCGGAATGCGATTTCATCCCACCCGTGGTGCCATGAGCATCGGCGAAAGCGACGGCGGTCTGCCACCTGACATGCTTGTCGAACGTGAGGAAGACATTCTGAACGACGCAATTCGGCTGGTCGATCGCTTCCATGATGCGTCAGAGGGGTCCATGTGTCGTGTTGGTATCGCGCCGTGTTCACCATTTTCAGTAAGCCGCGACTTGATGCGTGATGCTGCGATTTTGGCGCGCGACAAGGGCGTGATGCTGCACACCCATTTGGCGGAGAACGACGAAGACATCGCCTATAGCCTTGAGAAATTTGGCTGTCGTCCGGGGCAATACGCCGAAGACCTTGGCTGGACCGGAGATGATGTGTGGCACGCCCATTGCGTAAAGCTGGACGGGAAAGAAATTGACCTGTTCGCTCGCTCGCGTACCGGTGTGGCCCATTGCCCATGTTCGAATTGTCGATTGGGAAGCGGCATCGCCCCGGTGCGCGACATGCGGGATGCGGGTGTCAAAGTGGGACTTGGCGTTGATGGATCGGCCAGCAATGATGCGGGCAATCTGATCCTTGAAGCACGCCAGTCGATGCTGTTGCAACGGGTTAGTCGCGGTGCCGACGCCATGAGCGCCCGAGAAGCCCTTGAGATTGCCACCCGAGGCGGTGCCGAAGTGTTGGGGCGCGATGATTGCGGTCAGATCGCCGTTGGCAAGCGTGCCGACCTCGCGCTCTGGGATGTCAGTGGTCTTGAGAGCGCTGGCAGCTGGGATCCGGCGGCCCTGTTGCTGGCGGGCCCGGTACAGGTGCGTGATCTGTTTGTCGAAGGGCGCCAGACCGTGCGGGATGGCCATGTCACGACCATTGATCTGCCGCGCGTGATCGAGCGGCAAAACGCGCTGGCGACCAAACTGGCCAGCTAAGGTGTTCAGGGATCGTCGGGTCCATTTCGCCAGCCGTGCACCAACACGCCCAAAATCACTGAGACGAATGCCCCCACGACAAGGGGGTGTTCCGGCCAGTAGGGCAGGTGATCTGACAGGAAAAGATCTACCAAGCAGATTGCCAGAAAGCACCCCACGCCAATTCGCCACGGGACCTTGTCAGTGGTGTCCTCATCAGATGGTGGCATGTCAAAAGGATACATGCCCCATCATCGTCCGATCCCGCGTAATTCTCAATGAATTTGACGAGACCCAAAAAACGAAAGGCGCAACCGAAGTTGCGCCTTTTCCGTCTGGCCTTTTGGAGCGGGCGAGGCGATTCGAACGCCCGACCCTAACCTTGGCAAGGTTATGCTCTACCCCTGAGCTACGCCCGCACCTTAAGGCAGTCGACCTATTTGGTCTTCTCAATGGAGCGGGCGAGGCGATTCGAACGCCCGACCCTAACCTTGGCAAGGTTATGCTCTACCCCTGAGCTACGCCCGCGTCATTGAGTGAGGCGTGAGATATAAAGAGTCTTGCAAAGCCGCAAGAGGAAAATGGACTGCGTGGCAAAAAAATCCCAAATTTGTCGCGACGGGAATTCCCGATGACTGCGTATAGGAATGTATGACTATGACAGGTTCACTTCAGATCACCCGCCGCGCCGTTCTCTTTGGGCTTTTGACATTTCCGGCGGTCGCCGTCGCCCATAGTGGACATGGTGCGCTTAAGATTTCCGCCGAAGCAGACGTTGTGCGCGTCAAAGGGCAATCGGTCGAAGTGCTGTTCCGGGTTCTGAACACGGCCAGCACACCCATCACGCTCTTTGGCATTTCAGTTGAAGGCGCCAATCCTGTTCGACTAAGCGATCCATTCATCATCGCGCCTTTTTCCGAAGGCAGCCTGCGGGTGTCTCTGGAATTCAAAGAAACTGTGCCGGGCATTTTCACGGCTGATCTGGACTTTGGTGAACTTGGACATGGTCCCGTCACGGTTATGCCGTAACGCATTTGTTCGAGGGAAAGCCGATGAATTGGATCGATAACCTTAAGATTGTCACACTGGCGGCGGGTATCGCATTGGGACTGGCGGCTGAAAGCCATGCTCAACAGGCGGGTCGTCCGCCAATGCGAGAGCACACCGCCACGACGGCTCAGGACCTGAAACTGAACCGTGCAACCCAAACGATTAAGGGGCATCAGGTCCAGGAGACCATTTCGGGCGGACGGCGCAAGATTACGACCAACACAATCCCTGACCACACCGTTGGGCGGTTTCCCAATCGCGGTAACCCGCACAGCATCAGTCGATGCAACAAAACTTACCAACTCACCACCACGCCTCGGGTCGGACGGGCCAAAGATCTGAAACTGGCGGAGTTGTTTGGGGTGGCCGTGAATGGCATTCCGTTTGATCCCGGCGCGGCAGAGTTCTGGCAGGGTAATCCCCGATCCGGGTGGCAATACGAGGCTTTGGGCGGCGCTGTGCCTCTGGGGCTCGACTCGAACTATGCGCATGTTCAGCCGGATGGCACCTATCACTACCATGGAATGCCCATTGGCCTGATGCAGCAACTGGGATGGTCACGACACAAGGCCTCGCCCTTGATTGGCTATGCAGCAGATGGTTTCCCGATCTATGCACTGACGGCCACGAAAGGCGGCAAAGTGGTCAAAATGACCAGCTCATATCGCCTGAAATCTGGAACCCGTCCCGGTGGAAGGCAACCTGGCGGCCACCATGACGGCGCTTTTGTGCAGGATTGGCAGTACGTCAAAGGTGCGGGGAATCTGGACGAATGCAACGGAGCGCAGGTCGTCACCGAAGACTATCCAAACGGCACTTATGCCTATTTCCTGACCGAAGCTTTCCCGGTGATCCCGCGATGCTTGAAGGGTGTTGCAGACAAGAGTTTTGTGAACCGGCCCGCCCGGCGCTGACAGGGTTTTATGCGCGCCAACGGCATGCTAGGAACCAAGGCGCATTCAGTACCGTGGGAGGCAGGGTTTGCAGAACTACATCGTCAGCCTGTCCTCAATCCCGCCCCGGTTTCCTGAGCTGGCGCGATCGCTCGACAGTCTACTGGCGCAATCCGTGCCGCCTGAGCGTGTGATTTTGTATCTCAGCCAAAACTATGCACGGTTTCCCGATTGGGACGGGCAATTGCCAGAGGTCCCAAAAGGCGTTGAGATCCGTATCGTGGATGAAGACTATGGGCCAGCCACTAAGTTGTTGCCCGCGCTTCGGGAATTTGCCGGTCAGGACATCGACATTTTGTTCTGCGATGACGATCAGATTTATCAACCCTATCTTGCGGAAGACTTGCTCAAGGGGCGTGCCGATCATCCAGACGCCTGTATCGCGGCCAGCGGCATGCAAGATTACCCACCGCTTGACCCAAACCAAAGGCGTGTTTTTTCGCATCGCCCGCGCATGAAACATCTCTGGAAAAAGACCAATATCCGGTTTCTATTGCACCTGTTTGGATTGTACCTGTTGGGCAAGGTCACTGGAAAAACCTATCCCGAACCGCTGCGCCGTAAAGTGTTGCGGGCTGGCTATGCGGATGGGTTCGAAGGTTGGATGGGCGTTCTCGTGCGGCCCGGTTTCTTTTCCGAAGAAGTGTTTGATATCCCCGATTTTGCGCGCCCTGTTGATGACGTCTGGCTCTCTGGTCAGGCCACGCGCATGGGGCATCCGCCTTGGGTGGTCGGGGGATTGTTTGAGCGGCCCTTGATGCCGCTCTCCACCGAGAACCATGACAATGAAACGGCCTTGCATCGGTCTGTGTTTGCCGGCGTTCATCGGAGTCAGTCCAACATCGACACGGCGCGTTATTTTCAGAAAACTTTTGGGATATGGGGCTGATATGGCGGGCTATGTCATCACCCTTTCGTCCATTCCGCCTCGGTTTGACCGTCTTGCAAAGACTTTGGACACCCTGTTGCACCAAACGGTTCCAGCAGAGCGCATTATCGTGTTTCTGCCGAAAACCTACCGCAGGTTTCCCGACTGGGATGGCGCGTTGCCCGCTGTGCCAAAGGGTGTGGAAATCATTCAGGCGGAACAGGATTTTGGCCCCGCAACCAAATTGTTGCCCGCCCTGCAATTATTTGATAAAAAACAGGAAATTCTGTTTTGTGATGACGATATGGACTATCCGAATGATTGGGCGGCCGCGTTTTTCAAACAGCGCGCCCGCAAGCCGGATGCCTGCATCACGCTCTGTGCCGGGGTGGTCGAATCCCCGCCGCTGAAACACCGCAAAACTGCACTGCGTCCACGTGCTTGGCGGCTTTGGCGGTCGTTCGACATGGAGCAAAACCTGCGTGTGATGGTCGAGGCATTTGGTCGAGCCTTTCTCGGCTGGCCCCATCGATTTGTCGGACGTCGCAGGTGCCTGTTCGCGGGGTACATGGATAACTTCATGGGCTTTGGTGGCGTGTTGGTGCGCCCCGAATTCTTTGACGCCGACGTCTTTGACATCCCAGAAGAGGCCTGGTCGGTCGATGATATCTGGCTCTCGGGTATCGCGATGAAGAACGGCCATCCTGTTTGGATGATCCCTCGCCGCCGCGAAGTCACGAGCCACGCGCATTTCAAAGAGGCAGCGCTGACAGACATGGAGGGCGGCGGACAAGGCCGTGACGCTGCCAACGCCCGCGCAGTCAAGTACTTGCAGGATCGATACGGGATTTGGTTGTGATTGGACCTAGGTGCAGTTTCCGCAATGTCGGATAGAGCCGCATTCAACGATGTTCTAACAATGTCTGTTTTTGCGCAGTAGGCGCGTCTCTCCATAAGGTCGATCGGCGTTCACAGGAGATTGTTCGGTTACATCCGATCCACCACTTTCTTAGCTGCCAAGGCGGCGGCATGTACCGCTCCCCAGTCTTCCCCGTCTGTGTAAGCTTCCCCGGTAAAATGCAGGCGCTGCCCGACTGAACTACCCAATTGGCGGATGCGCTGCCAGTTTTCGTGATCCTGTACATAGGCACCGCCTATGAAGGGCTCGTTTGTCCAGTCTTGTGTAACGATTTTACGAAAGCGAGGTGTGGCCGCGCCATCAAATACTTCATCGAGTTGCCCGAGAATCTTGCGTGTAGCTGAAGACTTGGACAGCCCTAAATACTGCTTTGCTGCGCGGCCTACGGAAAACACTCCTAAGATGTGACGCTGTGTATTCTGCCCATGGGCCGCATCATAAAAACTGTGTTGCCCAGCGTTTTCGGGTGACACTTTGATATCTGTGTACGCAGGGTAGAAGGAGTCATCGAATTCCAGAAAGGCCTTGAAGCCATCCCAAAACGTTGCCTTATCAATTGCGTCGGTTTTGCGGTTTGGGAGGGGGGGCGTAAAGGATATTTGCCGCTTCTGCAGCATCTTTAGAGGAACTGTGACAACAACTTCGTCTGTGGTGAACTTCTTACCCGATCGGGTTTCTACAATGACGTGTGGACCTGATGTGTCGATTGCTGTCACCGAACTTTGAAATCGAATTCGATCAGCAACCGACGGAAAGATGTATCGTTCGAAAAAGTCGAACCAGGTTGAATTGACAAATTTCCGATCGGTTACTCCGACAAGCGCTGAACGCTTTAGTACCTTTCCATCCCAAAACGCATAACTGTCGCCACGCTTGTACCCTACTGTTGGCACCGCAACCTTCACCGCGCGATTGGCAACGATTTTGTCAAACGTTCGCACAGAGGCGTGAAGCCATTCGGCACCCATCGGCAAAGGAAAGTCAGCAAAGCCTAAATTCCGCTTCATGCGCCCGCCGAAGGTGTTTGAGGCCTCCAGTATTTGAAAATCTATGCCGCGCTGGCGCAAGCGATAGCCCGCTGCCAGTCCAGCGGCCCCCGCTCCTACAACAATAACGCTGCGCGGCTCTTTCGCGAGAATGGCTCTGGGCGCCGCAAGCGTACCAAGGCCAAGCAAGGTGGCCATCGCCAGAAATTCTCTGCGTGTCATGTTTAGCCTTGTTGCCTAGAACTGGGTTTCGTTTGATCGACGGTTTACACTATCGCCAATCGGCAACACTGCAATGTTTGATCTGAAACGCAATGCCAGCGCGCATTTAATAGTGCGGCGATTGACAGAATGGGCTTTCAGCGCACATCCACCGCGTAGCCTTATTCGGCACTGCCTCACCGGGCTATGAGCATACGGCTATAGCAAAAAGCCCCGCCGGATTGGCGGGGCTTTTGATTGTTTACTCCAGTTCGACCAGCAGGTCCTTGGCGTCGATCTGGCCGCCGGGGTGAGCGTGGACCACTTTGACAGTTGCATCTCGCTCGGCGTGGATGCCGGTTTCCATTTTCATGGCCTCAATGGTCAGCAAAAGATCACCCTCTTTGACCTTCTGGCCAGCGGTGACGGCGACGCTGGCTACTACACCCGGCATCGGGGCTCCGATGTGATTGGCGTTGCCAACTTCGGCCTTGGGCCGCGCAGCCGTCGAAGATTTCACCAGACGGTTCGGCACGCGGATCACGCGCGGCTGGCCGTTCAGTTCAAAGAACACCTTCACTTCGCCGTTCTCATCGGTCTCACCAATGGCCTGCAGGCGGATTTCCAGTGTCTTGCCGGGGTCAATCTCGGCCGCGATCTCTTCACCCGGCTCCATGCCGTAAAAGAAGGTGCGTGTTGGCAGTGACCGCACCGGACCGTACAAGCGATGCCGACCCATGTAATCCAAGAACACCTTGGGATACATCAGATAACCGTTCAGGTCTTCGTCATCGACCTTGAACCCATCAAGCTCGGCCGACAATTCCGCCCGTGTCGCTTCAAGGTCTACTGGTTTCAAGTGTTTGCCCGGGCGCTCGGTGTTGGGTTTTTCGCCTTTCAGAACCTTGTTCACGATGCCCTTGGGAAAGCCACCCGGAGGCTGGCCAAGATTGCCGCGCATCATGTCCGCAACCGAATCTGGAAAGGCGACATCGGTATCCTTGTCCTCAACTTGTTCGCGGGTCAGACCCTGGCTCACCATCATCAGCGCCATGTCACCGACGACTTTGGACGAAGGCGTCACTTTGACGATATCGCCGAACATCTGGTTCACATCGGCGTAGGTGCGCGCCACCTCGGGCCACTTCTCTTCCAGCCCAAGGCTACGGGCCTGCGCCTTGAGGTTGGTGAACTGGCCACCGGGCATCTCGTGCAGATAAACCTCGGAGGCCGGCGCGGCGAGACCGCTTTCGAACGCAACATATTGTGCGCGCACGCCTTCCCAGTAATCGCTGACTTCCCGCACCGCCTCGATGTCCAACCCGGTGTCACGATCAGTGTGACGCAGGGCCTCAACCACCGAGCCAAGACAGGCTTGTGACGTGCCGCCTGAGAAGGCATCCATCGCCGCGTCCACGGCGTCGACACCCGCATCGGCAGCCGCAAGGATGGTAGCCCCGGCAATGCCGCTGGTGTCATGGGTGTGGAAGTGGATCGGCAGATCAACCTCGTCTTTCAGCGCCTTTATCAGAATGCGCGCCGAGGCCGGTTTCAACAGGCCTGCCATGTCTTTCAGACCCAACACATGTGCGCCCGCGGCTTCAAGCTCCTTGGCCATGCCGACGTAATACTTCAGGTCGTACTTGGCCCGGTCAGGGTCCAGCAAATCGCCGGTATAACAGATCGTGCCTTCGCAGATCTTGCCGCTTTCGACCACGGCATCCATCGCGACGCGCATGTTTTCAACCCAGTTGAGCGAGTCAAACACGCGGAACACGTCCACGCCGGTCTCTGCCGCCTGACGCACAAACTCCTGCACCACATTGTCGGGATAGTTGGTGTAGCCTACGCCGTTCGAGGCCCGCAGCAGCATCTGCGTCAGCAGGTTCGGCATAGCGGCCTGCAAATCACGTAGTCGCTGCCATGGACATTCCTGCAAGAAGCGATAGGCCACGTCGAACGTCGCACCCCCCCAGCATTCCACGCTGAACAACTGCGGCAGGTTGGCGGCATAGGTTGGCGCCACCTTGATCATGTCGATAGAGCGCATGCGCGTGGCCAGCAGAGACTGGTGCCCGTCGCGCATGGTGGTGTCGGTCAGCAAAAGCTGTGGCTGAGCCTTCATCCAGTCAGCAACGGCCTTGGCCCCCTTGTCTTCCAAGAGATTGCGAGAGCCATAGGCCGGTGTCTCGGCTCGGTTGGCTGGGGCCTTGGGGGCCTTCATGTCAGCAGCAGGCTCGGGGCGATCTGTTGTCTCAGGATGACCGTTCACCGAGATGTCCGCGATGTAAGTCAGCACCTTTGTGCCCCGGTCGCGCCGCTTGGAGAACTGGAACAGATCTGGTGTCTCGTCGATGAACTTGGTCGTGTACTGATTGCGCAGGAAGACCTCGTGCTTCAGCAAGTTCTCAACAAAGGCGATGTTGGTCGATACACCTCGGATGCGGAATTCGCGCAAAGCACGGTCCATCCGCGCAATCGCCTTTTCCGGGGTCTGGGCCCAGGCCGTGACCTTGGTCAGCAAGCTATCGTAGTATCGGGTGATCACCCCGCCCGCATAGGCCGTGCCGCCATCCAGACGAATGCCCATGCCGGTGGCCGAGCGGTAGGCCGTTATGCGGCCATAATCCGGGATAAAGTTGTTCTGGGGATCTTCAGTGGTGATCCGGGTCTGCAGCGCGTGGCCATTCAGACGAATGTCATACTGGCTGGCTTTGCCGGTCGCTTCGGCAATCGATTTGCCTTCGGCAATCAGGATTTGCGCCTGAACGATGTCGATGCCGGTGACTTCCTCGGTGACGGTGTGCTCCACCTGCACCCGCGGGTTCACCTCGATGAAATAAAACTGGCCGGTTTCCATATCCATCAGGAATTCGACCGTGCCCGCACATTCATAGTTCACATGGGCGCAAATCTTGCGGCCCAATTCGCAGATTTCTTCGCGCTGTGCTTCCGAGAGATAGGGGGCAGGGGCGCGTTCCACGACTTTTTGGTTGCGACGCTGGACCGAGCAGTCGCGTTCGTAGAGGTGATAGATGTTGCCCTGCTGGTCGCCGAGGATCTGCACCTCAACATGGCGCGCGCGGGTGATCATCTTTTCCAGATAGCCTTCGCCGTTGCCAAAGGCGGCTTCGGCCTCGCGGCGGCCTTCCAGCACCTTTTCCTCGACCTCATCCTCGCTATTGATCGGGCGCATACCGCGTCCGCCGCCGCCCCAAGAGGCTTTAAGCATCAGGGGATAGCCAACCTCGGCCGCTTCCTTGCGGATGGCGTCCATGTCGTCGCCCAGAACGTCCGTGGCCGGGATGACTGGCACGCCCGCTTCGATCGCAACTTTGCGGGCCGAGGCCTTGTCGCCCAACGCACGCATCGTGGCAGCCTTGGGGCCAATAAAGGTGATACCGTTGGCCGCGCAGGCATCGACAAAATCCGGGTTTTCGGACAAGAGGCCATAGCCCGGGTGGATCGCATCCGCGCCGCTTTCCTTGGCCACGCGAATGATCTCGTCAATGCTCAGATAGGCCGCAACAGGCCCCATACCTTCACCAATGCGATAGGCCTCGTCCGCCTTGAAGCGGTGCAGCCCCAGTTTGTCCTCTTCCGCAAACACTGCGACGGTGCGCTTGCCCATCTCGTTGGCGGCGCGCATCACGCGGATCGCAATCTCACCACGGTTGGCAATCAAAATCTTTTTGAACTCAGGCATGGGCAGGCTCCCCCTGTTGGTGTCTGTCCGGTTTTCGGTGCGCGAACCCTAAGGGCATGCCGCAGCGCAGCGCAATACCAAGGAATACGGATTCTGTTACATTTCTGTAGGATTCTGTTCCGTTTTCGGACCAATACGCAAAAATCGCCCGCACGACATCGTGTAGAGCGACCCGTTGCATGCCGAATCCGTCCGTGGCAAACAGAGGTAACATTTCTCATTTGGAATATGTCTCATGCTGACTCGCCGCACTTTCATGCTTTCGTCCACGGCATTTGCAGTGGCTCTTCCGGCCTATGCCGATGCCACCCTGACACCGGAACAGGCGCTTTCCGGGATAGATGAAGGGTCGCTGATCCTGATCGACGTGCGTCGTCCGGAAGAATGGCAGGAAACCGGCGTGGCCAAGGGCGCCTGGTTGCTGGATATGACTGACAAACAATTTGGACCGCGCCTGATGGCCGTTTTGGAGCGCAATCCCAATCATCAGGTCGCGATCATTTGTCGGACCGGCAATCGTACCAACTACCTCATGAGCGTTCTGGCCGAGAACAAGATCGAAGGCGTTTTGGACGTTTCCGCAGGTATGGCAGGTGGTCCGCGCGGCAACGGCTGGATTCCCTCAGGCCTGCCAACCGTATCGGCGCAAGACGCGTTTGATGCGATGCCCAAGGACCTGACGAAAACCCCATAAGTCGGACAGGTTGTCCGACTTACTTGCCGACCAAAGCCGCGGGCAGGGCGTCAAAGCCCTGCGCCCCGATCTGCCCCATATTGGCCTCCAGGTCTTTGACGAGAAGATCGACGAGGTGGTCCGGCCCGTCCGCACCAAGGGCGGCAAGCGCATAATGAAACCCGCGCCCCATCATCACAAAGTTGGCTCCTAGCGCCAATGCACGCAGGATGTCCAACCCGGTCTCAACACCGCTGTCCATGATCAGCGGCAAGCTTGTCGCGGCCCGGATATCCGGCAACACCTCGATCGGCGCCGGCGAGGCATCAAACTGGCGCCCAGCATGGTTCGACACCCAGAGCGCATCCACCCCGGAAGCCTCAAGTCTTGGCGAATCCTCGGCCCGCATCACACCTTTTACAATGAGTGACCCCTGCCAATGATCCCTCAGCCAGGCCAGATAATCCCAGTCGGGCGACGCCCTCAGCAGATATCCCGCGTGGGCATTTGACGTCAGCCCGGTGAGTTTCTCCGAATAATCATCGATCAGCCGCATTCTTGGCATGCCTTTTCGGGCCATACCCATCGCCCATCGCGGTCGCGCCGCGACCTGTGCCAGCAGGCGAGGGGTCAACCTTGGCGGTGTGGTCAACCCGGATCGCACCTGCCGCTCACGACGGCTGGCCACTGGGATATCTACTGTCAGAACAAGCGTTGAAAACCCGGCGGCTTTGACCCGTTTCAGGATGTCGCTGCGAATACCCTCGTCTCTCGGGGGATAGAGTTGGAACCAAGCGTTGCCATCTATATGCGGCGCAAGGTGTTCAGGCGTTTGGCTGGCCACGGTCGACAAGGTGTAAGGCAGCCGCAACCGGCCTGCTGCTTGCGCCAAAAGGCGTTCAGCGTCCGGCCAGATCAAACCCGACATACCCACCGGCGCAATTCCTAAGGGCAGGGCATAGTCGCGACCTAGAAACCGGGTTGTCAGATCTGGTGTCATCTCCCCGTGCAGGATCGACGGGCGAAATAACACCTTGTTCAACGCAGCTCGATTGCGCGCCAGCGTGCGTTCATCACCGGTGCCACTGTCCAGAAACTCCCACACGAAGTGCGGCAGGCGCCGCCGGGCCTTGGCGCGCAAGTCTGCAAGTGCCGGGTATTGGCTGTGTAAATCCATGCCCTAGTTTTTTGCCGGAACCCGCGGGATGTCCAGCAAAACAAAGCGCAAAGAACATAAAGAGAACTTCCTTTCCGAATTTGGGCGCGCTACATTGCGCCCCATGAGCAATTTTGACGAATTCGACGCCTTTGAAGGGGCCTCCCTTTCTGCCCGCGCTGTGGCAGCGCGACCCGCGCCCTATCTGGACGAGTTGAACCCGGCCCAACGTGAAGCGGTAGAGCGGCTGGATGGTCCCGTTCTGATGCTTGCCGGCGCGGGAACCGGCAAGACCAAGGCGCTGACCGCGCGGATCGTACATCTGTTGAACACGCAGCGCGCCCGCCCCAACGAAATTCTCGCAGTAACCTTTACCAACAAGGCCGCGCGCGAGATGAAAAACCGCGTTGGCAATATGCTGGGCGGGTCCATCGAAGGCGTGCCGTGGCTTGGAACGTTCCACGCGATCTGTGTGAAACTGCTGCGTCGTCACGCTGAATTGGTCGATCTCAAGTCGAATTTCACCATTCTGGACACGGACGATCAGATTCGCCTGCTGAAACAACTCATTCAAGCCAACAATATCGACGACAAACGCTGGCCCGCGCGTCTGTTGGCCAGCCTGATTGACAGTTGGAAGAACAAGGCCTTGACCCCGGACAAATTGCCTTCCGCTGATGCTGCGGCCTTCAACCATCGCGGCGGTGAGCTTTACGAGCAGTATCAGAAACGCTTGATTGAGTTAAACGCCGTCGATTTTGGCGATCTTTTGCTGCACGTCGTCACGATTTTCCAGAACAACTCCGACATCCTTGCCCAGTACCAGCGCTGGTTCCGGTACATCCTTGTCGACGAGTATCAGGATACCAACGTCGCCCAGTATCTCTGGCTGCGGCTCTTGGCGCAGGGGCACAAGAACATCTGCTGCGTTGGGGATGATGATCAGTCGATCTATGGCTGGCGCGGCGCCGAGGTCGGCAACATTTTGAAGTTTGAAAAGGACTTCCCCGGCGCTTTTGTTGTCCGGCTGGAACAGAACTATCGCTCAACCCCCCACATCCTTGCCGCCGCCTCGAACGTCATTCGTGGCAATGAGGACCGTTTGGGCAAGGAGTTGTGGACCGAAGCCCAGGACGGTGAAAAAGTCCGCCTGATCGGCCATTGGGACGGCGAAGAAGAGGCCCGCTGGATCGGTGAAGAGATCGAAGCGATGCAAAAGGGCACCCGGGGCAATGCTCCAATGTCGCTTGATGACATGGCCATCCTCGTGCGCGCCTCCCACCAAATGCGCGCCTTTGAGGATCGCTTCCTGACGATTGGTCTGCCTTACCGCGTGATCGGTGGCCCACGTTTCTATGAACGGCTCGAGATACGCGATGCGATGGCTTATTTCCGCGTCGTGGTCAGCCCGGATGATGACCTGGCTTTTGAGCGCATCGTCAACACGCCGAAACGCGGACTTGGCAATGTCGCGCAGCAGAAAATCCAGACCTGCGCGCGCGAAAATGGCGTGTCGCTGGTCGAAGGCGCGCGCATTCTGCTTGAGGACAAAGGCATCGGTGGCAAAGGCGCGAAAGAGTTACAGCTGTTAGTCGACAACATCGCCCGTTGGCGTACCAAACTCACCGTTCCAATGGTCGAGGTCGGCGCAAACGCCGATGTGATAGAAGACGACGCGCCCCAACTGATGCAAGGCACGCCTGATCTCAGCCATATCGAATTGGCCGAGATCGTCCTCGACGAATCCGGCTACACAAGCATGTGGCAGAACGACAAGACGCCCGAGGCTCCGGGGCGGTTGGAGAACCTCAAGGAACTGGTCAAGGCGCTGGAAAGTTTCGAGAACCTGCAAGGGTTCCTTGAGCACGTCAGCCTGATCATGGACAACGAATCCGAAGAAGGCGAGCAAAAGGTCACCATCATGACCTTGCACGGAGCTAAAGGTCTGGAGTTTCCCGCGGTGTTCTTGCCAGGTTGGGAGGATGGGCTGTTCCCATCGCAACGCTCGATGGACGAAAGCGGCCTCAAGGGCCTCGAAGAAGAACGTCGGCTGGCCTATGTTGGCATCACCCGTGCCGAAGAACTCTGCACCATTTCTTTCGCGGGCAATCGCCGGGTATATGGCCAATGGCAGTCACAAATGCCGTCGCGCTTCATTGACGAATTGCCCGAAGAACACGTCGACGTGCTCACACCGCCCGGTCTCTATGGCGGTGGTTTCGGGGCTGCGGCCAGTGTCGGGCAGGGCGGGATTGATGAGCGTGTGGCCAAGGCCAACACCTATAATTCGCCCGGTTGGAAACGCATGCAATCCCGCGCTGGACAACATGGGTTGTCGCAGCCCAAGGAAAGCCGCACCAGCGTCATTGATCTGGACGCCGTGTCGAGTTTCACCGTCGGGGACCGCGTGTTCCACCAGAAATTCGGATACGGGGTTGTTGAAGCGATCGAGGGCGACAAACTGTCGGTGGCCTTTGACAAGGCGGGCATCAAAAACGTTGTCGCCAGCTTTGTGACCTTGCCGGACGACGTTCCTTTTTAGACTCGCCTCCAGTCTCATCTGATTCTGCGATGCAGCATCGTCGAGTGACGAGTCTGTAAATTCTTCACTATGTGCAAACCGCAACACCGCGCGTCCTGCGTCGGTGCAAAACGCTCATGTTTAGGGACGAGAAACAGAAAACGGCGGCGCTCAGGGAGGAGAGGCGCCGCCGTTCTTGTCGGCAAGACGCACAGGGAGGAGGAGGCGCCTTGCTGTCTGTTGGACGGCTTTTCAGCTGTCCGAATTTTGAGCAGCAACCCCTAGGGAGGAGGACGGAGTTGCTGCTGTTTACAAGACGCATCAGGGAGGAGGAGAGGCGCCTCGATCAGAATTCAAATGCGGCAGCCCCTAGGGAGGAGGACGGAGCTGCCGCTTTTTCACAAGACACCTAGGGAGGAGAGCGGTGCCTTGATCTCTTTGGGTATTTCAACCCGGAAACTCGCGACGATAACTAGGGGGGAGGGCGTTACCGTCGCTATGAACAGAAAACCGAGGGAGGAGGGCTTTCTGAAACTGAATTAGTCTTCGTACACCGCCTGATAGGCCACGCGGCGGAGCATCGAGCGGTGCAGGCCCATGTCGGCCAACATTGCATCAGGAAGCTCGGCAAGTTCGTTGTAAGTCCGGTAGTACAGGCGTGCCTTGCGAAAGCGCTCGGTCAGGGCGGAAACAAAGCCCGCAAAACCTTCGCCAGCTGTGTCGCTTGCATGTGTGTATGTGTTGGCCTGTGCCATCTTGAACCTCAATAAACCGTCTGCCGCACCGTGTGCGTCTGTGTTGTGTCATGGATATAGGGTTATGCTGCAGGTGCACAATAGATCGCTCCGCAATGCTGCTATGCAGCAGGCGAATAGGCGACGTAACGTCAAGCTTGCGCGCCCTATTTTTCAGCAACTGACTGAAAAGACGTGCGTTCAGTGGATTGTGCCTTTGGCTTGCGCGCACTAGATAATGCTCATGGCCGACACCAAGGAGGGCGCCCCATGCCAATCACCGAAGCGCAGATTCACGAAGTCTTGGCGCGATTAGAGTTGCCGGATGGCGGGGACCTTGTATCCCGGGATATGGTGCGGGCACTCAACATTGACGGCGGGCAGGTTCGATTTGTGATTGAAGCCCCAAGTGCCGAGGTGGCCCAGAGGATGGAACCTTTGCGCAAGGCTGCGGAACATGCCGTAGGACAAATCTCGGGTGTCGAGCGGGTCTCGGTGGCCCTGACGGCGCATGGACCTGCGCCTGCAGCCAAGGCACCACCAAGCCTGAAAGTGGGCGGTCATCCCAAGCCGCAACAAGGTCCGATGAAAGTGGCGGGTGTCAAAAGCATCATTGCGATTGCGTCGGGCAAAGGTGGGGTGGGAAAATCCACCGTGTCTTCCAATCTTGCGGTGGCCTTGGCCCGGCAGGGTCGTCGGGTCGGCCTGTTGGATGCAGATATCTATGGCCCGTCCCAACCTCGTATGATGGGAATCAACAAACGCCCCGCATCGCCGGATGGCAAGACGATTATCCCGTTGGAAAATCACGGGGTCACATTGATGTCGATTGGTTTCATGTTGGAAGAAGACAAGGCTGTCGTCTGGCGCGGGCCGATGTTGATGGGCGCTTTGCAGCAGATGCTGGGGCAGGTGCAGTGGGGTGAGTTGGATGTCTTGCTGGTCGACATGCCTCCGGGCACTGGCGACGTGCAACTGACGCTGTGTCAAAAGACCGAAATCACCGGCGCTATCGTCGTTTCGACCCCGCAGGACGTGGCGCTCTTGGACGCGCGCAAGGCGATCGACATGTTCCAGACACTGAACACGCCAGTACTTGGGTTGATCGAAAACATGTCCACCTATGTCTGCCCAAATTGTGGCCACGAGGCGCATCTGTTTGGCCATGGTGGCGTGGCCAGCGAGGCTGAAAAGTTGGGCGCGCCATTGTTAGGGGCGTTGCCGATTGATCTCGATACCCGGCTCGCCGGAGACGGAGGCACACCGATTGCCGCCAAAGAGGGCACTATGGCAGATGCCTATGCGCGGATAGCTGAAGGCATGATCAAGGGCGGGATTGCCTAGTCGCGACGCAAGGGTCCAGTGGCCCCGTTTGGGGCCACCGGTGTACATTGTGTAATGCGCATGACGGGTGTCAATTGATCCCATTGGCGCGCTGGATCGTGCGAATGTAGGCAAGCACCATCTTTACGTCACCTCGGGTTAGCCCTTCGATCGGGGGCATGTCTCCAAATGACCAATGGTGGCTTCGAACACCGTTGGCAACCGCACGCTGAAAGGCTTCGTCAGCGTGATGACCCGGTTCATAAATCTTGTGGATCAAAGGGGGGCCGGCCCCGTCCACTCCCGTGCCGTTTGGCCCGTGGCAGGAGATACAGGCATTCTGGAACACTTTCTCTCCAATAACGGCATTGCCTTGGATGTCTGGCATCTGAATTGACACGATGGCTTTGTTCTCGGGTGCCTGAGCAGCCGGTGTGCCGCCCGTTGGGGCGATTTGCAACACGACATAGGCCGCAATTGCGGCGCAAGCGCCGAGCAGAATTAGTTTTCGGTTCATTTTGTTTCCTAACAGTCAAACAGTGTTGCGGCTGTATTGGGTGAACAGCACGCGTGTTCTCTCTGCGCAGATGCGAAGAGGGAGCGGGTCACGTCTGTTTGTTAGGAGGACGCTCGGGGGTGTCTGGCCGGGCGCGCGGCGAAAGCGGTGGTTCGATACCGCAATTCATCGCTGTGTAGCCGGGCTGCAGGCGGAGACTATCCTCAGGCGCTAGGGCCAGAAGTGAGCACAGCATCAGATCGCAGGACTCGGTCGCTGAGGATTGCCGTTCAGGCACATCATTCCCGCCTGAATGTGACATCGCCCCGACGGAGGCAGGGCTGACAGCATGTGACACGTGTTCGGCACAATGGCTGGTCTTGCAGATATCTGACATGGCGAGGGCATTGCTGGTCAATCCCGATAGCAAGGCCATCAGGACAATCAGGCATGTCAAAACAAGGTGCAATGCGGCTCGCATGAGGCAACTCTATCACACAGTTCTTTTGGGCAGAATAGGCGTAAAGCAGATCAACATGAGGATTGCTGCGGCCTAAATCAAAGCGGGGAGGCTAGCTGCCAATTAGTTCACCTATCAAAACAGTCGGCTGGATGTTGGTGAAATTGGGAACGTCAGCCATGACAGGCCCTGAGGCTTTCATGGCTGCCCCCATAGCCGCCTGATCTTTGAAAACGATTGTTGCGATGACGTGAAAGGGCGGCGGTACGTCTGGCCCGCCTGCCAGGCCTTTGGTCACAACGGTCGAGGCGATGTGATCGCCCATATGCTCTCCAACCAGCGCCATATGGGTTGAGCCATAGTAGTCGAAATCAAAGGTGGTGCCCTCGGCGACCGGGTAAATGACCTGCAATGTGGCTGACATGATGCGTTCCTTTGTTTTGTTCGCACTTCAGGTTAGCGGATGGTCTCGTGATCTCAAAGCCCGGTGTTTTTGGTCTAGGATCGGTTGGTGCTGCGCAGAAAGTCGCTGAGTTCCGTAAACAGGATCTTGCGTTCGTCCTCTGACAGAAACCGTCCGATTTCAACTGTGCGACCGTTGCCCGTCAGGGTCACATAATGCGGCACCGGTCCACCGTTGACGTGAATCTCGGCGCGCGCCCAATAGACGTTACATGACCAGCTTTGAGTCTGACCACGCGCGGGGCGGTGGGTGAGTGTCAACTGATCGCCCAAGAGCTGCAGTTCCTCCAGAATGTCGCCATCTTTGTAAGAACGCTCAAGCCCCCACCAAAGCGCGCCAACCATAACGAGGACAAAGGGAAGGATTCCCCAAAGGACCACGGTCCCCAAAAGCCCCATGAGCGGTAGAGACCCCAGCCCAAAGGCCATCAGGATCATCGCTGCGAATCCGCGCCGTGGCAGCGAGCGATGCGGCCAGAGCGTCAGGATGGTGCGCTCGTCAGGGGTCCAGCGGTGAGGCATCTGTGTGGTTTCCAGTGTTCCGGGGGGTGCTCTGCCCTTTTGGCCCTGCGGGCCCTTCACCCCGGGATATTTGGAGCCAAAAGACGCATTGGCAAAGAAAAAGGCCCCGGATCATCTCCGGGGCCCTTTGTTTGTCTATTGTAGCACGCTTAGTGCGCGGGGCCTTTGTCCCAGTCTTCCTGCTTAGGCAGGATTTCAAAGGTATGCTCCGGCGGTGGGCATGGCAGGGTCCATTCCAGCGTATCGGCATGCTCGTTCCAATAGTTGTTCTCGGTGATGCGGGCACCACGGAACACGGTGTAGATCACAATGCCGAAGAACAGGACGAAAGAGGCAAATGACAAGAATGCGCCCCACGTGCTGATTTTGTTGAAATAGGCAAATGCCTCAGGATAGTCGATGTAGCGACGCGGCATGCCCTGACGACCCAGGAAGTGCTGTGGGAAGAAGGTCACGTTGACGCCGATGAAGAACATCCAAAAGTGCAACTTCGCCGCGAATTCCGGATACTGACGCCCCGACATCTTGCCGAGGTAGAAGTACACACCGGCAAAGATGGTAAAGGCTGCCCCCATCGACATGGTGTAGTGGAAGTGTGCCACCACATAGTACGTATCGTGATAGGCACGGTCGACACCCGCTTGCGACAGTACGATCCCGGTTACACCACCAATGGTGAATAGGATCAGGAAGCCCAAGGAAAACAGCATGGGTGCTTTGAATTCAAGCGAGCCGCCCCACATGGTTGCGATCCAGCTAAAGATCTTAACCCCGGTTGGAACCGCGATGACCATTGTGGCCAGCATAAAGTAGGACTGCTGGGTCAGCGACATGCCGACTGTGTACATGTGGTGCGCCCACACGACAAAGCCCAGAGCACCAATGGCAATCAGCGCCCAGACCATGGGCAGATACCCAAAAACAGGCTTACGCGAGAAAGTCGCAAAGATGTGACTCACAAGGCCAAAGCCCGGAAGAACCACGATGTAAACCTCGGGGTGACCAAAGAACCACAGAATGTGCTGATAGAGGATCGGATCACCGCCGCCAGCAGGGTCAAAGAAGGTCGTACCAAAGTTACGGTCGGTCAGCAGCATGGTGATGGCACCAGCCAGAACCGGCAGAGCCAAAAGGATCAGCCAAGCTGTGATAAAGATCGACCATGCAAACAAAGGCACCTTGAACAGGGTCATGCCGGGGGCACGCATGTTCAGGAAGGTGGTGATCATGTTGATCGCACCAAGGATCGACGAGGCACCAGACACGTGGACTGCGAAGATCGCCAGATCCATCGAATACCCGCCTTCAGTGGTCGAGAGCGGCGGATAAAGCACCCAGCCAACACCCGAACCAAGCTGGTCATTGCCACCTGGGCTGAACAACGAGGCAACGCCAAGGGCGACACCCGCGACGTACATCCAGAACGACAGGTTGTTCATCCGCGGGAACGCCATGTCCGGCGCGCCGATCTGAAGTGGCATGAAATAGTTGCCGAAACCGCCAAACAGCGCTGGAATCACAACAAAGAACATCATCAGCACGCCGTGATAGGTGATGAGAACGTTCCAAAGGTGCCCGTTTGGCGTACATTCTGCCGACGAGGCAAACATACGTGCGCCTTCGAGACACATGTATTGCACGCCGGGCTCCATCAGCTCGAGGCGCATGTAAACGGTGAAAAGGACCGCGATCAGGCCGACGAGGGCCGACACGACGAGATAGAGAATCCCGATGTCCTTGTGGTTGGTCGACATGAACCAGCGGGTGAAAAAGCCGCGCTCGTCTTCATGGTCGTGGCCGTGAATGGCTGCGTCTGCCATGTCTTGCCTCCTGTTGGTGCATTAAAAGGCGCGTGAGATTCTCCCAAGCGCCCTGGTTCATCGTCTTTTCTAGATGTGTCGGGGGTCTGTCGCAATCTCCGTATTTGACGCAGATCAAAAAAAAGTGTCGCACCCAACTTGATTTGGGTCAATTTCGGACGTGTTTGCGGTGAAAATCCCGAATTTGCCTCAAAAACCTTTGCCGTTCCGCAAAGTTCACAGAATGTTCTGTCGCTGTTAGGGTGCCCCGAGTCGCTATGATCGGAGCCGTCCCATGTCCAGCCAAGACCAAAAGTACCAAAACTTCCGGGCACTGCACGCCCGAGATGGCGCCTTTGTCATGCCGAACCCGTGGGATGCGGGGTCAGCAAAGCTGTTGGCGGCGGCGGGATTCGATGCCTTGGCGACGACGAGCGCAGGCTATGCGTTTTCTGTTGGTAAACGTGATGGCGAAGGTGGGTTGTCCCGAACGGAAGTGTTGGAGAATGCACACGCTATCGTGACCGCGGTCGATCTGCCGGTGTCGGCGGACTTGGAAGACGGGTTTGGGGAGCGTCCCGAGGCCTGTGCAGAAACTGTGCGTCAGTCAGCGGGCGTGGGCTTGGTTGGCGGATCGATCGAGGACGCAACCGGGGATGCCACAAATCCAATCTTTGACTTTGATCTTGCGGTCGACCGTGTACGGGCGGCGGCCGAAGCGGCGCGGGGTCTGCCCTTCCTTCTGACCGCCCGAGCCGAGAACTTCCTGCATGGACGTGATGACCTAGGCGACACGATCCGACGCCTTCAGGCGTTTTCCGAGGCCGGTGCAGAGGTGCTCTATGCGCCGGGTCTTCCCAGCCTCGAGGCCATTTCTGAGGTCTGCCGCGAGGTCGACCGCCCCTTGAATGTGGTTATGGGGCTGCGTCCACCGTTCTTTAGCGTCGCGCAGCTCTCAGAGGTTGGTGTCAAGCGCATCAGTGTCGGAGGCTCATTCGCCCGCGCAGCCTTGGGCGGTTTGAACAGGGCGGCCCGTGAGGTCATAGAGACCGGCACCTTTACTTATGCCCATGGCGCGATGCCTGGCTCTGAGATCGCCGCTGTCATGGCGCCGGGAACCAAGGGCGACAGAAGCTAAGGGCAAAAAGAAAACCCCGCGCCGTCGGACGCGGGGTTTCAATCCTAACCGAATGGGTCAGATCAATCTGACGTGGTCTCTTCGGCGGCGGGCTCAGCAGCTGCTTCGCCGGTTTCTTCCATGGCTTCTTCCTCCATGGGGGCAGGACCAACAGACGCCAGATAGGCTGCGATGTGCTCGCCGTTCTTCTTAAGCTTGTAGGTCATTTTCGTCTTGGTGGGGAAACCATTGTCGTCCAGCCAAGCTTTGGCGCTTTTCATGTAGTTGGCAAGCTCTTCTTCGGTCCAGACGATGCCGGCCCCGTTTGCGGCTACCAGTCCGTCGCCGTATTTGAAGTCCTTGGAGCCAGCCACAGCACCAACCACACCATAAAGGTTCGGGCCGGTTTTGGTGCCCTTATAGATCATAGTGCCATCCGGTGCTTCGATGCGGTGGCAGGATTTGCATTTCTTGAATTCTTTTTCGCCTTTGGCGGCGTCGCCTTCCGCAAAAGCGGGCGCGGCCAACGCAATGGCAGCTGCGACTACTGCATAAACGGTTTTCATGAGGTTTGCCTCTCTCAGGTTAATTTCAGCGTCCGGGGCGCAATCTCTGACAAGTTATTCAGAAGCGCAACGCGCAAATCCGCGCGGTTGCGGAACTGTGACGTCTTCGCAAAATTATTACTTTGAAATAGATCAAATAGCAAATTGGCTGGAATAATTGTTGATCAAATCTGATTTTTCCGTAACTTTTACGAGTATGGATAAAATTGACAAGAAAATTACCGATACACTGCAGAGATCCGGGCGAAGTTCCAGCGCGGAACTGGCGCAAATCGTTGGGGTTTCGGTCTCAACTGCCAACGAGCGGGTTCGGCGAATGGCCGCCACTGGAGAGATTCGCGGATGGCACGCACATCTTGATCCAACCGCCGTAGGCGCAGGCTTATGCTGCTTTGTTCTGGTCGATATGGCCTATGACGGAGAGGCCGAGGCTTGTGCCGCTCTGTGCGCGCACGACGAGGTCATGGAGTTGCACCACATCAGTGGTGCGCATTCCTACATCATGAAACTGCGCACCCGAGACACTGCGGCGTTGCAGGCGTTTCTTGCGACCCACGTCAAATCCTTGCCGGCCGTGCAGCGTACCGAAACCCTGATTTCGCTCGAGGCCGTCAAGGAAAGCCCGGTCATACCGGTGGATGGGTTGGACTGATCCCATGCTGTTCGATGTGTTTTTCAAAGGCATCCTGATGGGCTTTGCCGTCGCCGCCCCGGTTGGTCCCATCGGGGTTTTGTGTATTCGCCGTACGCTGAACGATGGGCGCGCGGCAGGGTTGGCAACAGGAATGGGCGCGGCCACGGCGGATGGTCTCTATGGTCTCTTGGTCGCAGTGGGTTTTGCCGCGACCGGTCTGCTGGTCAGCTACGCCACGCCCATGGCGATCGGAGGCGGACTGTTGCTGATGTGGCTTGGTGCCATGTCGGTGCGCGGTTTCCTTAAAGCTCGCGGCAGTGCCGAAGCAGTGCAACCGACCTCGAGCCACCGTACAGTTCTAAAGAGCTGGGCCACGACCTTTGTGCTGACGATGGCCAACCCGCTGACCATCCTGACCTTTGTCGGCATGATTGCTGGCCTTGGCGCCGCCGCCGCCTCATCCCCCATGGCGCCCTACTGGCTTGTGCTCGGTGTTTTCCTCGGCTCGGCGCTGTGGTGGCTGTTCCTCGTGCAACTGGCCCTGATGATCCGCAGCCGCATGACGCCCGCGCTGACCCGGTGGTTTGACCTGGCCTCAGGGCTGGTGATCTTCGTCTGGGGCGGATGGATCGCGTTGGGAGCGTTGGGGTAGGGTCTGGCCTTGGGGCTTAGTCCCCGATGTCTTTTAGTGAACAATAGCGATACGCCTGCTGCTTGAGTTGGGAATCTGTATGAGAAAAACTGTCACCACTGCGACCGAGATAGCCATGCTGGTTTACTGGCTTTTGGCCGGAGCCCTTACTTTGGATCTGATTACAATTGACCCATCCTTGATGTACTCAGACTACCAGAACCCCCTCGTTGTGGCGTGGAATTGGTCGTTCTTTCCAATTGATGTTGCATTCGCAATCATAGGCTTGGCTGCGCGATTGGGCGTCGCACAGGGAGTTCGCAAGTTCAAACTTGAAGTCACCGCGGCAGTCCTAATGCTTTGTGCAGGACTTATGGCTGTGTCATTCTGGACGATAACTGGCGATTTTGATGCAACTTGGTGGACTATGAATGTTTGGCTGATCATTTTGGGTGCGGCCAACCTGATCTGCGCGCGTCCAGGTATCATCGAGGCAACCTAGGTTTCGAGACGTCAGATCGCGAAAAATGTCTAGAGCTCTAAGCTCGATCAACCTTTGGAACGCACCAGCTTATCTCCCAAACACCTCACCAAAGGTCTTCTTCAGCGCCACATCGACGTCGTCCATCGTGACCGGCAAGCCCAGATTTACCAGTGACGTCACCCCGTGTTCGGTGATGCCGCAAGGTATAATCCCGCTGAAATGCTCCAGATCGGGTTCGACATTGATTGAAATGCCGTGAAAGCTGACCCACTTGCGCAACCGAATGCCGATGGCGGCGACCTTGTCTTCGGGCTTTTCTCCGGTGACGGTCAATGGCTTGTCGTCGCGCTGGATCCACACCCCAACTCGTCCGCAGCGAATTTCTCCGCGCAAGTTAAACTGGTCGAGTGTCGCGATCACCCATTCTTCAAGCTGATTCACAAACTTGCGCACGTCATGGCCGCGCTTGCCCACATCCAGCATGACGTAGGCCACACGCTGACCGGGCCCGTGATAGGTATACTGCCCACCGCGTTTGCTGGGGTAGACCGGAAAGCGATCGGGATCGGTGAGGTCTTCGATCTTGGCGCTGGTGCCGGCCGTGTAAAGCGGCGGATGTTCGACCAGCCAGATGCATTCCTCGGCCTCGCCATTGGCAATGGCGGCGGCGCGCGCCTCCATAAAGGCAACGGCCTCGTCATAGTCCAACAGGCCTTCGTGAACGATCCATTCCACCATGTTGCATCTCCGGTGTGTCGGTTGGCACAGATGTGTCGGTCAGGGCAGGGGAAGTCAATGGCCGGGCGTGCCGCGTTTGTGCGGTTCAAGAGGAAGACGGCCGGCCCCAGACCCGCCGTTTGGAGAGTGTCATGAGGGTTGCACCCACCACTAATCCGCACAGGACCCATTTGGAAACCGTCTCCATCGTGCCTTCGATTTGCAGGGCATGTACGACGCTGCCGATGACGGCCGCCGCCACCAACAGGCTGTGCGCTCGCCGCCAGTTTTGCGGGCGAAGCATTATCCGACGGCGCAGGGCCGCCAGACTTGCCGCGGCAAAAACCGCCCACATGGCAATGGCTCCCCAAAAAGAAAACGGCGTGGGTGAGCGGAACAGCAAGACGTCGATGACGTCAGGCGGGCTGGTGATCCACAGGCCAACAACATGGGCCATCACCAACGCCACCAGACCGCCGCCAACCCATCGATGTACCCTTCGTCCTTGAGGCCCGCGAAAACCGGGCAACTGGCCGCCCATCAGCAAAGGCTGCAGCAATAGCAATCCCATGGCCACGATCCCGGCAAACCCGGCGGCAATGTAAATGGGTCGGCGCCATGCCAGCAGCGGGCTTTGCGTTGCCGCATAGAGTGGCACGACGAGGGCGAGGGCAAGCACGCCCCAGATCAGAAGTGCGCGTAGGCGATCCGATGCGATCACGGTCAGACTGGCTGCAACACAAAGTGCGCCTCAAGCCGGGTGTCGCTGGACCGCGACATCAGGGGCCTCAGGAACACGGTTTTGAAATCGCCACTGTCATAGGCCAGATGCCCATGCGCCTGCCCAAAGGCCGGGACGATCTGCGGCATCTCGAGGCGAAAGACGCCGTTCTTGTCGGTCAGCGTGGCGCCATGGCTGCGCTGGTCGCGCTCGTGGCCTTCGGTGGTGTGAGCCCAGATCTGAATGCGTTGGTTGGCCAGCGGTGCCCCGTCGCCTGCGCGCCGTACCGTGCCGGACATCCAGAAACCGCCACCGCCAATGCGTTTCACGATTGGCGCGTTCGGCAGGTAATTGTTTGCCCCACCACGCATGGATTTGGTCGGCTTCAGACTCTGGGCCTGCGCTGGACCGATCGCTCCTGTGCCGCCCAACATTGCGGCGGAGGATCCCGCGAGAATAACTGCGCGGCGGGTGAATGTCGCAGAGGGCATGGGTGTCTCTCCCTGTGAGGATCGCCGAAACTTCTGAAGGCTACGATAGCACGATTGTCGGGATTTCCGAGACCGGGGAGGCCATGTCAGCGCGATGCAGCCTCAAAACTTTGTGAGGCGCCGGATTTGTGGGCTGGTGCTTGGCGAAGGCCAAAGCGTTAAGCCCCGGTAAACACATTCGCTTTCTCCATTTTGTGAAAAACGGTATTTTGCCCTCATTTGTTTTGTACAAATTGGCCAAGCCCATGCGATTTCCCGCTTGGCAAGGCTTAGGCGACTCGCTATAGACCGCCTCACCAAGCTATAGGCGTGCGGCCGTGGCGGAATTGGTAGACGCGCAGCGTTGAGGTCGCTGTGGGGTAACACCCGTGGAAGTTCGAGTCTTCTCGGCCGCACCAGACTTGAAGGGAAGCCCTCATATAAAACAAAGACTTAGACTGCTCAAAGGGGTGTCATGTCTACCAAATATCTACCGCACGCCTCTTTTGCCGGTGGAGGGTTGATCTCACAACAATAATGTTTATTGATGTTAGAAGATGTTGTGCAAACCCGCCGTCGGCGGGCATATGGACAAAAGATTGACGGGTCACGGCGGGTCGCACCGCACCAGGAACCCACGCACGGTCGCGGCTGCGACATCAACGGTTAAGGTTAAGTTGAACGGCAGAAGCCCTGCGGCGGGTGAAGAAGCTAGGCTGGTGAAGGAGCCAGTCAGACGCATCATCCTCTGAACAGAGGAGCCTCGACCGATGGCTTTACCTAAACTATTGACGACCGAAGAGGCCGCAGCACGGCTCGGCGTCCACATCCACACTCTTTACCGCTGGCGCAAAGCCGGCAAAGGCCCCGAGTTTGTACGCTTCGGGCCAAATGTCGTTCGCTACCCCGAGGACACGCTCCTCAAACCTGTAGCCGCCTAATTCTTCAACATTTCTCCACTGGATCGAGATGTTGAAACCCCCAGCCATTTCTGACCGAGGGACTGCAATATCCACAAATCCACTTGGAGGCAGACATAAGGGAAAATCCTATGTCCTACTCTGTATCTATTACTCTTCAAGGCCCTGACTACTGCAAGGGTGCCGAAAACCCCGATCTGATGAGGCCGGCCAAACGCTGGAGGTCGCGCGACGTCGACGCGATCCGCTTCTCTGAGCACGTTGGCGAGATCAGCAATATGCGCGAGGCGGCGTCATGAAGGACATCAGCACCCGCGAGTTCCTCGCTGGTCTGTATCCTGATCCTGTGGGTCACGTTATCGTGGCCCGCACGGTCGGGACAGCGAAGAGCCAGAGCTACCCCGTCACCAAGTGGCACCCACGCGCCACAGCGCCCTACACACACGCCTGTGTGGCCATGCTGGGCGATAAACTGAACGAGAACGGCAACCCGTTCCGAAGCCCCGTCAACGTCCGCTCTCTGGGCGTGATCGCGCTGGATGATGTCGGCACCAAGGCGCGGCGGCCACTGCTACCTGCGTCCGCCATCATCGAGACCAGCCCCGGCAACAGCACCTACATCTACAAGCTGGATAAGCCGTGCCAAGACTTGGACCTGTTCGCCACCATCATGGCGTCGCTCGGGTCCGCCGAGTACTGCGATCCGAACTGCCTCGATCTGGTTCGGCTCTACCGCCTGCCGGGGTCCAAACCATTGGGCAAGAAACACGCCGCCGAGCTGCTGTTCTTCGATCCGGCGCTGACCTACGAGGCGGAGACCTTCCTAGACCAAATGGGGGTCGCAGAGGCGATCTATGACCGCGCTGTGAGGGGGTACAAGCCCACGCCTGCCGCACCCGGTGTCGCGGTCGAGGATTACGTCTTCGATTGGCTACAGGATCGCGGCATGTTGCTGAAAGAGATGTCCGGCGGTTGGCATCAGATCGAGTGTCCGTGGCATCACGAGCATACCGATCAGTCGCGGCGAGATGGCACCCGCTACAAGCCCGCAGACGAGACCGACATCAAGCGGCACTTCAACTGCTGGCACACCCACGGGCACGACACCAACGACCTGCTGGATTGGGTCGAGACGCAGGGCGGCCCTGACGTGCGGACCCGCACCCTAGACATGCTCGTCAAGGCGGGCATCCCACCAAATGAGAACCCGCCCAACCTGAGTTGGGAAGGCCACGAAATCAGACAGGCGCGGCTGCTGGCCGAGCGCCGGGGGAAGAAAAAATGAGCGACGAACTGGAACAACAAAATATGGTCGAAGAACTGGGGCTGCAAGAGCGCCTCGTCTGGTATGCCCCCAAGGGCGGGGTGTACGACCTTGAGGGTGGAGATCATCTTCCGCTCTGCACTGTTGCGGGTATGAAGGGCCAACTGACCCGCTTCGACCACGTACGATACCGGGGGCAGGAGCAGGTCCGCACGTCACCCGTGACCACATGGCTGCGGGGCAACCCCCGCGCAACAATGAAACCGCCGATCCTAGACCCGCGCCTGCCCGTTGGCTTCAGTTCCGAAACGGGCGCTGACTACGGGTTCATCAACACCTACAAACCGTACCAGCCCGAAGGCGCGGGCGATCCCGCCGACGCGGAGCATTTCGTCACTCTGGTGCGCCATGTCGCGCCCGAGGATTGGGAGTACGCACTGGATTGGATGGCGTACAAGCTGCAACACCCAGAGGCACGTATGGTCGCGCTAGTGTCCTATACGCCGATCTTTGGTACGGGGCGGGGGTCGCTGTTCGATATCTTCGGCAAAGTCCTCGGACATCACATGCCGATGGATGCGGCCAGCCTCTTCGGGTCCAACGCCAAACAGTTCAACACGCACCTCGCCAATGCGCTGCTGATCTCTGTCGGCGAGATAGACGAGAACAGCGACTACGTGGCGCGGCAGACGATCTACAACAAGCTGAAAGAACTCGTCGATCCAGACAAGCGGGTCGAGACCATCGAACCCAAGGGCGTGGATAAGTACAGCGCGGACATCTTCACCAGCTTCATGCTCGCCACCAACCTTGGGGGTGCGCTGCCATTAGAGCCGGGGGATCGGCGCTTCTCGGTGCTGTCGGGCAGCACGGTCGGTTTGCGTGTCGCACACCCCGAGATCATGGGCTGGTTGGCAGACGCCCGAGAGGGCCAACGCCTCGACGCGATCTTCCATTTCCTGAAAGACCGCGAGGTGTCGCAGTTCAATGCGTCCATGCCACTAGAGAACGCCGCAAAGGACGCGCTGACCCAAGACGCCAAAGACCCTCTGGACGACGCCATCGAAGAGACCGTCGAAGACTTAAACGCGGGCGGCATCGTCACCGTCGCGGCTGTCTGCGAGGTTCTGAAACAGCACGGCGGGCCGAACTACAAATTGGCGATGAGCTACGGCACAAAACTGACCTACATCGTGCGGTCTTGGGTCAACAACCACACCCGCCAAGCGCCGCACTGCGATGGGCGTGGGCGGATGCGAGTAAGGGGCGATAGACATCAGCCACGCATCCTTCTTGATCGCCCCCAGATAGGGTATCGCCCCAGCCTCACGGAAGTCGAAGAGGCGGTAAAACATCTCCTAGACAACGTCGAACGTCTGAAGCTGCGCCAGAAAACGCGCCCGTTTGGCGTCAAAGCGGTTTGATCGCCCCAAAATGCGGTATTGCCCCGGGATCACCCGCCCCGCAGAATGTTCCTATTTTGCGGGGTTTTTCACTAGGGCTAGGGTCGTGGGGCGATAGCTCTCAATACCTAATACAAAAAAATATCTACTCACTACGCTACGCACGTATGTGCATTTAGCTGGCTGGATGAAAAGTTATCGCCCCACGCCCCAGTGCCCCCAGAAATGCTCCGCCACGCTGAGAAGCGATACGTTAAGTATATGACATATTTAATAAAATTCTTTTTGACTAGAGTGAAGTCAGCTAAGTTGAGGTCATGCTGAGTGTTCGTCCGCAATGATATGAAGGTCGACTGAATTGAGGTCGGGGGCGTGGATTAGACGCACAGACCATGCCCTCGCGCATGTAGAGGGCTGACGCGCTGCTAACAGGGGCGAAACAGGGGGTGAAATATGCGGTTCAAGAAAGGCCAGTCGGGCAATCCACATGGACGGCCAGCCATGCCCAAAGAGGTTCGAGATGCCATTCAGGCCAACGGTGAAATCGCCGTGCGAAGAATGAGCGACCTGCTCAATGATGATGCGGCCTGGGGGGCAGACGGATGGCTCAAGCCCGTCGTGCAAATCAAATTGCTGGCGATCGCCCACGAACGCGCTTTCGGGCGGGCAGGGGCTGTGTCGCTCAATCAGCAAATTGTGGTGGCTAAGCCAAGGAGCGATGTTGGGGGTAGGACTTCAAGGCAAGTGCGCCAGTTCGCTGCACTTATTCCTAAACAATAACGAGGTGGGTGGCGTGTTCGTCCGCGGCTCCGCGCACGCGTCACTAAGGGCGGAAAGCCGTCCTTCGCTGCGTGGTGCACCAAGGTCAGCTATGCGGACTTTGCTGCCGTTCAGTTAAAGTGGGGCAATTACTGCTTCCGGCTCAAAACCGACATTCATTTCGTTTACCGGTGCCGTAGCGCAGCCTTTGAAATTCTGTAGGTGAAAACTTTCTTTCACGCCTTCTGCAGTGTGAAAAATGGTCAATTCTTAAACACCGGCACTTCAGCGAAAACGAGCAGCTTACAGCCTGAACGCAACTGCCGAAATTACTTTCGATTGTAAAAACAGAAGCAATCCTCTATGTGTCCCTTACAAGGGATAGTCGTTTTCATCTGTTCAGGTGTTTTGCCTGCCGAGACCAAGTTGCTTCCCTCCATCATGAAAATTCAGCGTCTTAGCCCTTTTTGGGGGCCAAGCGTATTGGAAGGCTGCCGATGTCATCGAGCACGACCGCGTCCTTTGTGACGTTTATTTACCCGTTTGTGATTGGCGGGCACAAAGATGAACTACCTGCAGGCAATTACGAAGTTTTTGCTGAAGATGATGTTCTGGAGGGGAGTAGTTTTACGGCATCCCGAAGGATTGCAACGCACCTCTTAGTTCTTGGACGGAATGGCGACCCTGAGCTTCTCAAAGTAGATCATCGCGATCTTGAGACCGCTCTGATGCAGGACCAACTGAGTTCAATCAATCAAAAAAACAGTGAGGCGGCGCTTTCTCCGTCAAAGGATCAAAAATGAACTTACCTGAATGGACTAAACCCGCCGTATACGGCGTAGTTGTCGGCGCTATTGCCGCGACTTTCCTCGGCTTTTCTTGGGGCGGGTGGACAACCGGCGGTACCGCCACAAAAATGGCAAAAACCTTTGCCAACGAAGAAGTTACCAAAGCTATGGTGCCTATGTGTCTGGATATGGCTGCTACCGATCCTGATCGGATCGGGAAACTGGCAACAATTCGAGAGGCCACTGGATATACCCGTCGCAAGGCGGTCATGGAAGCTGGTTGGGCAACACCTCCCGGAGCTGAGAAGCCAAACTCTGATCTTGCGGTTGCCTGTATTGAGGGGCTGGATTTGGATGCGTCCTAGAGCCATTCTTCATCTGAGGCGTGCTGCACTTTCAGCGCGCCTTACAATACCAAAGCACTTTGGCACAGCGTCCTGGATTTCGGTTTGGGCATTAACAGTTTGCCTGTCGTTTCTTGTGATCAGCCCAGTACTTGCGCAATCATCTACTGGCGTCTTGCCAGACAACGCGCACGCCAAGTCCTACGGAAGTGGGTGGGAATGTGACTTTGCTTTTCGACCCCACGAAAACACATGCGTGGCCATTGTTGTGCCAGACAACGCATACTTAACCTATCGATCTTATGGAGAAGGATGGAGTTGCATTCATGGCTTCCGGAGAACTCGAGAGTCTTCCTGCGTGAAGGTTGTGGTGCCTGAAGGTGGTTATTTGGCTCCATCGGGTGAACGATGGCATTGTCTGCGAGAGTATCAGAGAATTGATGATGAGTGCCAAAAAATCATTGTGCCAGACAACGCATACCTGAACGCATCCGGCTCGGGAAAACGATGGGTTTGCGAACGTGGTTTCCTTCGCAATGACGGAAAATGCGAGGCAGTGGTTATTCCACAAAACGCATACCTTAGCGCCGCAAGTTATGGACCTGGATGGAAGTGTGAGCGTGGCTTTTCAGTTTCAAATGGCGGATGTGAAGCCATTGAATTGCCCGAAAATGCTCACCTCGACCGATCGGGTAGTGGATGGGAATGTCACAGGAATTTCCAGAAATCCAAAGGTCTGTGCGTCTTGAAAAACTAGGCCTGCAAAACTTCGGTTTTGCTCTCACGACTCCAAAAGCCTGCCTGCTTGTTTGCCCGGTGGACAAGCTCGGTGCGTTAGCTATGCAAAGGATTAACTATGGAACATGAAATTGAAGCAGCGCCCACCACTTTGGGGAATGCCAAGGGTAAACAAACACCTTTCTGCAATCTGGTCGCTTCAGCGGCTATCACACCTAAGCTACACATCTCTAAAGCACCCACTGCGATTGTGTATTGCGAAGGGAATTTTTCAAAGATTGACGGCAAAACGGCAAATGGACTTGTCCGGCATTCGCAGGCCTACCGCATCGTTTCGGTGGTCGATAGCGAATATGGCGGGTCAGATAGCGGCCAGATTTTGGACGGTATCATCAACAATGTGCCCATATTTCCGACCCTCGAAGCTGCGGTCATTCATGAGCCAGCGATTCCCAATACGATGATCTACGGAATGGCGCCGTCCACTGGCAAGTTGTCCCAGACGGACCGGGATGTCGTTTTGGATGCCATTGCCCTTGGCATGAACATTGTCAGCGGGTTACATGAATATCTGAGTGATGACACTGAAATTGCAATGTTTGCCAAGTCTAAGGGCGTCACCATCCGCGACATTCGCAAACCAAAACTCAGCAAAGACATGCGCCTTTTTGACGGTAGTGTTGCGGATGTCCATGCGGTTCGAATTGCCGTTCTTGGCACCGATTGCGCAATAGGTAAACGGACAACTGCAACCGTTCTTGCACATGCTTTGAATGCTCTGAACATCAAAACCGTTCTTGTTGGCACCGGTCAGACAGGGCTGATGCAGGGCGCAATATATGGTGTGGCAATGGACGCGGTTCCGCCTCAGTTTTGTTGTGGTGAGTTGGAGGGCGCCATCGTCGCAGCATCTGACGGTGAACAACCGGATGTTATCTTGATTGAAGGCCAAGGGGCCCTTAGCCATCCGGCTTTTTGCACGTCGGCATTCATTTTGCGCGGCAGCCAACCCGACGCGGTCATCCTTCAACACGCTCCAGAGCGCGTACATCGGTGCGACTTTCCCGATATGCCCATGCCTGACCCTGCAACTGAGATTGCCCTAATAGAATCCTTTGCCGATACCAAGGTGATCGGCCTAACGATCAATCACGAGGGCATGTCAGAGGCTGCGATCACAACAGCTATCACGGCATACAGTCAAAGACTTGAATTGCCTGTCACCGATGCTCTTGTGTGTCCAACTGAGCATTTGGTCCAGTTCGTTCTATCTGCATTTCCAGAACTGCATCAAAAGCCAGAGGTGGCTGCAGAATGAATGCACCCCGCATCGAAGTTGATCTGGCCAAGATACGCCACAACACGCAAAGCCTTGTAAAGCGTCTAGAGCCTCTCGGTATTGCTGTTTTGGGTGTAACAAAAGCCGTTTGCGGGAATGCTGCCATCGCTCAGGCGATGATTGATGGGGGGGTTTTGGGCCTCGCAGATGCGCGGATCAGCAATGTTGGTAAGCTGCGTAAATCGGGCATCAAGGCACCGATCACGTTGATCCGCACGCCGATGCTAAGCCAAGTGGAACAGGTCGTCTCGATTTGTGAAGTCAGCTGCAATACCGAATTGTCCGTCATAGCTGGCCTTTCTGCAGCAGCCGTCCGAACACAAAAAACCCACGGGGTCATTCTGATGGTCGAAATGGGCGATATGCGCGAAGGGATTTCTCCAGATCATCTTGGCGTGATTGCGAAAGAAGTTGACGGGATGCCGGGTGTTTCACTCAAGGGGATCGGAGCCAATTTTGCTTGTCTTGGCGGTCCTGTACCCGATGCAACACAAATGGCCAAATTGTCTAAGCTTGCGATGTCAATTGACCGTAGACGCGAAGCGCCTCTGGAAATTGTTTCGGGTGGGAACTCTGCTAACTTGCCTTGGGCGATGGGCCAAAGTCACATAGGACGCATCAATGAACTGCGGTTGGGTGAGGCCATTCTTTTGGGCGTAAACCCAGTATCAGGCAAGCAAATTTCCGGCCTTTATACAGATGCGTTTGTTCTTATCGCTGAGGTTATCGAAACCAAAACAAACCCAGCTTCTGTGGCAGACAGAAGTCCTTGTTTTGGTGCTAGACATCTCGTTGCACAAAACTCTCCGAACGCGCGTTCCATCCTTGCTCTTGGGGTTCAGGATACGGATCTCAGCGGATTGACAATGCCTGTGCGTATCCGGTTTGTCGGCGCGACAAGCGACCATACCATAATAACGAACCCAAAATCTTACTTGCATGTTGGAAACGAGGTGAAATTTTACATGAACTACGGTGCACTGATGCGGGCAATGGCCGCGCCCAACATCGCCATAAGGTTGCTTGGAGACGCGCCACTGTTGAAGTCGATTTCCACGAAGCACAGCCGCTCATCTTTAACGTTGGTGTAAGGCTGCCCTTCCTTTGAGGGGCACATTTTTTCTTTTTGACAAAACTCGCGCCACTACTCTGCCCAAGGATCCAGCTATGACCAAATCAGACCATAACTCAGAAAAAGTTCACTACATTTGCCAGACATATGTAGAACACAAGCCCGAGCGTGATGGGCAAACGAGCCTGAAAATCAATAAGCAATTTGAATACACCTCGGCTTCAGACGCACAAAACAGAGCGGAAAGAGAAGTTCAGTCCGAAGATTGCGTGGGGGCCGATGCCTATATTGTTCGCGAGGATCAGAACAGTGGCGAAGTTGGAATGCCAAGCTTCCTTGTAAGGCTCGGCATTGTCCCAGAGTTTGATGACTTCTAAAGTTTCGAATTGGCCTCGCGTCAACCCGCAATCTGCAACTCGAACGCGACATTGCGTCAGTCAGACATTTTTTTGTTTCCTGTAGACTGAACCGCTCGGCATGGTTTCTTTCACAACTCTGGTAATTTGGAGCAGAAAATCGGCCAGTGGCACTAGTGCAACGAAAACTAGCTTTTACCCCGACGGTTGCCCCACTACCTTCTTGCAAAGAATGTCAGCAATCCGCCCCTATTTCCCGTTCGTGCTGATTGCGGCATTTGTTAGTCTGGGCTCAAAGCAGACCTACGCTGCGTGAATTACCAACGGCTGCTTTGGGCCGGAAACCGCCACCATTAAAGATGAAGGCGCACAGGCATTCTTCACATGGGAAATCCGATATTGTTGTCAGAGAAGTCAAAGTCATTGCATTTGCCTTCACCGTGTCTCAATCTCAAACATTTTCGTCTCAACCCCAAAATCACGCCGCTGCAGGTTCCCCTAAATTCAATGACAGAAGGCGGCCACTACGGGACGCCACGTCAGAAAAGGTTGGAACCATGACACACACACGCACAAACAAAGTTCTCGCAACATTCGTCGCAACCCTCACAGCATTGAGCCTCGTGGCTGTGCCCGCCAATGCCGGTAACCACGTCGCCAAGCAAGCCGCCAAGGGTGCAGTTGTTGGTGCCGTCGCCGCCGAAGCGACTGGTGGCGACGCCGCCCAAGGCGCGGCCACGGGGGCAGCTGTTGGTGCCGTAGTTGGCGCCGTTCAAAGAAACGACTTTGAGGACCACCACAATTATCACAACAACAATGGCCACAAAAACGGCCATGCCAAAGGTCACCGCAAGCACCGCTAAGCCTGGGCAAACCTGCTACAACCGGATTGGTTAATCCCTTCCAACCGACACCAGATTTCTCTGGTGCTCTGCTTCAAACCCGATGAGCTTTGCGCTTGTCGGGTTTGTTGCTTGTAAGGAGCGCCGCTCCTGACCTTCGACGTAAATGGTTCTACTGGTCGGAGTTTGCCATGCGCATCGCGCAAAAACAGACGATCTGATCCGTCACATCAGAGTACACCCTGCCGTGACTGCTCTCTGTTACACAATATGAGTATCATCAGGGCCTCTTGAAGTTAGATGTTACGATAGTCATATTAACTCTAGACCTAAGTGTTACATTGGAGTTTTGGTTTGGCACTTGTCGGCTATCGCAGAGTATCGTCTTACGATCAAAAACTAGATCGACAGGACTTGGGAAATGTTGACCAACTCTTTGAAGAAAAAGAGAGCGGGTCGGATCGGACGCGTCCGGCACTGCGTGAAATGCTCACGTACGTCAGAGCTGGCGATGAGGTTTTGGTTTGGTCAATCGATCGCCTCGCTCGTGACTTTCGAGATTTGCAGGACATCGTCACTCAGATCACCGACAAAGGGGCAGGGGTCAAGTTCCTTTCCGAAGGCTTGGCCTTTCGCCCCGATGGAGACGACCCTTTCGCAAAGCTTCAACTTCACATGATGGGGGCGTTCGCAGAGTTTGAACTTGCCCTCATTCGTAAGCGGCAAGCCGATGGTATAGCCAAAGCCCGGCAGAAGGGTGTCTACAAGGGTGGTAAGCGTCGAATTGATCGGGAGAAAGTCGTAGCTCTGCGCACCGAAGGTCTTGGCCCAAGTGCTATCGCTGAGCAGATGGGAGTGAGCCGGATGTCCATTTACCGAATATTGAGTGAACCAACCGCTGGTTAGATCAGGACCGGACTGTTTCCAGGCGGAAAAAATGTGTGCTCCGAGGCCCCGCCCTCTAAGAATTGGGGGAGCAGGTGGAGCTGGGCTAATCCACGCCAAAATTTTTTCAACTATTTTTCCTTGGAAACGGGGGAAATCAAATCATAGCTTCAGCTATTAGGCGCAGAACCAGTCACTAACGGTCCATAACGGGCCTTCGAACAGCTTGCAGCCAACGGCAGGAATGAGCCCGAAACGGTCGTAGCCTAGTCCAGATGGCGCTGCCGTGCAGCGAATGGCCGCTCCGAGCCCCGAACGGTCAGATCAAATTCGCGCCCTTCGCTCGTGCGGCAAGATCGCTCTAGAGCCAACGGTATGGAATGTGGAGACAAATAAGCCTTCAGCGCGACAACAATCAGATAAACTGGGGGTTAACGGTTGGCTGAACAAAACCCGACCTTGCCAACAGCTTTGACGGCTTTACTATGTTTTACTTTCGAGGAGAGTAGAATGAGCCAAACGCAAGATAGCAGCAAGAATGCCAAGGTATATCTTAATGGTCTGGGCCTCGGATCTATATCGGCCGCAGTCTATCTGGTACAGAAAGCCGGTTTTGATCCAGCGAACATCCATATTTTCGAACAAAACCCGGAGAGAGATCTGGTGGGCGGCTCGATGGATGCCTCAATGAAAATGGTCGACGGCAAGCCTGTCTATTTCATGCGCGGCAGCCGGATGTACGAAGACAAGGTCTACTGCTGCACCAAAGAGCTCTGGTCGTTGATCCCCTATGACGAACATGGTTCTTGCCTCGACGATCATGAGCGCAACCATGAAGAATGCCAGGTCGATACCGTCGTCCGCCTGCTGCATGCAGATGGCGAAAAGGACAGTGGCCACGACCTCGGCCTCGGCCCAATTGAGACAGTTCAGATGGCGCGCTTGATGGCGACACCCGAGTCGTCGATTCCCGATGATGCCAAAATCACCGACTATTTCAGTGACGCATTTTTCCGCAGCAACTACTGGTACATGTGGCGCGCCCTTTTCGCATTTCAGCCATGGCACTCGGCGGTCGAGATGCGGCGCTATATGCGTCTGTTCTTCCATCGGATGTCCGATATGGAGAAGATGACCTCGCTAGAGCGTACCCGCTACACTAATTACCACTCCTTCATCTTGCCGGCGTTGCGTTTGTTGACCGTGAAAGGCGTTCAAATCCACTATAACTGCCGCGTTACGGACGCGGACTTCAAAGTTGACGGCACACAGCGCTGGATTGAGCGCTTGCATTTGGAGAGCTCGGACGGTGAGGTCATGGACCCGATCGAGGTTCAGCCGCACGATAGGGCATTCTTGACGATTGGTTCAATCGTATCCAACCACGCCTATGGGTCCCACGACCAACCCGTCTCGATGTCGCCCCCGGAGAAGCCAGGCGGAGCGTACTTGCTCTGGCAGAAATTGGTGGCCAAGCAATCTGACTTGGGCCGCCCTGAACGCTTCCTGCGGGATGTATCGCTCTCCAGGATGATGCATTGCACTGTGACCTTTCGCGGCAGCCTTTTTGAGCGAAAGTTCCAGTGGCTCGTAGAGCGGTTGATGGGACGGCAAAGCCCATTACCCCTTACGCACTCACCTTGGATCTTGCATCTGCACACCTATCGGCAACCCTTTTATCCTGGACAGGCCGCTGACACCTGCGTGATCTGGGTTTCAGCCCTCGGCGAGGACAACGAAGGGCAATTCGTGAAAAAGCCAATGTATGAGTGTACAGGGCGCGAGATTCTGGAGGAGATCCTTGGTCATCTCTGGGGCGACCTGGACGGGAACGAAAAAGAAGAACTCCTTGACACCTCGTACTGCGTGCCCTGTCGCTTGCCCTATGGCATTTCTCAGTTTTTGCCTCGTGCAGAAGGGGACCGACCACCTGTCATTCCCGAAGGGTCTCAGAACTTCGCATTGCTTGGGCAGTTTGTGGAGATCCCCGACGGGATCGTGTTCACCACCGAGTACAGCGTCCTCGGGGCGATCTTGGCGATCAAAGGGCTGGTGAACGCCTCGATAGAACCTCCTGCGATGTACTTTGGCCAGCACGATCCATGGACAAACTTGGCGACGGCCAAAGCTATCCTCAGATAAGGCGTTGTACCGTCTCATCCCAAAGAACTTCCACTAGACTGGCCGCAAGAGGGAAGCGCACTTGCAGCGAAAGACTGGTTTGTCCCGCATAGCAGACCTTAGTGCAGGACGCAGCTAACGGCAGGTTTGAGCCCATTCTGTAAATTCGGCTTTCCTGCTGCGTGCGCTCGCAGCGTGGAAAATGCTGCATCAGCGTAAGATTAGGTGCTGCCGCGCAGTGGGAAAACCAGCCATTCGTGCAGAGCGCAGCAAGGATCAAAGGTCGAATTCACAGATTGCGGACAAAACGGTCATTCGCAAAACCGTGCCTTCTGTCGCCATAGGCCCATTCACGACCTTATGAACTCTGTCAAACGCTGTGGTGCAGTTTCACAAGAGCAGCCGTTCATGCATCGTGCAGCATCCATTGCCAGAGAACAGCGGACGCGTGGGCAAATTGGTCCGTTTCGGCGGCAGCATGTCCACGCCCCAATCCAGCGTGGTGTCAGAAACCGGAAATGATCCATTTTTTCGGATCAAGGCTGCGTGCAAAGATGCAATCTGCGCAAAAAACAACGCTGTTTTCAAAGGCGCTCCACGAGCACACCTTGTCCGCCTGGCGGACACTGAGCCGGACAGAAGTTCTCTCCGGTACCGTCTCTTTCTAGTTTGGTTGCGCAGCTGTGGAAGGAAATGAAATGCCAATTCAATCTTTGGGCTATCTTGGTGTGCGATCCGACCGGACGGATGACTGGAAGCAATTCGCAAGTAAAGTACTTGCCATGCAACTCGCTGATCACGGCGGGCGCCAACTTTCTTTCCGGATGGATGATTTGGTGCAGCGCCTGGTGATATCCGATGAACCCGGCGAAACGCTTGCCTTCATCGGCTGGGAACTTTCGCAGAAATCAGACCTGCAAGATTACGCCGCCCGGCTGGACAATGCGGGACATAAGGTTGGGCAGGGAAGCCGTGAATTGGCAGACCGCAGGTTTGTCGAAGACCTGATCGTATTTCACGATCCTGCGGGAAACCGGATCGAACTGGTGTGGAACCCACAAAAAGCCGAAGACCCCTTTACGCCGGGGCGGCCGATCGACGGCTTTAAAACCGGCCCGCTTGGAATGGGGCATGCGGTGTTGCACGTGCCCGATGCGACGGCTCTATTAACGTTCTATCGCGATGTGCTGGGATTTGCCGTCAGTGACTATGGTCTGAAACCAGTGCCGCTCTACTTTTTCCACGTCAACGGGCGGCATCACAGCTTTGCCATAGTTGGCTCGGGCAATTCGGGGTTTCACCACTTCATGGTCGAATATCACAACCTTGATGACGTTGGTCAGGGTTATGACCTAGCCTGCCAGGAAGAGGATGGCATTGCCTATACGCTGGGGCGCCATACCAATGACTACATGACCAGCTTCTACGCCAACAGCCCCTCGGGTTTCTTTGTCGAAAACGGATGGGGTGGGCGCGTGATCGACCCCGCGACCTGGGAGCCACATGAAACAAAGTGCGGCCCCAGTTTCTGGGGTCACGACCGTCTTTACTTGTCCGAGTCAGGGCGGGAACCTTTTGTCGACATGCGGCTCAAGGCCGCTGAGGACGGGTTGCGCGCGCCGCCCGTAGTCGATTGCCCATGGCTATATGAAACCCGTGGGCGTGGCTGAGAGAGGGGAACCTGATGGCACAGATTACCAAACATTTTGATGTCGCCATTGTCGGCTATGGGCCAACTGGTGCGACGCTGGCCAATCTGCTCGCCGAATGCGGTGTGAGTGTGGCTGTCATCGAGCGCGAGGCGGCGATTTATCATCTCCCCCGGGCTGTGCACTTTGACGGTGAAACCATGCGGGTTTTTCAGGCCGCAGGCGTAGCCGAGCAGCTGAATGAAAAAGTGCGGGTCAATCCGGGTATGCGCTTTGTCGATCAACAAAGAAATCTGCTGATGGACTGGCCCCGTCCGCAAGGGATTGGACCGCAGGGGTGGCATTCAAGTTATCGCCTTCACCAACCTGACCTTGAGAAGCTGTTGCGTGACAAACTGACCAGCCGCGACACTGCGATGATTCTGACAGAAACTGAGGTTGTTAGCGTCGAGGATCAGGGCGAAGAGGTTACTTTGTACTGTCGCAAAGCTGGCGACGAGCACAGCACAATGGTTAAGGCCAATTTCGTTGTCGGCTGTGACGGTGCTCGATCTTTGCTGCGTGAAGCCATCGGTTCTGGCATGGACGATCTGGGGTTTGACGAACGTTGGTTGGTCGTGGACCTATTGCTTAAGAGGGACCGCCCCGATCTGGGTGATCACACGGTTCAGTTCAGCAACCCTGATCGTCCAATGACCTATTGCCGAAGCCCGGAAAACCGGCGGCGGTGGGAAATCACGGTTCTAGATGACGAAACCGACGACGAGGTTTTGCAAACCGCGCGCATATGGGATTTTCTTGCGCCCTGGATTGGCCCCGAGGATGCGGATCTGGAACGGAGCGCGGTCTACACGTTTCGATCTGCAATCGCGCAGAACTGGCGCAAAGGTCGATTGATGATCGCCGGAGATGCCGCACATCTGACACCGCCTTTTATGGGTCAAGGCATGTGCGCGGGGATCCGTGACGCCGCCAATCTGGCGTGGAAACTGGCGCTTTGCGTCAATGGCGAAACCGGAATTGACTTGCTGGACAGCTATCAAGCCGAGCGCGCGCCCCACGTGCGCACGTTCATCGAAACGGCGGTGCGCTTAGGTGGTTTGATCAATACGATGGATCGCGACACCGCGCTGGCACGAACAGAAGCTGATTGCGACGGAAAGGCTCGCATGGAGTTCACCTCGCCCCCACTTGGTCGCAGTGATTTGGCCAGCCTCGTGGTTGGCAACACGCCGCACACCGGGCACCTGTTCAGCCAGCCGACACTCAGTGACGGTCAGCGGCTTGATGATGCCATCGGGTATGCACCAGTGCTTGTGGTGCGTCACAAACTGCCCCGTGATGTCGTGCCAGCCATGCGCGTTCTTGATGGAGAAGCGCATCCTGCCTTTGCAGATGCGTTGGACGAAATTGGGGCAAATGCCGTTCTGCTGCGCCCTGACCGATACATCGCCGCTAGCGCCATGACTCAGACAGACATCAAAGCAATTGCAGCTATGAGCCTGCCAACCCCTTACAAAACCATCATAGAAAGAGAGCCCGTAAAATGAAACTTGCTTCCCTGAAAACTGGCGGGCGCGACGGCACGCTGGTCGTTGTGTCCCGTGATCTTTCCCGTTTGACTTTGGCCACATCCGTGGCACCCACACTGCGCGAAGCGATCGAAGACTGGCAGACCGCCGAGCCTGCCCTGCGCAACCTTGAAAAACAACTCGAGGACGGCGTCGTCGATTCCATGTCGTATGATCCGGCGGCACTGGCCTCACCGTTGCCGCGAGCGTTCCAGTGGGCGGACGGTAGCGCCTATCTCAGCCATATGCGGCTTGTACGCAAGGCGCGCGGCGTTGACATGCCTGCAAATTCGGAATCCGACCCGTTGCTCTATCAAGGTGGTGGCGACGGGTTTCTTGGACCGGTCGACCCAATCCCCTGCGTCGATACCGATTGGGGTCTGGATTTCGAGGGCGAAATTGCCGTGGTCACAGATGACGTGCCGATGGGATGCACGGCCAAGCAGGCCAGATCGCATATCAAACTGATCATGCTGTGCAACGATGTAAGCCTGCGCCATGTCATGCGCCCAGAACTGGTTAAAGGATTTGGCTTCTTCCAGTCGAAACCCGCAAGTTCCTTCTCGCCCGTGTGCGTAACCCCCGACGAGCTGGGAGAGGCCTGGACTGGTGGGCGCATCAACCTGTCACTAGTCACGACTTACAACGGTGACGAATTCGGATGCGTCGACGCGGGCGCGGATCTGAACTTTGAGTTTCCCGAGCTGATCGCCCACGCCGCGCGTACCCGCGACCTATCGGCTGGCACGATCATCGGGTCGGGCACTGTCAGCAATGAAAACCACCAAGAGGTGGGTTCATCCTGTCTGGCTGAAAAGCGTATGATTGAAACAATTCGCGATGGCGAGCCGACAACCCGGTTCATGCAACCCGGCGACACAATCCGGTTCGAGATGCTGGACCACGACGGCACCAGCGTGTTCGGCGCTATTGACCAGTCGGTTGTGGCCGGGTGAAACTGCATCATGGGCGGACAGAACGCCCCCCTGATCGTGATGGATAAATGGCGGCAAACTCTGAAACTGTCCGCGCGCTTGCGCGTGGATTGAATATCCTGCGATATCTCAACCGGGCCGGCGCAACCCGTCCGGGTGAAATCGCGTCAGAGCTGGGTTTGCCTCGCCCAACGGTTTATCGCTTGCTGCACACGCTGGAAGAAGAGGGCTATGTCCTCTGTTCCGCCAGCGATGCCCGGGTGCGTGTGTCGCCTTTGGCCGCGGCATTGGGAGACAATGTGTCGGTGCGCTCGCGCCTTTGTCAGGTGGCGGCACCAGTTATGGCGGAATTCACCGAAACCCACGCCTGGCCAGCCGATCTTTCCACCTATGAAGACGCCCATATGGTGATCCAGGAATCGACCCATGGCCGCAGCCCGTTGTCGGTGGACCCAGGGATGGTCGGCTTTTCCCTGCCCATTCTGCGCTCGTCAGCGGGGCGGGCCTATCTTTCGGTCTGTGGTTCGCGCGAGCTGGAGATGATTATCGAGTTATTGCGCGCCGAAAACCTTCCCGAAGACATGCCGTTCCTCAGAAAAAGATGGCTGGAGGAAAACCTGACGATCTATGCCGAACAGGGATACGCCACCCGTGGCCCACACACATTCAGGCCCAAAACATCCAGCCTGGCCGTGCCTATCCTAACTGATGATCGCGCGGTCGGCTGCTTGTCGATTATCTGGGTCACCAAGGCCATGAACATGGATCAGGCGATCAAGCGTTATGCCGACGCTTTGCAGTTTGCTGCGGCGAACATCGCCACCGAATATGAAACCCTTGAAATTTCGGGTCGGCCTTAACGGCGTCTGTGGGCATATGGCGCGCTTCAAAACGCTAAGTGTCCGCCACGCGGACAGCTGGACGCAAGAGCATATTTTTTTTGTGCTCTGAAGCGCTAGAATTTCGCCAAGAAATGGGAGGAAACACACATCATGAAACATACTTTGATCACAGGTCTTGCCGCCGGCGCGATGTCGATTGCATCCATGGCAGCGCAGGCCGCTGACACCACACTGACGATTTCGTCTTGGGCCCCGCCAACGCATGGCGTCAACGCCATGATCTGGCCTGAGCTAACCAAAATGATCGAAGAGGCCACCGACGGGCGGGTCAGTGCCGAAGTCAAATATGGTCTGGGCAGCCCTCCGGCGCAATTCGACCTGGTGCTTGACGGTGCGGCCGATATCACCTGGATCTTCCACGGCTATTCGCCTGGCCGCTTCGTGTCGACGAAAATGATCGAACTTCCGGGCTACGAGGGTAACGCCGAGGCCGCGTCGGTCGCAAGCTGGCGGGCGTATGACACATTCTTTGCCGATTTGAATGAGCACAAGGGCGTCAAGGTTCTGGCGATGATGACCCATGGCCCGGGCGTACTGCATTCGAACGTGCAGATCACCGCGCTTGAAGACATTTCTGGAATGAAGTTGCGACTAGGTGGCGGCGTGTCTGGCGATGTCGGGGCTGCACTGGGGGCAACGGGCATCCGTGTGCCCGCTCCAAAAGTCTATGAAACATTGGAATCGAATGCCGCAGACGGTGTGATGATGCCGATGGAGGCGAAGAAGAGCTTCAAACTGTTCGAAGTTGCCAAAAACTCTTACGAAGTTCCGGGCGGGTTCTATCGTGGATCTTTCGCCATCATCATGAACCAGGACACATTCGACAGGCTGTCTGATGCCGATCGCGCTGCACTGGATAAGGTATTTGGCGAAAACTTGTCACGCGCTGCGGGCAAAGCCTGGGACCAGATCGATGCGGCTGGCATCGAATCGCTGCACGCGAATTCCGACAATGCACTGACACAGGCCTCGGCTGACGATGCGGCCAAGTGGCAGGCACTTACAGGACCGCTGATTGAAAAGGTCCTCTCCGAGGTCAGTGCAAAGGGCGTCGATGCAGTTGCCGCGCATGCCTTTATCGTCGAGCAGATGTCCGCCGAGTGACCTGACCGCACGTTCAGCGTTTCAAAACACCAACAACAAGGCCCTTCATTGGGCCTTGTTTCATACAGTGGACCCACCATCATGACTGAACAAGATGACCAAACCTCAAATCCAGCGCAAAACTGGGACATGTCGCTGCGACAAACAAGTCCCTGGCGCTATATCGCCGTTGCCCCGACATGGTTTGCGGCCGGTATCTTGTTCCTGTTGATGTCGATGACATTTGCAGATGTCGTTTTGCGCAGCCTGTTTGGCAACCCGATTGAATCGGCAACCGAATTAACGCGACTGTTCATGGCCATCATCGTGTTTTCGTCTCTGCCTATCGTCAGTTGGAAAGGCGCGAACATCGTGGTTGATCTTATGGACCCGCTATTTTCCCGTCGCCTTGCGGCCCTGCGCGACTTTGTAATTGATCTTGCGTGCGGAATCTTTCTGTTGTGGCCCGCAAAGCGGGTCTGGGAACTTGCCGAACGTGCGCGCGAATACGGCGATGTCAGCGAATACCTCAACCTACCACAACACTATGTCGGTTGGTTCATCTCCGTTTTCACCCTTGTCACTGCAATCACCTTCATTGCCCGTGCCGTCGCGCGAGTAATTTCCCCAACAAAGGCAAACTTCTGATGCTGTTTTCCATCCTTGGCCTGGCTGCGGTCCTTTTCCTTGTGTTCCTGCGGATGCCGATTGCGATAGCAATGGGGTTTGTGGGGTTTGTCGGCTATGCTGAACTGCGCGGGTTTCGTGCCTCGATTTCTATGGTCGGTCGGTTGATCATAGACACCGCACAGGACTACGGGCTGTCGGTTGTCCCACTGTTCATCCTGATGGGGCTTTTCGTGAATAAGGGCGGACTGTCGCGCGAATTGTATCAGGTATCTTACGCCTTTATGGGTCACTTTCGAGGTGGGCTGGCAATGGCGACAATCGTTGCTTGTGCCGGATTTTCGGCCATCTGCGGCTCGTCCCTGGCGACTGCTGCCACGATGTCAAAAGTCGCGATGCCTCAAATGCGCAAATACAATTATGCTGACAGCCTGTCGACGGCATCCATCGCCGCCGGGGGCACGTTGGGGATTCTTATACCGCCCTCTGTCATTCTTGTTATCTATGGTTTGCTGACCGAAACCAGCATCGGAAAATTGTTCATCGCCGGTATCATCCCGGGATTGCTCGGGGTCGTTCTTTACCTTGCGGCAGTGCGCTACACGATCCTGCGCAACCCAGAGGCCGGCCCCGCCGGGGATCGCGCGAGCTGGGTTGATCGTGCCAAGGCTTTGAAAGGCGTGTGGGCGGTACTTCTGTTGTTCTTCATTGTAATCGGCGGGTTGTACGGAGTTTTGGACTTCTGGCCACTGAATTTGACATTTTCCCCGACCGAGGCGGCAGGTATGGGCGCGGCAGGAGCCTTTCTGATCGCTTTTTCGCGGCGCAGACTCAGCTTTGCTGCAACGATGCAGGTCTTGATCGAAACCGCCCAGACGACCGCCGCTCTGTTTACTGTTCTGATCGGCGCCTGGGTGTTTTCAAACTTTGTGAACCTTGCCGGCCTGCCGGAAGCGCTGCGCGCCACGGTTTCCTCTGCGGGTCTGGGGCCAATGACGGTAATGCTGATGATCCTTGGCGTCTATGTCATCCTCGGATGTGTTTTCGAAAGCCTTTCGATGCTATTGCTGACTGTGCCGATCTTTTTTCCACTGGTCACGAGCCTAGGCTTTGATCCGGTCTGGTTCGGCATCATTGTTGTCGTCGTCACCGAAATCAGCCTGATTACACCACCGGTCGGATTGAATGTCTTTGTCCTCAAAGGCGTTGTTGGGAACGTGTCGACAGCAACGATCTTCAAAGGCGTCACGCCATTCTGGGTCGTCGACATCATCCGCTTGGCCGTGTTGGTACTTGTACCAACACTGGTGCTGTTCCTGCCAAACTCTATGCACTAGCGAGTGGTGCCTCCCAAAAGGACGCTAACCAACTCTCTGATATGGCGTGTTAAAACGTACGGCTCGCGGCGTTCGGCGCTCAACGAACCTAGTTAGAGATTGGTTAGCCTTCCAACATCTGTTTTGCGAAATTCAATTGAGGTTACAGCACGGGCTATTCCTCAGCTCCGACAAAGGTCCTGCATTTCTCGCCTTCACTGCAATGCATTCGGCAGCGATCTCTGCTGAAAGAGAGAAGTACGAGAACCTTGGTGCGTTCCGCGCGACTGACATTTTCAGTGCCGGATTGCCGGAATTGCAGCCAAAGATTGCATAGTCGCCCAGTCAAACACCGGTGGCGGGACAATTTCTGAGGGCGTAACGAACGGCAGCTTTTCTTTCTGCAGTGTGGCTGATGGTCTCGGTAAGCGGGAGTTGCAGCACCTGCGAGCGTCGGCGTTGACTATGTCTACTCCGGGCTCGGAGCTGTCTGATGCATACGCGGCATGGTACACCTACATGACAAGTCCAAAGCAGTTATAGAAATTATGCTATTATCCATCGTCAGCGCGATGCCGACGCTTGGGTTTGGAGGGCGGTATGGAGGGCAAAATATGCCTAGAGTACAGCTTCCAGCAATCACCCCCAAACAACGAGCTTGGAACAAAGGTCGCATCATCGGGCAAAAGCGCCCGTTGCGACCCAAACAGGTCTGGGCCATCCGAGCGCGTCTCGAACTGGCAAACAATTTGCGAGATCTGGCGCTCTTTAATGTCGCGATCGATAGCAAGTTGCGTGGACGCGATTTGGTATGTCTCAAGGTGAGCGACCTCGTAAACGCTGATCAAGTGCGCGAACGTGTTTCGGTGGTGCAAAGCAAAACAAAGCGGCCAGTTCAGTTTGAACTGACTGAAAACACGCGTGATTCCGTTGCCAACTGGGTCAAAAGTCCAGAAATGTTGAGAGGCAGCTTCATGTTTCCAAGTCGGTTCCACGACCATCCCCACATTTCAACACGCCAATACGGCCGACTTGTCAGGGATTGGGTCGCAGCAATTGGCTTAGAACCAAGTGGCTACGGCACGCACTCGATGCACAGGACGAAGGCCGCTGAAATTTACCGTAAGACTGGGAACTTACGAGCAGTACAACTGCTTCTTGGCCACACAAAGATCGATAGCACTGTTAGGTACTTGGGCGTCGAAGTCGAAGATGCCCTAAGCATTGCTGAGAAGATCGACATTTGAACTTTAGGCGAGCGGTACAAGCCGTTCGCCTTCCGTAAGCAGCCATGCAGCAATCATCTTCTGATGACAGCAAAGAGCCCAAAGTGACACTTTCTGCACCACTCATTAATGGCTGCTTTTAGTTATCGGTTTCATCACGCTTCAGGGAATGAGTCCGGCACGCTGTTATTTGGAGTGTTTGTTGTACAAAATGCGATCTAGACTGCTGCTTCAGGTATGAGATGCCGGAAACGCGTGGCGACCGTCTTGAAGCCGCCACGCTTATTAGTCAGTTCAGAGTATTTTTGTAGATCACGCCATTTTTCATGATCAGTCGCATCGTCGGGATGTCACGAGGACGCGGTTCGGCGTCGTACCATTTCTCGTTGCCACCGATGACACTGATGTCTTCAAGTGGGTTTCCATCGACAATAAGAACGTCGGCATAAGCGCCTTCCGCAATCAGACCCAGAGGGCCTTCGAGGTAAGGATTGGCTTTCCCCGAGTATGCCAGAAGTTCGCCTGCCGAAGAGGTTGCCGCAACAAGCATTGCATGATTGCCGAAGAGTTCAGCGTGGAACCACTTTTCGTGATCCATTTGTGACCGGAACCCTTCAGCGGGCGCAAAAATGATGTCAGATTGGAACGCCATTTTTGGTCGGATTTCCTTAACGTTTTCGACAAAGTCCTTGGACAAGTCAGTTGCCAGAGCAAGTTTCGCCTGGTTCGTCTTGGTTTGAAGGCCGGGGTTCTGTTCGAGATATGGGGATATACCGGTCATCTGAGAAACAAGGAAGATATCATTGTCCTTCATCAATTGAAGCGTTTCCCGGCTGGCGAAAAAGCCATGTTCAATACTTTTTACACCCGCTTCAATAGCACGCGAAATCCCCTCGTCAGAGAAGACGTGAACGCCGACATAGGTATTCCAATCGGCTGCTACGCGTACCGCCGCTTCGAGTTCTTCGGGTTGGAACTGCAGTGTGTGTAGCGGATCGAGAACCGACGCGACGCCACCTCCCGCCATCATCTTGATCTGGCTGGCCCCTTGAGACAGGTTCTGACGGACAGCCGCCATGACACCGTCTACACCGTCTGCCACATACGTGATGCCGAGACGTTGCGCGTTGCTGTCATTGGCATAGGGAGGCAAGTTTGGGTTGCGCATGGATGCGGACCGAAAGTCGCCGTGGCCCGATGTTTGTGAGAGAAAGGCACCGGCTGGGTAAATGCGTGGACCTTCGATCAGACCGGCATCGACTGTCTTCTTTAAACCCGATCCGCCTCCGCCCATTTCGCGTACGCTGGTAAACCCGCTATACAGGTATTCATTGGCCATATGTGCCGCGCGCGCGCCGATTTCGTCCCATGTTGCAGCTTCTTGGGCACCAAGACCGCCATTGATGTTCAGGTAAAGATGCGAGTGCGCATCGATTAGCCCAGGCATCAAAGTGCGTCCATCGCAGTCAATCTGGTTTGCCCCTTCTGCCTCAAGTGACGTATCGCCGATAGCCGAAATCAGATTACCCTCAATCAGAACATTTTGCCCTTCAATCAACGTTTCCGTGAGGCCATCAAACACCGCACAGTTCGTGAATAGAACCAGTGCCGGTGAAGCCTCTTCCTGAGCGAGCGCCGACGTAGCCGTTGCTGTCGCGAGCAAAACACCCGCTACAGATTGTAGTATGCTCTTCATATCGATCTCCCTTTGGATTAGCCCCTGTGCCCGGAGCGTTTGAACTGAGAGACAGTATAAGAATTGACGGAACCATTGCCTGTCTTCGGGGTGCGGTGACGGCAGTTTTTTGCCCCATAAGGACTATTTAGAGCAGTTTATTCCCTCTTGGTTGTTCTGAGACGCTAGGATGAAACTGAACATAAAAGCGAATGCTGAATCGATGAATCACACCTTACCACTCGTAAAGCTGAGTGTTTTGCGCCCCTTCGCCACGGAACTCCACGAACGCGGTATTGACCCGGAACCAGTGTTTGAGAGCGTCGGGTTAACTGAGGGTGCAATCTTTGAGGCCGACCTCTCAGTTCACGTCATGGTCATCCACCAGTTTGTCGAGAACGCCGCCAAGTCTGCCGAAGATCCCTTTTTTGGGGCCCGCGTTGGAAGCAAACTCGATGTTCAGGGTTGGGCGATACTTGAGGACGCTGAGGCGCGCGCGTCAACGGTGGGAGACTTCCTGTCGATCTTTATTGCGCGGTCCAACGAGATTGCCAGTTCTGTCACAGAACATCTCAATATAGTCGGCCAAACGGCAGTTTTTGGAGAAACGCGCTCTTTTGCACCCCAAATCCTGCCCGCTCAGAACGATGCATTCATGGTGGCGCTCGGCCTGGCCGTTCTCCGGCGGGCTTTGCGCAATCGGTTGGACCCATCGAAAGTAACAGTTACTGTAAGCGACCCCAAGGTTTTGCCATCGGAATTCGACCTGATGCATCCTATGAGGGGGAACAGAATGGGGTTCTGCATCCACTTTCCGTCGTCTTGGTTGTCCCTAAAACTGAATCCTGCGTCGTCCAGTTTAGCCACGGAGGAGATATCCAGCTCGGCTGCCGACGGGTTTGTTCAATCCTTCAGGCAAATGCTCCGGGCACACATCGAACAGATTGACCTGAGCGCTTCAAAATGTGCGGCTCTCGCATCGATGAGCCAGCACAAGCTGAAACGACGACTGGCTGAGAACGGGACCAATATTACCAACGAGATAAGCTTCGTGAGGCAGCAATACGCAAGAGAGGTTCTAGTCACGACCAGTAGATCGATTTCCGATATCGCGACAGTTCTCGGGTTTACGGATGCCGCAAATTTCGCCCGAGCCTTCCGCCGCGCAAACGGCATGACGCCAACCGCTTTTAGAAAATTGCAAGAAGTAGAGGACGGCGAAAAAAACTGAGTTGTTCGCCGAACCAGACACCCATCCCGGCAGGCCCGACGGCAGCTTCGTCCGCGTTGCAGACCTTAGAGCAAAACGCAACGAACGTCCGCTGTCCGCCCTCTTTGACCCAGTGGGCAGCCTATCCCTCGGTCGTGTCCAGTATGGATCGTGAGTCATTTTGGTGCAGGCTCTCCAGCCTCCAACAATAGCACGCTCTCAGCGTTGGTGACGTGATCCGCCCACCGCTGCATGAGCGGGCGGCGTTGATCGAGCAAGTCGGAGCGCGCATAGGACCGCTCGGTCTTGCTGCCGATGCTGTGGGCGAGAGATGTCTCGGACAGGTGCCATGGTTCGTCGGTTTCCTCACACCAATCGCGAAACGAAGACCGGAAGCCGTGGGGCCGCGCCTCGTATCCCTCGCGCGCGAGGTACTTAGCCATCGCCGCGTCGCTTATGGGCTTGCCGCGATAGGCGCAGAACAGGAACCCATCCCGCGCCAGAGGACGCGCTAGGTCGATCACGCGCTGGCTCTCGTCTGACAGCGGTATCCTGAACGGCTTACTATTCTTCATATTCTCGGCCGGTATACTCCACACGCCATCCTCGAACTGCTCCTCTCGCCCGAAGCGCACCGGGGCTGATCGCGAGGCCGTCAGGATCAACAGTCGCAACGCCAGTTCTGTAGGTGTCTCGCCCAAAGTCGCGTACAGGGTCGGAACCTCGGCCCATGGCATGGCGGGGATGTTGGTCACGGTGTGGCGCTGGTTCCCGAGGCGCTCACGCACACGCGGCACCAGCCGCACATCGATGACGGGTAATTCGGTCTCGGCATAGCGTAGCACCATACCCAGACGGTCCAGCGCCTTCTTGCTGGCTGATGTTTTTGTGCGCCAGATCGGATCGAAGACGGCGAGTATCTCGTCAAAAGTCAGATCGCGTAGGTCGCGGTGACCCAAGGCGGGCAGCACATGCACCTTGACAGGCGACAGCCAACGCCCAGCTCGCCCGCTGTCCTTCAAGTCGTGCCTGTTGGCCTTAAGCCAGCGGCCAAACCACACACGCACCGTGTGCGACTTCTTGCCCCTCGCCTCACCAATGTCGGCATCACGAAGCGCGCGCGCCTTATCCAAATCCACCTCGGGATACACGCCGAGCGACTTCTCACGCCGACGACCGTCCGCATCCGTGTACCGCAGAGACCAAGTCTTGGTCGCGCCGCGCACCCAAAAGTATAGCCCCTTACCGTCACTGTGCTTGCCGGGGCCCAATTTCTTGACCCGCGTCGCACTCAATTTGTCTACCGCCATGTCTACCACCAAATCTAAAATAGTAACGCCCGTTGCCTATCGTCATAAGCGAAAAGTTCTTATTTACAAGGTAAATGCCTACTGACGTTGTTCGGTGTTTCTGTAGTCGGGTGCTTCTCGGCCGCACCAACTCTCCGAAAACATTAGGTTCTTTGAGCTTCGAGAGATGTTCTCCGAGGTGCGTTTGAGCGCAATACTTTCCCAATAGCGCCGCATCCTTGCCCCATTTTTTTGGATAATCATCTCCAACTCGAGTACCGGAGATGAATTCATGACGATGCAAGCAGACTTTGCGCAGACCTCTTCCAATGGTGTGCCGCGCTTTGTTCAAAAGAACCGGCTGCTGATTGCATGCGTTGCATTGCAAACTTTTGCAGCCTTTTTGGTCAGCCGCGTGTTGGGTATTCCATTCGAACTGCATACTTTTCATGCCTTGATGTCGGTGTGCTTTCAATTGGTTCCAGTTACTCTCACTCTGCTGCTCATTTTGCATTTTGCCTATTTGGCCCTGATCGTTCGCCCAGAACGCCCGATCCAGCGCATGATAGCCGATGCTAAGTCGATTTTTCTCGATTGGGAGCGGATGGCCACAGGGTCGCTGGCGCTGATGTGCTTTGTCTTTTTCATCGGGTCATTCACGTTTCTAAAGAGTGCAATTCCGCAGTTGGTGCCGTTTTCTTGGGACGTGACTTTTGCCGAATGGGATCGGGCCCTGCACTTTGGAGTGGATCCATACAAGCTCGTGTTGGGATTGATGGGCACGCCTTTGGTGGCGACCGTGATCAACGTCGCCTATCACTGGTGGTTCTTCATGATGTACTTCTTGCTGATCTTTGCATGTTTCACGAAAATTAATCGCCAAGCCGCTTCGACGTTCCTCGTGTCGACCGTTTTGGTCTGGTTCCTCGGCGGTAACGTACTGGCCACGGTGTTCTCTTCAGCGGGGCCGGTCTATTTCGAGCGTATGGGGCTGGGAACGGACTTTGTCGCCCTGACAGACGCTCTGAAATCCTTCAACCAAAGCGGCACGATCTGGGCGCTTGATGTGCACGAAATGCTTTGGAAAGGTTATGTCGCCGAAGGGACCATCAATGGGATTTCCGCGATGCCAAGCATGCATGTTGCCTCAACCGTCCTGATGACTCTCTACGCCTTTAGTTTTGGGCGCTGGGCGGGGCGCGCGATGCTGGCGTTTCTGTCGATCATTTTGATCGGCTCTGTGATGCTGGCTTGGCACTACGCGATTGATGGCTACTTCGGCGCGCTCATCGCTGTCTTGGTCTGGATGCTATCCAAGCGATTGGTCGCACTGGACAGCAAATCTGGGCGCTCATAGCAACTGAGTCTCTTAAGAACGTTTCATGCCGCTCCGGCTGATTGCGACAGATGCGTAAGAACCTTGGCAAAAGTCTCTGCCCCTTGCGCGCCCGCGGTCGCGTGGCGCGCGTCAAACACCATCGTTGGTACGCTGGACACGCCGCGTGACGTCCAAAAGCTTTGTTTTTCCCGAACCGCTTCGGCATAGCGCTGGTCACTAAGAACTTGCAGCGCCTCGGACTGATCCATGCCGACTGAGGCAGCGGTATCTGCCAGAACCTCAGACGTAGACACATCCAACCCGTTGGTGAAATAGGCATCGAACAGGGCCAGTTTCAGATCTTGCGATTTGCCAGCTTCCTGGGCCCAGTGCAAAAGCTGATGCGCTTGAAACGTGTTGACGATTTTGCTCTCGTCGCGGAATTGAAAATCGATACCCAGTGGTGTGCCAATGGCGGCCAGCTGATCGCGCGCCTTTTGGGACTGTTCTGGCGTGCTGCCGTATTTGCGCATGATGTGCTCGCGCAGGTTTTCACCTTCCGGCGGCATGTCAGAATTCAACTCAAACGGATGCCAATAGGTTTCAATCTCAATGTCGGTGGCTTCAGCTGCCTGTTGCAACTGGCGAAAGCCGACAATGCACCACGGGCAGACAACGTCTGAGATAACATCAACTCGGATGGGATCGGGCATTGGGGCCTCCTGTTCTTGCGCAAGCCCAAGATGGGGGCAGAGGTGCAATTCGGCAAGTCACGGGACCGCGAGGTCAAGGCAGAGCAAAGAGCCAGAGCCAGATCGTGAGGATTGAAGCCGCGGTCGCGATCAACACGGTCGAGGCGGCAACGCGCTGGGCGCGGCCATACATCGAGGCAAACAAATAGGCATTGACCCCCGGTGCCATTGAGGCGGTCAGAACGGCTGAGCGGAAACTGTCTCGATCCAGCCCTTGTGCGCTGCCCAGCGTCCAGACAATGGTGGGGTGAAGAACAAGGGAAACAGCGCAGCAATACAAGATGGTGCGCATGTCGCCTTCGGGGCGATAGCGAAACAGGATGCCGCCCATTGCAAACAGAGCCACGGGCAGAGCAGAGCGGGTGATCATGTCGACCGAGACACTGAAGGTCACGGGAACAGGCACCTGGCCTAGATTGACGATGAAACCCAAAGAAATACCAAGGATCAGCGCGTTTGAGAACATGGCCCGCAAGACCGTTGGTACCACCTTGAGGGGGGATCTGCCTCGGGCGCGGACAATCTCCATCACCGTGATGCCGACCCCATAGCAGAATGGGGCATGGATCGCGACAATGGCATAGTTCCCAGCCAGGGCTTGTGCGCCATAGGCACGTTCGGTGATCGCGAGGCCCAGCAGCAGTGAATTGGAAAAGAGGCAAACAAAGCCGATGGCCACCGCGTCTTCCCAATCGCGGCGAAAGAAGTATCGCGCGCCAAGCATACCAGCGGCAAACGACACGATGGCCCCGGCATAAAAGCTGCTGAGAAGTGCTCCGTCAAACTCGGCACTCAGATCCAGTTGCGAAATCGCACGGAACAACAAAACCGGGACCGCAAAATTGGTGGCATACTTCATGATGCCATCAATATGAAGTTCGCTCAGAAACCCGCGCCAGGCGGCGAGATAGCCAAAGCCAATCACGAAAAAGACCGGCAGGATAACGTCGATCAGCGCCTGCATGAGGTGCCTTGGATATCTGGATCAGTCGTCATAAACGATCTTCATCCCGTCATAGGCCACGCTGATGTGGTCAGGGGTTTCAGCCTCGAGCGTCGCATGATCCAGATCGATATGCATGTTGGTCAGCACCGCGCGCTTGGGGGCAGCCTGTTCAATCCATTTCAGCGAGTTTTCCAGATGCGAATGCGTCGGGTGCGGTGAGCGGCGCAGGGTGTCTAACACCCAATAGTCCAGCCCCTGAAGCTGCAGCCACGCGTCGTCATAGATCTCGGCCACGTCGGGCATGTAGCACAGATCGTTCACCCGAAATCCCAGCGCGTCGATGCTGCCGTGACCAACCGTGATTGGTGTCAGAGTGATTGTGCCGCCTTCGCCAGTGATCTCAACATCGCCATCAATCGTATACATGTCCAAAATGGGCGGGTAGGGCGAGCCTTCGGGTTGCATGAAGGCATACCCAAAACGGGAATAGAGCGCATTTTGAGTGTCGCCATCGGCCCAGACGGGCAAGCGTTGCCGCATGTTAAAGACAACCATGCGAAGATCGTCGATGCCATGCACGTGGTCCGCATGCGAATGGGTGTAGACCACAGCGTCAAGGCGTCCGACTTCGGCGTCCAGAAGCTGCGCCCTCATGTCAGGCGAGGTGTCGATCAGCACAGTGGTTTTGCCGGCCTCGGTCTGACGTTCGATCAGCATCGAGCACCGTTGGCGGCGGTTCTTGGGGTTTGCGGGGTCGCAATCACCCCAATGACCACCGAGGCGCGGAACGCCGCCAGACGAGCCGCAACCGAGAATGGTAAAGGTGAGCCGCGCGCTCATGCAGGCACCGCGTACTGAGCGGCCTTGGTGAAGAGGCGGTCGAAATTGGATTGGGTCTGTGCGGCAAATGTCGGATAATTCATGCCAAAGACCTCGGCCCCTACACGGGCAGTGTGGGCGGTATAGGCGGGTTCATTGCGTTTGCCGCGATATGGAGGCGGTGCAAGGTAAGGCGCATCGGTTTCCACGAGAATGCGATCCACAGGTGCGGCCGCAAAGATATCACGCACGTCCTGACTGCGTGGGAAAGCGGCGATGCCAGACATGGACAGGTAAAAGCCCAAGTCGACGGCAGTTTTGGCCAGGTCGGGGCCAGAGCTGTAGCAATGCATGACGCAAGAATAGGCCCCCTTGGCATGTTCTTCGGAGAGGATTTGGGCCATGTCCTCGTCTGCGTCACGGGAATGGATTATCAGCGGCAGGCCGGTTTCACGCGCTGCCGCGATGTGGATGCGCAAGGATTGCTGCTGAATGTCTTTGCTTTCAGCAGTGTAGTGATAGTCGAGGCCGGTCTCACCAATGCCGACAAATTTTGGGTGTTGAGCCAGGGTTATCAGGTCCTCCAACGAGGCGATCGGTTCGTCGGCCGCGCTCATCGGGTGGGTACCTGCGGCGTAGAATACAGGAGCGTGCGCCTCGGCAATGGCGCGCACTTGCGGCTCATTGCGCAGGCGGGTGCAGATCGTCACCATGCGTGTGACACCGGCCTCTTTCGCGCGTTGAACGATGTCATCCAATTGCCCGTCAAAATCGGGAAAATCGAGATGGCAATGGCTGTCAGTAATCTGTGGAGTTTCGGTCATGGCCTGGAAGATGCGGTTTCAGTGATTTTAAAAACCGTATCTAGAACTAGCGCGGCAGGGTCAAGGTTGACCGCCTGACCGTGACGCGTCCGCCCCGAAATTTCTTGTGCGACATTGGCCCATGCGCGGGCCTTGTGCGGTGTTTCTGACAGTCGCAACAACAACTGGGTTTCCCCGTCTGCGGCTTCTGGCACCGGGGCGCTGCCAGTGGCGCCCGTGCGGGCCAGTCGGGCAAGAAATGTATCGAACATTGTCAGCAGCATTTCAAATCGCGCTTCGGCCCCGCGTGTGGCAGCTGCCTCGGCCAATTTGAGAGCACGTGTTCGATCAGGACGCGGCAACCCCGCAAAAATCGCGATAATCTCCTGATACATCGCAAGTCCGCCCAATTGGGTCAGACGAATGGCCTCGCCTACCGAGCCGTCGGCCAACGCGGCAAGCGCAGGAGAGTCTTCAGGCCCCATATCGGCCTGATCCAACGCGGCGCGCATGTCGTCAGGGCCCAGCGGGCCGAGCCGTAGTTCGCGGCATCTTGACCGGATGGTGGGCAACAACCGAGATGGTTGATGAGAAATCAACAGCATCGTGGTCAGGGCAGGCGGCTCTTCGAGCATTTTCAACAGCGCATTGGCCGCGTTGGCATTCATATCGTCCGCTGCATCCACGATCACCACGCGGCGTCCGCCTTCGGTGGCTGAGAGCGTGAGAAAATGGGTCAATTTGCGAATGTCGTCGACCACGATCATATCACGCAGTTTGCCGGTCTTTTCATTCACGCTGCGGGTAATGGAAAACAATCCCGGCTCTGATTTGGCCAGGATGCGACGTGTGACCGGATGATCTGCGGCAATGTCCAAGGTATCATAGACGGGTGGGGCATCATCAAAAAGGCCACCACCTTGGGAAACCGGCGTGGCCAGCAAAAACCGCGCTATGCGCCATGCCAATGTGGCTTTGCCGACACCGCGCGGCCCGGTCATCAGCCAGGCATGGTGCAAACGGTTAGAATTGAAGGCTTCAAGAAAGTCTGCTTCTGCCTGTGATTTACCAAAAATCTGCAGTGTTTCGCGGGGATGCGGTGCGCCTTCGATCCGGTCTGCCTCGGGAAGATCGCCGGTGCCGCTCATGCCAGCCCCGACAGGACGGCGTTCGCGATATCGCTGGCAACGGCATCCGCGTCTTGTTCGCCATCAATGACACGGAACCGGTCTGGAAACTGCTGTGCCAGATTCAGAAAGCCTTTGCGCATCTGTTCTTGCAGGCCTTGACCAAAATCCTCAAACCGTTCCTCGGCCGTTTGACGCGACTTGGCGCGGGCAAGCCCCGTGGCTGGGTCCATATCGATCAGAATGGTCAGATCGGGTTCACGCCCAATCATCAAGCTGTGGAGCTGATCCACGATATGACGCAAATCACCCCGCGACAGGCCCTGATACATCCGGGTACTATCCGCAAAACGGTCGCAAAGCACGATTTTTCCAGCCGCAAGTGCAGGTAGGATAGTACGCTCAAGATGGTCTCGGCGTGCCGCGGTGAACAACAGGATTTCGGTTTCGGCAGACCAACGATCCGGGTCGCCTTCGAGCACGAGTTTTCGAATGTCTTCTGCACCCGGGGACCCGCCAGGTTCGCGCGTTAAAACAACGTCCCGCCCGGACTGTTTCAGGGTTTCGGCCAGACGCTTGATCTGTGTTGACTTGCCGGACCCATCGATGCCTTCGAACGTGATGAAGCTGCCTATTCCGTTCACGAAGCATCCTCGGTTTCTGCTTGCTCTGATCCAATGCCAAATTGCTTCATCAGGACGGCTGCAGCGGTCTTAAGTCGAACACCAAAACCGCCTGTGCTCACTGATTTCTCGGCCACCAGCGGCACGCGGAGTTCTGGCAAACCTTCGGGGCGCAGGATCAGTTTGGCCAATTCCTGGCCTTCTGCGATCGGTGCCTCGACCGGACCGTGATAAACGATTTCCGCAGGCACATCATCTCCACTCAGAACTGGCAGAAGGATCGAAAGGTCGCTTGCTGCGACCAGCGGAACGCGCAGATCCTTTCCCATCCAGACGTCTGCCTCCCCCAGACGTTGACCTTTTTCCAACACTTGGGTTTCCGTGAATTGCCGGAATGACCAGTTGACGATCTGTTGGGAAACCTCAGCGCGCTCACGTGCACTATCCAGCCCCGAGATTACAAAGATCACGCGTCGGTTTCCCTGACGCGCTGAACCAACCAGGCCATAACCAGCCTCGCTGGTGTGCCCTGTCTTTAGCCCATCTGCGCCAATGCCCAACCCCAGCAAGGGGTTTCGGTTGCGCGTGTTGCCGGGTGCACGACCGTCAAATTCAAACTCGGTCTCCGCAAACATCGGATAAAACTCGGGAAACTCGGTGATCAGCGCGTTGGCGAGGATCGCAAGGTCACGCATCGACATGCGGTGACCCGGCGCAGGCCAGCCGTTGGAATTGGCAAAAGTCGAACTGTTCATACCCATCTGTCGTGCTTTGCGGGTCATCAACCGGGCAAATCCGGCTTCGGTGCCATCCGGAGACAGGGACTCGGCGATCACCGCGCAGGCATCATTGCCGGACAAAACGATAATCCCACGCAGCAGATCGGTGACTTTGACCTTGTCCGTGGTGTCAAGAAACATGGTTGAGCCGCCATAGCTCATCGCATGTTGCGAGACAGGTAGTTTCTCTTCCATCGAAAGGCGGCCATCCCGCACGGCCTCAAACGCCATGTAGAGTGTCATCAGCTTGGACATTGAAGCCGGTGGCAGCGGGTCATCGGCGTTTTTTGACAGCAGTATCGTGCCCGTACCCTGGTCCATGACAAAAGCTGCTCTGGCGTTTGTCTCAAACGCTGCAACTTGTGCAACGGTCAGACAGAGCGCAAACATTGCGACGATAAGGCGGTTCAATGCTCTGACCATCAGAGTCTCCGTCAGTTGGCTCTAGCCGGAAACCGCATAGGCGTCGGTGAATCCGGTGGCGTTGATTTGTTTCATGATCTGGGTGCGCTCGGACTTAGAGGCAGCCGGCCCGACGATCACGCGCCAGAACGTTTTGCCTTTGCTTTCCAGCTTTTTGATAAGCGGCACCATTCCATTGTTGCGCATCTGGTCGGCGGCATTCTTGGCATTGGCCTCGACCGAGAAGATCCCAATTTGGATGTAAGGCTTGTCTAGATTGGATGACACCGGCTTGGGTGCGGTTTCTGCCGTCACCTCTTGCGCTGGCGGTCTGACCTCTTCCTCGGCACTGGCGACTGCAGCGCTTGCCGCGGCGATGGGGTCCAACACCTCTTCTTCGACTTCTGCGGCTGCCGTGGCGCTTGTTTCCATCGCCTCTGGCTCATCTGCGACTTCTTCGCGACGCAGCGCCGTTACGTTCAGCTCGACAGGCTGTCCGGCCAACATACCCAAGGCATCTGCGGCATCTGCGGAAATCTGAACGCGCGGACCGGGCATGTCCCGTTCACGGCGGAACAGCGCACCAATCACAAACTTGCCGTTGCTCTGGTTGCGAATGATCACGCGTTCAGGGTCTTTGACATCGGGATGTGCGGCCCATACCCCACCCAAGGATGGTCGCCCATCCCAGAGGCCGGCTTCGGTCACCGAAAAGACGTCCGGAGCTTCAACGTCACGCTCAACCAACTTGGTGGTCTGTGTGCTTGCGTCGGCGGTCTCAGTATCCGTCTTCGGCTTAAGCATCGAAAGGTCGACGCCTTCTTCGCAAGCCGTCACTGCAAACGCGGCGAAAGCAATCACAGCAAATCTGCCGGTGCCATTCCGGTGTTGTTTGAAAGTTAACGTCATGATCCGCCCTTTGCCTGTCAGCGGTCATTGCCGCTCTACTTGCCGTTTTTTCGGCCTTCTGCCCGAATTCAGCGGGCATGAGTTGAGCGCAGTCTAGCGGCAAGGGGGACGCAAGAAAAGCACGTGTTCCCATATCGGCGAAAAATCCCCTTTTCTGGGGGTTTCAGAATCAAACGTAGCGGATTAATCAGTGCAGGTCGGAGGAGTGGCAGAGTGGTTGAATGCACCGGTCTTGAAAACCGACGAAGGTTAACGCCTTCCGTGGGTTCGAATCCCACCTCCTCCGCCACCGACCCCGGTCTCAGTTTTCCCTGCAGAATTGGTTGTGATTAGTGGCGTGATTTCCGTCGGTTGCAAGGATGCGGTTTGAACTGAGACGCACCGTGGCGCTGCATTTCCGGGATTATTCTTGAGAGTCTCAGAGACCCAATTTCGCCGGTGAGGTTTGGTGTGTGTTTCCCTGTTATGAGCCATTTTACAGGGAATTTGGACGAAATCCGCTCGATTCCTTCAAATTTGGAGGAGTTTATGCGAGCGTTTACAGGTGTTTAGGGCGCAAATTCCCTAAACACCGGAACAGGGAATTTGAATCGCGGAACAGGGAATTTTCAGCGCTGATCAGGGAAGCTTAAGTTTCGAACAGGGATTACGTAGTTTTGGTAAATCCGAAGATCTGCTCTTGGGCAGACCAGTCTATTGGCAGTTTGCTGCGCGCGATGGTTTCCAGTGTCAGTTCCGCAGGTTGCGACCCCAAGAGGATGGCTTGCTGGATTCGGGGTGATAAAAACGCCATCGGGATAATGCGGGTGATGTAGCTTTCCGAGATGGTTGTCGTGCTGGCGATCTGTTTGACGGAGGCTCCGGTCTTCATCTGCGCCACCCAATTATGGGCGTTGCGCAAGGCCCGGATCAGAGTGGCATCGCGGGCGGGTGCCATTTCCCCGGCCACAATCTTCATCTCGACACCCCGTCGTCGGATGGTGAAGGGGACATCAATGTAGCAGAGAGCCTCATGCAAATCTGCCTCGGTTAGGTTCAGGTGCTTGGCGAGTGGGCCGGTTGCGAGGTGCAGTTGCAACCGTCCATCGGTGATGGTGCCGGAAACGAGAAGGCTGGAAATGGTCTTTATCCCACCAGCCTCTATCTCCCCCATGAGAACCCGAACCGCTTCGACCGCCGTCGATGAGGTGAGCGCATCCGAAGCGGTCAGCACCTGATGGCGCTGGGCAGCGGTGCGCAAGTGATCTGTGACGGCTTTCGTCACGGCGTTCTCCAAAGCCTTTGCGGGAAGTCGCCAGCCGGCGGGATCGGGCCTGCCGGAGATCAGACGGTTCGAGACATAGTAGTGATGACGCTGTTTGCCCTTCTGCGTGTGGGAGGGAGTCAGGATATCACCGGACTCATCGCGCAACTTTCCGAGAAGCGGTGCAGTTGGTGTTGCGGAAGTGACGGTCTTGGGGCCGACTCCACCGCGACGGCGCATTGCGGTGGCCTCAAGCTTGTCCTGCACCCGGTCCCATTGGCCTTGGCTGATGATGGCTGCTTGCCGCCCGGGGAAGCTCTTGTCTTTGTGGCGAATGCGCCCGAGATAGGTTGGGTTGCGCAGGATGTGATAGATCTGCCCGCGACTGAACGGGCGCCCACCTTGGACGCGCCCTGTAGAAAACACATGGCGCTTGGAGGCCAGCCCCTCGGCGTCGCTCCGCCTCATGACAGCATTCAAGCAGTGCAACTCGTCATAAAGATCAAAGATACGTCGGACGGTCTCGGCCTCTATATCATTGATCACCAGTTCCCGCGTGTTCGGATCGGGATGGGCATCATACCCCAGCGGCGACACGCCCCCCATCCAGAGACCTTTCTTTTTGGACGCCGCGATCTTGTCGCGGATACGCTCGGCGGTCACTTCGCGTTCGAACTGGGCAAAGGAAAGAAGCACGTTCAGGGTGAGACGCCCCATGGAAGAAGAGGTGTTGAAGGCCTGGGTGACGGAAACAAAGGAACAGTCTACCTCTTCGAGGCGGTCGACCAGTTTGACGAAGTCGGCCAGCGAGCGTGTCAGCCGATCAATCTTGTAGACCACCACCATGTCAATGAGACCGGCGTCTATATCTGCCAACAGCTGCTGCAAGGCCGGGCGGTCCAACGTGCCACCGGATTTGCCACCGTCGTCATAGCGGGTGGGCAGCAGCTTCCAGCCCTCATGCTTCTGGCTGGCAACATACGCTGCGCAGGCCTCATGCTGGGCGTCCAATGAGTTGAAGTCCTGATCGAGACCTTCTTCGGAGGATTTGCGGGTATAGATGGCGCAGCGGATTTTCCGGGTCTGGCTCATTTACCGGCTCCCGGTTTGTTGAGGCCGAAGAAACGGGGGCCGGACCAGTGGCTGCCCGTGATGGTGCGGGCGATGATTGAGAGGGAGCGGTAAGTCTCGCCGTTCCAGAGAAACCCGTCTTCGGTGACATCCACCACCTGGGTGACACCGTTCCATTCCCTGAGCAACCGCCCGCCGGGTTTGAGGCGTGATGCTGTAGTTGTCTTCCCGACCGGCTTGCTGGCCGCTTTGCCCAGCTCCTTCAACAGAGCTTTTGGTAAACCTCCCTGTTGTTGGGCCTGCGCTTCAAAGCTCAGGACGCGGCGCATGAACACCTGGCTTGAGCGGGGTGGCGGCGCACTGCCATGCAAATCGCGCCATGCGGCAGACAGGCCGTCGCGGTCCAGATGCGAAATCTCTTCGAGGGTATGCAGGGTCATTTGTGTCTCCTCAGTTTGGCAGGGCAGTGGCGTGCCGGTACTGAGGAGAGCCCGATCTTTTCGGGCGTGAGAGCAGTACTGCGTGGTCTGGGCAGGTAGTCCAGTTCTTTCTGCAGTGGCGAATTTGCGTCAGTTTGCAGGGCGGCGATCGGTGTCGTGTATCGATTTATTTGTCAACAAATCAAATGGTTACCTTTTTCTTTCTTGTTCATTTGGGGTTGCGTGCGGTCTTGTTGATGGCTATTCTGTTTGCATACCCTGCTTAATAGGGGGAACGAAAAAGGTTCCCTAGGCAGCACTCACAGGGAAGGTATATTCCCGCAGAGAGCATTCGAAGGGGTAACGAACCGGATTGCTGAATCCGGGGAGTTGCTATCGTATGCTCTCTCCTAAGTATCCAGCGATCCATTTTGAAACCTGCCGCTGTTGCGGTTCGATCGAATGGAGACGCCAAATGCGCACCCTGCCTAAGAAAAACAACGCGAACAATGCTTCGCAAACCATCTGGATGGCTGATAAAGTTATTCAGTCTCCGATATCCACCCTCAAACCTTATGCGAACAATTCCCGTGTTCATGGCGCAAAGAAGATTGCCAAGCTGAAAGCGTCTGTCGCGCAGTTTGGGTTTGTCACCCCGATCCTTGTGGATGGGCGCGATGTGATTATTGCGGGGCACGGTCGCTATGAGGCCGCTAAGGCCCTTGGCCTCAGTTTTGTCCCGACTGTGGTGGTGGATCATCTGTCTGATGCAGAAGTGCGTGCCTTGCGCATCGCCGACAACAAGCTGGCGGAGTTGTCGGACTGGAATGAGCCAGCCCTGCAGATAGAGTTGACCGAGTTAATGGACCTTAGCCTGAACGGCGTGCTTGATCTGGATCTTGGCGTCACCGGTTTTGAAATGCCGGAGATCGACATCATCATTGGCGGAGTGGGTGAAGACGCGCCCCAAACCTGTGAAACTGTAGAAGAGCCGGATCAGACAAAGCCAGCGGTGACCCGCTTTGGAGATATTTGGACGCTTGGCAATCACCGCATTCTTTGCGGCAATTCTCTTGAGAGCAGCAGTTTCCAGCGGGCTTTGGATGGTGCCGAAGCCAAGATGGTCTTCACGGATCCACCTTACAATGTTCCTGTGCAGGGCCATGTGCGTTCCGGCAATGCCAGCGAACACCGTGAGTTTGCCATGGCATCAGGCGAAATGACCAATGGCGAGTTCCGCGCATTCTTGCGGGAGAGCATTACCCATTTGGTGAAGCGCCTCGTTAAGGGTGCCGTTGTGATGATCTGCATGGATTGGCGTCACGTTGAAGAGTTGATCAGCGAAGGTAAAGCTAGTGGGTTGGACCTGATCAACCTCTGCGTCTGGAACAAAAACAATGGCGGTATGGGCAGCCTTTATCGTTCCAAACATGAAATGATTTGCATCTTTAAGAATCCTGGTGCCGTGCACGTCAATAATGTGGAACTGGGGAAACATGGGCGCAATCGCACCAATGTCTGGGACTACGCAGGCGTGAACAGCTTTGGCAAAGGGCGCGATGCGGATTTGGCCGATCACCCCACGGTGAAGCCAACGCAGCTGGTGGTGGATGCCATCATGGATGTGAGCCACCGCGGCGATGTGGTGCTGGATGCATTTGGTGGATCAGGAGCCACTTTGCTCGCCGCGGAAAAGACCGGCCGCAAGGCCTGTCTGATCGAGTTGGATCCGCTTTACGTTGATGTTGCTATCCGCCGCTGGCAGGCAATGACCGGTGAGAAAGCCGTTCATGCTCAGACGGGCGAGGGCTTTGATGAGCGTGCAGCGCAAACAACACAGACACTCGATAAGGAGTTGGCCAATGTCTGATCAGAAAAAGGATTATGAGGTGGGCTACGCCAAACCACCCAAGAGCGGCCAGTTTAAGAAGGGCCAGTCTGGCAATGCCAAGGGGCGTCCGAAAGGGGCAAAAGGCGTCCGCGCCAGCCTGAAACGTGAACTGAATAGCAAGATTACAGTGCGCGAAGGCAATCGTGAAGTTCGCATATCCAAAGCGGAGGCGATGGCCAAGCAGCTTATGGCCAATGGGCTCAAGGGAGACAAGCAAGCACAGATGGCCATTCTCAAGCTCGATCTGGAGCTTTTTAGTGCTGAGACTGACGGCGCCGAAACCGAGATGGCAACGGAAGAGCCTAAGCCTGTCGACTATGACATTCTGCGGGACTTTTTTGCAGATGAGCCGGCAACTGAAGAGCCCGCTTGCGAAGATGAAGGTGAGCACCTCAGGCATTGGGAGATGGCTGATGGAGAGTCTTGATCCAAAAATGATCCTGCAGGCGTCTCGTGAGATTTGCAGGGAGAACTTCTTTCCGTTCGTGTGGAAGGTGTTTGACACTCTCCATCATGGGGCAAATGACAAGTTTGAGCCCGCCTGGCACGTGCGCGCAATGTGCTATGAGCTTGATGTCGTGCGTGTGGGTGGGAACAAACGCCTGGTGATCAACATCCCGCCCCGGTGCCTGAAATCAGTAACGGTGGCTGTCGCGTATGTGGCCTTTTTGCTGGGGCATTATCCGTCGGCCAAGATCATTGTGGCGAGCTATGGTCTTGATCTGGCGCGCAAGCATTCCGAAGATTGTCGCCGTGTAATGGCTACGCGCTGGTATCAAGCGATGTTTCCACAGACCCGGCTGGCAAAGAAGGGCAACACTTCTGAAGAGATCCGGACCACGAAAGGCGGCAGCCGCAAGGCTGTTTCCATTGGCAGTTCGGTGACGGGGCATGGGGCTGACTACATCATCATTGATGATCTTTTGAAGGCGGGTGATGCCAACTCAGAGGCGGAGCTCACCCGGGCTCAGGAGTTCATTGAAGGCACTTTGCTGTCGCGCTTTGACAATCCTGCTGAGGGCCGTGTTGTGATGGTGGCTCAGCGTCTGCATGAGATGGATCCACCGGGGTACCTGTTGGACAAAGGCACCTATCGCCACCTGAACCTGCCTGCGATTGCTGAAGTTCCGGAAGTGGTCCCATTGAGCGCCACTCGCGTGCACCGTCGCAATCCTGGTGAACTTCTTTTTGCCTCGCGCCTCAACCAAACCACCCTTGATCGAATGCGCCGTGAAATGGGCTCGGCGATCTTCAACTGTCAGTATCAGCAGAACCCAATTGCGCCTGATGGATCCCCTCTTCGTTGGGAATGGTTCAACGCCTATGATCGGGCAGAAGCCCGCAACTGGTATCAATTGGTCGTTCAAAGTTGGGATACGGGCACATCAGCGGATCCGAGATCTGACTTCTCGGTTTGCACGACTTGGGGTTTTAGAGAAAACGCATGGTACCTCCTTGATGTCTGGCGTGGGCAGCTTGATTATCCCGATCTCAAGTCAAAGAACTTGCAGTTGGTGGGTCAGTGGGATCCAGACCGTGTCTTGATTGAGGATGCCGCGACCGGCAGACCTCTGTTGGACGAGTTGTTCCGGGATGATCGACGCCGCTATGAGCGCGTCCGGCCCGACAAAGACAAGGAAACACGCTTTCAATCGGCTTGTGCACCGGTGGAAGAAGGCAAAGTTTATTTGCCGGCAGATGCTCCGTGGCTGCCTGCCTTCAAGCGTGAACTCCAGTCCTTTCCACGCGGGCGTAATGATGACCAGGTGGATAGTTTTAGCCAGTTCTTGAACTGGTCCAAAGGAAACGGCTTCAATCGGGCCCTTGGGCGTGAACACCCGATTAATGTCCAACGCCGCGAGCGGCGTAGGGAGCGTCAAAGGCGCTAAGGGTGCTGTCGGTCACGCAGCCCGGGAAGACGCCAGGGGGTTCTGCCTAAAGCAATGCCCATGAGGACGTCGGCGGTTTGAAAGGTTCAAATCGAGAGGGCGATACCGCCGTTGTCGAACACAGCTTAGTTGCCGGGTTTGATTGCTAACGGCCCACTGCGGACCTTGGCACCGGCCGCAGCGAATGGCGACTATGAGCCCAAAATGAGGATTGCTGCATCCATTTCTAAGCACTGCAAAGCACAGAGAGCAGACTTTGGTCTCGTTAAAATTGGGTTTTGTGTCAGCCATGGTGTTAAGGGCAACCAAAAACCGGTTTGATTGCACAAAATCGGCTGCGCTGCGGTTCGCGTTCAAATTGGGAATCGGAATGACGTTGCACCATCAGGCAATTGCCTTAAAATTGCCCGAGACCTTCGCCGGACCGGGTAAGCCACTATCCAAAGCCGGGACGCTAACACTTCCAACAAACCAAATGGATTTGATAGAGCGACATAGGCATCTTTCTTCAGATCATTTGTTCTTGATGATTTGCCGAGCCATTGTTTGGTTGCGCCGGTGCAAAGATGACCGCAAGATCAGCTGACAAACAGGAGGCACCATGGTTTTTTTATTTCCTCTATTTGGGGCCTTGGTAGGGATACTTACAACTTCGTTGGGTGTGAGCGCACAAGTGCTGCCGACGCCGAGTGATAACCTTTCACTTGAGGGCGAGTTGCTTTGGGCTGAACCTGTAGAAATACTCGCTTTTACGCTGGATATTGCGCTGGCACTGGCACTGGCCGCTAGTTTGGCATGGCATCCCAAGCGCATGAGGGACAGGCAGACAGTCGAAGATCTGTCCAAACCCTTTCTGATCCTGCTTTACGGTCTCATTGGCATGGCAGTAGGTTTTCTAGTTGTCCATCATGGATACATTATAGGCTTTGTGGTCTTTGGCATGGGCGCACTCCTGCGTTTCCGCAACTCAATGGACAAAAACGAAGACACGGTACAGGTCATGTTCGTGACGCTTCTGGGGCTGACCGTTGGTTTGGGGTTGTCCTTCAGCGCGGTGCTTTTGACGATAGTGGGCTGGGGGTTAATCTGGTTCAGTGGGCAATCAAAAGGATACGAAATCGTTTTGAAGGGCAACGATGACGCGGTACTTTCGACCGCGATTGAGGCGGTCGAGGAAGTTCTCAGCAAGTACCACGTTGCTCTCATCAATCGGACTAGCAATCCGGCCAAATTGAGTGTTCGAATCCTGGTCAAAGCCCCGGCCAAGTTGCCACAAACAGAGTTTGAAGGCGCAATCCTGAATGCCTTGCCGCAAGAGGTGCAGGCCCGGGTTGAGAGTTGACGGCTTTAAGGAAGGTCAATCCGGGTAAGCGTTGCCCATGGCGAAACGATTTTTTTAGGCAGTGATGAGAGCGGAACTTCTTTTCTGAAATCAGGTGCTGCAAGGGCGCTGATACTTATGTTTCCATCTTCGATCTCAACCAAGGTAAGGGCGTTCGCGCTGCGCTTTGATGTGCCAATTAGACGCCGTGCGCCGCTGCCCAAGCAGGCTTGGGCAACATAGAGGACACCATCCTTATGGGCTGGATAATAGGCGTGGTGGTGACCCGAAAGGTGAAGGTCAACGCCCGTCTTCTTGTAGAGTTCCTCCAGCATCGGATCCCCAATAATCTCGCGTTCACGATTGATGGCAACCGGCCAGAGAGGGAGGTGTGAGAACGTGACGACCGTTTTCTTCTCCTTTGTCAGTTTTGCGAGCGCATCCATTTGATTTCCGCGCAAGGCACCGAGGGTCGTTGCATCCAGAGAAATGAAACGCACGCCTTTGAGATCAAATGCATAAAAGAAGGGGAAGGAACCAGACTTGCTAAACGCAAGGTCCGGGCGCCGATTGCTCCATTCTTCCTCGAAAATTCGCCGTTCGTTTTCAAAACCACCATAAGCCGACGCGTCATGATTTCCCGGCGTCACGACAAAGGGGATGCCAGCCTCTTTCAAAGGGTCGCTGACCGTAGCATGAAACGCGCGCCACATGGCTCGCACTCGTTTTTCGCTTAGGTTTGGTGTGGCCTGTCCAGCCACCATATCGCCGGTCGAAATCACTAGGTCGGGTTTAAGTTCGACAATGCGGCGCACGGCAACGGAAATGCGTGGGGCATAGCTCGCAGACCCGTAAGAGCCGTTTAAGTCGGATATGACAACAACCTTCAGAGGTTCGCCGATCACCGCGCCAAACCCAGCGAGGTAGACAACCAGTGCAATACAGAGCGTTACAGGTCTAATCACATGCAATGTCCTTAGCAGAGCTGGATCCAGTTACAAAAAACGCCTCAGGGTCGAGATCAAACAAGAGGTTTCCTGCCTCGCAACTGGAACGCAGAATATCCGCGGCGAGCGCCGTGTTCTTGCGGGTCTGTTTGATTTCGGCCTCTGCCAAACCCAATGAGGTTTCGAGCCATCGCGCTACAGGCCCGTCAGATTTGAAATCCGCATCAAGAGCCATCAGCCGCTGATAGGTCTGGCCGTTCATATGGCGCAATTTTTCAAGCATCTTCGTGGACTTGGTGTAGTTGGCATAGGCCACTCTTCCGCCCGCGTCGTTGTCATTCAAATTAGTGCGGTGCAGCAGAATCGCGCTCTCCGGCACGGTATCATCACCTGGTTTGTGATGGTTGGCTTTCTTGTGTTTCAATTTGGCGTCTTCGACCCAGTAATAATGCGGGATGAAATCGATGTTGCCGACACGATCCTGTTGGCTGAAAATAAAATCCAACAGAACAATTTCAGTCAGCTCCTTCATCCAGAAAACCATTTGCTGCTCTGACACATCAGGTCCTAGGTCTTTGTTAATCCGCTTGTCTTTGCGTCCTGTTTTCAGCCCATGAGCAATGGCCTGCTTCAACGGCTTGTCTGAACGAAGGGCGAGAAAAGCAGGTGTTTCCTGAAAGTCCAGATTTTGCCCCTTACCCCATCCGGACTTGCGCGTGCCGTTGATCTCCGATCCGTATCTATGGCCGGGACTGGACACCAACACGCCATATACCTGCTTGCGGTCTGCTGTGAAGAGATCATCCGTCGGATGATAGGCCTTTGGGTTTTGCACCGCGTTAGCGTACATTTGCCAGCCAGCGTGGTTCATTCGGCCACCGTGTTTCCCGCTGGACAGTACCATGCCAGCTGTTACCACCTCTTCATGATGTTCGGTCGCATCCATTGATCGCCAAACCGCGACGGGTACTTTGACCGTCATGTCGAAGTAACGCGAGAAATGGTAGTAGAGCAGCGAAGAAGGAGCGAATGTCCCGCTGGTTCCTTTCGCATTCATCGTAGTTTTGTACTTCGCCAGCACATCTTCGGCATGTCGGCTGGCAGATTTGCCTTCACGGCATGCCTTGCGTTCAAACCCTTCGCGGTTGTTCTCGTATTCGCCCGAACTGACATCATAGACCATCATACCTGGGCTTGTGCTCCAGGTCTTTGGACAAAGCGCGACGGTTGAAGCATAGAAATCAATCCCACAGTAGGCGGCCTCTTGTTCGGCATCTTTCTTGTGAAAATGGCCGCCGGGGATGCGTTCAATTTCGATGCACCGCTCATTAAGGCCATTCGGGCTTTTGAACTCGGTCGCGTTCCCGAGAACTTTTTCGCTGGCCCAGCTCACGGCTGCGAGCATCCAGCTGACACCAAACACGATTGCAAATCGGGCTGTACTCGGAAAAGTCATTTCGGACAAATCTGTGCTTTCTGGGCGTCTGAGATTTTCAGAGCCGCGTCAAATTCAAAGTTCTTGAACTTTCCGTCGATCCAGCTGTCACACCCCCCAGAGCAAGGCGCGTTGTTCCTAGCTTCGTTCCAATAGGTTTTGGCGCGATCTTCGGACCAACCACAAAACTGAACCAAGGCCATGGCCGAGAGCGCTCCGGAGGCGTGAACGCCCCACATGCAATGTACCATGACAGGTCCTTTCTGCGGGTTTTCTATGACCTCGTGAATGGATTTCATCACGGTGGACGGGCTGGAGGATCGCGCCTTGGCGTAACTCAACTTGCCCTCGGAACAGGTGGTGTCCCCATATTTGGTCTTGGTCCCAAAATCCGCATAAAACGCTTTGGAAAAACCCTTTTCGCAAAGCTCTGTCCGTTGGGTGCCGCTCAGGCCAGATCTGCTTTTGTCGCCCCCATGAAAGCCGCCACGATAGAGTACGCCACTCAGCACGGGCCTGACGAAGGCCATACCTTCGATGGATGCGTCACCTGTTCTTGCCAACATTTGTTTTTTGTTCAGCCCGGCATCTCGATCGGTGAACTCTGACGCCAGTACAGGTTGGGCAAACCCAAGAAACAACAGACCAGCGGGGACTACGACGCCGGCACGGAACAAGTTTTGGATTCTAGATTTCATGGTGCATTCTCCAGTTCGGGCTCTTTCTGGGATCTGGTCAGGACAAGTCTCTCATCTCTTCCTGAGATACTTGCAAAGGGAGATTATCAGAGCAAGGTTCAACAACGGACTCAGCAGGCCCACCAGCAACGGAGCTTCAATTGGCATCCTGGAAAAGATGAAAACCCAAGGTGCTCCGAGTGGTACCAAAAACACTCCGGATAAAGGGTCACGCGCCTGACCGAACCATCCAAAGTGGCCCACTAAAAACAAAAACACGGCAAGTAGATACATGCTCAAAAAGAGTTTTGCGACAAGGCATCTCACAAGATAGGTAGCCTTTCTTTCATCTTTGCGGTTTTCTCTACATTTAAAGACAATAGTTCAACCAGTGGCTTTTACCACTAACGTCTGGGCGAGGTTCAAATTGCGGCGATATCTAGCTTCTCTCTGTATTGCGTTTCTTAGTGCTACACTTGCCGCCGCAGATGAGGCGCCGCGCTTAAAGTTCCTATCCCAGGAAACACTTTACATGCCCAAGGCAGGCTTGGCGGAACCCTCGGGTCTGGATGCTAGAGAAGAACCCGGACTTTTCTGGACTGTCAGCGATGGCACTGCTGCTTTGATCGCATTGCAAGCCGAGACTCTAAGTGCACAGGTCGCCATTTCTCACGACATACGAGGTATAGAAGGCGTCGCCAGAGGATGGGACAGCGGGATTGTCTTGATGGTCCACGAACAGAGCAACTCGCTCGTTTGGTTGAACTCAAACGCAACGGGGAGCCCGCATAGTTTGCCGATTTCGAAGCTCAAAGGTTTTGATGCCGTGGCGAAGCACTTTGCATCAAATGCGCAAAACAAGGGTCTGGAGGGGATTGCTGTAGACCGCGCTCGCCAACGCGTCTTTGTCGTAAAAGAAGGACAGCCGAGGGTGCTACTGGAGATCTCATCTGATCTTGACCGCATTGTTGACCATACGGTCTTGAAGAAGGATCTTGGCTTCCATGTCAAAGGTCTCAAGGATCACAAATTGGACATTTCCGGGCTATTTTACGATTCCAACCGCAATGCCCTATGGATGGCCAGTGACCGCGGCGAATGTGTTTTTTTGTATGACCTTCAGTCAAAGACAGCCCAAAGAATTGAAATTGTGCCTCACACAAGAAAGCTGCCGGACTTAAAAGGTATTGAAGGGATTTCACTTAATGAGGACGGTAGTGAGTTGTTCCTGGTTTCGGACGCTGGGAAGAAATCAAGTTTTATTAGGCTGGCCCTAATCAACGAGTAAATCAACTCGCGGAACAAGGGATGCACGGACGCACCCCTCGCCCAATTGTAAGCGCATTAGAGGCGCCCGTTGCGCAAGTTGAAGACTTTACCTGCACCACTCGATCCACAAATCAAGTGTTTATGACCTGCCGCCATTTCAATGTAGAAATTGTCAGATCCTTCCTGACCGGCTTTGATTAAGTGAACGTCGTGCTTGCCCACATTCAAACTGGATGCAACTTCATCTTTGCAACTGCGAATGGCTGCAGTGGGAACTTTGGTCCCGTGCACATCTCTGGTTTTATGCGACAAACGGTTTTGTCTCTCTTTTTGCCCGGCATCATAACCTTGCGCGTAATTTTCGCCGCTGTGCCGTGAGTCATATCGTTCATTGTGCAGACCATCCCGATAGCCCCGCTCGAACTGCGCCGTTGAGTCCGCATCTTTCGGTTGATAGCCTTCGTGGTAGTGGTTTTTGTTGTGCGCAAGAGCAGCAATCCCAAGAATTGCGGCTGCAGCCAGTGCCTTTTTTTCGTCGTCGCTTAGGGCGTTGGCAGAGGTGGACGCCATAGGTCCCGCCAACATGGCAGACACGGCAAATGTCGCGATGATCTTTTTCATTCAAGTCTCTCCGTTCATTGATTGCCAAATGTCGCCCCCCTTTTTAGAGGCAGACAGATACTTTGACGTTACGATGAGTTAGATAGGCCAAACAAGATTGATTACAAAAACCACCACGAAATACGCAAGGAAACGTTTTCAGTTCCAGCGCTTTTCGTCTTCTTTTCCGACAACCCCACTGGCATTAAGTGCAAGGTTTGTAAGCAAGAGCGCGATCACGATGATCGCAGCATGTGCCAAGTCAAAATGCATCAGCCAAACTCCTTCAAGAGTGTGCGAGTCCAACAGTTGGCTTGTCGCTGGTACTCAGCATCCTGGAAACAGCCAACGGTCCGCTTCAGACAAATCGCCAGGGCAACCGACAATGTCCTTTGAGTTCCAAAAATCACCTGGTTTCCCTTTTGAGTCAAAATTGCATTGAAACGTCAACTCACTGCCATCGTAACCCATAACGAAACCATTGACAGGAATTGAACCATCAACTCGTGCAGTTTGCAGGTCAACCCTTACGTCTTCCGCGGGAACGCCGAGGCGCCCGGAAGCTATGCGTTCACAGTTGTTCATCAACTCTACAGGGTCAGGAGAAGCAGTGAGTGCAAAGTTGGGGACAATTAAGCCGAGGCTCAGAACGGCTGTCAGGCACTTTAGTTTCATCAGATTTCCTTTCGCGACCTTTTCTTCCGATAAGCTTAGTACGAAAACCGTATCAGAACAGCCTTTCTGGTGGATCTTTGTGGATTTGATCTCGGTTACAAAGCTGGACTGCCTTTCATTAAAATTCGGGGCAACGGAGATGAGTTTTCTGATGTTTGTAAGAACTCAAACCGCGAGATCATGCTTGGTTCACGAGCAAAGACTTCTTGAAATGCGACGTGTGTTCGCTTCTTGCCGATGACGCTTTTCAGTGCGACCGTGAACCACGCGAATGTGGCCTTGGCGCCAACTCCCTGACCACCTGTTTCGTCAGCGTTGTGCAAATTCACCAATTGCATGGTTTCGCAGTTGCAACAATGTGCTTGCATGGCGGGCCGTACCGCGACATCCGGAGGTTCAACTCAATGGCAGCAATGGGCTTTGAGTTGTCATTGACCACTAAACGATAAACGGTCGCTTTGTCCGCATAGCAGACCTTGAAACGAAACGCGGCGAATGGCGGCTATGAGCCCATCGCGACGATTGCTGCGCTTCACTCGAACTGGTGCAATGCGCGGTATGCGGACGTAGCCGGTGATGGCGTGGGTCAAGCGCGACGCTCCCCCGAGCGCGTTCCCGCCGCAACGCAGCTTCGCCAAACCGGCCGTTCGTTCGCCGTGCAGCGTGACAAGTCGGGCGTACGACGGCAGTGCGGGCCGAGCAGCCATTGATACGGAATCACAATCCACCCAACCTTGGGAAACTTTGAGGCTCAGATTGGGCCTGCTAGTCTATCACCAAAATCTTGGATGGATCAGCTTGCCGCAGGCGAACCAGAAGCGTTTGCGCTTGGATCGGACGGCCGTGTCAGCCACCATAGCATCAAAAGGGTCAGCACAAGCTGAACGATTGCAATCACGACAAAACCGGTAAGACCCAACACTGCGGCCGGTCCTCGGAGGCTGTCAGGATCGGCGACATTCTGTTCCATGACCCCAAAGGTGAAGATGCCCAGGAACAGTCCGCCGACGGAAACCAGTGACACGAGCATTGGTAAGAGAATGTACCAGCCGGGTCGCGCGGTGTCCTGTAGTCGACGCCAACCTGCCGCAAGAAGCGGAATGAACATAGCCAGTTGCCAAAGCGCCTTGGGTTTCGCCAGTCTCTGTGTCCACACCGAACAAAATTCCATCAAGTATTCCGAGTACGATGGAACTAAGCACCACAAATAGGAGGAACCACCAATACTCCGGGCGCGATGCCCGGCCGGAAAACGACACGTACTTAGACAGACAAGTCCGAACTGCAGTTGCAAATCCCATTTTTTCCCTCCCGCCGCCGGAGACGTGGCCGGTCTTGGATTGGCTCTTCGTGATCTTGCCCGAGTACCGGCTTTCTGCCAATACTCGGGCGGGCGCCACCGGCCAAAGGAGAAATGTGAGATGTTTTTGAGAACCGGTGTCGCAACTATAGCTATGGCCGTTTGGGTATCTTTTGCAGGAGCGTCTCAGCACGTCACTCCCGGGACCCTGCCAGAAGGGCCAGAAGGCGACATAAACGTGCTCTCCGAGGAACAGTTTTACGTGGATGGATCGGCATCCAGCGCGAAGGTATTCACGTTCGCAAACGGATCAAGATCTCTCCACTTCATTCCGATGATCCATCAAGCTGAGCCCGCGTTCTATGAAGCCGTGGCGGGCGAAGTGAAACACCTCAAAGCGCATGGCATGGATCTGTTCTATGAGTTCATCGACTTTGATGATGCTACGCTTGACGACAAGCGCAGGGCGCGGGCTATGCTTGGCTTTCTTCCCTCACCAACCTTTTACGCGGAGAATGCATCCGGTGGCTTGGTGGCGCAGGATAACGCGCAATTCCTAGGCTTTCCTGGAGGCAAGGATGTCAACGTCGACCTCACGGTGGCGGAGCTTGCGGATGCATATGAAACCTTGATTGGCCCTCTCGAGATCAGCGAGGAAAACCTGACCACTCCGATCGGGGAATTTGTCATGCCGACTGCGGATGTAACGCAAATCACGCGGGTCACGATCGACTGGCGAAACCAGCATCTGGCGGAGGCCATCGAAATTGCTTCAGGGAGTGTTGTTGTGCTTTATGGCGCGGCTCACGGTGCGGGAACTGTCCAAAGGCTAAAGGCTCTCGATCCAAGCTGGCGGCGTTTGGACTGAGCGAGGCAGTTCGTTTCGCGTAGCCTTGAGTGTTATCTCAACGACCAAACTTAGCAATTCATTGTGGCCATGCAAAAGTCTCGCTCAAAACTGGGTCTTATTTCAAACGCAAACGTTCTACGGCAACCGGTCCCGGGGTAAGGTCTTCGCGCCAATCATCCCAGGTTCCGCCTGCACCCATGTAGCCGGAATAAAGCTTTGCGACGAGTGCCGGTTTTACCGCTATATCCGACCACGAATCGTCAGCCAGCAACGGGTGATCTTGTTTAAGCCATTCGAGGTACGTTGCCGCTTGCCAGTCATTCAGTGCGGGTTGTTCCGCGAAATATGCGAGTGCGTGAGCAAAGGCGGTTGGGCTTGTGTCCTGAAGAACGACGAAACGCTGCGCAATGGCCCAAGGCAGGATTGCCTCGATACTACTCGCTTTGATCCGATATCGGCCAACGGAAAAGTTCATCTTGTACGCCGTTTGGGGGGAAGCAAAAACTAGGACGTCCTGCGCCTCCTCCATCAGTCGACGAAGAAATGATCTTTGTGCATACGACCTGCTTTCAGCTTGCCGAATTGCGGTAAGGACTGATGCTGGTACGGGCGGCGGATTGAGTTGAAACTCGAGGGAAGCCAGCCAATGAGCGCGTTGCTTCATTATCCAAAGAGTGGAGCAAGCTCCCACGAACAGGCCGAGCAATATCCAAATCATGATCTTCATCACTCAATTCTCGGCCCAAAGAAAACAACCAACGCGTTTCGCTGCCATCACTTTTTTGCCCTTTACTCTGCAATCTTCGTCTTTGCGGACTGCTCAACGTCTTTGTTCTGTCTCCAGTTTAGCGGATTCCAATACTGAAGAGCGTGAAGCTGTTGGTTTGAGTGACGATCGGCGCCCCGGTTTCGGACATCAGGCTTGACATCGCAGCGCTTCCTGTCGGGCAGGCCACGAGATCGGCCGCATCGTCGAGGAAATCGACCGTGAATGCGGTTTCGCCGACCAGTTGGCATTCGTCCCCGGTACCGCGGTAGCCGCGGACAAAGACCAGTTCTGGGTCTGGTTCGCTGATCGCGACTTCGGGGGACGCTTCGACGCATCCCGTCAGGGCCAGTGCAACAGCGCAGCCAGCGATGACGGACATCACCTTTTCGAGGCGGATCATCTTTTCTACTCCCACTGTGCGACAGTGCTGCGCCAGACTTTCTCCTCGGGATCCCACGCGTTGGCCACGATACAGGGCGTGGGGTTGATGCCACCGCATTGCGAGCCGTGTACGTCCGCCAGAAGCACACGGAACGGGCCGATGTTCGCCATGTCCCATCCCTGATTGAGAAGCGAGAACATGCGATCCTCGACGAGGAAGTGAGACATGCAACCGCCAGTACCACAATAGAGAGATACTGCCGAAGAACAGGCAAACCCGGCTTCGTTCAGAACCCAGTCCCTATAGATGTCGCCATCAAGGTCGACGCGCTGTACAGCTCCGAATTCGAGGGCGAACTGACCGTTCTCGAAATCCGAACATGCCTGTTGGGCGGCCTCGACCTTTTCCAGCAATTGGCCGGGCAAATCGGACAGATCCTGGGCGCTCGCCGAGGCTGCGCAGAAAGCCGCGGCAACAACACAGAGTGTTCCGGTCCATTTTCCGTTATTGACGTGCTCGAAAAACTTCCAGCCTCGGTAGCTCATGTCCGCCTCCCTCTTTTCGATTGTCCTGCGCAACCTTACTGCTCAATTGCACTGTTCGTAGGTGTAGTCGCCGAACTCGAGCCAGTTCCGTCCTGCATCGCTGAAGACAAGAAATTCGGACCGGTCTTCACCCAAGAGTGCCACCTGGAAGCCTGCCGGTGGCTGGGAATTCCCAAAGTAGCTGTAGGCGGTCATCGCGCGGGTCGTCTCACCATTGACGGTCACGATGGCATCCCACTGGCCGTCCGGCTGTGCCAGAATGGCGTATTCGATGACACGTTGAACGGCGCCGCCGCCGCAATACACGATGCCCTCGGGGGCTTCCATGGTCTGAGTCGAAGACGCCCCGGAACTGCACGCCGCACGCAGCGACTTGATCGCCGCGGACGAACCTTTCAGAGAGAAAATCCCATAGGTGATATCCTGTCCGACCATCGAAAGATTCAGAACTGCGTTTTGTGCGATCTGGTCCAGAACGAATTTGTAATCGCCTTGATCGAGGAACTGGATTTCGACAGGATAATTGTCGACGATCGAGATGTCAGCGTTCGCAGATCCCGCCTGGAATGCGCCGGTCTCGGTCGAGCCGTTCTTCATGAAGCGAAACGATAGACCTTGCTTGGAGACAATATCCTGAGAGTCCTCGTAGCCAGCGGGCGCGAAGCGTACTCTGTCGCACTGCAGTTCAAGCGTTGCCTTGTCGGTCTGGATGAAGGCGTTGGGATACATCCCCGTGCTGAAGCTCCATTCTGCCTGAGCCGCAGTGCCGGCTGCGAAGCAGGCGAATGTCACGGGCAGAACACGTCGTACGGCGGTGAGCATCTTTGGGTCCCCTTCGTTTGTCCTAACCAAGTACAAATAAAACCTCACACTCTTGGCATGTGTCCAGACAATTTTCGGGCTGCGATGCTTCCGGATGGCACTGTCAGATTAAACTTGTGAGGCCGCTTCTCCCGCTCCAATCCTTTTATGGATTGGGCAAATTTCCATATTTGATTGGCTTTCACCAAACATCAGAAATTGAAACCAGCCCGAAATTCACTCGAAAAGTATAGCGAATGATTTTAATCTGACAATGCTTGGCGCGGTCTTTGCGCGGCATAAAGGACAGTGATGTTGGTCTTGTAGAGACTGGTTCGAATTGGCCTGACACCACCACAGATGCCGTACGGCGCCTTCGATGATCAGGCGCGTACCGTGAAGCGCGGAAGGGTCAAGTAAGTCGCACACTATAGTCTCGCAGACTCGTCTGTGGACCAGATGCCTCAATCAGGCCTTTCGCGATCAGGTGCTGAAGTCTGCCCGACAGAAATACATCGCTCAACAAATTATGCTCATCGCTGCGACCCATCGCTGTACCAATCACGTGTGCGGCACAAATCCATTCTGGTGGACAACATGCCAACAGCAGGCTGTCATAGTAGTCATCGGAAACCCCGATGATCTTGCCTGCTTCCCATTTGCGCAGTGTTGCTCCGCTGTCTCGCTGATGCAGATAGGCCGACGAAAGTGCTGCTCGGGTAGCCATGTCTACTTCTTCTCGTCGATCAAACAGGCGCGCCAATAAAGCCGGAGTCTGTGGCCCAATATAGGGAGGTGACTTCAGGCCTGTCGCGCCGACACGCATCACTGCGCCCTTGAAATCGCGCAGGCCATGACATGCCATCTCCAGAAACGTCCGTTCCGATGCATTCTCGCCCGCCCAAACACAAACTTCTGGTTTATCATCCTGCGTCAACTGGGTTGAGAGGTTGTCGAAATCGGCTAGTGAAGGAAGCGGATCGTCAGGCAACTGGCCATAGTTTTGGAAAAGCGCTCCGAAATACGCCGCCCGCACTTGCTTGTCGTTCAACGGACCATGGCTCAGATCATCATCGAACACATGCACGTGCCCTGTCAGGCCGTAAGTTGCAACTGCCGCGCGTAGACAACCTCCGGCACTTTCTCCCAAAACCAGATGTAGATATGCGGGCTGTGACATTGGATACCTTTGACTTAAGAATTCGACTTGAAGTGTGAGGGGACACATCCCGGCTTGGGGACACGCAGATTGAAGTAAATCATTTTCCGTTCGGTTTCCCAGTCTGAACCTCCCATCTGCACATGAAACTTGCATCGCCGCTGTTTTTCGTAAAGCTTTCAGGGTGTAAAATAGAACTGCGAGAGCAACACGAGGAGTTTAAAAATGGGTTTCACGCAATCGGTCAAGACCTGCCTGTCCAAGTATGTTGTGTTTTCGGGCCGCGCGCAGAGGTCAGAGTATTGGTGGTTTGTTCTGTTCGTAGTCCTTGTCAGCGTCGGGTTGGCGGTACTCAGTGAGGCCCTTTTTGGCACTGATCCGGAAACGGGACAGGGATCGAACTTGCTGAACTCGGTTTTCCAATTGGCAATTTTGCTTCCCATGCTTGCCGCAGGGTGGCGCCGATTACATGATACAGGTCGTCCTGGATGGTACCTTTTGCTTCCAATGGCTTTCAGCTTCGCAATGATGTTCATGTTGCTGACAGGGGTTGCAGTTTTTTCAGCGCTCGAAACTGGCGTTGAAGACCCTGAGACTTTGAAAGAACCAGCAGCCTTTCTCGGTGCAACCGGTTTGATGGTCATGTACGCGATACAACTCGTCCTTTCGGTCTTGATGATCTGGTGGCTTTCGCGCCCCTCACAGGAAGGGACGAATGAATATGGCGCACCGTCGTAGGATCAGGGGAAATCGTTTTGGAACTGACAGGTCGCCATAGGCGCTTTAATCGCCATTTTCAGCCTACGAGCCCAACGAGAACGCACGGTTCGCCCCTAACATATTCACGTTTGGGCAAGATCAAAATCCAAAAGCGATTGCCCTGTCGTAGGAGCGGGTGATCAATCACTTTTACCTCTACACTGTAGAACCGTTATCACCTCATTAGTCGGAGTTTTTTAGGAGTTAAGAATGAAAAATACTTTTCTTTCTGGATGTCTAATGTTTTGCATCTCCGCTGCACCTGCATTTGCTGAATGGGGATACAGCGGTGGCCAGACCCCGAATGCGTTTGTTCAGGCAGGCGACATGACGCTGGAATTGCAATGTGACCGATTGCGCTTTGCACCTGTTGGATATGCCGACAGCGAAGAAATCGTCAAAAAGCAAAGCCTTTCAATTAGGTTTATGAAAAATGGCTCGACAGAAGTTGGATCTTTCCAAGCGGGTCATGGGAACGCCACCCTGCGGATTGTCGATAACTACCCTGTCGAAGTTGTGTTCCAAAACTCAGCTGACTACCAGTTCATACTTGATCAGATTGCAGCCAACGCCGTCCTCAATCTATCCATGGTGGATCAAGATGTGAGCTATGGGCTTTTTGACCTTAAGGGTTCAGGCAAGGCGATTCGATCACTGCGGTCCTCTTGCGATTCTGCACTCCGAACAGGCAACAACACCATGGAGGCCCCAGAGGGGGTGGTGTACTGCGGCGGTGGCCAAGTAAAGCGGCAGATCGAGTACCTGATTCTTGATAAGGCAGATGGCGAATGGGACGCGATCGTGACAGTCAACGGCGAGACCATGCGCGCGATGACGGCCTATAGCTACTTTGGTAATGCACAACCGCCACGGGGTTTTGTGGTCGCGCTGTTGGGAGAAGATCGGTCCGAGTTCCTCGTTTTCAAAGATGGCAACAAGAATTGGCTCGAATACGGAGACTACCAATACAACCAATGCAATTGACTTAGATGTCTCGGCGGCATGCTGCCTTAAATTTTGCAGGCCCCATCGTTTTCGTCGTCGATTAAACACGTTCTACCAAAAATAACTTCGTAAAACCCAGAAAAGGAATAAACATGAACACAGCACTTAAACTGGCTTCTTGTGTGATCGTTGGCACTTTTTTGTCAGCATGTGTAGAAGATACAGGCTCGGCGATGTCATCGGTTACACCTGCGGATAAAGCTTGTTTAGCGGCGGTTGCTCAGGCAACCGGCAACAGTGAAGTCCGTCTTTTGTCTTCCGAGTTCTCTGAAGCGGGGACTTTAGTCAAAGTTGGCGTTGGTCCGGATGCAGCGCCGTGGCAGTGCATCGCATATAGTGATGGAGCTACGGATGCCATTATGTCTTTGACAAACGAAGGCTCTGCTTAAAAGGCTGGACGGTTTGGGGCAATGCGCCTAACCCGTCCTTCGCATTAGATCGGCAAGTTGCTGATTAAGAGTTCCGGCAAGTGAACGTCCTGCGTTCCAATTGATGTCTCTTGTATTGGAATAGAGACACATTTTCCAAATTCAACGGGCGACAGGCCAAGAAAACAAGAGTGATTTTCGCTTGCATTGCCATCTGTGTTCCACCAGGAACCGAACGCCATGTATGCCCAAAGTAATGTGCAGCACGAACAGCTGTTTGCAGCTACTGCGAATTGACACCTCAATCAAGACAGGTAGACATTTGACTGAACAGGAATGGTCTCTTCCCCAGATTGTTTGAGCACCCCGAGATCGTTGAGGAGACGACCATGCGCCGCTTGCTATTTGCCATACTTCTTTTTGTGTCCTCTACAACGGTTGCTTTGGCGCAAGACGCAGATGCCATTAGCGCACAGGAGACTCTGACCCAACGCGCCGAAGAAGCGCTGAAGACTGGGCGAGCATCTGCTAAAGCTCTTAGCGTGCTGCGGAAAGATTTGGACGACCTTCGGCAACAAATGTTTGACATTGTTGATTCCGGGAACATCGAAGCCAGAGTGATCGAGGTGCAGTTGTCAGCACTGGGGCCGGTTGCAGATGATGTAAGCGCGGAAACTGAAGGGTTGGCCCAAAAGAGAAAAGCGCTTGCACAAAAACTCAGGCTTGCAACCCAACCAATCCGCGAAGCGCAAGCCCGCCTGAGTCAAGTAGAACTGCTCATCCACGAGGTGGATCAGTTGATACGCGAAAAAGACCGGAAAAGACTTTTTCAACGTTTCCCAAGCGTCCTTTGGCCCAACACCATTGTGAGAGGCATTGGCGAGATCGAGAGCTACGGTGCTGGCGCTGGCAACGAGTTGACCGAAGCAATGAGCCGCAAGGAATTCAAGAACGCCCGTCTGGAACGCCTATCTCTTGCCGGGTTCCTTGGGACTTTAGGTCTGTTTTTGATCTTTTATATGCGCTCATTGGTTGGGCGTTTCTTTGACAAAAAATTCGAAGGCAGTTCTGGTGCTTTGCGATTCTTTTGGGCTTTAATGTCGAGCCTTTCACGCCTTATTGTTCCACTATTCGGAATTGTCGCAATTGCAGGCATCTTGCCTGTGCTTGGCGTTAGGGCATCGGCAGCAGACTACGCCGGCCAATTTGTATTGCAGATTCTATTCCTACTCGTGTTTTCCAATTGGCTTGGGCACACGTTATTTTCACCTTTCGCACCAAGCCGGAGATTGCTTCGGATGGATGATGAAAAGGCGCTAACGGGTTTAAGGTTGTGTCAGGCGCTGGGTTTTGTCGAAGGGATCGAACGGTTCTCGGAAACTTTGGGTTCGGATTCATTTCGCAGCCCCGAAACAATCTCGGTTGTTGCCGCGCCAATCATCGTTGTCGCCGCTGTTTTGTTATGGCGCTTAGCGGGCCTTTTGCATGCCGGTAAGCTGGGTGTCGCTGTGCCGGGCGACCAGGCAGCGTCGCCGTCTACTGAAGATTTTTCAAGCCTTAACAAGATTATCGTTTTCGTTTTACGCGCCGCGGCGCTTATCTCGGTTCCGCTCGTGCTGCTGGGCTATGTCTACCTTTCAAGGCAAATATCCGACGCCATGGTCATGACCGCCGCAAGTTTGGGTATCGCACTTTTCCTGTATTCGATCTTAACAGGCAGCATCCGCGCTCTGATCAGTAAAGGCAGCGCCGAGACCGAGACGACGCTGCCATTGTTGCCATTCTTCGTGGGTCTTTTGATTGCCACGCTTTTGCTGCCAGTATTGGCAATCACATGGGGCGCGCGGCCCTCGGACGTTTTAGAAGTCTGGCGAACACTTACTGTGGGGGCAGATGTTGGCGGAATTCGCTTGTCGCTAGGCGTCATTTTCTCACTGGTCTTCGTTTTCTTTGTTGGAGTCGTCCTCACTCGCTGGATGCAACGAGGCCTTCGCGAGACTGTCCTACCCCGTACCAAGATGGATGTCGGTGCGCAGAATGCGTTGATTACGGGGCTTGGCTATGTCGGGATGACTTTATCTGCGCTGATTGCCGTATCCGTTGCCGGGCTGAATTTGTCCAACTTAGCCGTGGTGGCAGGGGCGTTGTCGGTTGGCATTGGGTTCGGACTTCAAACAATTGTGTCGAACTTCGTGTCAGGCATCATCCTACTCATTGAACGCCCTATCGCCGAAGGGGACTGGATCGAGGTATCAGGCCATTCAGGTATCGTCAAAAAGATTGCAGTTCGATCAACACAGATTTCAACTTTCGACAAACACGACGTCATTGTGCCCAATCAGGACTTGATTGGGGGGGCGGTCAAGAATATGACCCTGTCTTCCCGCATGGGGCGCTTGATTATCCCCGTTGGTGTTGCCTACGGGAGCGATCTCGAGAAAACCAAAGAAATTCTTGAAACGGCAGCGGCCGATGAAGGCAGTTTGGTGCAATATCCGGCTCCCAGTGTGCTGTTTCGCGGGTTGGGGGATAGTTCTCTGGATTTCGAGCTGCGGTGTTACCTGCGCGATGTCGACACCATGCTGTCGACGCAATCTGACCTCTTGTTTCGAATATACGTAGACCTGTCAAAAGCGGGTATCGAGATTCCCTTTCCTCAACGGGATGTTAATTTGCGCGATCTTACAGTCAAACAAGATACACCGGATCAAGAACGGTCGGTTAAAGAATAACAATGGACCTTGTAGCCCCTATAGCCATAGTAGAATGTGTGAATGCAACATTAGTAATGCAAGTTTGAGCGCGCGCGCAAAATGCTTTCTTTTCCGCGGCAAGTGCAAAATCTTTGTAAGCCGTTATTGTCCGAAGGAAGCCAGAATGAAACGTCAAATAAAAGCAGCACTACTGCGCTCTTCGGCACTTACGGGTCTTTTCCTCACCAGTACCGTGCCCGCCACAGCACAAAGCTATTGCGATGTGGTGTCCGAGCCTGGGTTGAGTTTGGGATGCGCCCGAACTCTTATCGAAGGAAGCATTTTAGGCGGAGTACTTAACCCTGCGAACGCCTTAATCAACCCAATAATTGGATCGCATGATGGACTGGTCTTTGATTCCGACTGGATTGCAAATTCTGCGAGTGGGGGGCAACTGAGGTTTGAAGGCGATGTCAGAAGAAACTCGGTTGTGAAGGGCAAGGTGGAGATCTAGCGTTGCCGGATGACAAAATGCTCTCCTTTTAGGTACTTCAAAACCAGTCCGGAAGTCATACGTTTGGCGGTGATGCTTTACGTCCGATTTCCACTCTTATTACGAAACGTAGAGGACCTTCTGCACGAACGGGGCATTGATGTGAGCCATGAAACTGTACGGTTTTGGTGGAGTAGGTTTGGTCTTATGTTTGCTGCTGAAATACGCAGAAAACGGGTCAGCCGGATGCGATGCTACTCGAACTGGCGTTGGCATCTCGACGAAGTTTTCGTGAAAATCAACGGTGAACGACATGAGCAGCCCTATCTGACGGGTCCAAGTTGATTGTTAGTGCATGATCGGCCTGGGTTCCATTGGTATGATGGTTTC
>NZ_CANMJE010000006.1 GCF_947498095.1 uncultured Shimia sp. | reverse complement strand
CTTCAGTCGCTTGTTTGCCATTCTTAGTCCTCCGTTTCCTAACCTTAACGGTGGACCCATTCAGATGGGGAGGCTCAAATTTACCATCCGAGACCTGGCGGACTCGGTGTTGAAACTGACAAATTCGACCGCACCTCTGGTGTTTGGCGACTTGCCAGAAGATGACCCGCGTCAACGCTGCCCCGACATCTCAATGGCGCAGAAGGAATTGGACTGGACCCCCAACATTCAACTGAATGAGGGTCTTCCAAAGACAATTGCGTATTTTGAGGACGTGCTCGTAAGTGCGAATAGCGTTTAACTTTTGAGGTGTTGTCAGACTGGAAGCGAACTGGGCAGTCGGAAATTGCGCGTCAAAAGACATCAGTCACCGTTGCCGCCATTGCTGGCACTCCGCCTCTAGTATTGAGTGTTGAGTTACGGCACATGAAGGCCGCTGTTGGCCCAAACGGCCCGCTCTGATTTCACGACCACAGTTGAATTGGCTTTGTAAACTGGTCGACCATCATTCTCATGGCAACTCGAATAGCATATTCGCTAATACTTGAGCATATGGTGCCAATGTTCACCTTGTCGTGCCATCGCGGCCATATGTCGGCATCACAATTTTTTCAGATCACCCCCGAAGGGGTGATCTGAAAACTGGCCAACCTAATGAAAAGGTTATGGTACCCAAGGCCGGACTCGAACCGGCACGCCCGTTAAGGCGGGGGATTTTGAATCCCCTGCGTCTACCATTCCGCCACTTGGGCACTCTACAGCACGAAACTGTCCGACTGATTTAGCCAAGGTGGACGCCAGCGTCCACCCTGAAAACACGATTTATTCGCTAAAACATCACTCCAACCAACCAGAGCGTTATGGCTGGGAACGAGACCAGGATCACAACGCGGATCAGGTCTGACAGAACGAAGGGTGCGACACCTGCATAGGTACGCGAGATTGGAATATCGCGCGCCACGCCGTTGATAATAAACAGGTTCATCCCAACAGGCGGCGTAATCAATCCGACCTCAACCACGATCAGCGCAATGATCCCGAACCAGATCGCCGTGTCCTCTGCGCTCATGCCAAAGTCCAGGACTTCAATTACCGGCAGGAAAATCGGGATGGTCAGCAGAATCATCGAGAGCGAATCCATCACGCAGCCAAAGACCAGATATGCAATCAGCATGACCACAAGCACCGTGATCGGCGCAAAATTTGACGCCAGAACCCACTCAGCCAGCATATCCGGCGCGCGGGTCAGAGCGAGGAACCCCTTCAGAATTTCTGCGCCCAGAAGGATGAAAAAGATCATCGCCGTCGCCTTGGCGGTCTCCAGAATGGCCTGAATAAAGCCTTGCAAGGTCAGCTTGCCGACCACGATGCCATAAAGCGCCGTCGCGGTGGCCCCAAAGGCCGCGGCCTCGTTCGGGGTGAACAGTGCCTGAGGACCGGGCTTGACCCAGTTCCAGTCGCCCACGATGCCGCCCATAGTCAGGCCAAAGATCATGATCACCGGCCATGTGGCAAGGAAGGTCTTAAAGCGGTCGCGCATCGGAATACGCTCGGCGGTGGTGGCGCTGTCGGGTCGGATCCGGACATAGACCGCCACGGTCAGGATATACCCCAGGGCCGCAAGAATCCCCGGCACCATGGCTGCCATGAACATCTTGACGATGTTCTGTTCTGCCATGATCGCATAGATCACCAGGATCACAGACGGCGGGATCAGAATGCCCAACGTGCCGCCTGCAGCCAGAACCCCGGTCGACAACGCATCCGAATAGCCCCGCTTGCGCATCTCTGGCAGGGCCACCTGCCCCATCGTCGAGGCGGTTGCCAGCGACGACCCACAGATCGCACCAAAACCGGCACAGGCGCCTACAGAGGCCATGGCAACACCGCCCTTGCGGTGACCCAGCCAGTCACTTGCTGCCCGGAACAGAGCCGAGGACATTCCAGTGCGTGTCGCAAACTGTCCCATCAATAGGAACAGCGGCACGATCGACAGGCCCTGGTTCGAGAAAGTCTCGTATGTCAGGGTTTTCATCTGCGCCATCGGCGCATTGGGTGTGCCCAGCACGTACCATGTGCCAAAGAACCCCGTCAGCGCCATAGCCAGTGCAATCGGCACGCGCAGGAAAATACCGCCCAACATCAGCACAAAGCCCGTCAGGGCCAGAGTCAAACCGGTCATAGTGCGCCCTCTTCACCTTGCAGCGCCCAATTGAGGCTGCGCCAGACCGTATAAATCGACACGATCACAAACAGTGTCGCGCCCACCAGCGCGAATGCGTAAGGAATCCACACAGGGATCTCCAATTCATAGGTCGTTTCGGGGAAAAACGGTTTGTAGCCCATGCCCAGGGCCTCGCGCATGCCATCGCTGCCGAACGGGAATTTTTCACCAAAGCCATGCCAGAGTTGCTTCAGAATGACGATGGACGCCACCGTGACCAAAAGATCCCCCATAAACCCGATGATAGCCTGCGCCCGTTTGGAAAACTGGATGGTCAGGATGTCCACGGTCACGTGACCGCGATAGAGTTGGCAAAACGGCAGGAACCCAAACACGGCCAAGGCGCATCCATTGGCGACCAGCTCATAGTCTCCGGGAACTGGCCCCAGCCCATAACCGGTGAACATACGCCCAACGATGGACACCACCGTCATCACCGCCATCGCAGTAAGCAGCAGTCCCCCTCCGATGGCCATCGCGCGCGAGATCGACGCGATCACGCGTCCCACCCGCCGCTCGGCATTTAGTGCAATTGCCATGTTTTTCCCCAATTCAGAGCGCAATAAGCGGCGCGCGACCGTTCAGCGTTTCGATATCCATGCCAGCGACCTTCTTGTAACCATCGGCAAAAGCCCGGCGTTCGTCCAGAGGCATGACGGTTTCGATATCTTCAAAACCCTCCGGAGCCCGCTCTGCCACGATGTCGAGGATCTTGTCCGGCCCGTCGCCCCTGTTCTTCAACACCAACGCATTAACACTCTCACGACGAATATCGTCATAAGATTTTAGTGCCTCGGTATTCAATCCTTTGTCCCGTAGTTCTCGCGCCAAGATGCGGGCGTCGATAATACCTTGCGACGCACCATTGGAACCAATCGGGTACATGGCATGCGCCGCGTCGCCCAAAAGGGTCATGTTTTCATAGGACCACTGCGGCAACGGGTTGCGGTCAACCATCGGGAATTCATAGATCGCTTCGGCCTGGCGGATTACGTCCGGCACATCAAGCCAGCCGAAATTCCAGTCGTCAAACTCGGGCAGGAAGTCTTCGAGAAGACCGGCGCGGTTCCAATCCTGTTCACGCCAGTTGTAATCCTGAGGCATGGTCAGATCGGCGATCCAATTCATCAAACTGCCACCGTCAGGTGTGTCCTCAATCGGATAGATCACAAATTTGCGGTGCTTCTCGCCCGCCATCGCCATCGACCGGCCCGTCAGGAACTTTGGTCCCTTGGTCACGCCGCGCCACATCATTGTGCCGCCCCAGTGTGCCGGACCTTCGTCTGGATAAAGCGCCTTGCGCAATACCGAATTGATCCCGTCCGCAGCCACAAGAATGGCGCCTGAGGCGGTTCCAAGGCTTTCTCCCGTACTTCGGTTTTCCAGCTTAATATCAACGCCTTCTGTGGTGCTCTTCCAGCCAGTGACCGCATGGCCCATTTCAACCACGTCCAGCCCACATTGTTCTTGCAGACTGCGCAGCAAGAGCATTTGCAATCCGCCGCGATGGATTGAGTACTGCGGCCAGTGATACCCCGCCGTCAGCCCGCGCGGTTCCGACCAGATCAACCCTCCCTGGCGCGAGAAATACGCAACCTCCTGAGTGCGAAGCCCAATCAGGTCAAGCCCATCCTCAAGCCCCATCTCAAACAGCTCGCGTGATGCATGGGGTTGTAGGTTGATGCCCACGCCCAAGGGTTTGATCTCGCGGACGGCTTCGAAAATGCGGAATGGAATGTCGAGTTGTTTCAGCGACAAGGCAAGGGTCAGCCCCCCAATGCCTGCGCCAGCAATCAAAACAGTCATATGCTTAAACAAACGCGCCCCACCTTGCAGTGAGGCGCGCCCTTTTTCAGATCGTCAGATTATTGCGAATGCTTGGCAACAAGAGCCGTCGCATCGTCAACCATCGCCTGACCGTCGAGGCCTTTTGCGGTGATGTCAGCAATCCAGGCTTCAGTCTGGGCTGCGCCGATGGCCTTCAACTCGTCCAGCGGTGCGCCGTCCAGAGTGTGCATCGGGTTGCCGGTTTTCTTGACGATTTCCAGCATGACCTCGTCACCGGTGTCCATGGCTTTGCCGGCTAGACCTGAGGCTTCAAGACCCGAGTTCGCGTCAATTACGGCCTTCAGATCATCAGGCAAGCTGTTGTACTTGTCCTTGTTCATGCCCCAGATAAAGGTCGTGTTGTACATCGCACGATCGCCACCGATCTCGGTGTGGCTGTCGGCCAGTTCATGCACTTTCAGCGGCACAACGATTTCCCACGGGATCACACCACCGTCGACAACGCCTTTGGACAGCGCCTCGGGGAAGGCTGGTACCGGCATGCCAACCGGGGTCGCACCCAGGGTTTTCAGAAGCGCATTCGCCTGACGTGAAGGTCCGCGCAGTTTCAGACCGTTAAAGTCCGAGGTTGCCATGATCGGGTCGCCCTTTTTGTGAACAACACCGGGGCCATGCACGTGAACGGCCACAACGTGAATGTCGCTCAGACGTTCAGTTGCGTGCTTTTCATAGAACTCCCAGAACGCCTTGGACGACGCTTCCGCACTCAAGGATGTCATGAACGGCAGTTCAAAGACTTCAGTCTCAGGGAAACGACCTGGAGTATAAGCCGGCAGAGCCCAACCACAATCAATCACGCCATCACGGATCTGGTCATAGAGAGCCGGGGGTTTGCCGCCCAACTGCATTGCTGGATACAGCTCAACCTTGATGCGGCCATCGCTGTCGGCCATGACATTGTCGGCCCAGGGCTGCATGAAATAGAACGGAACCGCCGATTTCGGCGAGACGAAGTGCTGGCAGCGTAGCGTCACTTCTTGAGCAAACGAAGCGCCCGCTGTCATCGTCATGGCGACGGCGCCAGCCAGCGCCGCTTTAAGGGTAAATTTCATTGCGTGTCCTCCCAGTATCGCAATTGGATCTGTCAGGCCCATCGGGCCGCTAAATACATGCAATCACATACACCTGTGCAGAGTCACGTATTATTTGCTTGAATATTACCAGATTTTATACTTCCAAGAGAAAAACCAATAATGGGCAGGCGATGATGCTGAGCAATCTTTATAACTGGACGATGCGGCTTGCGGACCATCCGCGCGCACTATGGGTTCTGGCACTTGTCAGCTTTATGGAAAGCTCGTTTTTTCCAATCCCACCGGACGTCATGATGATCCCAATGATCCTTGCGCGCCCGTCGCGGGCGTGGCTGATCGCCGGAGTCGCCCTGATTGCCTCGGTTCTGGGTGGCCTCTTGGGCTACGCCATCGGCGCCTTTGCCTTTGAGCAAATAGGCCAGCCGATCCTGACCAGTCTGGGCAAGGCGGATGCGGTGGCCGAGTTCAACACGCGGTTTAATGATTTCGGCTTCTGGGCAGTTCTGGGCGCAGGCATTACCCCCTTCCCCTTCAAGGTCATCACGATCATGTCCGGCTGGACCGGGATGCCGCTTGGTGTCTTTGTCACCACGGCGATCATCGCCCGCGCTTTCCGCTTTTTCCTTGTCGCGGCTCTGCTGTGGAAATTTGGCGCACCTATTCGTGACTTTATCGAGCGCCGCCTAGGGCTTATGACAACCCTGTTCTTTGTCCTCCTGATCGGAGGATTCTTGCTTGTGAGATACATATGACCCTGTCGCGCCGCTTTATCACCCTAATCCTCACCCTGTTTTCGGTGGTATCCATCCTTGGGGCATGGGGTTTCGAGGCTATGGGTATCCTGCCCTGTGCCATGTGCTATTGGCAGCGTTGGGGGCATTGGGCCGCACTTGGCTTTGGCTGGCTCGCCTTTTTCTTCGGCAACCGCGTCTGGTACCTTCTTGCGGGCCTCGGCGCTTTATCGACCTCATTGATCGGGTTCTATCATTCAGGGGTCGAACGCAAATGGTGGGCCGGCCCCTCGTCCTGCACCGGCACTGGCCTCAGCGGCGACGGCGCCGACCTCCTGAGCCTCGAAGGGCCAATCATCCCGATGTGCGACGAAATCCCGTGGGAGATGTTCGGCGTCACCATGGCCAACCTGAACGCGATCGGCTCATTGGTCGTGGCTGGTCTGTGGTTCTGCGTTGCGATGAAACCGAACGGTCCCGTCAGAATTTTCTAACCGGACTTTTTTGTTGCCAACAGCAAGTTGGTCTCGCTGGTGCTGACACCTTCCAACCGACGGATGCGGCCCAAGACCGCATCCAACTCTTCCAGCGTGTCCGTGCCCAACTCAACGATCAGGTCCCAACGGCCATTGGTCGAATGGATCGCCCGCACTTCGGTTAAGCCATTCAACTGCCGTGTCACCCGGTCTGCTCCGCGACCTTCGATGCCGATCATCATCAACCCGCTCACCGCGTCCGTGTGGGCGTCTTGCTTCAACACAACGGTGAACCCGACGATATCACCGCGTTCGCGCAAGCGATCGATGCGCCCACGCACCGTGGTCCGCGACACGCCCAACAAGATGGCGAGATCAGACAAAGACGCACGCGCGTCATGGCGAAGCGCGGAAATCAGCTTGCAATCCAGATTGTCCATTTTGACACCAAATGCTTTCGTTTTGTGAGTCTTGCGCCCGTATTGAGCAAATTGCTGGGTTTTAATCAACACATTTCGAAATCATTTTGCAAGAAACGACAACGCGACGGACAAAATCATGACCCTCAAAACCTGTATTCTCATCGGCGCCCCTGTGGATTCCGGCAAGCGCCGACGCGGCTGCCTAATGGGCCCGGATGCCTACCGCACTGCCAATTTGGCCGAAACACTGACGGATCTTGGCCACAAGGTTGAGGATCGCGGAAACTTGGCCCCGGCCCCGCACAACGGCGACCAACCTGACCACCCGGTGCATGCGGTGAATGAGACTATCGCCTGGACCAAAGCCCTCAGCGATGCTGCTGAGGCGGCCATGTCCGAGGGCTTTCCGATCTTCATGGGCGGCGATCACAGCCTGTCGGCAGGCACGGTTCGCGGTGTCGCCAATCACGCCGCGCGTGAAAACCGTCCTCAGTTCGTGCTCTGGCTGGATGCGCATAGCGACTTTCACACCATGGAAAGCAGCGATAGCGGCAACCTGCACGGCACGCCTGTGGCCTATTTTGCCGGTCGAGACGGGTTTGATGGGTTCCCATCCGTAACCAACCCGGTTCCCGAAGATCATATCTGTATCATTGGCCTGCGTTCGGTGGATGACGCGGAACGTGCGGCCCTGCAAGACAGCCACATCCATCGCCACGACATGCGCGAAATCGACGAGCACGGCATTGCCAAGCCTCTCCAAGCCTTTCTTGACCGCGTTGCGGCGGCGGGTGGCATGCTCCACGTCAGCCTTGATGTAGATTTTCTTGACCCCGATGTCGCCCCCGCCGTTGGCACCACCGTCCCCGGCGGCGCCACGGTCCGCGAGGCGCATCTGGTGATGGAAATGCTGCATGACTCCAACCTCATGACCTCGATGGATCTGGTCGAGTTGAACCCGTTCCTGGACACGCGTGGACGCACGGCCAAGCTGATGGTCGACCTGGCCGCCTCGGGGCTGGGACGTCGCATCTTTGATCGCGTCACCCGGAGCTACTGATGCAGATGCTGCAGGCGCCAGACGCGGTGGTGATGATCCGGCCCCACCATTTCTGTTCCAATCCGGAAACCCGCGACGACAACGCGTTCCAGACGCTGTCAAACCGATCTGCCGACGCCACCTCCGAGGCCGCGTTGGCCGAGTTCGACACCGCTGTAGCGCGTCTGCGCAAGGCGGGCGTGATCGTGCACGTGTTTGACGACACCGGCACGGACACCCCCGACAGCGTGTTTCCGAACAACTGGTTTTCCACCCATACCGGAGGCCATGTGGCGATCTATCCAATGTTCGCTCCCAACCGCCGTATGGAACGCCGTTCGGATGTCATCGAGATGCTGAAACGGGATTATCGCGTGCAGGATGTGATCGACTATTCTGGCCTTGAACAGGACGGGCTCGCGCTTGAAGGCACAGGCGCGATGGTTTTGGACCACATCGGGCGCATAGCCTACACAGTGCAATCCAATCGTGCTGATCCGGTGCTGCTAGAGCGCTTCTGCACCCATTTCAACTATGAGCCCATCGCGTTTCGGGCACGCGACGCCCAAGGGCGCGATGTCTATCACACCAATGTGCTGATGGGCATTGGCACCGACTATGCGCTGGTCTGCCTTGATATGATCATAGACCCTGACCGTCGCCGCACAGTGGCCGAACGGCTGGAACAGTCGGGACGCCAAGTGATCGACCTTAGCCACGCCCAAATCGGCGAATTTGCGGGCAATGCGATGGAGCTGACCGGGACCACCCGTGTCCTTGCGCTTTCCTCGCGCGCATTGCGTAGCCTGACCCCGCAACAAGTTGAAATTATTGATAAATCCGCCCAGCCCCTGCCGCTGGACATCCCCACCATTGAAACTGCTGGCGGCTCGGTCCGCTGCATGCTCGCGGGCATTCACCTGACCCGCCGCACCGAAAGGACCCCGTCATGAACACCCCCTCCGACAAAGCCCTCGTCCCCTTCGTCAGCGTCGACAACATGATGCGCCTGATCCACCATATCGGCGTCGGAGACATGTTGCGCGACCTCGCCGAATATATCGAATCCGACTTTCACCGCTGGGAGCTGTTCGACAAGACCCCGCGTGTCGCCTCGCACTCCGACGTTGGTGTGATCGAATTGATGCCCACCTCGGACGGTGAGGCTTACGGTTTCAAATACGTCAACGGCCACCCCAAGAACACTGCTGAGGGCTTGCAAACTGTGACGGCCTTTGGCCTGTTGGCAGATGTCTACACGGGCTATCCGGTGCTGCTGACCGAGATGACAATTCTGACCGCTCTGCGCACGGCCGCCACATCAGCAATGGTCGCTAAATATCTGGCACCAAAGAACTCTACGACCATGGCAATGATCGGAAATGGCGCACAATCTGAATTCCAAAGCCTCGCGATGAAGGCCATTTGCTGCGTCGAGACCATCCGTCTTTATGACAAAGACCGTGCCGCTTCCGAGAAATGTGCGGCAAACCTTGCACAAACGGGTTTGAAAACGGTGATCTGCACCACCCCCGAAGAGGCCATCCAGGGCGCGCAAATCCTGACCACCTGCACGGCCGACAAGCAAAACGCCACGATCCTCAGCGACAACATGGTCGGCGCAGGTGTGCATATCAACGCGATCGGCGGCGACTGCCCCGGCAAAACAGAACTTGCCAGCGGCATCCTCAATCGCTCGGATGTGTTTGTCGAGTTTCCGCCCCAAACCCGCGTTGAAGGCGAAATTCAGCAGATGGACGAGAGTTTTGAAGTCACGGAGTTCTGGAAAGTGGTCACCGGACAGACCCCGGGCCGCACCAGCGACCGTCAGATTACCCTGTTTGACTCGGTTGGTTTCGCCATCGAGGACTTCTCAGCACTGCGTTACATCCGCGATAAGGTCAAAGACACCCCCTATCACTACGACCTTGACCTACTGGCCGATCCTGATGATCCGCGCGACCTGTTTGGCATGTTGCAGCGCGCCAAGGCGTGACTTCGGCGGGGCAAGCTCCGCCACTGCACGGGCTTAGACGACGCAATTGGCGATCCACGCATAGAGCGGCAGGCCAATCGTCAGGTTGAACGGAAAGGTAACCCCGAGGGCGGCAGAGAGGTAAACTCCTGCCTTGGCCTCGGGAACAGCGATCCGCATGGCTGCGGGTACAGCGATATACGAAGCTGACGCCGCCAGCGTCATGAACAGGAATGTGCCGCCCTGTGACAGCCCGACCAGCGCCGCAAGACCAAAGCCCAAAAGGCTGCCTGCCACCGGCATGACGCAGCCAAAGGCCACGAGGCCCAACGTGATCTCGCGACGGTTTTCCATCAAGCTGCGACCCGCGTTCAGCCCCATATCGAGCAGGAACAAGCACAAGACACCGGTAAATGGCACCACGATAAAGTGGTCAATCTGCGCAAGGCCCGGCTTGCCCGTCACCGCCCCGATCAGAAAGGCGCCAACCAGCAGAACGATGGACCCATTGGCCAGAATATCCCGCATCAGTTTGGCATCTAACTGAGTCCCCGAACGACCGCGCGCGACCAGCCAAAGCGCAGACAGGATTGCCGGAACCTCCATCACCGCGGCCACGGCCACCATGTAGCCCTCGAACGAAATACCATTTGTTTGCAACAAGTTGACGGCGGTAACGAATGTCACAATCGAAATCGATCCATAGTGACCCGCCACAGCCGCAGCGTCCAACCGCGTGAGATTGGTCATGGCGCGCAATAAGGCATAGGCCAGAAAGGGCATCACGAAGGACAAAACCGCACCAGCGGCCATGGTTGCGAACAATTTGACCGATGCGCCCGAGTCCGAGACACTCACTCCGCCTTTGAACCCAATGGCGAACAGCAGGTAGATCGACATCACATTGGCGGCGCCAACCGGAATTGACAGATCGCTGCGCATCACCGCCGCCACCAATCCAAGCACAAAAAACAGGATTGTGGGGACCAAAAGATTGTCCGCCAGCATTGAAAGAGCACTGTCCATATTATTCTCCGAAACACGTTTTTTTGTCTGTGGGGGATATGTCTTGCCAACGGTTCAGAGTAAAATATATATAAACTGAGTTTTTCATAGCTTTTGACTATGCATTGAAAACCCAGAGATGCGCCCAACCCTTCGCCAGCTGCAATACATCATCGAAGTGGCCGACGCGGGCCGCTTTGGTCAGGCGGCTGAGCGGTTGAGTGTGAGCCAGCCCAGCCTCTCGGCGCAGATCGCCGAAGCCGAGGCCGATCTGGGGGCACGCATTTTCAACCGGGGCCGCCACGGCGCGACTCTGACGCAGGCTGGCGTCGACATCGTACGCCGCGCCCGCCGTATCCTGAATGAAGTTGAGGACTTGCGCGCCTCAATCACCGGCGATGGTATCTTTCAGGGCCGTCTGCGCCTCGGTGTCCTGCCCTCAATTGGCCCCTACCTTTTACCGGGTGTGGTGCGGCGCCTGCACCGAGATCATCCGGATTTCCGGTTGGTGATCCGGGAAGAGGCCACGGATGATCTCGAACAGGGTCTCCGCAGCGGGCGGCTTGATATGATCCTATCGACGCCTGAGGATCACCCCGGCACGCTTCAGACCCCCCTGTTTCGCGAAACTCTTTGGGCTGGCGTGGCGCGCGAGGATATTCTTGCCACCAGCCGGGATCCCATCACGCCAACGGATTTGACCGGGCGCAGTCTGCTAACCCTTGGGCCGCGCCATCGTCTGTCGGGCATTGTTGTGGAAATGGCCGCCGCCGCCAACGCGCAGGTGCCGGACGAATACGAGGGCACCAGCCTCGCCGCCATCCGTCTCATGGCCTCAGCCGGAGGGGGTGTGTCGATCCTGCCCCGCCTTTACGCGGCAGCCGAGGCGCAACACGCCGACGACATCGTGCTGCGGCGGGTCGATATGCCGGGGGCTGTGCGGACGATTTCCCTGATCCAACCTGCCGCCTTTGAGCCGCGCCCGGGCAGCGACATTCTTGCGCAAGCGCTGCGCCACGAGGCTGAACGCATCATGCAAACACTGAAAACAGACTAAATGCGTCTGAACGCCCGTCAGGCCTCGAGTTCGGCGTCCCAATAAAGGAAATCCATCCAGCTATCATGCAGATAGTTCGGCGGGAACTTTCGCCCCGTATTGCGCAGCTCTTCCGCGCCGGGCTGGCGCGGTGGTTTGCGCAAATGCATGCCCGTCCGGTGCAGGGATTTGGACCCTTTTTTAAGGTTACACGGGCTACAGGCCGCGACAACGTTTTGCCAGCTTGTAACCCCGCCTGCCGCACGCGGTACCACGTGATCAAAGGTCAAGTCGCCCTTGCCTCCACAGTACTGACAGCGAAATTCATCCCTTAGAAATAAATTAAAGCGCGTGAAGGCCACGCGCTTTTGAGGTTTTACATAGTCTTTCAGGACAACCACACTGGGGATCCTGATCTCGGTACTCGGACTTCTGACCACCGCATCATATTCCGCCACGATGTCGACCCTGTCCATGTAAGCCGCCTTGATTGCGTCCTGCCAGGGCCAGAGAGATAACGGATAATATGAAAGCGGTCTGTAGTCTGCATTTAACACCAGCGCCGGGTGATGGCGCGTGCCGGCGGGTTGCCTGACAAAATCGGATCTGAAATCGCCGTCCATGCCTGAAATCGTTCCTTGCTCGTCTGCTCTTGTTGAAGCAACGAGGCGGGCGGTCCCACCCCGGCTCAGTGACTACTATATATCGTGTCTCGCCTCTGGCAAGCCTCACGATCTATGCACCACACAAAGGCAGGTTAGGCGTGGATTGTAACGGGAACATAACGCGGCAACTGCCTGAAACTCAGGCAACTAACGGCATTTAGTAAAACTTGGCGCCGCGCAGATCAAACACCTTGGTGAACGTAAGAGCAAAGCGCGGGTCGTCTTGCGCGATCATCGAGCCGACACCCACGCGGCCAATCGCGTTGGTGCCCTGCAAATCCATCATCAGCCCAGTGTCCCCGATTCTGTACCGCAAGCCAGCGGCCCAAACCGTGTCGCCACCGTCCAATCCAACAGGCGTGACCTCACCGATCAACTCCAGCTTGTCCGATAGCGCATAGTTCACACCAAACCCAAGCCCGGCGATTTCCGTGCTGCTAAAGGCCGAGAGCTTGGCCGCCGTGGTAAACGACAAGGCGCTGCTGGGCTTATACCCGGCCACCAGTTCCGCAAAGAACACACCGTAGCTTGTTCCTGACTCAACTCGACGTCCAAACAACACCCGACCTGTCAACGAAATGGCATTTCCGTTGTTTTGATCAAGGAACCGCAGTTTTGGACCAAACATGTAACGCAGGTCCGTTGTCGGCACGAGCGGTTCAACCGGTGCAGACGCACTGTCAGAAAACTGCTCAAGAATGAATTGGATTTCAGCATCGCGGTCCGGGCTGAAGCCCAGCATCAAACCGGCGTTGTTATCCATGCCATACCATGCGCTGGCGCTCATGTGACCGGGTTTGGCACGCCTCGGTAGCTTTCAGGACGACTGGCGTCCGGTGTATAAACCAGCCGAAGCCCACCCAATACGCGGTCACCGTCTGGCCAATGCGTCAGGATACTTGTCGCCGGGGTCATCCCAACACCGTTGGTCACATAGGCCTCAAGCGCCGCTTTGGGAGTGACGTTATAGCGTGCCCCCGCGGTCCAGACGGCCACTTTGTCGTAAGTCCCGGTATTGGTGATCGTGTTATTGCCACTGATCGGCATATCGATCGCCCCGAAGAACGACAGCCGCTCATTTGGCTGATAACTCACCCCTGCCCCAAGGCTTACGATCGTGCCGTAAAACTCTGCCCCGCCAACGCTGTCAGGAAAGACCGATACGGCTGGGGTAAAGTGGAACTGAAGGCTCGGCGAGACCGAATAGCTAATCGGCGCCTTCAGCGAGCCAATCCACTCGCTGGTCCGGACACCGCCCCAAAGTGGGGACTCCAGACTAAAGATGTTTTCTACAGATGCCTGCGCCGCCACTTTCCAATTGCCACTTTCGACAAGGCCAAACTTGCCCCAAAGCGCAGCGGTTTCCATGCGAATGTCAGGAAAGAGCCCATTGATCGGGTCCAGCACTGGGTCGCGATAACTGCTGAGGTCAAAGCCCAGCGTGACCCGGTCGGACACCGCATAGGCCGCGCCGCCGAAATAGAGCTGGTTGCCCGTACCGCCGCCGTCATTGGAATAGGTCTGGGATAGTCCAACCGACAATTCCAAAGTGCCTTTGTCATAGGTATTGGCGGTCTCGAATGAAATCAGTCGTGTGGGCTGATCCTCGAGCACCGATGTCTGATCTTCAGCCTGCGCGGCACCCGTTAGTGCGACGCATCCCGCGCCTAACGCGATGCTGGAAGCTTTTACAAAACGATTGCGATTCATAAAACGGCCCAAAGGTCTCTCCAATACACGGAATACTATGTGCTTTGCCATTCACAGGCAAAGTGACCCATACTCAGAAAGCGTTATGTTGCCGAGCCGGCGTATTCTCGAGACGTGACGCGAGTTTATGGTAGTTTTGTCACTTTTTTGGCAGAGGTCAGGCGGCGTTACAGTCCCAATTTGTCTCGCATAAAGGCCAGCGCAACCGAAAGCCCATCCGGCGCAATCCCATGGGCCGTGCCTTTCATGATGTGTGCGTAAACATCCGTGAACCCGGCATTTTGCAGGGCTTCGGCGGCCTCGGGCAAGGATTGCACCGGCACCACATCATCCTGATCGCCATGTACCAACAGCACCGGCGGTTTGCACAAAGCTTCGTCTTTCAACAACTCCGGAGACAAAAGACGCCCAGAAAAGGCAACAATTCCAGCCACTTCGTCCTCGCGACGCGGCGCGACGTGCAGCGCCATCATGGTGCCTTGCGAAAAGCCGAACAGCACAACCTGTTCCGGCAGCACATCTTCGTCGACCATTACCGCGTCCAGAAAGGCATTCAGATCGTCAACCGCCGCCATCATGCCGCGTTCGCTCTCTTCTTCGGAGGACCCGTCAATCCAAGGGATGGGAAACCATTGCAGCCCCATAGGCATGCCCGGAATGCTTTCTGGCGCATCCGGCGCCAGAAACAGCGTGTCCGGCAAGTGCTCGCTCAAAGGATCAGCCAACCCCATCAGATCGGCGCCATTGGCCCCGTAGCCATGCAGAAAAACTACCACGCTGCGTATGTCGCCGGAGAGCGGCTCTTTGCGGCCTGCTGTTAAAACGCGAGTCATCGGATCCCTTCCCTGTCCTTTGCCACCCGGTAGTAGGCCCAAAGCGCGCGCGCCGCAACCGACCGCCACGGGCTCCAGTCTTCGGCCATCTTGCGAAAGGCACGTTCGTTGGGGCGCTCGGGCAGGTCGAACAAGATGCGAGCAGCTTCTTGCAGGGCAAGATCTCCGGGGGCAAAGACATCAGCCCGCCCCAATGAGAACATGGCATAAACCTCAGCCGTCCAAGGGCCAATGCCCGGCACCGCGACCAACGTACCGATCACCTCATCATCTGGCAGGTCCCGCAAGGCCGCGTAATTGATGCCTGCATCCGCCAGCGCTCGGGCATAGCGGATTTTCTGGCGGCTGAGGCCCACGTCGCGCAGGTCGTCATCGCTGGCCCATTGAATTTTGCGAGGTCCGGTCAGGCGTGCGTCCTGCATCCGCTTCCAGATTGCTGCGGCCGAGGCCGTGCTGACCTGCTGGCTGACTATTGCACTCAGCAACTGTGCAAACCCATCCGAACGGCGACGCAACGGCAAGGGCGCGCACTTTGTCAGCACAGGGGCAAAGCGCGGCTCATGCGCGATCAGCCAGTCTGCGCCCTCGGCCACGCAAGCATCCGTTTCAATAATGCGCCCTACTGGGTTGGCCGCCATGCTCCGCCTCTCCGCTCTCGACGAAAAATCTTTTAATCTATGTGTCTCCGTGCATTCTGAAAGAAACACAAACCCACGAAAGAATGTCCAATGGCAGAAGAACACGACGCGTCGATGATGAACAACCTTTATTGGTGGGGCATCCCAACCTTGTTTCGCGCGCCCCAAGCTGAGCCGGAAGGCCAGGACATTGCCCTTGTTGGCGTGCCGCATTCCACGGGCAACGGATCAACCGAACGCGATCAGCACCTAGGACCACGCGCTGTGCGCAATGTCTCGGCGTTGCAACGGCGGGTGCATGACGTGTTCCGCGTTGATCCGTGGAACAGTGCCAAAATCGCCGATGTGGGCGACGTCCCTTTTCCCCGCGCGATGGACAACGAACATTGCATCGAACAAATCACCAATTTCTACAATCGGATCGACAAGGCCGGCGCACGCCCTGTTTCGATCGGCGGTGACCACTCGATCACCGGCGGCATCGTTCAAGCCTTGGGATGCGGCAACATCGCAGGCGGAGAACCGGTCAGCTTCCTGCATCTCGACGCGCATACGGATGTCTTTACCAAGGTTGACCACTTCATGGGGGCCAAGAAGTCGGCGGCCCATTGGGGAGCATATCTTGCCGATCAGGGCCAGGTGGACCCCACTACATCGATGCAGATCGGCCTGCGGGGGCATCCGCGCACGCTGGATTGGCTCGAACCGTCGTACGAATATGGCTACAACGTCGTCACCATGGCCGATTATCGCCGCCGTGGCGCCGCCGATGTCATTGCCCAGACCAAAGAGGTGCTGGATGGTCGCCCGGTCTACATCACTTTTGACCTTGATTGCCTCGACCCCACAATCGCGCCTGCGGTCTCAAACATCGAACCCGGTGTACGTGGCTTTGATATTGACGAGGCAGTGGCACTTTTGCATGCAGTGCGGGGCATGAATATCGTCGGCGGAGACGTTGTCTGTTTGATGCCAACCAAGGACCAGCCCAACAACATCACATCCATGGTTGCGACCTCTATCATGTTCGAGATGATCTCGATGATCGCGGAAAACGCCGCGTCGCATTAGGCGCTGTCTGGACCTTCGCTAGTTAACCAGCTAACGGTTGGCGCATGAGCCATACCGTCGACGATACCAGCGCCAAGCGCACCGTTTTCATCCTTGTTCTGGCACAAGCCTTTTTGGGCGCCCAGATGCCGATGATTTTCACCATTGGCGGGCTGGCTGGCCAGTCGTTGGCCTCCAACGTGTGCTTTGCGACCTTGCCGATCTCATTGATCGTTGTCGGCTCCATGTTATCGGCCACGCCACTCTCTGCGATCATGCAGAAATACGGACGTCGCGTTGGCTTTTTCGTCGGTGCCGCCGGGGGTGCGATTGGCGGGGCAATTGGGGCCTATGGTCTGTATCTCAACAACTTTTACATCTTCCTTTTGGGCAGCCTGATCACAGGTATCTATATGAGCGCACAAGGTTTTTACCGATTTGCTGCTGCCGATACCGCCTCGGATGAATTCCGTCCCAAAGCGATTTCCTATGTGATGGCAGGCGGCTTGGCTTCGGCCATTATCGGCCCGCAGCTGGTCAAAGTGACCAGCGACGCCATGGTGATCCCTTTTCTGGGCACATATTTGGGTGTGATCGTGATCAACGTGGTCGGTGCTGCACTGTTCCTGTTCATCAAGATCCCCAAGCCCGAAGCGCCCAGTGTCGACTCACCCAAAGGCCGCTCACGGTGGGAGTTGCTGACCACGCCGCGCATCGCCGTCGCGGTGATTTGTGCGATGGTATCTTACGCTCTGATGAACCTTGTGATGACCTCAACGCCTCTGGCTGTCGTGGGCTGTGGCTTTGAGCAAAACAGCGCCGCTGACGTGGTTTCAGCACATGTTCTGGCGATGTTCATCCCGTCCTTTTTCACAGGCCATTTGATCGCCCGCTTCGGCGTTGAAAAGATCATGGCGCTGGGCCTTTTGATCCTGGCGGCCGCAGGTGCCGTTGCCCTGCAAGGGGTCGAGCTTGAAAACTTCTTTATCGCGCTGATCCTGTTGGGCGTCGGGTGGAACTTTGGCTTTATTGGTGCAACCACAATGTTGGCCGGCGCGCATGAACCCAGCGAACGGGGTCGCATGCAGGGCCTGAATGACCTGATCGTCTTTGGCGGTGTAACCGTCGCGTCGCTGGCTTCTGGTGGGCTGATGAACTGCTCAGGCGGAGACGCGGTGACAGGTTGGACCTCGGTCAACCTCGCCATGGCGCCATTCCTGATGCTGGCCGGTGGCGCCCTGATCTGGTTGATGCTGCGCCCAAAAGAAGCCTAAGCACCCAAAGGCTACCAGCGCCCTGACATCGCGCACCACATGAGGCTGGCTTTCTTGGCAAATTCGCTTTGCCCCAAAGTGCCGTCGGCCACGCGTTCAGGTGCCTTGGTGGCTTGAGCCAGGATCGCCTCGGCTTGCCAGCCGGCAAGCAAGGCCTGTCCCGCAGGTTTTGTCAGCTTAGACCGTTGCGCACGCGCCCTGTTCAGGCGCTGCAAACCACCCTCAGCCAACAGTGCCACCGCCTCGGCGCGGCCATCCACCAAAGGCACACGTTTTTGCGCCTCAAGTTCTGGGATGGCTCTCAGCCAATTGGCCAACCCGCCGGCATAGGCCACATCGCGCACGACACCTTCATCCGCCTGCCCCAAGGCACGTGCCGCAACCCACATCAGATTGCCGGATGTCGCCTCTAGATACTGGGCAAAATGGGCGGCATCCTCAAAAGGGTCTTTGTAAATGTCCCATTGCCGCGCCACGATCAACGCGTCCAATTGCGCGACGGCCTCTGAATCCAAGATGGCTGCCAATGGCGTCACAACCTCATGCCGACGGACATTGCCGCCCTGCCCGATCTCTTCCAGAGCATCGCGCCACCATTGCAGCCGCATCTCGGCGATCATCGCTTCCTGGGTCAGCCAGGGAGCCCGCGCCACTTCGAGGTTAAAGGCATAAAGCGGAAACAGAACATCACGCGCATCCGGCTTGGCCGCCATCGCCGCCATAAATCGGTCAGGGTCTCCGCGCTGAACCAACCCGGCGCAAGCGCCAATGTCCTGTTCAAGGTCAGACGTCATTTGTCTCATCCAGCCCGAACCGCGCCGCTGCGCACCAACTTCCAGTTCAATGCCTCAAGCAAGGCTTGGAACGATGCATCGACAATGTTGGCAGAGACGCCAACAGTGGCCCAACGACGCCCGCCATCATCCTCAAAATCTATGATGACACGGGTCACGGCCTCGGTGCCACCGTTGGTGATCCGCACCTTAAAGTCGACCAGGCGCACATCCTGAATGACGTCCTGATAGGGCCCCAAATCCTGCCGCAAAGCCTGCCACAAGGCGTTGACCGGGCCATCATCGCTCATTTCGTCAGAATGCTCGTTCTTGAAATAGCTGGTGGTTTTCTTGCCCGAGGGCAATTGCACGGTCACCACGGACTCGGATTCAACAACCAGATGGCCACGCGCATTACGGCGCCGCTCTGAGATCACACGATAGCGTTCCACGTCAAAGAAGTTTTCACCAAGCCCCAGCTCTTCGCGCGCCAACAGCTCAAAACTGGCCTGCGCGGTGTCGTAGCTGTAGCCTTCGGCTTCGCGTTCCTTAATGCGGTTCAGGATGGCGCTGAGCGCTGGATTTCCCTTTTCGACCTCCAGCCCCGCATCCGTCAGACGTTTGCGCAGGTTCGATTGCCCGGCCTGATTGGACATCGGGATCACGCGCTCGTTGCCGACAACACTCGGTTCCACATGTTCGTAGGTTGAGGGATCTTTCAGGATCGCACTGGCATGCAGCCCCGCCTTGTGGGCAAAGGCCGAGGCGCCAACATAGGCCGCCTGTTTCATCGGCACACGGTTCAGGATGTCGTCCAGCAGACGGCTGGCACGGGTCAGCCCCGCAAGCGCCTCCATGCTGACGCCGATCTCATAGGCGCTGGCGTAAGGTTCTTTCGTCAACAAGGTCGGGATCAATGTGGTCAGGTTGGCGTTACCACAGCGCTCGCCCAATCCGTTCAGCGTGCCTTGCACCTGTCGCGCCCCGGCGTCCACGGCCGCCAGCGAATTGGCCACCGCATGCTCGGTGTCATTGTGGGTGTGGATGCCCACATGGGTGCCGGGGATGCCTGCGTCGATCACGGCCTTGGTGATGGCGTGCACCTCGTTTGGAAGCGCGCCGCCGTTGGTGTCACAGAGCACGATCCAACGTGCGCCCGCGTCATAGGCGGCTTTGACCACCTCAAGCGCATAATCGGGATTGGATTTGTAGCCATCAAAGAAATGTTCGGCGTCGAACAAGGCCTCGCGCCCCTGTGCCACGAGATAGGCGATGGACCGCGCCACATTGTCGGTGTTTTCGTCAAGCGTGATCCCCAGCGCTGTTTCCACGTGAAAATCATGGGTCTTGCCCACCAGACAGACCGCCGGCGTGCCTGCGTTCATCACCGCCGCCAGCACGTCATCGTTTTCCGCCGACATGCCCGCGCGTTTGGTCATGCCAAACGCCGTGAATGTCGCGTCCATTTGGGGTTTGGCGTCAAAGAACTCGGAATCCGTGGGGTTGGCACCAGGCCAGCCACCTTCGACATAGTCCACACCCAGCGCGTCCAATACTTCGGCAATCTGTGCCTTTTCCGGGGTCGAGAACTGTACGCCTTGGGTCTGTTGTCCGTCGCGCAGCGTGGTGTCGTAGAGATAGAGGCGTTCCTTGGTCATTACAACAACCCTTCCAGCTTGGCCGCATCAAATCCGGCAGCAGGCAATAGCTCCACTCCGGCCTTGCTCATGCGCACTTCCACACCCGCCGCGATCAAAGCGGCCTTGATCCGGTCCACGTCTGAGAAGTCTTTGGTTTCCATTGCTTTGTTACGGGTGTCGGTCAAAAGACTCTCATAGGCTGAAAGGTCAGCGCCTTTTGCCCAAGCCCCCAACTCATCTGTCAACAAGCCGAGCATCTGCGCGCTTGCCAATAGTCCTGCGGCATCTCCGGCACCAGCCAACTGGTGCAACTCCGTGATGGCTCCGGCCGTGTTCAGGTCATCCGCCAAGCACGCAACGACAGACGCGGCCACGCTGGACGAGGGTTCGACGCCCTCGGTCAGCGTTCGCCACTTGCGCAGCGTGGCTTCGGCCTCGCTGGCCTTCTTGGCGGTCCAGTCCATCGGCTTGCCGTAATGCGTCGACAGGAACACAAAGCGGATCACTTCGCCGGGAACTCCGGGCTGGCCATCGTGGCCATCCAGCAAGTCTCGCACGGTAAAGAAATTGCCCAGAGACTTGGACATTTTCTTGCCTTCAACCTGCAGCATCTCGTTGTGCATCCAATAGCGGGCAAAGGTGCCTTCGGGATGGGTACAGCAGCTTTGCGCGATCTCATTTTCATGATGCGGGAACATCAGGTCGTTGCCGCCGCCATGAATGTCGAAACTGTCGCCCAGCAACTCATAGGACATGGCCGAGCATTCGATATGCCACCCCGGACGGCCATATCCCCAAGGGCTGTCCCACCCCGGCTGGCTGGCATCCGACGGCTTCCACAACACGAAATCCATCGGGTCTTCTTTGTAGGGGGCCACCTCAACCCGCGCACCCGCAATCATGTCGTCGACCGACCGGCCCGATAACTTGCCATAGTCGGCATACTCACGCACTCGGAACAGCACGTGCCCGTCTTTGGCATAGGCGAACCCGTCAGCAATCAGCTTTTCGATCATGGTGACCATCTGCGGGATAAACTGCGTCGCCCGCGGCATCTGATCCGGGTCGCGCGCGCCAAGGGCCGCCATATCGTCAAGAAACCACTGGGTGGTCTCGGCGGTGATGTCGCTGATCGGCCGCCCGCTCTCGGCGGCCCGCGCGTTGATCTTGTCGTCCACGTCGGTGAAATTTCGCACGTAGGTCACGTGATCCTCGCCATAGACATGGCGCAGCAGCCGGTTCAGCACGTCAAACACCACAACCGGGCGCGCATTGCCGATATGGGCGCGGTCATAGACCGTCGGACCACAGACATACATCCGCACGTTTTTGGCATCAATCGGCTCAAACACCTCTTTCTTACGGGTCTTTGAGTTGTGCAGCTTAATCGTCGTCATGTCTTGTCCTCGGGCGGTCCCAACAGGGCACAGTTACGCTCGCGGCGGGCTTAACAACTTCAGATCAAGTATGGAATAGAAGAACGGCCCGCCAAGTTGTCTTAGCAGGGAATGCAGCAAATAATGATGATGTTGCGTGCAGTGTTCATGGGCCGGACCATAGGCGGCGCTGCCATCGCGGTCAAGCGACCTGTTGCGAGGGCGCGTCCGCTCTGTCAAATTGCAGATATGACACGAGACCTCGTTAACGATACCTGCGCCCCCTTGCCGGGTGCAGAATGCTCTGACCCTTGGGGCGGCGGACATGACGCGTGGAAAGTCGGTGGCAAGATGTTTGCCTCGACCGGAGCCAAAGGTGACGGGGTTTCGGTCAAAACACCCGATATCGAGACCGCGCAGATGTTGATCGACGCGGGCGTTGGGATCAAAGCGCCCTATTTCCATCGCAGCTGGATCATGATCCCCTTTGGCGGAGACGCAGACGAGCTGCGCCACCGCATTGAAGTGTCATATGACCTTGTGCGGAGTGGGTTGACCAAAAAGCTGCAGGCCAGCCTGCCGCCGCGCAGCCCCTAGGCCAAATCGCGCCCGGGTTTTACGCCCCAAAGGATAGGCCAGCGGCGCACGCATCCACGTCCGAAACCGCCTGAGCAACCTAGTCATAGGACACAACCTCAAACTCGATGCCATGCGGCCCGTCGAAATAGAACCGCAGGCCCGGTTCATAATCACCGTGCATGCCAGGCTTATAGCCAGCAGCTTTGACCTTCGCTTCCGTCGCGTCGATGTCATCCACGACCACGCCAACATGGTTGAAACCGCCGATCCGGGAATAGGTATTGCCCATTGGTTCCAGCGTTTTTTGCGGTGCATAAAGTGCAAGGTAACTGTCATCGTCGCCGACGTGCACGGTATAGCCGTTGTCCTTGGCCTCGCCTTCCCAGCGGATGTGCCAGCCAAATATGTCGCATAGGACCGCCGCCGTATCCTTGGGGTCTGGAACAGTTACATTTACATGCTCAAGTCTCATCTGGTGCTTCCTTGCAATTCTGATTGATATGACTATCTTAATTCTTCAAGTTAACTTGAGATCAACAGAAAAAACTCATGAAAAATAAACCCCTTGGAAAGTTTGGACTGTCAATTGGATATGTATCCGAGCGGACAGGCCTCGCCCCCTCAGCGATCCGATTCTACGAAGACGAAGGTCTGGTTCAACCGTTCCGCACCGACAGCGGTCAGCGACGCTTTGACCGGGCCGACATTCGCCGTTTGTCGTTCGTGATGATCTCGCAGGGGCTGGGGTTTTCTCTGCCAGAGATCCGAGAGGCGTTGAAATCCCTGCCCGAGGGCCGCACCCCAACCAAGCGTGACTGGGAACGCATCTCGGCCCGTTTTCGCCGCGACCTCGACAGCCGCATCGCACAAATGCAGGCACTCCGCGAAAAGCTGGACGGCTGCATCGGTTGTGGTTGCCTGTCGTTGCAGACCTGCAAACTCTACAACCCCGATGACCGTATTCGCCGTAAAGGTCAGGGTCCGCGCTATCTTATGGGGGACCGTCCGTCCGAGGCCACCTGATAGCATTCTGTCGTCTACAGCCTGTCCCACCCCCATTTTTACCCCCCTCCCGAACGCTATTCGAAAGTTTCCCGACGTCTCGAATAGGGTTTGACGAAAGCGCCAGTTTCGGGCCTTTTCGTCGTCAAATTTCTTAGGAGCCCTGTCATGCAGCTTTCCCATCGCATCACCCACCTGACCGGCGGCGGTTCAGACGGTTGGGACGTGTTCTACCGCTCGCGCCAGATGATCGCGGACGGTATCGACGTGGTTGAACTGACTATAGGCGAGCATGACATTCGCACCGACCCTGTGATCCTTGAAGCAATGGATCAGGCGGCGTCTGGCGGGCATACAGGCTACGCAATGGTGCCGGGCATCAAGACCCTGCGGGAAACCGTGGCCAAGCGCATTCAGGACCGTACGGGTGTACCAACATCTTATGAAAACATCCTGATCACCCCGGGGGGGCAGTCGGCCTTGTTCTCTAGTCACCTGGCCGCCTGCAACCAAGGCGACCGGGCGCTGTATCTTGACCCATTTTATGCCACCTACCCCGGAACCATCCGTGGAATCGGAGCCGTTCCCGTCCCAATCAAAACCCGCGCCGAGGACGCGTTTCAACCGCGCGCCGAGGATATTGCAGCCGAGGCCGAGGGTGCTGCGTCGCTGCTGATCAACTCGCCCAACAACCCGACCGGCACGGTTTACAGCTATGAAACGCTGCAAGGCATCGCCGGCGTCTGTCAGGACTTTGATCTGTGGCTGATATCTGACGAGGTTTATGACACCCAAGTGTGGGAAGGAGACCATATCAGCCCGCGCGCCCTGCCCGGCATGGCCGAACGCACGCTGGTTGTGGGCTCTATGTCGAAGTCACACGCCATGACAGGCAGCCGTGTGGGCTGGATTTGTGGCCCCAAGGACGCCATTGATCACCTCATCACACTGGCAACCCACACCACATACGGTGTCGCAGGGTTCATTCAGGATGCGGCCGAATTTGCCCTGCATCAGGGTCCGGACCTGGAAGACAAAATCGCAGAACCGTTCCGTCGACGTCGTGAATTGGCCCAAGGCATCATCGCAGCTCAGAACACTGTCACTCTGATCCCGGCCCAGGGCGCGATGTACCTGATGCTGGATATCCGGGCTACAGGCATGTCGGGAGAAGCCTTTGCCAACGCACTTTTGGACGCCCATAAGATTGCCGTGATGCCGGGCGAAAGCTTTGGTGAAGCGGCCGCAGGGCATATCCGCGTTGCCATGACCATTGATAATGTGGCCTTTGCGGGCGCTCTGGAAACCCTCTGTGACTTTGCCAAAAAATGCGCAAATGGCCAGGGTCCGGTCTAAAAACGACATTTGGTCGTTTTCCGTCAAGACTTGCACGATTCCCTGAGAGAACTATCGTTTCACTCAGGGAGAGGCGTAAATGCAAGGCATGCGCAGTAAAATCAAACTGGTCGTGGTCACGATCGGAGCCGTGCGGGGACGAGCCGCGCGTGGGCGACCGACTTTTAACATCTGACATCCAATTCGAAATTCAGACGTTAAAACAGGATACTACTAGACATGACTGAACCCGTTTCTCGCCGCTCCGGCGGTCGCGCTGCGCGTCGCGCCGCTCGCGCAGCCCCTCTCACAGATGACATGCGCGCCATTCGCCCCGGTATGGAAGGCGGCATGTACAAGGCGCTGACCCAAGACCAAATGGAGCAAATTCACGAATCCGCTCTGGAAGCGCTTGAGACCATTGGCCTTGCAGATGCCCCCCCCACCGGTGTCGAATACCTTTTGAAAGCAGGCGCCATTCTTGGCGATGATGAGCGTATTCGCATCCCCCGCGCCGTGGTTGAGGATGCCCTGTCCAAAGCCTGCCGCGAAATCACGCTGTGCAGCCGCGATGGTCAGAACGATCTGACGTTGTCGGGCAACCGCGTGCATTTTGGCACGGCGGGTGCCGCGGTGCATATGGTCGATGTCGAAGGGCGTGAGTACCGCGACAGCACCCTGCAGGATCTGCATGACGCCGCTCGGATCACTGACACGCTGGACAATATCCATTTCCTGCAACGTCCCATGGTGGCCCGCGACATCCCTGACAATCGCGAGATGGACCTGAATACGATCTACGCGACCACCTGTGGCACCACCAAGCACATCGGCACGTCCTTTACCGAGCCGGACTTTGTCGACGATGCGCTTGAGATGCTGCACATGATCGCGGGCGGTGAAGAGGCCTGGCGCGCTCGGCCTTTCGTCAGCAATTCCAATTGCTTCGTGGTTCCGCCGATGAAATTCGCCACCGAATCCTGCGAAGTCATGGAGAAATGCATCGCGGGCGGCATGCCGGTGCTGTTGCTTTCCGCGGGCATGGCCGGGGCCACGGCGCCGTCAACCGTGGCTGGTGCCATCGTCCAGGCCGTGGCCGAGTGTCTGGCCGGTCTGGTCTATGTGAATGCCGTGAAACCCGGCCACCCGGCGATCTTTGGCACCTGGCCCTTTGGATTGGACCTGCGGTCTGGCGCAATGACGGGCGGGTCTGGCGAACAGGCGCTTTTGACCGCAGGATGCGCTCAGATGCATCATTTCTATGGCCTGCCGGGTGGAGCCGCCGCAGGTATGACCGATGCCAAAACCCCAGACATGCAGGCCGGATGGGAGCAAATGTGCTCAAACGTCATGGCCGGTCTCTCAGGGCTGAACATGGTCTATGAATCGGTTGGCATGCACGCATCGCTTTTGGGATTCTGCCATGAATCCCTGATCCTTGGCGACGATCTGGTCGGCCACGCCCTGCGCTGTTTGCGCGGCATTGACGTGAATGAAACCACGATGGCATTGGACCAGATGCGCGAAGTCTGCCTTGGCGGGCCCGGTCACTATCTGGGTACCAGTGAGACCCTGTCGCGCATGCAGTCGGACTATGTCTATCCTGCGCTTGGGGACAGAACCTCGCCCAAAGAATGGGCCGAGATCGGCAAACCGGATCTCAACAAGAGGGCGACCGCGCGTAAAGAAGAGATCCTGTCCGAACCCTCCAAGGCGCGGTTTGATCCGATCAAAGATCAGAAAATTCGCGCCAGATTTAAGATCCACCTACCGGCGTAACAACCTGTAAAAAAACAAAAATCCGGGCGCGGCAGTGGCGCCCGGCTTTCTTGCGACCTGTGGCTTACGTACTGGGGGGTTAGGTCGCAAATGTCACGGCAGGATCAGTTGGTGGCGGTTTTGGGCAAGACGCCAGCGTTTACCCCAGCCATGACTTCGTCTTCGCTCAGTGTGCCATCGCGATCCGCGTCCAGTGCGGAAAAAGTCTCGGGCGTTACGTCGGGATGGACCGCCTGCACCTCTTCGATGGTCATCACGCCGTCGCCATTGGCGTCCATGCCGCTGGCAAGTGCCAGCGAAGGCAGGGTGACACCAATAAGGGCGATGGCGGGGATCAGATTGCGCTTCATATCGTAACTCCATTTTGTCTGTAGCTCGAAGGCGCGTTCTGCGACCCTCAATTAGTAAGACACCGCAATTGGCAATTCCGTCCCTCCTGACTCAACCGCACAGCATTCCCGCGCATTTCTGCCGATCCGCGCCGATTCAGGCGGCAAGGCCCCGCCAAAAAAGAGAGGCGCATCGCCATCGGCGGATTCTCCCCATCTTTTCGCCCCTTGGGCAGTTCGTCAGTCTGATTGCAACGCAAACTGCACAGGACATGCAACCATGACGGATGCGAATTGGACCCTCACCGCCCTGATGCCACGCCTCACCCGACGCGCGCGGCGATAAAGTGACACGGCCGAGGCCGCGGAAGACCTTGTTCAGGAGGTCGCCTTGCGCCTTTGGGCGCGACAGGCGTCGGGCGCGCAAATTGATGACCCCGAGGCCTATGCCATGACCGCGCTTGCGAACCTTGCACGCAGCCATTGGCGCAGCCACAAACCCGTTGAGGACATTGAGGAAAACCAGATATCTCACCGCGCCGAGGCGCCGGGGCATCTGGCCTGCCGCGATGTGGCTGACGCCATCCGTCACTTGCCGTCAGATCAGGTTGCCTTGATGCAATTGGTGTTACTAGGAGAGACCAGCCCGCGCCTTTTGGCGGAACGCACAGGGGTGCCGATTGGCACGGTCAATTCACGGCTGGCGCGCGCGGGCACGTCTGCGCGAAGAGATCGGCCTTGAACCGCGTGCCAGTGTTGCCAGCTTGCTGGATTAGACCGCAATAAAAGAAAAATGGGGGGCCGAAGCCCCCCAGTTTCGCCGCTCAGGCTCACTCATTATTACCGCCCGTAGTTTTTGCCTGCGGCCTGAGCGCCGTGCCGGGGCGAACGCATCCGCCCCGTAACCTATGTTTCGTCGGGGGCACGAAGGCCCCCTACCCGAGTCCCCCCGGGATCAGCTACAACCCGAGGTCGCCCCGCAGGTGTTGCATTTCATGCAGGTACCGTTGCGCACCAGCGTGTAGTTTCCGCAATCGCCGCAAGGATCGCCCTCGTAGCCCTGCATCTTGGCCTTGGCGCGTGGGTCCATGCTCACCGTGCCACTGGACACCGCGGTGCTGGCCGTGGCCGTCGTCGCGGCACCGGTTGTTCCGGTCGCGGTTTCAGGCACCAAGGTTTGCAGTGTTGCCACTGGATCGCCCGCGCCATTCAGCGCCGTCGCACCAGCTGCGCCACCATTCAGCACCACCAGTTCTTGTGGCAGACGTTTGCGCAGATATCCTGTAGAGGAAATTTGTTTCAACACTTCCAAAGACTTAGATGCGGCAGTTTCGCTGATTTCCTGAACGTTGCTGACGCCTTCTTCTTCGCCACGACCCAGATCATCGAACATCGTGCCTTCGGGCTTGATGTGCGCCAGATCGGTGCGGTCCAGATATGAGACGGCCAGTTCGCGGAAGATGTAATCCAGGATCGACGTCGCGTTCTTGATCGAGTCGTTGCCCTGAACCATGCCCGCAGGCTCAAACTTGGTGAAGGTAAAGGCATCAACGAACTCTTCCAACGGCACGCCGTATTGCAGGCCGACCGACACGGCGATGGCAAAGTTGTTCATCATCGCCCGGAAGCCAGCACCCTCTTTGTGCATGTCGATGAAGATTTCTCCAAGGTTGCCGTCTTCGTACTCGCCAGTGCGCAGGTATACTTTGTGGCCACCGACAACCGCCTTTTGCGTATAGCCTTTGCGACGCTCTGGCATTTTCTCGCGGTGCGATTTGACGATTTCCTTGACGATCACCTTTTCGATGATCTTTTCGGCCAGCACTTCTGCCTTTTCCTGCGGTGTACCGCTTTCCAAGGTCTCGGCTGCGCCCTCGTCATCCTCAACCAGTGCGGCGGCCAGAGGCTGCGACAGTTTTGAGCCATCGCGATACAGCGCGTTGGCCTTGATGCCCAAGGACCAGCTCAGTTCATAAGCCTTCTGGCAGTCTTCGATGGTGGCATCGTTCGGCATGTTGATCGTCTTCGAGATCGCGCCCGAGATGAACGACTGTGCCGCAGCCATCATGGTGATGTGGCTATCAACACTCAGATAACGCTTGCCTTTTTTGCCGCAAGGGTTGGCGCAATCAAAGATGTGATAGTGCTCTTCCTTGAGGAAAGGCGCGCCTTCCAGGGTCATCGTGCCGCAAACATGGTCGTTGGCTGCGTCGACGTCTTTGCGGGTGAAACCGAGATGGCTGAGCAGGTCAAATGACGGATCGTTCAGCTTTTCGGTTGGGATGCCCAGCACGTTGGTGCAGAACTCTTCGCCCAGCGTCCACTGGTTGAACACAAAGCGGATGTCGAACGCGCTGCCGAGGGCGGCGTCGATCTTGTCCAACTCGTTCTGGCCAAAGCCATGCCCAACAAGTGATGTGTGGTTGATACCCGGCGCATTGCCCAATGTGCCGTGGCCAACCGCGTAAGACACGATCTCTTCGATCTCGCTGGAGGAATAGCCAAGGTTTTCAAGGGCCGCAGGCACAGAGCGGTTGATGATCTTGAAGTACCCGCCACCGGCAAGCTTCTTGAATTTCACCAGCGCAAAGTCAGGCTCGATCCCGGTGGTGTCGCAATCCATCACCAGACCGATGGTGCCGGTTGGTGCAATCACCGAGGTCTGGGCGTTGCGATAGCCGTTCTTTTCGCCCAGCTTCAACGCTTCGTCCCATGAGGATTGCGCCAGCGCGACAAGTTTCTGATCAGGGCAATTGTCCATGTCCAGTGCGACAGGCTTCGTGGCCAGCTCTTCGTAGCCTTCAGTCTCGCCATAAGACGCCCGGCGGTGGTTGCGGATCACACGCAGCATATGCTGGCTGTTACGCTCATAACCGCTAAAGGCCCCCAGTTCACCGGCCATCTCGGCCGAAGTGGCATAGGACACACCGGTCATGATCGCGGTCAGCGCACCGGCCAGAGCACGGCCCTCGTCTGAGTCGTACCCATGACCCATGTTCATCAAGAGACCGCCAATGTTGGCATAGCCCAGTCCCAGCGTGCGGAAGTCGTAAGACAATTGCGCAATTTCTTTCGAGGGGAACTGCGCCATGGTGACGGAGATTTCCAGCGTCACGGTCCACAGGCGGGTCGCGTGCATGTAATCCTCGGCCTGGAACACGCCATCATCGAGGAAGGTCAACAGGTTCATCGATGCGAGGTTACAGGCGGTGTCGTCCAGGAACATGTATTCCGAGCACGGGTTCGAGCCGCGGATTTCGCCATCTTCCGGGCAAGTGTGCCATGCGTTGACAGTGTCGTGGTACTGGATGCCAGGATCGGCACAGGCCCAGGCTGCGTGGCCTACGTCTTCCCACAGTTTGCGCGCCTTGATGGTCTTGGCAACGCTGCCGTCCGTGCGGCGGATCAGTTCCCAGTCAGCGTCATCTTCGACAGCCTTCAGGAAGGCATCGGTGACACGGATCGAGTTGTTCGAGTTCTGGCCCGACACAGAGGCATAAGCCTCGGAGTCCCAGTCAGTATCATAGGTCGGAAACTCGATACTGGCATAACCCTGCTTGGCATAATCCAGAACGCGCTTGATGTAAGTCTCTGGGATCATGACGGATTTCGCGTCACGGATCGCTGCTTTCAGAGTGTCATTGGCCTTGGGGTCAAAGGCATCCGCTTCGGCGCCGTCCCAGGCTTTGATCGCGGCAAAAATGCCATTCAGCTTTTGCTCGTGCATCTTGGAACCGGCCACGATCGAGGCAACCTTTTGTTCCTCCTTGACCTTCCAATTGATGTATTCTTCGACATCCGGGTGGTCGGCATCGACAATCACCATCTTGGCCGCACGGCGCGTGGTGCCGCCCGACTTGATCGCGCCGGCAGCCCGGTCACCGATTTTCAGGAAGCCCATCAGGCCCGAGGATTTGCCGCCGCCTGACAGTGATTCCCCGTCAGCACGCAGCGACGAAAAGTTGGTGCCAGTACCTGAGCCATATTTGAACAGACGCGCTTCGCGAACCCAAAGGTCCATGATGCCACCGTCGCCGACCAGATCATCGCTTACCGACTGGATAAAGCAGGCGTGCGGTTGCGGATGCTCATAGCTGGACTTTGATTTGGTCAGCTTGCCGCTCTTGTAGTCGACATAATAGTGACCTTGAGCCGGGCCATCGATGCCATAGGCCCAATGCAGACCGGTGTTGAACCACTGCGGGCTGTTCGGTGCGGCACGCTGGGTCGCCAGCATATAGCGCATCTCGTCAAAATAGGCGCGCGCATCTTCCTCTGTCGAGAAATAGCCGCCCTTCCAGCCCCAATAGGTCCAAGCGCCAGCCAGGCGGTCAAAGACTTGCTTGGCGCTGGTTTCGCCACCGATCTCGGCATTGTCGTTCGCAGGTACCGAGCGCCACAGGAATTCAGGAACGCCTTTTTCGCGCACTTTCTTGAGAGACGCGGGCACACCGGCTTTGCGGAAATACTTTTGAGCGATCACGTCACTGGCAACCTGGCTCCAGGTTGAGGGCACTTCGACCTCGTCCAGTCGGAATACAATCGTACCATCCGGGTTGCGAATTTCGGATTCGGTCTTCACGAAATTCAGCGCTGCGTATGCGTCCTGACCGGCTTTGGTAAATTTTCTTTCGATTTTCATGGCGCCTCTTTGTCCCTGCTTTATCCCTGCCTACACCTTGGCCGAACAAATTGGTCCAGCCGCTATGATGCAAATCGCCCGCATCGGACGAGACAAAAAGCCACCGCATCGGCAAAAGCATGTTTGCCGAACTCTCCGGAGTGTGCCCCGGTCATCTGTTTGGTTTCCGTCCCTGCCCGATCCTCTTCACCACTATATATTGTGGCGCTTCCGATCTGCTTGCACAATCTGGCGTATCTGGCCCTACGTGGTCAAACCATTTATTTACGTTTTTTGACGATTTTTCCTGTTGACCCAGTCACAGGATTTTGACGCGTTCGTGACGATGCCCGATTCCTTGCGGGCTCTTTTTGGCAATCCGATTTGCGCATCGCATCAAGCCGCGCCGGGAAGTGTTTCAAAAACAAGGCATTTCCCAAAACTGTCCCCAGAACACCGAGTTATCCACAAGATATAGTGCGTTAAGAAACCTTAACACAAGATGTATGAATTTGAGATTATTTTGTCACGTTCTTGTGCGCGCGATCATCAAAGCACGCGGTGATTCTACTCCGACAACACCACGCCGATGCCTCATGATGCAGGCGATCACCCACATGTCTGCGCCCAAAAACTGAACAAATGCACATGCGCCGACCTGAGTGGCAGCGCCACTCAGACGTCGAGCTCTATGGGTTGAGAGAGAAAATTGGTCGGGACGGCAAGATTCGAACTTGCGACCCCCTGTACCCAAAACAGGTGCGCTACCAGACTGCGCTACGCCCCGGACCGAGGCGGTGTTTAGCGCCTAATTTCCGACCTCACAAGGCCAAACCGCACCGTCTTGCAAAATAGATGGGTGGCGCACGTCGCTGCCCACTTGAATTCCCATCGCCTGCGCCATTCCGCCATTGATCTCGAGCACGTAGCGAACGTCATTCGTGCTGGAAATAGGCGTACGATCCAAGGGTTTGGCACGACTGTGGATTTGCGTGACTTGCCCGTTCTCAGCGATAAACAGCATGTCGAGCTCTATCAGCGTGTTTTCCATCCAAAATGACACCGGCTCGGTACGCGAAAAAACAAACAGCATGCCCGCCCCTGCAGACAGCGAGTCGCGATGCATCAAACCAACCGCGCGTTCCTCTGCCGAGTCGGCCACTTCGACGCGGAACCTGGCTTCTCCCCATTCACCGCGCAATTGCAAAGTGTCATCACGACAGACAGAGCTGGCCGACGCGGGCGTCAGCCAGATCAGGGTGCAGGCAGCGCCCAACAGAAGATGTCGCAGCATTAGCTGTCCTTTGTGATCGCGGTTTCCCAGGCCATGACTTCGGTGGCCATACGCCCACGTTTACCTTCGATCACGCGCAAGGCCAATGCCTCGCCAGGCTGCAAGTCCGCCAAACCGGATTGTCTCAGCACTTCAATATGGACAAATACGTCTTCGTGACGTCCAAAGACATTGGCAAAGCCAAACCCCTTGCCCTTATCGAACCACTTAACACGCGCTGGTTCCAAGGGGGCGTCCCGGATTGCCTCCGGATCCAATTCTGCAAAATCCGCAAGCGTCGCCATTGCGGGAGCGTCCGCAACGTCGATGCGAAAGACCTCGACAGCCTGAACGCCTCGTGACGTTTCTTGGATATCGATTTCAATCCGCGCTTCATCTGCGACAGAACTCTGACCGAAATTGCGTAAAACATTCGCATGCAGCAATATATCGGGTCCGCCGCTCTCGGCAACGACAAACCCAAATCCTTTGACAGGATCAAACCATTTCACCTGTCCGACGATTCGAGTCGTCTCTTTTTCGTTTTCACTCAACACCTTAACCCTACGTAAGCTCATCCCTAGCTAGAATAGGAGTCTGCGTTAAATGTTTAACAACGGCAAGAAAAAACCCAACCTTTATCAGTGCCTTGCAGTTTACGTTACGTGAATGTCACGGATTTAGGCGGTCAATTTTCCAAGGCTCCGATAGAGAAATTCGGCGCCAGACAAAGCGGTCATGCAACCGAAATGCCCCATCGGCCCAGAACTCAATCTCAAGCGGGGCAATCCGAAACCCTCCCCAAAACGGTGGGCGTTTGGGATTGGGGCCCTGTTGTGCTGTCACCTTGGCAACTTCGGCCACCAAAGTCGCGCGCGATGACAAAGGTTCCGATTGACGAGACGCCCAGGCCCCGAGGCGGCTTTTGAGAGACCGCGACGCGTAATAGTCGTCAGCCTGCGGGCCATCTTCGCGGGTCACGAGGCCCCGCACCCGAACCTGACGACGCAAAGATTTCCAGTGCATGACAAATGCGGCCTTGCCAGCCTGCTCAATTTCGCGGGCTTTGGCGCTGCCGTAGTTGGTGTAGAACACAAAGGCATCATCCTCGATGTCTTTCAAAAGAACCATACGCGCATTGGGCAGCCCGTCAGTGTCCACTGTCGACAAGGCAATTGCGTTTGGGTCGTTTGGTTCGCTTTTTTCGGCCTCGGCCAACCAGGTGCGTGCGATTGCAAACGGGTCGTCGCCTGCGAATATCCCACTTCTCTCAGTCATTTTGCGCGCCCTTTCTCTAGGTCAACCTGCACTTGATGCATCCGGTCGGATCGCCTAAACGTCCTGATAACCGAATTGGGACGGAGTGGACAGGAATGTCAAACAATCTGATGGCAGGCAAACGCGGCCTTATAATGGGCCTCGCCAATGACAAGTCGATCGCCTGGGGCATCGCCAAGGCCTGCGCGGATGCAGGGGCCGAGATGGCGTTCAGCTATATGGGCGATGCGTTCAAGAAACGCGTGGCACCCTTGGCGGACCAGTTGGGCGTAGAAACCCTGATCGATTGTGATGTCTCTGATCCGGCGTCAATCGACGCGGCATTTGCCGAGTTGGAAGCCAAATGGGGCAAATTGGACTTTATCGTTCACGCGATTGGCTTTTCCGACAAGAATGAGTTGCGCGGACGATATGTCGAAACCTCTAAAGACAACTTTTTGATGACGATGGACATTTCGGTCTATTCTTTCACCGCTGTGATGCAGCGGGCAGAGAAGCTGATGAAAGACGGCGGCAGCGCATTGACGCTGACCTATTATGGCGCTGAGCAGGTGATGCCGCATTACAATGTCATGGGTGTGGCCAAGGCCGCATTGGAAGCCTCGGTCATGTATCTGGCCGAAGATCTCGGCAAGGATGGCATTCGCGTCAACGCAATCTCGGCGGGTCCGATCAAAACGCTGGCCGCCAGCGGTATCGGCGATTTCCGTTATATCCTGAAGTGGAATGAGCTGAACTCACCGCTGCGTCGTAACGTGACCATTGATGATGTTGGCAACTCTGCGCTGTATCTGCTGAGCGATCTGGGCAGCGGCGTCACCGGTGAAAACCTGCACGTTGATGCAGGATATCATGTGGTCGGCATGAAAGCCGTCGACGCACCAGACATCGACGCCGTTACTGGCAGAAAGTAACCGGGAGAATTCTTATGAGCGACCGCCTGCCCCACGAAAAAGGGTTTCACATCAGCTGGGATCAAATGCACCGTGACAGCCGCGCCCTGGCTTGGCGTCTGGACGGTCAAGGCCCCGACGATGGCGCCTGGAAAGCCGTTGTTGCGATTACTCGCGGTGGCATGGCCCCAGCGATGATCGTCGCACGCGAGCTGGATATTCGCACTGTGGATACGATCTCTGTGAAATCGTATCACTCCGGCGGTGGAAAGCAGGACCAGCAGCGCGACGCACAGGTTCTGAAAAGCCCAAATGTCGAACTGATGGGCGACGGAACCGGAATCCTGATTGTCGACGATCTTGTGGACAGCGGCAAAACGCTGGAACTGGTACGCGACCTTTATCCCAAGGCGCATTTCGCCACGGTCTACGCCAAACCCCAGGGCGAGCCCATGGTCGACACCTTCATCACAGGCGTCAGTCAGGACACGTGGATCTTCTTCCCGTGGGACATGGCGTTGCAATATGTCGAGCCCTACCGCGGCACGGATTGAGGTCAGGTTACGCGGTTGAGGCGGAACGCCTCCGGCGGGAGTATTTATGGCAATACGAAGCCGGGGTGGATTGCCCTTATCGAAAGCGGCCCCTAGGGTCGCTTTTGTTGTTTTGACGCGGAGACCAAGATGAACCAGCCCCGGACTGCCACCACTTTTGCCCCCCCTGTCATGGAGGCCCGCCGTTGGCTTGAAGGAGTGCGGTTCACTGATGACCTGCCGCTGATCAATGTGAGCCAGGCAGCGCCCGTCGATCCACCGCCAGCCGCTTTGCGCCAGCATATTGCTGATGTAGCTTTGAACATGGCGGACGCACATCTTTATGGTCCGGTGCTGGGCCTGGATGAACTCCGGGCCGAAGTGGCGACGCAATTCTCTGACGCTTATGGTGGCACGATAGACCCGTCGCAGGTGGCGATCACCTCGGGCTGCAATCAGGCGTTCAGTGCCGCAATGATGTCTATCGCCGGTGAAGGGGATGAAGTCATCCTGCCAACCCCTTGGTATTTCAACCATAAAATGTGGCTGGATATGCAAGGCGTCCACGCGGTGCCTCTGGCGACGGGCGCTGATCTTTTGCCAGATCCCGAGGCTGCCGAAGCCCTTATTACCGAGCGCACCCGCGCCATTGCACTGGTGACGCCGAACAATCCCGGTGGCGTTGAGTATCCCGCGGAACTGGTCGCGGCTTTCGCGGACCTGGCGGCGCGGAAGCGCATTCAATTGATCATCGACGAAACTTACCGGGACTTTGATTCTCGCAGTGGGGCGCCGCATGGTTTGTTCGAAAACCCAGACTGGTCGGATCATTTGATCCAGCTTTATTCGTTCTCCAAAGCCTATCGGCTGACCGGACACCGTGTGGGCGCGATGATTGCCAGTAATTCGCGGCTGGCTGAGGCGGAAAAGTTCCTTGATACCGTCACCATTTGCCCGAACCAATTGGGCCAGCACGCTGCACTTTGGGGTATGCGGAACCTTGGTCAGTGGTTGGCTGGAGAGCGGGCAGAAATTCTCGATCGGCGGGCGGCAATTTCGGACCACATGCCCCTGATTGCTGACAAGGGTTGGAAATTGATGGGGGTTGGCGCCTATTTTGCCTATGTGCAGCACCCGTTTGACATGGCCTCTGATGATCTGGCGCGCGAGCTGGTACAAAAGGCCCATGTTTTGACTTTGCCGGGTACAATGTTCAAGCCAACCGAAGACACCACGGGGCAGCAACAGATGCGCATTGCCTTTGCCAATGTGGACCGCAAGGGCATAGAGACACTGTTCAAACGGCTTGCGGCCTTTGAAATCTAAGCTTTCCGTACATTCCGCGCTACCGCCCCCTTGCCCCTCTGGGGCGGGCGTCGTAGACATCCCGGAACGTTTGAAATGACCGCCATTGCAGGGGGACACGATGTCCAAGGGTAGCACGTCAAAAACACTGGTCTGGATTCTCATGGGCCTGCTCATTCTGGGGCTTGGAGGCTTTGGGGTCACCAACCTTTCTGGAACTGTGCGCAGCGTCGGAGATGTTGGCGGCAAAGACATCGACATCAATGACTATGCACGCGCACTGCAACAGGAATTGAACGCGCTTGGCGCCCAAACCGGACGCAATGTCAGCTTTGGCGAGGCTCAGGCCGCAGGCATCGACAGTCTCGTCTTGGGCAACCTTGTCGTTCAGCGTGCAATGGACGCAGAAACCGCGCGTATGGGCGTCTCAATCGGCGATGAGCGGCTGCGCTCGGAATTGCTGGCCATTCCGGGCTTTCAAGGCGTCAACGGTGAGTTTGACCGCGATGCCTATCGCTATGCCCTGGACCAGACCCGTCTGACCGAAGCCGAGTTCGAAGATTCGATCCGCGAAGAAACCGCCCGCACCCTGTTGCAAGGCTCCGTTGTTTCGGGTGTTGCAATGCCGGCCATATATGGTGACACGATCCTGGATTTCATTGGCGAGCAGCGCGACATCACGCTGGCGCGTTTGAAAGCCGACGATCTTGTCTCACCGATATCCGAGCCGACCGAGGGTGACTTGCGCGCTTTTTATGATGCCAACCTCGACCAATTCACCCTGCCCGCAATGCGCCAGATTACATATGCGTTGCTGACCCCGGACATGTTGATTGATGAGGTGGAAGTTGACGAAGAGTCTTTGCAGGCCCTTTTTGAACAACGCAATGAAGAGTTTAACCGCCCTGAGCGCCGTTTGGTTGAGCGTCTGGCCTTTGCCGACATGGCCAGCGCCGAAGCAGCCCGCGCCCGTCTGAACTCTGGCGAAGCCAGCTTTGAGATGCTGGTCGAAGAACGCGGACTGACATTGGTCGACGTGGACATGGGTGATGTCAGCATGGCCGAGTTGGGCGAAGCTGGTGAAACAGTCTTTGGCGCCGTCATCGGCGCAATCTCGGGTCCTGTGCAATCCAGCCTTGGCCCCGCGCTGTTCCGCATCAACGGTATCCTGCCTGCATTGGAAACCCCATTTGAAGAGGCCGTGCCCACGCTGCGCGAAGAACTGGCTGCTGAACGTGCACGTCGCTTGATCGAAGCGCAGATTGGCGATCTCGAGGACCTTCTGGCCGCGGGTGCTACTCTGGAAGAGCTGACCGAAGAGAGTGACATGCAACTGGGCCAAGTTGGCTGGCACCAAGAGGAAAGCGCTGGGATCGCGGGTTATGAAACCTTCCGCGCACTGGCCAGCATCGTAACCAAAGACGATTTCCCCGAAATCGAAATTCTGGCAGATGGCGGGCTGTTTGCACTGCGTCTGGATGGGGAAACAGAAGCCACTCCGGCGCCGTTCGAAGACGTACGAGACGACGTGGCGGCCGCATGGGCCGATGCAGAAACCGTAAGCCGCCTGCAAGACATGGCCGATGGCATGCTGCCGTCGCTGGGGGGTGACGTTGACTTTGCAGCCTTTGGTTTGACTGCAGAACAGCGCCCCAACATCCTGCGCAGCGGTTTCGTGGCTGATACACCCGAAGGCTTTGTTGATGCCGTGTTCGCAATGGAGACGGGCACCGTCACTACCATTCCGGCCGGTGACGAACTGCTGATCGTCAAGATGACAGCCGTGAACAAACCTGACCGCACGAACCCCGAAATTGCCAACCTGATGAACGCTTTGTTGCAACAGGGTGCGCAGGGTCTGTCACAGGACCTGTTCGAGGCCTATGCTCAGGAAATCCAGTTTGTACACGGCGTCACGATCAATCAGCAGGCGCTGAACGCGGTCCACGCGCAATTCCAATAACCTCCGGTATCGCCGGAGCACGTATGAGGGCTCTGCCTTGGAACTGACCCCGTCGCTTGAAGAGTTTACCGCAGCCTATGACTCGGGCCGCAATCAGGTGGTCTATACCCGGCTTGCCGCCGATTTGGACACGCCTGTGTCTCTGATGCTCAAGCTGACGGGCGCGCAGAAAGACGCCTTTGTGCTGGAGTCGGTCACGGGCGGTGAAGTGCGGGGCCGGTATTCGATCATCGGCATGAAACCTGACCTGATCTGGCAGTGTCACGATGGTCAGGCGCGGATTAACCGGAATGCGCGTTTCGACCCGGATGCCTTTGTGCCACAAGACAGCGATCCACTGGCTGGCCTGCGCGCGATTATCGACGAAAGCCGCATCGACCTGCCCGAAGATCTGCCACAAGCCTCGGCAGGTCTGTTTGGCTATCTCGGCTATGACATGATCCGGTTGGTGGAGCATTTGCCCAACGTGAACCCCGACCCCTTGGGCGTTCCCGACGCCTGCATGTTGCGCCCTTCTGTGGTGGCCGTGTTGGACGGGGTTAAGGGCGAAGTGACCGTGGTCTCTCCCGCGTGGATTTCGGATGGCCAATCGGCCCGCGCGGCCTACGCGCAAGCGGCTGAACGTGTGATGGACGCGGTGCGTGATCTGGAACGCGCCATGCCACAGGCCGCACGTGATCTGGGCGACGCCGATGAAATAGCGCCGCCGGTGTCGAACTTCACCAAAGCCGCCTATATGGAAGCCGTTGAAAAGGCCAAGGAATACATCCGCGCAGGCGACATCTTTCAGGTGGTTCCGGCACAGCGCTGGACGCAGGAATTCCGCCAGCCACCTTTCGCGCTTTATCGCTCGCTCAGACGCACCAATCCGTCGCCTTTTATGTTCTATTTCAACTTTGGCGGCTTTCAGGTCGTCGGCGCCAGCCCCGAAATCCTTGTTCGGGTCTTTGGCGACGAAGTGACGATCCGGCCCATCGCGGGCACCCGTCCACGCGGCGCGACACCAGAAGAAGACAACGCGCTTGAGGCGGATTTACTGGCCGACAAGAAAGAATTGGCAGAGCACTTGATGCTTTTGGATCTTGGCCGCAACGACACCGGACGTGTGTCTAAGATTGGCACCGTGCGCCCCACCGAACAGTTTATCATCGAACGCTATAGCCACGTCATGCACATCGTTTCTAACGTTGTCGGAGAGCTGCACGACGACAAAGACGCACTGGATGCCTTCTTTGCCGGGATGCCAGCGGGCACTGTCTCTGGTGCACCAAAGGTGCGCGCGATGGAAATCATCGACGAGCTTGAGCCGGAAAAACGTGGCATCTATGGCGGCGGCGTGGGCTATTTCAGCTCCGGTGGCGACATGGACATCTGTATCGCCCTGCGCACAGCCATCGTGAAAGACCAGAAACTCTATATTCAGGCCGGGGGCGGCGTTGTTTATGACAGCGATCCCGAGGCCGAATACATGGAGACCGTGCACAAATCCAATGCCATCCGTCGCGCGGCTGCGGACGCTGCGCGCTTTACTGGGCATGGAAACGGGTAAGCATTCCCGATCAAACGCCCAACAGGTATTGGGGCGTTATTGGCGTTCGACCGAAGCCAGTTTCTTGCCGACCTCACGAACGAGTTTCTGACGGATACGCGCCGGGTAATCGGCAAATCCATTGGCCGTAACAACAAAGGCCCCTGCCCCAACGATCACATTTTGCCGGAAATAGCCGGTCAGGTCAGAGTCATCCGTCTCGATCACCAATGCATTGACCGTGATCCCCGCATGGCGCAGATCGCTTCGCAGAGCCAAGGGCGCAACGCCTTCGTTTGACCGCCCATCTCCGGACACGTCAATGACCTTGCGCCGGCAGTCCTGAACCTGAGACATGGCCACCAGACTGACTTCCAGCGCCTCGCCTATCGCCGTCGAGTAGTTTCGCCATTGCCGAGGGGCCTCTTCGATGCTGACGGCCAGAGCCTCGACATCTTGGAGAGTCTCAACGGGTCGCCAGGGAACTGTCATGTCCTGTCGATCACTGCCCGTCCACTGCACCAAGGCCACGCGCGCCTTGGCATTGACCAATGCGTCCGCAACAATCCCGTCGCGCAATCCGGCGGCAAGACCGTCCATCTGAATGCGATACTCTTCCCGATCAACCGATCCTGATACGTCAACAGCCAGAACCAACGCCAGATCACAGGCTGCAACGGTCGTCCCGCCCATGCCAAACCCCAAAGCCCATGCTGCAAGTTTGATACCCATTGGCAAAGCCTGACCGTCGGCTTGGGCATTTTCAACCCAGTGCCGCTGAATGACGGATCACCTTTTGGTGTGTCTCACGGTGATCCGTAAGCACGAGGAGTGCTGTGTGCTTTAGTCTAAGGCCGCCAAAAACGTTTCAATCGCAGCATTGACCGCCTCGGGTTCTTCGATCGTGGAACTGTGCCCGGCGCGGGGGATCATCACCATGTGGGCGCCCGGTATGGCAGCCTTCATCCGCTCGGATTTGGCAGGCACGGTGGCGACATCTTCGTCACCGACAACAATCAATGTCGGCTTATTGATCTGATCCAGTTGGTCATAGATTGGCTGGCGATTGACCACACCCATCACTGCGCGGGTGATACCGATGCGGTGATTGCCGATCATCGCTTTTTTCCAGCGCGCACGCTGTTTTGTGCGCGCGGGATCGGTCAAAAAAGTCTGGCCAAACATGATCGGCATGACTTTCTCAGCAACCGCCCATAGCCCAATCCAGCGCGCCACAAAGTTCAGCGACTTGTACTTACCATGATTTTCCTGTGGCTCAGGATCGGCCGAGGTTTCCAGCAACATCAAAGACTTCAAAAGATCAGGTCGCCGGATCGCCAACCGCATTCCGACAAATCCCCCCATCGAAAGACCCGCAAAATGACAGGGACCAACGTCGAGCGCTTCAATCAGCGCGGCGGCATCCTCGGTCAGCGTGTCCATATCATAGCCATCTGCGGTCACCTCGCTCTGGCCCTGTCCACGGTGGTCAAAGGTGATACAGCGATACCGGTCGCGAAACGCGGCCACTTGCGCCTCGAACATCTCACCGCTCCACAAGAGACCATGCGAAAACACAAGTGTCTCTGCCCCCTGCCCAGTGTCGGTATAGTGCATGTTCGTGCCGTTGACCTGGATATGAGGCATGGATGTCTCCCTTGCGAAGTGGTCCCTTTAGTGGGTTAGTTTTGTTTGGCGCGGATGGTGGCAGAAACCGGCGCCACGGCAACGGTTCCGGCGCGGTCCTGCAAACCCCAGACGAGCAGCGCTGACAGGGTTTCTTCTTTCAAGCGCCCCACCATAATAACGCCACCTTCCTGGTTGGCCTTGAACGCGGCCTGATCCAGAAAACGGCGCATCACTGATGCGGTTTGTCCCTTGCTATCAAAGTCCCGGAACACGGTTGCCGCCGGCACGCCTTCGCGGCTGGCGAGTTTGCGCGCCGTGTCCAATCCCTGTTGGAACAACAACAGACCGTGGCCCGAGCCAAGCAGCACTGCGGCCACCTGATCCGACAGGGGTTTACTGCCTTGCAGACCGTCCCCGGTTCCCTCCATCACTGCCACCGCTTCGGGCATCACCGAAAGATGCGCCGTAAGGGCCACTTCGACATCCGCCGGGGCAGCTGCGGCGGGCAAGTCGACCATCGCGAGGATTTCAAATCCCATGTCGCGGTACGTTGCGACCCGCTCGGCCACATCCGGCACCAGAGTGTTGATCGCAATACTCAAAGGGTATGGGAAATCGGCCAGCGCCTCTGGTGGGATCTGGGGCGCTCCGTCGTCAATCAGGACAATCGACATTAATGGCTTGTCCCCGGCAGCTTCAAACTGAACGGCGTTGCTGTCGAAAGGACGCGCGACAACGTCCGTTCCGGCCTCGGTGCTGTCTGCACCAACGGTCGGCAGCCGAGACGATTCGAGTTCCGAGGTTTTTTCGGTCAGCGAGGTGGCGGGCTTCAAAAGGCTCTCGCCAGTTGCAGGCTGGTCGCCGGATTCCGCACCGGGGCTGACGTCCGCTTCTGGCGTGGCACTTGGCTCTGCAGTAGGCTCAGGGGCCATCTCGGTTTCAGTTTCCGTGTCCGCTGCAGGCGCAAAGGCGCCACCCTCACCCACATCCGGCACGCTGGGTTGAGCCGGGTTGCTGGTGATCGAGTCGGGTGTCAGTTCAGGGGCCTCGGGCGCATCAGGTGTTGGAGCTTCGGGACTTGTCATCACCGGGGTCTCGGTGCCGATTGTCGACACTTCACCGCCGTTGACGCCCGGATCCGGTGCGCTCATGGCCATGTCTGGTGTTTCGGGTTGAGGCTGGGGCGCGCTCTCTGTGTCTGCCAGAGGCATTTCATCTTCGGTTTCGGTCTCAACCTTTGGCGGGCTGACGCCATCCTCTAGCGTGCCGTCTGCCTCGGATGTGGCGCCGATATCGCCGCTGCCTTCGGTGCTGGACCCTGTGGTCGGCTCAACAGCCGATTGCTGCGGGTCAACGGTGGCTGGCAATGGTGCCAAGAGTGAGGCGAACCCCACAACGATCACAACCACGATACCGCCCCAGAAAACGCCGGAAAGAACCCCTCGCAACATCTGCATTGCCCCTTTGTTATGCTCCATGCGCGTCATCCACGCCACGAAGTGCTGTTTCAAGGGGCGTTCCTGCGTGCGCCCCCCTTGACCCTGCGCGTCAAGCCTGAACATGTATACCGCGACCATGGGCAGGGTCTCTACCCTGTTTTCTCACTTAACGCGAAGAAGTGCAAAATGCTGCTCCTGATCGATAATTACGACAGCTTTACCTACAATCTGGTGCATTATCTGGGCGAATTAGGCGCAGATGTCAGCGTCTATCGCAATGATGCGCTGACTGTGCAGGACGCAATGGGGATGAACCCGGCGGGGATTCTCTTGTCTCCGGGGCCTTGTGATCCGGATCAGGCAGGCATTTGCCTGGCCCTGACCGAAGCCGCCGCCGAGACCCGCACCCCTTTGATGGGCGTGTGTCTGGGTCATCAGACCATTGGTCAGGCCTTTGGCGGCACTGTGGTACGTTGCCACGAAATCGTACACGGCAAGATGGGCAAAATGCACCACAACGGTGGCGGCGTCTTTGCCGGACTGCCAACGCCGTTCGATGCCACACGCTATCACTCGCTTGTGGTAGAGCGCGACAGCCTGCCTGACTGCCTTGAGATCACCGCGTGGCTCGAGGATGGCACAATCATGGGTCTGCAACATCGCGAGTTACCGATTCAGGGCGTGCAGTTTCACCCCGAATCCATCGCCTCGGAACATGGCCACGCGATGCTGAAGAATTTTCTCAATATGATGCCCGCAACCGAAGGGGAACTGGCATGAGCGATGATATCAAGCCTCTGATCGGCGCCGCCGCCGACCGCCCCCTGACCCGTGAAGAAGCGCAGCGCGCCTTTGAGATTCTGTTTGATGGCGAGGCCACGCCCAGCCAATGCGGTGGGTTGCTCATGGCCTTGCGCACGCGCGGCGAAACCGTGGATGAATACGCCGCTGCTGCTGCCGTCATGCGCGCCAAATGCAACGCAGTGAAAGCCCCTAAAGGCGCGATGGACATCGTCGGCACTGGCGGTGACGGCAAGGGTACGCTGAACATTTCAACCGCCACGGCTTTTGTCGTTGCTGGCGCTGGTGTGCCTGTCGCCAAACACGGAAACCGCAACCTGTCATCGAAATCCGGAGCAGCAGATGCACTGGGCCAAATGGGCGTCAATGTAATGGTCGGCCCTGATGTGGTTGAACGCGCTTTGGAAAGCTGTGGCATTGCCTTTATGATGGCGCCCATGCACCACCCCGCCATCGCCCACGTGATGCCAACACGGCAAGAGCTGGGCACACGCACAATCTTCAATATTCTTGGCCCACTCACCAACCCTGCCGGTGCCAAACGCCAGCTAACCGGCGCGTTTTCGCGCGACCTGATCCGTCCGATGGCGGAAACATTGGGGCAATTGGGCAGCGAACGCGCGTGGTTGGTGCACGGCTCTGACGGCACGGACGAGCTGGCCATTTCCGGCATCAGCTGGGTCTCGGCACTGGAAACCGATGGCACCGTGCGCGACGTAGAGTTGCATCCCGAAGATGCGGGCCTGCCCGTACACCCGTTTGAAGAGATCATGGGTGGCTCACCCGAAGACAATGCCGTGGCGTTCCGAGCGCTTTTGGACGGTGCGCAAAACGCCTATCGTGACGCCGTTCTGCTGAATTCGGCCGCAGCTCTTGTGGTTGCGGACGCGGCAGAAAACCTGGTCGAAGGTGTTGAAAAAGCTCGTGAAAGCATCGACAGCGGTGCTGCCAAAGCCAAAATTGAGGCATTGGCCAAGGCGACGTCGGCGGCGTGACCCTCAAGGTGCCAACTGCATGGGCCCACCTGCCCTTTTTCTCAGTCGACTTCCCCGCAATTGCGCAGTCACTTGCGGAGGACCACCGACATATCCTGCCCCCCGAAGATCAGGTTTTTGCCGCCCTTGACCGTGGGACCCCTGAAGAGGTGCGCGTGGTGATCCTCGGCCAAGACCCCTACCCGACCCCGGGCCACGCGCACGGACTGTCGTTCTCGGTGGAACCCGAGGTTCGCCCACTACCGCGTTCGCTGAACAACATTTTCAAGGAAATGGTCGAAGACCTTGGTGGCGCACCAATGACCGGTGACTTGCGGTTTTGGGCCGATCAGGGCGTATTGTTGCTAAATACCGTGCTGACGGTGCCCGCCGGGGATGCCAACGGCCACGCCAAATTGGGCTGGCAACCTCTGGCCCAACAGGTTCTGGCCGCGGTTTCTGCCCGCCCCACTGCCTTTGTTCTGTGGGGTAAACAGGCACAGGCCCTTGCGTGTCACATTTCAGACCCTAAGAATGGCGGCGAACATCTGCTGATCGAATCCGCGCACCCTTCTCCCCTTTCGGCGCGACGAGGTTTTTTTGGCTCCCGCCCGTTTTCACGGATCAACGACTGGCTCGCCACCCAAGGCCGGCCGCCCATCAACTGGACGCAAGCATGACCGAAACCGTTCTGGACAAAATCAAAGCCTATAAGCTGGAAGAAGTTGCCACTGACAAGGCCGCGAAACCTCTGGAAGCGGTCGAGGCCGAAGCCCGCGAGGCCGGCGCCACACGCGGATTTGCCGAGGCGTTGCGCCTGAAGTCTCGCGAAGGTTATGGGTTGATCGCCGAGGTTAAAAAAGCCTCTCCTTCCAAAGGGTTGATCCGGGAAGACTTTGATCCCGCCAGCCTGGCACAGGCCTATGAAGCCGGGGGCGCAGCCTGCCTGTCGGTTCTGACGGACACACCAAGTTTTCAAGGTGCCAAAGAGTTTTTGACCGCGGCGCGCGACGCCACCAGCTTGCCTGCTCTGCGCAAGGATTTCATGTATGACACCTATCAGGTTGCCGAGGCGCGTGCGCTGGGAGCAGATTGTATCCTGATCATCATGGCAAGCGTGAGCGACGCACAGGCGCATGAACTGGAAGACGCGGCTTTTGGTTGGGGTATGGACGTGTTGATCGAAGTGCACGACGCCGAAGAGCTTGAGCGCGCCTGCCACCTGAAGTCACCTCTGATGGGGATCAACAACCGCAACCTCAAGACTTTTGAAACCTCGCTCGACACCACCCGGACACTGTCAAAACTGGTCCCAGCCGACCGGATGCTGGTCTCGGAAAGCGGGCTTAACTCGCCCGAAGATCTGTCCGACATGGCGCTTTGTGGTGCGCGGACCTTCCTCATCGGCGAAAGCCTGATGCGCCAGAACGATGTCGAGGCGGCAACCCGCACGCTATTGTCCAATCCCTTGCGCGCAGGAGGCATGTAATGTCCACCCACGCCTCCGGCCTGACCCATTTCGACAGCAAGGGTGACGCCCATATGGTCGACGTCTCGGACAAGGCTGTGACCGCGCGAGTGGCCGTGGCTGAGGGTTGGATCAAGATGGCGCCGCAAACCTTTGATATCATTCGTGAAGGCCGCGCTAAGAAAGGCGACGTTCTGGGTGTTGCACAGCTGGCAGGCATCATGGGGGCCAAGCAGTGTTCAACCCTGATCCCGCTCTGTCATCCGCTCCCGATCACCAAGGTCGCAGTTGAATTGACCCCTGATCCTGATCTTCCTGGCGTGCGCATCGAGGCCACCGTGAAAACCACCGGTCAAACCGGGGTCGAAATGGAAGCGCTCACTGCCGTGAACGTCGCTGCGCTGACAGTTTATGATATGTCCAAGGCCGTCGACAAAGCCATGGAGATCGGCGGCATCCGTGTCGTCCTGAAAGACGGTGGAAAGTCCGGGAGATACGAGGCGGAATGATCACGGTCACCGAAGCTCTTGAGCGATTGTTTGCACTGACCGCGCCGCTTGAAACTGAGACGGTCCCACTGTCTCAAGCCAATGGTCGCGTTTTGGCTGAAACCGTGCGGGCGAACCGCAATCAGCCCCCCTTTGCCGGATCGGCGATGGATGGCTATGCGATGATCGCCGACGAAGTGGCCCCCGGTGCAGAATTTACCCTGATTGGCGAGGCTGCCGCCGGACACCGCTTTGACGGCACGGTCGGCCCCGGACAATGCGTGCGGATCTTTACCGGCGCGCCGGTGCCCAAAGGCGCCAGCCGTGTGGTTATTCAAGAGGATGTAACGCGCCGAGGTGACCAGATCACTTTGGGTGACAGCCTCGACCAAGGTTTTCACATCCGTCCTGCAGGCGCCGATTTTGTGGAGGGTCAGGCGTTTGTCGCCCCACGTGTCCTGCGCCCTTCAGACGTGGCCCTGCTCGCGGCAATGAATATCGCCGACGTGCCGGTTACGCGCCGCCCGCGCGTTGCCATCATGTCTACGGGTGACGAGTTGGTCATGCCGGGGGAAACACCGGGACCGGATCAGATCATCACCTCAAATTCCTTTGGTCTGCAGGCTCTGCTGCGCGATCTCGGGGCCGAAGCACATCAGTTGCCCATTGCCCGCGACACGCGTGAGTCGCTTGAGACTGCGTTCTCATTGACCGATGACGCCGATCTGGTGCTGACCATTGGAGGCGCCTCGGTCGGAGATCACGATCTGGTCGGCGACGTGGCGGTCAATCTAGGGATGGAGCGTGCGTTCTACAAAATCCTGATGCGCCCCGGAAAACCTCTGATGGCCGGACGTTTGGCCTCGGGCGCTATGATGATGGGCCTGCCGGGCAACCCGGTCTCGGCCATGGTCTGCGGCCATGTCTTTGTGGTGCCGGTGCTTCGCGCAATGCTGGGACTGGGCGCCAGCGCCGCTCCAACCCAAAACGCGCCTCTGGCCGCACCAGTTGGCGCAAATGGACCCCGCCAGCATTACATGCGCGCACGGGTTGAAAACGGGCAAATGACAATCTTTGAGCGTCAGGACAGCTCATTGCTGACAGTTCTCTCAGAGGCCAACGCTCTGGCCGTGCGTCCACCCAATGATGCAGCGCGCGCGGTCGGAGAGCATCTGGACTATCTGCTTATCTGACCAGTTTTTGGGTTTGTTCACGCCCTGTTCCCAAAATTCTTGACACAAAACAAGAACATGCGTAGAACAAACCAAAGTTCAGCCGCAAGAGGGATATCTGATGCTGACCAAAAAACAACTGGATCTGCTCGAATTCATCCACATTAGACTGCAACGGGACGGGGTTCCGCCCAGCTTTGACGAGATGAAGGATGCGCTGGATCTGCGCTCAAAATCTGGCATTCACAGGTTGATTACCGCCCTGGAGGAACGCGGCTTTATCCGTCGCCTTGCGCACAGGGCGCGGGCGATTGAGATCGTCAAACTGCCTGAATCGCTTGGCGGGCTGCCCAGCGTGCCAACCGCAGCGCCAAAAGGTGGATTTGAACCTCGGGTGATTGACGGACCCCATCCGTCGCCCACACAACCGGCCAATGTGACCCCGGAAGAGGTGATCTTGCATGCGCGGGAGTTGCCGGTGATGGGCAAAATCGCCGCTGGTGTGCCGATTGAGGCGATCAGCCATGTAGATCATCATGTGGCCGTGCCGGGCGCAATGTTGCGCAACGCTGGCACCCACTATGCGCTTGAGGTTAAGGGCGATTCAATGATCGAGGCAGGCATCAACGATGGTGACGTTGTCATCATTCGCGAAACCAAGACGGCCGACAACGGCGAGATTGTCGTGGCTCTGGTCGAAGACCAAGAGGCGACGCTGAAACGCTTTCATCACAATGGCACCTCGATCGCGCTTGAGGCGGCAAACCCGGCGTATGAAACACGGGTTTACCCTGAAGACATGGTCAAGGTTCAGGGCTGTTTGGTTGGTTTGATCCGCACCTACTGATCCGATCAACGGTTCCACAGACGCAGCCCGCTAACCTCGCGGGCTGTTGTCATTTTCAGGACACCCCCTTTTTGGCTAAAGGCAATCGATCCGGTGTTGCGCAGGCTTTCCGGCGTCAGAACTCGGCAGGGCAGATCATCCGGCGCGTCATGCGTAAAAACCACGATGTCGCGAGCCGTGCAGTCGCTAAACGCCAGAGAGGCTTTCTTGCCTTTGACATGTTTCAACTGCCCCTCTCCTAGCGCGAGTGAAACCACGGCATCTTCGCCATTCGGAAAACGGGTTGCGGCCTGGGGTTGATCGACCGGATCGCCGTCATTTTCCAACCAGTTCAGGGCAATAAAGCCGCTTCCGCGCGGCTTGCTGAGCGCGCGACCATCGTCAGTCATCACCCCGATCAACCCGCCACTGTCCGCGATCAGAATTTCGGGCCGCTCTGCGCGAACCCATAACGCAATTGCAGCCACGGCCAGAACAAGACCCGCGGCACGCAGGCGACCCTGCCACAGGATCAGGATCAGCATGCCCATTGAAAACAGCGGTAAAACCGGTGTCGGCGGCGCGATGACATGGCCACGAGCATCCGGGCGATCCGCAAAGAAATGCGCGACTGTCAGGATCCACTCCAGCCCCAACCCCATCGCCCAAAGGCCAATCCACTCAAGCCCCAAGGGCGCGAGACACATGGCCAGAACCGCTGCTGGCACGACCACTGTGCCCATGACCGGCACCGACAACAGATTGGCCGGCAGCCCATAGTGCGACACGATATTGAAATGCGCCGCCGCGATCGGGGCCGTGGCCAGCCCGGCCACCAATGACGAGATCACCACCGCCGACACCGGCCGCAACCACCGTGGCAGGCGGATGCCCTCATAGTTCCGCAGGGCGCCAAACACCGCCACCAACGCGGTCGTAGCGGCAAAGGACATCTGAAACCCCGGGCCAAGGATCGCCTCGGGACGCATCACCATGACGATGGTCGCGGCCAGCGCCACCGCGCGCAGGCTAAACGCACGCCGATCCAGCATCACCGCTGTCAGCGCCACCGCTGCCATTATGAACGCACGTTGCGTGGCTACATTTCCACCTGACAAGGACAAGTAGCCCGCTGACGCCATGAGCGCGGCCACCGCTGCCAGCTTTTTCACCGGCACGCGCAGCGCCACAGCCGGAACCAGCGCCAACCCCAAGCGGACAACCGCAAAGACAAACCCGGCCAATAATCCCAGATGCAGCCCCGATATGGCCAGAAGATGCGCCAGATTTGAGCCGCGCAAAGCTTCTATGGCCTCTTTGCTCATCCCGCTGCGATCTCCGGCAGACACCGCTGCCGCAAATCCCCCAATGTCCCCCGGCAGAAAGGACTGAATATGCGCAGACATCGCCATGCGCAGGCCAAAGGTTCCCTGCCCGCCTTGGGGATACTGGAGGGCCAGCACCGGTGTGCGGGTATAACCAACCCCGCCGATTTTCTGGAACCACGCATGACGTTGAAAATCAAAACCACCCGGCTCGGTCGGTCCGGAGGGCGGCGACAAATGCCCGGTCAGCACCACCCGCAGTCCTGGCACTGGCGTCACATAGCCCTGAGTGCCATGGAACGAGACCCGCACCAAATGCGGGGTGCGCTCTGGGGGCAATCGATCCAGAACAACCTCTGCCAGCGTCAGCCGCACCTTGTCCGAGCCCGACCTGTCTATCCCAACAATTACGCCCTCAATGGCGCCATAGTAGCGCCATCCTAGCTTTGGTTCGGCAACGGAGTGCGCCCGAAATACACCCAGAAGAACACCAAGAAAAACAAAGCACAGACCGATGGCTAAAGGTGACAACCCCTCTCGAACCCACGCAGCACTCAACGCGAGCACCACGGCACAGACCCCAAGGCCGAGCATTTCCGGGGCAAGCAACTCACGAGGTAAGAGAAAGTATCCGCCAATGCCTGTCGCCAGGCACACCGGCACCCAGGGGAACAAATGACCCCGCTGGCCCTGTATGGCCTCGGCGATCAGGGCAAACATGCGCAAGCCTTGTCCTCATTCAGGCAGGTCGTTAGACAGTCGCTAACATTATCTCCACTTTGGTTACGGAAAGGTTAAGACCGTCATGACAGACCAGGTCGTCACCCGTTTTGCCCCTTCGCCCACCGGCTTTCTGCACATTGGTGGCGCGCGCACTGCGTTGTTCAACTGGCTCTACGCCCGGGGCCGCGGCGGCAAGTTCCTTTTACGTATCGAAGACACCGACCGCGCGCGCTCGACTCCTGAAGCGACCGAGGCCATTTTACAGGGTCTCAGCTGGCTGGGTCTGGATCATGACGGCGACGTGGTCAGCCAATTCGATGGCGCCGCACGCCATGCCGAGATCGCCTTGCAGCTTTTGGAAGAAGGCAAAGCCTATAAGTGCTTTGCCACCCAAGACGAGATCGCCGCATTCCGCGAATCCGCGCGCGCGGAAGGCAAATCAACCCTCTATCGCAGCCCTTGGCGTGACGTCGACCCGTCCACGCATCCCGATGCCCCATATGCAATCCGCATCAAGGCACCTCAGGACGGGACAACAGTGATCCGCGATCAGGTACAAGGCGATGTCACCATCCGCAACGATCAGCTGGATGATATGATCCTGCTACGTTCGGACGGCACGCCAGTATATATGCTCGCTGTTGTCGTCGACGACCATGATATGGGCGTGACCCATGTGATCCGGGGCGATGATCACCTGAACAACGCCGCACGCCAAATGATGATCTATCAGGCGATGGGCTGGACGGTGCCGGTCTGGGCACATATCCCGCTGATTCACGGGGCCGACGGCAAGAAGCTTTCCAAACGCCACGGCGCTTTGGGCGCGGAAGAATATCAAAAGATGGGCTACCCTGCGGCAGGCATGCGCAATTACCTGGCGCGGCTGGGCTGGAGCCACGGCGATGATGAGTTCTTTACCGACGCACAGGCACGTGAGTGGTTTGATCTGGATGGCATTGGCAAAAGCCCGGCGCGATTTGACACGAAAAAACTGGAAAACCTCTCGGGCCAGCACATCGCTGTTAGCGATGATGCTGCACTGCTGCATGAGTTAAGCGAATTTCTGGCCGCAACCGGGTCTGAAGCCTTGAGCGCCAAAAAAACCACGCTGATGGGGGATGCGATGTATTGCCTCAAAGAGCGGGCCAAGACATTTCCCGAACTCCTTGATAAAGCTCAATTTGTTCTGGCTGAGCGCCCGATCGATCCGGACGAAAAATCGGCCAAAAACCTCGATACGGTATCCCGTTGTATACTGAAAGAATTGACGCCGCAGCTGCAAAATGCTAGCTGGACCCGAGACGAATTGGAGGCTGCCACAGGCGCTTTCGCTGAGGCGAAAGAAATCAAGTTCGGCAAGATGGCAGGTCCCATGCGGGCCGCACTTGCAGGACGCGCCGTGACCCCCAGCGTATTTGACATGATGCTCGTTCTGGGGCGCGACGAAACCGTTGCTCGCCTGATGGACGCGGCAGAAGAGGGCAACGGGGGCTGACGCGGCACAAAGCACGCTTCGGCCCCATAATTAAACAACCCCGGCGGTCCGCGCACAGGGGCGTATGAGAGGAAAGACAGTATGACCGAGACTGACAAAACAGCCACATTGACGATTGATGGCAAAAGCATTGAGCTGCCAATCTACTCGCCGACCGCCGGTCCCGACGTTCTGGACATCCGCAAACTCTATGGCCAGGCCGGTGTATTCACCTATGACCCGGGCTTTACCTCGACCGCATCTTGTGATTCGACCATCACTTATATTGACGGTGAAGAAGGTGTCTTGCTGCACCGCGGGTATCCGATTGACCAGCTGGCAGGCACATCACACTATCTAGAAGTTTGCTTCCTGCTGCTTTACGGCTATCTGCCGTCGGCCAAAGAGCTGGACGAGTTCGAGAGCACGATCACGCGCCACACGATGGTGCATGAGCAAATGATCAACTTTTTCAGAGGCTTCCGCCGGGATGCTCACCCAATGGCAATCATCGTGGGTGTAGTCGGCGCGATGTCTGCCTTTTATCACGACTCGACCGACATCAACGATCCGCGCCAGCGTGAGGTTGCTTCTCACCGCTTGATCGCCAAGATGCCGACCATCGCGGCGATGGCGTACAAATACACGATCGGGCAGCCTTTCGTGTATCCGCGCAACGATCTAGACTATGCGTCGAACTTCCTGCGCATGTGTTTTGCCGTGCCATGCGAAGACTACGAAGTGAACCCGATCCTTGCACGTGCGATGGACCGTATCTTTACGCTGCATGCTGACCACGAACAAAACGCGTCAACATCGACAGTGCGTTTGGCCTCGTCTTCTGGCGCCAACCCATTCGCCTGTATCGCGGCTGGTGTCGCATGTCTCTGGGGCCCTGCTCATGGCGGTGCCAACCAAGCATGTCTGGAAATGCTGAAAGAAATCGGCACACCTGATCGCATTCCCGAGTTCATCGCCCGCGCCAAGGACAAGAACGATCCGTTCCGCCTGATGGGCTTTGGCCACCGCGTTTACAAGAACTTCGACCCACGCGCGACTGTGATGAAACAATCCGCTGACGAGGTTCTGGATCTCTTGGGTGTCGAGGACAACCCGGTTCTGGCGACCGCCAAGGCGCTTGAGGCTGCGGCACTGGCGGACCCCTACTTCGCCGACAAGAAACTGTTCCCGAACGTCGACTTCTACTCGGGCATCATTCTTGAAGCGATGGGCTTCCCAACCTCGATGTTCACGCCGATCTTTGCGCTGTCGCGCACCGTTGGTTGGATTTCACAGTGGAAAGAGCAGCTTTCGGACCCAGCGCATAAAATTGGTCGCCCGCGCCAGCTCTATCAGGGTGAGACCGAACGCAACTATGTGGACATCGAAGACCGTTAAGTCGGACACCGATCTGAAATGCAAACGCGCCCTGAGTCGTTCTGGGCGCGTTTTTTGTTAATGATTTGGTAACTATTTCCTATGCCGACCTTGGGATTGTCTCGATAGCAGACACAATGCATTGAAAAAATTGACTTTTTGTCGAAACCCGGTCAACTTTGTGGCGAAATTGAGGCACGGGGATTGTCAATATGTTGGCTGCACTAGGTGTTTTGTCTGTCGTGTTTTGGGCTTGGGTCATTGTCGAAGTTACAAGTGACGATGATGACGATGACGAAGCGACGTCTGAAGAGACAACCATAGAAACCGTCGAAGAAATTTCGGTTGATGAAGGTGAGAACGACCTTTTGATGGGCACTGAAGGTGACGATTCCCTTGATGCCGAGGAAGGTGTCGACATCGTGTTCGGCGATGAGGGCGACGATACACTTCGTGGTGGCGAAGAAGGTGATCTGTTGCTGGGGGGCGCGGATGACGATGAACTGCGTGGCAGTGAAGGCGAAGACACGCTGGTAGGTGGAGAAGGCGCTGACACTTTGATCGGTGGCAGCGGTGCAGACATTCTGGACGGTACCTCGCTCTTGGACGAGGACACATTGGCCACCTCTGCAGAAACAGCCAACACGCTGGACGATTTGGTGTTTCAGTATGACACAGGGTTGGACACCGACGACGGCGACGTCATTCAGGGTCGTGGCGGCGACGACACGATCATTATGGGCAGCGAAGATTCCGTGACTGGCGGTGCTGGAGAAGACCTGTTTTCCGCCGGTGAATGGGTGCGTCCGGGCGAGCCTGCGATCATCGAAGACTATGACGAAGACGAGGACATCATTTCATACAGTTACACGGGCCCGACCGAGCCGGTGATCTCGACCACCATTGATGGCACAACGGACGATGTCACCGTTTATGCCGATGGTCAGGCGGTCATCATCGTCACGGCCGCAGGACCCACGTTCACCGCCGACAACATCGCGTTGTTAGAGACCTGAACTGACCCCGGTGGGGCATCGGGTCATGGGTGGGGCAATTCGGGCGTGGCGCATTCGGGCCACGCCCGTTTCTTTTGCGGAGTCATCCCTTGTCAACGCCCGTTGGCTGAACTAATTGACGGGCCACGGTCCGCAGTTCACCGAGGCGCCGCCGGTCATACGACCACGCTAAACCTGACGAGAGTACCGACAGCATGCTTTATCCCGTGCCGTCGACAAGGGCGGCCATCGACCCCGATCCCGGGAGGCACGATCAGCATAAAGGATGTTGTCCCATGTCTAAGGACGCAAACCCTCTGTTTATTGCCGACGTCTCGGCCTTTACCAAAACCCTGCGCAAGTCTTTGGCGGGTCAAGAGGCCCTGCCCGGCCATGCAGCTATGTTGGCACTGGTCGCCAAGGCTGCTGGCTTTCGCAACCACCAACACATGCGCGTCACAACCTCGCCGCCAGAGCTCGATGAACTGGCGATGAAACGCGCGCGGCGTGTGTTTGGTACCGATGGGCGTATGACACGCTGGCCCAAACACACCAAGGTTCAAGGCCTGTGTCTCTGGCCATTCTGGGCGCGAATGCCCGCGCACCGCGACTTGCGCGAAGTTGAGGTGAACACCATTCTGAAAGAGGGCATGGCCTTTGTTGACCATGTTTTGTTGCGCCGGTCCTTGATTGATCATGGGCTGGCGGAACGCGAAGTTGACGGCAGCGCCTATCGCCGGATTGAGCGCAAGCCAACGCCCGAGGCGTTGGCTTTGATGGCGCATCTGCGCAACCTTTAAAAGCTGGCCTAGCGGCCCTCGTAGGTCGCGGGACGTTTATCAAGAAAGGCCACAACGCCTTCCTGAAAGTCCCGCGTCTTACCGCATTTGCCCTGCAGCTTGGCCTCAAGCGACAACTGCGCCTCAAGGTCATTGTCGCCAGAGGCCTGCAATGCCTGTTTGATATGGGAATAAGCCACTGTAGGACCCTCGGCCAGATGCCGCGCCCGCGCCATCCATGTGTCGGCAAAGTCGTCATCGGCCACCGCTTCCCAGATCAAGCCCCAGGCCTCGGCCTTCTTAGCATCGATCTTGTCAGCAAAAAGAGACATGCCCATCGCGCGCGCCTGTCCTGCAAGTCGCGGCAGCACATAGGTGCCACCGGCATCCGGGATTAGCCCGATCTTGGAAAAGGCCTGCATGAAATAGGCGCTCTCGGCGGCAATCACCACGTCTGCGGCCAACGCAAGGTTGGCCCCTGCCCCGGCTGCTGCGCCGTTCACGGCAGAAATCACAGGCACTGGGCAATTCGTAATGGCGCGGATCATCGGGGCATATTCATCACGCAGCCCGCGCTCCAGATCCATGCTGGCGGCACTGCCCCCATCGCCCAGATCCTGGCCCGAGCAAAATGCCCGGCCAGCACCGGTCAGCACAACAACCCGTGCTTCACCTCCGCCTGTGCGCACCGCATCGGTGATCTCAGCGCGCATCTGCTGGGTCAGCGCGTTCATCACCTCAGGGCGATTAAGCGTCACCACGGCAATGCCGTCCTCAAGGCGATAGTCGATTGTCTGATAGGCCATGCGCGATCCTCCCTCGTCAGGCTAGGAGTTAGGCATGGCCCCGCAAAAGGGCAAGCAAAACCTGACGTTACTCGTCGAGGATTTTCTTTAGACGTGCGGCCTCTTCGTCGTTCAGGCCCTTCTCAGCAGTCACTGGTGCACGTGCGCGGCCACGCAGGTAGAACACAGCGGCCAAGAGCGCCAGGAACAACATCATCGGACCAGCAAGCCACAGCAGCAGGTTCGAACCACTGGTCTGCGGTCGCAACAGCACATATTCACCGTAGCGCGAGACGATGTAGTCCATCGCCTCTTCGTTGCTGTCCCCCGCCACCAGCCGTTCGCGCACCAGGATACGCAGCTCGCGTGCCAGATCAGCATTGGATTCGTCGATACTCTCGTTGCGGCACACCAGGCACCGCAAATCCTTGGACATATCGCGCGCCCGCTGTTCCAGCACCGGATCGTCCAGAACTTCGTCTGGTTGGACCGCCCACACCGGGGCGGCCACCAACATCAAGATCAGGATCAGACGTTTCATTCCGCGGGCACTCCGGTTGTGGGGGCTTTACGTGCGCCAGCAGCGACACGGTACCGCCGATCCGTGAGACTCAGGAGTCCCCCCAGCGACATCAACGTACAGCCCAACCAAATCCAGTTGGTCAGCGGCTTGATATAGGTCCGCATGGTAAAGCCACCGTCTGCCTGAGGATCGCCAATCACCACATAGACGTCCCGCATAAAGCGATAGTCAATCGCGGCTTCGGTCGTTGGCATGGATTCCACCGGATAGACACGTTTTTCAGGGTGCACGGTTGTAACCAGCTCACCATTACGGCGCACAGTGACATCCGCCATCGTCGACATATAGTTCGGGCCTTGTTCAGCCCGCACATCATCCAACGTCAATTCAAACGCCCCGACCGTAAATGGCTCACCCTTGTAGGCCACGCGAATGTCTTCCATCTCCCACGCGGTCAGACCAGCGATGCCGATAATCGTGATGCCGAACCCCGAATGTGCGATGGTCTTTCCCCAGTCTGCGCGCGGCAGTCTGCGCAATCGCGCCAGACGGGAACCGATTGCCCCGCGGCCTGAGCGGCTCAATACGTCTGTAAGCGCTCCAAACACCAGCCAAGCCCCCAAGAACAATCCAACGGGTCCCAACAGGCTCCGTCCGGTCTGCATGGCCCAGATCAACCCCCCCAGCGCCAGAGCCAGCACAAAAGCTGGAATCAAAGGCTTGATCACCCTGCTGAGATTGCCGCGTTTCCACGGCAGCATCGCACCCACAGGCAGGATGATCCCCAAGGCGACCATGAACGGTGTGAAGGCCATGTTAAAGAACGGCGGGCCCACGCTGAGTTTGCGGGTAAAGAATATCTCGGAAACCAGCGGCCAGATCGTTCCGACGAACACCACGAAACAGGCAACCGCCAGAAAGATATTGTTCAACACCAAGGCGCTTTCACGGCTGACCATGCTGAACACACCCTTGGCCTCCATGACGCTTGCGCGGGCGGCAAAGAGCATCAGCGCGCCGCCCATGAACACCAACAGGATGGCGAGGATGAACACACCACGTTCCGGATCGTTGGCAAAGGCATGGACCGAAGTAATCACACCCGAGCGCACAATAAACGTTCCGATCAACGAGAATCCAAAGGCCAGGATCGCCAAAAGAATGGTCCAGCTTTTCAACGCCTCGCGCTTCTCAACAACGATGGCCGAGTGCAACAAGGCACCTGCCAGTAGCCACGGCATGAAAGACGCGTTTTCAACCGGGTCCCAGAACCAGAACCCGCCCCAACCCAGTTCGTAATAGGCCCACCAGGACCCCAGTGCGATACCAATGGTCAGGAAAATCCACGCAGCCAATGTCCAGGGACGCACCCAGCGCGCCCAAGCCGCATCAACACGCCCCTCAATCAAGGCAGCCACTGCAAAAGAGAACGCCATCGAAAGGCCAACATAGCCCAGGTAGAGAAATGGCGGGTGTAGCGCGAGGCCGACATCCTGCAACAGAGGATTGAGGCCTTCGCCATCAAACGGCGGGGCCGAGATGCGCAAAAACGGGTTCGACGTGAACAGGATAAAGGCAAAGAACGCCACAGCGACCAATGCCTGAACCGACAAGGCCCGTGCTCTCAAGGTCGGGGGAAGATTGCCTCCGAACCACGCCAATGTGGCCCCAAACAGTGTGAGGATCAGCACCCAGAGCAGCATCGATCCCTCGTGGTTGCCCCAGACACCGCTGAGCTTGTAGATCATCGGCTTGGCCGAATGCGAGTTCAACGCCACCAGCCGCAGCGAGAAGTCCGACACCACAAAGGCATAGGTCAGCGCCGCAAAGGAAAACGCCGTCAGCAGGAACTGTATCCCCGCCGCGGGTTCAGCCACGGCCATCCAGCCGGGCCAGCGATTGTGTGCGCCAATGAGAGGAACAATGCCCTGGACCAAAGCGGTCAGGGCGGCGAGGATCAGGGCGAAATGGCCAATCTCAGTAATCATGTCTGACATATACGTCGGGTGCGCGGTACGGCCAATGACTTTCGTCAGGTCCGGGCGATCACTTTGTCGCGCCTAGACACGAATATCCGTGGTCTCAGGCCTTCGAAAACCGCAAGACCCCCGCCACAAGCGGCCCACTCTGCAGATCAGTCGGGTGATTTACGCCGTCATAAACAACCACTTCGGGGAAATCGAAGGGGCCAAGCCCTTCAAGACAGGCAACGTTGATGCCAAACTGATGCGGGTTCGACCGACGCTGGTGGTGCGTATAGATGCCACAGACGGAACAGAAATAGTGCTGGGCCGTCTTGGTGTTGAACGCATAGGTGCTCAACTTGTCTTCACCAGTCAAAAACTCGATCCCGTCCAGATTTGCCGAAACCGCCACGGCGCCGCGCATCTGGCAATATGAACAGGAACACCGGCGCGCGGTCTCAAGTCCATCCGTAAGACGGACACGAAAGGTGACTGCACCGCAGTGACAGGCCGCGTTGTGAGTCTTGCCATTTTCTGCCATTGCCAGCCCCAAAATTGGTTTCAATTGCGAAGATCAAGGCTATCGGGCCGCCACCCGAATGGCAATCAACGGTCTGTTAGTCCGGTTTCAGAATACGAGCTCCGTTTCCAATCCATCACGGCAGGATTCGGCGGACCAATCTCGGGCCCTTCCAACAGTTTCAGGTTCTCCACGACAGTCGGCACCTGCGCCATGCTGGTGGCGATAGACCTCTGAAACTCCTGACCTTTTGCTTGATGACGTGCACCAAAATAGAAACTGACAATCACGCCCAAGAGCCACCACAAGGGTTCGGGCACAAGCGCAATCCCGGCCATGCGCGCTGCAAACCAGACCGGGTCGACCATGGCCGAGATCACCAATCCAAGGCATCCCAAGGCCATCATCGGGCGCGGCAGCCTGTTAACTGCATCCATCACGCGGTCAAACAGCCCGCGTTGAGCTGGGTAAAACTCGGCGCCATGCGCCGCCATAGCTGCCAATTGCACCTCTGTGCCGCGCACAGCCCCTGCTTCGGCATTTTCGCGAAACACCTCGGCAGTTTCTTTCACCACATTGCGTCCACCGCCAAAGATCAGTGTGAAGATTTGCCCAATCACCCCCATGCTGCCACCCGTGCTTGAAACTCGGCATCGCTCATGTGGTAGCGCGGAGAGACAAACTCTTCGGCGCGCTTGATCCATCCCCCTTTGCCCCCTGCCCGGCTGCGTGCGTATTTGCGCGAGGCGGGACGGTGATCTGCCAGCCGGAAATAGTAATTACGGCGTGCAATACCGTAAGCATCGGCCAAATGTTCTGGCGCCGCACGGGCGGCCTCTGTCGCAGCCTGCACTGTCTTCGGGCCAATGGCCCCATCCACATCAACCGGGAATCCCATGTCACACAAAAGCCGTTGCAGGATTTTCACCGCGTTGTTGCCTGCGTTCACATACATGTCAAAAACGCTGGCCTGCAGCGTCCGTGGTAGTGCAGCGACACCCGGTGCTTCGAAATAATGCTTGAGGAAGATTTCGACCGCCTGCGCCCGGCTTAAGCGTTTGACATCGCGTGCATCTATCTGCCCGTTTCGATCCAGATCCAGCCCCAACCGCCGCATCGTGTGAATGGTCACGCCATGTTTGGTCGCCCCTCCCGGATCATCCGGGTCATTCACGTAGCCACCCTCGCGCGCCACGATCTCTTCGGCAATCGCCCTCACTGTCTGCATACCGCACCTCGCCCGGAAAACCCGCACCAAGGCTGCGCCAAAGCGGTTAACGCCCTCTCATGCGACCGAACGGTGCACCTCACCCCACAAACAAAGCGACCCGCAACTTCGGTTGCGGGTCACAATTGAATACCAGTGGTCAGAAGCCTTACGATTCAGGCTCTACGTAGACCCCTTGCTCTTTCAGCGCGTCGACCACCTCTTTGGGCATATAGGTCTCATCGTGTTTGGCCAGAATTTCGTCTGCCTCAAACACACCGTCTACATAGCGTCCGGTGCCGACCATGCCCTGGTTTTCTTCGAACAAGTCTGGCAGCACCCCGGTAAAGGCGACAGGGATCGAAGCTCCGCCATCGGTCACGCTGAAAAACACTGTCTCGCCAACGCCACGTTTCAGGGTGCCCGCTTCAACCAAACCGCCGATGCGAAACACTTCGTTCGGCGCAGGTGGCGCTTCGGCCACCTCACTGGGCGAGCGGAAAAAGTTGATGCCGTCGCGCATCGCATAGCCTATCAAAGCCGTCGACAATCCCAAAGCGACAAAGGCCAGCAGGATTACCTGTACGCGGCGTTTCTTTTTGAGGTTTTTCATCCTCTGTTCCTTTCCTGGGCCATTAGGGGAAGACCGGCGCCAACATCAGGCCCTCTGTTTCCTCTTCCCCGAGCATAAGGTTCGCGTTTTGCAGCGCCTGCCCGCTCGAGCCCTTGGTCAAATTGTCCAGCGCCGCGACAACGATCACGCGACCCTCAATCCGGTCCGCGACCACGCCAACATGGCAGAAGTTCGAGGCTCGAATATGCTTTGTACTGGGTGTCTCACCGAAAGGCAGAACCTTGACAAACGGCTCATTTTCGTAAGCCTTTTCAAGAGCTTCATACACTTCCTGCGCATCACCCTGCACATATGCCGTTCCCAGAATCCCCCGGTTCGCGGGCACCAGATGCGGCGTGAACTGGATCGTCACCTCACGTCCGGCAATTTTGCTGAACTCCTGGTCAAACTCGCCCAGATGCCGGTGTTTTCCACCCACGGCATAGGCGTGATAGCCTTCGCTCAGCTCGGCATGCAGGAGGTTTTCCTTTAGGGACCGGCCTGCCCCTGATACAGCACATTTAAGGTCAAGGATGATATGATCAAAGTCAATTACCCCGGCCTTGATCAACGGGGACAGCATGTATTGCCCGGTCGCCGCGTTGCAGCCCGTACCCGCCACGAGACGTGCCTTTTTGATGTCGTCCCGGTAAAACTCGGTCAATCCATAGACGGCCTCGGCCTGACACTCCAAGGCGTCGTGTTCACCCCCATACCATTTGGCGTACTCGTCCGCGTCGCGCAGCCGGAAATCGGCTGACAAATCAACCACTTTCAACGACTTGGGCAAGGCTTTGATGACCTTTTGCGAGGTCGCATGCGGCAGGGCGCAGAAACACAGATCGACGTCAGCAAAATCGATCTCGTCAATCTTGCAGAGCGTTGGCAGTTCAAGGTGGCGCAGATGCGGGAAAACAGCGGCCATTTCCATGCCTGCTTTACGGTCTGCAGAAAGGGCAACAATGTGCATTTTCGGATGGGTTGCGATCAGACGAACCAGCTCGGCGCCAGTGTAACCCGACGCGCCCAGGATGGCGATTTTGTGCGTTTTGTCCATTTCTCAGGACCCCTTTTGTCCGTTTTGTACAGAAGTTTTGTACATTTGCGTTAACCCATAAACGGGTCATTCGTGTGATTTGACGCAGTTCCGCACCACTTTTGATCGCTGCGGAACTTAATCTTTGATTCATGAAATTGCGAGGGGCGTGAATGTCACGCCGACTGAAAGGTGATCTTTCGTCGGAGGAACTGTGTCGCGCGGTCGGACACACGACCCGCATCACCCGTGGTCAGGAACATCGATTCGCTCCCTTCACCGACCATCGCCGGGTGGCGCTGCAGGTAGTCCGCAAGCGACTCGGCCACGAGATTGGCCTGCGAATAGACTTTGACGTCCTCGCCAAGGGCCGCCTGAAACGCATCGTGCATCAATGGGTAGTGTGTGCAGCCCAAAATGGCGGCCTGCGGATCGGGCATCTTACGTTTCAGCGCATCGACATGCGAGCGAACCAGCGCCTCGGCCAGAATGAGATCGCCGTCTTCGATGGCATCCACAACACCGCCACAGGCCTGTGCCTCGACATCCACGCCAATCGCACGGAACGCCAATTCGCGCTGGAATGCCCGGCTGGCCACGGTAGCAGGCGTGGCGAACAGGGCCACGTGTTTCACTTCGACCTCGCGTGGTGGCGAGTTATCACCCCAGCTGCGCTCGGTCAGGGATTCTATCAAAGGCACAAAGACGCCAAGCACACGCTTGTCGCTGGGGATCCAGCTTTCCTGCATCCGCCGCAAGGCCGCGGCACTGGCGGTGTTGCAGGCGAGAATAATCAGATCACAACCCGCATCCCACATCCGCTCAACAGCGGCCGTGGTCAGGCTGTAGACGTCATCCGCATCCCGCACCCCATAAGGCGCGTTCGCATTGTCGCCGAAATACACAAATGGCACATCTGGCAACCGCCGGGTCACCGCGTCCAGAACGGTCAGTCCGCCCAAACCACTGTCAAAAATTCCTACTGCCATCTTCGCCGCCTTGGGCCAGAAACCCGGTGCTGTCGTGGGCCTTAGGCCCGGTGCTTTTCTTCAAATTCAAACCCATAGCCATTGGCTGGCACAGGTCTTGGGGACAACTCATAAGTTCGTTGTCGCAAGAAGTCCATGAGACCTTTGGAATCGCCTGAGAATGCTTGCAAATCCGCAGCGGGAATGGGCTTGCCAATGGCCACTTCGACAGGTTCGTCCACCCGTTTTCCAAACTCTTTGATCAACAGCCCCAGCCGCAACGTGTTGTGCAGATGGCTCGCGACCTGAAACAGACGGCTGGTGTGGCCCTCAAAGTAAACCGGCACCACCTGGGCGTTCGACTTTGAAATCATACGCGCGGTAAAGCTGCGCCAACCGGGATCAAGCGGGCGACCAAAGGGTTTGGCCGCCGTGCTGACCGTGCCGCCAGGAAAGATGCCAATCGCACCACCCTGCCCCAGATAGTCCAGCGCCACTTTGCGCGTTTGCAGGTTCAGCCTGACCGCCTCTTTATCATTGTCGAATGAAATCGGCAGGACGATCCGGTTCAGTTCCTCGGCCTTTTGAAAAACGTTGTTGGCCAGAATGCGGAAATCCCCGCGCACCTCGCTTAACATGTGTCCCAGCATCATGCCGTCGAGAATGCCAAAGGGATGGTTCGCGACCATCAACAATGGACCGGTTGCCGGAATGTTGTCGAGCGAGCCGCTGATGACCTTAAGGCTGAGACCGTAACGCTCCATCATCACGCGCCAGAAATCACGACCGTCGGCGACCTCATGTTCATAGCCTTCGGCCCGTTTGATCAGCCCAAGCCGCCCGGTGGCGTTTTCCAACAGGCGAATAACCGTGCGGCCGCCCCGCGTTTCGGCGGAATGGGCATAGCTGATTTCGCGTGTGACATCGCTGTGCTGGGTCATCAAACCAGATCCTTTCTCAGGCGCGGGGTATAGAAAGGAACCCTGCGCCTGAGAAGATACTAAAATGCCGCTGTGACAATTCCGTTACAAGACAGGCTATTCCGCAGCCTTGGCAGGCGTGTCGCCGTTGCGAAGCGCGGCCAGGCATTCTTCGCGCCGTTTCGCGGCTTTGGCTTCGTTCTCCTGCTTAACCGGGCCAAATCCCCGGATTTGCAGGGGCAGTTCCGCCAGTGCAATCGCGGCATCGGACGCTTGCACAGCGTGATCGCGCAGGATGTTGGCCATGTCAGCCTCATATTGCGCGATCAGGGCACGCTCCATCTTGCGCTCTGCGGTGCGGCCAAAGATATCCAACGGTGTGCCGCGCAAGGACTTCATGCGCGCCAGCAGGCGGAACCAACGGTCCATACCCTGGCCGTACTCTTTCTTGCGGGGGCGTCCGTTGGGCCCTTCTGAGGTCAACATCGGCGGTGCAAGGTGATAGGTCATGGTAAAGTCGCCTTCAAACACCTCGGCAGCCTTGTCGCGGCTTTCAAGATGCAGGCGTGCGACCTCGTATTCGTCCTTGTAGGCCAACAGCTTATGGTATCCGAGCGCGATGGCCTCTCTCAGCTTTTCATCCTGTGCCTGATCGACCAGCTTGCGGTACTTTTTGGCCAATCCCTTGCCCTGATACTTCACCAGATGGTCAACGCGGAACGCGATGCGCTCGTCCAGTGACTTGGGCATATCAACCACGTTCGGGGTCAACAGCTTGTTCGCGTCTTCGGGGAACAACACGGCCCAGCGTCCGATCTCAAACGCTCGAAGGTTGCGGGCCACCGCGGCCCCATTCACCTCAATGGCCTGCTGGATGGCGGCGAGGCTGACAGGGACCAGACCCTTTTGCCAGGCCGCGCCGAAGATCATCATGTTGGAAAAGATCGAATCTCCCAAGGCGATGCGCGCCAGCTCAGAGGCATCAAACAGCGCCAAACCATCCCGCAGGCGCGCCTCAAGAGCGACCTCTAAGCGACTGGTTGGCAACTTGAATTCTATGTCTTGGGTAAAGTCTCCGGTGATGATCTCGTGGCTGTTGACCACCGCGCCAGTGCGTCCGGTAGAGGTCAGGCCAAGGGTCTTGGCACCAGCACTCACCACCAGATCACCGCCGATCAATGCGTCAGCTTCGCCGGTCGCCACGCGGATCGCGCTGATGTCTTCGGGGGTTTCGGCCAGACGGCAATGGATGTGCACTGCGCCGCCCTTTTGGGCGAGGCCTGCCATCTCCATCATGCCCGCAGCCTTGCCGTCGATCTGAGCAGCCTGTGCCAGAACCGCGCCGATGGTCACAACACCTGTGCCACCCACCCCGGTGATGACCACATTGTGCGTGCCGACGATTGGTTTGATCTCAGGTTCCGGCATGTCGGGCAGGTCCAGATCGGCGGTGGCCTCCTTGCGGATCGTGCCGCCCTCGACTGTAACGAACGACGGGCAGAACCCGTTCACACAAGAGAAGTCCTTATTGCAAGACGACTGGTTTATCGCCCGTTTGCGGCCCAGCTCGGTCTCGACCGGTTCAATCGAAATACAGTTCGACTGTACGCCGCAATCGCCGCAACCTTCGCAAATATCGGTGTTGATGAAGACCCGCTTGTCCAGGTCAGGAAACAGCCCACGCTTGCGGCGCCGGCGCTTCTCAGCGGCGCAGGTCTGGACATAAACAATGACAGACACACCTTTGATTTCGCTAAAGTCTTTTTGAACGGACATAAGATATTCACGTTCGTGGAACGCCACCCCTTGTGGGAAACCGTTCTTGTCCAAGTCTTCTTTGTCGTCATAAACCACGGCCAGATTTTCAACGCCCATCGCCATCACTTCAGAGGCAATGCGTTGCGGGTTGAGATCGCCATCATTGGCTTGACCACCGGTCATCGCAACGGCGTCATTGAACAGGATCTTGTAGGTGATGTTGGTACCCGCTGCGAGTGCTGCACGGATCGCCTGCACGCCCGAGTGGTTATACGTGCCATCGCCGAGGTTCTGGAACACGTGGTCGCGGGTTGAGAACGGCGCTTCACCGATCCAATTGGCGCCCTCGCCGCCCATATGAGTAAAGCCAGTGGTTTCGCGGTCCATCCACTGCACCATGTAATGACAGCCGATGCCGGCATAAGCGCGGCTGCCATCAGGCAGTTTGGTCGACGAGTTGTGCGGACAGCCCGAGCAGAAATAGGGAATGCGGGCGGCGATATCCTCTGCGTTGTCGGCGCGTTGCGCATCATCCAGAGCCTGCATGCCAGCCTTAACCGCATCCGTGCCGCGCCCCTCTTCAATCAGGATCTCGCCCAGTTTCTCGGCAATCATGATCGGGTCAAGCGCGCCTCGGGTCGGGAAGAGTTCCGGTCCGTGCATGGACCCGGCGCCACCGCCCTTGTGCCAGCCGTAAACCCGGCGTCCCTGCCGGTCGTCAAAGATCGCCTCTTTGACCTGCACTTCAATGAGTTTTCGTTTTTCCTCAACGATCACAATAAGATCAAGGCCCTCGGCCCAATCGTTGAAACCTTGCATATCCAAGGGGAACGTCTGCCCGATCTTGTAGGTCGTGATGCCAAGGCGTTCTGCTTCGTCCTGATCTACACCCAAAAGTGCCAGCGCATGTTCCAGATCAAGCCAGTTCTTGCCCGCAGCGACAAAACCGATCTTGGCACCGGGCTGCCCCCAAACGCGTTTGTCCATCTTGTTTGCGCGCGAAAACGCCTCGGCAGCAAAGCGTTTATAGTCAATCATCCGCGCCTCTTGGGCATGCGGCGTGTCGACCAAACGGATGTTCAAGCCACCCTCGGGCATCTCGAACTCTGGCGTGACAAAGGACAGGCGATGCGGATCCCCATTCACCACCGAGGTCGCCTCGATCGTGTCTTTCATGGTCTTGAGACCAACCCAGACGCCCGCAAACCGCGACAAGGCGATGCCGTAGAGGCCGTAATCCATGACTTCCTGCACACCCGCAGGAGAAACGATGGGCATATAGGCATCCACCAACGCCCATTCCGATTGGTGCAGCACGGTTGAGCTTTCGCCCGTGTGATCGTCCCCCATCGCCATCAGGACGCCACCATTGACCGATGTGCCGGCCATATTGGCATGCCGCATCACGTCTCCGGTGCGATCCACGCCAGGGCCTTTGCCGTACCAGAGGCCAAAAACACCATCATGGGTGCCTTCGCCGCGCAACTCAGCTTGTTGGGCGCCCCATAGGGCTGTGGCCGCAAGGTCTTCGTTCAGACCGGACTGGAACAGGATGTCATGGGCCTTCAGCTCCCGCTCGGCGCGCATCATCTGGCTGTCGACCGCCCCAAGAGGTGATCCGCGATAGCCGGTGACATACCCTGCCGTGTTCAGGCCAGCGGCGGCATCACGGACCTTTTGCATCAGCATGAGCCGAACCAGCGCCTGTGTGCCATTCAGCAGCACATGATGCTTGTCCAAGTCGAACCGGTCATTCAGCGACACTTTCTGGATACTCATCCAACGCCTCCCCTCGTCTGATTTTCTCAATTTCAATATAGGCTGATTTTAGGTCATAAATTATGACCTAACAACAAAATTCTGTGATCCCGTCGCGTTACATCGCCAACGGCTGTTTTGTTTTCGCTCTGTTTCGCCTAGACAAAGGAAAGGATAACGAAAGTTGCGAATATGGATTGGGACAAGCTCAGAATCTTTCACGCGGTGGCCGACGCCGGGAGCCTGACACATGCCGGCGACACGCTACATTTGTCACAATCTGCGGTATCTCGACAGGTTCGCGCCCTCGAAGAGAGCCTGAATGCCACCCTGTTTCACCGTCATGCACGGGGACTGATTCTAACCGAACAGGGTGAGCTGCTGTTTGACGCCACCAAATCCATGACCAAACGGCTGGACGCCGCTGCCGCGCGCATTCGAGACAGTGAAGAAGAAGTGTTTGGTGAATTGCGGGTCACGACCACAATCGGCTTTGGCACTCTCTGGCTGGCCCCGCGGCTGCCGAAACTTTACGAGAAATACCCGGACCTCAACATCGATCTGATGCTGGAGGAACGCGTGCTGGACCTGCCGATGCGCGAAGCCGATGTCGCCATTCGGATGAAAGAGCCGTCACAAGCTGATCTGATCCGCAAACGGTTGATGAGCGTGCACATGCGGCTTTATGCGACGCCGGAGTACATCGAACAACATGGCGGAGCAGAAACCATGTCTGACCTCGCCGCGCACCGGCTGATCTGTCAAAACATCAACTCGTTCCAGGTTGGTGCCGGCGCCAGCCTCGTACAGCAGCTTCTGAGCAATGAAATCCCGTCAGTTCTATATGTGAACAACTATTTCGGGGTTCTGCAGGCAGTTTTGCACAATCTCGGAATTGGCGTCTTGCCGGACTATGTCACTCAGGATTTCCCGCAATTGGTCCGAATTCTGCCTGAGGTAGATTCGGGTGAAGTGCCTGTTTTTCTCGCCTACCCAGAGGAATTGCGCCAATCCAAGAGGATTGCGGCCTTTCGGGACTTTGTTCAGGAAGAGATTATTACACACCGCAAGCAGTTGAGAGAATTGGGAAATCTATAAGCTATGCATTGGGTGCATAGCGGCAATGCTGCAGGTGCGGCATTGTTTCACTTGAACGATTCAAAACTGATGCCTAATTCATCTCTTGAAGACACCAGTTGCACATTTGTGCAGCGTCTTCACCTCCCTGTTGGACTTCGGCCGAGCTTATTGCTCGGCCTTTTTTTTGGGCCAAAGCCAATTCCATCAAGCAATCCATATAGAGAGTGAACAAAGAAGGTGCATATCGGACGCGTCATGCTAATCTGGTGAACAATTAGCATAGTGATCGAGGCTTTCATGTTCAAAGTTCTTTCAAGGGCCCTTTGGGTCACCCTTTTCGGCGCGATTTTGGCGCTGCCAGCCGCCGCACAAGTTCCCATGTCCACGGGCAGCACGGCTGCCCCCGAAGAAATTCAGATCAACCCAGAGGAAATGACCCCCGAGGCCATTGATGCCATGGTGGCGCGCATGTCCGATGATCAGGTTCGCGCCCTGCTGCTGGACAGGCTGGATGCCGTGGCCGAGGCCGCCCAGCAAGAGGTTGACACGACCCCTCTCAGCGAACGTCTCGCGGTTGTCTGGACCGGTTTCATCTCCAGACCCCTTGATGCTATTCAAAAACTACCAAACCTCCTTGCGAGCCAGGCTGTGGCCGTTCAGGTCTTTGCTGACACCTACGGAGGCGCCACGGGTGTTCTGAGGCTGTTCGGGCTGATCGCGTTTGTTCTGGTCGTTGGCTACATCGCCGAACGCGCTGTTGGCATGATCCTGGCCCGTCGCCGCACGCTTGAGGTCGATCAGGACCAAGACAGCCTGTACGGTGCCATCAACTTTCTGTTCCGACGTTTCCTGCGAGAAATCTTTGGCCTGATCGTGTTCTTCTTTGTGATCCGCGTGCTGGGTCGCATTCTTTTGAGCCCGGAAGAGCTGGCCTTTGCAGGTCCTTTCGTCAACTATCTGATCTGGATGCCCCGCATGGCAGCCGCCGCGTCGCGCTTTCTTTTGGCGCCAAGCCGCGAAGACTTGCGACTGGTCAGTGCCGACAATCACACCGCGTCATATCTGCACCGGAACCTGATTGGCCTCGTGCTTTTGGGCGGTTTCACGTTGTTTGCAATCTCCTTTAACGTTCGCGCCGGGATCAGCATGGAAGAGACACGCCTCGCGTTCTGGCTCGACAGTGCGGTCTACGTCTACATCGCAATCATGGCCTGGACCGTGCGCGATGGCTTGCGTGCCATTATGCTGGGATCTGATCCGGATGTGACCGGGTTCGACAAGTCTGTCTCGTGGAACTACCCCTATTTCGCGATGTTTGTCGCGGCTGGTACGTGGGTGCTGGTCGGTGTCCTGTCGGCCGTAGATATGGTGGCTCCGCTGGGTCACGGAGCGCATTATTATACGATGTTCGTTCTGCTGGCAGTGCCGGTCATTGATACGGCGATCCGGGGCATTGTTCGTCACGTCGTCCCGCCGATGATTGGCGAGGGTGCTGTGGCAGAAGATGCCTATCGCGCTACAAAACGCAGCTATGTTCGCATTGGCCGGGTGATTGCACTTGGCATCGTTATGATGCTGATTGCGCGCGCATGGGACGCCAGCCTGTCGTCGCTGCTCCGCGAAAGCGCCGGGATTGCCGACAACCTCTTTAGCTTTGGCATGACCTGTGTCGTGGGCTACGTCGCTTACGAGGCTGTATCGCTGTGGATCAACCGCCGCCTTGCGGCAGAGCACACCGCGATGGGCATGAGCCAGGACGATGCAGATGCGGGCGAAATCGGTGGTGCGGGCGCGTCGCGCTTGTCGACAGTTTTGCCACTCGCGCTGGTCTCTGCGCGGTCCACAATCATCGTCATCTTTGGTCTCTTGGCAGTTGGCAACCTTGGTGTCGACATCACGCCGCTGTTGGCCGGTGCTGGTATTGCCGGTCTGGCAATTGGCTTTGGTGCCCAGAAACTGGTGAGCGACGTTGTATCGGGCGTGTTCTTCCTGATCGATGACGCCTTTCGTGTCGGGGAATATGTCGAGATCGCCGGCACCATGGGTGCGGTTGAGAAAATCTCAATCCGGTCTATGCAATTGCGCCACCACAGGGGCGCTGTGCACACCATTCCCTATGGTGAAATCCCGCAGCTGACCAACTATAGCCGCGACTGGGTGATCATGAAGCTCAAGTTCACCGTGCCGTTTGACACCAACCCCAACCAGATCAAGAAGATCTTTAAAAAGATCGGTCAGGAAATGCTTGAGGATGAACTGTTCAAGGATGACTTCCTGCAGCCCTTTAAGTCGCAGGGTGTCTTTGACATCGACGATGTGGGCATGGTGATCCGCGGTAAGTTTATGGCCAAACCCGGCAAGCAATTCATGATCCGCAAAGAGATCTTTAACAAGATCAAAGCCGCCTTTGCAGAGGCTGGTATCGACTTTGCCCGCCGCGAGGTGCGTGTTGCGATCCCAGGTATGGAACATCAAGAAGACATGACCGAAGAGCAACAGGCACAAGTTGCCGCCGCAGGCGCAGCGGCCGCAGCAGCGCAACCCCCTGGTCAGGCACCGGGTGGCGGTGGCTCAAAGCCGGGCGATTGATCCTTACTCGGGACAAGGCGTCAACTTGACTTTGCGGTCATGCCTGCGGGATACCCTAGGCATAACCGCTTTGCCCCAAACTGGTTTAGAATTCAGCGCAAGAACAGCGCTCTGTGTTGGCATTTGGGCCATAGGACTGGGATTGGGATTTACGGGCCCCGTCCTGTCAGAGAGCGGACTTGAAACCAGCTCAAACACACTGTCCGACGTTGCCAACGACGAAACAGATTTTGGCTTTCGCAACGGATCGTTTCTGTTCGCGCCAATCCCCTTTAAAACCCCGACGATCGGGGCTGGATTGGCCCTTGGCGGCGGCTACCTGTTCGAAATGGATGCGGGCAGTGATACCTCAAGCCTCGCCGCGGGCGCGCTTTATAGTGACAATGGATCTTTTGCCTATGGCCTGTCGGGTGACCTGTCCTGGGACAGTAACCGTTGGAAACTAAGTGCTACGTTGGCCCATGCTGATGCGATCTATGATCTTTTTGTGGGCGGCACCCCTGTTGGCCTCCAGCAAGAGGGTTACGTGTTCACCAGCACTTTGCTTTATGGGCTGTCAGAGAATTTTTCTTTGGGCGGCAAGGTACGATACCTCGACACAACCATTGGTTTGGCGGATGGCGGTGCACTGCCTCCTGACCTTGACGATGATAGCGAGCTCAAGTTGTGGAACATGGGTCTGGTCGCGCAATATGACAGCCGCGATGATGACCTCTACCCACGAGGAGGCTATTTCGTAGATTTTGAATTGTCCGCAGGAACCACCGTCGAAGGCACCAGCCGCGAGTACGCCCGTGGGTTCGTCAATGCTGCCGGATATTGGCTGATGGCTGAGCGCACTGTTTTGGCAGGGTAGGTTTCAACTTGTGCCGCAAGCGAAGACTCTCCGTTCTTTGACCAATGCGCCCTGGGAGGGATCGACAAGTTTCGCGGCTTTTCCCCGACGCAGTATTACGATCTGCGCAGCCTGTCGGTTCAAGCAGAGCTGCGTCAGAAGTTTGGCAACCGTCTGGGCGGCGTTGTGTTTGCAGGTGTCGGCATGACAAGCCCCGATTATGCATCGCTTGAGGATGGTGGCTTGCATGCCGCTGCAGGTGTCGGTCTGCGGTTTCAACTGACCAAGAAATTCGAGACCGATTTCGCGATCGACGTCTCTTCCAACGATGAAGGCAGTGATCTGGTTTACATCTATGTCGGTCAACGTTTCTGACTGCGACGCGTTTACCCTTTCCCTTGTAGCATGACTGACCTAAAAGCCCCTTGAAACGCCACACTTGGGGAATCTCTCGTTATGCAAGATCCGGCCATTACCGAAAACGTCATCGCAGCCCACGGCTTTACGCCTGACGAATACGCCGAAGTGATCAACATCCTGGGTCGGGACCCTACGTTTACCGAGATGGGCATTTTCTCGGCCATGTGGAACGAGCATTGTTCTTACAAATCCTCCAAGATCCACCTGCGTACCCTACCCACCGATGGCCCCCAAGTGATCTGTGGCCCCGGTGAGAACGCGGGCATTGTCGACATTGGAGATGGCGATGCCGTGGTGTTCAAAATGGAAAGCCACAACCACCCGTCTTACATCGAACCCTATCAGGGTGCTGCGACCGGCGTGGGTGGCATCCTGCGCGATGTCTTTACCATGGGTGCACGCCCGATCGCGGCAATGAACTCGCTGTCATTTGGCGAGCCGAGTCATCACAAGACACGCCAGCTGGTCAACGGTGTGGTCGAAGGCATCGGCGGTTATGGCAACTGCTTTGGCGTTCCTACTGTCGGCGGCGAAGTTCGGTTCCACCCGGCCTACAACGGCAACTGCCTTGTGAACGCTTTTGCAGCGGGCATCGCCAAGGCTGACAGCATTTTCTATTCGGCCGCCTCGGGCGTGGGAATGCCCGTTGTTTATTTGGGTGCCAAGACGGGGCGTGACGGCGTTGGTGGCGCGACCATGGCCTCGGCTGAGTTCGACGACACCATTGAAGAAAAACGCCCCACCGTTCAGGTTGGCGATCCTTTTACCGAAAAGCGCCTGATGGAAGCAACGCTGGAGCTGATGCAGACTGGTGCCGTGATTTCCATTCAGGATATGGGGGCCGCAGGCCTGACCTGTTCCGCCGTCGAGATGGGCGACAAGGGTGGCCTTGGCGTCAAACTGAACCTCGAGGACGTACCGCAGCGCGAAGACAATATGACAGCGTATGAGATGATGCTGTCCGAGTCTCAGGAACGCATGTTGATGGTGCTGAACCCGGAACTGGAAGACGAAGCCCGAGCGGTGTTTGTAAAATGGGATCTGGACTTTGCCATCGTTGGCGAAACTCTCGCGGAAGACCGCTTTTTGATCCGGCACAATGGCGAGGTCAAAGCCGATCTGCCGTTGTCCAAACTCTCGTCAACGGCGCCGGAATACGACCGCCCCTGGGTGCCGACACCTGAAGCCGAGGCCTTGGACGCCGACAGCGTTCCCCAGATAGATCCGATCGACGGTTTGAAAGCCGTGATCAGCTCGCCCAACTATGCCGGCAAGCAGTGGGTCTATGAGCAGTATGACACCATGGTGATGGCCGACAGCGCCCGTCTGCCGGGCCAAGGCGCAGGCGTGATCCGCGTACATGGCACCGACAAGAAGCTGGCGTTCACCAGCGACGTGACCCCGCGTTATGTCAAAGCCAACCCGACTGAGGGCGGCAAACAGGCCGTGGCCGAAGCCTATCGCAATCTTTGTGCTGTGGGGGCCAAGCCCTTGGCAACAACAGACAACCTGAACTTTGGCAACCCTGAAAAACCTGAAATCATGGGCCAGTTTGTGGGCGCGATCAAAGGCATCGGCGAGGCTGTTGCTGCGCTGGACATGCCGATCGTCTCGGGCAATGTCTCGCTATACAATGAGACCGACGGCAAAGGCATCCTGCCCACCCCGACCATCGGCGCCGTGGGCCTGATTGCCGCAAACGAAGAGCCGATCAACGGCGAAGCCCGCGACGGTCATGTGTTGTTGATGGTGGGCGAAAGCGCAGGCCATCTGGGCCAGTCGGCTCTTTTGGCCGAGGTTTTCAACCGCGAAGACGGCGACGCCCCGCATGTGGATCTGGACGCTGAGAGAAAGAACGGCGAATTCATCCGCGAGAACCGTGATTTCATCAAGGCCTGTACCGATATTGCCGATGGTGGCCTGGCGCTGGCCGCGTTTGAAATGGCCGAGGCCGCCGGTGTTGGTGTCCAATTGGACAGCGAAGACACCGCCGAATTGTTTGGCGAGGATCAGGCACGCTATCTGGTGGCCTGTAATTTTGATCAGGCCGAGGCGCTGATGATCAATGCTGGCCGGGCGGGTGTCGCGATCAGCTCTGTCGGAAAGTTCACCGGCGACCACGTCTGGTTTGGCAACTCCGGTGCACCTCTGGAAGAGTTGACCACGCTGTTCCGCGGTGCCTTTGCGGAAGCGGTGGCATAACGTCGAGGGAAGTGAGGGGCGCGGCCCCTCTTGGCTGCAAGCAGCCAATTCACCCCGGAGTACTTTGACCAAAATGAAGGCAGGTGCATTGCGCTTGCCTTTTTTGTTGGTCTGTCATGAGATTTCGGCACAGGCTTTGCGCGAAGAATGAAAAGGATTCGTCATGACCGCCCCAACCTACATGTTTGACGCCAGCGAAAAGCCCAGTTTGCCGTTTCATGATGTGCCCTTGATTGCCGCCACCGACGAGAGTGTGAAGGGATATGGCTGTCTTGTAGACGACCCGGACGGGTTCGACATCGAGATCACTCGGTGGCCGGCGCAAGGATGGCGTGCTATCGATGAAGGAACCGGAGACGAGGGCGGCAGTGTCGAGGGCACGTTCCGCTGCGACTGGAAGGGTGATGTTCTTTATGGGGAGAACGAAGCGGTCAATGGCAACTACGTACTCGGGTGGTCGGTTGATCCTCAAACCGCCAGCACCACCGCACCGACCGAACCGCGTGACAAGGTTCTCTTGTGGCACATGAACTATCACCCAGACGGGGGACAGTTGTTCTTTCCGCTGGATCGCAAACCCTTTGTGGTGCCCCTCGCCCTGCCCGGCGATGACCTGACACCAGACAAGGTGGTGGCGTTCTGGTGCGATGGGTCAAAGGGTCTCTATATTCATGCAAACATCTGGCACGAAGGGATTTTCCCGGTGCACGATCAACAACGCTTCCTTGACCGGCAAGGCGCGGTTCACGCTCGTGTCAGCGCCGATATAGGACAAGAGTTTGGTGTGTACCTGTCAGTGCCATTGAAGGGGACGTTATGAGCAGCTCTGTTCTACGCCCGGCCACAGATCGGGATTTCGCCTTTGTACGCTCTGTCGCAGGACGCCCCGAGAACCAGCACTTTATCGAGGATGCTCCCGAAGACGCGCTGCAGATGATCCTGTCGAACCCGGACGCCGCCTTTGTGATCTGGGAGCACGATGGCCAGCCAGCGGGCTTTGCCATGTTCCACGGCTGCGCGCAGTCCGATGTTCAGATTGAATTGCGCCGCTTGGCGTTGGACCGAACCGATCAGGGATTGGGGCAGCCCTTTTTGCGCGCACTCATTGCCTTTGCCTTTGAGAGCCTTGGCACGCCGCGCCTGTGGCTGGATGTGGCGCCCGAAAACGCCCGCGCCATTCGCTCTTATGAAAAGGCCGGGTTCACGCCTGCCCCGGAAGGCACCGCCATCTGGCACCGGCCGGATGGTGTTGACGTGGAATTGCTGGTTTTTCACATGCTGAAGCCAACCGAGGGGTAATCCGCGCAACGCATCTGCTTGAAGCCCCCTGCCCGCGAGACTAAGTTCAAGAAAACCGATCAACAAGGATACCACAACCATGCTTGCTTCTGACATCGAAGCGATGATCCGCGAAGGCTTCCCCGAGGCCAAGATCACCGTGATGGGCGACGATGGCGCCCATTTTTCAGCCGAAGTCGTTGACGAAAGCTTTCGCGGGATGAGCCGGGTGCAGCAACAGCGCGCGGTCAATGCCACGGTGAAATCAGCCATCGACAGCGGCGCACTTCACGCGCTGGCGCTGACCACCAAAGCACCGGATTGATGACTACGGCGCTGTTGGTTCTTGGGCTGATCGTTCTTTTGGTGGTTGTCACCGCCGGGGGTCAGGCCTATCTGAGGGGCAACAGACACACGCCTTTGTCGCAAAGCCAGCCACGCAATGTTGCGGAACGCGCTTTGGGACAAGACGCCACAACGACCAGCGTTTTTCAGGACATGCTGGACAAAAGACAGCGCCAAGAGGCGCCTATGCAAAAGGACACGCGCAAATGAGCGATACAAAATCCCGGATCGACGAAATCGTCAAAGCCAACGACGTTGTGCTTTATATGAAGGGCACCAAGGAAATGCCGCAGTGCGGGTTTTCCAGCCGCGTGGCCGGTGTGCTGAACTACATGGGCGTCGATTTCGCCGATGTGAACGTTCTGGCCGACGAAGACATCCGTCAGGGCATCAAGGATTATTCCGACTGGCCTACCATCCCGCAGCTTTACGTCAAAGGCGAGTTTGTCGGCGGTTGCGACATCATCACCGAGATGACCCTGTCGGGTGAACTGGACACGATGTTCGACACGAATGGCGTCAGCTATGACAAGGATGCGGCAAACAAGATCCGCGAAGCCAACGGCTGATCTTATCCGAACCCAAAATAGACTAAGGCCGCCCGAAAGATCGGCCTTTTTTCTTTTCTATTCGTGACTTAGCTGGCTTTATCTTCAACTTCCGCGGCCAGAGCTTCGGCGCGGGCGGCCAGTTCGGCCAATGTGTCCGAAACCTCGTTAGGGATCACCGCCACTTCGACCTTTTCAGGTTCCGCGCTTTGCAGGGATTGCAGCATGCCCTCGGTTTCGGCCAGCTTGGCCTCAAGCTCACGCAGGCGGTCTTCGACGCCTGCAGTCTTGTCGGCCAGCATCAGTCCCGCCATCAACAGCATGCGTGGCTCAGTGATGTGACCGATCTGGCTGACCAGAACCTGGGCTTCGTCGTCCAGCATCTTGGCGGCAGAGGTCAGGTAATCCTGCTCGCCTTCCTGACAGGCCACTTCAAACGAACGACCACCGATATGAATTTCCACTTCTGGCATTACGCGTCCTCCCCGCTGTCAGTATTTGCAGGCGCTTCGGTTCCCAACAAGGGACGTAAGGCCGTAACAATAACGTCCATTTCCGCCAATTCCGCAGCACGCATGGATTTCAGATCATCAAGTTCTGCCACAAGCGCCTGATTGATAAGACTTGGGTCTTTCAGACCGCTTTCGGCAGCGGCGCGCAATTGCTGAATGGCCGCGCGCACCATACGGCTGGTACGTCGCAGACGGCGCAACCGGCTGGCAAGTTCGCCAATGGTATCGCGCTGCGTCTCAAGATCGATAGCGACAACCTCAGGCGCGGCATCGGCAGCGGCGGCCTCTTTGGCTTCGACTTCGGCCTTGGCCTCGCGCAGGCTTTCTTCGGCGGCCTCGCGGGCCTCAGCAGCGGCTTCGACCGCCTGACGCGCCGTGGCCAGTTCTGCTTCGCTGTCTTCCAGCTTGGTATTCAGTGTCTTGATGCGTTCTTCCAGCTGAGTATTCGCCAGTTTTTCATTCTCGAGCGCCGCCTGTGCGTCACTGAGTTCTGACTTTGCTGCTGCGTCGGCGGCGTCATCTTCGCCGGCTGGTGCCGTGAGGCCCTCAAGCCCTCGGCTGATGCGGTCCATCGCGGCGCTGATCCTGCTTTCCAGATCGCTGATCTCACTCATGAGCCTCTTTCCCTTTCTTCCGGGCCTTGTTGTCGAGGCGTGTCACACCAGCGCCTCTGCCCTTTGCCTTCTGATCTATCGTCGCTGCCCTGTCCCGACAATCGCCGAATCGCCGATTTGGCCGTCTTTCACCGATATTAGCCAATGAAACTGCAAATTGCGCCCCCTTTGCAATCAGACACTTGGACGCCGCGCTTGATCTTCACCCTCAGCCTGTTATTGAGCGGAAAACCTTCTGCGACCAGTCAAAGGAAACAGCCCGTGGATATCGCTGCCCTTCGTAAAAAGAACCCCGAACACTGGATGAAAGCTGCTGCCATTCGCGCCCTGACGCTGGATGCTGTTGCGGCTGCCAATTCAGGTCACTCCGGTATGCCGATGGGCATGGCCGATGTGGCAACGGTTCTGTTTGAGAAACACCTGAAATTTGATGCGGCGAACCCGCAGTGGCCAGACCGCGACCGGTTCATCCTGTCCGCGGGCCACGGCTCGATGCTGATCTATTCGCTGCTGTACCTTTGTGGCGACCGCCAGGTCACGCTGGATCAGGTCAAAAACTTCCGCCAGATGGGCGCATTGACTGCTGGCCACCCCGAGAACTTCCTGATCGACGCCGTTGAGACCACCACTGGCCCCTTGGGTCAGGGCGTCGCCAACGCAGTTGGTTTTGCAATGGCCGAGGAAATCCAGCGAGCGCAATACGGTCGCAAGATCGTGGATCACAACACCTATGTCATCGCTGGCGACGGCTGCCTGATGGAAGGCATCAGCCACGAGGCCATCGGCCTTGCGGGCCGCCATTCTCTGGGCAAGTTGATCGTGCTTTGGGACAACAACAACATCACCATCGATGGAACGGTTGATTTGAGCGACCGCACCGATCAGGTCAAACGCTTTAAAGCGTCAGGCTGGCATGTGCAGGAAATCGACGGCCATGATCCCGAGGCGATTGACGCGGCCCTCACAGCCGCCAAGAAAGCCAAGAAACCTTCGATGATCGCCTGCAAGACCCATATCGCATTGGGCCATGCCGCACAGGACACATCGAAAGGTCACGGTGCGTTGACCGATGGCGACCAGATGGAAGCCGCCAAAGAGCTTTATGGCTGGACCGGCGGCCCGTTTGAAGTGCCCGCCGACGTCAAAGCCCAGTGGGAAGCCATTGGCGCCCGTGGCGCCGAGGATCGCGCCGCATGGGAAGGTCGTTTCGCCGACGTTTCCAAACAAAAACAAGACCGGTTCAACCGCGCCTATGCACTTGACGCGCCCAAGCGTCTGTCCGCCGTGGTCAAGGCCCTGAAAAAGCAGATCTCCGAGGACAAACCCTCGGTCGCCACCCGCAAATCGTCAGAAATGGCGCTGGCCGCGATCAACCCGATCATGCCGGAAACTGTGGGCGGCTCGGCTGACCTCACCGGGTCAAACAACACCAAGACCGAAGATCTGGGCGTGTTTGACACCGATAACCGCAAGGGTCGCTACGTCTATTGGGGTATCCGCGAGCACGGCATGGCCGCCGCAATGAACGGCATGGCACTGCATGGCGGCATCCGCCCCTACTCGGGCACCTTCTTCTGTTTCACAGACTATGCCCGCCCATCCATGCGTCTGGCGGCCCTGATGAAAGTGCCATCGGTCTTTGTCATGACCCATGACTCAATCGGCGTTGGCGAAGATGGCCCGACGCACCAGCCCGTGGAGCACCTCGCGATCTGTCGCGCGACACCGAACACCTATGTGTTCCGCCCCGCCGACACGGTGGAAACCGCCGAGGCCTGGGAAATCGCCCTGTCGTCCAAAGACACGCCTTCGGTCATGGCCCTGACACGTCAGAACCTGCCGACGCTGCGCACCGAACACAAGAACGCCAACCTCGTCTCCAAAGGCGCTTATGTGCTGGCCGAAGCCGAGAACAAACGTCAAGTCATCCTGATGGCTACGGGTTCAGAAGTATCGGTCGCGATAGAAGCCAAGGCCAAGCTGGAAGCGATGGGTATCGGCACCCGCGTGGTGTCCATGCCCTGTATGGAACTGTTTGCCGCACAGGACGAAACCTATCGCCGCAAGGTTCTGCCTGCAGGCAACATCGTCCGCATCGGCATCGAAGCCGCAGTCCGTCAGGGCTGGGATCAATGGCTCTTGGGCGAACGCGCCCGCCCCGGCAAATCCGACTTTGTCGGCATGGACCGGTTTGGCGCCTCAGCGCCTGCCGGCGAATTGTTCGAAAAATTCGGAATCACAGCAGACAATGTGGTCGAAAAGGCCAAGGCGCTGGTCTGACCCACGCCAGACTGAAACATGTTGTAGAGGGCACCCACTGCGGGTGCCCTTTTCTTTTCAGTGCCTTACATCGCATCTTTCACGGTCAGATCACACAGTCGTCAGGGGGCCTTACACATTGGGGCCGCATAAGTATCTTGGAATGAACACAGGAGGAGAGACCATGCTCACACGCCGTACCGCCCTTGGATTGATTGCCGCCGCGCCAGTGGCCTATGCCTTGACGCCCCACGCAGCGCAGGCTGCGGAACCTCAGGTTTTTCAGAACCCCATTGCCATCAATGGCACCGACCCCGTGGCCTATTTCACAGACGGTAAACCAGTTGCTGGCTCGGCCGATCACACAGTGACCTGGAACAGCGCGGATTGGCATTTTGCATCTGCCGATAACGCTGCAACTTTCAAAGCCAATCCCGAGGCCTATGCCCCGGTCTTTGGCGGTTACTGCGCCTTCGCTGCCTCCAAAGGCTATCTTGCCCCGACGGTGCCCGAGGCTTGGACAATCCATGAAGACCGGCTGTATCTGAACTTTAGCCTGCGCGCCCGTGAATTGTGGCTGCAAGATGTGCCAGGAAACATTGCAAAAGGTCAGGCGAACTGGCCAGGGATCTTGGGTTAACGCGTTTCAGGCCTAATCGAGGGATCACGCCGCGCTGAATTCGGCCCGCATCATCGCGGCGATCTTGGTCCAGACCGCTTGCAGACGTACATTCCCAACAACCTCTTTCTGGGCGGCCATCCACAAGGGCACAACCGGAATGGGGGCAGCATTGTCGAGCCGTTTCAACCGGTTGTCCGAGTCTCCGACAAACCGGGGCAAAAAGGCTTTACCAAGGCCCTCGGCGATCATCTCTTGAATAACCAGAAAGCTGTCTCCGGTGTGGGCAATCTCTGCGGGGTCTAGATTGTTCTCCATCCAATCCGCCGCAACAGAGCGCCCGAGCGGCCCCTTGAGACCTATCCATTGCGAGACGGGATGGGTAGGTCCGTACACCGCGAAGCCCAGCTCGCCAACAATTTCCCCGTCCAAATCATCCTCGAGCTTTTTGGTGGGGCGGATGGCAATATCCGCTGATAGCCGCGACAGATCGTGATATGAGTTGGCGCTGAGCACGGTGAATTCCAAATCCGGATATAGTCCGCTGATTTTGCCCAGTATTTTCGGTAAAACCAGTTGGCAAATACTGTCGGTCGACGCGATTTTCACAGTCCCAAACAAGGTTTGATCGGTGCCCAGAACAGCGCGGTCTATCGAATACATCGCGTCCTCGACATTCTGCGCGGCCTTTAGAATAGTCTCGGCTTCGGGCAGAACTTGGTATCCAGAACCGAGTTTGCGGAAGATCGGTCGGTTGTGGCGGGCTTCAAACGCCGCCACCCGCCGCATCACCGTGGCGTGAGTCACGCCCAGCTTTTTGGCAGCGGCATTCAACGACCCCTCTTGCGCCACCGCCAGCACAAATCGAATATCGTCCCAGTTGTCATTGTTCATATTTTAACAATAAACATAAATTATTCCCAATTGCGAAAATAAATGAGCAGGGTACCTTTGGTGCAGTTCATTTTGTAAGGAGGACATCCGGTGAAGAGAGTATCTTTCGTGACAGCCCTAGGCCTGACGGCGACAATTTTTCTGGGCGCGGCAACTGCGCATGAGACCGACAACCCTGCTGTAACAGCGCGTATGGCGATCATGCAGCTTTATGCAAACAACCTTGGTCAATTGGGTGCAATGGCCAAAGGCAACGTTGAATACAGTGCCGATGCCGCCACCGCAGCCGCCAATAATCTGGGGCTTTTGGTGCAGCTGGATCAATCCACGCTCTGGCCCGCTGGCACGGACACCGACTCGATCTCTAACACCCGCGCCCTGCCCGAGATCTGGCAAAACTTCCCCGATGTGATGGCCAAGGGCAAAGCCCTGTCCGAAGCTGTGACAGCCATGCAGGCCGCCGCCGGAACTGATCTGGCATCCTTGCAGGGGGCCATGGGGGCTTTGGGCGGAGCTTGTGGTGCCTGCCACAAAGCCTATCGTGCGCCTGAGTAACCTAAAGCGAGATCCATGATGAATGGACCTTTGAAACTGGTCCTGATTTTTGGGACCATAGTGGGCGGCGCGGGCTGGATACTGACCGCGCCGTCAACCGTCGAATCGGACATGCTGGCCACCGTGTCAGCGGACGTGGAGCGCGGCAAAACCGTGTTCTATGCCAGTGGTTGCGCCTCGTGCCACGCCACCCCGGACTCGCAGGATGATGCCAAGTTGCGGCTTGGCGGTGGCCACGCTTTCAAGACCGATTTCGGCACGTTTTACGCCCCCAATATCTCAAGCGATGTCACGGCTGGGATCGGAGCATGGACGGACGAGGATCTCGCCAATGCGTTGATCCACGGCACCAGCCCCGAAAAGCGCCACTATTATCCGGCGTTTCCCTACACCACCTACGCCCAAATGACGCTCGAAGACGTGGCCTCACTGCGCAGTTTCCTGTCGACGCTGCCCGCGGTTGCGACGCCGAACACCCCTCATGATGTCAGATTTCCCTTCAATATCAGACGTATACTAGGGGGGTGGAAGCTGATGTTTACCCGTAAGGGCTGGGTTCTGGACGGCGATTTGACCGAGCAACAGATCGAAGGCCGCTATCTGGTCGAAGCCCTTGGGCATTGCGCCGAGTGTCACACCCCGCGCAATGCGCTTGGCGGTATGAAACGAGGCTCCTGGCTCGCGGGAGGGCCAAATCCCGACGGCAAAGGCACGATTCCCGATCTCACCCCTGCCGGGCTTGACTGGTCCGAAGGCGATATCGCTGAATACCTGAAATCAGGGTTCACGCCGGAGTATGACACGGCGGGCGGTCAGATGGTGGATGTAATCGAGAACACCAGCCAGCTGAGCGACGCCGAGCGCGCAGCCATCGCCGCCTATCTGAAAGCGCTTCCTGTGCAATAAGCGCCCTTAGTGCGCGCTGTCACCCTTGCCGAACACCGCGCTCCACGCTGGGGCCAGTACCTTGGTCGCCACAGGGATCAGCACCATGCCAAGCGCCACCCCAAAAATCCCGTCCATCGTCGCCTTGGCGGTCCATTCGACAAAGCCTTCCCAAGCTGCGGGCACCATGTGGCCAGCCGCATAAGCCCAGTCGTGGATGTGATGTCCGAGCCACCCAAAGCCCAGCTCTTCCATGCCGTGGATCACGATCGAGCCACCGACCCAAAGCATTGCGGCCGTGCCGATAATGGTCAGCAACTTCATGAAGTAAGGCATGCCCCGCACCAGCCAGCGACCGATCAAACGGGTCAACGAGAAATTGCCATTGGCATACATCGCCAGACCGACATCATCCATTTTCACAATCAAAGCCACCGAGCCATAGACAGCCACAGTAATGCCCAGACCAGCCACGGCCAGCGTTGACGCCTCCATCCAGAAATTGCTCTCGGGAATGCCAGAGAGGATGATGGTCATGATCTCGGCGGACAGGATGAAATCGGTTTTGATAGCACCGCCAACCTTCTTTTCCTCAAGATGCGCGGGGTCACCAGGGATGTCCTCTTCGAACACATGGTGGTCGTCGTGCGGCACCAAAAGATGATAGATTTTCTCGGCGCCTTCAAAACACAAGTACGCCCCGCCCAGCATCAACAGGGGGGAGATTAGCCAAGGCGCAAAATTCGCCAGCAGCAGCGCGGCAGGAAGCAAAATCAACATTTTGCTCTTGATCGAGCCCTTGGCAATTTTCCAGATGATGGGCAGTTCGCGTTTGGCCTCAAACCCATGCACGTATTTTGGCGTTACAGCGGCGTCGTCGATCACGGCACCTGCGGCCTTGGCGCTGGCCTTGGCGGCGCCGGCGGCCACATCATCAATTGAGGCTGCCGCCACTTTGGCAATGCCTGCTACATCATCAAGAAGGGCTAACAAACCACTCATAAACGCGCTCCTGTATCGTGCTTACTCGCACCCTATCCGATCATTGTATCGGCACAAGCCCCTGCCCCAAAAGGCAGGTCAAAAGCGGGCCGGAAATTTGATCAGCTGAAGCGGTCGTTCAGAGCGTCATTGACCATTGGTGTGACGAATTTCGACACGTCCCCGCCAAGCCGGGCGATTTCCTTGACCAGCTTCGAGGCGATCGCCTGATGTTTCGCTTCAGCCATCAGGAACACGGTCTCGACCGAAGAATCCAACGCGCGATTCATGCCAACCATCTGAAATTCATACTCAAAGTCCGCCACAGCCCGCAGGCCACGCACGATGACCTGTGCGCCAACGTCCTTGGCACAATCGATCAGGAGATTCTCAAACGGATGGGCGATGATCTCGGTTCCGGTCTCGGCACTAAGCTTGGCGCATTCCGCTTCAATCATGGCAACACGCTCTTCTAGCGTGAACAGAGGCCCCTTGTCGCGGTTGATCGCGACACCAATCACCAGCTTGTCTACCAAGAGCGAGGCCCGGCGGATAATATCGATATGGCCCATTGTGATCGGGTCAAAGGTTCCGGGGTAAAGTCCAACGCGCATGGAGGTTCTCCGCATTATCTGTCCTGAGCGCACGCAACAATATTGCGTACTGAATTGCAAGGCTTCTTATCCGCACAGGTATTTCTGCGGGTCGGAAACAGAAAGGGCGCAACCTGATTGGTCACGCCCCTGTCTCTTGCCAAAGAAGTAATCGGGTCAGTGCCCCATGATCATCCCTTGAAGCGCGTCTTTTTCCATCGCCAACTCGCTCAACCGCGCCTTAACGGCGTCACCCAGCGTGATCAGGCCAATCATCTTGTCACCTTCAAGCACGGGCATGTGGCGGAACCGCCCTTCGGTCATCTTGGCCAGCACGTCGTTAAGATCATCTCTCATCGTGCAGGTGACCAACTCGGAGGTCATGTAGGTGTTAACGGGCTCAGCCAGACAGGCACCACCCTGCTTGGCCAGTTCGCGCACAATATCGCGTTCTGACAGGATGCCATCGGCGCTGCTGCCATCAGATGAGACCACCACGGTCCCAATCCGTTTTTCTGCAAGAATCTTGGCCGCATCAGAAACCGAAGTGCCAGGTTTAACGGTTACGACACCTTGGTCGCCCTTGGACTTGAGAATCTGACTAACCAGCATTTGCGAAACTCCTTGAGAATATTGCTTTGATTTCAAGCGTTGCCGCATCAAAAGTTATTGTCAAGTTTTCGCTTCCAATCGGGTCACTTCATCGCGGATTCCCTGACAAAGCGCTTCGGAAAAGCGGTTCATGCGCTCCAGACGCTTGTCATCTTCGTGACGCACAAGGTAAAATCCGCGCGTTAGGCTGAACTGATCTTCCAATATTTTGCGCACACCGCGGTTAAACGGGATCGAGAAATCGTGCACAATTCCGACCCCTCCACCGATGCGCACACAGTTGATCTGAACCGATACCGAGTTTGAGCCAATTGTGGGTTTCTCAACGCCAATTTCACTCAGATAGTCCAGTTCCTTATCGAAAATCATATCCGGAATATATCCGACGATCTGGTGGTTTTTGAGGTCGTCCAGCGTTTCAAGGGGTGGCGCGCTTCGCAAGTACCACCGGGCCGCCGCCAAATGCAGTTTGTAGTCCGTGATTTTTTGCACCATCAGACGCCCCGCCGTTGGCGGGCTGACCGCGACCACCATATCCGCTTCGCGTTTTGACAGGCTGAACACACGTGGCAGAGCCACGATTTGGATTTCGAGATCCGGGTTGCCCTCGGCAATCTTGTGGCAAACCTGGGGTAACAAGTAGTTTGCCGCGCCATCCGGAGCCCCGATGCGAATTTGACCCGAAAGGCCGCCCGGATCACCGCTCAGCTCTTCTGCGGCCTCTTCCAGGGATTGCTCAACCCGCACCGCATGGCTCATCAATCGCTGTCCGGCAGCGGTCAGCGCATAGCCGGTGGGGGATTTCACAAACAAGGGCGTGTCAAAGGCATCTTCCAGACGCGAAACGCGCCGTCCCACGGTCGCGGGATCCACGTTCAAACGGCGCCCGGCCGCTGACAGGCTTTCTTCGCGGGCGACGGCCAGAAAGACGCGCAGATCGTCCCATTGCGGGGCCATATCCGGACCTCCATGAAATTTTGCAAAACTATTTTGAAATCTTGCCTCTTTTCCGATGATTTTTGCAAGTCTATTCTACGCCCGAAATCTGGAGGACTCTTCAATGCAAGAACTGACCCACTACATCAACGGCGAACATGTCAAAGGGACATCGGGCCGTTTTTCTGACGTTTACAATCCCGCCACCGGCGAAGTTCAGGCAAAATGCCCGCTGGCCAGCAAGGAAGAGATGGACCACGCCGTGGCCGTGGCAGCCGCTGCGCAACCCGCTTGGGCCTCGGTCAACCCTCAGCGTCGCGCCCGCGTCCTGATGAAATTCGTAGACCTGCTGAACCGCGACATGGACAAGCTGGCCGAGGCGCTCAGCCGCGAGCACGGCAAGACCTTCCCAGACGCCAAGGGCGACATTCAGCGTGGGCTGGAAGTGGTGGAATACTGCATCGGCGCGCCGCAAATGCTGAAGGGCGAATACACTGACAGCGCTGGCCCCGGCATTGATATCTACTCAATGCGTCAGGCTTTGGGTGTGACCGCTGGCATCACGCCATTCAACTTCCCAGCCATGATCCCGATGTGGATGTTCGCGCCCGCCATCGCCTGTGGCAACGCCTTTATCCTGAAACCATCCGAGCGTGACCCGTCCGTCCCTCTGATGCTGGCCGAGCTCTTGGAAGAAGCAGGCCTGCCCAAAGGCATCCTGCAGGTCGTAAACGGCGACAAAGAAGCCGTCGACGCAATCCTATACGATCCGATCATCCAATCTGTTGGTTTCGTCGGCTCAACCCCGATTGCCGAATACATCTATGGCACCGGTTGCGCCCAAGGTAAGCGCGTTCAGTGTTTTGGCGGCGCGAAAAACCACATGATCATCATGCCCGATGCGGACATGGATCAGGCCGCAGACGCTCTTGTTGGCGCGGGCTATGGCGCTGCCGGCGAACGCTGCATGGCGATCTCGGTTGCCGTGCCGGTTGGCGAAGAAACCGCAGACCGCCTGCGTGACAAGCTGATCCCGCGCATCGAGAAGCTGAAAGTTGGCCCCTATACTTCGGGCGATGATGTGGATTACGGCCCCGTCGTAACGGCCGCAGCCAAAGAAAACATCCTGCGCCTTGTCGCAACCGGTGTGGAACAGGGTGCAGATCTTGTGGTTGATGGCCGCGACTTCAACCTGCAAGGCTATGAGGACGGCTTCTTTGTCGGCGCGCATCTTTTTGACAACGTGACCACCGACATGGACATCTACAAAACCGAGATCTTTGGCCCGGTCCTGTCGATGGTCCGCGCACAGTCTTACGAAGAGGCGCTGGGTTACGCGATGGATCACGAATACGGCAATGGCACCGCGATCTTTACCCGCGATGGTGATGCAGCCCGCGATTTCGCCAACCGGATCAACGTCGGCATGGTCGGCGTGAACGTGCCAATCCCGGTTCCGTTGGCCTATCACACCTTTGGTGGCTGGAAAAAATCTGCCTTTGGCGATCTCAACCAACACGGCCCCGACGCGTTCAAATTCTACACGCGCACCAAGACCATCACATCGCGCTGGCCTTCGGGCATCAAAGAAGGTGGCGAGTTCAACTTTAAACCTATGGATTGATCCACTGGTCAAATTCTGATTTTGTCAAAGGGGCGGCTTCGGGCGCCCCTTTTTCTATCTAGCCAGTCAGGTGCCCATGCCGGTTTCATTTCGTATCCTCAAATCCCATGGGCTGACTTATGTGCGCTACGAAGGCGTCGCGACGCTTGACGAGACGCTGGCCGCCTTTGCCGAGTTTGCCCAGCACCCCGATTGCCGCCCCGGCCTGAAGCAACTTGTTGACCTGACCGCGGTTCAAGAGGTGAAGTTCGACTTTCCCAAGCTGATGGAAATGCAGGCCAAAAAAGCAGATGTCTTCATGGCCGGGCCGGCCGAGACCCTGATCGTCTATCTCACCAATGCGTCCAAGACTTCGAATATGGCGCATATGATCTTGCGCTCGTGGGAGCCCTTCCCCTCTGTCGTCCCGCGCGTGATTGAGGACGAAGCCGCTGCCTTGTCTATCTTGGGTCTTCGCGAAGATTCGATCGAGGCGTTGCTGGCTACGGCTGCCTAACGCGGCAAAAGGCGCATTCTTGCGGTTCCCCTTGCCAGTTTGCCCAGGATTTGCTGAACTCGCAGTCACTTAGGGGGAATGCCATGGTCAAAGAACCGGATTTCACGATCGGCGTCGAAGAAGAGTATCTCTTGGTCGACAAGGACAGCTTTGATCTGGCCCCCGCGCCCGAGGCGCTGATGGATCGCTGCATGGCCGAACTGCAGGATCAGGTGAGCCCCGAGTTTTTGAACTGTCAGATTGAGATCGGCACCAAGGTGTGCCGGAATGTCGGTGAAGCACGCGAAGATCTGAAACGCTTGCGCGCGACCGTGGCGCGTGTCGCCGGGGACTACAATCTCGCGCCCATTGCGGCCTCGTGCCATCCGTTCTCGGACTGGCGGGACCAGCACCATACCGACAAGGACCGCTATAACGCCCTGCGTGATGATCTCGCTGGCGTGGTCCGACGCATGTTGATCTGCGGCATGCATGTGCATGTGGGCGTCGATGAACCTGACCGCCGCATCGATCTGATGGGGCAGTTGCGCTATTTTCTGCCGCATCTTCTGGCACTTAGCTGCTCCTCGCCGTATTGGCAGGGCGAGGACACGGGCCTCAGCTGTTACCGCCTTACGGTGTTTGACAACCTGCCGCGGACCGGCCTGCCCCCAAATATGGATTCGTGGAGCACCTTTGAACGCTCAGTGCAGGCCATGACCGATGTCGGTGTCATCGAGGACAGTTCAAAAGTATGGTGGGATCTGCGTCCCTCATCCCGGTTCCCGACGCTGGAAACCCGCATTTGTGACGTCATGCCCCGGCTGGAACACACGCTGACCCTTGCCGCCCTGATCCAAGGCCTGACCCGCATGTTGTGGCGGTTGTCGACTCACAATCAGCGCTGGCGACTTTATGATCGCTTCCTGATCGAAGAAAACCGCTGGCGCGCGCAACGCTATGGCATGTCCGAAGGTTTGATCGATTGGGGCCTGCGCGAAATTGTGCCCTTTGCGGATCTCACAAATGAGATGATTGAGTTGGTTCGCGAAGATGGTGAGGCGTTGGAGTCGACGCAAGAGATTGAAAACGCGATGAATATCCTGCGAGACGGTAATTCCTCGGACCGCCAGCGCGCGGTCTATGCGGACGCAATTCAGGCCGATTATGACCACCACGACGCCCTGCGCGCAGTTGTGCGCCACTTGACGGACGAGTTCCACACCGACCTGTAATTTTGCCAAGCCATTTTGCAAAAATGGGCGCTGACACATTGGTGCAAGATTTGTATAATTTAACGACCGTTCAATTTCGCGTTTTGGGAGAGACCTGATGGATTTTGCACTTTCCGAAGAACAGACACTGATCTTCGACATGGCCCGCAGCTTTGGTGAAGAGCATATCGCGCCGAACGCGCAAAAATGGGAAGCCGAAGGCTCCATCCCCAAGGAACTCTGGCCGCAACTGGCAGAACTGGGCTTTGGCGGTCTCTACGTGAGCGAGGAATACGGTGGCTCGGGCCTCTCGCGCCTTGACGCGACGCTGGTGTTCGAAGCACTGGCCATGTCCTGTCCCGCCGTGGGGTCCTTCCTGTCGATCCACAACATGTGCGGCGGCATGATCGACAAGTTTGGCACCGAGGAAAACAAGGCGAAATGGCTGCCAGATCTTTGCACCATGGACAAAGTGTTCTCTTACTGCCTGACCGAACCCGGGTCCGGGTCAGACGCCGCCGCGCTGCGCACGCGTGCGGACAAGACCAACGAAGGCTACAACATGAACGGAACTAAAGCGTTCATCTCGGGCGGCAACTATTCCGACGTCTACGTCACAATGTGCCGCACCGGTGAAGATGGCCCAAAGGGTATCTCGACCATGATCGTTGAAGACGGCATGGCTGGCCTTAGCTTTGGTGCTAACGAGAGGAAAATGGGCTGGCAGGCGCAACCCACATCGCAAGTACAGTTCGACGATTGCGTTGTCCCGCATGAGAACCTTTTGGGTGTAGAAGGCAAAGGGTTCACCTATGCCATGGCCGGGCTGGATGGCGGGCGCCTGAACATTGCCGCATCGGCTCTTGGTGGCGCCCAAAACGCGCTGGACCTGACGATGCAATACATGTCCGAACGCAAGGCATTCGGGAAATCCATCAATCAATTCCAAGCCTTACAGTTCCGCCTCGCCGAGTATGAAACCCGCTTGCAAGCTGCCCGCACTTTCCTGCGTCAGGCCGCGTGGAAGCTGGACAATGGCGCGCATGATGCCAGCAAATTCTGTGCCATGGCCAAATTGATGGTCACCGACGCTGCGTTTGACGTGGCCAACGGCTGCCTGCAACTGCACGGCGGTTACGGCTACCTTGCGGACTATGGCATCGAAAAGATCGTGCGCGACCTGCGCGTGCACCAAATCCTAGAAGGCACCAACGAGATCATGCGCCTCATCATCTCGCGCCAGATGATCGCGGATGCGGCGTAAGGACAAATGCAAGACATGAGCGACATTTCCATCCGCAAGGCGGGCAAAACCGGCCGCATCACCTTTACCCGCCCCAAGGCGCTGAATGCGATGTCTTATGACATGTGCACCGCCATAGAAGACGCGTTGGACGCCTGGGCAAGCGACGACGATGTCAAGATGATCGTCATTGATGCCGAAGGCGACAAAGCTTTTTGTGCGGGCGGCGACATTGCCGAGATCTACGAGACAGGAATCAACGAAAATTTCGCATTTGGACAAACATTCTGGGCTGATGAGTACCGAATGAATGCCAAAATGTTCGAATTTCCCAAGCCAGTCGCGGCCTTCATGCAGGGCTTTACGATGGGTGGCGGCGTTGGTGTGGGCTGTCACGGCAGCCACCGCATTGTTGGAGACACCAGCCAGATCGCCATGCCGGAATGTGGCATTGGTCTCGTTCCGGATGTCGGCGGCTCTTACATTCTGGCCCACGCGCCGGGGCGTCTTGGCGAGTATCTGGGCCTGACAGCAGCCCGCCTGAACGCGGGAGATGCGATTCACGCGGGCTTTGCCGACTATTACCTCCCCGAGGCCAAATGGCCCGCCCTGATCCGGCTGCTGGAAGAGACCGGCGACTGGACCATGATCGACAACGCCGCACATCACATTGACCCCGGCCCGATCACCGCACAAGCCTCTGAGATCGACGCCTGTTTCGCAGGCGAAGCTTTGGTGGACATTGTGACCTTGCTGAACACCACCGACAGCGACTTTGCCCGTGACACGTTGAAGAAACTGTCGCGCAACTCGCCGTTGGCCATGGGCTGCGCAGTTGAGATCATCCACCGCGTGCGCGCCCGCGACAACTTCCGCGAAGCACTTGGACAGGAATACCGCTTTACCTATCGCGCGATGGAACACGGCGATTTCCTCGAAGGCATTCGCGCACAAATCATCGACAAAGACCGAAATCCCCAATGGAAACATGATCTGAGCGCCCTGCCCGCCGTGGCGGTCAGCCAGATGCTCATGCCTCTTGGTGATGCGGCACTGACATTCGAAAAGGGAGGGTAAGCCATGAAAATCGGATTCATCGGACTGGGCAACATGGGTGGCCCGATGGCGGCGAACCTGGCCAAAGCAGGCCATGAGGTCACTGGCTTTGACATGGCAGATGTGGCCATTGATGGCGTCGCGATGGCGCCTTCAGGTGCCGAGGCGGCCAAGGGCGCCGACGTGGTCATCACCATGCTGCCCAATGGCGCCATTTTGCGCGCGGTTGCGGCGGACATCATTCCGGCGATGACGGCAGGTGCCGCACTGGTCGACTGTTCAACCGTGGATGTGGAAAGCGCGCGTGCCGTGGCAGATCAGGCCGCGGCAGCGGGTCTGCTGTCCGTCGATGCTCCGGTGTCCGGCGGCATAGGCGGCGCAGCTGGCGGCACGTTGACCTTCATGGCAGGCGGCAGCACAGACGCCTTTGCCAAGGCCGATCCGCTGTTTGACATCATGGGCCAAAAGGCGGTGCATTGTGGCGAGGCCGGTGCCGGTCAGGCGGCCAAGATCTGCAACAATATGATCCTTGGCGCCACCATGATTGCAACCTGCGAAGCCTTTGCTTTGGCTGACAAATTGGGGCTTTCGCGCGATAAGATGTTCGACGTGGTCTCAACCTCATCCGGCTATAGCTGGACGATGAACGCCTATTGCCCGGCCCCCGGCGTTGGCCCGCAATCCCCCGCGGACAACAACTATCAGCCGGGCTTTGCCGCCGACCTGATGTTGAAAGACCTGCGTCTGTCGCAACAGGCGGCCGAGGCCGTGGATGCTGACACGCCCATGGGGCAAAAGGCGCGCGATCTTTATGCGCAATTTGTCGAGAATGAAGACGGCGCTGGCATGGATTTCTCAGCGATGCTGCCACGGTTCGAAAAACGCGGGCGCGACTGATGGAATGGGTTGGTGAGGACACTGCCCTTGCCGCCCTGCCCGTACCGGACAAGGTGCGGCTCTCGCAACTGACTCCGATGAAGCTTCCCAAAGGCGCCCGGCTTTTCCAGCCGGGAGATCCGGTTCAGGGCTATGCCATTGTGCTGGCTGGCCGGGTGGACGTAACTCTGGCAACCGCCTCGGGGCGCGAGATACTGATCTATTCCGTCGTGCCGGGGCAATCCTGCATCCAGTCCACGTTGGGGTTGATGGGGGGAGACACCGATTATAGTGCACAAGCCGAAACGACCGAGGACACGCGGCTCGTGTTGCTGCCTCGCGCACTGTTTTCTGATTTGATGGCAACATCCGACGCCTTTCGTGCGGTGGTGTTCAACGCCTTTGCCGGGCGCATGCAGTTGATGATGGAAATGCTGGAGAAATTGGCGTTTCAGACCGTCGAAGCCCGGCTGGCTGAGCGCTTGTTGAAACTGGAGACGCAGCCCGCTGCACCCATTCACATCACACAAGCTGAACTGGCCGCCCAGCTTGGCACCGCACGCGAGGTTGTGTCGCGTCGGCTTGAAACCTGGGCCAAACGCGGCATCGTCGAGACCGGGCGCGGCACGGTAATGATCCTGGATCGCGAGCGTTTGCGAGCGGCAGCTCTGGCAGAACGCGGCGCTGTGTGACCGCGGTCACAGACAGCCCAAAGGAATCCTACTAGACAGCAGGCAATTCATTGCAACGAAAGGAAAAACCATGCTGTCGAAGAATGTCGGAAGCGTAGACCGTATTGCCCGCCTCGCCCTGGGTATCTTGCTGATCCTTGGTGCTGTTATGGGCTATGGCGCCTGGATGTGGATTGGGGTTATCCCATTGGCCACCGGCCTGATGTCATCCTGTCCAATCTACTCAATCTTTGGCATCCGCACCTGCCCGATGCCAAAGGACTGACAAGACTGAATGAGGCTCTCGGGGGTTTCTATCCCCGAAAGCCCTTACTCAGCGGCGACCTTACGCGCGTTCAACATGTCTTTGAGGTAGTGACCGGTATGACTGCGCTTGGCCTTGGCCACATCCTCGGGTGTGCCGACCGCGACGATCTCACCGCCGCCGTCCCCACCTTCGGGGCCAATATCAATGATCCAGTCGGCGGTCTTCACTACGTCGAGGTTATGTTCGATCACGATCACTGTGTTGCCCTGATCAACCAGTTCATGCAGCACCTCTAAGAGCTTTCGCACGTCTTCGAAATGTAGACCCGTCGTGGGTTCATCAAGAATGTAGAGCGTGCGTCCCGTAGACCGTTTGGCCAGCTCTTTTGACAGTTTCACCCGCTGTGCTTCACCGCCAGAGAGCGTGGTCGCTTGTTGGCCAACCTTGATATAGCCAAGGCCCACGCGAGCCAGCGCATCCATCTTGTCCCGGATGCTGGGCACAGCCTTGAAAAACTCTTGTGCGTCCTCGACGGTCATATCCAAAACGTCGGCTATGCTCTTGCCTTTAAACTTAATTTCCAAAGTTTCGCGGTTGTAACGTGCGCCCTGACAGGTTTCGCAGGTGACATAGACATCCGGCAGGAAGTGCATCTCGATCTTGATCAAACCATCGCCGGAACAGGCCTCGCAACGCCCACCCTTAACGTTGAAGCTGAAGCGGCCCGGCTTGTAGCCGCGCGTCTTGGCCTCGGGCAACCCAGCAAACCAATCGCGGATGGGCGTAAAGGCACCGGTATAGGTTGCGGGGTTGGATCTCGGCGTACGCCCGATGGGGCGTTGGTCGATGTCGATCACCTTGTCCAGATGCTCGAGCCCCTTGATGGTTTCGCAAGGCGCCGGTGTCTGGCGTGCGCCGTTCAAACGCATTGAAGCAGTCTTGAACAGGGTCTCAATCGTGAGGGTCGATTTGCCCCCGCCCGATACGCCGGTGACGCAGACAAATTTACCCAGAGGGAAATCCGCGGTCACGTTCTGCAGGTTGTTGCCGGTCGCTTTGACCACGCTCACCGATTTGCCGTTGCCCTCGCGCCGATCCAAAGGAATCGCAATCTCGCGCTGGCCAGACAGGTATTGGCCGGTCAGTGACGCAGCATCTGCGGCGATCTCTTCCGGTAATCCTTGGGACACCACCTGCCCACCGTGAACCCCGGCGCCGGGACCGATGTCAAAGACATAATCCGCCTCGCGGATCGCTTCTTCGTCATGTTCAACGACAATCACTGTATTGCCCTGATCACGCAGGTTCTTGAGCGTCCCCAAAAGCCGGTCGTTGTCGCGTTGATGCAAGCCGATTGAAGGTTCATCCAAGACATAGAGAACCCCGGTCAGACCTGAACCGATCTGGCTGGCCAAACGGATACGCTGGCTCTCGCCACCCGACAGGGTTCCACTTGAACGTGACAGCGTAAGATATTTTAATCCCACGTTATTCAGGAACCCAAGGCGCTCGCGAATCTCTTTGACGATGGCGCGCGCAATCTCTTGTTTCTGGGGAGTCAGATGGTTGGGAACATCCTCGATCCAGGCCAAGGCCTCGCGGATCGACATCTGCACCACATGACCCACATGCAGCTTGGCAATCTTGACCGCCAGCGCCTCTTCGCGCAGGCGGTGACCCCGGCAGGTGCCGCAAGGACGATTGTTCTGATAGCGTTCAAACTCTTCGCGAATCCAGTTCGAATCCGTCTCGCGATAGCGCCGCTCCATGTTGGGGATCACGCCCTCGAACACACGTGTCACCTGATAGACGCGCCCACCCTCGTCATAGCGGAACTCAATCTCTTCTTCACCCGAGCCATACAAGAACACCTGCTGCACCTTTTTCGGCAGTTTTTTCCACGGTGTGTTGCGGTCAAACTGAAAGTGTTTCGCAATGGCTTCAATGGTTTGCAGGAAATAGGGTGACTTGCCTTTGCGCCACGGCGCCAAAGCGCCGTCGTAAACCTTCAGCGTTTGATCCGGCACGACGAGGCGTTCGTCAAAGAACAGCTCCATCCCCAAACCGTCGCAATCCGGACAGGCCCCAAAGGGGGCGTTGAACGAGAACAGGCGCGGTTCGATCTCGGGAATGGTAAAACCGCTGACCGGACAGGCAAAATTCTCGGAAAAGGTGATGCGTTCAGGATCATCATCTTTCGGCGCGGTCTCCAGAACGGCAATGCCATCCGCCAGATCCAAGGCGGTGCGCAGACTGTCGGCCAACCGGGTTTCCAGCCCTTCGCGCACAACGATCCGGTCCACCACGACGTCAATGTCGTGGCGAAACTTCTTGTCCAGCGTGGGCGGTTCATCGAGCTCAAAAAATACGCCATCCACCTTGACGCGCTGAAAGCCCTGCTTGCGTAACTCCAGGAATTCTTTGCGATATTCCCCCTTTCGATCGCGCACGATCGGGGCAAGAAGATAGCCACGCGTGCCCTCTTCCAAGGTCATGATCCGGTCCACCATGTCCTGCACCTGTTGCGCCTCGATGGGCAACCCGGTGGCCGGGCTGTAGGGCGTGCCAACACGGGCAAACAACAACCGCATATAGTCATAAATCTCGGTCACTGTGCCGACGGTCGAGCGCGGGTTCTTCGATGTGGTCTTTTGCTCGATCGAAATCGCCGGAGACAGCCCGCTGATATGATCCACGTCGGGTTTTTCCATCATGTCGAGAAACTGGCGCGCATAGGCCGACAGGCTTTCGACATAGCGCCGCTGGCCCTCTGCATAGATCGTGTCAAACGCCAGTGAGGACTTGCCCGAGCCGCTGAGGCCGGTAATCACAACCAGCTGATCGCGCGGGATATCCACATCGATGCTTTTGAGGTTGTGTTCGCGCGCGCCGCGCACTTCGATATTCTTCAACTCGGCCATAAACGTCCCCGCACCCGCGCGCCATCCAACAGTGGTGGGCGCATCTCTTAGAAATAGGCAAGCTAGAGCAGAAGGCCAAGAAGAAAATGTGAACAAAGTGTGAACAAGCGCAGCGCCGCTGACGAAAACTGTCAGCAGGATGCCTCAGGCGTCAGCTTTTTTGCGCCAAGGCCCATGCGCAGATGGGCATCTCGGGGTCATTGTCCAGCGGATCCTGTGCTTTGTCATACTCCGGCGGCCACGGCACTTCGAGGTTTCGCTGCGCGGCGTGTCGATTGCCCCATTGCTCGGAATAGACGTCACGCTCATCAAACCCGCATTCAATCATCAGGTTTTTGAGACCCCGAGCCGACCAGCGGGAACAGTCATTTGGTGCCGCGTGGAACGGGATGAAAAACGGCACTGCGACCCAGAAGTGCCCACCCTTGCGCAGCATCTTGCGGATGTTCTTGGTGGCCGCATAGGGCCGGTCCAAATGCTCCCAGACCTGATTGGCCATGATCAGGTCGAACTTGCGAACACGGTCGTCTTTGTCACGGAAGGGTCCGGCGCAGATATCATGACGGGGATAGCGGTACTGTTCGTAAGTCTTGAAGTTGAAGTTTGCACCCCATCCTCCTGATATTTCAGCAACATCCAACTTGTGAGGGCGCAAGGATCGGATCATTTCCCGGCTCGATGCCGACATGACAATCCGGTTGAGACTGGCCATGGCTGACCCCCTTTTGACTGATTACCGACCCGCGCAAGAGCAGCGTTTACATGTGGATCACGCGGCCATATGCGTCGAGCACGCTTTCGTGCATCATCTCGCTTAGCGTGGGGTGTGGGAAGACCGTATTCATCAGGTCTTCTTCCGTGGTTTCCAGCTGACGGCCCACCACGTAGCCTTGGATCATTTCGGTGACTTCTGCACCAACCATATGGGCGCCCAAGAGTTCCCCGGTTTTGGCGTCAAAGATGGTTTTCACCAGCCCCTCAGCCTCACCTAAGGCGATGGCCTTGCCGTTGCCGATGAACGGGAAGCGACCGACTTTGATGTCATAACCCAGTTCCTTGGCCTTGGCCTCGGAATAGCCGACGCTGGCCACCTGTGGATGGCAGTAAGTGCAGCCCGCAATGCTTTCGGGCTTCACTGCATGGGGTTTCCCGCCTGCGATCAGTTCGGCCACCATTACCCCCTCGTGTGACGCCTTATGGGCCAGCCACGGCGCCCCCGCGATGTCTCCAATCGCATAGAGCCCATCCACTCCCGTACGGCAGTAAGCATCTGTCACCACATGGGTGCGGTCGACTTTGACGCCCAAGCCTTCCAGCCCCAGCCCTTCGACATTGCCGACAATGCCGACGGCAGAGATCACCGTGTCAAAGTCGTGTTTTTCGACCTTTCCTTTGACCTCAATATGCGCGGTCACTTTGCCTTTGCCGCGATCCAGCTGTTTGACCATCGCCTTTTCCATGATGGTCATGCCTTGTTTGACAAAGGATTTCTTAGCAAAGGCGCTGATCTCAGCGTCCTCAACTGGCAGCACCCGATCCATCACCTCGACCACAGTCGTGTCTGCACCCAAGGTGTTGTAAAAGCTGGCAAACTCGATACCAATAGCACCCGATCCGATGACCAAAAGCTTCTTGGGCATGCGCACCGGGTCGAGAGCATGTTTGTACGTCCAGACCAGATCACCATCCGCTTCAAGCCCTGGAAGCTCGCGTGCCCGTGCGCCTGTGGCCAGTACGATGTTTTTCGCTGTCAGCTCTTCCGTACCCTTTTCGGTTTTGACTGAAACCTTGCCCTTGGAGGGCAGCGTCGCTTCACCTATGACCACTGTGATCTTGTTCTTTTTCATCAGGTGACCAATGCCACCAGACAGTTGTTTGGCCACACCACGCGAGCGTTTTACAACCGCGTCAAGGTCATAGCCGATATTGTCCGCCTTAAGGCCAAACTCACCGGCGCGCTCCATGAGATGGAACACCTCTGACGACCTCAGCAGCGCTTTGGTCGGGATACAGCCCCAATTCAGACAGATGCCACCCAGATGCTCGCGTTCGACAATCGCCACCTTGAGCCCAAGCTGCGCGCCACGAATGGCTGCCACATAGCCTCCGGGGCCTGCACCGATCACGATCATGTCGAAAGATTTGGCTGCCATCTGTTTCTCCCTGGTCTCTTTCAGGCGAGCCTAGAACAGAAGCCGGGGCACTTCAACGAAACAGCCAGCCAGAGACAATCTTGATGTTTTCCTGAAGCCTGCCTTGGTCCATGATGCGTCTGGATGTCTGGCAAAGGAGCGGATGGATGAAAACTGTAAAGAACTTGTTGTTGGCGATGGTGAACGCCACGCTGATCCTGATTGTCCTGGCGTTGTTTCTGATTTGGCAGATCTCGAACACCGCAGAACGCGTTGCGGGCAATTTCGCTGAGAACCTGGACGTTTTGAAACCCGTCACATCCGGCGTTGGTGATTTGCAGACCGAGGTTGCGGCGCTGCGGGCAGATGTGGCGGCCCTTGCGACGGGCTCTCAGGTGGGATTGGGGCAAAGACGCGCAGAGATCGACAGGCGCCTTGGCGCACTTGATCTCAAGTTAGAGGGTTTCAACAGCTCGCTGGCACAGATCGCCGAGACACCCGACAGGCTGATGGAAGCCGCGATTGAAACCGCCGCGGACAAAGCTGCCAGCACGATCATTGACATGCGAAACTGTCAAAAACCCGAAGCCTAGGTCGCGCGCTTTAGGCGGCGGCGACCTGACATTTATGCTGCAATCCCTGCACGGTGTAGCCATACCCGCCGAGATCGATGTATTCCTTCTCGGGTCCGGTATAGTTCCGCGACAACGCATCATTGCGATACGGGAAGCGACCAAACTGACGGATCACTTCGCGATGCGCCTTGGCATGAAGCATGTTCGAGGCACCGGTTTCCGGCATCCTCTCCATCATCATGCGCACGCAACGCTCCTGATCACACAGATTCTCGGAATGCATCAACGGGAGATAGAAGAACTGGCGTGCCGGTTCGTCGATCCTGAGATCCCATTTCTGATGTATCGAGGCCTTGGCGGCTGCCAAAGCGATCCGATCCGAGCAAAACGCCCGCGCCGTTCCTCGGAACATATTTCGCGGGAACTGATCTGTCAGGATGATGTAAGCCAACGCGCCGCTTGGGTATGTCAGCCACTGCGCAAAACTGCCCTCTTGCGCTTCTTTCCAGGTATCCAGAAAACGATCGCGGATCTTTTGATCCAACTCTTCGGATACTTGATACCAACCTTCCGGACCGACGTCGTCGAGCCAGAACTTCAAGATTTCTTCGGGCCCTGCCATGCCCAAACTCCTTGTATGAGTCACCCACCACGGTGACATAAAAATGTTACACACGAACCTATGGTTTTTTTAAGTAACAAATTGCGACAAGTGCGACATATTATTGAGCGTTTTCCGCTTCTTCCTCTTCCAGAGCCGTTTCAATGGCGAATTCTTGCGCAACTTCGACCGCGAACGGTGAAGATGTAGGCAGAACCGCAGCATAGCTGCTGGTGTCTTCAACAGCGATGGCCGGGCGACGCGTCATGCGGAACGCCGCATAGGCAGCTGTCGCAAGCATCAGGATAGCTAGGAACAGGAAGTATCCGGAGGATCCGGAAACCCCCATCAACCACCCTGTCAGAACCGGACCGGCAATTGCGCCCAACCCATTGATAAAGACCATCCCGCCCGAGGCGGCGGCCATATCATCATGCTCAAGATAGTCGTTGGCGTGCGCAATCAGCAGTGAGTAAAGCGGATTGGAGAACCCCCCAATCAGGGCGGCGGCCATCAAGAGCATGGCAAAGCTTGACCCCAACAACATGCCGATGATCGCGCCAGCACCACCAATCAACCCGGCAAACATGATCAGCACACGGCGGTCCATGCGATCCGAGAGCCACCCCAGCGGGTATTGCACGAGCATGCCGCCGACATAGAAAGACGCAACAAAGATCGAAATCTCGGTCACCGACAGGCCGATTGAGGCAGCATAAACCGCCGACATGCCGAACTGTGCGGAAAAGATACCGCCCAAAAGGAACATCCCCACCACTCCAAGCGGCGAGATAAGGAACAGCTCTCGCAGGCTCATCGGTTTGGTTGCCTCGAAGGCAGGGGTTGGCGAGATGCTGAGGAGAATGGGCGCAAACGAGATCGAAACCAGAACCGAGGGAATCACGAACAGCACAAAGCCCGAGGGGTCTGCCGTGACCATGATGGCCTGCGCAGTGATCACGCCGATCATCTGGACAATCACATAGAGCGACAGCGCCTGACCGCGCGTCTCGTTGGTGGCTGCGTTGTTCAGCCAGCTTTCTGCGGTGACATACACGCCCGAGAAACAGAACCCCAGCATGACGCGGCAGAGGAACCAGACGGTTGGGTTGGCGAAGGTCGGAAAGATGATGATCATCGCCGAGATGAATGATGCCAGTGCGGCAAACACGCGGACATGGCCAACGCGCCGGATCATTTCAGGCGTCACTCGCGAGCCGCCGAGGAACCCAAGAAAGTAGCCCGACATCACCAAAGACATCTCAAAGGTCGAAAACCCTTCGATTTCGCCACGAATGCCCAAGAGGGTCGATTGCACACCGTTGCCAAGCGTCAGCAACAGCATTCCCAACAACAGCGCCCATGCGCCCGACAAGAACTGGAACATCTCGCAACTCCTTGCGCGAATCTTTCACTTAGAAGGCCCAGATCACATGGCCAGATGACGGCTGTATGCTCCGTCTACGACGAGGCTAGCACGTTTGCGGCAAGAAAACGGTCTTTCGTTCTGTGCAAAGTGGAAAAGCGGTCGTTGGCGCCTACGCTTTGTTGCGCCGCGCGCATAAGAGCCAGCGTTCAAATATGCGCCAAAAGTGGTTTTTGGTTCTTGATGTGGCGCCCGACCAATTCCCTGACATGTTTGCCTTTTTCCGGGATGTGGCGGGCCGCAACCGGCGTGAACTCAGGACTGCAAAGCTCTGGGAACAGGGTCATCACCTCTTCTCGGGCCTCAGCACCTATGGCGTTCAACGCCTCGCGCCCGGCAAACAGGCTCTCGGTTGGGGCGCCTTCGGAAAACACGATCCCATGTTTGTCAAAGAGCATGTGATAGTACGAGACAGACTGAGCCTGCTCATCGACAAAGATACCGGGAATTTCGGTCAGCTTTTTGGCCGCAATCAGAGTTTCCTGTTCCCCGAAGATACGCTGCGCGATGGGGGACCGGACTAACACCCGATGCTGTGGTGATAAGGTCAAGTCGCGTTTGGGCAAACCATGACCCAAGGCCCCTGCCATGACCTGAATCGGTCGCAGCTTCGGATTGATCGCCAATTCACTTTGCTGAACATCGCGGCAACCAATCCAGCGAATAGGTTGCGCACCACTGTCCATCGTCAGAACAAGATCACCGACCTTCAGGTCGTCAATCGACCGCGGCCCCTCTGGGGTGTCAATCAATGTCTCGCCGGCAAAACACGGCACAACAGTGTCTGTCGGTATCCAGTTGTCGTTCTCAACGATGCCATTAATGGTAAGCGTGGTGTTGAGTGGCGGAATGTCTCCGTCCAAAAAGGCGAGGAAGTATCCCTGCTCTGCAGTCGGCCAATCAAAATCACCATCCCCGTTCAAATCATAGTCAAACACGCCGATATTATAGGTGTTTGTGCCGTCGCTGACCTGAATGGTTTAGTCCCAGGCGATAACCTCGCCGTTATAGGTCTGGCTGGTGTCGTTGGGGTTTTCGTTGGAAAAGTTGTCGCCGGCAATTTGCGTCGGATCAGCCCCATCCGTGATTGTAATCTCGGTATACGCACTGATCTGAAATTGCGTGCCCGGCGACGAATACGTCACCGAGTTATTGTTCAAATTCGTGTTGCCGCGCAAAGCGCCAAACAGGGTGATACTCATGAACCCGCCCACGTCGCCTGCAGTCTTTTGACTGTCTATCTCGACGAAATGTTACCTCAATGGCCAGAGAAACCTCTGGCTGCCTCAGGCAATAAGGCGCAAATGTGGCAACAAAATGGCAAAGCGCCTTTTTTGCCAGTTTGAAGCCCCCCGCACGGACTGTCTCGGAATTATTTGTTCAATAATTCAGCGGGATAGAGAAGTTTTCTCGAAAACCACCAATCATGGCAACAGCAAAGACGCATCGCCGTATGAGAAGAACCGGTAGCGGTTTGAGATTGCGTGGGCATAGATTTCAGCGATCCGATCCTGCCCCATAAGAGCCGACACCAGCATCATCAGTGTGGACTTGGGCAGGTGGAAATTGGTCATCAACGCATCCGCGACGTTAAATTGAAAACCGGGATAGATGAAGATGTCCGTGCCACCTTGCCACGGCGCAATCGTTCCGATGCGCGCTGCACTTTCGATCAGACGCAACGCGGTTGTGCCAACCGGGATTATACGCCCCCCATCTGCCTTGGTTTTGGCGATCTCCGCCGCGGCTTCGGGCGTCACCTGCCCCCATTCGGAATGCATTTTGTGCTGGGTTACGTCATCCACTTTGACCGGCAAGAAGGTTCCCGCCCCGACATGCAGCGTGACATAAGAAAACTGAACGCCGATCTCTGACAACCGATCCAACAAGGGTTGGTCAAAGTGAAGCGAAGCTGTTGGCGCGGCCACGGCGCCCGAATTTTCGGCCCAGACGGTCTGGTAGTCGGTTTTGTCCTGCTCGTCCGCTGCACGTTTGGCGGCAATGTAAGGGGGGAGCGGCATGGCCCCAGCCTCGGCCAGTGCCGCGTCAAAATCTTCCCCCTCCAGATCAAACTGCAAAAGCGCCTGACCATCTTCGCGCGCAACCAGCTGTGCTGAAAGGCGGTCCGAGAACACAATCTCTTCCCCGTCGCGTACCTTTTTCAATGGTTTGACCAAAGCGCTCCACTGGCCGCTGGCGCGTGGCTCAAGCAGGGTGACTTCGATCCGCGCTCGTGTCGTACCCTCTGCACCGGTGCGCGACCGATACCCGCTCAGCCGTGCCGGGATCACGCGCGTATCGTTCAGCACCAATCGGTCGCCCGGATGCAGCCAATCGGTCAGGTCGGACACCACGCTGTCGGTCATCCGCGCACCTTCGGCCACAAGCAGACGTGCGGACGAGCGCGGGTTGGCGGGCCGGGTCGCAATCAGCGCCTCGGGGAGGTCAAAGTCAAAATCTGAGAGTTTCATCGAAGATCGCTATCTTGGCCGCCATCGCCATCGTCAACATTCAAAGGCGTCGGATTCGGCGCAGTTCCGTCAGGTGTGCGGAAAATTCCCCTTAAAAAGCCCGGCGTCAAGGCCGAGAGCGGGTTGACCGAAATGCTATAGTCATCCGGCGGCCCTGTGAGCATGTAATTAAAGGCAATCAACCCTTCCCCTTTCTTGGAAATCACCCGCCCAACCGCGTTCAGCAAGTAGACTGGCGAAAACGCACCTTGGAAGTTCATACGGCTGTCACTGAGATTCATGGTTCCGTCCAGCGAAATCCCCATAGCGGGACCAACGGCGCTGCCTTGGTCGATGTGCAGTGTTGTGGGGGTCAGTCGAAATTCTGACGCGATTTCCGTCAGCGGAATACCCGGACCGTTGAGCTGATCCAGCAGTCCAACCACGCTGACTGTGTTCAGCATTTCTGCAAATGCGGGTGCATCCAGAACTTTGACGTTTCGAATGGACAATTGGCCCTGGAAATTGCCCGCACCGGGATCTTGCGCCAACCTTAAGGTCATCGCCCCCGGGCCACTTGTTTTGGCAATCCCAATTTCGCTGATCACATCTCCGCCGCGATCTGATGTGATCAGGAACTCTGAACCGGAGGCATTTGGGGACATTTCACCCTGAACCGTTGCCCCTCCGTTGAAACGACCCGTGAAGCTGCCAGAAATACCATTCTGATCGACGAACTGCCCTCGGAAGTCCGTCAGATAGTAGCTTTCAGTGATCTGGACCCTTTGCAGCTCTGCATCGATTGGGCCCAGTGCCGCATCACTGCCCCCGTCGCCCCCACCAGTTGGCAGTCCGCGAACGTCAAAACTGCCGCTGGACATCACCATCGCGGGTACCTGGCCCTCGCCCCGCCCGACGAGGGCACCTGTGCCACTCAGCCAGCTGCCGACTTCGAAGGATTGAAACTCGACCCGCTCAAGCCCCCCTTCAGGCCGTAACGCGACGGACCCGAGCACGGCCATTTCAGGGGCTTCAAATTGAAACCGGTCGACTGACACCGGTGAACTCAAAGTCATGTCCACCTCAAGCACTCCGGCGGCTTCAGGGGCCTTGCGATACCCAAGCGGCGCATAGTCCAGCCCCAAGCCGACCACGTCCGACCGCAGCGTCAGCGCCGGCGGTTTTCCCTTAACCAAATCAATGCGAAATGTTGCCGGGGCCTTTTCAGAAAAGGTTTCAAGTGGCAAGCCAACATCAAACTCTTGCACCGCAAGGCGGCTGATCTCAGCCTCTCCGGTCAAAACGCTCCGGCCGGTTGTCGCAGGTCCGATCGGGGACTCCCATCGCGCCTGAACAGGCAAGGCACCAACCGTGCCAACCCCGTCAATCCTGATATGATTGCTGTCCACAAACCCGGTCAGATCTGCCGCGATTTCTTTGCCCGGCAGGAAATGCGACGTGCGCACGTCGGTGCCCTCAAGATTGCCGGCAAAGACAATCTCATGCGGTTGTAGTTTCGGCTTGAGGATCAGGTCAATTTCGCCAAGCGCTTTGACCGTTCCCGTGGCAAAATCAACCGGCAGGCTGGCCTTGTCCATCACCTTGAGCGGCGGGCGGTTCAGGATAGACAAAGCTGCTGTGATCGGCCCCTTTGCGGCAAGCTGCACGCGTGCAGGGGATTGTTTGACACGCGTGTTTTTTATCAAGAACCCGGTGCCGGCGATGTCGAGTTTCCCACCAACATCCGCCTCCATATAGCCGGCTTCTGCCCCAACCATGAACTGGTTTTCCACAAAAGTCGCGACACCGCGGGCGGACTGGACAGGCGGCAAGGTCGGCACAACTGTCATGTCCAGATTATGGAATTGGAAATCGGCGAATACGTTTGGTGGCTGCGAGCCCCGAGATCGTACCGCGACATTGATATCGCGAATGTCGACGTTGTGGATGCGCTCGGCGATAACTTTGCGCAATCCCGGTTTGGCCTCAACAGGCCAGACTCCCAAAACCGCATCCCGCTTTAGCTGGGTCATAGTGCCGTCGATCGCATAGTCCCAATAGCGATTATCCGGTCTCAGATGGCCGCTGAGGCGAAGGCGCTGCCCCTGCTGGCTGAGAACAAGCTGACCAAGGCTGAGTTCGAACGGGTCCAGCCGCAACCGAAAATCGGCAAACGCGCTGTCCAGCGCAATCGGGCTGTTCTCAAGGACACGCGGGTTGACCTCGAGCTTGGTGAACTCCAACTGCCCCAATAGCTCTTGCGGGATGCCCAGATCGGGTCGGCGCAACATGACCCTGCCCTGTGCCGTTGCCGACACCAGATCCGCAGTCACGGAGAATTGGTCAAGGGTTAACAATTGGTGCTTGGGATCGTAGGTCAGATACGTGTTGGCACCCTCAAACGGGATCGGAAGAACCTGATCGTTCGGTTGCAGCGCGCCTTGGCCAATTTGCAGAGCAACCGCTGTTGGCCCCAACTCGCCTGCCTCGTTGGTCGACGCCCGCAATGAACCGGAAATCGGCGCATTCAAAATCTCAAGCCAGCCCAAAGCTGGCGTCTGTGTTGCAATCTCGCGAGCGGGCATGTCCTCAAAGGTTAACCCAAAATGCACACCGCTGGATTCAAGAGACAAATCCATTGAGGCCTCAATGGCCGAGACATAGGCCCGAGCTCCCAAGGCGACAAGATTGGCGCGAAAGGACACATCTTCGCGGTCGCGCGTCAACCGGGCCTGCCCGCCGTCAATGGTCCACCCCTGTCCTGCGCGCACATCCTCATAGCGCATGTTCAGGCCAGTGATCCGCACCTCTTGCAGTTTAGCCAAGCCCGGTCGATTGAGAATGCCGCCCACCACCTGGCCAATATTGGCAAGACTTGCCTGCATATTTGCACGCGATCCATCTTGGCCACCTTCGCCGAGCGTCAGGTTGAACGAGCCGTCATCCAGCCGCCGCACGCTCAGGAACACTTCCGCGATCTCAATGCTGGTTGGCGCAATCTGGCCGCTGATCAGACTATCGAAGGACAGGGCGACATTCACATCAGCCAGACGGATCACGCTTGAGCTGTTCTCCTCGCGCAATTGCAGGTCCTGCGCCCGAATGCGCGGGTGAAACCCCTCTTCGATGACGACCCCAAGTTTGCCCAAGGTAATGTCGAGATGCGGCAACTGCCTTGCCAGCAGCAATTCTGCGCGATTGGAAATCCACGAAGGCACCGTGATCGGGCGTCCCGTCGAAAGGAACAGCCCCAAGACCAACACGCCGACCAGCATCACCAGGCTGGCCATGACCCACAGGCCAACCTTGCGCCCGCGCGATCTAGGTCGGGGCGACTTCTCGGTGTCGGTCGGTGCCGGAGAAGTCTCTGGCTCGGGCTGGTCCGGTTCGCTCAGGGGAACCTCGTCTGGGTTATGTGTCACATGGTGACAAGATAGGGCTTGCCGCCCCGATGGGTCGCAATACTTTATGCCTGCCAAAGCAAAGGAATCTCAAGATGTTTGACCTCTCAGACCCCGCCCCCGACTTTACCCTGCCAGCCTCGGACAGCACAGAGGTCACACTGTCCTCATTGAAAGGACAAAACGTCGTGCTGTTTTTCTACCCGCGCGACAACACAGCCGGTTGCACCAAAGAGGCAATTGGCTTTACCGAAGCCTTGGATCAGTTCGCAGCGTCCGGGACAAAAGTCTTTGGGATTTCCAAGGATAGCCTTGCGTCGCATGAGCGGTTTGTCGCCAAGAAAGAACTGGGCATGCCGCTTTTGTCAGACGAACACGGCACGACTTGTGAAGACTTTGGTGTCTGGAAAGAGAAAAAGATGTACGGCAAGGTCTTTATGGGCATTGAGCGATCCACGTTTTTGATCGACGGTGACGGCAAAATGGCCGGGATCTGGCGTAAAGTAAAAGTAGACGGCCACGTGGCCGAAGTTCTGGAGGCAGCACAAGCGTTGTGACAATACATCAGGAAACACCAATGACGCTCGCAGAGATGGCGGTGGAAGTTTTGACCACCGCCGACGGGCGCGAAAAAACCGCGCTCAGCCACAAATACGCTGCCGCATGGTTTGCTGCGCGCCAGTCTGAGACGCCGCTTGAGATCGGCGTCGCTACGCCGCCCGTGCAGCCTGCCCGCCCCGAACGGCCTGAGTTGTTGTCCCCGCGTGATGTCCCACGCCGCCGCCCCGGCAGCCCTCAGGGGCGTATTGCTTTGCTACATGCAGTGGCGCATATCGAGCTAAATGCGGTTGATCTGCATTGGGACATTATCGCCCGCTTTACTGAGCATCCGATGCCGATTGGGTTCTATGATGACTGGGTCAAAGCCGCAGACGAGGAATCAAAACATTTCAATATGATATGCGATTGCCTTGAAGCGATGGACAGCCACTATGGCGCCTTGCCCGCGCATGCCGGCATGTGGCGCGCCGCCGAAGATACGGCGGAAGATTTTATGGGCCGCCTCGCGGTGGTGCCCATAGTGTTGGAAGCCCGTGGGCTGGACGTGACCCCGGGTATGATCGAGATTTTTCGCAAGGCCAAGGAAGACGACACCGTCGCAGCGCTTGAGGTCATCTATGCCGAAGAAGTCGGCCACGTGGCCTATGGATCAAAATGGTTCCACTTCTTGTGCGGGCGGCACGAAATGGACCCCAAAGACACGTTCCACGACCTTGTGCGCCGCTATTTCCATTCCGCATTAAAGCCGCCGTTTAACGAGGAAAAACGCGCTGAAGCGGGCCTGCCGCCAGACTTTTACTGGCCCTTGGCTGAGGAAACCCCAGCCAAGGCCAGAGGCTAGGCGAACCTTGGCGAAAATGGCAATTCCTCGCCGAAACACCCCTGCGCGCCCATGACGCTCCGTTTTTGGTCTCAAACAGCTTGCTCCAAACGGTCGCAATCGTTAAGAAATCCGGGCCGGACCAGAAGAAGTCTGGAAGTTTGGGTTGGGACTAAGGACTAGGGTCACGTGCGTTCACGTCTGGCAATCAAGATACACACGCTGCTTGAGCGGCGCTTTCCGGAACGGCGCTTGTTTCTGCGCTCAGAAGATGACACGCGTTTCATACGCCTGCGTCCGGCCACGCAACTGATCGCCTTTCTGGGTGGATCGCTGATCGTTGCATGGACCATCGTCGCCACTGCGATCCTGCTGATGGACTCGATTGGGTCAGGCAATTTTCGCGAACAGGCCAAACGCGATCAGCTGACATATGAACAGCGTCTGAACGACTTGTCCTTTGAGCGTGATGCCCGCACTGAAGAAGCGCTGGCGGCACAGGAACGGTTTAACTCGGCACTGGATCAGATTTCCGAGATGCAATCCGAGTTGCTGGCATCAGAAGCGCGTCGCCGCGAATTGGAAACCGGGATCGAAGTTATTCAGGCCACCCTGCGCCGCACGATGAAAGAACGTGAACTGGCCTTGGCCGAAGCCCGGTCTCTGAATGAGGTTACGGCAGGTGCTGGCGAGCAAGTTGCCGGATCATCACCGCTGGGCAACGACATGCTGGATACGCTGTCGACCGTGCTGGCCGAAACCACCGCAGAACGCGACCAGGTTCTAGAAGATGCGCAAGCGGCCTTGGAAGCCGCACGCGAAATGCAGCTTGAGCTCGCGTTGATGGAAGAAAAGAACGACCAGATTTTCCGCCAGCTCGAAGACGCCATGACCATCTCGGTTGAACCACTTGAAAACATGTTCAAGGCCGCAGGCATGGACACCGACTCAATGCTTGAGCAGGTGCGCCGCGGCTATAGCGGACAAGGTGGGCCATTGATGCCCCTGGCGTTTTCGACCAAGGGCGGGGAACTGACCAAAGAGACCGTGCGCGCAAACCGGCTGTTGGATCGCATGGATGAATTAAACATGTACCGCATCGCGGCTGAAACCGCGCCCTTTGCCATCCCGATCAAAAGCGCCTTTCGCTATACCAGTGGATTTGGAACACGCTGGGGACGGATGCACAATGGCACAGACTTTGCTGGCAAACACGGTACACCCATTCTGGCAACGGCTGACGGGGTCGTCATTCACGCCGATTGGCTGTCGGGGTATGGACGCCTGATCAAGATCAAACACGAGTTCGGAATCGAGACCCGCTACGCCCACTTGGCGAAAATCCGCGTGAAGGTTGGACAAAGGGTCTCGCAAGGCCAACATATTGGTGATATGGGCAACTCTGGACGATCAACCGGCACCCATTTGCACTATGAGATCCGCAAAAACGGAAGCCCCCTGAACCCGATGAAATTTATCAAGGCTGGAAGAAATGTTTTCTAAGAGCAAAATCAACGAACCCGCACCGAAATCCGCTGATCCGGCCAAACCTGCGACCGATGCCACCGCATCCGCTGTGCCGCCTAAGCCAACCAGCGATTTCAAGACATCGACACCGCCAAAGGCCAAGCCGCCGGCATCGATTCTGTCGTCGGACCTGCACATCACCGGCAACCTCAAAACCACTGGAGACATCCAGGTTGAGGGCACTGTCGAAGGCGACATCCGCGCGCATCTGCTGACTGTTGGCGAAAGCGCCACGATCAAAGGCGAAGTGATGGCTGATGACGTTGTCGTCAATGGCCGTATCGTGGGCCGGGTACGTGGCCTCAAGGTTCGCCTGACATCGACCGCGCGTGTTGAGGGTGACATCATCCACAAGACCATCGCCATCGAAAGCGGCGCGCACTTCGAAGGCTCGGTGCAGCGTCAGGATGACCCGCTGACCAAAAAGCCGGCCCCTGCCCCAAAAGCAGCGCCCGCGCCCAAAGCTGACGCCTAATCAACGGCATCCCTAAGATCGAAAGAAACGCTGCCCCTTTGGGCGGCGTTTTTTTGTGCGCCGATTTAGCTGGCGCACCGCTGATCAAGTTTTTCTGGCTTTGATCACTTTGTTCGAGACAAGGCCGCTATCTCGGTTGTGTTTTTGTGCCCCCGCAGCGTCACCGCTTCAAGGTTGTGGGCCACAACGCCTTGGGACAGCGTCAAGTCGTCCAGCAAGGCACGGGTAATCACAAGGTCTTGCTTCAGAGCCTTGGCAACCCCTTCGAGGCGCCCCGTCGTGTTCATCGTATCGCCAAAGTAAACCACGGACTTTTTGAAGTCCCCGCATTCACTGACGATGACAGGACCACCGTGCAGCCCTGCCCGAATTTGCGGACGCAGGCCAAACTCTTTTTCGTACGATTTCGCATTCTTCTCCAGCGCATCTTGAATGCCAAAGAAACACCGCACACAGCGCGCGTTGTGAAGTCCTTTTTCGTAAGGCCATGTAATGATGACCATATCGCCGACATAGGCGTGAATTTCGCCACTGTTGTCTGCCACGGGCTTACCCAAGTCAAAGAAGAACCGAGTCAGCAGGCGCTGCACCCCCATGTCGCCCAGTTCTCGCGCCATTGCAGTCGAGCCAACAAGATCCACAAACAGGAACACGCGGCGCTCTTCAGCGGGCTTGTGGTAGCGTCCAGCCAGAAAGTTGACCAAAATCCGCGGACCAATGATGCTGGCAACCTCGATCACCACCAATGCGCCAAACACAATCACCAAAATATACAGGAACAGCGAGAGGCCCGGATCAAAATCGTTCAGCGGCGCGGTTTGATCTGAGTGCCACAAACCGCCAACAAACTCAGTGAAAGGAATGCTCAGGGCTGTGTAAACCAACAGCATGAGCACATGCCACGGTACTGCAAGCCGCCGCAGGGGCGCACAGATCTTGCTGGGCCAAAGCAGGATCACGCCAGACCACAGGAATGTGCCACCAATCAAGCCGTCCAGAACATAGCTGAAAATCGGGCGATCAGAAAAATCGGGCACAAAGATCACGCCATAGAGCGGCGCAAAAGATGCGGACACCAGAACAAGAACTGCGAACAGAGTCAGATTTCTTTTGGTGCGATATCGCAAGTCGAATGATCCTTATGCGTCAAAGGAGCCACCGGCCAAAGCCCATAGCGCCGCGCCGTGTTATCGCATCATCGGTACAGTTGGCAAAGTCTCATTCACCAGCGCCGCTGGCGCTGTCTAACGGCCTTATTTGCCCAGCATCCATTCCCCATCTGGCCAGAAGGCATGATAGGCAAAAGCAAACATCACGTCATGTGGCACATCACGACCCTGCCCGTCACGCACCCGGATTGAGCCGACATCGCGGCCCCGCGCAATGGTTCCTGCATCTAGCGCCGAGGCTTGTCCCGCCTGCCATGTGATCTCAACCCCGGCCTCACGGATCACACCGGCGTCCCGCAGTCGTTGCATGGGCCAGGCCTGATCGCCCACCCGCACCACGCGCGACAGGGCTGGAATGTCATGTGGAGGCAACTCGCCATTATAAAGGAACGGACGTTTAAAGCTGTCATAGTTTTGATAAGGGTTCTGGCCATATCGGCGGTTATAGGCCGGCTCGGCCATCACCAATCCTTGTGGGTTGCGGGCTTTGAACTGGTCCCAGCTTTCCATCCAGCTCGCCACCAGCGTCAACTCCGAGCCTGTCAAATCGCCGACAATGGCCGTGCCAAGCGCCTGCTGCCACCAGCTTTGGGTTTCGCGGTCATACATCACCATATCGGAATTGCGCAGCTTGCCCGAGACACCCAGCGTCAGCGTGCGCCCGGCGGCACGACGATCAAAGGTCAGTGCCGAATTGCACAAAGGACAAAAGGTCACGGCAATCGGCACACCGCCAACGCTGTCATTCACGATCTCATGCCACGTGAGATAGCGCAGCGGATAGGCCCTCGGTTCTGCGCCTTTGATCTCGACCGTGATCACCGGTTCCATGCCGTCAATGCGGCTTTCCTGACCGGCGCGGATGAACTGCGGATCACTGAGCGCCGGAATACCATCTTTGGGCGGTCCCCCCGAGAGGATCTCAACCCAATTTGGCACGGTGGTCTTGCTAAAATCCGTATCCGGCCATTCTTGCTTCCAGAACTCAGGATTGGCCGCAGCGGACAGCGCCCAGGTCAGGGAACAAATGGCGATGACGAAAGATCGGAACATGCGGTGACCCCTTTTGTAATTGGGGACAGGCTCGCAAATAGTAAGGGGGGCCGGATAGCCCCCCTCACAACAGTTTGAAGGTCGGTTACTCGACCACGGTCACTTTCATCATCACGTCCGGCTCTCCGGTCACATTGAAAGTGCTCGCATCGCCGCGCTTGATCCTGTCCAAAATCTCAAGACCCTCGGTCACACGACCCACGACCGTGTAGAGACCATCCAGGTTGTCGTTTCTGTCAAACATGATGAAAAACTGGCTGTTGGCGCTATCCACGTCACGGCTGCGGGCCATTCCGACAACACCGCGCTCATAAGGGATCTCCGAAAACTCGGCCTTGATGTTTGGCAACTTCGAAGCGCCGGTCCCTGCGCGGCCAATGGCTTTGGGCGCCCATTTTTCGACTTGCTTGCCGTGCTGACCGTCGCCGGTCTGCGCCATGAAGCCATCGATCACGCGGTGGAAATAGACGCCGTCATAGTATCCGTCTTCCGCCAGCTGCGTGATCTGGGCGACGTGATTGGGGGCGACATCTTCCAGAAGATCAATCTTGATCGTACCTTCTGTGTACGCGCCGACAACTTCTATTTCCAGCCCTGTTGCCAGAGCTGGAGCCGCCAAAACCGCAAATGCCGCAGCTAGCTTAAGCGTCGACATCAGCCGCAACCTTCACAGAGACCATGCGGTCAGGATTGGCGGGTGGTTCACCTTTGACGATGGCGTCGACATGCTCCATGCCCGAGATCACGCGGCCATAAACCGTGTACTGACCATTCAGAAAGCTGTTGTCTTTAAAGTTGATAAAGAACTGCGAGTTTGCGCTGTCGGGCATCTGGCTACGGGCCGCGCCAAGGGTGCCACGGTCGTGCGGAATGCGGCTGAACTCGGCCTTGAGGTTTGGCAGGTCGGACCCGCCGGTCCCTGCGCTGCGGAGATTAAAGTTGTTTTCCATGTTGCCGTTGGCAACGTCGCCGGTTTGCGCCATGAACCCGTCGATCACGCGGTGAAAGCAGACGTTGTCATACTGACCAGACCGCGCCAGTTCCTTCATGCGCTCGCAATGGCCGGGCGCAATGTCCGGCATCAGTTCGATAACGACGGTGCCGTCTTTCAGTTCCATCAGGATGGTGTTCTCGGGGTCTTTGATATCAGCCATGGGGCTCTCCTGTAAAAGTCGTTGCGAGATAGTTAATGTCGGCAGAGCAGAAAGCCAAGAGACCGCATTGACGAGGACGCAGTTTCCGCTAGGAACAAGGCAACTCACGCTGACGGAGATGACAATGGGCTGGAAAACGCTGGACGAAATGGACTTGAGTGGCAAACGCGTGCTGACGCGCGTGGATATCAACGTGCCGATCGTGGATGGTGTGGTGACCGACGCAACCCGGATTTTGCGTATTGCCCCAACCGTCAAACATATCCTAGCCGAAGGCGGGCGCCCGGTTCTGCTGGCGCATTTTGGCCGCCCCGGCGGAGAACGTCGCGAAAGCCTGTCACTCAATCAATTGATCCCGACCCTGACCCAAGCCTTTGAAGCCCCCGTGGTCTTCGCCGCCGATTGCGTTGGACGCGAGGCTGAACTGGCCGCTGAAACCCTGCAACCGGGTCAAGTGCTCTTACTGGAAAACACCCGCTTTCATGCGGGCGAAACCAAGAACGATCCCGATCTTGCGGCGGGTATGGCCAAGCTGGGCGACATCTACTGCAACGACGCCTTTTCCGCCGCCCACCGCGCGCACAGTTCGACCGAAGGTCTGGCGCGGCTTTTGCCAGCCTGTGCCGGTCGCCTGATGCAGGCAGAATTGCAGGCCCTGGAAAGCGCGCTGAGCAAACCGCAACGCCCGGTGACGGCCGTGGTTGGCGGTGCCAAGGTGTCGACCAAGCTGGAGTTGCTGTCGAACCTCATTGAAAAGGTCGACAATCTGGTGATCGGCGGCGGCATGGCCAACACGTTTCTGGCGGCCAAAGGTTATGACATCGGTATTTCGCTGGCAGAACGACTGATGACCGATACCGCGACCGAGATCATGGCCAAAGCCACCAAAACCGGTTGCAACATCATGCTGCCGCAGGACATCGTCGTCGCCCGCAAGTTCGAGGCCCATGCCGAGAACCAGACCGTGGCGCTGGACAAGTGTCCGGACGACGCGATGATCCTTGATGCCGGACCGGAAAGCGTTGCCGCCATCGTTGCGGTCCTGCAGACCAGTAAAACATTGATCTGGAACGGCCCCTTGGGCGCCTTTGAGATGGAGCCTTTCGACACCGCAACCAATGCCGCGGCCCTGCAGGCGGCCGCCCTGACCCGCTCGGGTCAGTTGATCTCGGTGGCCGGCGGCGGTGACACAGTGGCTGCGCTGAACGCCTCAGGGGCGGCCCGCGACTTCACCTATATCTCGACCGCAGGGGGCGCGTTCCTTGAGTGGATGGAAGGCAAGACCCTGCCCGGCGTCGCCGCGCTGGAAGGCTGAGGAACGGCCACAGGTCGAAAGTGGGCTAAACGCCCGCTTTGCGGGACAAAGCCGCCGCCAACACTCACCCTTCGCATTTCTAGCGGAGCGACAACATTGCCAGTTGGACAAACTTTGAAAGCTGATCGATAGTACGACGGCTTAAAATGAGAAAATGACAAATGCTCAGACGCCGATTTCTTTTCGCTTTCGCCAGCCTCGCTACTTTGACCGCCTGCATGGGTGGGCAAGAGGCGGGAACCGTAATGCAGACCGGTTCATCTTTCGAGGCTCCCGCAGGTAAGGCGTTGGTGGTGTTCTACCGCCCTGCAGCGTTTGCCGGCGGCGCAATCCGCTTTCAAGTGCAGCATACAGACGGGCCTGTAGGCCAACTGACCAGCGGTGCTGTGCTACAGAAAGTGGTCAGTCCAGGCGAACATACTTTCTGGGCACAAGCGATAAGTCAGGACGCCATTACCATTCAAACGCAGGCGGGCCAAACCTATTATGTGCGAGGTGATGTTCGCATGGGGATCTACGCAGGTCGTCCACAGTTCACGCAGGTATCCGAGACTACAGCGCGTCAGGATATGTCGCGTTAGAGTGACGACCAATTCTTGTTAGCCCAGCCAACTTCTGAAAAGGGCTCAAACCAGACATTCACGGCCTTTACACACCTCGCGTCCGCCGACCACCCATTAGAATGGCAAAACCCACCGCACCTTTCCTCCTGAATCCACCCGCAGTTAGCGCCACCAAGATTGCAACCCGCGCACGGCTCGCTTAGAAGCGGATCAAACGCAGATTCCGGCGGCAAAACCTCATATTTTCAAAGGCGGATATTCAGATGGCCAATCAAGCACAAATCGATCAGATGACCTCGGGCGAAGGTTTCATTGCCGCGCTGGATCAATCCGGTGGCTCCACCCCTAAAGCGCTGCGCTTGTATGGTGTCGAAGAGGATGCTTACACCTCGGACGCTGAAATGTTCGACCTGATCCACGCGATGCGCGCGCGCATTGCCACCGCCCCGGCCTTTACCGGCGACAAGGTGGTCGGCGCGATCCTGTTTGAAATGACCATGGACCGCGAGATCCAGGGCAAACCTTCGGCGACATTTCTTTGGGAAGACCGCGGTGTCGTGCCTTTTCTGAAGGTCGACAAGGGTCTGGCCGATGAGGAAAACGGCGCCCAGGTGATGAAACCGATGCCGGAACTCGACGCGCTCTGTGACCGCGCCGTCAAGGCCGGTGTGTTTGGCACCAAGATGCGCTCGGTCATCAATGCCGCAAACCCAGCGGGCATCGCCGCGGTTGTTGCCCAACAGTTTGAGGTGGGCAAACAGATCCTTGGCCACGGGCTGATGCCGATCATCGAGCCCGAAGTCACGATCACAATCACCGACAAGGCCGCGGCAGAAGACATCCTTTTGGCCGAGATCACCAAGCAACTGGACGCCCTGCCCGAGGGTCAACAGATCATGCTGAAACTGACCCTGCCCGAGGGCACCAATCACTATCAATCACTGGTCAACCACCCCAAGGTGATGCGCGTTGTGGCGCTGTCCGGTGGCTATAGCCGCGAAGAGGCCAACACGCGACTGTCCAACAACACCGGGATGATCGCCTCGTTCAGCCGGGCGTTGACCGAAGGTCTGTCGGCGCAGCAAAGTGATGATGCCTTTAACGACACCATCGCGGCGTCGATTGGCAGCATTCACGCAGCGTCGGTTGCGGGATAACCTCTCAGCCCGAGGGCTGGACGCGGCTGCCAAACTCACGACGCACAACGGCTTCGGCCGCTTCGGCAAACTGCCCGATCAGGCGCGGTTTGCCAGTTGATTTGCGCCACACCAGCCCGACCTGACGATAAAACCCGCCTTTGACCGGAATCAGAACCACGTCGCCCGCGGTTTTGGGCACTTCTGACTGCGCATAGAGCGCGGGCAGGAACGTCACCCCCATGTTCATCGCCACCATCTGGCGCAAAGCATCAAGGCTGGTGCCGATGTAGTCGTGCCGCAGATGGGCACCGACATCGTGGCACAGCTGGGTCAACGGCGCGTGCAGCGTCAGCTTGGCCCCTAGGGACAGCACATCCTGCCCGGCCAGATCTTCCCGCGCGATCTGTTTGCGGGCTGCCAAAGGGTGATCGCGCGCGACAGCCAAGTGCATGGGCTCGCGGTAAAGCGGATGGGTGATAAAATCAGACGCCGCGACAGGGATCTGTGTCAAGATCAGGTCATGTGTCCCGGCCAGCAGTTCTTCGAGCAGGTCCTTGGGCAGACCATCGCGTGACACCAGCCGCAAGTCGGGCAGGCTGTCGTGCAGATGGCGCAGGAACCGGGGCAGGAAATAGGGGCCGATCGTGACGGTTGAGCCCAAGTGCAGCGTGCCCGCCCCGCCCCGTGCCATTTGGCCCGTAACCTCCATCAGACCTTCGACATCGTCGAGCACCTGTTGCGCGCGCTCCAACACTTCGCGCCCACCCGGCGTGAGCTGTGCGCCGCGCCGTCCGCGTTCCACCAATTTCAGGCCCAACACGTCCTCGAGGGCCACGATTTGCTGGCTCAGCGAGGGCTGGCTAAGCCCCAACCGTTCTGCGGCACGCCGGTATTGCCCGGTCTGGGCCAGTGTCACGAAATACCGCAGTTGTCGCAGTGTCGGCATGTTCTGAGCCATGTCTCACCTTTGATTGGTTTTTCCTATCAAACATAAAAGAACTTATGCCTACTTTTTATATTGGCAACCCCCATATCCGTCTTGACCGAGGCAAACGCGCTACAAAACAGGACAACAACGAGGTCCCGACATGACGAACAGCATCTTCAAACGCATCGCGCTCATCCTGCCGCATATCAAGACCCTGCGGCAGCGTAAGGTCGAGCTGGACGGCAAGATTGCCCATGAACAATCGCGCCTCGCGCCCGATTACCAGCAGCTGCACTGGCTGAAGGTGCGCCGTCTGATGATCCAGGACCAACTTCGGCGTTACGACGTCATCCTTCAAAACCTCAAAGCCACATTAACCAATAGCAACGCCCGAAAGGTAGGTGTCGCATGACCAGAATGCTCCGTACTCTCAACCCAACCACTTGGTTCCGTGTTCCCAGCCTTGAGCACTTTGTGGCGAGTTTGGACCGTGAGAATTACCTCAATGGTCGCCTTACAGCTGCTGAACGTCCGTTTCGCTCAGCACCGGATCGCCCGGCCCTCTATCCATTTGCGCCGCTCTAACGCGAACCTAAATAAGGGGAAAAGCCACCACTCAGATCACCGTAGTTGCCATGCCCTTGCAGCGCAGTTGCGGTGATTTCCTCAGGAGGCCCAAGCTTCGCGCGTTAGCATCCATTGGTTTTTCCTATCAAACCAAATGGCAGCGCTACCTCCAAACTTTCACCAATCGACCCATCTCACAAACACGGCGCCCAAGCCGCCGCGAATACATCAAAAAAAAACCGGGAGGCCCTATGTCCAACATCATTCTGCAACGTACCGCCACTCTTGTCGCTCATGTGAAAGCTCTGCGTTCACGCAAGACCGCGCTTGAGGATCAAATTGACGACGAGCAGGCCCGGCCCCTGCCCGACACGGTGCGACTGCGCAAGCTGAAAACCCGCAAACTGGCGCTACGCGACCGGCTCCGCCAGCAAGAACAACGCCTGGCCAGATTGAAACCTTTGGCAGGACACGTTGCCGCAAAACAAGGGGACTGGCATGAAAGTGCAATTTGAATTGATGCGGACACAGCCGCTGTTTCAAAGCCGCCAGATTTCTGAGCTGGCGGATGCTTTGTGCGAAGACGATGACGGGCCAGACGGCGGCACGTTCAATCGCCCAACGCGACTGTCCAAACCTGCAGCAAGACCTGCAGAGGCACAACGCGCAGCCTGATACAAATCTCCGGGCCCGGCCCCTACTGTCCCAAAACTCTCAAAGCCGGGTCCGTGCTGTTGCGGCCTACCGTGATTTCAGGTTGGTTTGCGCAGCACCAGAACGTCGCGCACGATGGATTCACTCATGCGATGCGCGACGTTCCTTTCCAACACTTCCAGCCCCAACCCGTCAAACGCTGCGAACATCTCATCCCGTTTGGGAATGTTGCAGTTATAGGCAATGGCCATGACACCCCCCGGCGCGAGACACGCGGCCCAGCCCGCTGCCGCCTTTTGGATCACTGCCAAGGGGCTGCGCGCACCATCGGCCCCACCCATGTGTTGAACACCATAGGGAATGTCGGTCACCAAGAGGTCAAACGGGCGTTTACCCAGCAAGTCACGCGCTTGAACGGTGTCTCCGGTGACAATCCGCACGCTTTGACCTTCGGCCTGAAAGTCGAGGTATTTGCCAATGCCCTTCTTGTTGGATTTCTGAACCCAACCATCACTCAGCTTGTGCTTTTGACGATGCAGTTTGGTCCATTTCTTCAGGCCCCGCCTCACCTCGTTCAGCGCTGAGGGGTCCTGCTCAATCCCGGTAGCAGACAGCCCATAGCGCATTGCCCAGAATAGCGAAGTGCCACGTCCACACATCGGATCAATCACGCGCAAAGCGTCGTTGCCGGTGTCGGCCTCTTGTAAAGCAATATTGACCAAGAGCTGCGTCAGCATCTCGTTGGTTTTGCCCCGGTATTTCTCACCCGACACAAAATCAGGATGCAAAAGGAAGCCAGCCGAAGCCTCAATCGGCTGCCAGTTCGGGCCATCAACCCGAAATATCCCTTGGGCAAAGGACAGGCGCATCAGGTCGGCAAGACGTGCCTCGCCACAAGACGCGAATAGGAAATCCATTCCGCCAATGGTTTCAATCTCTCCCAGATCGACCCCTGCCACGCCTGAGGCCTCTTGGCGTGCCACGGCATGGGTGTCGGCGAAATACGCGCCACGCGCTGCGGGCGAGATCAGCAAGGCAAAGTTGGTCATGACGGGTCCGGTCTGTAAACGTTGCCGGACCCTACCCCAGCGGCTTGGGCCTGCCTAGAGGGCCGACAGTCTGTCAGGACAAAGGAACATCAGGCCTGGTCAGGCAGTAGGCGGCCCAATTTTCGTTTTTAAGCTGCTGCATCTGTCTGAAGGGGTGCGAAAACCCAAATCCACGCTTTCAGAGTTTGACAAATGACCGGCACTAAAACAGACCATTAAGGAGAGATTAACAGATTCAAAGATTCACATGCGCATTCTCCTAGCCCTCATTGTACCTGTTTTTGTGATTGTTCTTGTCGTTTTACTCATCAATAGCCTTACACCTCCTGAGACCATTCGGTTGGCGACAGGACCAAAAGGCGGCGGATATTGGCAAATTGGCCTCAAGTATCAGTCGAAACTCGAACGCGACGGGATCAAGGCAGAGCTGGTTGAGACCGCCGGGTCCGTTGACAACATTCAACGCCTAGTGGACGGCGAAGTTGATGTCGCTTTTGTGCAAGGTGGGCTGGCTTTGCCCAAAGGTCATACCTTGGAATCTCTCGGCGCCCTTTTCCCCGAACCTCTGGTTATCTTCCGGCATGCCTCTGAGTATGTGGGACCTTACCCGGAAGACTGGAAGGGCATCCGTTTGGCCGCAGGTAAGGAAGGGTCAGGCACGCGGGCCGCGGCACGTGCGTTGATTGAGACAGCCGGCTTACAGGACTCTGGGATTACGCTTCTTGAAATAGGTGGGTCAGACGCAATCGCGGCTCTGCGTGACGGTCAAACCGACGCGGCATTGTTTGTCGCTCCGCTGGACGCGCCTTACTTGCGCGAAGCCATCGTCGACCCGAAACTCGCCTTGGTAAGAATGGCCTTGGTGGATGCGCTGTCGTTCAAATTCGCAAGTGCACATTCGGCCGTTGTGCCAGCTGGCTCAACCACACTGGTTCCGCCGAGACCCCTTGAAGACGCAAAGATTTTGACTTTGACAGCCTCAATGATTGCGCCAAGTGACCTGCATCCGGCAATCATCGACAGGCTGGTCCACACCGCGAACAAACTTCACGGCGACCGTACAATCCTGCAAGAGGCCAAAGAGTTTCCAAACACCAACTCACCGCCCGCGCCGATCAACGATGTTGCGTGGCACATGATCACCTCCGGGCCCAACATCCTGCATGATATTTTCCCCTACTGGATCGCGGCCCAGTTTGGCCGGGTGCTGCTGTTTCTCTTGCCACTGGTGTTTCTCGCCCCGATCTTGCGCATTGTGCCTTCCAGCTACACGTGGTTCCAGAACAGGCGCGTCTGGCGGCACTATCAACGCATCGTGTCTTTGGAAGAAGAAATTGAGAGGGCTACTGATCAAGACGAGATCGAAGCGATCGCACAGAAACTGGATGAAGTGACCGCGACCTTGGCCAACTTGAAACTTCCAATGGCTTACCGACAGAAAGCCTATGACGCGCGATTGCACATCGATCTTATCCGCCAAGAGATCAACCGCCGCAATTCCCAAGCGGGCTAAGTCACGATCCTTTATGCGGGGTCCAACCGGGCCAGGATCGCCGAAGTTTCCAAACCGGCGACCGTGCCAGCCATCTGACCACGGTCAGCGGCAACGCGGCTTGTGATATAGCCCGAGACCACCGCGTCCGGGGCCACGCGCATCAGGGCGGCGGCGGTCAGCAGACTTGCGAGGCTTTCCGCGAACCAGCGCGCCTCGTTCTCTGGCGGTATCGAGGACCAGCGAGCACGATGGGCCGCGAGCGCCGCATCAAAACGCGCATCACGGCCGCGCGCGGCGTCCAGTACAGATGCCAGCGCCTCGCCCGCGAGAGGTTCGCGAGACAGCGTCCGTAAAATGTCGAGGCAGATCACGTTGCCCGAGCCTTCCCAGATCGAGTTAAGCGGCGCTTCGCGATAGAACATGGGCATCGGTGTGTCCTCGACATAGCCCATACCGCCCAGCACCTCCATCGCCTCACCTACAACGGGGATGCAGCGCTTGTTCGACAGGTATTTGGCCAAAGCGACACCAATCCGCGCCAAGGCCCGTGAGGCATCATCGTCACGGTCAAAGCTCTCGGCCATGAACATCGACACGGCCAGCGCGCCCTCCATGTCCAGCGTCAGGTCTGCCAGCACCTCGCGCATCAGGGGCTGGTCAATCAAGCGTCGCTGAAAAGCGGACCGATGCGACACCCAGTGGTGCGCTTCGCTGAGCGCCGCCCGCATCAGAGCCGCCGGGGCAATGGCGGTGTCCAGCCGGGTGTGGTGCACCATCTCGATGATGGTGCGCACGCCTGCCCCCTCGTCGCCAAGCCGATAGGCCAGCGCATTGTGGTATTCAATCTCGGAGCTGGCATTGGCCTGATTGCCCAGCTTGTCCTTGAGCCGCTGCAGTCGGATCGCATTGCGCTCGCCCTCCAGCCAGCGCGGCACAAGGAAACAAGTCAAACCACCCGGCGCCTGTGCCAAGGTTAGAAAACCGTCACACATCGGCGCGGAACAGAACCATTTGTGGCCCGTCAGGCGATAGGCGTCGCCATCGCGCACCGCTTGCGTCGTGTTGGCACGCACGTCCGAGCCGCCCTGTTTCTCGGTCATGGCCATGCCCAATGTAGCACCCCGTTTTTGAGAAATAGGCCGGGTTGAGGGATCATAGACGCCCGAGGTAAGCCGGGGCGCCCAGAGGTCATGCAAAGCCTTGTCATGGCGCAGAGCGGGCACCGCGGCGTAAGTCATGGTCATCGGACAACCTGCGCCCGGCTCTACCTGCATCTGCATGTATACAAGGGCCGCGTGGGTGACATGCCCGCACGGTTTGCCATCCCATGCCACCGAGGCATAGCCTGCGCCGAGCCCTGCCTGCATGACCTTGTGATAGCCGGGATGAAACGTCACCTCGTCCAGTCGGCGGCCACCCCTGTCGAACAACTTCAGACGTGGCAGATCGCGGCGGGCCTCCTCGGCGGCTTGCTGGATATCTTCGGACCCATAGACCTGCCCGGCGCTGGCCAGTAGATCGACCCGGGCGCCTGCCGTTGCAGCGGCATCCCGCAAGGGCTGATCCTGCGCCCACAGATCACGTGCGCCGCGCGGACCCGGTTGATTGAGAACCTCGTGGCTGCCCAACTGGCTGGCGGGTGCGGATGTGGTCATGACTTGGCCTCCCTCTTCATCACAAGACTAGCGGTCGGTTCCTTGGTCAGGCCAGAAATCCGTGACGTCAGAATTAGGAAAAAAACGCAAATAACTGACTCAAAAGGGATTCACACGGCGAATCACTTGTGGCATACTCTCTTGAGATGCCCGCAAAGGGCACGTTTGAGGCAGAGTATGACATCACAGAAATCCAGACCCGCCCTTGGTGCGCTCTTGTTTTTCGGAGTGTGTTCCGCGCTTGGCGTGATTTTTACCTTTGCCGCCGTTCAGGGCGACTATGGCGTGTTCCGCCGCGTGGAAATTGACGCGGACAAAGTGGCCCTGCAGCAGGAACTGGCCGTGCTTCAGGCCGAAGTGACACGGATGGAAAACCTCACCCAGCGCCTGAGTGACGACTATCTTGACCTCGACCTGCTCGACCAACAAGCCCGCGATGTGCTGGGCCTGATCCGGTCCGATGAGATCGTTATTCGCTAACCCTTATTCGATCGCTTTCACCGCACGGTACATGCCGTTTTGTAACGCTTCGAGCGCGTGATGATCGCCGAGCTCGGGCTGATACTCGGTCTTTTGTACAGCGCCATCCGTCTCATAGATCATCTCGTCTTCTTTGATCGTGACCAGAACATCGAGCTGATCCAGTGTTTCCGGATCAATCGCGGTTGGGTCCTCTGACAGGATCACGAAATCCGCCAGTTTACCGATGCGGATTGACCCTTTGCTGTCTTCTTCAAAATGCTGGTACGCAGGCCAAAGCGTCATTGCTTTCAGGGCTGTCATGACATCGACCCGCTGGTCAGGCCCGATGATGTCGCCGGACCGCGAACGACGCGTCACGGTCGCATCCAAAACCCGCATGCTGTCCGGAAAGGCGACCGGCGCATCGTGGTGCGATCCGAAAATCATGCCACGCTGCCTCAACCAGCCGGTCGGAGAGATGTCATCGGCACGTGCTGGCCCCACGGTGTGATCCCGGTGCCAGTCACCCCAATAGAATGTGTGCATTGGGAAAAGCGACGGGAACACCCCCAGCCGTTGATAGGCGTCCACCTGATCCGGACGCATAAACTGGCCATGGATCAACACAGGGCGCCGATCCGCTTGGCCATGTTTCAGCGTTGCCGCCTCGAGTGCGGCAATCAATCGGTCCGAGGCCCCTTCACCGTTAGAGTGCACAATGATCTGCACGTCATTGGCAAAGGCCCAATCCACCATGTCAACGATGCGCTCCATCGTTTCGTAGGCCAGACCGACGTAGCCAGGAGCGAACTCACCAACCGGGTCGTAGTATGGGCGATCCCGCAGCGCCGTGAACCCTTGAGGAGACCCGTCGATCGTCAGCTTACCACCTGCAACGCGAACCCGTGCCTCGTAGTTGCGCGATTGCGCTTGCGGAACAAAGTCCCGGTCGATGGTCAGATCCGGATAGACCGCCACATCGAGCTTTAAGTGTCCTTGCCGCGACAACTCCTTTAGGACGTCGACCGTATCGGGCGAAGCACGCCCCTCTTGCGCAGTGGTGTAGCCATAGCGCGCCCAAAGCTGGGTGCCTGCCTTGGCAAAGGCCAGAAATCCCTCGGGGCCCAATTGCCCCAAAAGTCGGGACAACGCCGGGAAATGCGCATTGCCCTGTAAAACACCATTCGGGTCGCCGTTATCTTCGCGCTGAATGACGCCACCTTGCGGATCTACTGATGCTGCATCCAATCCCAGCCATTCCAGACCTTTTGTGTTCGTCACGCCGATGTGACCCGATTGGTGCACGATGTAAACCGGCACCTCGGTTGAGACCTGATCAAGATCCTGCCGCGTCGGGTGGCGCTGTTCGGAAAGTTGTGCGGGGTCATAGCCAAAGCCGACGATCATACCCGCCTGCGCGACCGCAGCCTGATTGTCCTCGGTCCATGTTTTTAAAACATCGATCAAGCCGGCAATGTCCTGCACATCTCCATCTGGTGGCGCCAAAAGATTGCCAGCAAGCGCCTGCAGGCCGCCCAGAACCACGTGACCGTGGCTGTCAACAAACCCCGGCAGCATGGCGCGCCCGTCCAGATCAAACACCTTTGTGGCCTCACCCTGATGCTGCATCACCGCCGCAAGATCGCCTATTGCCAGTATTTTACCATCAGCCACGGCCACCGCTTCGACCCGAGGGACGTCGTCTTCCATCGTCAGGATTTCACCACCAAAATAGATCGTGTCCGCAATTTCTTGTGCCAAGGACATCGTGGAAACAATACTGAAAATCGTGGCAAGCGCGGCTGAAGAGATGCGTGACTTAGTGGGCATGAGAACCTCTTTGACTGTGGCACGCGCGCCAATGCGCGATCTATGAGAGCTTAGCGTGGTTTGCCCATTCCGCAAATTTCCGTCTTACGTGAGCAATCATGAGGCAACTTTCTGCTCGCCTGCCTAAAGCTAATCGGCTAACATTTTGTTTAACGCTAAACTATTTCTCATTCCGGGAGGGTTGGAATGGCTGCCAAGAAGCCCGCCAAAAAGACCAATGTGTCTGGCGACGAACTCAAAAAATACTACCGCGAGATGCTGTTGATCCGGCGCTTTGAAGAGAAAGCCGGCCAGCTTTATGGCATGGGCTTGATTGGCGGATTTTGCCACCTCTACATCGGTCAAGAGGCTGTCGTTGTGGGGTTGGAAGCCGCTGCCGAAGAAGGCGACAAGCGCATCACATCCTACCGCGACCACGGCCACATGCTGGCCTGTGGCATGGACCCCAATGGCGTTATGGCTGAGCTGACGGGCCGCGAGGGTGGGTACTCCAAGGGCAAAGGCGGCTCGATGCACATGTTCTCTAAAGAGAAGCATTTCTATGGTGGGCACGGCATCGTGGCGGCGCAAGTTCCGTTGGGAGCCGGGCTGGCCTTTGCAGATAAATACAAAGGCAACGGCCGTGTGACCTTCACCTATTTCGGCGATGGCGCGGCGAACCAGGGACAGGTCTATGAGACCTTCAACATGGCCGCGCTCTGGGACTTGCCGGTGATTTTTGTCATTGAAAACAACCAGTATGCCATGGGGACGTCACAGCAACGCTCGACCTCGACCAAGGACATCTATCACCGCGGTGAGGCCTTTGGCATCCCGGGTGAAATGGTGGATGGGATGGATGTTCTGGCCGTCAAAGACGCGGGCGAACGCGCTGTCGCCCACTGCCGCAAGGGCAAAGGGCCCTATATCCTTGAGGTGAAAACCTATCGCTACCGCGGCCATTCCATGTCGGATCCGGCCAAGTACCGCACCCGTGAAGAAGTGCAAAAAATGCGCGAGGAGCGCGACGCGATCGAACATATTCGCGCTGTGATCCTTGAAGGTAAGTTCGCCACCGAGGACGAGCTGAAGGCGATCGACAAAGAGCTGAAAGCCATTGTCAACGCCAGCGCCGACTTCGCCAAAGAATGCCCCCTGCCCGCAGCCGAAGAGCTGTGGACGGATATTTACGCGTGATCTGACAGAGGAGTTTGAAAGATGGCTATTGAAATTCTGATGCCCGCCCTGTCGCCCACGATGGAAGAAGGCACATTGGCAAAATGGCTCGTGAAAGAGGGAGACACCGTCTCCTCTGGCGACATCATTGCCGAGATTGAAACCGATAAGGCCACGATGGAGTTCGAGGCCGTGGATGATGGCGTAATAGGTCATCTGCTTGTAGCTGAGGGCACCGAGAACGTGGCGGTGAACACCGCAATTGCCACCTTGCTGGAAGACGGAGAGGAAGCCGGCGCGGCGCCCACACCCTCAGCCTCTCCGGCCGCGCCCGCGCCGGCACAGGCCACTGCGCCCGCCGAGGCGGCGGCGCCACCGGCTGTAGCCGCCGTTGATCTGACACCGGACTGGCCCGAAGGCACGCCGATGAAGCAACAAACCGTGCGCGAAGCCTTGCGCGATGCGATGGCCGAAGAGATGCGTGCGGACGAAGACGTCTATCTGATGGGCGAAGAAGTGGCCGAGTATCAAGGTGCCTATAAGGTCAGCCAGGGCATGCTGGACGAGTTTGGCAGTAAACGCGTGATCGACACGCCCATCACCGAGCACGGCTTTGCCGGGATCGCCGTGGGGGCTGCCTTTGGAGGGCTGAAGCCAATCGTCGAGTTCATGACGTTCAACTTCGCCATGCAAGCCATTGATCAAATTATCAATTCCGCCGCCAAAACCCTCTATATGTCGGGCGGCCAGATGGGTGCGCCAATGGTGTTCCGGGGGGCAAATGGTGCCGCCGCCCGCGTGGGCGCGCAGCACTCACAGGACTATGCCGCATGGTATGCACAAGTGCCGGGATTGAAAGTGGTCATGCCTTATTCTGCCTCGGATGCCAAAGGCCTCTTGAAAACTGCGATCCGCGACCGGAACCCGGTGATCTTTCTGGAAAACGAGATCCTTTATGGCCGCGCTTTTGATGTGCCAGCAATGGACGATTTCACCATTCCTTTCGGCAAGGCGCGCATCTGGCGTGAAGGGACTGACGTGACCCTCGTGAGTTTCGGCATCGGCATGCAATACGCCCTGGAGGCCGCCGAAAAGCTGGCCGAAGATGGCATCAGCGCCGAAGTCATCGACCTGCGCACGCTGAGGCCCATCGATTATGACACGGTGATCACTTCGGTCATGAAAACCAACCGTTGCGTGACCGTTGAAGAGGGCTGGCCTGTCGGCTCAATCGGCAACCATATCTCGGCCACGATCATGGAACGCGCCTTTGACTATCTCGACGCGCCCGTGATCAACTGTACCGGCAAGGACGTGCCAATGCCCTATGCCGCGAACCTTGAGAAACTGGCGCTGGTGACCACCAACGATGTGATCGCCGCCGTCAAACAAGTGACCTATCGGTAAGGAGGACCAGAGCATGGCGATTGAAATTCTGATGCCCGCCCTGTCGCCCACGATGGAAGAAGGCACGCTGGCCAAATGGTTGTTCAAAGAAGGAGACACTGTGCAATCCGGCGACATCATCGCCGAGATTGAAACCGACAAGGCCACGATGGAGTTCGAGGCGGTGGATGAAGGCACGATGGGCCCAATCTTGGTTGCTGAAGGCACCGAAGGGGTCAAAGTCAACACCGCCATCGCCATGATGCTGGAAGACGGTGAAGATGCCAGTGATGTGACCGCACCTTCGGCCCCGGCACCAGAGGCTGCGCCTGCCGCAGCTGACGCGGGTACGGAGGCGGCCCCCGCTGGGGGCTCCGACACGCCCGTCGCCCCTGCCCCACAAGCCGCCGATGGCAGCCGCATTTTCGCGTCACCGCTGGCGCGACGGATTGCAGCCGACAAAGGTCTTGATCTCAGCACGATCCAAGGGTCGGGTCCGCGTGGGCGGATCGTCAAGGCTGACGTTGAAAGCGCAAAGCCCGGCGCCGCCCCTGCAGTCGCGGCGACCGGGGCTGCGCCCGCCTCCGCTGCCATGCCGCAAAGCGCAGACGCGGCCAGTGTGGCCCGCATGTACGAAGGGCGCGACTATGTCGAAGTGCCGCTGGATGGCATGCGCAAGGTCATCGCCGCCCGTCTCACCGAGGCCAAGCAAACCATTCCGCATTTCTATCTGCGGCGCGACATTCGCTTGGATGCGCTGTTGAAATTCCGCGCTGATCTGAATGCCCAGCTGCAAGCACGTGGCGTTAAGCTTTCGGTGAACGATTTCATCATCAAGGCCTGTGCACTGGCGCTGCAGGCGGTGCCCGACGCCAACGCAGTCTGGGCTGGGGATCGCGTGCTGAAACTCACCCCCTCGGACGTCGCCGTGGCTGTGGCGATTGAGGGCGGGCTGTTCACACCCGTCATTCAGGATTCCCATACCAAATCGCTCTCGATCCTGTCGGCAGAGATGAAAGACCTTGCCACGCGGGCCCGAGACCGAAAACTGGCGCCACATGAGTACCAAGGCGGCAGTTTTGCCATCTCGAATCTCGGCATGTTCGGCATCGATAACTTTGATGCCGTGATCAACCCACCGCATGGAGCAATTCTCGCAGTCGGTGCCGGTGTCAAAAAGCCTGTTGTTGGCAAAGACGGAGCGCTGGAAGTCGCCACCGTGATGTCCGTGACACTGTCAGTCGATCACCGGGTTATCGACGGTGCACTGGCGGCCGAGCTGCTGCAACACATCGTGGACAACCTCGAGAACCCGCTCACAATGCTGGTCTGAGGTAGTACTCTCGATACATAAAGAAAGCGCCGCAACATCTTGCGGCGCTTTTATTTTCCCGGAAGGTAAGTCTTAGTGTTCCAGGATTTGGTCCATGCTAATCGCAGGCTGGTCACATCCCGCTTCACCGACAATTCGCGCCGGAACGCCTGCCACGGTCTTGCACGGCGGCACCTCTTCCAGCACCACTGATCCGGCCGCGATACGGCTGCAATGGCCCACTTTGATGTTGCCAAGCACCTTGGCGCCAGCGCCGATCAGCACCCCATCGCCAATCTTGGGGTGGCGGTCCTCTTCTTCCTTACCGGTTCCACCTAGTGTCACCGAATGCAGCATCGACACGTTGTCACCAACAACCGCCGTCTCGCCGATCACGATGGAATGGGCATGGTCGATCATGATGCCTTTGCCAATTTTGGCGCCCGGATGGATGTCGATGCCAAAAATCTCTGACGTGCGCATCTGAATGAAATAGGCAAGGTCCTTGCGACCCTGACGCCACAGCCAGTTGCCGATGCGGTAGGCTTGCACCGCCTGGTAGCCTTTGAAATAGAGGATCGGCTGTAATAAGCGGTGGCTTGCGGGATCACGTTCAAAGATCGCCATCAGATCAGCCCGCGCTGAAACAGCTAGCTCCGGATCCATCGCAAACGCTTCATCACCAATTTCGCGCAGCACAACCATCGACATCTCGTTCGAGGCCAGCTTGGCGGCAAACCGATAGCTCAGCGCACGTTCAATGGTTTTGTGATGCAGCACACAGGCATGAACCAAACCGCCCATCAACGGTTCTTCACGAACGGCCTCTTCCGCCTCGGCGGTGATCCGTTGCCATGTCGGGTCGATCTCAGTGATCTTTGTGCGTGTTTCAGCCATAGCCTTAGGTCCTCTCTTGGCTTTAGACTACACTACATAGTCGCACCCCGGCAAATTCAAAGAGGTGATCGCAAGGATCAGGAACATGAATGTGAACATGTCGGAAGAATACCGCACCTTGATCGCAGATCAGCTGAAAGCTTTGGCTGAAGACGATCAACTGGGCCAAGACAGTCAATCCGTGGTCACGTTGGATCAGCAGGCGGTTGGCCGCCTCAGCCGCATGGATGCCTTGCAATCTCAGGCGATGGCCAAAGCCAATCAGGCACGCCGCGACGCCAAAAAAATGGCGTTACAATTGGCCTTGCAGCGACTGGCTGACGGCGAATTTGGCTATTGCGATGATTGCGGAGATGAGATCGCCGCCCAGCGCCTGCGCTTTGATCCCTCTGTGGTCAGGTGCATTTCCTGCGCCCGCGGGTGATCTGACGGGCCGCGCGCCACTCGATCAACTCGTGCAAAACCATTTCAACGCACCCGCAATACCGCGTGTCCGAAAACCCCGGTTCCGGCAACAAAACCCGTTTGTGGGCTGTCGCCATGAGGGACCCATCCCCCCACAGCGCATGTGCACGCCCGAACCGACGCATGTAACGATGTGCGCAATGCGCCTCATGGATCATGCGTTGGCAGGCACGGCGGCGGCCACTTTCCGGCAGCGCCAGCAAGGCCCTTGCTGCCGCCACCACATCGCCATGCATCACCCGTCGCATTCGCCTCACCCCTCCACTGTCAGCGTGGCGTACAACCCCGGCCCGTAGCGCGCCGATACCTGGGCAACCTCTATGTCAAAAGCGCCGCTGATACCGTCCGCCACCTGCTCTGAGGCGCCGTAGACCCATGCCGGCTCCCCAACAGTGGTTTCTCGCAAGACCGCCCCGCCCTGCACCACGCGTAAATGGTAGCTTTCAGTGTCTTCCCCCAATGGCACCTCAAACAAATCCCAACTGTCTCCGTCAATTCGGGTCCGGCGCACCCAATTGATTGCCAGCGCGCCAGCAGCATCTGTCGAAGCCCTCAGATGGCAAGGGCTGTAAGGCCGTAGCCCATTACCTGAAAAGGCCTCTATGCGATGCTCATAAGAAGGATCATCATACCCCCTCTGGGCAGGCCCGATGCGATAGTGGCGCGCCACGTTGCGCAGAGTGCTGGCCAGGGTGATCTGCGTGACCTCTTCACCAAACAAAACCACATATGACCCGGTGGGCCAAATGGGTGGCATCAGAGCGTCCGACCCAAGTTGGCCGCGCAAACGACGACTTAGCCACCAGGTGTCTGGTGCGATCAATTCGGCCTGCTCAAACTGAAACACTTCCCAGTTCCCGGAACTGCCATCTCCGATCATGGCAAGGTTACCACCCGCCAACAGACCGTCATGGCTAATGCTCTCGAGCGCGCCTGAGATCAGTTTGACCTGCAAGGCATCTCCGCGATCAATCAGACCGGCGGGCGCAGCCGCAAGTGGGGATTGCGTCGCCCCGATTACGGCCCGCTGGCTCAGGGTGCTGTTCAGGCCATAGTTGTCATCTGTGGTCGAGTCGTAGACCGCAACCGTCCCCGGCCAGGGTTTGGCCGTCAGTGCTAGATGCGGAGCAACCGGGTCTTCGTTCCCGGTCAGCAAAGGCAGATCCAGAAACAGAGGCAACACGGGCCTCGGTCAGCAAGCGTTCCGCCACCTGTCGTACTTCGACCCGCTTCATGACAAAAAGCAATTCCGTGGAAGATACACCATGCGTTGCCTCGTCTGGCAATACGGACTCTTCTGTCAAAACGTCGAAGTCCCCATCCGCTTGGACAAACTTTTTTAATCGGGTCCCTGTCCACACCTTCCTGCGCAATGGACAATAACTGGCAAGCCTAAAAGGTAAACTGAGGTATGCAACTGCCAAACCATGCCAGTTTCAAGTGCTTCACTACCACGTGCCGTGCTAATACAGGTTAGCACGATGCTTGCGCCCTCGCCGACTTCCATCAAGGGATTAACTTGTTGACCGGTGGTGCCCTGATAGCCCCACATGTTTAGGACATTTGGCGTGGTATTGACACCATCGGCCCAAATCTTGCCAACACTGGTCACTTGGCATTATCCCCGCACAATGGTTAGAGATGCATAGTAACTGTACTCGGTTGTCTTGGTTTGCAGCGCCCCCCCTTTGCCCCACTGAAGGGGCGTCTGGACTCGGTCAACTCTATGGCCGAGATCACATGCCCGGCAATGCGCACGCGGCCAAATATTTGCGCGGACCCACTCGGCCCCGGCACGGGTCTTGCCCGCCCCGCGCCCCCCAAGAATGACCCAGGTTTTCCAATCCCCTTCCGGCGGAAGCTGGTGGTCAAAAGCCCAGAATTCGAACAGGTAGGGCAAAGCCAACAACTCACCTTCATTCAGACTGTCCAGAAACGACATCTGAGTTTCTTGCGTTGCGCAAGCTAACCAGGCGGCACTGGATCGTAGCCCGTGCTGCGTCAAGGTCGAGCCTGTACTCGTGGACGATTCCGGCTTTTTGTTTTCGGCGCTCTTCAAATCTGCTCTCCGTGTCCATCGTTGTGCGGATCATGTGGCGCAGTTCCGTCAGAACCTTGCCCAACTGTCCACCAACGGATGTTTCGTCCTGTTCCAACCGGTCGCGCAACTCGGCCAACGCGACCCTCATGCTTCGCAACAGGCGCCTCACCTCCGCCACATCCTGATCAAGTGGCGACTCGCCCGTGGGCGCTGTGAATTTGCTCATCTATGGTCCTTGCCTCTCCTGCGTGATGCCCTCCGCAAAGAGCCGGGGACTTGCCCCGTCTGGCTATTACAGATTGCCCTCAAGGTATCACCACCAGCTTAAGCCACCGCACGGTCACCCGACGCGGACTAAAGACAGCGCACAAGAAAAAACCCCGCATCCCAAACGGGACACGGGGTTTTAAACTGGTTGTTGGTATGAACCGGCTACTGGTTCGCGCGTTCCGCCTCAATTTGCCGCCACTTTTTGACGTTCGCATTGTGCTCGGCCAGCGTCACTGCAAAGGCATGGCCGCCGGTGCCATCCGCGACAAAAAAGATGTAATCGGTTGCGTCGGGATTTACGGCCGCCTCAAGGCTGGCGCGTCCTGGGTTCGCAATCGGTGTGGGTGGAAGGCCAAAAATTACGTAGGTATTCCAAGGTGTTTCGCCACGCAGCTCACTTTGACGCAAGCCGCGCCCAAGAACCCCCTCACCTTTGGTGATGCCGTAGATCACTGTCGGGTCGGTCTGTAATTTCATGCCCCGCTCAAGACGGTTGGTAAAGACACTGGCCACTTGCCGACGTTCTTCAGGAACGCCTGTCTCTTTCTCGATAATCGAAGCCAGGATCACCATTTCTTCTTTGGTCTTCAGGGGTGTGTCTTCGGCGCGCGATTCCCACGCAGCGTCCACCAAGACCGTCTGGGCATCTATCATCTGTTGCAGCACGTCCGTTCGCGCATCTCCGGCCCGAACTTCGTAGCTATCTGGCGCCAATGATCCCTCTTCCGGCACCGCAACTTCACCCGACAACAGATCGATGTTTTTCAAAGCATCAACAACTTGCCAGCTGGTCACACCTTCGGCCACCGAGATGCGATAGCGTGTGTCTGGTTGCTGTCGGATTTGCGTAAAAACGTCAGGAATCTCGTCTTCGGCCGGGTTGAACGCTGCGACCTCCACAAAGCGTTTGGTTTCAGGATCCAGCTCGCGCACTTGCACGCCTTGGCGGGTCACACCAACACGATAGACAATTTCCGTGCCGCAAGTGCTCGCGCCACCGCGAGTCACGATATCTGCGATCTCTTCCATTGTGGCGCCCGGAGGCACAAGGAACGACCCAGCCTTGAGCTTGTCAGCCTTTTCGGCATATTCCGTACCAATTCGAAAGATGGACCCATTCGAGATTGCGCCTTGTTTTTCAAGACGTTCTGAAACACGGCTCATGTTCGATCCGCGCTCAACCTGCAGGCAGATTGCATTCTCTAATGGGCCTTCAGCGCGGTATTGCGCCTGCCCCCAGAGAACCACGCCTCCCAACAGGAAGATGATCACGATCAAGAGCGTGATCGCGTTCGAGGCGATATGCCGCCACATCAGCTGACCTTTCCAAAGATCACCGAAGCATTGGTGCCGCCGAACCCGAACGAGTTCGACAGGGCGACGTTGATCTCGCGTTCAACTTTAGCATTTGGCGCCAGATCAACCGGCGTCTCAATGGCCGGCGTGTCCAGATTGATCGTCGGAGGAGCCACCTGATCGCGAATGGCCAGGATCGAGAAGATGGCCTCAATCGCGCCAGCGGCGCCCAAAAGGTGGCCGGTCATAGATTTGGTCGACGACATCGTCACCTTACCGGCAGCGTCGCCCATCATGCGCTCAACCGCACCCAGTTCAATGACATCTGCCATCGTCGAGGTGCCGTGTGCATTGATATAGTCCACGTCCTTCGGCTCAAGCCCAGCATTCTTCAGGGCTGCCCGCATCGAGCGTTCACCCCCCTCCCCGTCTTCGGATGGTGCAGTGATGTGATAGGCGTCACCAGACAGGCCATACCCCAGTACTTCGGCGTATATCTTGGCGCCGCGTGCGACGGCGTGTTCATACTCTTCCAGCACCACGACGCCAGCTCCTTCACCCATGACAAACCCGTCACGGTCCGCATCATAAGGGCGGCTTGCAGATTTTGGATCTTCTTCGCGCGAGGTCGACAACGCCTTGCAGGCGTTAAAGCCGGCAATACCAATCTCGCAGATCGCTGCCTCGGCGCCACCTGCAACCATCACATCCGCATCGCCAAACATGATAAGACGCGCGGCATCACCAATCGCATGGGCGCCAGTTGAACAGGCCGTCACAACCGCATGGTTTGGCCCTTTAAAGCCATACTGAATGCCCACCTGACCCGAGATCAGGTTGATCAGCGCACCGGGAATAAAGAACGGCGACACACGACGCGGGCCGCGTTCAGCCATCAAAAGTGTTGTCTGTTCAATGGATTGCAGCCCACCGATGCCGGAGCCGATCATGACGCCAGTGCGCTCAAGCGACTCGTTGTCTTCGGGCTTCCAACCGGAATCTTCAACTGCTTGGGTGGCAGCGGCAATACCGTAAAGAATAAAGTCATCTACCTTGCGGCGCTCTTTCGGCAACATCCAGTCGTCCGAGTTGAACGTGCCATCCGTGCCATCCCCATAAGGGACTTCGCAGGCGTACTTCGTGGTCACACGCTCTGGATTGAACCGCGTGATCGGGCCAGCTCCGGATTGACCATCCAGAATTCGCGACCAGCTTTCTTCAACTCCGCAAGCCAACGGGGTGACCAGACCAAGCCCAGTAACAACGACACGACGCATATTGCTGCCCTTTCCTCAATATCTTGAACGCTATTACCGTGCCTTGACCCCAAGGGGCAAGAGGGACAAACCCCATCGGCAAGCATCCTCCAAAAGAAACGGCGCCGAACCAAGTGTCAGGCGCCGTAAAAACTTGATGGTCCAGGCTTTACTGAAAGCTGGCTTTGGGTTCTGGGACAGGTTGCGCCACATCCAGTGCTTCGGCCAAATCCACGTCTTTTGAGTGCAACGCGCGTCCAACCAGTGTGCCACTGATGTTGGCCACATACTTCAGGCGCGAGATGTCATCCAAAGTCCGAACAGTTCCGCGCGCAATCACGGGATGGCGGGTGGCTTCTGCAACGCCCGAGATTACACCCAACTGGCCCTCTTGATCGCCGATATCGGCGTCAATGTCGGTGACGATCACACCAGCCAGAGGCGCATTATCATAGGCGCGTACGAAATCCGCCGGTTCCATAGCCCCGGCATTGCGCCAGCCTTCGGTCATCAGCTTGCCCTGATACACATCCACAGCCAGAACAATCTGATCAGGATATCGCGTGGCCAGGTCCTGAACCGTGCTCGGGTCCTGAACCGCCAAAGTGCCAATGACCACGCGGCCAGCCCCCTTGTCGATCCACTCTTCAATCCGCTGCCGCGTCCGAAACCCGCCACCCAGCTGAATTGAACTGCCGGCACTTTGGACAATTTTTTCGATCAGCTCATCATTGTTGCCTGCGCCCACAACTGCGTCCAAGTCGGTCACGTGAATGAACGTAGCCCCAGCGCTGGCATAGCTCTGCGCCGTCTCAACCGGGTCCACGTGCCAAATCGACGGCTCTTCAAAGCGGCCGCGAGTCAGGGAGACGCACTTGCCTCCCTGCAGTTCGATAGTCGGATAAACGATCATGATGCCCTCCAAGCAAATCCGGTCCGCTGTGAAACCGTCCGGGGAAGCTTGAAAGCCTATCATCAGCGCGAGATATCACCAAATCGGCAAAACACGGTTCGAATCCGGCAATTCTGTCTTGAGGGTGCTTCTTTGCAACGAAAAAGGCCCCTGCCGGTTGGCAGAGGCCCTTTCAACGCTGTTAAGGCGTCTAAACTCAGGAAGCTTCAGTGATGAACTTCACTGCGTCGCCAAAGGTCTGGATGGTCTCGGCGGCGTCATCGGGGATCTCGATGCCGAACTCTTCTTCGAAAGCCATAACCAGCTCCACGGTATCCAGGCTGTCTGCGCCCAGATCGTCGATGAACGAGGCGTTTTCAACAACCTTGTCCTCTTCAACACCCAGGTGCTCTACAACGATCTTTTTCACGCGGTCTGCGACGTCGCTCATGTCAATTCCTCATTCGTCATGGGCACTTTGGCCCTGTGATGACCCACCCGTGACAGGCAGGCATTGGTTTGTGCCCCGAGGGGCGGTTCTTGGCTCCGGTTGCCCGGAAGATCGTGGGAACCATATGGCACCCTCGGAAAATATTCGCCGCCTATAGCATATCCACCTGCCAAGGCAAACGCTTTCGCATCAAAGCGGCAAATGGTCCAACGTGGTCAGAGCCGCAAGACTGGGCCCTATCACGATGGCTTACAACATGGCCATGCCACCGTTCACATGCAAGGTGGTGCCAGTGACATAGCCCGCTTCGGGGCTTGCAAGGTACAGCACGGCTGCCGCGATCTCTTCCGGTGCACCCATGCGAGAGGCCGGGATCTGAGCGTTGATTTTGCCCTTTTGATCATCAGTAAGCTTGTCAGTCATGGCCGTGGCAATAAAGCCCGGTGCCACGGCGTTGGCGGTGATGCCGCGGCTCGCAACCTCGTAGGCCATCGATTTGGTCAAGCCCACCATACCCGCCTTAGAGGCGGCATAGTTGGCCTGACCGGGATTGCCGGTGGCGCCCACGATGGACGAGATATTGATGATCCGCCCCCAACGCGCCTTCATCATCGGGCGCATGACGCCACGGCACAGACGCATCGTCGAGGTCAGGTTCACATCCAGAACACTTTGCCACTCATCATCCGACATCCGCATGAAAATCTGGTCACGGGTGATTCCAGCATTGTTCACAAGGATATCGACGCTGCCCATCGCGTCTGCCGCTTGCTTGGGAAGCGCATCGACGGCCTCAGCATCACTGAGGTTACATGGCAGAACATGAGCGCGCTCGCCCAGCTCAGCGGCCAGTGCTTCAAGCGGCTCAACCCGTGTCCCAGACAGACCTACGGTCGCGCCTGCCGCGTGCAATGCTTTGGCAATCTCGCCACCAATGCCTCCAGAGGCCCCGGTGACAAGCGCACATTTTCCAGTCAAATCAAACATATTAGCTCCTTAGCTCAGGCTTTCCGCCGCTGCTTTCACATCATCAGGGGTGCCGACAGCGCGGCAGGCAATCGACCGGTCAATCCTGCGGATCATGCCCGACAACGCTTTGCCCGCACCGATTTCCCAAATCTCATCCACGCCGTTGCCAGCCATCCACATCACCGATTCGCGCCAGCGCACCGATCCTGTCACCTGATCCACCAACAAGGCGCGGATCGTGTCCGATGCACTGACTGGCTCTGCAATCACGTTGGCAACAACCGGCACCTTGGGTGCGTTCATCTCAACCTGCGCCAGAGCGTCTGCCATGGCTTCGGCCGCAGGCTTCATCAAGGCGCAATGGAAAGGCGCGCTGACCGGCAACAGTACGGCGCGCTTTGCGCCATGCTCTTTGGCCAGTTCAACCGCACGCTCTACCGCGCCCTTGTGGCCTGAAACCACAACCTGGCCCGGATCGTTGTCATTTGCGGCCTGACAAATTTCGCCTTCAGACGCTGCAGCAGCAACATTTTTTGCAGCTTCAAAGTCCAATCCCAGCAACGCGGCCATAGCGCCGACCCCGACGGGCACCGCAGCTTGCATCGCCTCACCGCGTATCCTTAGCAGTCGGGCCGTATCGGCAATGCTCAACGCCCCTGCTGCCGCCAACGCCGAATACTCACCCAATGAGTGGCCTGCGACGTAGGAGGCCGCTTCAATGCTGACGCCTTCTGCCTCGAGTGCGCGCATAGCCGCCAGCGAGGTCGCCATCAGCGCAGGCTGCGCGTTTTGCGTCAGCGTCAGTTGGTCCTGCTCGCCGTCCCAGATCAACAAACTCAGGCTTTCCCCCAGGGCTTCGTCGACCTCGTCGAAAACGGCTTTGGCCTCAGGATAGGCTTCGGCCAGAGCCTTGCCCATTCCGATGGTTTGGGCACCCTGCCCGGGAAATACAAATGCGCGGCTCATGCTGCCCCCCAATAGTTTTGTGTTTCTGCCGGAATACCTCGCCGCGCGAGCCTGTGCAATCTCCTTGCGCAGAACTGCACAGGCCATGTGTGTGTAAATTCATTTTGGTTACAGCCGTTTCGCCCTAACTTGGTGAAAAGGAACAGACCCCGGAGACTTTCATGCCTCTATCTAACACGACGCGAGACTATGGCAGCGTCACCAAGACATTTCACTGGCTCACCGCCCTTTTGATCCTGACGGCGTTGGCGCTCGGGCTTACCGCACAATGGGCTGCGATGGGCGACGGAGAAGAGATTTTACGCAAAGCGTGGCTCTTCTCTTTGCATAAAACCGTTGGTCTGAGTGCGTTTTTCGTAGCTCTTTTGCGAATTTTCTGGAGTTTCTCCCAAACAAGGCCGGGACTCCTGAACAACGACCACCGACTTGAAGCCACCGCTGCACATACCGCGCATTGGCTGCTTTATGGCTCGATGGTTCTTGCCCCGCTGACGGGATGGCTCCATCACGCTGCCACAACAGGTTTTGCCCCCATCTTGTGGCCGTTTGGGCAATCCCTGCCCTTCGTTCCAAAATCTGAAAGTTTGGCCGAGTTGACCGCATCATTGCACTTTCTGTTCATCCTGGTTTTGGCAGGCAGCATTTTGGCCCACGCTGGCGGTGCCATGAAGCACTTTGTCATTGACCGCGACCAGACTTTGCAACGCATGCTACCAGGGCAGCACACTGCGCCAACACCCAGCCCTGAACCCAAGAGCCGCTTGCCCCTTGTTGTTGCTTTGGGTGTATGGGCGGCCGTCATAACGGGCGGCATCTTCTCTGGTCAGTTTTCGCAACATCACCAGAGCCAGGATACAACCACGACCTTGGAGGCGGCCCCCTCGGACTGGCAAGTCACATCGGGAACGCTCGAAATCTCTGTGCATCAGTTTGGGTCGGACGTCACCGGATCGTTCTCAGACTGGCGGGCAGCCATTACCTTTGAGGATGACGCGCGCGACGGCAAGCATGGTACCGTCGCAACTCAGATCGCAATTGGATCCCTCACGTTGGGGTCTGTGTCGGAGCAAGCGCTTGGCGCAGATTTTCTCGACGCGACAGCCTTTCCAACCGCGACGTTTGTTGCAGACATTCTGTCGGTGGAGTTAGGGTTCGTGGCCGAAGGCACATTAACCCTCAAAGGCGTCACCATCCCTGTGATCCTGCCCTTTACCCTGACACGCGATGGCGACAAGGCGGTGATGCAGGGAGAAACAACACTGGACCGCAGGGACTTTGCCATCGGCGCCTCGATGCCAGATGAAAGCTCGCTCAAGTTTGCGGTGGTCGTCACCATCAATCTCGAGGCCACCCGTAGGCCATAAAACCCAAGACACTACAAAAAAAGCCGCCGGTTTCCATCAGGACACCGGCGGCCATTGCATGGAAAGGCTTGATTACTCGGCCTTCATCGCTTCGATCGAGATCATCACCTCAACCTCGTCTGACGTGAACGGGGCGAACTGGCCAACGCCATAGTCGCTGCGCAAGATGGTGGTCGAGGCGCTGAAGCCTGCCCAGTCCTTGCCCGCCATAGGGTGTGCGCCCGCCTTGTTCAGAACAGCATCCAGCACGACCGACGCGGTTTCGCCATTCATTGACAGATCACCAGTGATCTTGGCGGTGGTCTCACCCGTGACTTCTATCCCGGTCGAAGTGAACGTCACCATGTCTTCGTCCATCGCTCCGAAAAAGTCAGGCGACATGAAGTGATTGAAACGATCATCCCAGCCTGTAATCATCGACTTCAGTGGCATCGACACAGAAACGGACGACGACGCCGGATCTTCCTGATCAAACATGATCTCGCCTTCAAAACCCGAGAACATGCCCCAGTTGGTCGAATAGCCTAGGTGATTGTATGAGAACACGATCTGGCTGTGCGAAGGGTCCAGCACATATTTTTCAGGGGCGGCAACAGCGGCGGTCACTAAAGTCGTAGCAAGGCCCGCGGCCAGGAGTGCAGTTTTCATTGGGGTCTCTCCATTGGAATACTTGTTGCCCTAATATTGGGGCTTTTCATGACATCGCAATTACGGAGAATTCACATATTCTGTTCAAAAAAACACAGAACTTTGATCGACTTGTGATGGACTTTTAGATTTAGGCGACTTGCAGAGATTGGCTGCGCAGATGGGCAATGGCGTCCAGACGCGCATGCGGGCCATCCAAAGGCAGTTCAACCAGGATTTTGCCCTCGTCGTTCAGCATGACCAGATCAGCATCTGACACGTTGACGCGCGCAATGTCTTCGTAGTTGACGGTTTTGACAACATGGCTGCGACCGCGAGGCAAACCTTCGATGAGACGAGCCTGACGATGCTTGGGGTCAAACTGCAATTCGCAATGAGGGCGTTCCGTGGCGATCTGTGTCATGCCGACACCGCCGGTGACCAAAAGGACCGAAACAAACATCTTGGCCAAAAGGATCGAGGGTTCCAGGTCAAGGCCCGGCACCATCCAGAGACCTGCGCCTGCCCAGATAAAGGCAAATCCGAAAAAGACAGATGCGGCACGAACCGGTGTGGAATGCCCGCGGGCGATGCCATGTGCCGTTGTGTCTGCTGTGATTTTCATGGACTGTGCGACCGCCATGCCCCTGACTCCTGAAAAAGCGCTACGATGATTAGAGTTTTGCGTCGGAATCAGGCAAGATTGCGGCAGCAGTTGGGAAATTCCGCGAAGCCCTGTGTGATAAGGCTGATTTCCGCCTAAACAAGGGCTTGCACCATCGCCGATTTCGGCTATACAGCGCCATCCTTTTGCAAAAATCTGAACCGCGCAGTCTCTCGTGGGTGGGGCGCAAAAGGTGTCAATGCCCTGCTCTTTGAAATGCGCCTGAAAATGAATGGAGTACACATGCCTTTGTATGAGCATGTATTCATCTCGCGTCAGGACTTGTCCAACACGCAAGCTGAAAGCCTTATCGAACATTTTGGCACCGTTCTTGCTGACAATGGCGGCACCGTCACGCTCAGCGAGTATTGGGGCGTCAAAACGATGGCCTACAAAATCAACAAAAACCGCAAGGGCCACTATGCCTTCCTGCGCACCGATGCACCTGCAGCGGCCGTCCAGGAAATGGAACGCCTGATGCGCCTGCATGACGACGTAATGCGCGTTTTGACCATCAAGGTCGACGAACACGCCGAGGGTCCCTCGATCCAGATGCAGAAACGTGACGAACGCGACAACCGTCGCGAGCGCCGCTGATCTAGCTTGAAGAAAGGACACTAAGTTATGGCTTCGAAACCATTTTTCCGTCGTCGCAAAGTCTGCCCCTTCTCGGGCGACAATGCACCAAAGATCGACTACAAAGACACGAAACTGCTGCAACGCTACATCTCTGAGCGTGGCAAGATCGTGCCTTCGCGTATCACCGCCGTATCGGCTAAGAAGCAGCGTGAACTGGCCCGTGCTATCAAGCGCGCCCGCTTCCTCGCTCTTCTGCCCTATGCCGTGAAATAAGGAGAAAGCATCATGCAAGTTATCCTTCTTGAACGTGTGGCCAAGCTGGGCCAAATGGGCGACGTTGTTGACGTCAAAGCCGGTTACGCACGCAACTTCCTGCTGCCACAGGGCAAAGCTCTGACTGCTTCGGCCTCGAACATCGAGTCCTTCGAAGCACGCAAAGCACAGCTGGAAGCCAACAACCTGGAAACCAAAAAAGAAGCCGAAGCACTTGGCGAACGTCTGGCTGGCCAGCAGTTCATCGTGATTCGTTCCGCTTCCGACGCTGGTGCACTTTACGGGTCCGTCACACCACGTGACGCCGCTGAAGCCGCCACTGCCGGTGGTTTCACCGTCGACAAAAAGCAGATCGCTCTGGCCCGTCCGATTAAGGATCTGGGTCTGCACGACGTGCACGTGATCCTGCACCCTGAAGTCGATGTGACCATCGAACTGAACGTGGCCCGCTCGGAAGAAGAAGCTGAGCTGCAAGCCTCGGGCAAATCGATCCAGGAATTGGCCGCAGAAGCAGAAGCCGAAGCAGAATTCGAAATCGCCGAATTGTTCGACGATATCGGAGCTGCCGCGTCGGAAGACGATGAGCTGGTTGCATCTGACGATGCCGAAGCAGAGGCGCCTGCCGAAGAAGAAGAGATCAAAGAGTAAGCCCTCTTTTCTCTAACAGGATAGAAACCGGCGCTTTTCCGCGCCGGTTTTTTTTGTGCCAGGCCGAGGCGGCTTTCTTCTGCCCACTCCCTCTATATAAGGGAGCATGTGACAGGAGGAGGATCCTTATGACACGCGCCCTACCGCGTCGGACCATATTGATGTTTTTTGCATCCACGCCTTTGCTTTCGGCCTGTGGCGGGCGGAGTCGTGTTACTCAAAACGCCCCCCCCCTCTATCCCAACGAAACACCTGAACTGCGCCGCCTGATCAACCAATACGCTGACCACTACGGTGTGCCGCGCGATCTTGTTCAGCGCGTCATCATCCGGGAAAGCACACACCGCCCCCACGCCGTGAACGGCCCCAATCTGGGACTAATGCAGATCCAGCTGCCAACCGCACATACGATGGGCTATCGTGGCGACGCAAAGGGGTTGTTGGATGCCGAAACCAATCTGAAATACGCGGTCAAATATCTGCGCGGCGCTTACATCGTTGCAGATGGCGACTATGACGATTCAGTAAAATGGTATGCGCGCGGCTACTACTATGAGGCTAAGCGATTGGGATTGCTCGAGAAAACCGGCTTGAGATCATAAAGCGCTACCTTCCGATGCTGCTCCTCCGAAATTTACCCCAGCGTCCTGCGGTTGCATCCGGATCAGTCGGCTGTCTTCCACGGCCGCCTGTCTATGCGCCATCGCTATCCGGTAATCTGGGTCAGAGATCATGTCGACAAAGGCTTGAACGCGCGGATACTCTGCAATGAAGCACAGGTCCCAGGCCTTATCCGGACCAATCAACATCTGCTCCATCCTGCCTTGCCAGACGATTTTCCCGCCAAGCCGCGCGAAGATCGGACCCGACTCGCGACCATAGGCGGCGTAGGCCTCGGCACCCGTCGCCTTGCGCCCATCATCATACTGCGCCTCTGCGCGTAGTTTTACGAGGTTCAGCATCTGAATGGGTCCGGGACGATCATTCTCGGCAAACGCTTTGAACCCGTCCTTGTCAAAACCTGTGTATGGCATTCGCGATCTCCTTTGACCTGACCCTAACAAAATCCCCTTCCAAGACAAAAGAAACGGGCCGTGACGTCACGGCCCGTTCCCAAAATCTTACCCTGAAGGGGGACCTAGTCGGTCGATAGAGTTTTCCAGATCATCGCGCCCAGTGCCGCACCGATCAACGGCGCGACCCAGAACAACCACAGCTGCCCCATTGCAGGTGCATCGGCAAACAATGCCACACCAGTCGAACGCGCAGGGTTAACGGATGTGTTGGTCACAGGGATCGAGATCAGGTGGATCAACGTCAGGCCCAGACCAATTGCAATAGGCGCAAACCCTGCGGGTGCCTGTGCAGATGTCGCCCCAAGGATGATGATCAGAAAGACCGCCGTAAGGACGATTTCAATCACCAATGCAGCGATCATCGAGTAGCCTTGTGGAGATGCATCGCCATATCCGTTCGATGCAAACCCCCCAACCCCGTTGAAATTCGCACCGTTTGACACGATCACATAAAGCACGAGGGCCGCGAAAATCGCACCGGCAACCTGTGCCACCCAATAAGGCACCATCTCTTTGGCGTCATGCCGTCCACCAATCACCAAACCCAAGGTGACTGCCGGGTTGAAATGGCCGCCCGAAATATGTCCGACCGTGTAGGCCATCGTCATAACCGTCAAACCAAAGGCCAGACTTACTCCCAGCCAGCCGATGCCGACATCCGCAACGCCAGCAGCAAGAACTGCGCTGCCACAGCCTCCGAATACCAACCAAAATGTTCCAACAAATTCTGCCAATAATTTTTTGCTCATAAGTGCCTCCTCCTGGTCACGCACACAGGAACTTTAACACAGGCGAGCAAAATTTCTTGGGGGAAATTCAAGCTGCGTTTTGCAAATGTGGTTTGGCAGGGGAATGCATCGAGACTCCAACAAAAAAAGGCCGCCCGAAGGCGGCCTTTTTCATAATGAGGTCGAAAGACTTAATCTTCGTCCATCTCTTCGATTGCTTTTTCGAGATCGTCTTTTGAAACTTCTTTTTCAGCCACTTCAGCCAGTTCAAAGACATAGTCGACAACTTTGTCCTCAAACAGTGGCGCACGAAGCTGTTGCTGCATCTGAGCGTTTTGCTGAACGAATTCAAAGAACTCACGTTCCTGACCAGGATACTGACGCGCCTGGTTCATGATCGCTTGGGTCATCTCGGCATCAGACACTTCAACCGCAGCCTTCTGACCCAGCTCTGCGAGCAAGAGGCCCAAGCGCACGCGGCGTTCGGCTAGAGCGTTGTGCTCATCGGTGGCTTCGATCTCTGGGTGATCGTGACCTTCAACTTCGGGGTTCTCGTCATGCCACAACTGATGTGCGATCTGGCCGGCTTCGGCTTCGACCAAGGAAGGCGGCAGATCGAACGAGACCAGCTTGTCCAACTCGTCCAGCAAAGCACGCTTCATGACAGCGCGTGCCGCGCCCGCATATTCTGCTTCAAGACGCTCGCTGATTTGGCCTTTCAGACCGTCAAGATCCTCAGCGCCGAATTTCTGTGCCAGCTCGTCATTGATTTCGGCGGCAACCGGCTCTTTGACTTCTTTGATGTTGCACGAGAACACGGCTTCTTTGCCTGCCAGATGCTCGGCCTGATAGTCTTCAGGGAACGAAACAGTGACGTCTTTTTCTTCTTCGGCTTTCACGCCAACCAGTTGCTCTTCAAAGCCGGGGATGAACTGGTTCGAGCCCAGCACCAGCGGGAAGTCGTCGGCAGAACCGCCTTCAAACGCTTCGCCATCAACCTTGCCAACAAAATCCATGACAACTTGGTCGCCATCTTTGGCTTTCGAACCCTTGCGACGACCTTTAAAGTCTTGCGCGGTTTCAGCGAGGTTGCCCAACGCCTCTTCGACAGCAGAGTCTTCAGGCTTCACAACCATCTTTTCAAGCTTGATGCCCTTCAACTCAACTTCGGGAATCTCGGGCAGCGCTTCGTAGGACATATCGACTTCAACGTCGTCGCCCTGTTTCCACTCTTCGCCGTTTTTCATTTCGATTTTCGGCTGCAGAGCAGGTTTGTCGCCGGACTCTTCAAAGTGCTTGTTCATGGCACCATCGATGGCTTCTTGCATGGCTTCGCCCAAAAGACGCTCACCAAATTGCTTTTTTAGCAGCGGCATCGGCACTTTGCCTTTGCGGAAACCTTTCATTTCGATTTCCGGCTGAGCCTCGGCCAGCTTTTCGTTCACTTTGTCTTCCAGTTCGGCAGCGGTAACAACAATGTTGTAGCCGCGCTTCAGACCTTCGTTCAGCGTCTCAGTGACCTGCATTTCAGTTTCCCATAGGTTACGGCGCGCGTAAGCCGCGCGCAGGCGAAAATTTTTGCCCTTCTATTGGCAGGCGACTGGCTGTGCAAGGGGCTGAACGATGCTTTTCGCACCCATTCGTCGGTTTTCGATCAGGATTCCCACAATCCTTCGAAAAGGCTGCGATGCCGCTCAAGTCTGCGGAACTGCCAACGTACCCCAAACATAAAGGTATCGATGTCGCGAAACGCCACTGCACCTGTCCCCCAGTAGCTATGTCGCCGCAAGCCAACAAAGAAGTCTGTGTTCAAGCGATCCACGGTTTGAACCAATCCCAATCCAATGGATTCCGCACGTGACCCGGCCTCAACCGTGTCGTGGGATTCGTAGAAATCAATGGCAAAAGCCGAGTTTCCGATTCCAAAGAAATTCCGCCTCACACCCAGCTTAAGATAGACGTAGTGCCCTGCCCCGTCACGCGACCCGGCAGCAACGGTGCCATTGATCCCTGTCGGTTGGTGCAACAGGCTGAATGAACCCGCTGCCTGAGGCGTCGCGCCTTCGCCGATCACCTCTGCTAGAGACACCCCGGCACTACCTGCAATGGCAATCTGACCAATGCTGTTGCGATAGAAAAGACCCATATCTTGCAATGCATCGTTAAGGGTCACGTTCCGGTCGATATCTTCCTTCCCAACGGAGCCGACGAATCTCAGGCTTCCAAGAACGCCGAACTTGATTTCAGGACTGTCCCAACGAAGCCTTTGTGACCGACCGCCATCAAAGGTCGGAAAGGCATTCTTAATCGTCACGCCAGACAATGTTCCAGCGGCGGTTCGAAAGAAGAAGCCACCGGCTGTATCCTGAATACCAACATAGTTGGCCAGAGACGTCCCCGACAAATCAGATTCGGTGACCCCATCAGATCCCATACTGCCTTGGCCAAACGACAGCTTCCCCCACTTTGGCGTTTCCAGAATAACTTCGCCTTTGCGCAAAGTCTGTGAGTTGAAATCAAACAGATCCGGTTCAAAAATCTGGTTGATTGACGCCGAAGGGCGAACCCCCAACGCGAATTCAACATTGGCCTTGAGCATGTAGTCGCCCCAAGGGTTTGCAAACCACATCCCAACGCGGCCGCCAGAGTTGGAATTGTCTGCGACGTAAGCTTTCGTGGAAACGCCATCATTGACGGTTAGAATTGTCGGTGAGAAGTGGCCATAGAACCGAAACCTTTGCGGTGTTTCATCTTCTTGACTAACCACACTTCCCGCCACCACAACCAAGCCCGCCGCCAAAAGGTAGGCAGGGCGGATGAGGGTCGCAAAAAAGCGCAATAACGAAAGACATCGTGCCATGGCATGAAAGATGACAGAGCCTGTCTTTGCGAACAAGCCTCGCACGTCATTCGCTGCAGCGGTGTTGTTTGATTTTTTTAAGAAAGTTGGTGCGGGTGAAGGGACTCGAACCCCCACGCCTCGCGGCGCCAGAACCTAAATCTGGTGCGTCTACCAATTCCGCCACACCCGCACTGCGCGGCTGAATAGCAAAGCTCTGTCCGGGAAGCGAGCGGAAAATGCGTCTAGACTTCCAGTTTTCGAAACACCGCTGGAAGTTGTTCAGGCAAGTCCTCCGCAATCAGACCGGGGCCAAACTCCAAGGCACATTCCACGTGCAGCCAGGCCGCGGTGGTGGTGGCCTGCAGCGGCTGAAATCCCCGCGCCAACAACCCTGTGATGAACCCCGCCAACACGTCCCCTGATCCCGCCGTTGCCAGCCAGGGCGCCGCACGGTCATAGTGTGCCGAGTTGATGCTGCATTGCCCCTTTGGGTCGGAAATCACCGTATCCGGCCCCTTGAACAACACAACGCACCCTGCCCTCTGGGCCGCTTCGCGCGTGGCGTCGACTTTGGAATAGGCCGGCCCTTTTGCGGGCACCTCGACCAGCTTGGCGTGAATATCCGGGAACAGGCGTTTGAACTCGCCCTCATGCGGGGTCAGGACGCAAGCTTTGTGCAACATATCGAAAAGCGCCTCGGGATCATCGGCAAACGCACTGAGCGCATCCGCGTCCAGTACTGTCGCACGACCGGTTGCCAAAGCGACCGGGACCAAAGCCCTTGCCCGTTCCAGCCCCAAACCCGGCCCCAGACACAACGCATTCAGCCGGTCATCTTCCAACGTCTTTGCCAAAGCCCCGGCATCGCCAAACTCGCACATCATCAGCGCCGTGATCTGCGCCGCCACCTCGGCCTGCGCCTCATGAGGGACACCCAACGTGACCAGCCCTGTCCCGATCCTGAGCGCGCCCCGCGCCGCTAGGCGAGCAGCGCCGGACTTGCCCGCACCGCCTGAGACGATCAGCGCGTGGCCGTGGATAAACTTGTGCGTTCCGGCCTTTCCCAACAATCCTGTCGGGCCGTCAAAGATCCGGACTATCTCGCCCGGTGATACCGTCGGGCAAAGCCCGTCCTGCCCCCCACGGGGTGGGCGCTTTGCATCCTCCTCGTCGGGCGAGACGCCACCCTTGAGGCCGATATCGACGATTACCACCTTACCGCCCTTGGAGGGCCCCCAGTTCAGGTAATGCCCCAGCTTCTCCCGATGGAATGATACCGTCAGCCCTGCAAGAACCGTTTCTGTGCCATCCGACAATTCGTGCCCGCTGTCACTGCAAAGGCCCGAAGCGATGTCGACGGCAACGGTTTTTGCCGCGGCATAGGGATCGGAAGCTCTATCTTTCGCCCATTCCAACAAGGTGCCATCCAATGGGCGAACAAGGCCGGTGCCGAAGATCGCATCAACATACAAGTCCGCTTCGTGAGCGAACTTAGGCGCGTCAGGAAGCGCACCAACGTCGCCCATTTCACACCACCGCTCATAGTTCGCCTGGGCATCCGGTGGCAGTTTCTCGGCGTCGCCATAGAGAAACACCTCTACCTCCCAGCCCCACTCTTTCAGCAATCGCGCCACGACGAACCCGTCGCCGCCGTTGTTGCCGGGACCGCACAGAACCACTGCGCGGTGAGAGGTTTTGGCCAGTTCTGGCCATTCCTCAAAGATCGCCTCGACGACGCCGCGCCCGGCCCGCTCCATCAATTCCAGCCCGGTCACCTCACCGGATTCGATCTCCGCAGTTTCGATGGCGCGCATTTGGGCGGCGGTCAGCAATTCAGTCATGAGACCCTCAACAAAAAACCATGCCCCAGAACGGGACATGGCCATTTTACGCCTCTGCGCGAAAGCTTACCAGCTTGTCGGCATGGGATCCTTGGACAAAAAGGCCATTACTCCTGCGGCCTGATCCTGATCCATCATCGGCAGCATCGCCCGGACCGAATAAAACCCATAACCGGTGCCGTTCTCGATATAGGCCCAGTCGTTGATCTGGTCATAGTCAAACGTCACCCTGTCGCCGGCCTTGAGGCCCGGCATGTCAATGGGATCATTGCCCAACACGCCCGAGTATTGGGTACCTTCGATGTTTTGAAACCCCATAACCCAGATGTTTTCGATCTGGTTTTCACCCTGCATCGCCACTTTGATCGAGACATTCTCCCAATCAGCAGGAGGGGTTTCGGCGGCTTTCAGAAACGTTGGTAAGCCTTGCTTTGCGTCGGCTTGCGCCTTGAGCATCGCCTCATCTGCTTCATGCACTTGCATGACATTGTTTTGGGCATTTGTGCCACTGACTTGAGTGTTGGCACCACTGCCAATAATTCCGGTCTGTTGCCCAACCCAGACAGCCAGGGCAAGACCACCCCAAAAGGCAACACGTTTAATGGGAAACTTAAAAGACATTTTTAAAAAATTCACTCCGCAACTGGTTAATTTCGTGAGTTCATGACATCGCAATGAGATGCGGCAATAGTTTGACAAAGACGGGTCAATATGGCCGTGAATAGCCATAATTATTAACGGCGCGGGCACGCTGTGAGACAACGCAGTTCACATTGGTTTTGCCCGCATGAGGGCATATGCGATTCAATTCAGCGCGAAATTCATGCAATTTGCCTAATTTTTAGGCATCCACCTCAAAAACCCATGCATTGAGCACCCCGCGTCACCTTAGCCAATTGTCGCCCTCAGGTGAAAGTGGTCTGTGCAAAACCAAGAACCTGAGGAGGGAGATTCCCGTCATGAAAAAGATCGAGGCCATCATCAAGCCATTCAAGCTGGATGAAGTAAAAGAAGCGCTGCAGGATTCCGGTATCCAGGGTCTGAGCGTGATCGAAGTCAAAGGTTTCGGGCGCCAAAAAGGCCATACCGAGCTTTATCGCGGTGCGGAATATGTCGTGGACTTCCTGCCCAAAGTGAAGATCGAAGTCGTTCTGGACGATGATCAGGTGGATGGTGCGATTGAGGCCATCGTAGACGCCGCGAAAACAGACAAAATCGGCGACGGCAAAATCTTTGTCAGCCCCGTCGAACAAGCCATTCGCATTCGGACCGGTGAATCCGGCTCGGACGCGCTGTAATCCAACTATTCTTGTAACAGAAGGAACCAGAGAATGAGCGCAGACGCAGTTCTCCAGATGATCCGCGACGAAGACGCGGCTTATGTTGACATCCGTTTCACCGACACGCGCGGCAAGCTGCAGCACGTCACAGTGGACGTTGACCTTGTCGACGAAGATTTTCTCGAAGAAGGCTTTATGTTCGACGGCTCGTCGATCGCTGGCTGGAAATCGATCGAAAACTCAGACATGAAACTGATCCCCGACACCACGTCGGCCTATGTTGATCCGTTTTACGCAGAGAAAACAATCTGCATCCATTGCTCGATCGTCGAGCCCGACACCGGCGAAGCCTATGAGCGTGACCCACGCGGCACAGCCGAGAAAGCCGAAGCTTATCTGAAAGCGTCTGGCATTGGTGACGTGGCTTACATGGGCCCCGAAGCCGAGTTCTTCCTGTTTGATGACGTTCGTTTTTCGAACACGATCAACAAGGTTTCTTACGAAGTCGACGCGATCGACGCCTCGTGGAACACCGACACTGAGTATGAGATGGGCAACATGGGCCATCGTCCGGGCGTCAAGGGTGGTTACTTCCCTGTGAACCCCACCGACGACGCACAGGACATCCGTTCGGAAATGCTCTCGACCATGAAGCGTCTGGGCATGAAAACTGACAAACACCACCACGAAGTGGCGTCCTGTCAGCACGAACTGGGTCTGATCTTTGACAGCCTGACCAAACAGGCCGACGAGCTGCAGAAATACAAGTACGTGATCCACAACGTGGCGCAGTCATACGGCAAGTCGGCGACCTTTATGCCCAAGCCGATCTATGGCGACAACGGCACCGGCATGCACGTGAACATGTCGATCTGGAAAGACGGCAAGCCCCTGTTTGCAGGCGACAAATACGCCGACCTGTCTCAGGAAGCGCTGTACTTCATCGGCGGCATCCTGAAGCACGCCAAGACTCTGAACGCCTTCACCAACCCGTCGACCAACAGCTACAAGCGTCTGATCCCAGGTTTTGAAGCCCCCGTTCTGCGCGCCTACTCGGCTCGTAACCGCTCGGGTTGTGTTCGTATCCCATGGACCGAAAGCCCAAAAGCCAAGCGCGTTGAGGCCCGTTTCCCTGATCCGGCCGCAAACCCCTACCTGTGCTTTGCAGCACTTCTGATGGCTGGCCTCGACGGTATCTCGAACAAGATCGATCCCGGCGAAGCCATGGACAAGAACCTGTACGATCTGCCCGCTGAAGAGCTGGCCGATATCCCAACCGTCTGTGGTTCGCTGCGCGAAGCCATGGAAGCTCTGGAAGCCGATCACGACTTCCTCTTGGCTGGCGACGTGTTCACAAAAGACCAGATCGAAGGCTACATCGAACTGAAGATGGAAGAGATTGAGCTCTATGAGCACACCCCTCACCCCGTCGAGTTCGGCATGTACTACAGCTGCTAAGATCTGCTGCGGTAACGAAAACAAAGGGCGCCTTTCGGGGCGCCCTTTTGCTCTCTATGACGCAGTTCTGCGCTTAGGCGTTGCTTACCAGCGCCAATCCTTTATCAAGCGCATAGAGCAGCCGAAAAAGCAGGGCAACATGTACCACTCTCACAAAGACCTCGGGCACCCCCCGAAACCGTCGCATCCCCGGGATTGGGTCAAAGTCCTTGCGTCTTATCGCGAACCCAGCACAGCGCGCAGCTCGTTTGAATTGGCCGTGACTTTAGGGCCTTTCATCGCGCTCTGGGCGATGGCGTGGTACGCACTCTCAATCAGTGTCTGGCTGTCTTTGGCGCTGTCGCTCTGCAATGCGGCTTTTCTGCTACGTCTCTTTGCGATCCAACATGATTGCGGCCACAGCGCGTTTTTTAAGAGCCGCACCGCTGGCGACTGGCTCGGACGCGGGCTTGGGGTTTTGACACTCACGCCTTATGACGTGTGGAAACGCACGCATTCTTATCATCACAGCGCAGCCGGTAACCTAGAGCATCGTGGCATGGGTGACATTCACACACTCACGGTCGAGGAATACCGCGCCCTGAGCCGGTATCAACGCCTGATGTACCGCCTCTACCGTCATCCCGTTGTTTTGTTCGGCCTTGGGCCGGGATACCTGTTCTTTTTGCAAAACCGTCTGCCACTGGGATTGACGGACAAGGCCCGTTATTGGGTCAGCGCAATGGGAACCAATGCAGCCATCCTGTTCGCTTTGGCGGTGATCCTGTATTTTGGCGGGCTGATGCCTATCCTTCTGATCTTTGTGCCTTCGACCTTGCTCGCAGCAACGGCCGGCATGTGGCTCTTCTATGTCCAGCATCAGTTTGAAAGCACCAACTGGGACACCAACGAAGAGTGGGACCTGCACCATTCCGCCATGCACGGAAGCTCGCACTATGTGCTGCCCTCGGTCCTGCAATGGCTGAGTGCCAACATCGGCATTCACCACGTTCACCACCTTTACAGCCGCATCCCCTTCTATCGCCTGCCCGAAGTGCTGCGGGATCATCAGGACCTTGCCCAAAGCAATCGCATGACGATCCGGGAAAGCCTCGTCAGTGCAAAGCTGCATTTGTGGGACGAAAAGAGCAAACGCTTGCTGTCCTTCGCACAGGCCAAGAATCTGCCCTGACGCAGCGGCGACCTGATTGCATCGGCGCACCCGCCAGGACAATCTGTGGAAAGACACGAATAGCAAATCACCATTTTGCGGGGTGACTTAATCTGCTTCGCGGTTAAAGTGTCACGATTAATGCATTCAATAATCTACAGATTTTTTGCGTCGGAGAGAACATGATCCGCTATGTCCTGGCCACTGTGGCAACCCTGTGTATTTCCGCCGGAGCATTGCTGGCTTGCGACACAGCGTTTGACTATGGTGACGATCTATTTGATCGCGGCATCTCGTATGCCAACTCGGCTCGCGACAAATTCAACCGGGCGGCAGACATTCTCGAATCTGACCGAGTGAGCGCCTGTGAACTCTTAAGTGACTCGGAGAACCTGTATCGCAAGGCCGTCGATGAGTTTTACGGCGCGGTCAATGATTACACCGACGCAGTCGACGACTGTAATCTGGATGGTCGCAGATCAGATGCCCGCGCAGCCCGCGAAAATGCCGAAATCTCCCGCGAAAACCAAATTCAGTTCCAGGAAAACCAAGAGCTTGTCCGAGGTGCCTGGGTGAAATTCTGTGCGGGATAGCGTGCTGTTTGACGGCAAACCGAGCGCACTGGTTTGCCGTCAGAATGTTCTATGATTTAGCTTTCGCCAAAAACGCGGCGGAAAATCGTGTCGACATGTTTGGTGTGATAGCCCATGTCGAATTTCTCATTGATGCCATCCACACCCAAAGCCGCGACCACTTCGGCGTCGGCCAGCAGCAACTCGCGGAAATCAAGGCGTTCTTCCCAGACTTTCAGCGCATTGCGCTGCACCATCGAATAGGCGTCTTCACGACTGACACCGGCTTGGGTCAGGGCCAGCAACACGCGTTGTGACATCACCAAACCTGGGAATTTGTTCATGTTGTCCAGCATGTTGTCGGGGAAGATCAGCATCTTCTCGACCACACCGGCCAGACGGTTCAGGGCAAAATCCAACGTCACGGTAGCGTCCGGACCGATGCCGCGCTCTACGGACGAGTGCGAGATATCACGCTCGTGCCACAGGGCGACGTTTTCCATTGCCGGGATCACGGTCATGCGCACCAGACGCGCCAGACCGGTCAGGTTCTCGGTCAGAACCGGGTTTTTCTTGTGCGGCATTGCGGATGAACCCTTTTGGCCCATCGAGAAGAACTCAGCCCCTTCCAGCACTTCGGTGCGCTGCATGTGGCGAATTTCAATCGCAATGTTTTCAATCGACGAGGCAATCACACCCAGCACGGCAAAGAACATCGCATGGCGGTCGCGCGGGATGACCTGCGTGGAAATCGGCTCGGGGCTCAGACCCAGCTCAGCGCAGACATGCTCTTCAACGGCAGGGTCGATATTGGCAAACGTGCCCACAGCGCCGGAAATGGCGCCGGTGGCGACCTCTTCACGCGCTTGTTGCAGACGCGCCTTGTTGCGGTCCATCTCAGCGTAGAAACGAGCGAATGTCAGACCCATCGTCGTGGGTTCTGCGTGGATGCCGTGGCTGCGTCCAACGCGCACCGTATCTTTGTGCTCAAGCGCGCGAGTCTTCAGCGCAGCCAGCACGCGGTCCATGTCGGCCAGCAGGATGTCTGCAGCGCGTACAAGCTGTACGTTCAGGCAGGTGTCCAGCACATCCGACGAAGTCATGCCTTGATGCACAAACCGGGCCTCTTCGCTGCCCACGTGTTCGGCCAAGTGCGTCAGGAACGCGATGACATCATGTTTGGTGACAGCCTCAATCTCATCAATGCGTGCCACATCGAATTCGACATCCTTGGCCCTCCAGACCGCATCCGCGTTTTCCTGCGGGATCACGCCCAGCTTGGCCATGGCATCGCAGGCGTGCGCCTCGATTTCATACCAGATACGGAACTTGGTGGCGGGTTCCCAGATGTCGGTCATCTCTTTGCGGGCATAGCGAGGGATCATGTCACGGCCTTGTGTATAGGATGGGTTCGCGCGCGGTTTAGACTGATGCACAGGTGGCGGCAAGACAGGAGAGCCAAAGTGAGACGGATTGCCCTGATTTTTATGCTTTGTGCGACCCCCGTTCTGGGGCAGAACTGGCAGACACTCGATAACGCAGGCATTCAAGCCGTTCTGACAGGTCAAACCGTGGACTACGAGAACGCCTGGCAAGAGTTCCTGCCCTCCGGACGAACGCTCTACAACGCGGGCGAGGACAGCTGGGGGTATTGGGAAGTTCGGGGTGAACAGTATTGCAGTCAATGGCCGCCAGCCGACGGGTGGGCGTGTTACGACGTCGAGCGCGACGGGCAGAAAGTCCGTTTCATCGGTGAAAGCGGTCATGCCACTTTCGGGACGGTGCGCAACTAGGTATCGGGGTTGCTGGCGCTGGACACACCCGGCCATTGTTCTAGAATGACCGTATTCCTCAAGGAGCATTATTGATGGACTTGTTACAAAAATCCCAAAACTTGCTGGGGGCGATCACGGCAGCGGTCATTTTGATGTCTGCATCGCTGGCTGGCGCCCAAACTCCGGTGACGTACACCGAACATGGCAAAGCATTGTTTCAGGTCAAGGTGCCTGATTTCTGGTCGGTGCGCGTTGGTGGACCGCGGACGCTCTCGCCGTCAGACGACGAAGACACGCGAAATGTTTCGCGCGTTCTGGGCATGCAACCTGAAGCGGCTGACAACATTTGGGTCGGCTTCATTGTTCCTGACGGTGTGCGCAATCTCGAGGAAGGCGCCGACTATGTACGTGATATTGGACCCCAGCTTTTGGGTGAGGCCGAGGTCACCAAACGCGAAGTCCGCAGAATTGGTGGTCGCACCGCTCACAGCATCACCGGCAAAGGTCGACGCAACGGCAAAGGCGTTCAGTTTACAGCCCTGTTGATCGACCTACCCGGCCCACGAGTCGCGTTTTCTGTGACAGTTCTGCAGGACGGCTTTGATCCCGACCTCTTGGGTGGCATCAATTCCATCTATTCTTCGTTCCGTGTCGCACAGTAAGGGGGCCAGTCATGATCCGTAGCAAATCCGCAATCGCCCTGACCGCGCTCAGCCTTGGTGCCATGTCCCTCAGTGCGTGTGATGATGTCTATACCACCGGCAGTGTCGGGGTGGGCGTCTATTATGACTCGATGATGTGGAACGATTATTATCGTCCCAATCCGCCGGCGCGTCCCAATCCGCCTCCAGGACGTCCAGTGCACCCGATTGCGCCGGCCCCAAGACCACAGCCGCCGATGCATCGACCATCACCGCGCGCGCGCTAAACCAAACATTACAATCACCCCGCACCTGTTGCGGGGTGTTTCGTTTTGACTGATCTGATCAGACTTCGCCCATCAGCCGTGGATCAAAGGGATAGGTCGACAGGTTTTCAAAGCCGTCTTCCGTGATCAGCACCTGATCTTCCAGCTTGATGGAGAACGCGCCTTTCTCAGGGCTGACAAGCGCTTCAACGCACAAAACCATGCCAGGTTCGAGTTCATAGTCAAAGGCGCCTTCGACCATCGCGTCGGGATAGGCAATCAAGGGCCATTCATCACACAAACCAACTCCGTGCATCATGCAGCCATATTTCTGCGCCTGAAAATTGTCATCCAGCTTGTGACAATTTAGGCTGATATCCTGCATATTCACACCGGGCTTTAACAACTCCATGTTGGCCATGATGTGGTCATGCGCGTGCTGCATGGCATAGACCATGTCTGCGGGTGGTTTTTGGTCGCCAATCCACCAGCTTCGGGAAATATCAACGCATATGCCATAAGAGCCGACCAGATCGGTATCAAAACTGACAATCTCGTTGTTCTGCACGATCCGGGGTCCGCATTCTTGGAACCACGGATTGGTACGCGGCCCCGAGGCCAGCAGGCGCGTTTCGATCCACTCGCCACCGCGCCGGATATTTTCCGCATGCAACACGGCCCAGATGTCGTCCTCACTCATGTTGCCATTGGGCACACCTTCACGTGCTGCACGTTCCATCTCGGCCACGGCGGTTTCACAAGCATGATTGGCGCAGCGCATGGCCAGAATCTCGTCCACGCCTTTGACTGAGCGGGATTTCTCGGTGACCTCTTCACCTTCCATGATCTCAAAACCCTGAGCCTCCAGAGCCCGCAGGCCGTGGATCATGATCTTGTCGACTGCCAGCCGTTTGTTGCCTGGGCTGTGTTCTTCCATCAGCTTGCGCACTTCGTTGGAAAACACATCTGCTGCCACATCAACCTTGTCGCCGCGGTCAAAGTAGAACAGGTCCGCCCCTGCCCGCTGTTCTTTCACAAGCGGGTTGAATGTGCTGAGAAACGGCGATTGCTTATAGTCCCAGATCACCATGTAACCATCGGCGCAGAGCAGAAGCGCGCGGAACGGATTGTGGGTGTTCCACAGCTGCATGTTGGTTGAATCCGTGGTATAGCGAATGTTGAGCGGATCAAACATCAACAACCCACCATACCCCCGATCCACAATGTGCTGCGTCAGGCGTTCCCAGCGATAGCGCCGCAACGCCTGCAGGTCAGGCAGTTGCAGTCCAGCCTTTGCCCATTCTGCAAAAGCCAGCTGTGTCGGGCCAATCTCAACCCGATCCTGATCGTTCGGCGTGTTATCCCCGGTCCGCTCTCCGCGGGTTGGATCGATCTTTCGGATATCGCGGTAGTGATCTCGCATGGCCTTCTCCTCTTGTCTTACGGGAATTGTGGGGGGCAATACGGGGGTATTTCCTGCCTGAAACCGACCTCAAACCTGTCTTTTTTGGTTACTCACCACGCACCGCTATTGTAAATCTCATCACATGACAGACGTTTTGCAGACCGCGATCCCCTTTGATCCGCTTGCGCCAAAGCCCTTGCCCGGCATTTCGCCGTTGGCGGAGCAGGACTGGTTGATCATTGACGAAGCCTATGCCGGTCAAATGGCACTCCGAGCACGATTGTTGGCCGAACAGCGCAAGGATGTTGTGGCAATGCTCCCCGAAGCACTACCTGCAGCGCAGGAGCTTTTGGACAAGGTTTTGGGCTTGCTGTTGTCGCGGCCCGAGGGCGACTTTACATGCACCAACGACGTGGTAACGCGTCCAGATAAGGCTGAGGTCATCCTTGATAGGAACGACCCTTTGGCGACGCTGGGCCGGCTTGTGCAAGAAGACATTTGCATATTGCAAAAACAGGGCGATGAGCACGTGATGACCGGCGCCGTCCTTTGTTTTCCCGCCAGTTGGCTGTTGTCCGAGAAATTCGGCCGCCCGCTGGTTGGCATTCACGTCCCGGTCGACAGCTATACTGATGATGTGGCCAAGCGGGTTCAGCGATTGTTCGACGGCGTGCGACCCGAGCGCCCTTTGTGGCGATCAAACGCGCTCTGGTATGCCGACACCGTCCTTCACCAACCAAGATCCGCCAACCAGCGCCGCCCTTATGCTGATCCGAAAACCGCACCCTACTTGCGCAGCGAAAAACAATCGATCCTGCGATTGCCGGAAACAGACGCGGTGATCTTCTCGATTCACACCTATATTCTGGCACGGGCGCATGTGTCGTTTTGACAGTTTCGTGATACCTTAGTGACAGGGTGAAGTGATCCAGAGGGCAAGTCTGAGCGTAACTCTTTCAGACTTACCCATAATGGAGCCTATCATGTTTCTAAGAATTGCCCTTTTGCCGCTGATCTTTGGCCTGTCCGTCCCTGCCATTGCAAATGCCAAACCATCACACTCATTGGTGATCCACTCCGAGGAAAACCGCAAATACTGTAATGATGGGTACACTTGGGACGCGACCGACAAAATGTGCATGGCCGATCCACGCCGCTAAAAATGAGGCCGACAATGAAAACGCTTCTATCCGTAGTGGTTATTGTCCTATTGCCTGCGGTGGCATCTGCCGGTGGAGCAAACACCAAGACCGGATTTGGCGACAAGAATGGTCCTGAATGCGATCCTGGTTTCTATCTCGATAAATCGGCAAACCTATGCGTTGCAGCAAACTGGAAATGACTCATCAACTGTCTGAACATGTGCATTTTCGTAACACATGGTCCGATTTGGTGACGCAAAGGTGATGAATTGTCGGGTTCTGATCTCTATCAGGACCCGCTTTTGTGACTATACTCGTGGCAGGAGAGAAAATGACCATGTTTTTCAAACCAGCCTTTGCCTTGATGATCTTGTCCCTTGTCCTCGCTCCTTTGGCGGCGACAGCAGAACGCAAGTCCTGTCCTCCTGGGGCATATTGGGACCAACGAGATCAGATGTGTATTTATGGCAATGGCAACTGACCATATAGAGTGACGGGAGTCCCCCAAATGCAGTTGAAGCCCCTTATTTTAATAGCCGCAATTGGCCTTGGGCCACAGTCAGTTTTGGCTGCTGGCGGCAACGAGTCGATGGTTCCTGCTCCAACGCCGACCACCAAAGAATGCAAGAATGGTAAGATCTGGAGCGAAAAGAAAAACCGCTGCGTGAAGCCCGAAAACGCAAGTCTGGACGATGATCTGCGCTATGATGCGGTACGTGAATATGCCTATGCGGGACAGTTTGACAGCGCTCAGGCGATCCTCGCGACCATGACGGATCAAAGCGACGACAGGGTGCTGACCTATTGGGGGTTCACCCATCGCAAAATGGGCAACGTCGATTTGGGCATACAGTTCTATCAACGCGCAATTGCCGAAAACCCGGATAACCTATTGGTGCGTTCATATATGGGTCAGGCCCATGTCGAAGCGGGCGAAACTTATCTGGCTTGGGTGCAACTCCAGGAAATTCGCACACGCGGTGGTGGCGGCGACTGGCCTGAAGCATCACTCGCCTCGGCGATCAAGACCGGCACGACCTACAATTACTAAGGTTTTTTTCACTCTTCGGTGCTTAGCTGCGCCCGGAGTGAAGGAGACCGGCAATGATTGAAAACACCGGCGTGGCGCCAATGGCGCCCCAGCCGACCGGATTGTCGCGCCGTCAAAAGGCAGCGATCATCGTTCGATTTCTCTTGAATGAAGGGGCCGAGTTGAGCCTGTCTGACCTGCCGGATGATCTGCAGGCGCAGTTGACCCAGATGATGGGCGACATGAGTTATGTCGATCGCCAGACCTTGGCCAGCGTTGTGATGGAGTTCGCCGCCGAACTGGAATCCGTTGGTCTGTCGTTTCCACGGGGGCTGTCCGGCGCGTTGTCTGCCCTTGAAGGCCGGATCAGCCCGCTCACCGCACAGCGTCTGCGAAAAGAGGCCGGGGTACGCATGGCCGGGGACCCGTGGGATCGTTTGTGCGCCCTGTCCGTTGAGCAACTGGCGGACATTGTTGCGCGCGAAAGCCTTGAAGTTTCGGCTGTATTGATGTCCAAACTGGACGTTGCCCGCGCTGCAGACCTGTTAGGGTCAATGCCCGGCGAACAGGCACGCAGGATCACCTATGCGATTTCTTTGACCGAGGCGATCACTCCAAATGCTGTTGCGCGCATTGGCTTGTCCTTGGCGACGCAATTGGATGACATGCCCGAACGGGCCTTTGACAAAGAGCCGGAATCGCGTGTCGGCGAAATCCTGAACTATTCCGCCTCCACCACACGCGACGATGTCTTAAGCGGGCTGGACGAAACCGATCAGGGATTTGCCAGCGCGGTGAGGCGTGCAATCTTTACCTTTGCCGATATCCCTGCCCGCCTCGCCCCACGCGATGTGCCGTCGGTGTTGCGGGATGTGGACCAGGCCATCTTGGTCACGGCGCTGGCCGGAGCGGTCGACGACACTGCACAGACAAGCGCAGAGTTTTTGCTGGAAAACATCTCCGGTCGGTTGGCTGACCAGATCCGGGAAGACATCGAAGATCGGGGCAAGGTCAGTACACGGGATGCCGATACCGCCCAGACGCAAGTGGTCGGCGCAGCGCGACGGCTCGCGGATGCCGGAGAGATCCAATTGATCCTGCCGGAAGACAGCGAAGACGCTGAAACGGATTGATCTTTGCAAGACCTTGCGGTCTTTTGGTTTTCCCCGAACCCCAAGGCGTCTGGACAAATGGCCGAGCGCTTGTGATTGTCGCAGCAGGCCCCTATGTCTGGCACCGCGCAACATTCGCTGAGACCCAATGACAAAACAACCAGACAAATTCTCCCAAAAGGTGACGGATTACACCGTGAACCTCGTTCTGAAGGGTGCGATTGGGCTGGCGCTGGCGCTGCCCTACAAGACGCGTGTGCGTATGATGGGTTGGCTCACGTCCCACGTTTTTTCGCCAATTGGTGGGTATCGCAAACGGGTTCGCAACAATCTGAACACCGTCTTGCCGGATTTGCCCGAGGACGAAGTACACCGCTTGTCTCGTGTTGTCCCGAACAACGCCGGACGCACTCTGATTGAGATCTATTCCGGGGAAGAATTCGTCCAGCGCGCAATCCAGGCACCGATCGAAGGACCAGGATTGGAGAGGCTGGAAGCCGCACGTGCCGAAGGGCGCCCCGTGATCCTGGTGACAGGGCATATGGGCAATTACGATGCGGTACGCGCGAACTTGATCCATCGCGGTTACAACATGGGTGCTTTGTACCGGCCTATGGCAAACCCCTATTTCAATGCGCATTACGTGGCCTCGATCTCAAAAATCGGCACTCCGCTGTTTGAACGCGGTCGCAAAGGCATGATCGAGATGGTGCGCCACATCAAATCCGGCGGCATTCTTGGTATTCTGACCGACCTGCACGCAAATCAGGGCGTGCCGCTTGATTTTCTGGGGAAGCCTGCTCGCACGTCGCTGGTCACCGCGGAACTGGCTCTCAAATTCAACGCCGCATTGATCCCGGTCTATGGATTGCGAGAGCCTGACGGATTTTCATTTCGCATTGTGGCGATGGAGGAAATCCCTCATTCAGACCCCACAACAATGACACAGGCCGTCAATGACGGGCTGGCAAACCTTGTACGCGCGCATCCCGAACAGTGGTTTTGGATTCATCGCCGGTGGAAGTATAAACCGCCGGAAGATATTGAAATTTCAGAAGATTAACGCAGCCGCGCTGCCGCAAGGATCGGGCCGTGGTCGCGGCCCTGCACAATGGCGACAACCGGCAAATCGCCACGAGCTGGCGCGCGGACGCGGATCGGCTTTTTACCATCCCATTCAGCGACAACGTCCCAGCTATCGACGATATTGGAATAGGCCAACTCGCGGCCGGCATTTTCACCGCGCTTGATCGCGACCTTTTCCATGGGGCGATACCGCACGATCTGGATCACCATCGGGCCGGGTGCTGCCGATGTCTCAGCCTCAACCACAAAACGCCCACCCTGTTTCTTGATCGACACATCAACAACAGGCGCATTGCGTTTGTGGGCAGCAATCAGATCTTTGACCTCATAAGGATGATTGCCAACAACATGATCCGTTCCGCTGACAATCATTTGCGGGGTATAGACCGAGCGATGTCCAGCCGCCCGCGCATAGTCCTTTTGCCTTTTGGTAAACTCGGGCGAAGCAAAGTTATCCTTCCAGCCAAGGTAGTCCCAGTAATCCACATGCAACGCCAATGCGATGACATCATCGCGTTTTGTCAGCGTGTCATGAAAGAATGCATCCGCTGGCGGGCAGGACGAGCACCCCTGCGAGGTATAAAGCTCAACAACAACAACTCTGTCCTCGGCCATCAGCGGAGCTGACATTGCCATCCAGAGAAACATTGCGAAACGAATTGCGGTGCGCATGTAGATCACTTTCTTTGCAGTCCATCCAACTGATATTGAATTGCCGTTCAACTGGCCAATAAAGGTTTCGAGAGCGGATTGTTACAAATCAACGAAAAAGGGCATCACCATTGACGGTGACGCCCTCTTAGGACTGTTTTGTTGTCTCGCTTTAGAAGTGGACTGACTTTGCTCCAGCTGGTTTTTCCAGCGGTGGCGCGAACTTGGTCAGGTCGATCCCTTCAACGGCGGTTTTGTATTCTTCCATAGTCGGTGTGCGACCGAGAATTGCAGACAGAACCACGACCGGGGTCGATGCCAAAAGGCTCTCGCCTTTCTTCTCGGCACTGTCTTCTACAACGCGGCCTTGGAACAAGCGGGTCGAAGTGGCCAGAACCGTATCGCCTTTTGCAGCTTTTTCCTGGTTGCCCATGCACAAGTTACAGCCGGGGCGCTCAAGATAGAGAATGTTCTCATACTCGGTGCGTGCTTGGCTTTTCGGGAACAGATCATCAAATTCAAAACCCGAGTACCGTTGCAGGATTTCCCAGTCGCCCTCTTCTTTCATCTCATCGATGATGTTGTAGGTCGGAGCAGCAACAACCAACGGCGCCTTGAACTCAACTTTGCCCGAGGCTTTCTCGAGGTTCTTCAGCATCTGAGCGACGATTTTCATGTCACCCTTGTGCACCATGCACGATCCAACAAACCCAAGGTCCACCTTTTTCTCGGCCTTGTAGAACGAGATCGGGCGGATGGTGTCGTGTGTATAGCGCTTGGACACGTCAGCGTTGTTGACGTCAGGGTCTGCGATCATCGGCTCATCAATGGCATCCAGATCAACAACAACTTCGGCATAGTACTTGGCATTGTCGTCCGGTGTCAGGGCGGGCTTTTCGCCCGACTTGATCTCGGCAATCCGTTTGTCCGCGATGTCGATCAGCTTTTGCAGCATGCCATTTTCATGCTCCATGCCTTTGTCTTTCATGATCTGGATGCGGGATTTTGCCAGCTCCAACGATCCAACCAGTGTTTCGTCGTTCGAGATACAAATCGAGGCCTTGGCCTTCATCTCGGCAGTCCAGTCAGTGAAGGTAAAGGCCTGATCCGCCAGCAAAGTGCCGATATGCACTTCGATGATGCGCCCCTGAAAGACGTTGTCGCCGTGCTGTTGCAACATCTGCGATTGCGTGGCGTGCACCACGTCGCGGAAGTCCATGTAGTCCTTCATTTCACCCTTAAAGGTCACCTTGACCGATTCTGGGATCGGCATCGAGGCTTCACCAGTGGCCAGAGCCAGCGCGACGGTGCCTGAGTCTGCACCAAAGGCCACGCCCTTGGACATACGGGTGTGGCTGTCGCCGCCGATGATAATCGCCCAGTCATCTACGGTGATGTCATTCAACACCTTGTGGATCACGTCGGTCATCGCATGGTATTCGCCTTTGGGGTCACGCGCGGTGACAAGGCCAAAGTCGTTCATGAACTTCATCAGGCGTGGCGTGTTGGCTTGCGCCTTGGCATCCCAGACTGACGCCGTGTGACAGCCCGACTGATAGGCACCGTCAACTGATGGCGACAACACGGTGGCGGCCATGGCTTCCAGTTCCTGGCTGGTCATCAGGCCGGTTGTGTCTTGCGAGCCAACAATATTGACCTGAACACGCACGTCCGAGCCCGCATGCAGCGTTTTGCCGGGCGTCGAACCCTTGGCGTTCTTGTTGAAGATCTTTTCAACCGCGGTCAGGCCCTGACCTTCGTGGCTGATTTCTTTCGATGGGGCAAAAACCTGTGGTGCTTCAACGCCCAAGGTTTCAGCCGCAAAGGTTTGCAACTTTTTACCAAAGACGATGGCATACGAGCTGCCCGCCTTCATGAATTCCATCTTTTGCGGGGTAAAGGCCGAGGACACATCCGCCAGCTCTTTGCCATCTTCGCTCAGAAGCTTATGAGACTTGGTGTCGATCTTAAGAACCGTGCCGGTTTCGACCGAGTACTTCTGCTCGAGGATCGGGTTGCCGTCATTGTTCAGGATCCCCTTGCCATCTTCATCGACCTTTTTGACCCAGTTCTTGAGGTCCAGACCGATACCGCCGGTCACGCCAACGGTGGTCAGAAAGATCGGCGAAATGCCGTTGGTCCCGGCAACTACCGGGGCATAGTTCACGAACGGCACATAGGGGCTGGCCTGTTTACCGGTCCAGAGGGCCACGTTGTTGACGCCCGACATCCGCGACGAACCCACGCCCATCGTGCCCTTTTCTGCAATCAGCATGACGCGCTTGTCTGGGTGCTGAAGCTTCAGCGCCTCAATCTCTTTCTGCGCCGCTTCCGACATCATGCACTTGCCGTGCAACTCGCGGTCAGAGCGCGAGTGTGCCTGATTGCCGGGGGACAAGAGATCCGTCGAGATGTCGCCCTCAGCCGCGATGTAGGTCACGACTTGGACTTCTTCGTCGATCTCAGGAAGCTTGGTGAAGAACTCTGCCTTGGCATAGCTTTCCAGAATGTCGGTGGCGACGGCGTTACCTGCGGCGTGAGCAGCGGCCAGACGATCCGTATCCGCCTCGTAAAGGAAGACTTGTGTTTTCAGAACCTCGGCGGCTTGCGCTGCAATCGCCGCGTCATCACCCAGGGCCAGATCCAGAAGCACATCGACCGAAGGGCCGCCTTTCATGTGCGACAACAGCTCAAAGGCAAATGCCGGTGTGATCTCTGCGACCACTTCCGTGCCCAGAATGATCTCTTTCAGGAACTTTGCCTTCACACCCGCTGCACTGGTTGTGCCCGGCAGCGTGTTGTAGATGAAAAAGTTCAAAGAGTCTTCGCGGTGCGCGTTGCCCGTGTCTTTGATCTGCGAGACCAACTCGGCCACAAGAGCCCCATCATCAATGGGTTTGGGGTGCAATTCTTGCGATTTGCGCGTTTCGATCTCTGCGAGGTAGTCTGTGTACAAGCTCATAATGATCCCTGCCATAGTGTGTCAGAAATGCTTGAGATCAGGACCGTGTAAACCTTGGGTGATCCGACTCTCAAGTCCGTTGTATGCCGATGTATACCAGAGTGATATTGGTTGCAAGGTGCCCAACGGTGGCAGGATGCCCCACCTATATGCTTGGGTCGAAGAACTGTCTACTGACCTCTGCGTCGCAGGCCTCATGGACAATGCCTCGCAATGCGTTAAATTTTGTCTGCACCCTATTCCAGATGAGCCGCTCAGGCTCGGTACAGTTTTCAACAGTTTCGGAGCTCGCAAATGACTATTCAAGTTGGACAGGACACCGCCAAAACCCGCAGCAAGATCACGGTCAACGGCAAGACGCTCTCTTACTACTCAATTTCTGCCGCCGAACGGGCCGGTCTGGGTGATTTCTCGAAACTTCCCGCCGCGCTGAAAGTGGTCCTGGAAAACATGCTGCGTTTTGAGGACGGCGGGTTTTCCGTGTCGACCGATGACATCAAAGCCTTTGCCGAATGGGGCGCCAACGGGGGAAAGAACCCGCGCGAGATTGCCTATCGCCCTGCCCGCGTGCTGATGCAGGATTTCACCGGTGTTCCAGCAGTGGTCGACCTCGCCGCCATGCGCGACGGGATCAAAGCGCTGGGGGGAGATGCGCAAAAGATCAACCCGCTTAACCCCGTCGACCTTGTGATCGACCACTCGGTCATGATTGACGAATTTGGCAACCCGCGTGCGTTCCAGATGAACGTTGACCGTGAGTACGAACGCAACATGGAGCGCTATCAGTTCCTGAAATGGGGCCAAGGCGCATTCAACAACTTCCGCGTTGTGCCGCCGGGCACCGGGATTTGCCATCAGGTAAATCTTGAATATCTCGCCCAAACCATCTGGAGCGATGTCGATCAAAACGGCGAAGAGGTGGCCTATCCGGATACGTTGGTTGGCACGGACAGCCACACGACGATGGTCAACGGAGCCGCCGTTCTGGGTTGGGGTGTTGGCGGGATTGAGGCCGAGGCTGCGATGCTGGGCCAGCCGATCTCGATGCTGATCCCTGAAGTTGTCGGGTTTGAGTTGACCGGCGAGATGATGGAAGGCACGACCGGCACCGATCTGGTCCTGAAAGTCGTTGAAATGCTGCGCGCTAAAGGCGTGGTTGGCAAATTCGTCGAATTCTACGGCGAAGGCCTGAACCGTTTGCCACTGGCCGACCGCGCCACCATCGCCAACATGGCCCCCGAATATGGCGCCACCTGCGGGTTTTTCCCAATCGACGGTGAAACCCTGCGCTACATGCGCACCACGGGTCGCGACGAAGACCGCATCGCGCTGGTTGAAGCCTATGCCAAGGAAAACGGCCTGTGGCGGGATGAGGGGTACGCCCCAGTCTACACCGACACTCTGACGCTCGACATGGGCAGCATCGTTCCGGCCATTTCCGGCCCCAAACGCCCGCAAGATTTTGTCGCCCTGACCGAAGGACAGACAGCCTTCCGGCGCGAAATGGAAGAGACTTTCAAGCGTCCGATGAACAAGGAAGTGGTGGTAGACGGCGAAGACTACACCCTGTCTTCGGGCGACGTGGTGATCGCGTCGATCACATCCTGTACCAACACCTCGAACCCTTACGTAATGATCGGCGCGGGTCTGGTGGCGCGCAAAGCCGCCGCCTTGGGGCTGAACCGCAAACCTTGGGTCAAAACCTCTCTGGCACCGGGCTCGCAGGTTGTGTCGCATTACCTTGAAGCCGCTGGTCTGCAGGAAGACCTCGACAAGATCGGGTTTAACCTTGTGGGCTATGGCTGCACCACTTGTATTGGCAATTCGGGACCCATTCAGAAAGAACTGTCCGAGGCCATTGCCAAGGGCGATCTGGTGGCCGCCTCGGTTCTTTCAGGCAACCGCAATTTTGAAGGCCGGATCAGCCCGGATGTGCGCGCCAATTATCTTGCCTCTCCGCCGCTGGTTGTGGCATATGCGCTGGCCGGCACGATGGACATCAACCTTGCGTCAGACCCTATCGCGCAGGACAAGGACGGCAATGACGTCTATCTGAAAGACATCTGGCCCAGCACACAGGAAATCGCAGATCTGGTGCAACAAACCGTGACCCGCGAGGCGTTTATCGAGAAATACGCCGATGTCTTCAAAGGCGATGAGAAATGGCAATCGGTTGAGACCTCGGACAGCGAAACCTATGACTGGCCTGCGACCTCGACCTATATCCAGAACCCGCCTTACTTTCAGGGCATGGGATCAGAGCCTGGCACCATCAGCAACATCGATGATGCCAAGGTTCTCTTGGTTCTGGGCGACATGGTCACCACCGATCACATTTCACCCGCCGGGTCGTTTGCGCAATCCACCCCGGCCGGTCAGTACCTGATCGATCGTCAGGTGCCTGTGCGCGAATTCAACTCGTATGGGTCGCGGCGCGGCAACCACGAGATCATGATGCGCGGCACCTTCGCCAACATCCGCATCAAAAACGAGATGCTGGACGGCGTTGAAGGGGGTTACACCAAGGGCCCCGATGGCGCGCAGACCTCGATCTTTGACGCCTCGATGGCCTATCAAGAGGCCGGCACACCGCTGGTCGTCTTTGGCGGTGAGCAATATGGCGCTGGCTCATCGCGTGATTGGGCCGCTAAAGGGACCGCGCTCTTGGGTGTCAAAGCGGTGATCGCCGAAAGCTTTGAACGTATCCACCGATCAAACCTTGTGGGCATGGGCGTGATCCCGTTTGAGTTCACCGGTGGCGACAATCGCAAGACACTAGGGCTGACCGGCGAAGAAACTGTGTCGATCTCAGGATTGGATACAATCGAGCCGCTGCAAGAAGTGCCATGTTCAATCACCATGGCCGACGGGACGGTCCACGAGATCACCCTCAAGTGCCGCATCGATACGGCCCCCGAGATTGAGTATGTCGAACATGGCGGCGTGCTGCACTACGTGCTGCGAAATCTGGCAAAAACCTAACTTGGCGGTTTCAGCAGACGAAAACCTCGCTTTCGAGCGGGGTTTTTCTTTTGCTCAAGGTGACAGGCTGCGGGCGATCTGTTGAAACAGGCAGAGGGTTTCAAGCGTACGCATTGGGCCGTCCTCAGTGTAACTCGGATAGGCTCCGTTCATGGCGATAACGACTTTGCGGACCGGGTTCACATAGAGGAACTGGCCATAGATCCCGATGGCGCTGAAATCGCCGCCATCAGGCCGCATCGGGATCCACCACTGGTTTTTGTAGCCGTATTCACTTTCGGCATGCGGCAGCCCGACGCCGGGCATCAGGGGATGCACATCCGGCACAGCCATGGTTTTGATCCAGTCTTCGGGCACAATCTGGCGACCATCCTGCGCCCTGCCCCCGTCCAGAACCATCTGGCCAATGCGTGCCAGATCACGCAGCCGCATGAACATGCCGCCAAACACCATCGGTTCACCCTCTTGATCCACCAGCATGTGCATGTCGCCTTCGACACCCAGTGGCTGCCAGAGCCGCGTGCGCAGGTAGTCTGCAACCGTCTCGCCCGTCGCGCGGCGCAGCACCCACCCCAGAACATGTGTTTCAATACTGGCGTACTGGCTAAAAGTGCCGGGCTCCCGTGCCCGCACCATCTCGCGGGCGAAATCGTCCTGCGCCCCGGTCTGGAACGATGTGATTGAACGCACGACCTCAGAGGTTGGATCATCATAAGCCTCTCGCCAACGAATGCCGCTTAGCATGTCCATCACCTGCTGCACACTGACCCCATCAAACCCGGTGCCGTTGAGCTCCGGGACATAGTCAGTGACCAGCACCTGAAAGTCCGGCAGCGCCCCTTCGCCTTGCGCAATCCCTAGCATCAGCGCTGTGACGGCCTTGCTGACCGACCAAAGGATAGAGACATCCTGTTCGCTGCGCCCCCGACCATAAACCTCATGCACCAGTTGACCCCGATGCAGTACCGCCAGCCCACTCATCCGCATGGTGCCCAGATGTGCCTGTGTCTCCAGACAACGCCTGCCCACCTGAAAGGTCTCGGGCAACGCAACAGGGTTCCCATTGGGCAGTGGCAAAATCTGGCCATCCCGAGCCACCGTCAGCGAGGGCCAAGTCTGCCACAAGTCGCGGAAATTCTGATCGATGGTCGCGGGATCAAAAATCCCCTCCCAGCGTTTGACCGCCTCATCCTGCGTCAGCATTTGCGCCTCCTGTCCCTCGACTTACGCCTTACCAAGACAGGCCGCCGACCGGATGCCAAGTGTTTTCCTCAGGCGCCAACCGCTTTGCCCGATCGGGGCAAAGCAAACACTGATGTGGGCCGCAAGGCCCACGCCGCCTGATAGCGCTTGCCACGACCGGCGACATCCGCCATTTTGCGTCGACTTAACCCAAGAGATGTCGAATGGCCAACCACAGCTTTACCTTCACCCACGCGCTTTGCCGCACACCTTCCAATTCGGTCACAGATGGTCTGAGGGCCGAGGATCAGGGTGATCCCAGCGCAGATGTGTTTCGCAGCGAACACGCGAGTTATGTTGCGGCCCTTCGCGCAACTGGTGCCGAGGTTGAGGTATTGCCCGCCGATGAGCGGTTCCCTGACAGCGTGTTTATCGAAGACGCCGCTTTGTGCTTGAAAGGTCAGGCCATCGTCCTGCGTCCCGGCGCCGAAACCCGTCTGGGAGAGGCTGCAGCTCTGCGCCCTGATCTCACACGGATCATGACGGGCGTGATCGATCTGCAAACCGAGGGCTTTGTCGATGGTGGCGATATCTTGTGTTCTGATCACGAGGTTATGGTCGGCCTATCGGCCCGTACGGACCGCACTGGTGCCGAAGACCTTGGTCCGATCGTGTCCGACCTGGGCTACAAACTGCGCATTCTCGAAACGCCGGCTGACATTCTGCATTTCAAAACTGAAAGCAGCTTGCTGGACGCCGAGACCATCCTCGCCACCCCCAAACTGTCAGCGTCGGGTTGTTTTGACGATTACCGCGTGATCCACACCGCTGAAGGCGAAGACCTCGCCGCCAACGCGATCCGGGTCAACGACACTGTGTTTCTGTCCTCAGGCAATCCGCGCACGGCAGATGCACTGGACAAAGCGGGCTATAAGGTGGTGGTGCTGGACACAACGCAGGCCACCCTTGTTGATGGCGGCCTGTCCTGCATGTCTTTGCGGTTCTCGATCTGAGATCAGGAGCCCGCGGCCAGCTCGTCGATCTTGGGCTGCAAGCGTTCCAGTAGTTTTCGCTGGGTCACAGGCCCTGCGATGCGCGTGATGATCTTGCCGTCGCCGTCGATCAGGAAAGTTTCCGGCACGCCGTAGACGCCCCAGTCAATCCCAATCCGACCAGTTCTGTCCGCGCCCGCAGCGATATAGGGATCGCCAAGCTCAGCAAGGAAGGTCAAGGCGTTGCCAGGGTCATCCTTGTAGTTCACACCGTAAACCGGCATGCCCTCGGCCTCTAGCTGCATCAGAGTGGGATGTTCTACGCGGCATGGACCACACCAGCTTGCCCAGAAGTTCACCAGCTTAACCTCGCCATTCGTCAGAACCGAAGAGTCGAACGTCTCAAGTGACCCCAGTTGCGTGACGGGCAGTTCCGGCGCGGGTTTGCCAGCAAGGTTGGTGGGCAATTCATCGGGGTTTTCCCGCTGCATGCCAATAAAAAACAGGGCTGCAAGCCCGGCAAAGACCAGGGGCGGTGCGATCATCAGAGGAGAGATTCTAGCCATTGCGACGACCCTCGATTTGTTCCAGTTCCGCCCGCGCCTTGCGCGCGGCGCGGATGCTGACAGCGACAAGCACGATCAACAGCAAGATTGAGACGGCATAAGACGACAGCACCGCATCGGCGTATTTTCCCAGATCAGGCATCATCCCAGTCTCTCCCGTGCTAACAGCGCCTTGGTGCGCCGTTTATGAATTTCGGTACGCGTACGCAGGAATACAAGCGCGACAAACAGTAATATGAACCCTGCAATGCACACATAAAGCGGGGTCGAGAACACATCCGCCACGTTTTCCTCTTTGTCGAGGCTCAGCGACGCGCCCTGATGCAGACCTTGGTTCCAGAAATTCACCGCATAGCGGCTGAGGAACGCAAAGACCGAACCGACGATACAAAGAACAGACGTGAGATCTGCGGCCGTGTCCGGATTGTCGATCGCCTCCCACAAGGCAACATAGCCCAGATAGAACAGGAACAGGATCAAGAATGACGTCAGACGCGGGTCCCAAGCCCACCACGTGCCCCACATCGGCTGCCCCCAGATTGCGCCAGTGGCCAATGCAATCAGCGTCATAACAATACCAATGGGCGCTGCGGCCTTCGCCGCAAGTGCCGAGACGTGGTGACGTCGGATCAGCCAGATCAGCGAGGTCACAAGCATCATAAACCACGCCGAGATCGCCATCATTGCGGATGGCACGTGAATAAAGATGATCTTGACCGTCGAGCCTTGGCGGAAATCATCCGGGGTAAAGAAAAACCCCCAGATCAACCCGCCCACAAGAGACACGAGCGCCAGCACCGACACCCAGGGCAACACCAGGCTGACGGTTCGGCTAAACTTAACGGGATTGGCATATTCCCAAAGTGCATTCATGTTCATTTTGGTTTCGTTTCCTTGCCTTTGTGGCTTCCAATGCCCGTTGGGCGTCAGCCTGTCTTTGACATGGGTTAACCCGGACCGTCCTATCGCAAATTCACTCGTAACACCAAGGCAGACGCAAAGGGAAGTAACGCAATTGTGCCTGCGGAAATGCCAGCCAGCATCAGGACGGGGGTGGTGGTGGTTAGGCCTTCGGCCCCGCGTCGGGCGACTTCGGCCCCAAAAATCAATGTTGGCACGTAGAGTGGCAGAACCAGAAGCGACAGCAACAGGCCTCCACGTTTCAGCCCGACGGTTAGTGCGGCGCCAAATGTGCCGATCACAGAGAGCGCTGGCGTGCCAAGAACGAGCGAGACAATGAGCCATTTGTACCCCTGCTCTGGCAGGCTCAGCAGCAACCCAAACACTGGCGATGCAAGACACAGCGGCAACCCTGTCGTCAGCCAGTGCGCCAGCGCTTTGACCGTTACCACGCCCTCCATCGGCAGGGGCGATGTGGCCAGCAGGTCAAGCGAGCCGTCCTCCCAGTCCAGGGCAAAAATCCGGTCCAGGGACAGCAGGCACGCCAAGAGCGCGCCAAGCCACAGAATTCCCGGCGCGATCTTGGCCAAAAGCGCGCTTTCAGGACCGACGCCAAAAGGCACAAGTACTGTAACGATAAGGAAAAAAGACAACCCGAGGCCAAAGCCGCCCCCGGCACGCATGGCCAGTCGAAGATCACGGATGAGAAGTGAAATCATAGGAAGCTCTCATCCAATCCGTCGAAGCCACCGGTGCCGGATTTCGGCTTGGCCCGGAAGGGACCGACGTCCAACACTTCGGCATCAAGCCCGAGGTCGATGTGGGTGGCAATGAGGGCCGAGCCGCCCTCGGCCAGATGGGCACGCACCGCGTTGGCAAACAGCTCAACCGAGGCCACGTCCAAAGACACGGTGGGCTCATCCAAAATCCAGACCGGACGCCCAGTAACCAGCAGGCGCGCAAGGCCCAGACGACGCTTCTGTCCAGCGGACAAAGCCCCTGCGGGGCGATCCACAAGACCATTCAAATCAAAACCGTCCAGTGCTTGCTGAATGCCTTTGGTACCAAAGACATCCGCCCAGAAATGCAAGTTTTCCGAAACACTTAGCGTGGCTTTCAAACCATCCGAGTGGGCCGCGTAAGCAAAGGATTCCGGGGCGGCTTGAACCTCGCCTTCGACAGGTGGCTGCAGCCCGGCAACGGTGCGCAACAAAGTGGTTTTGCCGACACCGTTTGGTCCCCGCAAGATCAGGGCATGGCCCGGCTCGAGCGAGAAATTCAACCCTTCCAGAACGGGAATACCGCCGCGGGAAATGGTGAGGTCTTTTACGGTCAAAGTCATGCGTCATGCCTTAGCGCAAAGGGGTCTTCGGCAAAAGCATCAATTGCCGCGCATCGCTGTGTAACGCCCCCCTGCCCGCCTGCGCCTTGAGATGTATCAAGGTGTTAACCAATTGTTCAGAAAGCGTGAAAGAGGCGCAAACTGTGCAGTTTGTTCAAAACTCTACGGGCAATTTGGTCATATTGTACAAATGGAAAGGTGTTGCGAGGGGCCGCATGGCGCCCAGACTATCCCTTCTTAGGATACAAATGTCAGGTGTAAGCACCGGATGAATAGGTCAGCTCGTAAGAGTGGCTGTACAGTTCGAAGACAATGCCAAACGGGTCTTCCACATAGACCATTCGATAGGGTTTCTCACCTGGATAGTAGTGGCGGATAGGCATCCGCTGCTTGCCCCCTGCTGCCACAATCTTTTCTACAAGACCTTCAACGTCGGGATCCTGGATGCAAAAGTGAAAAGTGCCATTGCGACGGAAATCAATGTTGTTTTCTGGCGCATAATTTCCGTCAAACTCAAAAATCTCGATGCCAACACGGTCTGCAGTAGCCATATGTGCGATACGCAATTTTCTCCACTCTGGTCCAAATACGTCCGTGCACATCACTCCAATGTCACTGTCATCCTCCAGCACATCAGTGGGCGGCATGATGACGTAGAATCCCAGCACTTCAGAATAGAATTTAACGGCTGCATCAACATCTGGCACTGAGAGCCCTATGTGAGAAAATGAACGTGGGGTGCGAGACATGATGACTCCTTAAAACTATTGGGGATTGATGCTGTGTAGTGCAGTTGCATTACACAAGTTAGAACCCTGCCGATCAAAAGCACATTCTTTTAAACCGAAAACTCCCCTGTCATTTGTCCTTTAGTACAGCGGTGACCTAACTTTCACTCTTTGGCTTACGTGCCTTCATTCTTGGTGGCGACACTGGCGAGATTGCTATCGTACACTCAAAGTTAGTCCAGGCCTCGTCGCAGGATCGCTCCGGGTAGTAGTTCTAGCCTTGTGGGCGATACTTTCTGACGTGACCCATTTTTTGGTTGCATAGCCACGCTGCCCATCTGGGTAATAGCCGCGCGCAGAAACATGTTGTGGAGCGCCATCCCCCGCGCGATGATGACACTCTGATCAGAGGTGACTTCTTGGAACGCAGACTGGCCGCCATACTCGCCGCAGATGTTGTTGGCTATTCTGCGCTGATGGCAGATGACGAGGCCATGACCCTGACGCGGCTCAAAAAGCATCGCGAGGAAGTCTTTGACCCAAAACTTGACGCTTACAACGGTCGGCTGATCAAGCTGATCGGGGATGGATCACTGGTCGAGTTCCCCTCGGTGGTGGAGGCCGTGCGCTGTGCCATCGACATCCAGAAAACCCTCGCAAGCCATCCGTCAGAGATCACGCTGCGCATCGGCGTGCATCTGGGCGATGTGATTATCGATGAGGATGACGTCTATGGCCATGGTGTGAACCTTGCCGCGCGGCTTGAGGGAGAAGCCGAGACCGGTGGGGTTTGCATCTCGTCCATCGTGCATGAGAGCCTTGGCAACCTGATCGAAGACCCGTTCGAAGATGCAGGCGAAAGGCGCCTCAAGAATATCTCGCGCCCGGTCAACCTGTTTCAATGGCGCCCTACTGCGGCGCCCAAGGCGATGCCTGTGTCCAAGGGTCGTAAAAAACCCTCGGTCGCGGTGCTGCCGTTTTCGAACCTGAGCGGCGACAGCGATCAGCAGTTTTTCAGCGATGGCATATCCGAAGACATCATCACCGGGCTTTCACGCTTTCGGACCCTGTTCGTGGTGTCGCGCAATTCGTCCTTTCGGTTCCGGGAGTCGGATCTGAGCGAACGCGAGATCGCGGACAAGCTGGGGGTGCAATATCTGGTCGAAGGCAGTGTCCGAAAGGCTGGCAACCGTGTGCGGGTTTCGGCGCGTCTGATTTCGGTCGACACGGGCAGGCACCTTTGGGCCGAACGCTATGACCGCGACCTTGAGGACATCTTTGCCGTTCAGGATGAAGTGACCCAGAGCATCGTCGCAGTGCTACCGGGGCTGGTGCAAAGCGATGTCGCTGACAATGTCACGCACAAACCCACCGACAAGATGCAGGCCTATGAGCTGTTGTTGAAGGGCAAGGCCCTGAGGGACGGGTTGAACGCGATCGACAATGCTCGGGCCAAGACCTGCTTTGAGCGGGCGCTGGAAATCGACCCCGACTATGCCCGTGTCTATATGTATCTGGCCGACACCTACGTTGTAGACCTGTGGTTGGGCCTCGCCGACACCGATGCGCCGACATACGCCCTGGAAATCGCCCGCAAGGGGGCGGCGCTGGACAATCGCGACGTCTATATTCAGGACCAGCTGGGCTATGCGTACCTGTGCGCGCGCCAATGGGACCAGGCGGACAAACAGTTTCAAAGAACGCTATCGTTGATTGAAAACGAAGCGGAATCAATGGCCTGGTGCGGTTATGGCTTTCTGCTATTGGGGCAAGCAGACAAGGCTCGAGACGTGGTGGTCGAGGCCATGCGGCTGGATCCGATGCATCCGCCATCGCTGGATTGGATCATGGGCCAGATCTATTTCTTTCTGGGGCGGTATGACGATGCCGTCTCCAAACTGATCGGTGAAGCACGGCTGAACTCGCTTGCGGATGCGGTGCTTGTTGCAGCCTATGCACAGTCCGGACGGCAGGAAGAGGCCGAGACAGCCTTGCGCGCCTTTGTGGACCATCGTCAGCGCGAGTATGCGTCGCGCGGGCTGGCGGCACCCAATACCACATTGACTGAGCTTGCCGGAGGGTTCCGGGCCATGTGGCGGCATGGACGGCATTGGGACCGGTTGGCCGATGGATTGCGGCGCGCCGGATTGCCGGACTAGCCCTCGATTGGGACCAGTACGGCGGCGACACGACGCCCTTCGGAAACCAGCACGTTATAGGTGCGACAGGCCGATGGCGTGGCCATGGGCTCAATCCCGATTTCAGCTTCTTGCAGGGCCATGCGGAAAGCGGCCGGAACCGGCGTCATGGCGTCTCCGGTGCCGAGGAGGATGAAATCAATCTTATCCTTCATGGCCAGAACTGTTGCCGTATCTTCAAAACCGCCCCAGCCTTTTGCCCCGGCGGCGTGGATCAGCGCGCCACCTTCAATGACCTCACCGGCGATGCGGAAGAACCCGGGCCCATAGCTTTCGATCGGCACCGCTTGGGTATAGAGAACTTCGCTCAGGTTCATGTCACTCTCCTCAGGACCAAAACGGCAGGCTGGAAATCGCAGTGGCAGCAACCAAAAGGTAAGCGACCGCCCGGTAGACGCGCTGGTAGTCAGGGTTAAAGATAAGCCCACCGACGTAATTGCCAAGCATGTTGGGAAGGGTCAAGAACAGCCCCAGCACCAAAGGTACGCCATTCAGCAGCCCCTGCACCGCCACCATGGCCACCAGAATCACGTCATAGCCGACCAGAAACAGGGTGGCATTGGCGCGGATCACGGCGACGGGCAATGTGCTGGTCATGTAGAACATGATCATCGGTGGGCCGGGAATACCCGCGACGCCCCCCAGAAAGCCGGACGCGCCGCCAATCCCGTAGAGCATCGAGGGGCGCACAGCGCCGCGATAGCGAAACCCACTCAGCAAAAGCACCAGCAGCAATAAAGCCAGAATCGATACCGTGTAGCGAAAGACATTGGGGTCTACCATAGTCAGCAGGGCCAATCCGATGGGCAGTCCAACCAGCACCCCGACAAACATGCGTACCAGATCGCCAGAGGTGCGATCTTTCCACACTTTTGGCAGGTTCGGGGCTGGCCCCGCAACGTCCATCAGGGCAATCGTGATAATCACCCAGATCGGAGACAGGTATTGTGCGGCAATCGGGACATAGATCAGGGCCGTGCCAAAGCCGGAAAAGCCGCGCACCAGCCCTGCCAAAAAGGTTGCGCCGATGATCCAGGCCAAGCCCTCAAGCGCGAGGACTTCGGCCAGAATATCAGGCATCGATGTTGGCGAATTGATTGCCACCAGTATTTGATGGCTTGGACCAGTCGCGTTTCACACCCAGTTTCAGCAGAACCGCCGAAGCCACGAAGATCGACGAATAGGTACCGACAATCACGCCCCAGATCATCGCAAAGACAAAGCCACGGATCACGTCGCCACCCAGCACAAACAGCGAGATCAGCGCCAGAAGCGTGGTGACCGAGGTCATCACTGTCCGGCTCAGGGTCTCGTTGATCGAGAGGTTCAGAACCGCCTTGAGGTCAAGCTTTTTGTACTTGCGCAGGTTTTCGCGGACGCGGTCGAACACGACCACGGTATCGTTGAGCGAGTAGCCCACAATTGTGAGAAGCGCTGCGATAATGGCGAGGTCAAATCGGATTTGCAGTTCTGAGAACACGCCGATAGTCAGGATCACGTCGTGAACAAGGGCGGCCACCGCCCCCAGCGCAAACTGCCACTCAAACCGCAGCCAGATGTAGACCAGAACTGCCGCGATAGCCAAAAGAACAGCGATCACAGCGGTCTGGATCAACTCGCCCGAAACCTTGGGCCCTACGGATTCGACCGAAACAAAGGAAATGTCCGGTGCCACAGTTTTCAGGGCAGCCTCGATGTCGCGCACCACGTCAGCGGTGACCGCTTCCTGCCCTTCCTGAGCCTGAATGCGGATCATTGTGACGTATTGGTTGTCTTCAAAGGTCGGATCGAACACTTCGGTGATCGATACATCGCCCAGTTCAAGCGGCTGGATGGCATTGCGATAGTCGGCAACCACAACCACTTGCGTGCTTTCGGTCCGGATCGTGGTCCCGCCCCGGAAGTCGATGCCGTAGTTCAGACCTTGAAGGAAGAACGACACAAGCGCGAGGACAATCAGGACGCTGGAAATACCCAGCCACAGGGTCGGACGCGAGAAGAAATCCCACTTGGTGTCTTTAGGAACAAGTCTCAGACGCATGGATCAAACCTCGATTGTCTTGGGACGGCGGCGTTCAAACCACGTCACGATCATCAGACGCGTCACAAAGATCGCGGTGAAGACGGATGTGGCGATGCCAATCATGAGCGTCCAGGCAAAGCCCTGAACAGGACCCGAGCCCATGACCAGCAGGATCACAGCGGTGATCATGGTGGTGATGTTGGCATCGAGAATGGCGCTGAGGGCTTTTTCGTAGCCCAGTTCAATAGCGCGGGCTGGCCCTTTGGCGGTCTTAAGCTCTTCACGGATGCGCTCAAACACCAAGACGTTGGCGTCAACCGCCATCCCGATGGTCAGAACGATGCCCGCGATGCCCGGCAGGGTCAGCGTTGCGCCAATCATGCTGAGCAACCCGAAGATCAGGCCGACGTTGATGATCAGCGCTACGTTGGCAAAGATGCCAAACAGGCCATAGCTGAGCACCATAAAGACCAACACTGCGGCAAAGGCGACGATACAGGCAATGCGGCCCGCGTCGATGCTGTCTTGGCCCAACTCCGGACCAATGGTGCGTTCTTCGAGGAACTCGAGCCCCGCAGGCAAGGCGCCGGCCCGCAGCAAGATGGCCAGATTGGTGCTTTCTTCAACGCTGAAACGTCCGGTGATGATGCCCGAGCCGCCAGGGATATGTGACTGGATCACTGGTGCCGAGACAACTTCGCCATCCAGCACGATGGCAAAGGGCGAGCCGATGTTCTCAGCCGTATAGTTGCCGAACTTCCGTGCCCCAGTTGGGTTAAATCGGAAAGAAACCGCAGGCGTGTTGTTCTGATCAAACGAAGGCTGCGCATCAACCAGCTCTTCGCCGGTAACCACGGCGGCACTTTCTACGGTGTAATAGGTGCCTTCTTCGTCAAGCGATGGGAAAATCTCATTGCCCGGTCCGGGGTTGACGTCGGGGTCAGACCCGCGACCAATCACGGGGTGAAAGGTCAGCTGCGCCGTGGTGCCGATGATCTCTTTCAATTCCGCGGCCGAACCGATGCCAGGCACTTGGATCAGAATACGATCCGCGCCCTGCCGTTGAATGGTCGGCTCACGGGTGCCGACCTCATCAATCCGGCGACGAATGATTTCCAGTGATTGCTGAACCGTGCGCTCATCTGTGGCCAATTTCTCGGCTTCAGAGAGTTGCACGATGAACGTGTCACCGTTGATGGTGACAACAATGTCGTTCTGACCTGCCCCGGTGACCGAGATCACAGGGCGCGCGAGACCACGCACTAGGGACGCGGCACGGTCAATCTGTTCGGGTTTTGAGATCTTCACGACCAGCTTGTCAGGCTCAGACGGTTGCAGGCGGATTGTGCCGATGGTGGCACGTTCCTCGCGCAGCATGTCGCGGATTTCCGGCCACATGGATTTAACGCGTGTCTCATAGACATCTGCCACCTGCACTTCGGCCAGCAAATGCGCACCGCCCCGCAGATCAAGCCCAAGGTTCACAAGGCCAGAGGGCATCCAACTGGGCCACAAAGCGGCCTGTTCTTCCAGCCCGTTGCCTTCGTATCCCAGTTCCAGTGAGGCCACGGCGTCATTATGCGCCTCAACCCGTTCATAAAAGCCATTGGGCGTGGCCATTAAAAGGCCAAGCGCCACAGCGGCCCAGATCAGAACCCGTTTCCAGAGGTCGATTTGCAGCATCGAAGCGGCCTTGTTTTGCTTTGGGGCATATCCGGATCGAACGAGGGTTCAACCAGCACGCCGCCTGGTGTTTACGTGAAACGACCGGGGGCCAGTCCGGTGTCAGACTGGCCCCCTGTGGCGTTGACTAGCTGTTGGCAGCGGGTTCGGTCTTGGACAGAACCTGCGCGATGGTCGCCTTGACCACACGAACCTTGACGCCTTCGGCGATCTCGACTTCGATTTCATTGTCTTCTTTGACTTTTGAGACCTTGCCGATCAGACCACCCTGGGTCACGACCTGGTCTCCACGACGGACCGCATCAACCATCGCGGCGTGCTCTTTCACTTTTTTCTGCTGCGGACGGATCAGCAGGAAATACATGATCGCAAAGATCAGGATGAGGGGCATAAACTGGCCGATGGCTTCCATGTCGGTCTTTCCTTTTTACGGTGCGCGGGACGCACCCGCAAAGTCGCTGGGAACCTATGGGGCATTGCGCCCGGTTGCAAGGTGGGAAAGGGCTGTTTGCGCGTGAATGCAACAGATTTGACGCGACGCACGACGGCCCCGCTTACGATCCGTAAAAAAATGCGCCATAAGCGGGTTTGCAAGTGATTCACCAGCTCAAGGACACCTGACATGCATGACATCCGTGCGATCCGCGAAAATCCCGCTGCTCTCGATGCCGCCCTCGCCTTGCGCGGGGCCGAGCCGATGTCGTCAGAGGTTCTGTCACTGGACGCCGAGCGCCGCGCCAAGATCGCCGCCGCCGAAGCTGCACAATCTGAGCAAAAGAAGGCCGCCAAAGAGGTTGGCGCCGCAAAAGCCAGCGGCAATGACGCCGAGTTTGAGCGTCTGCGCACCCTTGTAGGTGAGAAAAAGGCCGAAACAGCCGCCATGCAGGTCGAGGCCAAGGAACTGGATGCCAAGCTCACAGATATGCTGGCCCGCATTCCAAACTCGCCCGCCGAGGACGTGCCCCAGGGTGGTGATGAAAACGACAACGTCGAGGTGCGCACGTGGGGCACCCTGCCCGCGTTTGATTTTGACCCGAAAGAGCATTTTGAGATCGCAGGCGTGGCCAAGTCGATGGACTTTGAATTGGCCGCCAAGATCTCGGGCGCGCGGTTTGTCATGCTGAAGGGTGCCGTGGCGCGCATTCACCGGGCACTGGCGCAGTTCATGATCGACACGCATGTGGATGAAAACGGTCTGACCGAAATGAACAGCCCGGTGTTGGTGCGCGACGAAGCGATGTACGGCACAGACAAATTGCCGAAGTTTGGCGATGACAGCTATCAGACTACAAACGGCTGGTGGCTGGTGCCCACGTCAGAAGTGCCGCTGACCTTTACCGTGGCGGGCGATACGCTGGAAGAAAGCGCCCTGCCCATTCGCATGGCCGCGCATACCTTGTGTTTTCGCTCGGAAGCAGGCTCAGCTGGTAAAGACACCACCGGCATGCTGCGCCAACACCAGTTCGAAAAGGTCGAGATGGTGTCGATCGTGCACCCGGAGAAGTCCGACGACGAGCAAAAACGCATGCTGGGCTGTGCCGAAGGTATCTTAGAGAAACTGGGCATCCCCTACCGCACGATTGTCTTGTGTACCGGTGACATGGGGTTCGGTGCGCGTCGAACCTTTGACATTGAAGCCTGGGTGCCCGGTCAAAACACCTATCGCGAGATTTCCTCGGTATCGACCACCGGTGACTTTCAGGCACGCCGCATGAATGCGCGCTTTAAACCTGCCGATGGCGGCAAGCCTGAGTTTCTGCATACACTGAACGGCTCGGGTCTGGCCGTGGGCCGGTGCTTGATCGCCGTTTTGGAAAACGGACAGCGGTCGGATGGCTCGGTCGAGCTGCCAGAGGTTCTGGCGCCTTACTTGGGTGGCAAGACCATTTTGGGCGCGGATGGGGTTCTGGCCTAAGCCAAGTGCTAAAGAAAACCAAAGAGCCGCACCCTCGGGCGCGGCTTTTGTTTTGAGTATCTTGACCAAAATGAAGAAAGACGTGCGCTTCATTTTGGCGCAAATACTCCGGGGGTGAGGCCAGTGGCCGAGGGGGCAGCGCCCCCTACTCTGCCGGAGTGGCGATTGGTGCGTCTTTTGGAAATGGCACCAGCCGTTCCTGATCTTCGTCCCACAATTTCAACGTGAAAGACCGCAAGGCCTCGGGCCATTTGATCGTCGGCAGCCCGTATTCGTCGCGGATCATCTGGTGGCATTTGCGCAGGTTATAATGCGGGATACGGGCGTTGTAGTGGTGGATGTCATGATAGGCGATATTGGCCGAGGCCAGATCCATCCACCATCCAAGATCCAGAGCGGACGAGCCCTGAAGCGCGGCAATGCGCGGATCAAGATCGGGTTTGCGGTCCCAATAAGTGTCTTCAAAATTATGCTGCAGATAGACCATGAACACGCCAACCATGCCGCCCATAAACGAGCTGAGGAACCAGATCAGAATCCCGGTCCAGCCGAAAAGCGCATACAAACCGATCATATAAGCCGCGATGGCGACATTGTGCAGGAACACACTACCGACCATGTCTCCGGCGTTCTTGGGCCAACGATAGCGGATGAAATAGGTGAACAGGCTGCCTGCCGGGATCAGGATAAAGGGATTGCGATAAAGCCGGTATTGCAGGCGTTGCCAGAACCCGGCCTCGGACCACTCCCGCACGGTCATGGTAAAGATCTCACCAGTTTCGCGCGCTTCAAGATTGCTCAGATGCGAATGATGCAGATTGTGGTTGTGGCGCATCGCGGCGTAAGGCGCGAATGTCAGGATCGACAACGCTTCACCCGCCCAGTCATTGTGCTTGCGGCTTTTGAACAGCGACGCGTGGCCACAATCATGCTGCAACACGTAGAGCCGCACAGCGGTGAGCCCGTTCAGCACCATCATGGGGATCAGGATCAGCGGCGCACTCACATAGGAGATCGCCAGATACAGGGTCAAGAAATAGACAGCAAAGGTCGGGAACAGCGCGAGCGCGCCGATACGATCGTCTTTGACTGTAAACGGTTTCAAACGTTCGCGAATTTCCATGTCGCCACCCTTTTGTCACCCAAATAAATGAATCGAAATAGACTATGCAGTACGCGCTGCTGCACGAGATATAGCGTGTTTTTCGCGATGGCAAAACACCTCTGCGGCGATTGGGCTCAGTCTGGGCTGCGACCCTTGATATGCTTGCGCAAACGCGACGGCGTTGCCTTTTTGCGGCCCTTGTAAGGGTTCTTGTCATTCTGACCGCGCATATGCAGCCGGATTGGTGTTCCGGGCATATCAAAATCTTCGCGTAACCCATTGACAAGATAGCGAGAATAGCTCTCGGGCATTTTGTCTGGATGACTACACATGACGACAAATCCCGGAGGCCGGGTCTTGGCCTGGGTCATGTAGCGCAACTTAATACGTTTGCCTTGCGGTGCGGGCGGCGGGTGCTGTTCCAGCATCCCCGTCAGCCAGCGGTTCAAATGCGCGGTTGTCACACGGCGATTCCAGACATCATAGCCACGCATGATCGCATCGTGCAGACGCTCAAGCCCGCGACCGGTTTTGGCCGAAACCGTGATCAATGGTGCGCCGCGCAACTGCGGCAACAGACGCTCAAAAGACTCTTTCAAATCCCTGAGTTTCTGTTGTTTTTCGTCTTCGATGTCCCATTTGTTCACCGCAACAACAACCGCCCTGCCTTCGCGTTCAGCCAGATCGGCAATGCGCAGATCCTGTTGCTCAAACGGGATCGCGGCATCCAGCAAGACAACAACGATCTCAGCAAATTTCACGGCCCGAAGACCGTCCGAGACCGACAGTTTTTCAACCTTGTCCTGAACTTTGGCCTTTTTGCGCATGCCGGCGGTATCAAAAATGCGCACCGGTGTGCCGGACCAATCGGTCCGCAGCGAGATCGCATCGCGCGTGATCCCGGCCTCGGGTCCGGTCAACAGGCGGTCTTCGCCAATGATTTTGTTGATCAGCGTGGACTTACCCGCATTAGGGCGCCCGACCACGGCGATTTGCAGCGGTTTGGCCTGAGTCGGCTTGGGGGCCGCCCCCTCTTCATCATCTTCGTCCAGGTCGATGTCTGTTTCTGGCGCGTGATCCTCGGCTCGCTTGGCAAACTCGTCCGCCAGAGGCATGAGTTGGCCATAAAGATCGTTCAGACCTTCGCCGTGCTCCGCGGACAAGCGGATCGGCTCACCAAGCCCCAGTGAATAGGCATCAATCATACCCGCATCTGCAGCAGAGCCTTCGGCCTTGTTCCCGGCGAGGATCACATGGGCCGAGCGTTTGCGGAGGATTTCGGCAAAGATCATGTCCGTCGGGGTAACGCCGGTCCGGGCGTCGATCATGAACAGGCAGATATCTGCCATGTCCACGGCACGCTCCGTCAAACGACGCATCCGCCCCTGCAAACTGTCATCGGTGGCATCTTCCAGACCTGCCGTGTCGATCACGGTAAAGCGCAAATCACCCAGACGCGCTTCGCCTTCGCGCAAATCGCGCGTTACGCCGGGCTGGTCATCAACCAACGCCAGTTTTTTGCCAACAAGGCGATTGAATAAGGTGGATTTGCCCACGTTTGGGCGCCCCACAATGGCGAGTGTAAAACTCATCTGATGTCTCCGACACGTCTGAAGCGATGCCGATATATCATTTCCGCGTCAACGGAAAGCGTGCAATTGACCTTTGCCGCCCAGAACGTAAAGAACGCCGCCCGCGACAACCGGGTTCGACGACGCGCCGTTGGGGATTTCCACCGAATGCAGCAATTTGCCCTCGGTCGGGTCAAAACTGCGCAACAGGCCATCCGACGACGCCACAATCAAACGTCCGCCGGCAATAATGGGACCGTAATGCGAGAAAAAGGCGGCTTGTTTCTTTGGCTTTTCCTTAGTGAACAGTGGCAGGTCTACGGCCCAGATCGCTTCGCCCGTGCTAGCATTCAGGCGCACCAGTTTGTTCAGGTCGCTGACCAGAAAGACCGAGTCGCCAACAGGCCAGATCGGGCTGAGCGCGCCCTGCTCTGCGGTCCATTTCCGTTCCCCGGTTTCAAGATCCAGCGCCACGACCCGTCCCGAGTGGTTGGCCGCATATACTGTGCTGCCCGAGATGACCGGATCGCCCGAGATGTCACTGACCTTGTTCAGGGCGCGGCCCAGACGTTCGCCAGCAATCCCTGCATCCCAAAGTCGCAGACCACCGCGACGGAAAGTTGCTTGTAGTTCGCCAGAGCCAAATGGGAAGACGACCAGCCGGTCATTGACAGCCGGTGCCGCCGGGCTTTGAACGTTCGTCACGGAGGGCACCGAGTTCACTTGCCATTCGACCTTGCCGGTTTCCGTATTGATCGCCCAACCACGTTCATCACCTGAAACAAGGTAGACAAGGTTGCCGTAGACGGTGGGGGTACCACTGCCGATCGATTCAAGGCGTTGTTCCCAAAGAGTAGCACCGGTCTTGGGGTTCACGGCCTCAAGTCTGCCAAATCCCGTCGTGACGTAGAGTTTGCCATCGGCATAGGCCAGGCCACCACCAGCAGCATCGTCTTCTTTGTCGCGTGGTGGTGTGAGGTTGCGGCTCCAAATCTGCGCCCCACCCAGAGAGGTGGCCGTCAGAGTGCCTCGGGAATCCATCGTGTACACGCGACCGTCTGCTACCACGGGGTCCGCAGTCAGGCGTTGCTTGCGCTCGTTACCCTGCCCGATATCGGCGCTCCACAAGAGTTTGGGCGCTTGCGACAAAGCTGCGTTGGACGTCCGATAAGAGGGTGAGCCGGGACGGTGTGTCCAGCTGCTGTTGGTGGTTTGACCCGGGATGCTGATCGAACGCGACTGATTGACGATTTCGGATGCGGTTTCGGTTTCGCGAAGGTCTTCGCGTTTGCCCGGCAGGATCGTTTCTTTGGTATCGCACGCTGTCAGCAGCAAGGCTGCGCCTGCTGCACCTAAAATCCAAGTTCGCGTTTTCACTGCCCGGGCCCCCACGGTCCTGTTTTTATTCCGATGCGGTCAAACCGGCGACTGCCGGAGGTGTTCCGCCCAACGCTACAATCAACTGAGTTGCGCGACGAAGCAAGCCCGGTGTAACCGAAGAATCCATGGAAATTGCCTCGAGCTGAGCCAGCGCGGCATCGATGTTGCCTTCTTCAATCTCAAGAAGCGCAATCTGCTCTTGCGCCATTAGTGCCAGCGGCGCCCCTGGGGCTGCCAATGCTTCAAGTGTCGAGCGGCGAGTCGCGGCGTCCATGTCCGGGCCACGGGCCACAACCGATTTGAACAGCGCAACCTGACGATAGATCTCGGGCACGTCGGTGCCACTGGCATTCGCCACGCCCTCTAACGTGTCAGCGGCCGCGGGGTTTTCGCCCTGCAACAGCTGGTGCGACGCCAACAGGAAGTCGATCATCATTTGCGCCTCGGGAGAGGCCGGTTCAATCGCCTGCAACGCAGCGATACGTGCCGCGTTATCGTTTTGCTCAACGGCGGCAAAGATCTCATCACCAGTCGCTTGAGCATCCGCACGCGCCTGCGATTTGCGGATTTCGTTGTAAGACGCGCCGCCCACAATCAGGACAACGGCCAGAACAGCAATCCAGCCATATTTGCGCATATAGCCGAACAAACGGTCGCGGCGGACCTCTTCGCTGACTTCTTCGATGAAACTGTCGGTATCGCTCACACCGCTACTCCCTTGATTTGCCCCCTCTTACAGCGTTGCCGCAACAGTGCCAAGACCTGCTGCCCAACCTCTGGGCGGACGGCTTGATACCTGACCTCAATGTGACTAAACTGAACCGATTAGTTTAGAAAAACGCAGTCATTGCTTGCATTATCGCATAATACCATTAAGTGGCGTGAAAACAGGACATAAACAGGGAACAGATCCATGCGCATCGTGCCCGTGCTGACCGCAATATTGGTGGTGGCATTTCTTTTCTTCCTCGTCGTTGAACGCGAGGCGCTGTTGGCCTTTGCCGGCGCTGGACCGGAATCCGAGTCTACTGAGGCAACATCTGAGACAGAGGTTGTTGACGCTGCTGCCGAGACTGGCGCGGCCACTCTGGTGAGAGTCGTCGCAGTAAAATCCACGGCGTCGGCGGTCGATAGCGCGGTGATCCTGCGCGGCCAGACCGAAGCGGACCGTCAGGTCGAAGTGCGCGCGGAAACCTCGGCACAGGTGATCTCGCAACCACTGCGGCGTGGCACACATATCGAGGCTGGCGATGTCCTGTGTCAGCTTGATCCTGGCACCCGTGAAGCAAATCTGGCCGAGGCCCAAGCAAGGTTGTCCGAAGCCAAGGCCCGCGTACCGGAAACCAAGGCCCGTCTGGACGAGGCCGAGGCCCGCCTTAGCGAAATGCGCATCACATTCAACGCGGCCACGAAACTTATCGAAGGCGGTTACGCGTCTGAAACCCGTGTCGCGTCGGCCAAGGCTGCCGTCCGGGCTGCCGAAGCGGGTGTGCAATCTGCGCGGTCTGGTTTGCAAACCACCGAGGCCGGCATTCAATCTGCCGAAGCCTCTGTCGCCGCCGCCGAGCGCGAAATTGAGCGCCTGAAAATCACCGCGCCCTTCTCTGGTCTTTTGGAGTCTGATACCGCGGAATTGGGCAGCCTGATGCAGCCTGGTTCGCTCTGCGCCACCGTTATTCGCCTGAACCCAATCAAGTTTGTTGGGTTCGTGCCGGAAACGGCTGTGTCGCAAATTCAGCCCGGCGCCCTGGCAGGCGCGCGCCTGACGACCGGCCATGAAGTCACTGGTCAGGTGACGTTCCTGTCCCGCTCTGCTGATGAAACAACACGCACCTTCCGTGTAGAAGTCGTAGTGGCAAACGACGACCTCAAGATCCGGGACGGGCAAACAGCGGAAATCATGATTGCTGCAGAAGGTGCCGATGCGCATCTTATCCCGCAATCATCATTGACCCTGAATGATGAGGGCACGCTGGGCGTTCGCGTTGCGGACGAGAACAACATCGTGCGTTTCAGTCCGATCAACCTGTTGCGCGACAGTGTGGACGGAATCTGGGTCACGGGTTTGCCACCAGAAGCCAATGTCATCGTCATCGGGCAGGAATTTGTTGTTGAAGGTGTTGAGGTCGAGCTGGTCTTTCAGGAGGCTGAGCAATGACCGGCATCGTCGACTGGGCCGCCTCGCGCGCCCGGATGGTGATGGCCTTTATCGCCTTGTCGCTCCTAGTGGGCGGCTTTGCCTATTCGACCCTGCCCAAAGAAGGTGAGCCGGATATCCAGATCCCCGGTCTTTTTGTTTCTGTCCCCTTCCCCGGCATTTCTGCCGTTGACAGTGAAGCTTTGCTGATCAAGCCTATGGAAACCGAACTGTCCGATCTGGACGGGCTCGACAAGATGTCCGCCACGGCCGCAGAGAACTATGCGGGTATTTTCCTTGAGTTCGACTTTGGCTGGGACAAGTCCAAGATTATCGCTGATGTCCGCGATGCCATGAACACCGCCGAGGGGAATTTCCCCGAAGGCTTCGAAAAATATTCGATCAACGAGATTAACTTTTCCGAGTTCCCGATCATCATCGTGAACCTGACAGGACAGGTGCCGGAACGCACCATGTCACAGTATGCCAACCGGCTGCAGGATCGTCTGGAGAGCATGGACGCCGTGCTCGAAGCAGGTCTGGCGGGTGGCCGTGATGAGATGGTTGAGGTGATCATCGATCCTTTGCGTCTGGAATCCTACAACGTTACCGCGGGCGAGCTGATCAACGTAGTGGTCAACAACAACCAGCTGATCGCAGCGGGTGAGGTCGAAACCTCAAGCGGTAAGTTCTCGGTCAAGATCCCGTCATCCTTTGATGAGCCGCGCGATATCTACAATCTGCCAGTCAAAACCAACGGCGACCGCATTGTCACGCTGGGCGATCTGGCGACGATCAATCTGACCTTTGAGGACCGTCTGGGCACCGCGCGTTTTAATGCGGAAAACACCGTGGCCCTGCAAGTGGTGAAACGCAAAGGGTTCAACCTGATCGACACCGCCGCGCTGGTCAAAGCCGAAGTTGAGAAAGCCAGTGCAGAGTGGCCCGCGGAACTGAGCGCTGCTGTAGAAGTGGGCACCTCAAACGATCAGTCCCGCATCGTCGGATCCATGGTTAGCCAGCTGGAGGGATCGGTTCTGACCGCCATCGCGCTGGTGATGATCGTGGTTCTGGCATCCTTGGGTTCGCGCGCCGCATTGTTGGTGGGTTTTGCGATCCCCACCTCGTTCCTGTTGTGCTTTGCGCTTTTGGCGGCGATGGGAATTACCATTTCCAACATCGTGATGTTTGGCCTGATTCTGGCCGTGGGTATGTTGGTGGATGGCGCCATTGTTGTGGTGGAATACGCTGACAAACGTATTCGCGAGGGCACCGGCCCGATGCACGCCTATGTCGAGGCGGCCAAGCGCATGTTTTGGCCCATCGTGTCGTCTACTGCGACAACACTGTGCGCCTTCCTGCCGATGCTGTTCTGGCCGGGTGTGCCGGGGCAATTTATGGGCATGCTACCTGTTACGCTGATCTTTGTTCTTTCGGCGTCTCTGGTTGTGGCACTGATCTATCTGCCAGTTCTCGGCGGTGTGACGGGACGTCTGAGCCGGTCGTTTGGCTTTATGTCGGAGTGGCTGCGCGACCATGTGCATTGGTCAATCCGCATGGCGCTTGTGCCTCTTGCGATGTACCTGATGTTTGTGGGTGCCATGCAGAGCCTGAACCCCGGCTACTTGTTCGGTGGCCCGGACTCAGAGATGGGAACATTGGGCACGCTTATTGGCTTTACGCTTTTTGTTTTGGGGGCCTTTGCCTCCTCTGTCACGATGGGAGCGGCCCGTCTGGAGCGGCGCAAGAAACCGATCAAGGCAGGGCGTCCGCTTTCAGCTTTTGGCTGGTTCATCAAAGCTATTGTCGGCAACCCAATTATGCCAATCGTCACGATCGTCGCTGTCATTGCCTTTGTGATGTCCGTGTTCACGTATTTCGGCGCGAACAACAAAGGCGTCGAGTTCTTTGTGGAATCCGAGCCGGAACAGGCCATCGTCTATGTCAAAGCGCGGGGCAACCTGTCGCTTGATCAAAAAGACGCGTTGATGCTGCAGGCCGAACAAATCGTGTTGGCGCATCCCGGCATCAAAACCGCCTTTGCCTTTGCCGGCGAAGGGGGATTGGATCAAAACACTGGCGGCGCGCAACCACCCAAGGACACAATCGGTCAGATCCAGTTGGAAACTATCCCTTGGGAAGATCGCCCCAACCGGACAGAAGTGCTGTTTACCGTGCCTTTGATCGGCTACGACCTCACGCGCACGGCCAAGGACGAAGACTTTGACGGTGATCTGATCCTAGAGCAGCTTGAGGCTGATCTGGCCATGATCCCCGGAGCCCAGATCGAGATTCTGGCGGCTGACCGTGGGCCAGCTTCGGCCAAGCCTGTGCATCTGCAGCTGAGTGGGGATGATTGGGAAAGCCTGATTGAGGCCACCGAAATCGCACGTGCCCAGTTTGATGCGACGCCGGGCCTGGCGCGGATCGAAGACACGCGCCCCCTGCCCGGTATCGACTGGCAGATCAACGTCGATGTGGCCAAGGCTGGCCGCTATGGCGCCGATGTGGCCACGGTGGGCGGCATGGTGCAGCTGGTAACCCGTGGCATCTTGTTGGACACGATGCGGGTTGATAGCTCGGACGAAGAGATCGAAATCCGCGTGCGCCTCCCGGAAGAAGACCGGGTTTTGTCGACGCTGGATACACTTAAGGTCCGCACCCAAGACGGGCTGGTTCCGCTTTCAAACTTCATCACCCGCGAACCGGTGAAGAAACTGGCGGAAATCCGGCGGGTCAATCAAAAGCGGATCTTTGACATCAAGGCCGCTGTGACGCCAAATCTGACCGTGCTCAGCAATGCGGAAACCGGTGAACGTGAGGTTGTGGACACTGACGTCTGGGCGGCAGACGATCTGATGCAAGCAGAGTACACCGAGCGCGGCTTTACCGCCGCCGTGCTGAATCCTGCGGAGCGCATTGCCACGCTGACCGAGTGGCTTGAGACCAAGCCCCTGCCCGCTGGTGTGAGCTGGGTCTGGACCGGCGACGCTGAGGATGAGGCGGAAAGCCAGGCATTCCTGTCTTCCGCATTCATGGGCGCGCTTGGCCTGATGTTCATTATTCTCTTGGCGCAGTTTAACTCGTTCTACAACTCGATCCTCGTGCTTTTGGCGGTGGTGCTTTCGACAACAGGCGTACTGATCGGCATGTTGGTGATGGATCAGGCATTCTCGATCATCATGACCGGGACGGGCATCGTGGCGCTGGCGGGGATCGTGGTGAACAACAACATTGTTCTGATCGACACCTATCAGGAATACTCGCAATATATGCCGCGGATTGAGGCGATTGTGCGCACCGCACAGGCCCGTATTCGTCCGGTTCTGTTGACCACTATCACCACGATGGCCGGTTTGGCGCCGATGATGTTTGGCCTGAGCCTCGACTTTATCAACGGCGGTTATTCCATCAACAGCCCGACATCGCTCTGGTGGACACAGCTGGCGACAGCCGTGGTCTTTGGCCTTGGCATTGCCACGGTCCTCACGCTGGTCTTTACGCCGTCACTGCTGGCGCTGCGGGTGTGGTTCTCAACTTATGTGGTTTGGGGCTTCCGGGCGCTCGCGAAAGTGACCTCCGGCTCGTCCAGCCGCGCCGCGCGTGACTGGGAGCTGCGCTACGCAGCCAAAGAAGTCAAAGCGCCCCTGTTGCTGTGGGACGAGCCAGACCCGGTTGAACCGGTCGAGGATGTGGTCTCTGCTGAAGTACCGGACACTGGGGAAGAGCCGGAAAATACGCCAGCACCATCCGACAAGGACCTGCGCGCCGCCGAGTGATCGCCCTGCATTGAAGTTGTCAGGCCAGCCCCATCCAGGGCTGGCCTGTTTCATTTTATGCAAACCTGTGTGACATTGGCGGTGATCCTGTGGGCTCTATGTGCAGGACGACCAAGGTTTACAAGTAAACCCAACCTGCGCCCCGTTGGGCAAGAAAGGTCTGAAATGAAATCCCTGTTCTCATTGGTCCTGGCGACGTACCTCTGCTTAACCCTTGCCACCGGAGGCAACGCGCAAGAACGCCGCTGGATAGAATGGACCGGCGAGGCGATTTACATGGGAGAGGGCGTAGAATTCCTGAGAGGCTGGCTCTACGAGTCTCCAGGCCTGTTGCCGGGGGAAATGGCTTTGATGGCCATTTTCGTGGACAAACGCGCCAATGACCCGGACGATCAGTTCGAGTTGATGAGCACATTGGGCGTCGCATTCGTGACCATTCTGGATGTCGCAGGTACCTATCCGGGCCGCACCATTGTCCCGCCAGTGGACTTTGGATTCTGCGAAGATACCGGCAATGGGTGTCAGAATTTTCGACCCATCGCTGAGCGCATAAAGGGAGGTGAAACCCATTCCTTCAACGAAGGGCTGCGCGGCCCCATTGTGTCTGCATTTGCTTTTTGCTTTGGTCACATCGCGTCACAAGGTCAAAACTCTGAGGACGAAATCTGCGGCCAACGAGCAACGCAAAGTATTCGGACTGGCGCCTTGACGCCGCTCTATGAGTTCATGGAGCTCTCGGGCTATCCCAACCATGCCAACACCGAAGTGGCGCTGCGTTTGAACGAATTGGAAGATGGAGAATTGTCCCACGTGACGGTGACCTTTCCGCTCGGTGACTTCATGACCACGCTCGCGGGGTATGACAACTGACGCAGAGGGGCCATCCCAGCCATGACCAAGAACACCGTCCTGCAGTCGATCAACCTCGACGGGGAAACTGTCTGCGTGGACATTTTCAAGCGTCCGGACGGCAGTTTTGGCTTTGAAGAGTTCCGCCGCGATCCCGAAGACGGGCGCGGCTGGTTTGCGATTGGGCATTACAGCGGGCAGATCTATCAGAGCGAGTCTGATGCCGAGGTCGCCGCCAGAAAATCCGTCGGGTGGCTAGACTGATAAACTGTTTCCCCAGCCCCCAACAGCGTGGAGGCTGGGAAAGGGTCTGGATCACTCGACCCACAAGTCACGGTGTATCCACGGGTCTGGTACTTGCAGTCGCCCAGCCCCCGGTTTGGCCGCAGGCGTCAGCAACAAGGATTGCCAAGCATCTTTCCAGTCCTCTGGCAGATCATAGGGCGGCACTACGGCACGTTCCGGGTCAAACCCGAAACGACCGTAGTAGCCCGGATCACCAAGCACAAAGAGCTGGTTAAGTCCGGCCTGCGCCAAACGTTCAATGCCCTCGCGGACGATCATCCCGCCCAGACCTTGGCCCTGATAGGATGGGATCACGCCTAACGGCCCTAACAGCGCATCTTTAGGCCTCGATTGCTGCACTGAGCACAGGGTAAAGATGACATGGGCGATCACCTCGTCCTTAAAAGAAATCGCCAAGGACAGGATGTCATCGTCGCCGCTCATTAGGGCCGTAACCACCGGCCTCAGCTCTTCCTCAGGAAAGGTTTGTGGGTAGAGCGCCAAGACCTGATCGAGATCCTGATGCGTGGTTGCGCGCAGGATTGCGCCTGCTGGTAAAGTTGCATTTGTCATCATTTTTCAAACTCTTATCTGTTATCGAGTTGCGCTCTGACCGAGGTGATCCCCAGCTTTGTAACCCGGTAAGGTTGCCCCCTAACCGATCTGATCATGCGGCGTTTCTTTAGACGCTCAAAGACCTCCAGCGTGCAGTCACTCAGGACGTGGAGATCGCGGTTAAAGCAGGTCACATCGGACACTTTTCCATTGGGCAGCCGTTCAAAATGAATCGCGCCGCCCTGAGCCAGCACGTGTAAAACACGTTGCTCGACTTTTGAGATGTTCATTGGTTTTCTCGTAGACTTATGTCAGCACAAAAAGAGCTTCCGGCGTCACGCGCGGAAGGTCTTGGAATGAAACAGGTCCAAACATTGGGACCTAGCGGATGCCCGCAATCTCTAACATAAAATCTCCATCACTTCCGTGTAGGCCCGGAAGACGTGACACCTAGGTAGGTCTACAAACCGTCTTAGGCAAGACGGTGACGTGCAGATCTTGGCAACTGTGACGGCGTGGTCACGCTGAGCCAGGCCTCCGCTTAGAACTTGCCGTTGGTGTTCTTCCATTCACTGCGGGGCGCGATGGCTTCAACCGTGTCCCAGTGCTCCACGATCTGCCCGTCTTGCAGGCGGTAGAGGTCATAAAAGCTGCTGTGCACGCCGCCCCGGGTCCCTTCGCACATGGCAAGAACAAAGTTCCCTTCGGCCAACACCCGATGCAGATGCTCATAGCGGACAGCGGTGTCGCTGAGATACCCACGCAAGGCCTTACAGCCATCTTCAAGGTCCGGTGCATGCTGGATCAGGCCTGCATCAATAAAGCGCGGCAACTGACTGAAATCACGCGATATCAGAACCTGTTGAACATAGTTCTGCACCACTTCCCGGTTGGCTTCGGTCTTGTCGACATCTGCGATCTCAGTGGCGCCGCCCAACATGGTGCGCCCAGAGGGGTTAGGCCCCTTCATGGGCTGAATATTGTCCCAGTGCTCTACGGCCTGCCCGTCCTCAAACCGGAACACCTCAAAGGCCACGCGCAGCGATGCAAAGTCATACTCGTTATGAGCAAAGGCGAAATCACCGTCCTCAAACACGCGCACGAATGTGACCTTGGGCTTGGTCTTGGCGAGGCGGGCAAAAAGTACGGCCAGCCCCTCGCTGCCCTCATGAGTTTGCGGATTGTGTTGGATGTACTTGTCTTCATTCACCACAGCAGCAGAGGCCGGATCGCCAGTTTCAATGCCCTTTAGCAGGGTCATGAGAAGCTCTTTCTTTGACGTCAAACTGTGCCTCCCTGCTCGCAGATGGGAAAATTTCCCGACCTGCCCAGTCGCCTTTAGGCTGCCAGATCGTCCTCTGACTGCTGTTTCAACCACAGCTGGGAATAGCGTCCGCCCTTGTCCAGCAATGCGGCATGGGTACCTTCCTCGACGATTTGCCCCTGCTCCAGCACAATGATGCGGTCCGCCTCGGCAATGGTCGACAAACGGTGCGCGATGGTGATCACGGTGCGTCCTTCGCCTGCACGCGCCAGAGCTTCTTTGATCTCTTGCTCGGTCTCGGTGTCGAGCGCAGAAGTGGCCTCATCCAGCAACAGGATCGGTGGGTTCTTTAACAGTGTCCGTGCAATGCCGACGCGCTGTTTTTCACCCCCCGACAATTTCAACCCCCGCTCGCCCACGGCAGTTTCATAGCCCTCGGGCAAGGTCATGATAAAGTCGTGGATCTGCGCGGCTTTTGCGGCGTCTTCGATGTCGGTCATCGTGGCCCCATCGCGACCATAGGCGATGTTGTAGCGGATCGTGTCGTTGAACAGCACCGTGTCTTGAGGCACCACACCAATCGCGTCGTGCAGGCTGACCTGTGTCACGTCCCGCACATCCTGCTCGTCGATCTTCAACGCGCCATCACCAACGTCGTAAAAGCGGAACAACAGCCGCCCAATGGTGGACTTGCCCGATCCCGAGGCACCGACGATGGCGACGTTATTGCCAGCGGGCACTGTCAGGCTGACGCCTTTCAGAATGGGCCGTTCCTCGTCATAGCCAAAATGCACGTTGTCGAGGGTGATCCCGCCACCATTGACCACAAGCGCCGGGGCATCAGGCTTGTCAGACACCTCGGTTGGTTGTTCGAGGAGGTCGAACATTTCGCCCATATCCACAAGGCTTTGGCGGATTTCACGGTACACAGTGCCCAGAAAGTTGAGCGGCATGGTGATCTGGATCATGTAGGCGTTGACCATGACAAAATCGCCGACGGTCAGCGTGCCATTTTGCACCCCCAGAGTCGCGAGAACCATTACGCCAACCAGACCCGAGGTGATGAGAAAGGACTGGCCAAAGTTCAAAAAGGCCAGCGAATACGAGGTTTTGAGTGCGGCAGCCTCATACCCCTTCATTGCTGAATCGTACCGCTGAGCCTCACGTTGCTCAGCGCCGAAATACTTGACTGTCTCAAAGTTCAGCAGACTGTCGATGGCCTTTTGGTTGGCATCCGTGTCTTGGTCATTCATCACCCGACGCAGGCGCACGCGCCATTCGGTCACCTTGAAGGTAAACCAGATGTAGACGGCAATGGTTCCGGCGACGACCGCGAGATACCAGACGTCAAACAGCCAGAACAACACCGCTGCGATCATCAGCAATTCAAGCATCAAGGGCCCGATTGAGAACAGCATAAAGCGCAACAGAAACTCAACGCCCTTAACACCGCGTTCAATGATGCGGCTCAGACCACCGGTCTTGCGCGTGATGTGATACCGCATCGACAGGCGGTGAATGTGTTCAAAGGTTTCCAGCGCAAGCGTGCGCAAGGCACGTTGGGCAACCTTGGCAAACACCGCATCCCGCAACTGCTGAAAGCCGTTGGTCATCAGGCGGGCCATGCCATAAGCCACGGTCAGGCCAATCGCTCCCAATGCCAGCTCTGAGACGCCTTCCCCGGCAAGCGTGTCGACGGCTTGCTTGTACAAAAGCGGCGTTCCAACGGCGATCACCTTAGAGGCAATCAATGCCAACATCGCCAGCACAACGCGATACTTTACCCAAGGTTTGTCGGCAGGCCACAGATAGGGTGAGACCTTGCGGACCGTGCGCCAGCCAGAGCGTCGCTCGTTGCGTTCAAGTTCCTCGTCCGAGGCCGTGTGCCATGTCGCCATTCGTCAGTCTGTCCTGTTCGTTAAGAACAGAATTAAGCACGGTTCACCGGAATGACCAGAGGTCGGTGGGAATTAGTCTTGTGGGAGGTTAAAGACCTGCCCGGGATAAATCAGGTCCGGATCGCGGATACGGTCGCGGTTGGCCTCGAACACGCGCACATAAAGCGTGCCCTCGCCGTAGCGGTCCGTGGCAATCGCCCAGAGGGTGGACCCCGGTTGAACGGTCACGGCCTCGGCGGCGCTATTGCCTTGACGAGACGCTTGCAGCACCTCTTCTTCTTCTTTTTTGAAAGGTGTCTCAACGCGGCTGACCACGGTGCCGTCGGAATTCACTTCATCGACGCGCAACGTATAGACGCCGGTGTCGACGTCCGGCAGTTCCGTGCGCCAGTTGCCATCCTCGGCAATACGCGATGTGGTGATTGGGGCGTTGTCGAGATAAACGCGCACAAAGCCCTCTTGGCCAGAGCGACCGGAAAGCTCTACGTCCCCTTCGGGGGAATAGGTGATCGCATCCAGCGCCACATTCGACATGACCTCGGGCGAGTCTTCCCACGGCCCCTGTAGTACGGTCACGCCCTCTTCGTCCGCCAGAATCACGGTCGTAGACGTTTCGGGCTGCTCTTCGGAGGCCGCTTGACTGGTTGCGGCCGCCACGGTCTCTTCAGCCTCTACGGTCTCTTCAGCCTCTACGGTCTCTTCAGTCTCAGATGTTTCAGGCAGGTCCGCTTCGGCAACAACCGGGGTCGCCGCCAGAATGACAGTGGCGTCCGAGGCCAGCTCTTGCCCATCGATACGCTGTAAGAGGCTCAGCACACGGGGTGCCTCAGAGGTCGGGATATTCAGAAAGGTCGCGAACTTGCCGGCGCTGTCAGTACTGGCATTGGCCACCGGTTGGTCGTCCAGCAGAATTACGATCTCAGCGCCAATCATGCCGCTGCCGGCGATCAGCGTGCTGCCATTTGGCTCAACCCGCACAATGTCAAACGCGGGCAATACTGCGGGTGCAGCTTCGGGTTCAGCAGGAAGGGGTGTTGCTTCTGTCTCGCCAGTGGCCTCAGCTGTGGTCTCAGACACCTCAGGCGTTGTCGGGTCTGAGGGCGCGGGTTGGGCGGCTGGGGTGGGCTCTGGTTGCGGGACCGGATCAGGGCTGCGAAAGACGCCACTGGCGACAACAGCCACGACAGCGACCACTGCTGCTGCGCCTCCGCCGACAACCGCCGCATTTCCACTTAGGAAAGACGCAAATTTGCTCATGGCAGCATTTCCCCCAAAACTCCGCCCGCCTTAACGGTTGAGTGACCATATCAACCCGTTTAACAGTAATCAAAACTGCTTTGAAGATATTGGAAAAATCAATGCCACAACGCTCAATCTGTGTCTTTTGCGGCGCACGTGACGGGAAATCCCCCGCCTATCGGGCCGCAGCCGAGGACCTCGGGTCGCTGATGGCTGCGCGCGACTGGCGTCTGGTCTATGGCGCCGGGGACATTGGCATTATGGGCGCAGTCGCCAATGCCACCCAAGCCGCAGGGGGCGATACCTTTGGTGTGATCCCTGACCATCTGGTGCAATGGGAGGTCGGAAAAACCGATCTCACCCGCTATGTGGTGACCGAAAACATGCATGAGCGCAAAAAGGTCATGTTCATGAATTCCAATGCTATCGTGGTGCTTCCGGGTGGCGCTGGGTCATTGGATGAGTTCTTTGAAGTGCTGACATGGCGTCAGCTTGGCCTGCACGAAAAGCCCATCTTTCTGGTCAATATCGAAGGCTATTGGTCGCCGCTGGTCGACCTGATGGATCATGTGATTTCACAAGGGTTTGCCGAGGCATCGATCAAAGACTTTGTTCAGGTGGTCGAAGATATCGACGCGTTAGAGGCCGCCCTGACGCGGGCTTTTTCCTGACGCCAGGCTGACCAACTGTAAAGCGCCAACGCAGCCCAGATGAGCGGGAAACTGAGCGCATGCCATAGCCCGAAAGGTTCGGCAAAGATCACAACAGCACAGAAGAATTGCAACGTGGGGTTCAGGTATTGCACCAGCCCCACCGTCGACAGCGATGCCCGGCGCGCGGCATAGGAAAACAGGATCAGGGGCGTTGCGGTAAAGGCTCCGGAAAACACCAAGAGAACTGTGTCTTGCAAGGGCCCGGACAACCGCGTGGATGGGTGCGAGGCCATGCCCAGCAAGATCAGCGCGATCGGCACCAGCATCACTACCTCGGCCGTGACCGAGACCACGGGGCCCAGATCAAGGGCCTTTTTGATGACGCCGTATGCGCCAAAACTGCAAGCCAGCACCAGAGCAATCCACGGCGCCACACCCAATCCATAGGTCAGCAAGACGACGGCCGCCGCAGCCAATGCAACAGCCATCCATTGCAGCTGCGCCAATCTCTCGGAATAGATCACCCGCCCCGCGACCACAGCAACAAGGGGAAACAGGAAGTATCCCAGACTGGCCTCGGTCGCATGCTCGTGCCCCACGGCCCAGATAAAGATGAGCCAATTGAGCGAAATCATCAGGGCGGCGGTCATTATTATCAACAAGTTACGACGTGAAGATAACGCGGCACGCAACGCGCCCAATCGTCCTTGCAAAAGCAACAAAACGAGAAACGTCACGGCAGACCAAAAGGTGCGATGCGCGATCACATCGATTGCCGGAATATGCGATAACCGCACCCAATAGAGCGGCCCCAAGCCCCAGATGGTGCAGGCGATTACCATCGCCAGAATGCCTTTGCCGGCGTCACTCATTTACTTGGGTCCAATTCGCGTAGGCTATGTGTCAGCCCAGGTGTCACGTTCATGGGCAATGCGCAATGGGTCCATGAAATGTCCCAGCATCGTATCTCCGGCCGTCTCGTAAGCCTGTGCCAAAGGCTGTTCGATTTGCGCATAATAATTTGCCTTACCGGTGGCGATTGCCGGGGCGTGGCGCGTGGCGAGCGCCGTTGCAAACCCCATGACTTCATCAACAAGGCTGTTGGAGGGCACGATGCGGTTGATCAGGCCAACCGACAGCGCCCAATCCGCATCATATGCATCCCCTGACAGGGCCATTTCCATCGCGTGTTTGCGCGACATGGCGCGCCCGACAGCAACTAGAGGCGTGGAACAGAACCCACCATTGTTAACCCCCGGCAGGCTGAACGTCGCGCGTTCCGAGGCAAAGGCCAGATCACAGGCGGCCACGATCTGCGCACCAGCAGCCGTAGCAATGCCATCTACCATCGCAATGGTCGGCTTCGGACCAGTGGTCAGACGCTGCATGACCTCGGCGCAGTCATCGAACAATTGCCGGAGGTAAGCTTCGCCCAAATCGGTATCCTGTCTGTGGCGCGCGATTTCCTTGAGGTCGTGGCCCGCACAAAAGATGTGGCCGGGTCCGTGGATCACGATGACTTTGACGGCCTCGTCCTCTGCAGCCCGCTTCAGCGCGCCATTCAGCGCCTCCAGCATGGCGCTGGACAGCGCATGGGCCTTACCCGCACCCAGTGTCAGGGTCAGAACGCCTTGGGTATTGGTTTCGGTGACAAGCGGCTCAGTCATTGGGGCTCCTCCTTGGCAAGAGAGTGGCCCGCTTTTGCAAAGCTGGCAATTGAAAAGCCGCGTCTGGGTCTTCTCTAGGTCGTGAGCCAGATCAGCAGCGCCAATGTAAGGCCCAATGCCAAGGCCCAGATGAGGGTCGCATAAATCCTAAGTAACAGTTTGCGTCGTTTGTTCATCCCGATCCCCCACTTAAATCGCAAATGCCGGACCTGTTAGGGCCCGGCATCCATGCAAATCTGGCTGCTACGGATTACATCCGGCTGGCGACGTTTTCCCAGTTCACGAGGTTGTCGAGGAAGTTCGTGAGATACACGGGGCGTTTGTTGCGGAAGTCGATGTAATAGGAGTGTTCCCACACATCACAGCCCAACAGAGCGGTTTGGTTGAAGCACAAGGGGTTCACACCGTTTTCGGTTTTGGTAACTGCCAGTGAGCCGTCGGCGTTTTTGACCAGCCAGCACCAACCCGAGCCGAATTGCCCAGCGCCTGCGGCGGAGAACTGCGATTTGAACTCGTCAACCGAGCCAAAGTTCTCGACCAGAGCCTTTTCCAGCTCGCCCGGCATGGCATTGCCGTTCGGACCCATCATTTCCCAGAACTGGTTGTGGTTCCAAAGCTGCGAAATGTTGTTGAAGATACCATTTTGCGCCACGGCGCTCGCGTCGTAGGTGCCGGTGATGATCTCTTCCAGCGACTTGCCTTCCCACTCGGTGCCCGCAATGGCCGCGTTGCCATTGGTGACATAGGCGTTGTGGTGCAGGTCGTGGTGGAATTCCAGCGTCTCGGCGCTCATGCCTTTGTCGGCCAGCGCGTCGTGAGCATAGGGAAGATCGGGAAGTGCAAAAGCCATTGTCGGGCTCCTTTGTTTGTGTTCGAGCGGTTGTCTTAGTCTGAGATGTGGCAAGCGGGGATGCAAGGTCAAGGGCAAACCTGAGAAATTTCCTCAGTATCCCGCCAAAAGTCGTTATTTCCGCTTACAACTGCCGCGGGCGTTGAAGTTTCCGCCAGCGCGGCTGGAATTTCGGTAATCCTGCAACTCCGGTGCGCTGCCCGTGAATGTCGCGCGTCCCGTGTCTTTCACAACGGTCATCGTATACCGGATGCGGGGTGCATAGCTGTGGCGCAGCTCAACTCGCTTTAGGTCCCACTTAAGGGTCATCCGAGCTTCATTGTTCGTGGGAATTCTGGCGGCAATCGCCTCGCCATGTTCTTGATTGATCAACGAGTCAAAGACCGTTGCCTCTTCGCCAGACGTGGTAACGAAAACCTGCCCCCGCAGCCAGCCATCCAGTTGTTGGTTGGGAAAGGTACAGACCCAATTGTTGGCCAATGCGCCCGAGGCGGGGAACAGTGCCATCAGCGCCAAAGTGGCGATGGTTGATTTCATGTGGGCCTCTCTCTGTGCGAGCAAAACTTGAATTGGTGTCTATAGTCATATCTGAGCAGCATGGTGAAGAAAATCAACTCTTCGAACGTCGCAGGTAACGCAACAAGAAAGCTTTGCCGCAATCTCACTCGCAGTCTGAGAGATCACTGGGATTCACAGCCCCTCCACAAACGCCACGCTTCGGTGCGTCGCGGTTAATTACCTTGTCCGACGGATTCGACGTGCCCAGACGTTCTGCGTCCGCCACCTCACAGACACCTGTCCCCTGGATCGTATTAATCGGATCAACCCAGGCCGAAATGGACATACGCATTGTTTTTCTATTCAAGCGTGCCTTGTACTTGAGGTCATAAGACAAACCGTCGTGATAGTCTGTGGCGGATACTGCCCGCAACGTCCATGAGGCGATGATTTGTTTGGAATTGTATCGGCTCAGAGTGCCCGCGGCGGGCACTTGCCCGTAGTGCGCCAGGACACCATCGGCGACCAAAACACGTTCCTGTTCGGCGTCCACATCAAAGATTATCTTGTCAGCAATCGCAAAATACGGGCCGTGGTTTGTCACGGCACAATAGATGATTTCAGCCTGAGCTGCAGAGGGCACTGCAAGGCACGGAGCCACAAAGGTGTATGACAACAGAGATTTTAAAAGACTCTTAGGGTTCAGGGGCACCACAACGACTCCACTTATCGTCAACTGGACAGAAGCAGGCGTCCGCCGTTTTCGCAATTACAAAAGCGCCACTCCGGCTGGGAGTGGCGCTTTTTCGCATCAAGTTGTTGCAGAAGTCAGAGAAACCCGACCTCTCCACCCTCTTGGGCCGAGACTTTCAGCACGTCAAAGACGTATTGCGCGACCGAGCGGAAACAAACCACTTCGAAGCTGTCATCGCTGTTCATCCAGAAAGCCGCCGCCACTTGAGCAATACGGGTGCGGCGGAAGTCATCAGGTTGGAACCCCTCTGTTGAGAGATCGACAGGTGCAACTTTGGCCAGCACCTCGCGGGCGCCGTCCCCTTCAATGCGGAACACGGCGCGGGCGTCAGAGACGTTGACCGCAAGGGCATGGGCACCATCCAAAGCTGCCAGCAAAGTCGTCACGACCTCGTTGGCCGCCCGGTAGTCACAGACAATCAGCAATTCGTCCGGGGACATCCACGCGACATCACCTATTGAGCCTCGTGACATGCGGCGAACATCGGGCACTTCGGCACCTGTTGACGCAATGACCGCATCTTTCACGGGCTTTGAGGACAGATCGCCACGCAGGGTGATCATCCCCCGCAAGCCTGTTTCCGAGACCTTGGCAAAGCCTTCAAAGCTGGTCTTTTCCAGAGCGCTGACAGCATTAGACATTTTGCTTCTCCCCGTCCTCGTCATAGAAAACCGGATCACAAATCTCGGCTTTGACAGTTGAGCCGTCGACCTTGTTGAACTCGATCACCTCTCCCATGCGGTCTGGCCCGTTATGCACCAAGCCCATTGCGATGCCGCAGTCGAGCGTTGGTGAATAATAGGTCGAGGTAACCCGCCCTTGAGTATTGCGCTGACCATTGGCGTTGTCGCCGTCAGCTATCGCATATGAGCCATCCGGGATCACCGAGCCATCGACAGTTTTGAGGCCCACCAGTTTCCAACGGTTCGGATCGGTCATGTGATCGCGAAGCTGGGCGCGTTTGCCAAGAAAATCCTCTTTCTTCTTGGAAATCGCCCAGTTGAGGCCCAGATCCTGCGGAATGATCGTCCCGTCGGTCTCATCCCCGATCATGATGAACCCTTTTTCGGCGCGCATCACGTGCAGGGCTTCGGTGCCGTAAGGCATGATGTTGAATTCGGCACCGGCCTCCATCAAAGCATCCCAAAAGGCGCGGCCTTGCGACGCTGGCACAGCGATTTCATAAGACAGCTCACCCGAGAAAGAGATGCGATAAGCGCGGGCGTCGAAATCGCCAATCTTGCCGTCTTTCCACTCCATAAAGGCCAGACCCTCTTTCGAGACATCCATGTCACCGCCAAGCTTTTCGATCACTTTGCGGGCGTTCGGGCCGACAACGGCGATCTGCGCGAATTGCTCGGTCACATTGGCGGTGAAGACCTTCCAGTCCCACCATTCGCATTGCAGCCAGTCTTCCATCCAGCCGTGGATACGCTCGGCGCCGCCGGTCGTGGTGTGGCAGAGGAAGGTCTCTTCATCGATGCGCGCAACCACGCCGTCGTCGCTAAGGAACCCATTCTCGGAACACATCAGGCCGTAGCGGCATTTGCCGGGTTTCAGGTTGGACATCATGTTGGTGTAAAGCATGTCGACAAACTTGCCCGCATCGGTGCCTTTGACGATGATCTTGCCCAACGTCGACGCATCCAAGAGGCCGACGCTGGCACGAGTCTGGTTGATCTCGCGCTTCACTGCATCCGCGTGGCTTTCTCCGGCTTTGGGGAAGCAGTAAGGACGACGCCACTGGCCAACCGGCTCAAAGAAGGCCTTTTGGTCTTCGTGGTATTGATGGATCGGCGTACGGCGCAGAGGCTGAAATACCTCGTCACGCGCTTCGCCTGCAATCGAGCCCATCGAAATCGGCGTATATGGCGGGCGGAACGTGGTGGTGCCGACAGCCGGGATCGGTGCGTTCAATTGACCGGCAAGTGTTGCAAGGCCGTTGATATTGCTGAGTTTCCCCTGATCGGTCGCCATGCCCAACGTGGTGTAGCGCTTGGTGTGTTCGACCGACTCATAACCCTCTTGGGCGGCAAGGCGCACGTCAGACACTTTGACGTCGTTCTGATAGTCGAGCCAGGATTTGATCCGCAATTCGGGGCCTGCGCCTTGCGGCATCATCCAGACCGGCTCCATCGCTTGTTCAGGCTCCTCCCCTGCTTTTGGAGCCGCCTTGCGCGTGGCTTTCAGGCCGGCCGCTTTGGCGGCTGCCTTACCTGCCTCATGTGCGTCCGCGGCTACCGCAGCCAGATCCAATGGACCATTGGCCGATCCGGCGGGGATCACGAAACCAACGCCATCCTGATTGGTCGGTGCGCGGCCTGCGTCTGGGCGGAAATGGGCCTGATCTTCGTCCCAGATCAGTTTACCACCGCAATGGGACCACAGGTGCACCACCGGCGACCAACCGCCGGACATGGCGACCGCGTCACAGGCAATCTCTTCGACCGCAGCGCCTTCGCCGGCCTGCATGCAGATCGCGACGCCGGTCACGCGCTTGCCGCCTTTGACCTTGGCGATGCCTTTGCCGTTCTCAACACGGATGCCCATAGCGCGCGCTTCATCGACCAGCGCCCCGCCACCCATCGCGCGGGCGTCGAGGATAACTGGCACTTCAAGCCCGGCGTTTTTCAGAGCAATAGCCGTGCGATAGGCGTCGTCGTTGTTGGTCACAACCACCGTTCGGTCGCCAGAAGACACACCATAGTCCACCACGTAGTCACGCACGGCCGAGGCCAGCATGACGCCGGGAATGTCATTGCCCGCAAAGGACAAGGGGCGTTCAATCGCACCAGTTGCGGTGACGATCTGTTTGGTGCGGATGCGCCACAAGCGGTGACGCGGGCCTGCGTTCATTGGCGTGTGGTCATTCACGCGCTCGTAACCCAGCACATAGCCGTGGTCATAGACCCCTGCCCCCATCATGCGCGTGCGCATGGTGACATTGTCCATCGCTTCGAGTTCCGCCACCAGGTCAGCGATATGATCGGCCACGGGCTTGCCGTTGACCTCACCACCATCAACCGGCGCGCGGCCACCCCAATGCGGGGTTTGCTCCATCAAGAGAACCTTGGCGCCCGAAGCGCCTGCTGCACGCGCAGCCTGAAGGCCCGCGATCCCGCCGCCCACGATCACCACGTCCACATAGGCATAGAAATGTTCATAGGTGTCCGCGTCGCGGTCTTTGGGCACTTGGCCCAGTCCAGCAGACTGGCGCACGATGGGTTCAAAGACGTGTTTCCATGCGAATGCCGGGAACATGAAGGTCTTGTAGTAGAACCCTGCCGGGAAGAACCGCGTCATGTAGTTGTTGATCGCGCCCACATCGAATTCGAGGCTCGGCCAATGGTTTTGCGAGGTTGAGGTCAGACCGTCAAACAATTCGGTCGTGGTGGCGCGCTGGTTCGGTTCGAACTTGCCGCCCGTACCGAGATTGACCAGCGCGTTCGGTTCTTCGGCGCCCGAAGCGACGACGCCGCGCGGACGGTGATACTTGAACGACCGGCCCATCATCATCTGGTCATTGGCCAGCAATGCCGAGGCCAGCGTGTCGCCCTCAAACCCGGTCATCTGCTTGCCGTTAAAAGTGAAATGCAGCTGCTTGCCTTTGTTCAGCAAACGGCCACCGTTGGCGAGACGTGTGCTCATGAGAAGTCCCTCCAGGACCAGCCGGGGTATTTGGCCGAAATCTTGTCTTTGATGTCTTGCGGCGGCTCATAGGTCTGCGCGCTATAGGTGCCAAAAACCTCAAGTGTGGTCGTCGAACGGGCGGCGTGAAAAAACTTGCCGCAGCCGTTGCTGTGCCGCCAGCGCTCAAAATGCACGCCCTTGGGGTTTTCGCGCATGAACAGATAGGTCTCGAACTCGTCGTCCGACGAGCCGGGGCCAAAACGCTTCAGATGCGCCTCGCCTTCGGCGTGCAGTTCGGTTTCCTCGGCGTCGACGCCACAATAGGGGCATTGAAGGGTTAGCATGAGGTCGCTCCCTTGAAGACAAAACCATGCCGACATAGGTCAGATACATGGATTGGTTGATTTACATAGTTGGTGCGCTTGTGGCCGCTGGCGCCGTTCTGGCGATCTACGAAAAGCGCAAGGGGCTGCGCATTCACGACGAACGGGGCGGAGAGTTCCACAAAGAGACTGACAGAGATATTGAGCGTGCGCGCGACGCGTTTCGCGCAGATCGATAGGGACTTAGCTTGCATCAGTGAGCCACCCCCGCAGCCACGCTCTCATCAATGAAGCGGCCTTCGATGAAACGGTCCATACCAAATTCCGCACTCAGCGGTCCCGGCTCGCCCTTGGCGATCAGCTCGGCCGTGGCCCAGCCGCCGCCGGGGATGGCTTTGAAGCCGCCGGTGCCCCAGCCTGCGTTGATAAAGCAGTTGCCCAAAGGTGTTTTGCCGATGACGGGCGAGCGGTCTCCGGTTACGTCCACGATGCCGCCCCATTGGCGCAGCATTTTCAGGCGCGACACGATGGGGAAGGTTTCGCAGAGCGCGCGCACGGTTTCCTCAATGTGGTGGAACGATCCGCGCTGGGTGTAGTTGTTGAACCCATCGGTGCCGCCGCCGATGACCATCTCGCCCTTGTCCGATTGCGACATGTAGCCGTGCACGGTGTTGGCCATCACCACGACATCCATGCAGGGTTTGATCGGCTCTGAGACCAGCGCTTGCAAGGCGACCGACTCCATCGGCAGACGGAAGCCCGCCATATTCGCCAGATCGCCCGAGTTGCCGGCAACCACAAGACCCAGCTTGTCGCAATCAATCGGTCCCTTGGTGGTGTCGACGCCAGTGACCTTGCCGCCCTCTTGGCGCACGCCGGTGACTTCGCATTTCTGGATGATGTCCATGCCCATATCGGAACAGGCCCGCGCATAGCCCCAGGCCACCGCGTCGTGGCGACCGGTGCCACCACGTGCCTGCCAGAGACCGCCCAGAACCGGATAGCGCGGCCCATCGATGTTGATGATCGGCACCAGCTCTTTGACGCGCTCGGGGCCAATGAATTCAGTCGTCACGCCTTGCAGGGCATTGGCGTGTGCCGTGCGTTCGTAGCCGCGAATTTCGGACTGGGTCTGTGCCAGCATGATGACGCCGCGCGGGCTGAACATGACGTTATAGTTCAGGTCCTGAGACATGGTCTCATAAAGCGAGCGGGCCTTTTCATAGATCGCCGCCGAGGGGTCCTGCAGATAGTTCGACCGGATAATCGTGGTGTTGCGGCCTGTATTGCCGCCCCCCAGCCAACCCTTTTCGATGATCGCCACATTGGTAATGCCAAAGTTCTTGCCCAGATAAAACGCGGTGGCGAGGCCATGGCCCCCTGCACCGACGATAATCACGTCATATTTCTTTTTCGGTTGCGGCGAACGCCACGCACGTTCCCACCCTGTATGATAGCGGGCGGCTTCGCGGGCGATGGCAAAAGCTGAATAACGTCTCATGGTCCATGATTCCTGATGCGGAAAGGGTCTGAATTGGGTTTAACTTTTGCACAAAGCTCTACCCGGTTTAAACCGCCTCTTTGCAGTCCGGTTGCGACATGTACGTCGCTCACGGTGTTTTGCCCTTTTGCAATGACCCCACAGTATATAAATGGAGGGCAAACCTAGCAGGAGCCGTCATGTTATTCTGGATCGTTGTCAGCCTGATCGCCTTGGCCATCACCGGCCTCTTGATTCTGGCCCTGATGCGTGGTCGCGCCGGGGAAGAGCCGCCTGCGGCTTATGACCTGCGTGTCTATCGCGACCAGTTGAAGGAAGTGGACCGCGATCTGGCCCGTGGCGTGATTGCCGAGGAAGATGCAGATCGAGTGCGCGCCGAAGTCTCGCGCCGTATCCTTGCGGCGGATGCGCAGCTGAAAGAGGGCGGCGACACGGGCGGACAACCTCGCACTGTTGGGCTGATCATGGCGGCACTTATGGCGCTGGTTCTGATCGGTGGTGGCTTGGGTCTGTATTGGAATATCGGGGCGCCGGGTTACGCGGATTTCCCGCTGGAAGCCCGCATTGATGCTGCCAAGGAAAAACATGCCAACCGCGCCAGCCAGGCAGACTATGAGGCTGACCTGCCCCCGGTGACGCCAAATGTTCCCGAAGGTGATTACGCCGACTTGATCGAAAAGCTGCGCCAAACCGTTGCCGACCGCCCTGACGATTTGCAGGGGCATCAACTGTTGGCCCGCAATGAGGCCAACCTTGGCAATGACAAAGCGGCCTACATTGCGCAGGGCGAAGTCCTACGCCTCAAGGGCGACGACGCCTCGCCCAACGACTATGTCAGCCATGCAGAGCTGATGATCTCTGCCGCGCAAGGCTATGTCTCGCCCGAGGCCGAAGCTTCGTTGCGCAGCGCCATGGAACGCCAACCCGGCCATCCGATTGCACGCTATTACTGGGGCCTGATGCTGATCCAGAACGACCGTCAGGATCTGGCCTTTGGCCTGTGGGAACAACTTTTGCGCGAAGGCCCGCATGACGCCCCGTGGCTTGGTCCGATCCGTGCCAACATCGAACAGCTGGCATGGGAAGCAGGCGTCAAGTTTGAAATGCCCGCGGTTGAAGCCCCTGCCCTGTCTGGCCCCAGCGCCGAGGACATGCAGGCCGCCGGAGAGATGAGTGCTGAAGACCGGCAGGAAATGATCCGCGGCATGGTTGAAACCCTGAGCGAGCGTCTGGCGACCGAAGGTGGCAGCCCCGAGGAATGGGCCCGTCTGATCGGGGCCTACGGAGTTCTGGGCGAAGGGGAACGTGCCGCCGCGATCTGGGCCGAGGCCCAACAGGTCTTTGCGGGCAACGACGATGCCATCGCCACTGTGCGTGCCGGCGCACAGAGCGCTGGCGTGATCCAATGATCCACATATTCGAGGCTATCGAAGATCTTGCCGCGGCTTTGCCCCGCACGCAGGCTTTGATGGGGCTTGATCTCGGCACCAAAACCATCGGGGTTGCGGTCTCTGACAGCTTTCAGTCTGTGGCGACGCCGCTAGAAACCGTAAAACGCAAGAAATTCGGCGTCGATGCCGCGCGTTTGCTGGTTGTCATCGACAAGCGCAGCATTGGCGGCATCATCCTTGGATTGCCGCGCAATATGGACGGCTCGGAAGGTCCACGCGCGCAATCGACCCGCGCCTTTGCCCGCAATCTGGCCCAGCTCACGGCGATTCCGATTGGCTTTTGGGACGAAAGATTGTCCACCGTTGCTGCCGAAAAGGCGCTTTTGGAGGCGGATACGACTCGCAAGCGTCGCTCAGAGGTAATCGATCACGTTGCCGCGTCCTATATCCTGCAGGGAGCATTGGATCGCTTGGGACATCTAAGGGCCGCATCATGAGCAGCAAGGCAGAAAAAGACAGCGTCTGGCAACGACAAGAGGTCGAGAGCCCGTGCATCCAGATTTGTGTGGTTCATCCCGAAGAACGTATCTGCACAGGCTGCCTGCGCAGCATTGACGAGATCACACGCTGGTCAAAGATGGACAATGACGAGCGCAGCGCAATTCTGGATGAACTGCCCGCTCGCGCCCCACGTCTGCGCAAACGCCGCGGCGGCCGTGCATCGCGCATGGCCCGCTAGGACTGCTCGATCCAGTCTTGCGCTGATGTCATCGCCGGGCGGAAATAGGCGATCCTGCGATCCCCGTGATCAGGCCCTTGCCACGGCGCCACGCCATGCAAGGACAACCGGTGCATGAGATACCCCTCTCCCGGACGGGCATGGATTGGGACACGGGGGCAGGTTTCAAACACTTCTCGCCGTGCGGCTTGATAGATGTCGGTGATGTCCACGTCGCCCCAAGTCTCGGTGGGATGAGGGCTTAGCGCATCATTAATTGCGCGGCGCATGATCTCATGGCTTCCTTGCCACACCACTAAAGGCGCGGCCTCGGGCGGGGCGTCATTCAGTGGCAACCCAAGGACATAGGCATGCGGCTCTTTGATCATGCGACGCCGCTCAGGACCTTCGGGCTTAACCCCATCCACATGCGCCGCAGCTCGGTTCAAACGATAGCGAAACCCCGCCTCACTCTCGCCTACACGCGGCTTTGGATAACCCGGAGTCGCGACGGAAACTTGTGCCTTGTGAAAGGGATAAACGCCGAAGCTGTTGCTCAAGTCACGGGCCAGAGCTTTGGGTAATGCGGTGCCGTCAGGCAAGGTTCCCACCGAGTCATTGTTCAGCGCATCGACGCCAACGAACCACGTGTTCTCGCAAACCCACCACTGCGCCAGCGCCGGATCGGACATGGCTGACTCGGCATAGTGGTTGGCCCTTTCGGCCCATCGCTTTAGCTCAGGATCAAACGGCAGGGATACCCAGCCTTTTGCCCCAAGGCTTACCATCCAAAAGCTTTGCGCAGCATGTTGAGCGCCACCAAGGTCAGGAATACCGCAAACACGCGCCGCAATGGTTTTGGGTCCATCGCATGAGCAATTTTAACCCCAATGGGCGCAGTCAGAAGCGTCATTGCGATGATCAATAGAAAGGCTGGAATGTTCACGGCACCCAACGTGAAAGGTGGGCGCGAATCCTCTGAAACATCGAGCAAAAGAAAGCCTGCCACCGAGGGCACTGCGATCAGCACACCAAACCCGGCTGCGGTGGCCACGGCACGGTGGATGGCAACATTGTGCAGCGCCATCAGCGGCACGCCAAAGCTGCCACCGCCAATGCCCATAAGAACCGACATGAAGCCTACAATCGGGCTCAGCACTGCACGCTTGAGGCCCTTGGGCATCTCTGGTCCAAGACGCCAGTGTTCTTTTCCGAACCCCAGATAGAGGCCGATTACAATCCCGAGACAGCCAAAGATCGCCTGCAAAGTTATGGATCGCAGCGAGGCCGCGACCAGCACGCCCAAAATCGCGCCAACCGCAATGCCCGGTGCCCAGGTGCGCAGGATCGACCAGTCAACGGCGCCCTTCTTGTTGTGACTGAGCACAGAGCGGACCGAGGTCACAATGATCGTTGCTAATGATGTCGCAAGACACACCTGCATCAATTGCTCACCACCGTACCCAAGCACCTGAAAAGCATAGAAAAAGGCAGGTACGAGGATAATTCCGCCGCCAACTCCCAACAATCCGGCCAGCACGCCGGCAAAGGCCCCGATGACCATCAACATGGCCGTCAGCGGCAGCAAAATACTCATTTCAGGCATGATGCCCCTTCCCTCTTGGCGCGCGGATTACGCCGCACCGTGTTCTATTGCGGTCTGCACATGAGCCAACGCTTCGAGCACCAGTTTTGGCCCTGCACCGGGACGCGAGGCGCCTTCGGACAAAGTCCGGCGCCACATCCGTGCACCGGGACGTCCGGCAAACAGCCCCAGCATGTGGCGGGTAATCTGGTGCAGACGTCCCCCGCTGGCAAGGTGGCGCTCAATATAGGGCAGCATGTCCAGCACAGATTGTTCAGCCGTAGTGAAATGTCCAGTTCCGTAAATCTGCGCATCCGCGTTCAACAGAATGTCAGCGGGCGCGTGATAGGCCGCGCGCCCAATCATCACGCCATCCAGCCCCGCATCAAGGAACTCTTGCGCGGTATCCAGCGAGGCGATGCCGCCGTTGATCGAAAGGTGCAGGTCCGGAAAGGCGGATTTCATCGCCAGGACCAGCGGGTAGTCCAGCGGCGGGATCTCGCGGTTTTCCTTGGGGCTCAACCCCTGCAACCACGCCTTGCGCGCATGGATAGTGAACCGGCTGACCCCGGCGGCGCGGACGGTCTCAAGAAACGCGGGCAAAACCTCATGCGCGTCCTGATCATCAACCCCGATACGGCACTTGACTGTGACCTCAACCGAACTGGCGCCGATCATGGCTGCGACACATTCGGCCACCAAATCGGGCGTTTTCATCAGAACGGCGCCGAAAGTTCCCGATTGCACACGATCCGAGGGACAACCAACGTTAAGATTGATCTCATCATAGCCAAGCGCCGCGCCAATTTGGGTCGCCTTGGCCAGTTCGACCGGATCCGAGCCACCAAGCTGCAAAGCAACCGGATGTTCTTCGGGATTAAACTCTAACAGATGCACAGCCCCACCCCGAACCAAGGCCGGTGCAGTGACCATTTCGGTGTAAAGTAAAGTCTCGCGCGACATCAGCCGGTGCAGATAACGGCAATGACGATCCGTCCAGTCCATCATCGGGGCGACAGACAGTCTTGCGCTTTGGCGCAGGGATTGTGGGGTTTTCTGATCGCCCATGTTCAACTCATCGCAACGTCGCTGGGTGTTTCAGACACACAACGGCTGTTCAAAAACCATATCTGGATGGCACAAGCTGGGACCTAACACAAATTTTCAAAGCTGCAAGGCAGAGGTCAGGTTCTCGTGACGACGCAATGACGTCCGCCCTGTCTGGGCCATTGCGATGCTCAACTCGTCGCTAAGGGTTTCCCACAGAGCGTTCAGACCGCGTTCACCCGCTGCTGCGATGGCAAATTGCAGGATACGGCCCACAAAGGTGAAATCCGAGCCAAGGGTGATCGCCTTGAGGATATCTTCGCCTGAGCGAATGCCACTGTCATAAAACAAGGGAAAGGAGTCGCCCAGTTCAGCACGGAGCGCTGCCAAGGCCTCAATGGGTGCCGGTGTCGCCTCAAGCTGGCGCGCGCCGTGGCTTGAAACCTGGATCGCATCGACCCCGGCCGCGACCAGGTCCTTGGCGTCCTCAACATCCAGCACACCTTTGACCACAAGCTTGCCGGGCCACGCGTCGCGCAATCGCGCAAGGGTGTCCCAAGTGGCCCGCGCGCGGCTTTCGGTGCGGTCGAACTCGTATCCAGGCTCAAGAAAATTCGCCATCTGCGGCTTGCCATGTACAAGGTTGGAAAGCGACCAGCGCGGATGCAGGGCAAAGTCAACAAGCTGCCGGGGCCCAATGCGAAACGGCATTTTGAAGCCGTGGCGCAATTCGCGCGGACGCCGCCCGACCTCGGGCACGTCTACGGTCAACACCAGCGTTTGATAACCCGCCACCTTGGCCCGGTCGACCAACTTGAACGTGCCAGTGCCATCGCCGCTGAAATAGAGCTGGAACCACGCGTGACCTTGCGCTTCTTCGATGATCTCTTCCAGTGGAGTTGAGGCCACGGTCGAAACCCCATGAGGCACGTTGTAGCGCGCGGCCAGACGCGCAAGCATCAAGTCGGCACCGGGTGCTGCGAGATTGCACATCCCCATCGGCGCAATACCAAAGGGGCGTTCTGCCGGGGCACCAAAGAGGTCAACCGCCAGTGACCGCTGGCTGACGTCACGCAAAATGCGCGGACGCAACGTGACCGTGTCCAACGCCTGACGATTGCGCGCGGCGCCGGTTTCCTGCCCTGCCGCGCCGTCGATATAATCAAACACCATCCACGGAAGCCGCCGCCGAGCAAGGCGACGGGCATCCTCGGCAGAATGGATGGCGCTGGCGCTCATTAACTTGCGACGGCTTTCATGAACCGATCACGGATCACCACTGGATCCATCGTGATCACCGGCAGCTTGATGTTGCCACTGTCACATTTGCACACGATGATGGTCATCTCGTCGCTGTCGATCGCGGATTGCAGAACCGGACCAAGGTCTTTGTCCTGCACTTCGATCACGTTGTCACACCCGCAGGCCTTGGCGACCGCTGCCAGCGAGGTTTTCTTGCCCGCATAAGTCGGCTGATCCCCGGTTGACCCATATGAGCCATTGTCGATGATCAACAGCGTGTAGTTTCCCGTCGCGTTGTTGGCGATGGTTGGCAGAGTGCCAAGGTTTGTCAGGACAGACCCATCGCCGTCGATAGAAATGACAGGCTTGGATTGTGCCAGCGCAAGGCCAAAGCCAATGGATGAAGACAGACCCATAGTCCCCAACATGTAAAAGTTGGTGGGTTGGTCGTCGATCATATGCAGCTCTTGGCTGGGCAGGCCGATGTTACAGACCACAAGGTGATCCCGGATAATGGGCGCGATTTCTTTTAGAATTTCAGAACGGATCATTGGTCGCCATAGCCTCCCCAAAAGTTGGCATCCGTCAGGATGGCCACGGGTTTGTTGCACATGAAGGTGTACTTCAGGATGTTGTCGAATTCCTCGACATCCTTTTGCCAGTGGAAATGGTAGGTCGGGATGTTGAGCTGTGCCAACAACGCCTTGGTATGCACGGCCATTTCAACCTGACAAGCCACCGGTTCGCGCAACTCGCCGCGATATGAGATGATCATCGGCAACGGCATGCGGTAGTACTGAATCAGCGTTGCCAGCGTATTGATCGTCACGCCAATCGCGGTGTTCTGCATGATGATGGCTGGGCGCTTGCCGCCCATCCACGCACCAGCACAAAGGCCCATACCTTCGTCTTCCTTGTTAGACGGAATGTGGAACATGTCGTCGCGCTGTTCGATCTCTTCAATCACACCGGCCAGCTGTTTGCAGGGTACGGTTGTGACGAACGAGACATCGTTGGCGACCAGATCATCTGCGATCTTTTTGTCGATATTCATTGTCGTTGGCCTTTTGTTTCTAAAGAGAATTGTTTCAGGAGCTTCGATAGACGTGAACCGCACAGGGGGCATGGCGCACCACGCGCGCCGCCGTAGTCCCCAAGAGATAGTCGCTCAAACCTGGTTTATGGGATCCCATGACAATGCAACCGACGCCATTTTCAGCTGAATAGTCAATAATCGTACGATAGGTATGGCCGGTGATGATCTCGGCTTTCAGGCCCTCGATCCCGTTGGTTTTTTCCGCGAGCAACGCTTTGGCCCGATCAAATGCCGCCTGCACTATTTCTTCGTCGAGATAGCTTTTGACGGTTCCTTCAGGTGCTTCATAAACGTGCAATGCAACGATCTCGCCGCCCGGTTTGCAGAGCGCCTTGGCGACGGCGAGCGTGGATTCCGAAAGATCGTGATCCAGCGCCATTGGGACCAAAATTTTATCATACATGTTGGTATTCCTTCTATTTGGTTTCCATCAGGCCCAAGGGCCCAACACGATTTTTGGCGCGGCAACGCTGCCATAGCGAAGATCACGGAACGCCTGAGCCCCGTCTGAGAGCGGCCGCTCTTCAATCCAGTCCAGCGGACCGAGCCTGCCATCAAAGATCGCCTGCGCCGTATCGCGGAAGTCCTGCGCAGTATAAGTGTAAGTGCCAATAAAAGTGATCTCTTGGAGAGTCATGCGCCGGATGTCCAATCCCCCGGCATCCTCGCCCAACCCGACGTGAACCACGACGCCGCCAGGTTCGACCGCTTCAGAGGCTGTGGCCCGGGTGGCGGCATATCCAACCGCATCGACAACCAAAGTGGCCGTGGAATTCAGCGTCTTAGTCACCTTCTGCCCACAACGCTCGGCCAGAAAGGCACGGCGCACATCATTGGGTTCGACAATGGCAACATCCTCAACGCCCATCGCATTGAGTGCCAGTGCCGCAGCAAGCCCAATGGCCCCGCCTCCCAACACAATGGCCCGGCGATCACCGTCCGGATGCAGCGCCTCAAGCCCCAGACGCACCGCGTGCCAGCTAACCGCAAGGGGTTCAGCCAGCGAAGCTTTTGCAAAGGGGATATCCTCGGGCACCGTCACCAGATTGCTGTCCGGCATGCTGACAAACTGCGCAAACGCGCCTTCACGTGGTGGCATGGATATGATCTGACGCGTGGGACAGAGGTTTTCGCGCCCAGACGTACAGGCAGCACAGGTGCCACAGGTGACCAGCGGATTGATTGTCACGCGGCGTCCGGTCTGTGGCCCGCACTCAACAGTGCCTGACGCTTCGTGCCCCAGAATCAGTGGCGCCGGTCGACGCGCATCATGGCCCAAATAGGCATGCATGTCCGAGCCACAAATGCCGACAGCTTCCACCCGGATCAGGTGTTCATCTTCTTTTGAAATGACCGGGGACACATCAACATAGTCTAGCGTCTCAACTCCTTGATAAACGAGCGCTTTCATTTTGCCGTGAACCCTCCGTCAACCATCAACACCTGCCCCGTGACAAATGACGACGCGTCGGAACAGAGAAACAGCAATGGCCCTGTCATGTCGTCTAAACGCCCGTTGCGCCCGATGCAGGTTTGCTCGGCATTTCGCGCCGCGCGGTCGTCATCCTGAAACACAGCTTGCGTCAGTTCGGTCGGGAAAAATCCGGGCCCGATGGCATTTGCCGTGATGCCAAATGGTGACCACGCTTCAGCCATTGCGCGGGTCAGCTGGGTGATCCCACCCTTGGTAGCGCCATAAGCGATGCCGCCGGGAAAGGCGCGGCTGCTTTGCAACGAGGCATAGGTGACGATCCGCCCCCAGCCTTTGGTCTTCATAGCCGGCACAAATGCCTGGCTAAGGAAAAACGGCGCCGAGAGGTTCAGTGCCAATGTTTGGTCCCAGCCCTCTGGGGTCACATCATCCGCCGCCTGCCGTGTGTTTACGCCCGCCGCATGCACTAGGATGTCGGGCGAGCCAAAGGGCGCGGCGATCCTGTCACACAGGTTGCCCAACTGATCGCGCGCTGCGACATCCGCCGTGACATAAGCTGCGGTATCGCCGATCTCGGCTGTCAAAAATTGCAGCGCGTCTTGGCGCCGCGCCACGACCACGACCTGCGCCCCAGCCGCCGCCAGATCCAGTGCCGCCTGCCGCCCAAGGCCAGAGCTGGCCCCGGTCACGCATGCAGTTTTGCCGGTAAGATCAAAAAGGGCTTTTGGATCAGCCATTTGCAGTCAAATCAAAGGTTTCATCTGGGAAGTACTTCGCCAGGCGGACATCGGCTGAGCGCGCATGCCCCTCCATGCCTTCCAGACGCGAAATCCGTGCTGTCGCCTCGGCCACGGGCTTGTACCCCTCGCGGGTGCCGCGCTGCCATGTCACGATCTTCATGTATTTGTGGACACTCAGGCCGCCGGTGTAGTTCGCCGCACCCGACGTGGGCAGCACGTGGTTGGTGCCCGCGGCCTTGTCGCCGTAAGACACGGTGCTTTCCTCGCCCAAGAAGAGCGAGCCATAACAGGTCAGCCGATCAAGCCACCAATCGATATCCTCGGCCATGACGGTGAGATGCTCAGGCGCATAGTCATCAGACGTGGCGGCCATTTCCTCACGGTCAGCACAAAGGATCACCTCGGCATAATCGCGCCAGGCAGCGGTGGCGTTCTCGCGGTTTACATCTGGTAAATCGTTGATGTAGTCCGGCACCTGCGCCATCACCTTTTCCGCCAATGCCCGGTCATCCGTGACCAACCACACTGGCGAGTTATAGCCGTGCTCAGCCTGGCTGACCAAATCAGTGGCAACGATATGAGCATCGGCGTCTTTATCGGCCAGAATAAGGCTGTCGGTTGGCCCCGCAATCATGTCGATGCCGACACGGCCAAACAGGATGCGCTTGGCTTCTGCCACGAACTGATTGCCAGGTCCGACCAGAATTTTTGCCTTGGGCAGACCAAAAAGCCCAAAGGTCATTGCCGCAACGCCCTGCACGCCCCCCATCGCCATGATCTTGTCGGCGCCACAGATGTGTGCCGCATAGATGATCGCCGGGGCCACGCCCTCGTCGGCGCGCGGCGGCGAGCAGGCGGTGATGTGTTTGCATCCTGCCACCTTGGCAGTGGTCACCGTCATGATGGCACTGGCGATGTGGCTGTAGCGCCCGCCGGGCACGTAACAGCCCGCGGCATCCACCGGAATTGCCTTTTGCCCTGCAATCACGCCCGGCACGACCTCGATCTCAACATTGGTGAGCGTGGCTTTCTGGGTCTCGGCAAAGCGTTTGACGTTGTTATGGGCAAACTGAATGTCCTGTTTGAGCTTTTCTGGCACCTTGGCACAAGCGGCTTCGACTTCTTCAGGTGTCAGCAGAACGTTGCCTTCGTACTTGTCAAACTTGGCCGCGTATTCAAGTGCTGCTGCATCTCTGCCCGCTTCGATGTCATCCAGAATGCCTTTGACAATGTCATGGGTCTCGGACGCGTTGGACTTGGCGGTCAACGAAGCCTTTTTCAGATATTCACGAGTCATTGCAGGAGTTTCCTATGTGTAGATGTCGGTCAAAGACTAGGCCAGGACTGCCAAGGCTTTGGAATGGTCAATAACAAATCCAACCCTTTTGCGATTCCCCAGAGTCAACGTATTTGACCTTCTTGTAAGCGCTTACATTGATTATGCAAGCGCTTACATTGATTTCTGGCTATTATTCATTTTTGTGATATGAACCCTCAAAAATTTGGAAACACAGACCATGTCTGACAGCCGAACGGCCCCAACATTGAACGACGTCGCACGGGAGGCCGGTGTCTCCACAGCGACCGTGTCGCGATGTCTGAACGCCCCTGACAAGGTGGTAGAGAAAACCCGCATCCGCGTCCTGAAAGCCGTCGACAGGCTGGGATACACGCCGAATTTCGCGGCGCAAGTCATGGCCGCCAAGCGTTCCTTTACCATCGGGGCGATTATTCCCACGATGGACAACGCCATCTTTGCGCGGGGGTTACAGGCGTTTCAGGATGAATTGCGTGACAGGGGATATACGCTGTTGGTGTCCAGTTCAGTCTATAGCCCTGAGATTGAGCAAGAACAGATCCGAGCGCTAGTGGCACGTGGTGCAGACGGGTTGCTTCTGATCGGACACGACCGCCCGAAAGAGGTCTATGACTATCTGGACCAGCATCAGGTGCCAGCGCTTGTGGCCTGGTCGCATCTGCCCGATGCCCTTCTGCCATCTGTCGGCTTTGACAACCACGGCGCGCTGCGCGGGATCACGGAGAAGGTCATTGATATGGGCCATCGCAACATTGCGATGATCTCGGGCGTAACAAAGGGAAATGATCGCGCTCGCGACCGAGTCAAAGGGCTTAGGGATGCTCTCAGAGAAAACGGATTGGACCCCGAACAGACGACGGTGATTGAAACCTCATATGACATTGAACAAGGGGCTTTGGCCTTTCGCGATCTGATGGCATCCACACCAAGACCTACCGCGATCATTTGTGGCAATGACGTTCTTGCCGTAGGGGCGATACGCGAAGCCCATAAACTGGGTATTGCGGTTCCGGATGAGGTCTCGATCACCGGGTTTGACGACATGGAACTGGCAAACGTCGTGACACCGTCCGTGACAACCGTTCATGTGCCGCATCGCGAAATGGGCCGCAAAGCAGCCCGTGAGTTGACCGAAATGGTCGCTGGGACTTCGAAAGGCCGCTCAACCTGCCTCGACACCTCGGTGGTGATGCGCGAGTCTTTGGGGCCACCGCCAAGCCAGGCCCGCTGACACTAGAAGGGCATGACGGCTTAGGGGTCGTTGTCCGTGACCACGCCGCTGATCAGGTTTTCACGCATCAAGCGTTGTTCAAGGGTGCCCTTTGGCACGGCAATTGCGTCCAGATATGACTGGCAGTTTGTCGCAAAAGCGCGCGTTTTCCGGATCCCCTCTTCCGGGGCAATCGCAGAAAATCTCACCTCGTCCCGCGCCCTCAATTGTCCCAATCGGTCTGCCTCATAAGACAGCAGCGTGGCTATCTTTGGGTAGCCTCCTGTCGTCTGGTGATCGGCCAAAAGTACAGTCGCGATCCCCTCTCCAGACACTTGAACGGATCCACGGGCCACGGGTTCGGAGGGAATTGAAAGCGCGCCGAGCAACGGCAGTTCCGGTCCAGTCAAACGCACGCCCATTCGGTCAAAGGCGTCTGACAACGCAAATTGCGCGGACACAAATTCGCTTACGGTCTTAGGTGAAAAATGCGCGTCCTGCGGTCCCAGAACCACTTGGAAGGTCGAGGTGTCCTCGACAAAGCTCGGGCGAACAATCGGGCCATGGCGATCATCTCGTCGCTGGGTCTGGGTGATCTCCAGAACCTGCCCGGACTGGAGCTGCCCGCCCCCAAAACCGGAACTGGCGTGAGTTGCAGCGTGTCCAAGCCATTGTTTTGATGACAGGTTCCCGGAAAACGCCAGATAGGTCCAACTGCCTGACATCCCCGGACGAATGCTGAGTTTGTCACCTGATTCAAGCGCAAAGATCAGCCAGCCCTGATCCTTTTCGCCGGACCGATCGACCGAAAAATCGCCTCCAGCCACAGCAAGCGAAAGGCTGCCCGAGATACATTCCAGCATCAAACCACCCATTGAAATCTCAATGCAGGGTGCGTCTGCCGGATTGCCCAGTGCAATGTTGGCAGCGGCAAAGGACAAACGATCCATCGGCCCAGACCCAGGAACACCAAAGCGCATCTGCCCTTGGCGTCCGGCATCCTGAACCGTCACCAATGGCCCAGCAAACTGAACCTTGAGGGTTGCCTCGCTCATCTTTCACCCCCGGTCTGTGCGCGCTCAAGCGTGGAACGGTCAATACGGACAAACTTCACACGGTCTCCGACATCGAACGGGAACGGCCGTGCAGGATCATCGCGCAAGATACGGGTCGCAGAGCGCCCTATGATCGACCAGCCCGTGGGCATCTTGAGCGTGGTGACCAGACATTGCGGTCCTGCAATCAGAACACTGCCGGCAGCGATGTCGCGAACGGCGGCGGGCTTGCGCGGCACCTGCAGTTTCTCGGGCAAGCCAGAAAGATAGGCATAACCTGGAGCGAACCCATACATGCCGACGCTGAACTCAGCGGCAAGGTGCATGTTAATCGCTGCCTCCACCGACTGCCCGGTGGCCTCGGCGACGCGCATCAGGTCTGGTGCAAGATCATCTCCGTCATAGCAGACCTCGACCTCATGGGTACGTCCAGTACTCTCAGCCTTGCTCGTGTTTTTGAGTAAGGGCCGGATCGCCGCTTCAATACGGGCATGGTCCGTGACCAAAGGATCAAATTCGACCAGCAGATTGACAAAGGCAGGTATCGTTTCCTGCACGCCTTGGGGCATTTGCGCATTGATAGCACGATCAAGCGCCTGCACACGCGCAGTCAGATCATCGCTGATCTGGTCGCCCAATTGCACCAAGACCGCGTGATCCGCGACGGGTTTAAAAACTGCAGCAGTCATCAGGTCGGCGACAGGAATGGCTTCAGCGCTACGCCTTCGGCCTGCAGGCGGGCTCGGACCTCGCGCGCCATGGCCACGGCACCGGGGCTGTCCCCATGCACGCAGATCGACTGCGCCTTGAGGGGGATCGGATCGCCGTCAATCACCGGCATCTCACCACTTTTCAGAAAGGCAACCAAGCGGTCTGCTGCCACAGCAGCGTCATGAATCATGGCGCCGGGCTGGTCACGCGGCACAAGCTGGCCGGTGCTCAGATATCCGCGATCGGCAAATATCTCTGAGAAAACAGGCACATCCGCGGCGCGCGCAGCCTGTTCAGTACACGTGCCGGAAATCGCGAGGATGGCGAGTGTCGGATCAATCTGGCGCACGGTCTCGGCGATGGCGCGGGCAACGTCCGGATCACGCGCAGACAGGTTACCCAGCGCGCCATGCGGTTTCACATAGCGCACTTTGACAGGCACCATACGGGCAACCGATGTCAGCGCGCCTATCTGTGCCGCGACCATACGGCCAATCTCATCCGGGTTCATCGGGATGACCCGACGGCCAAAGCCTTCGCGGTCATTGAACCCTGGATGCGCGCCAACACAGACCCCGCGTTCGGCCGCGAGCTTTAGCGTGGTGAACATGGTTTCCGGATCACTGGCATGGCCGCCACAGGCGATATTGGCGCTGTTGACCACATCCAGCATGGCCGGATCATCCCCCATGTTCCAGGGGCCAAAACTTTCGCCGAGGTCAGAATTCAAATCAATCTGCATGACACACTCCGAACTGCTGATTGTCACAGGCTCTGGTCATATCGGTATCACGCCGGATCGGGGGCGTCTGCCCCCTTTTGGTCTGATCCCCCGGGGTCAGTCGGGCGTTACGGCCAATTCAGCAAGAGCTGTCATCACAGCCTTGCAGTGCTCTGGGTCCTCGGCGGCCGGATGCGGTGCTGCAAAGGCCCCGGAATCATTATCAAAATAGCGCCCGGACATATTTGCAAAACTGTCATCCAGTGCTGCGCGGCGCAGAATGTCTGCCCCGATGCCCAAGTCATTGCCTGCAACACCAAAGCCCTCTTTCACCATCTTTGAGGCCAGCAAAGATCCTGGATTGACCGAAACGATCACGGGTCCCTCTGGCAGGGATTTGGCGCATTCTTGCGACCAGATTGTCAACGCCAGTTTTGATTGCGCATAGGCCGCGAAGTCGTCCAGTTGCCCCTGACCGGACATGGCGGCAATATCCACCGGCGCTTGCGCGGCAGTTGAGAGGTTCACGACGCGCCCGGTTGACGGGATGATCGGCATCAATAGGTTGGTCAGCAAAGCTGGCGCAAAACTGTTGACGACAAAGCGCGTATCGAACCCGGTCTCTGTTCGTGTGTGCGGGGTTTTGTAGACACCGGCATTGTTGATGAGGACATCCAGCACGGGATGATCTGCCTTAACCTGCTGCGCCAGCCCCACGACCGCCTGCAGGTCGGACATATCGGCCAAATACCCCTGCGCATGCCCATCGAGACCGTCCAAAGCCGCCTTTAATCGCTCAGGGTTGCGCCCATGCAGCAAGACCTTGTGACCCTCGCCCGCAAGCCGCTGGGCCGTCAACAGCCCGATCCCATCAGTTGAGCCTGTGATGAGAATGGTTTTTGTCATGGCGTTAATCCTTTGTCTGATACCTTCAGGGATCCGCTACTCGCGGTCCGTCTAACTCGCTTCACCCTGACATAGCCACTTCAACTTCTATATAAATACCGTATTCTCGTAATTATAATTCGAATTTTGGATATAATCATGGATACAGATGCCCTGCGTTTGTTTGTTTTGGCCGCCGAAAAGCTGAACATCAGCGCCGCTGGGCGTGAGTTGGGACTGGCCCCTGCCGTGTCGAGCGCACGATTGGCCAAGCTGGAACACACTCTTGGGGCAGACCTTTTGCACCGGTCGACGCGCAAAGTCTCGTTGTCTCAGGAGGGGGCTGACTTTCTACCTTTTGCGCGAGAAATTCTGGCACAGGAAGATGCAGGACGCGCGGCCTTGGGTCTGGGGCAGCCGGATGTGACAGGCACCCTGCGTTTCACCGCGCCCAGCACGTTTGCCCAACTCTACATCGCGCCGATCCTCGCAGACTTTCAGTGCCAGTATCCGGGCATCACGCTGGACCTGCGTCTTTCAGACCGGCAATTCGACCTGATCGAAGGCAGCTTTGACCTCGCAGTTCGCAATTTGCCGATGGAGGACACCAGTCTCAAAGGGCGCAAGCTGGCAGAAGATCCTCGCGTTCTGTGCGCCGCCCCCGCCTATCTTGAGGCCAACGGCACGCCTGCGACGCCCGAAGACCTGATGCAGCACCGGCTTGTGGCCTTTCGCGATCAATCCCCAAAGACGCTGCAAGGACCAGAGGGGCAGACCGGCGCATTCGATCCTCGGAGATCCAAGGGAACGCTCATCGTGGATGACGGGCTCACGCAGAAACTGGTCACGGTCGCGGGTGCCGGGATATCTGCGAATTCTTTATGGAGCGTGCATCAAGAGTTGGCAACGGGAACGCTGGTACGTGTGCTGCCCCAGTATGACATTGCCGATCGCTCTGCGCTCTGGCTGGTCTACCCAAAGTCGAATGTCCTATCCGCCAAAGTCCGGGTGTTCATGGATTTCCTGCTAAGCAGGATCACGACGCCATCGGAATGCGGACGGTAATCTGCAATTCTGTGAATACGATTCCGTACAGCCTCTGGTGCATACATTTGTATACCGAAACACTTTGTCACACCTCCGTAGTTCTGGGTATCTGCGCTAACAGTCCGGACCATTGACAATGCGTTGCAAACCTTGGGCTTCGGGTTTGACTCATAATCGATTGCTTTTCTTGGGAATTTTCACTCACAAACCCGTGAGTTTACAAAAATCACCCTAAAACTGGAAAACTTTTTACAAAAACTTCCTTTCCTTTCGGCATGTTATTTCAAAATTTTCAGTCTCGACTATGATCCTTGCAAAGCTGGATAACCCGTTTTTTGCATCTGTTCGGCCCCGTATGGGCCCTAAATTTCTAGAGGGAGGAGCCTCAATGTCTTCTGATGCCACTGTAAACCCCACCTACCCACCGTCTGCTGAGATGGTCGCCCGCGCCCATGCGGACGAAGCGAAGTATAATGAGATGTACGCAGCGTCGATCAATGATCCCGAAGCGTTCTGGGGCGAGCATGGCAAGCGTGTCGACTGGATCAAGCCCTTTACCAAGGTGAAAAACACATCGTTCGAGCCTGGCAAGATCGACATCAAGTGGTTCGAAGACGGCACGCTGAACGTGTCTGCCAACTGCATCGACCGTCACCTTGAGACCCGCGGCAACCAGACCGCGATCATCTTTGAACCTGATGATCCCAAAGAGCAGGCCCAGAGCATTTCCTATTCGGACCTGCACCGCCGCGTCTGCCGCATGGCCAACATCCTTGAAGATCTGGGCGTGCGCAAAGGCGACCGCGTCATTATCTACCTCCCGATGATCCCCGAAGCGGCCTATGCGATGCTGGCCTGTGCCCGTATCGGCGCGATCCACTCTATCGTTTTTGCAGGCTTCTCCTCGGACGCCCTGTCGGCTCGCGTCAATGGCTGTGACGCCAAAGTTGTCATCACCGCCGACACTGCACCGCGCGGTGGCCGCAAGACGCCGCTGAAGTCGAACGTCGATGCTGCGCTGCTGCACTGTAAAGACACAGTGAAGTGCCTTGTCGTAAAGCGCACCGGCGATCAAACCACTTGGATCGATGGTCGTGACTACGACTACAACGAGATGGCGTTTGAAGCCGACGACTACTGCAAGCCCGTTGAGATGAGCGCCGAAGATCCGCTGTTCATTCTCTACACTTCTGGTTCGACCGGTCAGCCTAAAGGCGTTGTACACACAACCGGCGGCTACCTCGTTCAGGCGGCTATGACCCATGAATATGTCTTCGACTACCACGATGGTGACATCTACTGGTGTACCGCTGACGTGGGCTGGGTGACTGGCCACAGCTATATTGTCTATGGCCCGCTGGCCAACGGCGCGACCACGCTGATGTTCGAAGGTGTACCGACCTACCCGGATGCGTCGCGCTTCTGGCAGGTTTGCGAAAAGCATAAAGTAAACCAATTCTACACCGCCCCAACCGCACTGCGCGCGCTGATGGGTCAGGGCAACGAGTATGTTGAGAAGTGTGATCTGTCGAGCTTGCGCGTGCTGGGCACCGTGGGTGAGCCGATCAACCCTGAAGCCTGGAACTGGTATTACAACGTCATCGGCGGCGGCAACTGCCCGATCGTTGACACATGGTGGCAGACCGAAACCGGCGCCCACATGATGACCCCCCTGCCCGGCGCCCACGCAACCAAGCCTGGCTCAGCGATGAAACCGTTCTTTGGAGTGCATCCGGTTGTTCTGGATCCGCATTCGGCCGAGATCATCGAAGGCAATGGCGTCGAGGGTGTTCTGTGTATGGCCGACAGCTGGCCGTCGCAAATGCGCACCGTTTGGGGTGACCACGAGCGTTTTGAGAAGACCTATTTCTCGGACTACAAAGGCTATTACTTTGCCGGTGACGGCTGCCGTCGCGACGAAGGTGGCGACTATTGGATCACCGGTCGTGTCGATGACGTGATCAACGTCTCGGGTCACCGTATGGGCACCGCCGAAGTTGAAAGCGCACTGGTGGCACATGCTGCCGTGGCCGAAGCCGCCGTGGTCGGCTACCCGCACGACATCAAGGGTCAGGGCATCTATTGCTACGTCACCCTGATGAATGACCAAGAGCCAACCGAAGAGCTGCGTCAGGAACTGCGCAAATGGGTCCGTACCGAGATTGGCCCGATTGCCAGCCCCGACCTGATCCAATGGGCCCCCGGCCTGCCAAAAACCCGTTCGGGCAAGATCATGCGTCGCATCCTGCGCAAGATTGCTGAAAACGATTATGGCTCGCTGGGTGATACCTCGACTTTGGCAGAACCCGCCGTGGTTGATGACCTCATCGAAAACCGTATGAACAAAGGTTAATTCCCATGCTCGACAATGTTGGAACCGCAGCGCCGGTTCTGATCCTTCTCGGCCCTCCCGGGGCCGGGAAAGGAACCCAGGCGCGCGTATTGGAAGAAAAATTTGGCCTTGTGCAGCTCTCGACAGGTGACCTTTTGCGGGCCGCCGTGGCCGCGGGTACCGAGGCTGGCCTGGCCGCCAAGGCCGTGATGGAAGCCGGTGATCTGGTCAGCGATGAGATCGTGATCAACATCCTGCGTGATCGTCTTCAGGACGACGATTGCGCCAAGGGCGTGATCCTTGACGGCTTTCCACGCACGACCGTTCAAGCAGAAGCCTTGGACGTTCTGCTGGCTGAAAGCGGTCAAAAGATCAACGCCGCGATCAGCCTTGAGGTTGAAGACGCAGCCATGGTGACCCGGATTTCGGGCCGCTACACCTGTGGCGCTTGCGGCGAAGGATATCACGACGAGTTTAAGCAGCCCGCCAAGGATGGCGTCTGCGACAAATGCGGAGGCACGGAGATGAAACGCCGCGCCGACGACAATGCCGAAACCGTGGCCAGCCGACTTGAGGCTTACCACGCGCAGACGGCACCGCTTATTGCCTATTACGATGGCAAGGGCGCCCTGCAAACAGTCGATGCGATGGGAGACATCAAAGCGATTGCAGGAAATCTGAGCGCGATTGTCGAAAAGGCAACCGCGTAAAGGGGAAGTTGTAAGGCAGGCCCCTACTGCATGGGGGCTGGTCTTATGGAGGAAACGGAAAAGAGGGAGGAGCCTTTCATGGCCGACAACTCATCCAGCAACGCATATTGGTCCGCCAACTTGCGCATCATTAAAATCAGCCTCGTTATCTGGGCGCTGGTTTCTTTCGGGTTCGGCATCCTGCTGCGCCCACTACTGTCCGGCATTTCTGTCGGCGGGACTGACCTGGGCTTTTGGTTTGCCCAGCAAGGGTCAATCCTGGTCTTTCTGGCGCTGATCTTTTTCTACGCCTGGCGGATGAACAAACTCGACGCCGAACACGGCGTAGAAGAGTAAGGGGCACAGGGACAGATGGATCAGTTTACTCTTAACTGGATTTTCATTGGCGCGTCCTTCGCGCTTTACATCGGCATCGCAATCTGGGCTCGCGCCGGATCGACGTCGGAATTTTATGCGGCGGGTCGCGGCATTCACCCGGTCACCAACGGTATGGCGACAGCGGCTGACTGGATGTCAGCGGCCTCGTTCATCTCGATGGCGGGTTTGATTGCCTTTACCGGCTATGACAACTCGTCCTTCCTGATGGGTTGGACCGGTGGTTACGTTCTTCTGGCACTGCTGCTTGCGCCATACCTGCGCAAATTCGGCAAATACACCGTGTCGGAATTCATCGGCGACCGTTTCTACAGCCCGACCGCCCGCATGGTGGCCGTGATCTGTTTGATCGTTGCCTCGACCACCTACGTGATCGGTCAGATGACCGGTGTTGGTGTTGCCTTTGGTCGCTTCCTTGAAGTGGACAAAACAACCGGCCTGTTCATCGGTGCCGCAGTTGTGTTTGCTTACGCCGTTTTCGGCGGCATGAAGGGTGTGACGTACACTCAGGTTGCGCAGTACTGCGTTCTGATCATTGCCTACACCATTCCGGCGATCTTTATCTCGCTGCAACTGACCGGCAACCCGATCCCGGGTCTGGGTCTGTTTGGTGACCACGTTGCGTCGGGTGAGCCTCTCTTGGCGAAACTGGACATGCTGGTCGAAGAGCTTGGCTTTAACAGCTACACCGGACACCATGCGGACACGCTCAACATGGTTCTGTTCACGCTGTCGCTGATGATCGGTACCGCCGGTCTGCCACACGTGATCATGCGCTTCTTCACCGTGCCAAAAGTGGCTGACGCCCGTTGGTCGGCTGGTTGGACGCTGGTGTTCATCGCATTGTTGTACCTGACGGCTCCTGCTGTTGGTGCCATGGCGCGTCTGAACCTGATCACAACCGTTTATCCGGATGGCACAGCATCGGCTCCGATCGACTATGAAGCCCGTCCTGACTGGATGGCGACATGGGAAACCACAGGTCTGCTGAAGTTCGAAGACAAGAACGGCGACGGCAAAATCCAGTGGTATAACGACAAGTCGGACTCCTTTGCCGAAACTGCTGCTGAGCGTGGCTGGGAAGGCTCTGAGCTGAACGTGAACCGCGATATTCTGGTTCTGGCCAACCCTGAGATTGCACAGCTTCCGGGCTGGGTGATTGCGCTGGTCGCTGCCGGTGGTCTTGCCGCCGCGCTGTCGACAGCTGCGGGTCTGTTGCTCGCGATCTCGTCTGCGGTGTCTCACGACCTTATCAAGGGCGCGATCAACCCCGGCATTTCGGAAAAAGGCGAACTGTTGTCCGCCCGAATTGCGATGGCCGTGGCGATCTGTGTGGCAACCTATCTGGGTCTCAACCCTCCGGGCTTTGCAGCGCAAACCGTGGCTCTGGCCTTTGGTCTGGCCGCTGCGTCGATCTTCCCGGCTCTGATGATGGGTATCTTCACCAAGGTGAACAACAAGGGTGCCGTTGCCGGCATGCTGACCGGCCTGATCGTGACCCTGGTCTACATCTTCATGCACAAAGGCTGGCTGTTCATTCCGGGCACCAACCAGTTCACAGATGCTGACCCACTCCTTGGTACGATCAAATCGACCTCGTTCGGTGCGATCGGTGCACTGCTTAACTTTGCAGTTGCCTTCGCTGTTTCGAAATCGTCGGATCCAATTCCCGCCGAGATCGAAGAGCTGGTCGAAAGCGTTCGCGTCCCCAAAGGCGCTGGCGCCGCTCAGGACCACTAATCACCATGGCGGGCCGCCCAACTGCGACGGCCCGCCATCTGTTAAATCAGTCCTGTCCGGTGTAAACTGGGCAGGACTTTTTTCTTTATCTTTCAAGGCCGTTTTCCATGCCCCTCACCCAAGATCAGGTCATTCGATTCCTGAAATCCGTCCATCCCTATGATGCCTTGCCCGAAGGCGCTGTTGAGACGCTCGCACCGCTCTTTGAGCCTTGGGAAATCGAGCAGGATTTCTCGGTCTACGATTATGGTGAAAAGCTGCCCGGACTGTTTCTGGTCTATGAAGGTATGATCGAAATTCGCGACGAAAATGACGTCGTGGTCTCGCATTTAGGCATTCGCAATTCTTTTGGCGAGCGCGGCCTGCTGCGCGATGGTGTCGCCGTCACCAGCGCCCGCGCAGATGAACATTCCGTCGTTCTGGTTCTGCCGCCCATCGCGTTTTACAAGCTCATCGAAGAGCACGCGCCAGCCAAGAAATTCTTTGACCGTACCCGCATTGAAAAGCCACGCGAGGCCTCGCTGGCGACCAGTTTGGTCGACACGCTGATGGCCCATAATCCGGTATCCTGCGGTCCGGAAACCACGGCGCAGGACGCCGCCAGTTTGATGCGAGACAAACGCATCTCATCGCTTTGTGTCACTGAAGGCACGGCGCTGACAGGCATTCTGACAACCCGTGATCTGTCAGGCAAAGTTCTGGCCAGGGCCATGCCGGTCACCACCCCTGTCCGTGACGTCATGACGGCCAATCCCGTGACTCTAGCCCCCAACGCCATTGGTTCAGACGTGTTGCACACGATGATGGAAATGGGCATCGGCCACGTGCCGATTGTTGAAGGCGGCAAGCTCGTCGGCATCGTCACCCAGACCGACCTCACCCGTTTTCAGGCTGTCAGCTCGGCGGAGTTGGTCAGCGAAATCGCTCATGCCAAGACGCCCGACGAGATGGCCGAGGTCACGGCACGTATTCCGCAACTCTTGGTGCAACTGGTGGCTGGCGGCAACCGGCACGAAGTGGTCACCCGTCTGATCACCGACATCGCCGATACTGCTACGCGACGCCTGTTGACGCTGGCCGAAGAGAAACTGGGCACGCCCCCGGCCCCTTATCTGTGGCTGGCCTGCGGCAGTCAGGGGCGTCAGGAACAGACCGGCGTCAGCGATCAGGACAACTGCCTGATCCTGCACGACATGGTCACAGACGACGACATGCCATATTTCCATGCGCTGGCAAAGTTCGTCACCGATGGGTTGAACACCTGCGGTTACGTCTATTGCCCCGGCGACATGATGGCCACGAACCCACGCTGGTGCCAGCCGATGAGGGTTTGGAAAGAGTATTTCTCGGGCTGGATCAACACCCCCGACCCCGAGGCGCAAATGCTGGCCTCGGTCATGTTCGATCTGCGCCCGATCGGAGGCCACAAGCATCTGTTCGAAGATCTTCAAGAAGGCACCCTGAAACGCGCAAGTGAGAATTCGATCTTTGTTGCACACATGATTTCCAACTCGCTGAAGCATCAGCCGCCTTTGGGGCTGTTGCGGGGGTTTGCGACGATCCGCTCGGGCGAGCACAAAAACCAGCTGGACATGAAACACAACGGCGTTGTGCCGATTGTCGATCTGGCCCGCATTTACGCGCTGCAGGGGCAGCTGACCGCCGTTAACACACGGGCGCGGCTGGAAGCGGCCGAAGCCGCCGGAGTCCTATCAAAATCCGGCGCCCGCGATTTGCTGGACGCCTATGATCTGATCGCCGAAACACGGCTGTTGCATCAGGCCAATCTGGTCAAGGATGGCAAAGCGCCGGACAACTATCTGTTGCCCGCCGAACTGTCAGATTTCGAGCGCAGCCACCTGCGCGACGCTTTCGTGGTGGTGAAAACACTGCAATCTGCCATCGGACATGGCCGGGGCATGCTAAGTTAAAGGACACGCGGTTCGACCCCGCCTCGGAGGAGTGGCGGGTGTCAGAGCTTTGGGAGGACGCAAATGTTTATGACACTGGTCGCCACTTTTCTGGCGGGGATCGCAGCAGCAGGTTTGGTCATGCTGCTCAATCACTTGCTGGGAAAAACCACGGGGCGCACCCTGCCCCGCTGGTTCACGCCCATTGCCGCTGGCGCCGCGATGATCGTTGCCACAATCTCAAATGAATACGGTTGGTATTCCACAACCCGCAGCAATCTGCCGGATGAGTTTGCCATCGTGCAAACTGTTGAGAGCCAAGCGTTCTATCGTCCCTGGACCTATATCAAACCCTTCGTGGATCGCTTTGTCGCGGTTGATACGGCCTCAATCCGCACGCATGACGCCCAGCCAGAGATGCGTTTGGCAGACACCTATTTCTATGGACGTTGGGCACCAATCAACAAGATCTCGGTCCTTGCCGATTGCGCGAACGGGCGACGGGCAGCATTGATGGATGCCATCACCTTTGAGGAGGATGGCACTGTCAGCGGCGCAGACTGGATCGCTGCACCGCAAGACGATCCCGTATTGACCACAATCTGTAGAGGTTAGCGATGTTTACGTCTCTGAGTTTGCGCGTTCGGATATTCCTGTTTTTCTGCCTCATTGGGTTGGGCGGCGCGGCCTTGGTGTTGCTGGCCATCTATGTCGGCTACCAACGTTCATTGGACGGAGACGTGATGTCTGCCTTTGTGCTGACTGGAGCGCTGTCAGGTTTTGGTCTAATCGCCCTCACGGTCGGGGTCTGGATGCTGTTTGACGAAAACGTCGCCAAACCCATCGAGCGGCTGGCCGCCACCATGCGCACCCGCGCCCACGCCGGGGTTGAGCAACAGGTTGATACCCATGCCGCACGCTATCTGGGTGATCTGGCACCTGCCGCAGAAGCGGTCTCGACAGTGCTAAGCCAAACCGCGCTGGACACGGCAGAAGCAGTGGCGGCCGAAACCTCGCGACTGGCCTCGGAAAAAGAGCGCCTGACTGCACTTTTGACCGAGATTCCGGTGGCCATGATTTTGGTCAGCCCGAACCACCAGATCGTGCTGTATGACGGTCAGGCCGCCGAGGCACTGAGCCAGATTCACACACCCCGCCTGAATGCGTCGGTTTTTGATTACTTCAAGGAAAAATCTCTCAAGGCGGCCTATAAGAAGCTGATCACAACAGGCATGGATGTGTCCTTCATTGCGGAAGGCACCGAAAACAAGCTGACCTTTGATGCCCGCCTGAAACCCTTGGGGCATGCGCCGGGATACATGATCCTGATTGACGATGAGCACGCCCAGATCCTGCCAGACGCGGCCCGTCCTCTGGTCTATGATTTTGACCTAATGGAACGCGAAGTTCAGGCTGAGGCCGCGATTGAAGATACACCGCTCAACAAGCTGACATTTGCGGTTTTTGACACCGAAACCACCGGGCTTTTGCCACATAAGGATGAGATCGTACAAATCGGTGCGGTGCGTGTTCTGAATGGGAAGATGGTGCCGGGCGAAGAGATCAACCAACTGGTCAACCCCGGCATGAAGATCCCACCTGCATCAACCAAGGTGCACAAGGTCACAGATCAGATGGTGGCCGAAGCGCCTGACATCCACATCGCCTCGCAGCGGTTTCATACCTTTGCCAAAGAGGCGGTGATTGTGGCGCACAACGCGCCGTTTGACATGGCCTTTCTGCGCCGTCACGGCAAAACCAACGGGTTGGATTGGAACCACCCGATCATCGACACGGTTCTCTTGAGCGCGGTTCTGTTTGGCGCGAGCGAAACCCACACGCTGGATGCGCTATGCGAACGGTTGAACGTGACGATCCCGGCCGAGTTGCGCCATACGGCCCTGGGGGATGCAGTCGCCACTGCCGAAGTGCTCTGTCTGATGCTGCCAATGCTGCAATCGCGTGGCTTTCATACCTTTGGACAGGTTGTTGAACAGACACGAAAACATGGTCGACTGCTCGAAGATCTGAACTAGTTCACCGGACAAACCGCTTGCGCATGGCTGGTTTTCGCGTAAAGGCGGTCGGACACGCGCAGATCAGATCATCAGTGGCAGGCTAAGACATGGCACGACACTTCGCCCCCGGTTCAGAAAACACCCGCGATTTTCGCGACGCCTTGGGCTGTTTTGCCACTGGCGTGACCGTTGTGACGGCCCCCGGCGACCCCAGTGGGATTGGTATGACCGCCAATTCGTTTTCGTCGATTTCACTCACGCCACCATTGGTGCTGTGGTCGCCATCAAAACACTCGCTGCGCTACCCGTTTTTTGCCAAAGCCGAACGGTTCGCAATTCACGTAATGCGATCGGATCAAAAGGACCTCGCATTGGATTTTGCCCGTCGCGGTGATGCCTTTGACCGTGTCGATCATGAGATTGGTAAGAACGGCCTACCTCTGATCAACGATTGCCTTGCGCGCTTCGAGTGCCGCACCAGCGCACTGCATGATGGCGGCGATCACGTGATCATCGTCGGACATGTCGAGCAGGTTCTGTTGAACGAAGGCACACCGCTGGTGTTTGCCCAAAGCGGCTATGGGGCTTTTGCACCGGGCGACTAAACCTTGCCGATGCACCGACCTTGATTTCCTTGCATAACGGGATTTCGCGATCGTCAGAAAAAATTCACTGGTACGGGGTCACTGGGCGGCTCATATGAGGCATAGTTGTTCAATGCGCCGCGAGACAGGAGACGCCCGTGACTTTGCCAAATGATGCCGCTGACATAGGGGCTCTGCCCGAGATGGGGGATCGTTTCGCAACGATGCTCAAAGCCACGCGCCCATTGACGCCGATTGTGACGGCTGTTGTTCACCCTTGTGACGCCGCCTCTCTCAAAGGAGCTCTGGTGGCGTGGGATCAGGCACTCATCAGCCCGATCCTTGTTGGCCCAAAGGCCCGCATCGAAAAAGCCGCAGTAGATGCGGGGCTGGATATTTCAGATGTAGAGATCGTGGCCTCAGAGCACAGCCACGACTCGGCGCGTAAAGCAGTTGAACTGGTGCATGCTGGCCGCGCCGAGGCCCTGATGAAAGGGGCCTTGCACACCGACGAAGTCATGAGCGAGGTGGTGCACCGCGAACGTGGCTTGCGCACAGCTAGACGCATGAGCCATATCTTTGTGCTGGATGTGCCACGCTATTCCAAGCCGCTGCTGATCTCGGATGCGGCGATCAACATCTTTCCGGACTTGCAGACCAAAGCCGACATCATTCAAAACGCTATTGAGCTGGGACATGCCCTGGGTGTCGACCTGCCCAAAGTGGCGATCCTCTCGGCGGTGGAAACCATTTACCCCAAGATCCCCTCAACCGTGGAAGCCGGCGCGCTTTGCAAAATGGCAGATCGTGGTCAGATCACGGGCGGCTTGCTGGACGGGCCTCTGGCCTTTGACAATGCTGTCTCGAAAGACGCCGCCGAAGCCAAGGGGATTGTGTCCGACGTTGCCGGGGACCCGGATATCCTGATTGCCCCTGACCTTGAGGCGGGAAACATGATCGCCAAACAATTGATGTATCTCGCAGGCGCCGAAAGCGCGGGCATCGTGATGGGCGCGCGCGTACCTGTCATGCTGACCAGCCGCGCTGACGGCACCCTGTCGCGCCTGATCTCGGCAGCCCTTGCTCAACTGGTGGTCCACCACCGCCTAGGAAAGACCATCCTGTGACCAAAGCCATCCTTGTTCTGAATGCTGGGAGCTCCTCGGTCAAATATGGCGTGTTCCGGGCCGAGGCTGGAAACGAATTGCTGATGAAAGGCGTGATCGAACGGATTGGTGCAGGCGCTGAATTGCGCGAGGGGGAACGCCACGAAAAGCTGCCCTTGTCCGAGACAGCTGGCCATGTGGACGTTCTGCAATGGCTGGCGACGGACCTTTCGGGGCGTATCGGCAATATCGAAGTGGTCGCGGCCGGGCACCGTGTTGTGCATGGCGGACAAGAGTTCGACCACAGCACTCTGATAACAGCAGACGTGATCGAACAAATCCGACTGTTGTCACCGCTTGCCCCGGCGCATCAGCCACATAACCTCGCTGGGATTATCGCGTTGGGGTCGGTCTGGCCGGACATCCCGCAAGTCGCCTGTTTCGACACCGCCTTTCATCGCACACAACCGCGGTTGGCGCAGATGTTTGCCCTACCCCGTGCTTTGACCGCCGAGGGCGTGCTGCGCTACGGCTTCCACGGGTTGAGCTATGACTACATCGCCTCGCAATTGCCCAAACACTTGGGTGACGCAGCCAACGGGCGGGTGATCGTCCTGCACCTGGGCCACGGCGCCAGCATCTGCGGAATGGTCAATCGCCAAAGCATGGCGACCACGATGGGATTTACCGCGCTCGACGGGTTGATGATGGGCAAACGCTCGGGCGACGTCGACCCCGGCGTGATTTTTTTCCTGATGCGAGACAAGGGTTTATCTCTGAAAGAGGCCGAAGAGGTCATCTCGAACGAATCCGGTCTTTTGGGGGTTTCGGGAATCAGCAGCGACATGCGCGATCTGACCGCCAGCAATGATCCTGCCGCAACCGAAGCCGTGGATTTGTTCTGCTATCGTGCCGCGCGGCAGGTCGGATCCATGGCCGGGGCTATTGGCGGTGCCGATGCGATTGTCTTTACGGCAGGTGTTGGGGAAAACGCCATCGCCGTGCGCGAAAAGATCCTGGCACGGTGCACATGGCTTGGGCTTGAGATTGACTATGCGGCCAATGCCAGCGGCGGGCCGCGGATCACGACCCATGACAGCGCGATCAGCGCTTGGGTGATCCCCACCAACGAAGAACGTGTGATTGCCGCACAGACTTATGAGCTGATCGACGGCCTGTCTTAGCTTTTGGCGAGATGATGCGGCGATCGTAGAAGCGCTGGAGGTGGCAACAAGACACCTCCAGCGGTTCCACAATCAGACCGCGTCGTCCAGAGACACAGATGCGGAGCGGACTTTGTAAATCAGCGCCACACTGAACACGACCAGAAGAATGTTCGTAATAGCAAACATGGTTTCTATTCCTTCACTTTTTTCTAGTTTCGCCCGCATTGCCTAGCGCAAGAAAGCGGCAAGAAGATGATCGAAACACGCTGAAAATCAGCCCCGATGTGTCAGATTGTGTCCCTTTGATGCCACGCTAGGACGCAAATTGTGGTCAGCCGGTCAACGCAAAACGGCGCAATACGTGAAAGCGCCCAGCCTCACCTTCACCAAACAGGCACAGGTCTTTAAGCACGAACGGACGCGGCAACAATGGGGCCAGAACGGGCGTCAAAGACGTGCGGACCGGATCGATCATGGCCTTGGGCAACTTGCCGGTCAGCGTCAGATGGAAACGAAAATCGTCCATCACGTAAGGATAGCCCCAGCGCATCAGGTTGGCCTCTTGTCTGGCGCTTAGCCGGGCAGCCCGACGCCGAGCCAACTCTTCGGGTATCAGGTCGGCGCGGTGGCCATCAAGATCGCGCACCACCTCTGACGCAAGAGCCGCGAGCTCGGTCGTATCCCCAACGGGCACCAACGCCAAAAACCGACCAATCTGGTTCAGCTCCAAGCCTTCCATCGAGACAGGGGCCTGACGTTTTGCCAGCGCTGCAAGGTCGTTCTCAAGCGCTGCGCGGGTGCTGGTCTTCGCCAGTCGAAATGGCGGTTTCAACGTACCATGAAACCCGTATTTGCGCGGAGTGGCCGTGATATCTTCGAAAGTCATCGGCAGACCGGACATGCTCGGAGGTTGACAGGATACCCCGCGCGTCGCGTCCCAGCCCAACCATCGGTTGGCAAAATCACTAAATGCGCCTTCTTGAGGGGCGAAATAGACTGCAAATCGAGTATACTCTGTCATAAGACCGGACCTAGCGCTTTCTCATCACACTTCGATGACAGAGGCGTGCCAGTCAACCGGTGACGTAAACAGGACCAGCCATGCGCGACATGATTTTGACCAACGCCCGCATCGTTTTGCCGACCGAGGTCATTCATGGCACGCTGAGAATCCGCGAGGGCTGGATCTCTGATGTGTCCACCGGCGCAACCGCTGTGTCTGGGGCTGAGGACATGGAAGGTGACCTGGTGATCCCCGGTCTGATTGAATTGCACACCGACAACCTGGAGCGGCATATTCAGCCTCGCCCCCATGTAGATTGGCCCCACGCCGCGGCAATCCTGGCTCATGATGGTGAGATGGCCAGCGTTGGCATCACCACGGTCTTTGACGCCATGCGGGTTGGATCCGTCCCATCCGGTCACAATCGGTACGCCCAATATGCCCGCAAGCTTGCGACGGAACTCTGGGAAATTCGCGCGGCCAATGGCTTGCGGATATCTCATTTCCTGCATTTGCGCGCTGAGGTTTGCTCGGAAACGCTGGTCGAGGAGTTGTCAGAGTTCAGTGCTGATGATCGTGTGGGCATTGTCAGCCTGATGGATCACACCCCCGGCCAACGCCAGTTCCGCGACTTGGACAAGCTAAAGGCCTATGTGCAGGGCAAACAAGGCATGAATGAACGCGAATACGAAGAGCACATCGCCCTGCTCTATACCTTGCGAGAAACCAACGGCGACACGCACGAAGCTGAGGCAGTCGCCGCCGCCAAGCGTTTTGGTGCGGTTCTGGCCAGCCATGACGATACCACCGCCGAACATGTGGCCAAGAGTGCCGCGCATGGCATCCAGCTGGCCGAGTTTCCCACCACGGTTGAGGCTGCAGACGCGTGTCAGGCCCAAGGTATCGCCGTGATGATGGGTGCGCCAAATCTGATCCGCGGTGGATCACACTCTGGCAACGTGGCCGCACATGAATTGGCGGGCCGTGGGGTTCTGGACATCCTGTCTTCGGACTATGTCCCTTCGGCCCTGATGACCGGTGCCTTTTTGCTGGCAGACCTATGGGACGACCTGCCCCGTGCAATCGCGACCGTCACCAACGCGCCCGCACGAGCCACCGGTCTGACCGATCGCGGCCGCCTTGAAGTGGGATTGCGGGCTGATTTAGTCCGGGTTGGCAATACTCTGGGCAATCCGGTCGTGCGTGGCGTCTGGGCTCATGGCCGCCAGATTGGTTGAACACAGAAGCATTTCAGACTGTCTGCGGGTTGGAAAACCCAACAAAACCTACTCAGTACCGCGGCGATGATGAACTGGCTTCTCGTTTGCACCCTTCTAGAGAACCACGATCGAGTCGTAAACATGAACGGCTCTCAGATTTTCACCAGTTGAAAGCACGTTGAAACCGCGATTGTGGTACCAATGGTGGATGTCGTCGATCATAGACTTCACTACAGTCATGAAGCTGCCGCGTGTCTGGTAGCCACCGGAGTAATTTGCCCAATAGGAAGCGTGTGTGTCTTCAATCATGTAGAGACCGCCATCACTCAGTTTGGGGAATAGAACGTCCAAACTCTCTCGTATGTGTACGGAATCATGACTGCCGTCATCAAGAACGACGTCTGACGGAGGCGCGGATACTTTTGTGTTCCGGGAAAGCAACGGGTACTTCATGGACACAATCACCGATATCCAAGGTTTTGGTGTGCATCGAGATCAGATTGACGTCTCCGATTTTGATATTCTCGCAGGATATGTGGACCGTGAAAGCTGGCAGGAAGAAAACGTATCCCGCGGCTCTGATGGTAGCGTTGTGATCAGACTGTCCAATTCGCAACGCATTTCAGTCCTGGATCACCAAGAACGCGGGGATAGTTTTGAAGAGTATGTCATGGATCTCTTCGTCTTTTAGACCGGAGTTCCCCGTTTGAATTGCAAGGATGACATCCAGAGAACTCTGGGTGTCATCGTTTTTTTGGGGGGTTGGAAAGAGCTGGTTAGTTTAGGTGGATTGTAACTCCAAGTCCAAACGTGGCACCTGCATAATCACGCAAGAAGATATTGGACTCATTCTCATCCCATCCGACACGTGCAAAGCCTGTGATCCGATCAGAGAACCTTTTTGTAACTTCAACCTCTGCTTTTAATCGCATCTCATCCCGATCTATCGGAAGAAGGGCTGAAAAAGGCCCTTTGTAGGCCCGTTGGTAAACTGCAAATCCGCCGCTGATCGAAAGATCCTTGCGAAGGGCGCGTTTTACCCGAAAGCGCAAACCATACTCGTCGTAACTGTATTTGATAGTGAGCAGCCCTATCTGACGGGTCCAAGTTGATTGTTAGTGCATGATCGGCCTGGGTTCCATTGGTATGATGGT
>NZ_CANMJE010000005.1 GCF_947498095.1 uncultured Shimia sp. | reverse complement strand
CCGATAATCCCAAATGCATGGTCAATACCATGCATCTGCAAAACTTTTACAAAAGCTTCTTCGGTCGTCATCTTCATCGCTACGTCTCCTAATGAAATGTCGTGTGATAAGGTGTGATCTTCAGGCGTTTACCTTGCGGTCTTCCAAAATCATGTCGCTGGCTTTTTCGCCAATCATGATGGTTGGGGCGTTGGTGTTGCCCGACACAATGTCAGGCATGATCGAGGCATCAGCGACGCGCAGCCCGGCAATTCCGCGCACGCGCAGCCGGTCGTCAACGACGGCCATATCATCGTTGCCCATGCGGCAGGTGCTGGTCGGGTGATAGATCGTCTGGCTGATGTTGCGGGCACATTGCAAAAGCTCCTCGTCGGTCTGAGGATTGTTCGCTGGCACATGCTCGCGCACGATGTAAGGGCTGAGGGCGCTTGTTTTGGTCATCGCGCGCGCGAATTTCACGGCGCGAATGGCGCAAAGCTGATCGGCTTGGGCGGACAGGTAATTCGGCACGATCTTTGGATAATCGGCGGCCTTCGGTGAGGCAATGTGGATATGGCCGCGGCTTTCCGGGCGCAATTGGCAGACCGAGGACGTGATCCCAGAGAAAGGATGCATCTCGATGCCGGGCTTATCGGCGCTCAGCGGCTGGAAATGGAACTGGATGTCGGGCGTATCGAGGTCTTGCATCGATTTGGCAAAGATGCAGACCTGGCTTGCCCCAAGGCTCATCGGGCCTTTGCGGAACAGAACATAGTTGAGGCCAATGCCCATCCGCGGAATGAAACCGTTGATGGCGTCGTTCAATGTCTGGGCGTTGACCTCATAGACCAGCCGGATTTGCAGGTGGTCCTGCAGGTTTTCCCCGACACCCGGTAGCTCATGTCGAACGTTGACCCCGGCATTTTGCAGGACATCACCACGCCCGATACCCGACAGCTCCAACAGTTGTGGAGAGCCAATTGCACCGGCTGACAGGATGACTTCGCCACCTGGATTCAGCATGACGTCATGGGATTTGCCCTGACGGGAGTAGCGGACACCAATCACTTTGCGCGCCTCAGGCGAGTCAAAGATCAGCTCTTCGGTATGGGCGTGTGTGATCACCTCAAGATTTGGACGCTTCTTGGCCGGGTTCAAAAAGGCGCGTGCACTGGAACATCTGAAACCACCCCGAGCGGTCTGATGGAAATAGCCAGCGCCTTCCTGGTTTTCGCCGTTGTAGTCATCGGTGCGCGGGACACCCATTTCAACAGCGGCATCGATGAAAGCCTCGGAGATATCGCTTTTGGCGCGAATCAAGGACACCGAGAGTTCGCCGTCTTCGCCGTGAAAGTCATCGCCGCCATTTTCGTGTGTTTCAGAGCGCTTGAAGAGGGGAAGAACATCGTCGTAGCCCCATCCGCGATTGCCGCGTTGCGCCCAACGGTCATAGTCTTCCTTTTGTCCGCGAACATAGAGCAGACCATTGATCGAGCTGGACCCGCCGAGGGTCTTCCCGCGGGGCCAATCCAGCGAGCGGCCGTTCAGACCCGAATCGGGCTCGGACTTGTAGCACCAGTCCGTTTTTGGATTGTGAAGAGTTTTAAAATAACCGACCGGAACGTGGATCCAAGGGTTCGAATCGCGGCCGCCTGCTTCAAGAAGAATCACCTTATGAGCCGGATCAGCGCTCAATCGGTTGGCGAGAACGCACCCTGCGGAACCTGCCCCAACTATCAGAAAATCGGCTGTTTTCTGCGTCATATCAAATTCCTCCCGGGTTGAGTTTCACGGCAAGTACAGAATTCTCTTGCGTGACTTACCCATAAATGAGTAATAATGAGATCACAAGTCTCAATAATCATCATTTAGGGAGGAAACAAATGAGTATTGCGAACAAGCTGGAAAACATTTCCAGGAGAGACCTGTTCCGGGTTGCGGGACGATTCGGGATGAGTTCAACCCTGTTGGCGGCTGGGTCTTTTGGTGGCGCCATGAGCCTCGCCAATCTGGCATCCGCTGCTGAGTCTTCATACGACAAGCGTTATGCGAAAGAGCCGAAGTTCACGTTCAAGTTTGGTGCGGCTGGCTTTAATGAGCGCAACCTTTTGATCGAACGTGCGGGCTGTCTTGAGTTTGCGCGCGATCTGGAAAGCCGCACAGACGGCGAAATCCGCGTTGAGTTCATTGGCGACAACCAAATCTGTGGTCAGACATCTTGCGTTGAGAAAACACAGCAGGGCATCGTCGAGATTTATGCGGCTTCTACGCAGAACTCTGCTGGTGGCGCACCTTATCTCAACGTGCTCGACTATGCGTATATGTTCCCAAGCCGGGCTGCGCAGTATCACTTCTTGTATTCACCTGAGTCGCAAAAACTTCTGCGTGACCCTTATGAAAAGCGTCATGGCCTGAAGTTCCTGTTCAGCCATTGTGAACTTCGCGGCATCCAGATGGGTCTGAAGTGGCAAGATGCTCCTACGATTACCAAGTTGGAAGAGATGTTCGGCACCAAGAACCGCGTGACCGGTACTCAGCTGGGTCGTATCGCGATGAAGGCTCTGAACCTGAACCCCGTGCCAGTTGCGTGGGAAGAAACGCTTGATGGTCTGAAGCAGGGTCTGATTGATGGCGCGGAAACATGGGCCTCGGCCGTGGCATACGCCAACATGTCGCCGGTTGTTTCTCAGTCTGTCGACCTGAAATTCTTCTGCGGTACAGAGCACACTGCGATGTCTGCATCGGCATTCGATAGCCTGGGTGGTGAATTGCAAGACGCGGTTATGGAATCTTCCTACCTCGCTCAGGTTCATGTTCAGGCGGCAAACGAAGCGGCATTGGTCAACACCGTTGGTGCTTCGAACCCACAAGCGCCGAACACGATCTTTGCTCAAAACAATGTTCGTGTTGCAACGCTCGCCGAGGACCAGATCAAAATGGCCGAGGAAATGTGTTCACCAGAGTTCCAACCTCAGCTTTGGGAAGACTGGCGTGAGCGCCTCAACGGTTGGTCCGGTGGCCATGACACGTATCAGGAAATCTACGACATCGCGCGTCAGATCCCCAAAGATACGCTTGCAGAGAACGTGGAACCACGTCGCTGGTGGAAAGCCTAATCCACCAAAGGCTAGGCGAAACAAGGGGTCGGCCTTCGATTGGGGGCCGACCCTTTCCTGCACACCGTTAAGGGAACGGTGTATAAAGAAGTACAAGAGGGAGGTACTTTGATGTCGATTTGGAGCGAAGCAGTAGCTGTCATTCCTGCGATCTTTTCCGGACAAGCTTGGGAAATGCGAAACGCATTCTACACAGATGGAATGTGGGTGTTCTGCTTTTTTCTCACCTTCTTCGGAGGCATTGTGGCGAACCAGTTCTTCAGACGAATTCCATTTATGGACCGGCACCTGGAACGCGGAATCGCAGTGGTCACCTATCTAATGATTGCTGTCATCATCTTCTGGGGTGTTATTGACCGGTTCATTTTTGCCAACCAATGGTCTGGCTCAACCACGGTACCGCCGTTCTTGTTCATGATCATGGCGTGGTTTGGATGTTCCTATAACGTCAAGCTTCGGACCCACCTCAGCTTTAGCGAGTTCCGCTCCAAGATGCGGCCGACCAATCAAATGGCGGCGCTGACTCTGGATGCGGTTCTGTGGTTCGGGTTTTGCTGGATTGCTATCACGACCTCGATGAAGTTCACGGCATATTCAGCAGACAACTTCCAATTGGTGGACGGCGTGGACGATACCATGAAGTGGTGGTTCTACATCACGGTTCCCATTGCATTCACTCTCATGTCTGGCCGCGTTATCGGCAACTGGCTGGATGACTGGAGAAACTATCGGTCCGGCGGAGCGATTATCCAACAAAGCGTTATTGGGGGGGATGTGTGATGTCAGACGGAACTTGGGTCGGACTAATTTCATTGGGCGTGACGATCTTCTTCATGCTCGGCACACCAGTTTTGCTGGTTATCTTTTACTGGGTCATTGGCTGTAGCTTTGTCATCGGTCTGCCGCTGGATAACACCGGCAATGAGCTGTTGAACGTCTTTAACAAGGGCTTTGCGCTTCTGGCGATGCCGCTGTTCATCCTGACGGGTGACTTGATTAACCAATCCGGCATTGCCCGACGGCTATCGGATTTTGCCTATTCCTGTCTTGGATGGCTGCGCGGTGGCCTGGCTATGGCTTCAATTGCGGCCTGTGGTTTGTTCGCGGCGATCTCGGGTTCGAACTCGGCAACAACGGCGACCATCGGGTCCATGTTGCATCCTGAAATGGTCAAAGGTGGCTACGACGAACGGTTTTCTGCAGCGACAGCAGCCGCGGGTGGTACGGTTGGGATTATTATCCCGCCATCGATCATCTTTATCGTCTACGGTTTCTTGATGAACCTGCCGATTTCGGAACTGTTCATTGCGGGCATCGTGCCCGGCAGCTTGATGGTTCTGGGCATGATGACCGCGGCCTTTATCATCTGCTACGCCAACAAGTGGGGTTTCCTCATCACACTGAGCCCATGGCGCGTCCTGAAGACCGCTGTTGGAGCATGGTTGGGTTTCTTCGCGATTGGTCTGGTGCTTTGGGGCATCTACACCGGAAAATTCTCACCAACTGAGGCTGCTGGCGTGACCGTCGGTTTCTGTATCATCGTGGGGCTGATTTCCTATCCGCTGAACAAGATAATGGGCAGCGACGTCAATCAACCGGTGACCGAAAAGAGCCTGATGTCCATGGTCGTGGTGGAAGGGTTCACACTGCCCTCTATTCCTGCCATCGTGTCTCGTTCTGCACAGATCACTGGTATCCTTGTACCACTGATTGCTGTGTCGGTTGCGATGCAACAGGTTCTGTCTTCGCTGGGGGCCAAGGAAACAATTGGCGCCTTTGTGACGGGAATGGGTGGCTACTATGCTGTTCTGTTTACATCGATGGCGATCGTGTTTGTGACTGGGATGATCCTCGAGTCTTTGCCAGTAACAATCATTCTGGCTCCGATCCTTGCACCTATCGCAGTGTCGGTCGGTATTGATCCAATCCACTTTGCCGTGATCTTCCTCGTCGGCGCGTCGATTGGCTTTATCACGCCGCCTTATGGATTGAACCTCTACGTGGCCTCAGGTGTGACGGGGGTTCCGTACTTTAGGTTGCTGCGCTACGCGACGATGTACCTCGTGTCTCTGTTGTTGGTGTGGTTCTGCGTAGCGTTGATCCCGACGCTTAGCAAAACGCTGCTGCCAGGCGGTGGGTTGTACAACCTGCTCTCTGGGGGCGGAGGCGGCTAAATTGTTTTGCTGCGATACCTGAGAACATGAGGCCTTTGACGGCCTGAGATGTTCCCAACGAAATTCGGCCCCTGCACAATGCAGGGGCCGTTGTTTTGATGGGAGGAGACGTATCAAATAGGCGGATTGGTCCGCACAACAGAGTGTCCGGTAAATCGAGCGGTTTCTGCGCGAAACCCTTGGGATCAGGCGCCTGCTTGGGTAAGCTGCCGCAAATCAGAGTCTCGGGAGTATTTTCATGAAGAAGTTTGCCATTCTTGCGGTTGCCGCCTTGACCCTTGCTGCTTGCAGCGGAACTCCGACGCAGCCGACTGCCGAGCTACAGGGCCTGCAGGACAGATGCAGTGCCGGTGACATGACCGCGTGCTCGGATCTCGCCCATGCGGTGAAAAGCTAATAATCCCTAACCTGCATCCGTATCGGATCAGGTGCTGTCATTCAGGGCGAGCGCGGCAATTTGCATGGCCGAGTGCACGCCCAGTTTGGCATAGGCCCGTTTGCGTAAGGTGCGTACAGAATTGTCGCTGATCCCCAGCGCCACGGCGCTGCCCGCAACACTGACACCATTGAGCAATTGATCGCATACCTCAGCCTCGCGTGGTGAGAGCTGTCCGAACCGGCCGACATCACGGGCTCTGAGCGCCGTGACGCGCGCGTCAGTGGCAAAATGAAACGCTTCGGACCCAACGATCCGATGGCGTAGGACCACCAATTCATGCACCAGCGGCAGCACATCCATGAGGCGTTGAACCTCATCCTCAGTAAACCTTCCTGAAGATTTCCCACGCAGGTAGAACGACTGAACGCCGGCATTCTCGGTACGCGATGATACGGTGATGCGCTCGATCACCTCATCGCGCTGATAGATCGGGTTGATCGGGTCCTCGGGGCTTGGGCGCCAACGCTCAACTGACAACTGCCCCAGTGCGGTTGTGCGAATGCGTGAAATGATGTCCTGCTTCATGGCGTCATCCGCTAGGATGGTTCGGGCATTGCGGTTAAACCAATAGCCGCTCATCTCGCCCGCCCAGAGCGACAGGACGGGCGCCGGGCGTGACATGTCAGGCACCAGAAACGCACCGAAATTCGCGATTGCCGCAGCAGATCGGATATGACGCATCAGTACGTGACCAAAGCCGGGGGTGCCGACCGTGGCTACGAGCGCCGTTGTAGTGTCGCGCGGCAGGGGGCGGGATTGGAATGTGTCACTCATTAGGGTGACAGAATGTGCCGGCTTACTTAGGCTAGTCAAGGTGCAACACTCCCTGACCGTGAGCCGCCACATGTCCCGCATTTTTTCAACCAAGAACCGCCCTGTACATCTGGGACCTTACCCCTTGGAAAGACTGATGCGCAGCGCGAATTTGCCCGATCTGGGCCAGGTGCCGGGCTTTGAACCGCTCAGCTTTCATCGCCCCGAAGACCCGGAAAGCCTGGTGAATGCGATGGGCGAGTTTCAGGCGATGATGGATGCGATTCGGGATGGGTTCGTGAACAAAGAAATGGCCGAAATCCCGGCCGACCCAGTGGAGCGGACCAACCACCTCAAGGCGTTTGGCTATTTCAGTGATGCTTCAATGGTGGGGGCTGGGCCACTGCCAGTGTCGGCGCTGTTAGAAACTCCTGCGCGCAACCCTGACATTGACCGGCTTGCCCATGCTTTGAAAACACGCCAGACCAAGACGCTGGCTTCGGGCATTGATGTCATCATGGCGGACCTCAAGGAAAGCATGCAGGCGCCGCCCAGCACAATCGAAGGCCACAAGAATGCGTTGGTCTTTGTCTATGAGTTCACCCGGGATCCAAAGGTGGACGAGCCGGGCAGCGACTGGATCAAGGATGCACAGGACCACCGCGCCTGTATTCGGGCCACCGAAACTGCGGTGGTGATTGCGAACTACATCCGCCTGTTGGGGTTTGATGCCCGGGCCCATACGGCGACCTCAACTGATGTTGATCTGGGCAAGCTGGCGGTGGCGGCGGGGCTTGCTTCTGTCGAAGCCGGTCACCTGGTGGTGCCTTGGCTGGGGCGGCGTTTTGGCGTGGCGGCGATTACGACAGAAATGGATTTTGCCCATGACGCGCCGCTGATGCCGTTGCCGTCGCAACCCACCGGCGCCATGAACGGGTTAGGATGGAAGCTGGGCATTGGTCATGTGAAATCTGCCATCAACCGCGACGCTTTTTCCAAACGCAATTATGTTGACGGACCGCATCCGTTCGAGCGGCTAAAACGGGTTGAAACCCCGACGACCTATATTGACGAAGCCAATGTTGCCCGGGTGCCAAAGCGAGCCGACATGTTTGCGCGCGCCCAGTTTGGCGATATGGGTAAGAAAAATCAGGACGCGGCAACGGGGGGGCACTATGCCCGCAAATCCGCGCCCAGTTTCGCCCAGCGCCGCATGCTGGGGGCATTTGTGCTGCTGCAGGACGGCGACAGCGCGTCCGTCGAGAGCCCGACAGATGCGGCTCGCAATGCTGCCAACATCAAGGCGGCGACCTACTTTCTGGGTGTGGATGCTGTTGGTCTGAGCCGCTGTCCGGACTGGACATGGTACAGCCATGATGCCGCTGGTGACCCGCTTGACCCGCCACATGATCAAGCGGTCAGCATGATCATCGATCAGGGCTTTGAGACCATGGAAGGCGCATCGGGGGATGACTGGATCGCGGTCAGCCAATCCATGCGCGCCTATTTGCGGTTTTCGCTGTTGGGCGGAATCATCGCGCAGCAAATCCGCAACTTGGGTTACAAAGCCAAGGCCCATACGGTGATGGATGGTGAGGTGCTGCAACCGCCCTTGTTACTGCTCTCGGGGCTGGGAGAAGTCAGCCGCATCGGTGAGGTCATTCTGAACCCCTACCTCGGTCCGCGACTCAAGTCTGGCGCGGTCACCACCGACATGCCTATGGATCACGACAAACCGATTGATTTTGGGTTGCAGGCTTTTTGTGAGAGCTGCAACAAATGCGCGCGCGAATGCCCGTCCGGGGCCATTACAGCGGGCCCGAAACTGATGTTCAACGGCTACGAGATCTGGAAATCGGACAGTCAGAAATGCACGACCTATCGAGTCGCTCAGCCGGGAGGTGCGATGTGTGGAAGGTGTATGAAAACCTGCCCCTGGAACCTTGAAGGCCTGTTCAAGGAGGCGCCGTTTCGCTGGGCCGCCTCTAACATCCCCGCCGCCGCACCGGTACTGGCCAAGCTTGATGACATAGTGGGCAACGGCGAGATTAACGACGTCAAGAAATGGTGGTGGGATATTGAACTGGATGAAAGGGGGGGCTATCGCGCGCCGAAAGAACCGGTAAACCGTCGGGCGTTGCAGAAAGACCTGGATCTTAAGTACGAAGACCAGACACTGGCCGTTTATCCGGCCCCCTTGGCGCCGCATCCCTGGCCCTATCCGTTCCCGATGGATCGAGAGGCAGGGATTCAAGCCTATGAGAGCATGGTGACCGCGGAAGAGTACAAGGCGCGCCTGGCCAAAGGGGATACGGGCATGATCCACCGCTATTCTGTCGTCGACGCTAAAGACGCGCCGGTGATCCAGGTCACGCTTAGCAAGGCCGAGGCAATGACCGCAGACGTGACCAAGTTTGAGTTCACGGCACTGGATGGCGGGGACTTGCCTGAATGGACCGCAGGTGCACATCTGGACGTGTTGGTGTCACCAGAATATCTGCGGCAGTATTCAATGTCGGGTAATCCAGCAGATCGCTCGAAGTACCAGATCGGCGTGCTGCGCGAGGACGAAGGGCGGGGCGGCTCGTTACAGATGCACCGTATCTTTGATGAAGGCCGCAAGGTCTTTATCTCAAAGCCCATCAACCACTTTGAACTGGTTGAAGAAGCTACCAAGACGTTTCTTATGGGGGGCGGGATTGGCATCACACCGATGATCGCCTTTGCCCATCGACTGCACGAGCTGGGCGCGGATTTTGAATTGCATTATTCAGCCAGCCGTCAAGAGGGAGCCGGATTTCTGGACGATCTCGCCAATGTGCCTTGGGCCGACAAGCTGCACCTGCATTTCTCGGATCAGGGCACCCGCGCTGATCTGGACAAGGTGTTGAGCGGATACCTAGATGGCTGGCATGTCTATACCTGCGGACCCGACCGTTTCATGGAAGGTGTCATGGCGGCGGCTGAACAACAGGGCTTCCCGGAAGACGCGCGGCATCTGGAGTATTTCAGCGTGCCGGAACAGCCTGACTATGTGAACTTTGACTTTACCGTGAAGCTGGCGAAGTCCGACAAAACCTTCACGGTTCCGAAGGACAAAGACCTGTCCGAAGTGTTGATCGAAAACGGTTATCCCATTGACGTGAAATGCTCAGACGGCATTTGCGGTGTCTGCAAATGCGGGCTGGTGTCGGGCGAGGTTGAACACCGAGATTTCGTGTTGTCCAACAAGCAGCGCGACACCGCGATTATCACCTGCCAAAGCCGCGCGGCGGAAGAAGGTGGAGAGATCGAGATCGACCTCTAGGTCGGCGCGATGTCCGATGTCGTTTATTGTAGACGTGTAAGGCCCTGATCGAACAAGTTGTTGTTCATGAAGGACGAAGCGCACCAAATTAGCATGCAGGCCCTGCTGGAAAGAACAGCCGCGCAATGGGCCATGACCCCGGCCAAGATTGCCCTGAAAGAAGGCGATCTTGCGCTGACCTATGGCGATCTGGACGCCCGTGCCAATTACATGGCACGCCAACTGGCGGACCAAGCCGCGCGTGTCGGTGACATAATGGTCTACATGGGACCAAACGGCATTCCGCTTGTCGTGACGTTCATGGCCTGCCTCAAGGTCGGGGTCACATTGCTGCCTGTCAGCTCCAAATTCCCGCCCAAGAGCGTCGCCACCATAATGCAAACGGCGAAGGCACGAATCTTTGTGTCTGACCTGCCTGTTCCCAAGGGCGCCCCGGACATGCGCCACATGCCTCCGCCCGGAGACGAGGCCGATCAGTCACCCTTTGCCGTGCTTGATATTCCTGAAGATGTGCTGTGCATCGCCAACAGCACTTCGGGCAGCACTGGTAGGCCCAAGGTGGTCGGGCATTCTCGTTTGAGCCTGGCGCTGTCGGCACAGGAAGAGGCTGACATGATTGGAACCGGGCCAGACATGGTTGTTGGCCATGCCGGGACGAGTTGGTTGGTCTGTCAGCTTTCGGCTTTGTCCCGGGGTGCTTGCCTTGCTTGCTATGATGTTGACCATGGAACTGCCCAAGGGCTGTTTGACTGGCTTCGGTTCGAAAAAATCGCATATTGGTACACGTACCCGGCCCTGTTTCGCACGTTGTCAGAAATTCCGGGTGAGTTGCCGGATATGAAAACGTTGTTGTTGTGTGGCGAGCCGGTCTTTCGTGAAGACTTTGAGATGTTTGAGCGCATGACCCTGACCGGCGCCCTGCTTGTGAACGCTTATGCGCAACAGGAATACGAATGGGCCACCGCATTTAGTATACGAAATGGTGAGAGGTTACGGTTCAAAAAGCTGCCAGCTGGCAAGCCCGTTGGATCCAATGAGATGCAGATACTTGATCCCAATGGCGAGCCTGTCGACGCCGCTCAGATCGGAGAGATCACCCATAAATCCAGTAAGGTGCCTGCGGGCTACATCGGTCATGCTGAACAGACCGCCAAAGCGTTTTCCCTGTGTGATGACGGGATGTATCGTTTTGCGACCGGAGACCTCGGCTATATCGACAGTGAAGGTGACCTGCACCATGTCGGACGTAAGGATGACCAGGTTAAGATTCGAAACTTCAATGTTCAACCCGCTGACATCGAACATGAAATCAAAGCTCGCCCAAGCGTAGGCGCCGTCGCCGTGACCGTGAACCGGTGTCGCCGTGGTTTGCCGAGACTGGTCTGCTTTTACGAGGGGGACATTTCCGCCGCCGACTTAAAGTCCTGGCTGTCCACGCGCATTCCATCCTTCATGATGCCGCAGTTTTTTGTGCCAAGGGATGCGCTGCCCAGAACCGCGACGGGCAAGCTGCAGCGTAACCGGTTGACCTTGTCTGAAACCCTGTCGGATTCGGAGCGCGTACAAGCCCGGACCCCGGACGAAGAGGCACTGGTGAAAATCTGGCGTGAGGTTCTGGGGCACGATGACTTTGGTGTCACTGACAATTTTTTTGATGTTGGCGGCGACAGTTTGCGCGCCATGGAGTTTGTGCTGCAGATCGAAAAACAATTTGGGCGCCTGCTCACTCTGGACAATATCGTGCTGGTCGAGGCCACGATCGAAGGATTGGCCAACCTCATCAGACAACCGACGCAAAAGTCACAATTGTGGACGATCAAGCCCGGCAAGGAAGGGGATCACTTGGTGTTGGGTCATGTTTATGGCGGTGGTGTCTCTGACTACCTTGGAATCGTGGGGGCTCTGAGTGACAAACTCAGGGTCTCGGGTGTCTGTGCGGATTATTCCCGACGCAGCCGCGCTTATCCAATCCGCCGCAAAGCCCGAGAAGCGGCGGCTGAAATTCCAACTGATCCTCTGCCGATCTTGATGGGGTTTAGCTATGGTGCGCGCATAGCCTTTGAAATCGCGCATCAGATTGATGAGCCCTTGCGGCTGATCTTAATGGACCCTGTTGGTCCGTTCAGTGAGAACCTTGCGGGAAAAACCAATCGCCTTATGAATTCCGTGTTCCTAAAGTCGCCGGGTCTGGGCCGCGAACGTAATCATTGGGGCGATATCTGGTACCGACCCAAACAGCTTAAGGTGAAAAGCGTGCTATTCTTGACCTGTGAGACGTCACACAGCGAAGACGTGGCCGGATGGCTCGCCGCGCTGGACGGCCCGGTCGAACATATTCAAATGCGAGGGAACCACGGAGATTTGGTGGCCGAAGCCCATTCACGCGAGATTGCGATCAAACTGCAGGATTGGGTGGCACGCACAAAGCCCTGATGAGGGGCGACCGGGAGCGGGCCGGCTGCCTGCCTCTCGATTGGAGGAAAACCCATGTCACATGTGACATATGAAAAAGACGGCCGCATTGGCCGTATCACGTTGAACCGACCCGAGGTTATGAACGCGATCTCGTTGGAAATGCCGGGTCAGATCGCTGCCGCGGTCGCAGAGGCCGAGGCAGACACGGATGTGCATGTGATGGTGCTGGCAGGGGCCGGGTCGGCGTTCTGCGCGGGCTACGACCTCAAAGCCTTTGCCGAGGCTGAGGGCGGCAACCCTGGTGTGCAAGACATGCCATGGGACCCGATCAAGGACTATCAGTTCATGTGGAAGAACACGCAGGATTTCATGTCGCTGTTTCGCGCATTGAAGCCGGTGGTGTGCAAAGTTCACGGGTTCGCGGTGGCCGGAGGGTCCGATATCGCGCTTTGTGCGGATCTGACAGTGATGGCTGAGGATGCGCAGATCGGGTACATGCCAGCCCGCGTCTGGGGCTCGCCGACAACGCAGATGTGGGTCTATCGGCTGGGCATGGAAAAGGCCAAGCGCATGCTTTTAACCGGAGACAAGGTCTCTGGCCGCGAGGCAGCGGACATGGGTTTGGTGCTGAAAGCCGTACCCGCAGATCAGCTGGACGATGAGGTTGAGGGGCTCGCCGCGCGCATGGCTTCGGTGCCGATCAACCAGCTTGCGATGCAGAAGATGGTCGTCAATCAGGCGATCGAAGCGATGGGGCTGAACGAGACCCAAAGGCTGGCCACAATCTTTGACGGCATCACGCGGCATTCTCCTGAGGGCATGAATTTCAAGGCGCGGTCCGAAGAAAAGGGCTGGAAGCAAGCCGTGCAAGACCGTGACGAGGGCACCTTTGATTGGACGCGCAATACTGACATCCCCAAATCCAATCGCTAGACGATTTGCAATAGCCGCCCTAGGTTAAGCGCAACAGGAGAGAGGACCATCCCATGCATATGAGCGATCAGCGCGAGATTGCAGCACCCGTTTCTGAGGTCTGGAACGCCTTATTGAGTGCCGACACGCTGTTGGCCTGTGTCCCCGGAGCCAAAGAGCTGACCGGATCGGTTGACGACGGCTTTGACGCGGTGGTTGTGCAAAAGGTTGGACCTGTGAAGGCGACGTTCAAAGGTCATGTATCCCTTTCCGATCTGGTGGAACACCAAAGCCTGACCTTGTCGGGCGAAGGCAAAGGCGGGGCTGCGGGCTTTGCTAAGGGCGAGGCAGACGTAAAACTTACCGAGACCGAGGCCGGGACGCTGCTGGAATACGACGTTGACGCCAAGGTCGGCGGTAAGCTGGCGCAACTGGGTAGCCGTCTGATTGATGGCTTTGCCAAGAAGATGGCCGATCAGTTTTTCTCCAACTTGCAAGAGGCACTGGAAGGCCCGTCTGACGGCGCAGAGGGAGAAGACAGCGCTGCGCAGGACGACGCGGCAGAGGCGAATGAGAAAAAGGGTTGGATCAAAAAGCTGACCGGCGGTTGACCCTGCTCTGGCGCACACATACCTCTCTTGCTAATTCGGTTTGATCCGGGGCCGCAGATGATACTCTGAGGTGCGAACAGGGGGACACCATGACATCCATAGTCGAGATCCGCGATTTGCGGAAAACTTACGCAGGTGGGTTCGAAGCGCTGAAAGGCATTACGCTGTCAATTGATGAGGGCGAGATCCTTGCGCTTTTGGGGCCGAATGGCGCTGGCAAGACGACGCTGATCTCAACGATTTGTGGCATTACCAATGTTGGATCTGGGACGATTACAGTTGGGGGCTTTGACGCGGTGCGTGACTATCGGCAAGCCCGCAACCTGATCGGCCTGGTGCCGCAAGAGATCAATCTGGAACCTTTTACCAAGGTCATCGACACGGTGCGGTTTTCGCGCGGGCTGTTCGGCAAACCGCGCGATGATGCCTATGTCGAAAAGGTGTTGCGCCAGCTGTCGCTCTGGGACAAGCGCAACGCGCGTTCGATGGAATTGTCAGGCGGCATGAAGCGCCGGGTGCTGATTGCCAAGGCGTTGGTGCATGAGCCGCGCATCCTGTTTCTGGACGAGCCCACAGCAGGCGTCGACGTCGAGTTGCGCAAGGACATGTGGGACATCGTTTCAGATCTGAAGAAGCAAGGTGTGACGATCATCCTGACCACCCACTATATCGAAGAGGCCGAGGCCATCGCGGACCGTGTTGGTGTTGTCAACAAGGGTGAATTGCTGTTGGTCGAAGACAAGACCGCCTTGATGGCGCGATTTGGACAGAAGCACTTGCAGATCGACCTGCAAGATGCTGTAGCGGTGATCCCCGAGACACTGGCCGCGCATGAGCTGGACCTGTCCGAAGACGGGCAGAGCCTGCACTATTGTTATGATACCCGCGGTGAGCGCACAGGCATCACCCAGTTGCTGACAGACATCTCGGCTGCCGGTCTGGTGCTGCGCGATATTCGCACCGAGGAAAGCAGCCTCGAAGAAATCTTTGTGTCACTGGTTCAGGAGGATGCCGCATGAACTGGGCCGCAATCAGCGCTATCTATGTCACGGAAATGCATCGATTTTTCCGCACTCTCGCGCAGAGCTTCATCTCGCCGGTCATCTCGACCTCGCTGTATTTTGTTGTATTTGGTGCCGCCATCGGCAGCCGCATCCAAGAGGTCGAAGGCGTCAGCTACGGCGCCTTCATTGTGCCGGGATTGGTGATGCTCTCGGTCATCACGCAGGCGATTTCAAATGCCTCCTTTGGCATCTATTTTCCAAAGTTCCTCGGCACGACCTATGAGCTGTTGTCCGCACCGTTGAGCTTTCTGGAAATTGTTGTCGGCTATGTCGGCGCGGCGGCGACCAAGGCGTTGTTCATCGGGGTGGTGATCCTGTTGACCGCGTCGCTGTTCGTCGATCTGCAAATCCAGCACCCGCTGGCCATGGTCGCCTTTCTGGTGCTGACCTGTATCAGCTTTGCCCTCATGGGGTTCATTATCGGGATCTGGGCTGGCAATTTTGAACAGTTGCAACTGGTGCCACTGCTGATCATCACGCCACTGATTTTCCTTGGCGGGTCGTTTTATTCGATCTCGATGCTGCCGCCGATCTGGCAGACGATCACCCTGTTCAACCCGGTGGTCTATCTGATCTCGGGGTTCCGCTGGGCATTCTTTGGATTGGCGGATGTGCCGATTGGCATGAGCCTTTTGGCAATTGCCGGGTTTACCGGGCTATGTCTGGCGGCGATTTGGTGGATTTTCCGCACGGGGTGGCGCATTCGCAGCTAGATCGCTCTAAAAAAGATGCGGCGACGCTGGGTATTTCTGCCACGCCGCATCTTTCCTGCGGCTCTAACCTTGTCTGTCCCCCTCCACGCTTTTAAATGGCACTGCATGAAACGATGGATCCCCTTTATGAAATCCGCGCCCTCTGTGGCCGTATTGCGCCTGTCAGGGGCCATCGGAGCCAGTGGCCGTGGGGCGCTGAACGATCAAACGTTGGCGCCGCTGATTGAAAAGGCATTTGCCAAAGGCAAGCCCGCCGCCGTTGCCCTGCAGATCAACTCGCCCGGAGGCAGCCCGGTGCAATCGTCGTTGATCGGGGCACGCATCCGACGTCTGGCCGAAGAGAAAGACATACCCGTCATTGCCTTTGTCGAAGATGTGGCCGCTTCGGGCGGCTATTGGCTGGCAACGGCTGCGGATGAGATTTTCGCTGACCGCAATTCGATCGTGGGTTCAATCGGTGTAATCTATGCCGGTTTTGGCGCGCATGAGTTGTTGTCTAAGCACGGAGTTGAGCGTCGGGTTCATACGGCTGGTAAATCGAAATCCATGCTGGATCCGTTTCGCCCGGAAAAACCCGAAGACATCAAGCGGCTCAACGCTTTGTTGGAACAGACCCACGAGAATTTCATTGCCCATGTCAAAGAGCGCCGTGGCGCCAAGCTGGACGACAGCGTTGATCTGTTCACCGGCGATATCTGGGTGGGTGAAAAGGCGATTGATCGCGGGCTTATTGATGGCATCGGACATCTGGTGCCGGTGTTGAAAGAGCGTTTTGGCGAGGACGTAAAACTCCGCCGCTTCGATGCCCGCCGTCCGATCTGGCAACGCTTTGGCGCTGCCATGGCCGATGATGCGCTGAGCGCAGTAGAGGAGCGTGCACAGTTTGCACGTTTTGGCCTGTGACGTGATTTTCAAGATTGTCGCCCTTTTTCTGGCTTCCATGGCTGTGCTGGCAATGTTCGGCAAACTGACCTACCCGGGAAAAAAGCGCCTGCAATCGGCTAAGTGTAAGAAATGCGGCCGTTTCCGGATCGGCAAAGGGCCTTGCCCCTGCCAAATAGGGAAGGGATAGCAGATGGAATGGCTGTTTGCGGGTCTGGGGTTGGTGATCCTGCTGTTGGCAGGCGATGCTCTGGTGCGTGGCGCCGTCAATCTGGCCTTAAGATTGGGTATTCCCGCCCTGATCGTCAGCCTGACAATTGTGGCTTTTGGGACCTCGGCCCCTGAACTGTTGATCTCGATTCAGGCTGTGCTCAAAGGCGTTCCGGGTATAGCTATCGGTAATGTTGTCGGGTCGAACACGGCCAATATCCTGTTGGTGTTGGGCTTTCCGGCGATCCTTGCCGTGTTGCACACGTCGGCCTGTGACACTCGCAAGTCATACCGGCAGATGATCGTAGCTTCGGTGATTTTTATCGCGCTTGCATTCCGCGGCGTGTTTGACTGGATCAGCGGCGTCATTCTTCTTACGGTCCTCTTCTACATCCTGAGCCATGCGGTTCTGGACGCTAAGGCGCATCGCAAGAACGGCTGCAGTGATGCGGAGGTTGAAGAGCCCGAAGGCGCCGATCCCGATATGCCGTGGTGGAAGATCGTGATCTTCCTGGTGCTGGGACTTATTGGCCTGCCGCTGGGGGCCGACCTTTTGATCGATAGTGCCGAGGTTCTGGCGCGGCGCTATGGCGTCAGTGAGTCAGTGATCGGCCTGACTCTGGTGGCGCTGGGCACCTCGCTGCCAGAGCTGGCCACAACCACGATGGCGGCGCTACGTCGTCAGGCGGACGTGGCGATTGGCAACGTCATCGGGTCGAACATGTTCAACCTGTTGGCCATTATCGGTATTGCGTCGTTTGTTGGCCCTCTGCCCGTCGATCCTGAGTTTTTGTATTTCGATCTCTGGGTGATGTTAGGTGCGTCGGTCTTGTTGGTTCCGTTCGTCTATTTCCGCAGGGATATCAACCGAGTCTGGGGCATCGCACTGACAGTTTTGTATGTGTCATACATCCTTTGCGTGCTGAGTTTCTAACCACGTGTTGAAGAAAACCTGCTGACAGTTTGTGGCGGGAAAAGCTGTAGGTGAATTGCAAGTTTTGCACGTTTCACGGCGGCGTTACAAAAGTGTTACGTTTTTCTTAATGATTTCAATCGGTTGGTCAAAACCAATTAAAATATGAAATGATTTCAAGTAGTTAAATAACTGCCTAAATTTTGGGCAATTCGACGAAGCGGGTCAAAAATAACGAAAAAATCCTAAGGGCGGAAAGATATCTCCAGACTTATCCACAGGAATCGTGGACATGTTTTCTCTTGCGCGAAGCGCAGAGAGATTGCAGGGCAGCACAAAGAATCATATTTCGGAAGATGATGGAAGAGACGCCGACACCCAGCCCCGAAGGGCCAACCGGATTTGCCTGTATCCAAGGCTATCTCAAGACACTGGACGGATCGCCCGGTGTTTACCGAATGCTGGATGGGCAGGCTCGGGTTCTCTATGTGGGCAAAGCCCGAAACCTGAGGGCGCGCGTGTCAAACTACGCACGTCCCGCAGGGCACTCGGGCCGCATCGCGCGGATGATCTCGGAAACTGCGTCGATGATGTTTCTCACGACCAAGACCGAGACCGAGGCGCTGCTGTTGGAGCAGAACCTGATCAAGCAGCTCAAGCCGAAGTACAACGTGCTGCTGCGTGACGACAAAAGCTTTCCCAATATTCTGGTCAGCGCAGAGCATGACTTTGCGCAGATCAAGAAACATCGCGGCGCCAAAAAGGAAAAGGGCAGCTATTACGGCCCCTTTGCCAGCGCAGGTGCTGTGAACCGGACACTCAGCCAATTGCAGAAAGTATTCTTGCTGCGCAATTGCTCGGACGCACAGTTTGAAAGCCGCACACGCCCCTGTCTGTTGTACCAGATCAAGCGGTGTTCAGGGCCATGTGTGGGTATGATCTCAAAGGAAGATTACGCTGAGAGTGTCGGAGATGCCGAGCGGTTCTTGTCTGGGCGGTCGACCCAAATTCAAGAGACACTGGCCAAGCAGATGCAGGCGGCGTCAGACGCAATGGAGTTTGAGCGTGCGGGGTCCCTGCGAGATCGGATACGGGCACTGACGCAAGTTCAGACCACGCAAGGTATCAACCCGCGCAGCGTGGCCGAGGCCGATGTGATTGGGCTGCATCTGGAGAACGGGCAGGCCTGTGTGCAGGTGTTCTTTATCCGAGCCAACCAGAACTGGGGCAATCGGGATTATTATCCGCGTGTCGGCAACGAGATTGATGAGGCCGAAGTTCTAGAGGCCTTTGTTGGCCAGTTCTATGACTCGAAGGAACCACCGCGTCAGTTGATCCTGTCGCACCCGATCGACAATGCCGACCTGATGGCGGAAGCACTGAGCCAGAAGCTGGGCCGCAAGGTTGAGATCACAGTGCCACAACGGGGCGAAAAGGCAGAATTGATTGCAGGCGCAACCCGCAATGCCCGCGAAAGCCTGGCGCGCAAGATGAGCGAGACGGCAACACAGGCCAAATTGCTGAAAGGTCTGGCCGAGGCGTTTGATCTGGATGCACCTCCGGAACGGATTGAGGTCTATGACAACAGCCACATTCAAGGGGCCCATGCGGTTGGCGCGATGATTGTCGCTGGACCCGAAGGGCTGATGAAAAACAGCTACCGCAAGTTCAATATCAAGGATGAGACCCTCACGCCCGGAGACGATTTCGGGATGATGAAAGAAGTGCTGATGCGGCGCTTTAAGCGGTTGTTGAAAGAAGACCCGGATCGCGAGCAGGGACACTGGCCAGACCTTTTGCTGATTGATGGCGGCGCCGGACAGGTGTCGGCCGTGGCCGAGATCATGCGCGAGATGGGGGTGGAAGACATTGCCATGGTCGGCGTCGCCAAGGGTGTGGACCGGGACCACGGCAAGGAAGAGTTTCACCGACGAGGTGCGCGGCCCTTTGCGCTGCAGCGCAATGATCCTGTGTTGTATTTCGTGCAGCGCCTTCGGGATGAAGCGCACAGGTTCGCCATTGGCACGCACCGGGCAAAACGCGCCAAGGCTGTGGGCGCCACGCCGCTGGATGACGTACCCGGCGTCGGCGCAACGCGCAAACGCGCCTTGCTGGCACACTTTGGGTCCGCCAAGGCTGTGAGCCGCGCCAACCTTGCTGACCTCAAGGCTGCCGAGGGCATTTCGGACGCGCTGGCAGAAACGATCTATGATTACTTTCACGAAAAGGGCTAGGGGCGCTGCCCCTCGCTCTGTTTTTGCAGGCAAAAACAACGCTCACCCCGGGATATTTGGGGCCAAAAGAAGGGGCGTATGTTACTCGGATGCTGCGGCTGTGCGAGAACCGCTTTCCCCGAGACAAGAGACAGGCTAGGAATGGCCCCATGACATGGAATATCCCCAATAGCCTTTCTTTCATGCGGCTGGTCGCAGCGCCTATGGTCGCTGTGATGTTCTTGTATTTCGAGCGGCCCTATGCCGATTGGTTTGCCTTGTGCCTGTTCCTGGTTGCCTCGATCACCGATTGGTTTGACGGTTATCTGGCGCGCGCCTGGGGGCAGGAAACCAAGATGGGTGCCATGATCGATCCGATTGCCGACAAGGCGATGGTGGTGATCGCGCTGATGGTGATCGTGGGCTACTCGGGGTCGCATTGGACGCCGTGGCTGGTGTTGCCGGCTACAGTGATCCTGTTCCGCGAAGTGTTTGTCTCGGGGTTGCGCGAGTTTCTGGGCGACGTCGCCGGGACGCTGAAAGTCACCAAGCTGGCCAAGTGGAAAACCGCGACACAGATGGTGGCGATTGCTTTCCTTTTTGGGCAGGGCGTGTTCGAGCACTACCTTGGCATGTCGGTTTTGGGCATGGATCAGCAGATCGTCGACTCGATCATGACTGGTGAGACCGAAGACCTCTTGGGGCTGCGCTGGAAATTTGAAGGCATGGTCTGGACGGGACGTATCGGGCTGGTGCTTTTGTGGATTGCTGCGGCCCTGACGGCGGTGACCGGGTTTGATTATTTCATGAAAGCACGCCCGCATCTGAAGGATTGATAAGATGACGCTGGATGTTCTCTATTTTGCTTGGGTGCGAGAGCGCATCGGCGTGCCGCGTGAAAAGGTGGAGACCAGCGCGGCGACCGTGATGGACCTGGTTGAAGAACTGCGCGCCCGCGAAGAGCGTTATGCCGTGGCTTTCGGCGATCTCAAGGCGCTGCGCGTGGCGATAGATCAGGAATTGACCGAGTTCGATGCGTCCTTGAACGGGGCTCGTGAAGTGGCCTTCTTCCCACCGATGACGGGGGGCTGATCCATGCGGATCGTGGTGCAGGCTGAGCCTTTTGACTTTGGCGCCGAGGCCAACCGTTTTGCCGCGGGCCACACCGATATGGGCGCGATTGTCACCTTTACCGGCATTGTGCGCGATCTGGCGCAAAACCCGCTGGATCGAATGGTGATCGAGTACTACCCAGGTATGACCGAAAAGGCGCTGGAGAAGATCGCAACCGAGGCACAGGAACGCTGGTTTCTGGGCGACGTTTTGGTCATTCATCGGCATGGCGACCTGCGTCCCGGCGATATGATCATGATGGTCGCAACGGCGGCACCGCACCGGGTGGATGCCTTTGAGGCAGCGGAATACCTGATGGATTTTCTCAAATCCCGCGCGCCTTTTTGGAAACAGGAATTCACCGCGGATGGTGCGGAATGGGTGGCCTCAAAAGACGAAGATGAGGACGCTCTGAAACGTTGGTGACGCGCGGGGGCCGGCGTTGAAATCTGTTGCAAGGGGGCGTTAACGCCAGCAAGGTTTCTACGCAGTGCATTTTTCCCCGGGGGTACCCATGCCGGATCAGCCCAATCCAGATACCAGACCCAATGTGATCCTGATCCTTGCCGATGATATGGGCTTTGCCGATCTTGGCGTCACCGGGTCGGAAATCCGCACACCCAACATAAATGCGCTGGCCCGTGACGGGGTGATGCTGTCGGCGATGTACAACTGTGCGCGCTGTTGCCCGACGCGGGCCTCATTGTTGACCGGGCTCTATCCGCACAATGCCGGGGTAGGGCACATGGGGGCCAATCTGGGGACACCCGCTTATCAGGGCTTTCTGCGCAATGACAGCGCGACAATTGCCGAACACCTGCGCGCCAGCGGGTATCGCACATTGATGTCGGGCAAGTGGCATGTGGCCGGGGATTTTAAAGCCCGAAACATCGACAGCTGGAAGGTTGGCGATGTGGATCACCCCACGCCGCGGCAACGCGGGTTTGACCATTTCTACGGCATCATGGATGGCGCCACACATTTCTTTTCGCCGCATTACATGCTTGAGGATGACCGCCGGGTCGAGGTGGTGCCGGATGATTTCTATTTCACCGACGCCATCACCGACAAAGCTATCGGCATGATCGAAGGCGCGGTGTCGGACGAAAAACCCTTCTTCCTCTACCTCGCCCATACGGCACCGCATTGGCCTTTGCATGCCCACCCCGAAGACATTGCCCGCTACGATGGGGTCTATGACAAGGGCTGGGACCATGTCCGCACCGCACGCCACGAAGAGATGAACGGACAAGGCGTGTTTCAGCAGGGTTGGGCTATCTCTCCACGCGACACCGGGGTGCATCCTTGGGGAGATGAGGCCAACAAGGACTGGGAAGCCAGCAAGATGGCCACCTATGCCGCGATGGTCGATCGGATGGATCAGTCGATCGGCAGGTTGATCGCGGCGCTCAAGCAGTTGGACCAGTTCGACAATACGCTGATCCTGTTCCTGTCGGACAACGGCGGCTGCGCCGAGTTCATGGCCGAGGATGGTTGGGCGCAGTTCTATCCGGACGTGACCCATGACGGGCGCAAGATCACGATGGGCAACGTCGTGGACCTGCGTCCCGGCGATGCGCAGACATTCCAGAGCTATGACAAGCCCTGGGCCAACGTCTCGAACGCCCCCTTCCGCCTGTTCAAGCACTATGTGCACGAGGGCGGGATTTCGACGCCGCTGGTGGCGCATTGGCGCAAGGGGTTTACCCCACGAGGCACAGCCCATGCTGCCTGTCACGTCGTCGATATTCTACCAACCATTCTTGAGGCGACGGGGTGCACCTATCAGACCGAAGTGGGTGGTCACGAGATCCAGCCGATGCAGGGTGAATCCTTGATGGATCTGCTGCGCGACAAAGAGTGGGAGCGTGTGCAGCCGATTTTCTGGGAGCATGAGGGCAATGCTGCGATCCGGTCGGGTCCATTCAAGCTGGTGCGCCTGCACGGGCACGACTGGGAGCTTTATGACATGGAGGCTGATCGCACCGAGTTGACCAACCTGATCGGGAAGAACGCCCCGCGCGAGAAAGACATGCTGGCGCAATACGAGGCTTGGGCCAAGGAGATCGGTGTGATGGATTGGGATGTGGTGCTGCCGCGGCTTTTGGAAGCTTGGAATATGGAGAGTGTGGACGGTTAGCGCTTGGCCGCGCCCAATTCACGCGAAATCCTCAGTAGCTCAAAATCCAGCATTTATCCGGTTGATTGCAAGCCGCCATAGCTGCGAAGGTGCGCAGCAATGGATGTTTTGGCAAATGTATTTCTGTCGCTGACAATGGTGGCAACGGCTGTGATGGCAGCTTCGGCGGCGATCCAGGCTCGGCGCTTTCAACTTGATCTGTTCGGGGCCACGGTTCTGGGGGTGGTAACGGCCGTGGGTGGCGGCACATTGCGCGATCTTTTGATCGGGCGGACGCCGGTGTTTTGGATCGACGATACCACCTATCTGATGGTCGCGGTGCCAGTCGCCGCCCTAAGCTATTACCTCGCGCGGGCCATGCCGTCGGGCAACGGACAACGTCTGCGGTTGCTGATGTATCTCGATGCCATCGGGCTGAGCTTGTTCACACTCACTGGGGTTCACGTCGCGATAGAAGCGGGCGTGTCACCTGTGATCGCGGTGGTGATTGGCTGCGTAACGGGGACGGCGGGTGGCATGATCCGCGACCTGCTGTGCAACATCACACCCAGCGTTTTGCGGGAAGACCTCTATGCCACGCTCTCGCTGGCTGGCGGTGCGGCCTATCTGGTGTTGGTGCAGTGGCTTGGGGACCCGATAGCGACGCTGGTGACCTTTGCCCTGATCCTTTTGGCAAGGATTGGGTTGCTCCTGCGCAATCCTCCAGAGGGGGATGACGACGCGGCGTGACGACTAGCCCTGGTTCACACGCTCGATATGGGCGCGCAGTTCTTCGGCCTCGTGCCGGGCGTCGCGCAGGCCTTCCATTGCAGCAGAAAGCTCGGCTTCGGTCTGGGCCAGTTGGTTGGTCAGTTCGGCCTCGCGTTGCTGCAGATAGGTGATCGCCTGATCGCGGGTTTCTTCGGCCTCGTGCAATTCCTGACTCATGCGCTCCAGTTGATCGACGTCCGCCTGGCTGACGCGGCTAAAGCGGTGGATCAGCCAATTGGCGAACCAACCCATGCAGAAAGCCACAAAGAGAATGATTGCCGTGGTGATGATGAAATCAGTTCTGGTCATCGGTGGTCTCCGCTTGGGTCTCTGCGTCGGCGTCTGTGGTTGCTGCGTCAGTCTCGGGATCAGCCTCGGTGGAGGCGGCGTCTGCCGTGCCGTCGGTGGCTGAGGTCTCTGCCTCTTCGAGAGCAGTTTGCTGTTCGGCAGTGGGTTCCGGGCGCACAAGAACGAATTCGATCCGGCGGTTCGCTTCCCGGCCTTCGTCGGTGTCGTTGTCGGCGATCGGATTGGTCTCACCATAGCCTTGCGCCAAGAAACTGCCGGTCAAAATGCGGCGGTCATGCAAGGCGTTCAGAACCGATTGTGCGCGCGTTTGGCTCAGAGCAAGGTTCATTTCCTCGCGTCCCTGGCTGTCGGTGTGGCCTTGGATTTCCAACTGGACACCAGAGCAGTCGATCAGGACTTGCGCGATCTCGTCGATGATTGGCCCCGCTGTTTCGTCCAGCGTGCCGGACCCGGGTTCGAACGAGATTTTCTTGTCCTTCAGGATCTCGCGCACAGCCAGTTCACATTCTTCAGGTGTGGGCAAGAGAGCCACCGGATCCAATGCTTCCTGATAAGTCACATCGATCGAGAAACTATCGGTCTGAGACAGCCGGTCAGCCAGCATCTGTGAGATGCGCGCGTTGGCCTCGGCGTCGCCCGTGGTGCCGCGCACATTCAGGCTGTCAGGGGTCATTGTCATCACACCGTTGTGCAATTGTGCCAGGGCATCAAGGCCCGCCATAACACGCAGCGACCATGTGGCTGGCAGGGCGTCGTCGATACGGGCAGCCATGTACACGGCGTCGCTGCCAAACCGGGCACGTGCAAAGTTAGACGTGGTCTGGCGGCTCAGTTCATCTGGCAGACGGCCACGCAACTGCAACAGGCCTTCGGGACTGAGCGTTGCGGTGAACTCGGGGATGGTGCCGTCGCCGTCTTCGACTTCGGGTTCAGGTAATGTGGAATGCAGCGCAAAAACCTCGGGCAGCGAGGTTTCCAGTTCGCCGACAACGCGGTCAAACAGGGCCGGATTTGTGCCCATCAGGGCGACCAGTGTCACGTCAGCATCTGAGAAGGTGACAGTCCCTCCACCCAGTTCAGCAACACCGCCAAGCGCGATTTCGACGGCTTCAGCCCATGATGGCGTGGGAACCCCAAGGCCAATCGTGCAGGTGCCATCGGCCTCCAGCCCAGCAGTTTGAGCGGCAGTCAGGATACGGGTGCGCGCGGCCTCAGTGTCCGCTGAGCAGGCATCAAACCGAGCGCCGCTTTCATCCCTGACAAAGCGCAACGTAAAGGGCGTGATCACTGGGCGGGGCGACGAAATGGCCAGCGTCAGGTTCAGATTGGCCGACGCCCGGCGCCGCAGCTTGGTCTCAATGTCATTGCGGTGTTCGGCGCTGTCACTCATCGCTGTGACCGACACGCTGCCCGCCTCAACCGAGATTTTGGCGCGTGGCAGGTGTTGCAATGCATAGAGCGCAAGGCTTGTGGCCTCGGGCCATCCATCAGGGACGTCGTAGCTGGCGGTTTCGAGAAAGTCAGTGATCTCCGGCACGTCATCCAGCTTGCGCAAGCTGCGCAGCATGGCGTCGCGGTCGGATCCTTCGGGGATCAGGCCGATCAGTTGGATACCTGCCTCGTTGCGCAGGATTTCGACAGAAAACCTAGGGGGTGCCAGATCCGCTGTGGCCTCGACCTGCATGTTGTCAATCACGCGGGCGGCATCCACGATACCCCCGGCGGTGGAAATGGCGCGAAAACGGTCAGCCTCGGTCGGGGCAACACCGGTCAGAAAAACCTGCAGACCTTCGGCATGCACGTTGGTCCACATCATATCCTTGTCTTCGAGCGCGCGTTTGACACCGGTTCGCGAATTGTCTTCGATGATGTCGGCAGAAAACATCGCGGCAACGACGCTGAGCACAGCAGCGACGGCAAAGGTTGAGGTGACGATGACGAGTGAGGACAGGCGCATTCGGGGGCGTTTTATTATTCGGTTACAGGCGCCTTGTTACGACGCATGGTCCCGGCTTGCAATCACAGGAACATCGCAACGGCGAAAAACAGCAAAGGGATGAGGCCGGTGTCGCGGTTTGATCGGAAGAGGATCATGCAGCGTTCGGGGTCATTCGTGTCGAGCCTGCGCAATTGCCATTGCATGTGCCAGCCCATCGCCCAAGAGCCGGCCAGCGCGACAATCAGCGACAACGGGCTACGATCCTTGGTGCTGAGATAGATCGCCACGGCCAAAAGCGCCACGGTCAGCATCAGAAATCCCTGCAACCATTGCGGTGTATTCTCGGCAAACAGACGCGCGGTGGATTTTACGCCGATCAGGGCGTCGTCCTCGGTGTCCTGATGCGCGTAGATTGTGTCATAAAACAGGGTCCAGGAGATGCCTGCGCAGTAGAGAACAACGGCGGGCCAATTCAGTGTGCCGGTATGGGCCGTCCACGCCAGAAGCGCACCCCAGTTAAAGGCAATCCCAAGAAACACCTGCGGCCACCATGTAAAGCGCTTGGCGAATGGGTAGATCGCGACAGGCAGAAGCGACAAAAGCCCCAAAAGAACGGCGTTGACGTGAAAGGTCAGCAGGATGCCGAAGGCGATCAGGGCCTGCAGGATCATCCAACCGGCAGCCTGTTTGGCACTGACTTGTCCTGAGGGGATAGGTCGAGAGCGCGTGCGTTCCACTTTCGCGTCATACTCTCGGTCGGTGATGTCGTTCCACGTGCAGCCCGCACCGCGCATCAGGAAAGCGCCGGCGCCACAGCCCAGAAAAATCCACGCGTCATGCAGGCTGGGCTGCCCGTCCCACAGCATGGCCAGCGCCAAACCCATCCAACAGGGCAGAAGCAGAAGCCAGGTGCCGATCGGCCGGTCGGCGCGCGACAGGCGCAGATAGGGGCGGCTCCATGCGGGCGCGAGGTGGTCGACCCAATTGCCTGTGACGGCGTCGGATACCTGTCCACCTGTTTCAGGCGTCGGCTCTGGTGTTGTGGGCGTGTCGGCCATATGTAGGATTCCATGAAACAGGCAAAAGTCAGGCTGTATGTAGAGCATCCCCTTGGGGCAGGGCAATCCGTTCCTCTGGAGCGAGAGGCTGCGCATTATCTGTTCGGGGTCATGCGAATGAGCGAAGGCGATCCAGTTTTGCTGTTCAACGGCACGGATGGCGAGTGGCGCTGTTCTGTCGCTGAGGCAGGCAAACGCAAGGGCGTGTTGCTGTGTGAAGAACAGACCAAGCCGTTGCGGATGCCGCCAGACCTTTGGTTGATGTTTGCGCCGATCAAAAAGGCGCGGACCGATTTTATCGTCGAAAAAGCCGCTGAAATGGGCGCCGCGCGTATCCTTCCGGTGCAAACAGAGTTCACCAATTCCGAACGTATCCGACAGGATCGTTTGCAGGCTCATGCGGTTGAGGCCGCCGAGCAATGTGGCGGCACCTATGTGCCCGAAGTGACCGAGTTGCAGCGGCTGGACAAGGTGCTGGCGGATTGGCCCAAAGACCGCCAACTGATGTTTTGTGATGAGGCCGAAGTCGGCAGTACAGCCCGGCTGGGCGCCGCTTCAGGAGAGAAATGGGCGATCCTGATTGGCCCAGAGGGTGGATTTTCCACCGCCGAGCGGGACCGGTTGAAAGCCTTGCCTTTTGCACATGTGGTCAGTCTCGGCCCGCGTATCCTGCGCGCTGACACCGCGGCCGTGGCAGCCATGACTTTGTGGCAACAGGCGTTGGGAGACTGGGTGTGAACTTCATTCGGCCCGAAGCCCGCGCAGTGCTGTGGCGTTGGCGTGAAGTCCTGATCAGCCTGCCTGTTCTTGCGCTGGGTATGGCCTGGGCAACCGGGTTCGGTTTGCTGAAATGGGTCGGCATGGTCGTTGTGATTGCGGGTCTGGCCTTGGCGCTTGCAGGGTGGCAGCGCGCGCGATTTCGCGGGCGTCAAGGTGGCCCGGGTGTGGTTCAGGTGGATGAGCGTCAGATCACCTATTTCGGCCCTTTGGACGGCGGAGCAGTGGCGATCGACGAATTGTCTGGCGTGTCTCTGGATTCACGCAGCGCTCCTCCGGTCTGGGTGTTGCGTCAACCGGGCCAGCCCGAGTTGCATATTCCGGTGAATGCCGCAGGGACCGATGCGCTGTTTGATGCCTTTGCGGCTTTGCCCGGTATTCGGACGGAACATATGCTGGCTCAGCTGTCGAAAAAACCGGATCACCCAGTCGTGATCTGGACGAAACCCGCCGCCCGGCTGCATTGACACCGGGCGCAATTCGCATCACCACTGACCGAACCTGATCTTCTCAAACGCGCGGAGTTTTCGCCATGTCCATCCCTCAGTCCGGCGGCGGCCCGATCGAACACCACTCGCAATTGGCCGAGTATCTGGAATCTGGCTGCAAGCCACGTGATGAGTGGCGCATTGGCACCGAGCACGAGAAATTCGGCTATTGCAAAGACACGTTGAAACCCCTGCCATATGAGGGCGAGCGGTCGATCCTCGCCGTGCTCAAAGGTTTGCGCGACGGTCACGGTTGGTCCCCGCTTGAAGAAGGCGGCAAGCTGATCGGGTTGGAAAAAGACGGCGCCAATGTCTCGCTGGAACCGGGTGGCCAGCTGGAGCTTTCAGGCGCCCCCTTGGAAAACATCCACCAGACCTGCGATGAGGTGAACCAGCATCTGTCGGATGTCAAAGACATCGCGGACAAGATCGGTGTCGGCTTTATCGGTCTCGGCGCGGCCCCGATCTGGAGCCACGAAGACATGCCCTTGATGCCCAAAGGGCGCTACAAGCTGATGGACAGCTACATGAAAGAGGTCGGCACCATGGGCACCACCATGATGCGCCGCACCTGTACGGTGCAGGTGAACCTTGATTTCGCGTCCGAGGCCGACATGGTGCAAAAGCTGCGCGTGGCGCTGGCGCTGCAACCCGTGGCAACGGCTCTGTTCGCCAATTCGCCGTTCCTTGAGGGCAAACCCAACGGTCACAAAAGCTGGCGCAGCCGCGTTTGGCGTGATCTGGATCCGGCGCGGACCGGGATGTTGCCCTTTGTGTTCGAAGAGGGGTTTGGATTTGAGGCGTGGGTGCAATACGCGCTCGATGTGCCAATGTATTTTGTCTATCGCAATGGCGAGTATATCAACGCGCTGGGCATGTCCTTTCGGGACTTCCTCAAGGGCGAATTGTCCGCTCTTCCGGGTGAAACCCCGCAGTTGAGCGACTGGGCCGATCACCTGACCACGGCATTCCCCGAGGCGCGGATCAAGAAATACATGGAAATGCGGGGGGCTGATGGTGGCCCGTGGCGGCGCCTCTGTGCCTTGCCCGCATTCTGGGTGGGCCTGATGTATGACCAATCCTCGCTGAATGCGGCGTGGGATCTGGTCAAAGGCTGGGATGCAGAAACCCGTGAGGCATTGCGTGTCGCCGCGAGCGAAGACGGGCTGCAGGCGAAAGTTGGCGGCGTGAACATGCATGATCTCGCACGTCAGGTTGTCGAGATTTCCGAGGCCGGCCTTGTGGCGCGTGGTCATGAAGGAGCAGGTGGTTTGGTGCCGGATGAAACTCATTTCCTCAGCGCACTCAAAGACAGTCTGGACAGCGGCAAGGTGCCCGCGGACGAGCTGCTAGAGCGCTATCACGGCGATTGGAACGGCGACGTCACGCGGATTTTCAAAGAATTCAGTTACTAGGGCTCTGCCATCACCCCCTTGATTTGGCGATGTATATCGCGCACCGTTTCTCCCGTCATTTCAGGAGGACATTCTAATGCGCGATTTCTTTATCAACTCACTGGAAAAAATCGTCTCTGCCATCATCGTGTTGATGTCGCTGGGCGTGGTGTTAGGTGGTTTGGGCACCATGTTCACACCCGAGGGTGGGATTATTCCCGGGCTTATGGTCTGGGCGTTCGGGGCCGTCTATGTGCTGGTCATGGGCGGGATGATGTATCTCGCGCTAGGCATTCATGACAACACCAAGCGCACCGCCGAAGCGACAGAGCGTATGGCTGACAAGGCTTAAGTGAAGTTCGACTGATGGGCGTCTCGACATCGTTTCGAGCGCCAAGGCAAGAAAAAACGGCCGCGCTGGTAAGCGCCGCCGTTTTGGTTTTTTTTGAGACTGTTTGGATTATTGCGCCTGTAACTCCGATGGGGTTTTATCTGCGATGTCCGTCCACTGCATAGACGCTTTTTCGATAAAGCCCGGAACATCGCCTTCCCAGCGCTCTTGTACGGCGGTGGAAAGGTTCAGATACAGCTTGTCATCAACGATCTTCCAGACCTCAGGGTCCCCGTCGAACTTAAAGCCCATGGCTGTTCCAAAGGCGCAGTAGCCGCCGTAGGCCGGGGCATAGGCTTCGGGGTTGGCCTCAAAGGTGGCCTTGTTCGCTTCCGAGGTAAAACGATAGGTCGCTTCGTTGTACTCTGCCGTAATCTGCCAGTCGCCGGGGGTAGGTGCGCCCTCAGTGAAGTAGGCCACAGGGTCATAGCCGCGAAGTGCCAGCCCGGTCGAGGTGGCGTTGACATCCACGTCAGCGGCAAGGGTTGAGGTCACGAGAGCGACTGACATAGCAGCGCCAGCCATAAGGTGTTTGATCGAGTTCATGGTATCTTGTCCTTTTGAACAAGCCCAACGGCAGAAATTTCCGTGAGGGCAGATTTTGAAATCCAAGATGGAATTGCATCTTGGTAAAACCGAGCTATGAGGTCGGTTCATCACGTTCAAAACAACTAAGGTTGATTGTGCATTTGCGCAGAGTCTCTGTGCAAGAACGGTGGCAGAATCTGTCTAGGTGACATCTGAATTTGAGCGAATAAGCGTGAACCCATCGTGCGAGATTTCGAACCCTTGCTCGGCGGCCTCGCGCCAATCCTTCACATGCATGATCTCGTCCCGCTCAGGCCAGGGCGCCATTCCCACACGGTTGGTGTAACGATAGCGGTTTGATCGCCACAGCATGAAATGCAGATAGGCATATTGAGGTTGGGCATTGCGGGGTTCAGTCAGGCGTCCTTGTTTCCAGATCATGCGGGTCGGTGGCGGGCCGCCATCAAGCCAAACCTGCCTCCGGTCCGGCATTGAGTACATCTCGTGCCACAGCACTTTGTAGCGTCGCCATGGCGGTTGCCACTTACGGGGATCAAGGCGACGGCTGAAACTGCGTTCGTCAAAACTCTGATGTTCGGGTGAAGAAATGGCCCGGCGCCAACCCCGAACGCGACGCCACTCGGTTCGCATGCGCTGCGAGTTCTGAAAGATCGACAGATGTCCAGATTGCATATTCGAGTGGCTTGAGATGACTTCGTACTGGTCCAGGCGCTCTGGGGTGAATTCACAGTTAAGCTGACCGTAGATGATGTCGAGATCGGTGTAGCCAAAATGTGAAAAGTCCGAAATCTCTGTTTCAAACATCGCCCCGAGAAGCGGCTTGAGATCGGTCAGCTTGTAGGCGTCGGGCGCGGTAATGAGCGTGCCGGCCACCGCCTGTGCTCGCGCGATGATTGCGTCAAAACCCATCTTTAGAAAAGTGACGTTCGGGGGGCGGTTCTCGGGTGGGTCCTGATCTGTTGGGATCAGCCAGGCGATATCAGGATTCCAACGGCAGCTTTCGAGATAGAGATTGATCCAGACAGGCCAGGGTCCAAACCAAGGAGCAATCAGGATCAGCCTTTGCGCTGACATGGCGTCACTTTTGGCCAATCTTGGGCTCTGTGCCAGCGCGCAGGCGTCGGATGTTGTCTTTGTGGCGCCAGAAAACCAAAAGCGTCGTGGCGATCCCTAAGGCAAAGGTGCTGCCGGACCCAAAGACCAGCATCCAGAATGTTGATGACGCCGCTGCGATCAGAGCCGACAGTGAAGAGGTGCGAGACGCCACCGCAGTGGCCAGCCATGTCAGGCAGCAGGCGATTCCAACGGGCCATGCCAATGCCAGCAAAAGGCCAAGAAACGTTGCAACGCCTTTGCCGCCTTTGAAGCGCAGCCAGACCGGATAACAATGACCGATAAAGGCCATGAGGCCCGCGATCTGTGCCACATCTTCGCCTGCCAACAGGCGGCCCAATACAACTGCCAGCGCCCCTTTGCCGCCATCCAGCACCAATGTCAGCGCGGCGGCGCTTTTGCTGCCGGTGCGCAACACGTTTGTTGTGCCAATGTTGCCCGAGCCAATCTCGCGCAAGTTGCCCAACCCCATGACGCGCGTCACAACCATGCCAAAAGGGATCGACCCCAAGAGATAGCCAAGCGCGGCCCAGATCAACAGAACGGGCAATGTGTGGACAATTTCGGGCATCAGTCTCTCTGGTAAACGGCCTTGCCAGCCACATAAGTTGCCAGCACCTTACCTTGCATCTGGCGCCCGTCAAACGGCGTGTTCTTGGACTTGGAGTTCAGCTTGGTGCGGTCCAGCACAAAAGGCACATCCGGATCAAACACCACAAGGTCGGCAGGCGCACCCGCCGCGAGGCGACCACCTGACAGGCCCAGCCGTTTGGCCGGGTTCAGTGACATGGCGCGCCACAGGTCCGGCAAGGTGAGATAGCCGTTGTGATAGAGCGACATCGCTGCCGGCAAGAGGGTTTCCAGCGCCACGGCGCCGGATGCGGCCTCTTCGAAGGGCAGGCGCTTGCTTTCTTCGTCTTGTGGGGTGTGCATAGATGAGATGATGTCGATCAGGCCGGATTTGACCGCGTCGATGATCGCCATCCGGTCGTCTTCCGAGCGCAAAGGTGGCTTGATTTTAAAGAAGGTGCGATAATCCGCAACGTCCAGTTCGTTCAGCGTCAAGTGGTGAATCGACGTGCCTGCGGTCACATCAAACCCGTTTGCCTTGGCCCGTTCGAGCGAGGGCAGGGCGCGGGCACATGTGATCTGGTCGGCATGGTATTTCACTCCGGTCATCTCAACCAATGCAATGTCGCGGTCCAGCCCCATACGTTCGGCCATCGGGGACACGGCTGGCAATCCGCGCAGCGCGGCGAATTTGCCCGAGGTGGCTGCGGCGCCTTTCGAGAGTGTCGGTTCTTGAGGATGCGAGATGACCAGGGCGCCCATGGCGCGGGCATAGGTCATGGCGCGTGACAAGACCTTTGGGTCGGTCACGACGTGGTCGCAGTCGGTAAAGGCCGCAGCGCCGGCATCCATCAGAAAGCCGATCTCAGTCATCTCGCGCCCCTCGCGCCCCTTGGTCAGCGCGGCCATGGGGACGACGTTGACAGGGGCCGCCTGATTGGCGCGGCGTTCGACGAATTCCAGAGCTTCGGGAGTATCCAGCGCGGGCAGGGTGTCGGGGCGTGTCACCATCGTGGTGACACCGCCTGCCGCCGCCGCAAGGCCCGCAGTCTTGTAGCTTTCCTTGTGCCGCTCGCCCGGCTCACACACCTTGACGCCGATGTCGACGATGCCGGGCGCGAGGCATTTGCCGTTGCAGTCGATGGTATATGCCGCGTTCGGCACATCTGACGTGCCTGTTGCGGAAATTGCGCCGTTTTCAATCAGCACCCACCCAAGGGCATCGCTGCCGGTTTCCGGATCGATCAGGCGGGCGTTGGTGAAGAGGGTCGTCATGCGAGGTGTCTTTCTATGGCGGTGCGGAAGGCGTGTGCATTCTGCATATCCCTGATTACCAGCCCGTCGGCAAGCTTTTGACCGTCAAGTTTAATGGTGGACCAGCGTCCGTGGACCTTTGAGATGCGAGAAAGAGGCATGTCGACGCCATTCGTGGCGATGACGCGCTGTGTTGTGACAAGGGCTGGGCGCGGGCGAGTGAACCAGACGCGAGACAGGAGTGCGGGCCAGATCCCTGCAACAATCGAAAGCAGCACCAAGAGCAAGATCACCGGCCCTGGCGAGGGGCGAAAAGGCTGCGGTGCCCCCAGCTCGGTGGCGAGTTCGGGCACGACGAACCAGATTATCAAGATAAGCAAGATGAGCCGAACCGGCAGGCCCACACCCGACGGCAATTGCGCATAGCTTACTTGTTCACCTTTGTTCAGCGCGTGCCCGTAAAGGTCGTCATTCATTGGCTGATCTTTCTTGGATGTCGCTCAAACCTGCCCTCCGACCTGTGCCGATTTGATCTGGCGAATGGTTTCGGGCACGTCGCCTTGGTACTTCAACAGATATTTGTTGCCGGATGTGGTCACCACCTGCACGACGTTGCCCAGTTTGTTCAGCTGTTTGATCTCGCCCAACCGGATCGCACGGCCCATCGGTCCGAGCAGCCGCTGGTTGGTCAGGTCCCAGCGTTCCGACAGGGCCTCGGACATCAGGTAAAAGGCGCGCACCGCAACCGCCATAAGGCCCCCGACCGCACCGGCCCAGACATGCGGGTTGCCCAGCATCCAAAGGATCACCATACCGCCGCCCATCGCGACCACAGCCATCCAGGTGTTGGTGCGCACATAGGTGGCACGATCAGCACGGAAACTGGTCAGCACCTGTTCGCCTTCGGCCAATGGAGTGTTGGGGGTCATGCGGTGTTCGCTCATGGTGTTTGAACCTTCTGTGGGGCAGCTGTCGCCGCGATATCGACGTACTTGAGTATGGCGTCCTTGATCAGCTGTCGCTCTGGCACAAACACCATCATGACCTGATCGCGTGGATAAAGTTGGACACGCAGAGCCCAGAACATCCAGCGTTTCACCTGTTTGACTTGCGCCAGTGGCACAAAAGCCGGAGAGCTGTCATCATTCGGATTGTAATAGATCAGCCGCCGATCGGTCAAAATCCAGACATCATCCTTGCGGGCGCGCCATTCAAGATAATCGTCGAAGACAAAGGCATAGATCGCGGCGGATATAACAAAGGCACCGACCCAAATCAAAAAACCGGAAAGGCTCAGAGCGAAGCTCCCTGCTCCGCCGAAAATGACGGTCGTGAGGCCGGACACAAAACTGATCTTGAGCAGAAAGAAACGAAACTGGGGGCGCCAGATCTCTTTTTGGATTTCACCGGGGGCGAGATCCACGAGAGGCGGCAATTGATGGGGGTCAGGATGGTTCAACGATCTACCCTCGCACCAGGAAATAAACGGTGGCAAGGATGGCTGCCAAAACCGGCAGGGCCAGGATCGCCAGGAGAACGTTGAGATGCGCGTTGGCGTGTTTTGGCGCGCCACTTGCGAGAATGCCCTTGGCGGCTTTGGAGGGCAGCGGGGCAAAACTCACAGAAGCGCCGTCTTCGCGATAGGTGCCGATCCAGCGCAGCGGGGCTCGCGGGGTGAGGGTTTGCGCCACTCCGCAAAAGGCCGAGGAATAAACGATTACAACGTGCCCCGAGAGGGATGAGAGACGTTGGGCGTCCTCATCGACCTCGTCTTCGTCGATGCCCAGCCCTTCGGTCATGTAGCCGATCAGCCCCAAGCCCTCGAGATCGGCCACGTCGAAGTATTCCGTGAACCCTTCGTCCAATTGCTTGGCCCCAAGCGCATCCCGAAAGGGCCAGACATCTTGGTCGGAGTGTGTGAAGAAGGCGGCAAGGTCGTCAGAAGGCAGATCAACCGAGAACAGGCGAATGTGCCCATGTTCGGTGGATGTGACCTCCATACGCGTCATCCGGCGATCCAGATCACGAGGCCGACCATCGCAAACATGACGATTAACGCCACAGTGGCCACGCGGCCGGACATTTTCGGGTCTTTGGGGTCTTCCATCGGCTTAGACCTCAACTGCGGTGTTGATGCGTTCGGCCCGCACATTGCGCGCAAGAAGGTCCATCGCGGCCATGCGCACGGCGACACCCATCTCAACCTGTTCCTGAATGACTGAACGGTTGATGTCATCCGCGATCTCGCCGTCGATCTCAACTCCGCGATTCATCGGGCCGGGGTGCATGACAATGGCGTCGGGTTTGGCATGCGCCAGTTTTTCGGCGTCGAGTCCGTAGCGGTGGTAATACTCGCGTTCCGACGGGATAAAGCCGCCATCCATACGCTCGCGCTGAAGCCGTAGCATCATGACCACGTCGACGTCTTTCAGCCCTTCGGTCATGTCCTCATAGATCTCGGCGCCGAACTCGGCAAACTGCGCGGGTACAAGCGTCGGCGGACCAACAAGGCGCACGCGGTTTTCCATCTTGCCCAAAAGGATCAGGTTCGACCGTGCCACGCGGCTGTGCGCGACATCGCCGCAGATCGCTACGTTCAGACGGTGCAGACGCCCCTTGGCGCGCCGGATTGTCAGAGCATCCAGCAGGGCTTGGGTGGGGTGTTCATGTTTGCCGTCGCCCGCGTTCAGCACTGCACAATTGACCTTTTGGCTCAAGAGATCCACGGCGCCGGAATGCGGGTGGCGGACGACCAGAAGGTCGGGATGCATGGCGTTCAGCGTCATCGCGGTGTCGATCAGGGTCTCACCCTTTTTGATCGAACTGGCCTGCATCGCCATGTTCATCACATCTGCGCCCAGCCGTTTGCCCGCCAATTCAAAGCTGGCCTGCGTGCGTGTCGAGTTTTCAAAGAACATGTTGATCTGTGTGAGGCCCGTCAGAGCGTCCGCGTGTTTCACATCACGCCGGTTCAGATCAACGTATTGATCGGCCAGATCAAGGATGTCGGTGATCTCATCAGGGCGCAAATGCTCGATCCCCAGAAGATGCTTCTGACTGAACCCCATAGACTCGCTCCTGTGCAGATTGTCACCTGCTTATAGAAAGCTGTCGTCCAAGGGGCAAGAATACCGCTTGCTTCTTTTGGCCAAAAATATCCCGGGGTGAATTGACCGCCTGCGGCCAAGAAGGGCGGGCCCCTCTCTTCCCCCCCTCACGTCAAGCGGATAGTGTGGCGGCATGGAATCGGCTCTCGACTATCATACGGCGCGTGCTCTGCTGGAATGGCAGGTGGAACTTGGTGCAACCGAGGCCATTCTGGATGCACCGTTGGACCGTTATGAGGCGCCGATTAAGGCTGAAAAACCCAAAGTTACGTCGGAGGTTGCGGCACTCGCTCCGGTGGCCACTGCGGTTGATCCGGTGCAGGTGGCCAAACAGATGGCGGCCAAGGCCGGCGATCTTGAGGCTTTGCATGCGGCGATGGCAGCGTTTGAGCATTGTGATCTGAAACGCGGTGCCCGCAACCTTGTGTTTTCCGATGGCAACCCGGCTGCGCGGGTGATGATTATCGGCGAAGCGCCGGGCCGGGATGAGGATCGCGAGGGCAAGCCTTTTGTGGGTCGTGCCGGGCAGCTTCTGGACAAGATGCTGGGCGCGATCGAGATGGGCCGCGCGCATGATATGTCATCGCAGTCGGTCTATATCACCAACGTCCTGCCGTGGCGTCCGCCGCAAAACCGTGATCCGGAAGCCATTGAGATCCAGATGCTGTTGCCGTTCCTCAAACGCCATGTCGAGATCGTTGCCCCTGATGTGATCGTGCTGATGGGCAATATTGCCTGTCAGGCTGTCTTGGATCGCCGGGGCATTACACGCCTGCGCGGCAATTGGGTCGAGGCATTGGGCAAACCTGTTCTGCCGATGTTCCACCCGGCCTATCTGTTGCGCCAATCCCATGCAAAGCGCGAGGCCTGGGCCGACTTGTTGTCGCTCAAGGCTAAGTTGCGAGAGCTTTCGTGATGCGGTGGCTGTCAGCCCTTGTCTTATTTGGGGGCGCGGCGCAGGCCGACCCGCTGGGTCTGAATGACTACGCAGCTTTGTTCGAAACCCATGCCGATCAACTCGTGACTGATGCGGGCGGCGCGCGTGTTCTGGAACTGTCGGATGGTGTCACCATCTATGAGACGATCGACGGTGCGACCCGGCTGTATGCAGGGGTTGATTTTGCACCGGGTGGTCCTGTGGGTTGTCTTGCTGATTTTTATGCCGAAGTGCTGGCCTTTGCGCGGTCCTGCCCTGACCTGGTCCCGGCGCCCAACCCAAGGAACCTCGAGACCCTGATGGCTTTTTATGCACAAAACGCCTCTCCGGTAGCGGAACGTGCAGAGGTTGAGGCGCGATTTGAGGCCTTGGTCGAAACTTACCAGAGCGAGCCTGCTGAATGTGTTCCACATTCTGCGATGATTGATTATGCGGACGTTTTGGTGGGTGAAGGCGCCGATGCTTTGTTCGAAAAAGCCCTCGCCAAGCCTCGCCTGCCTGTGACCCAACCCTGCCCCTAAGGACCTGAAATGCCACGTTTTGATGAGAGAAAAGACTTCATTCCTGTTCGTATCGCCGTACTGACCGTCAGCGACACGCGGGGGCTGGATCAGGACAAATCTGGCAACACGCTGGTTGGTCGGATCGAAGGTGCCGGGCATATTCTGGCGGATCGCAAGATCATCCGCGATGAGCGTGAGCAAATTTCAGAGCAGTTGCGCGAGTGGTGCGCGAATAATGAGATCGACGTAATTATCTCAACCGGCGGCACGGGGCTGACCGGCCGCGATGTGACTGTCGAGGCGCATCGTGATGTCTATGAAAAAGAGATCGAGGCTTTTGCCACCGTCTTTACCATGGTGTCGATGAACAAGATTGGCACATCCGCCGTCCAAAGCCGTGCGACAGGCGGCGTTGCCAATGGTACTTATCTCTTTGCACTGCCGGGTTCGACCGGAGCCTGCAAGGATGCCTGGGATGAGATTTTGCAATATCAGCTGGATTACCGCCATCTGCCTTGCAACTTTGTCGAAATCTTTCCGCGGCTTGACGAACATTTGCGACGGAAATGACGCGGCCATGCGTAGAATGTCACGAGTTGGTGTGAGCGCTTGGCTTTTCAGGCGTTTGCGCCAATTATGTAAGGCGGATTGACGTCACCTGGAGAGCACGGCCCGATGAGATTTCTCAGACAAAGCCTGACAGGATTGCTCCTGCTTGCCATGACACTGGCCTTTGTGGCTGTGGCCGGCAGTCTGATGTTTGGTGCCGTGTCTGAACGCATGGCCCGCGACTCGCGCCCGCCGCAGGGCAGTGAACGGGTGTTTGCGGTGAACGTTCTGACGGCCGAACCGGCACGGGTTGCGCCCGAATTGGTCGCCTTCGGAGAAGTCCGCAGTCGGCGCAGCCTGGAAGTTCGGGCCAAGACCGCAGGTACAATCACATCCCTGTCGCCGCGTTTTGAAGAAGGCGGCATGGTTACCCAAGGCGACACTCTGGTGCAGATTGACCCGGTGCCCGCCGAATTTGCACTGACGCGGGCGCAAAATGACTTGCTGGATGCCGAAGCCGAACAGCGCGATGCCGCGCGGGTTCTGGAACTGGCGCGGGACGAATTGGCCGCAGCCGAGGCGCAATGGGGTTTGCGACAAAAAGCTCTAGACCGCCAGCTTGACCTGTTGGCCCGCGAGGTCACAACCTCGGCCGCCGTAGAAACCGCCGAGATTGCGGTGTCATCAGCCAATCAGGCCGTGGTCACCCGGCGTCAATCCGAGGCACAGGCCGAAGCGCGTGTGGATCAGGCCGTGACCCGGCTCGAGAGGGCGCGTGTGGCCAAGGCAGAGGCCGAACGGGCGCTGGATCAGACAACGCTTGTCGCCGGGTTTTCGGGCACCTTGTCCGAAGTCGCCGTCGTCAAAGGCCGCTTGGTGTCGGTCAACGAGAAACTGGCCACACTGATTGATGCCGAAGCGCTTGAAGTCGCCTTTCGGGTTTCGACCGCGCAATATGTGCGGCTTGTCGGGGAAAGCGGGCAGTTGCCCGCCTCTGAAGTGACCGCAACCTTGAACGTCTTCGGCGAGAATTTGGTTGCGACGGGTGTGATTTCCCGCGAGAGCGCTATTGTAGGTGAGGGTGAAACCGGGCGACGTCTGTTTGCGCGGCTGGACGCGCCACGTGGATTGAAGCCCGGCGATTTCGTCACCGTGCGTGTCCGTGAGGCCATGATGGAGAACGTCGTTAAGCTGCCTGCAACGGCGATGGATGCCCAAGGCCGTGTGATGGTCGTGGATGAAAACAATCGCCTTGAGGCCATTTCGGTGACCTTGTTGCGGCGTCAAGGCGATGAAATTCTTTTGTCCGGTGAAGAGATTGCGGGCCAGAAAATCGTGACGCGACTGACGCCACTTCTGGGGCCAGGCATTCAGGTTAAGCCGCTGGCAAGCGGCCAAACTCAGGTCAATGACGAGCCTGATATGGTGGCCTTGGATGAAACGACCCGCGCCCGCCTGATTGCCGCCATCGAAGCCAATGAGGGCATGCCCGACGACCGCAAAGCCAGAGTGCTTGAGTTGCTGGCACAACCCGAGATCCCTGCGCGCCTGTTGGAGCGTATCCAAAGCCGGATGGGGGGGTAAGCGGCCATGCGACGCGTCTCGGGACCCGCTGGCGGCTTGCTGTCATACTTCACCCGCCATGGCACAGCAGCGAACCTGTTGCTAGTGGTGCTGATTGTTGCGGGTCTTGTTGCGGTACCTCGGATGCGGGCGCAGTTTTTCCCTGATGTGATCCTAGATAGCGTCCGAGTGAGCGTGATATGGGAGGGGGCCGGAGCCGCCGACATAGATGCTGCGATCGTGCAAGTGCTCGAGCCTGCCATGCTGGGTGTCGAAGGTGTGGAAAGCACCAATTCACGGTCCACTGAAGGCAGTGCCAATATCGCGCTGGAGTTTGAACCAGGTTGGGATATGGGGCGTGCCGCGGATGACGTACAGGCGGCTGTCGATGCGGTCACGACCCTACCGGCAGATGCCGAAGACCCCAAGGTTCGCCGCAATGCGTGGCGAGATCGGGTGACAGATGTGGTGGTCACCGGGCCGGTCGATCCGGCCCAACTGGCGCGCTATACGGATGAATTTGTCACACGGCTTTTTGCCGAAGGCGTCACCCGCACAACGATCCGCGGGCTGGCCGCACCACAGACTGTGGTGGAGGTTTCGACCGTTGATCTGATGAGTTATGACGTCAGCATCGAAGAGATTGCCAACGCGATCCAGCAAGAGGTGGATGCCGATCCGGCGGGCGATGTCGAAGGCGCCAATGCGCGGGTTCGAACCGGTGTTGAAAAACGCGCTCCCGACCAGATCGAAGGTATTGTTCTGCGTTCGAACCCGGATGGATCAAAGCTTCTGATCGGCGATGTGGCCAACGTGCGTGTCGAAGGTGTCACCCGCAACCGCACTTATTACGTCGGCGAAAACCCGGCCATGTCGGTGCGCGTGGATCGCAGCGACAAGGGCGATGCCATTGGCATCCAGGCAACTGTCGAAGAGGTCGCGGCCAAGATGCAGACCACTTTGCCCCGAGGGGTGACGGTCGAGTTGATCCGCACCCGCGCCGAGGCGATCTCGAGCCGCTTGAGCCTTTTGCTGGACAACGGTCTGGTGGGGCTTGCACTCGTGGTGAGCCTTTTGTTCCTGTTCCTCAACGCGCGCACGGCGCTTTGGGTGGCCGCGGGCATTCCCGTGGCGATGTTGGCGACGATTGCGTTGATGTATGGGCTGGGGCTGACGATCAATATGATCTCGCTCTTTGCGCTGATCATCACACTGGGGATTGTGGTGGATGATGCCATTGTGGTGGGGGAACATGCCGACCACAGGGCGCGAAATCTGGGTGAGTCACCTGTAGTTGCTGCCGAGAATGCCGCGGGCCGGATGTCGATGCCGGTGTTTTCAGCGACGCTGACCACGGTGATTGCGTTCTTCGGATTGACTGTGATCTCGGGACGCTTTGGCGACTTGATTGCCGATGTGCCGTTCACGGTGATCGCCGTGTTGCTGGCCTCGCTGGTGGAATGCTTCCTGATCCTGCCCAACCATATGGCACATGCGTTGAAACACTCGGCCAAAGAACATTGGTATGACTTGCCAAGCCGCGTGGTCAATCGAGGTTTCCGAGTGTTCCGCAATCGCGTGTTCCGCCCGATGATGGGGCTGATTGTCTGGGCGCGCTATCCGGTTCTGGGTCTGGCGACCGTGGTGCTGGCCAGCCAGCTGGCGCTGTTCGTCGGCGGCGACGTTAAGTGGCGGTTCTTCAACGCGCCCGAGCGTGGGTCGGTGACCGGGAACTTCTTTATGCTGCCCTCGGCCAACCGCGACGATACGTTGGCGATGATGCGCGAGTTGCAGCGTGCGACCGAAGACTTGGGTGCTGAGTATGAAGAGCGCTATGGCCGCAATCCGCTGGATTATGTCATGGCTGAGATTGGCGGCAACTCTGGGCGGGGCCTGTCTAGTGCGGATGCTCTGGACGCGGACCTCAAGGGGGGGATAGCGATTGAATTGATCGACGCGGATCTACGCCCCTATTCCAGTTTTGCCTTTGTCGCCGAGTTGCAGGAAAGGGTGCAGAAGCATCCGCTTGTCGACACAGTGAGCTTTCGTGGTTGGCGGTCGGGTCCGGGCGGGGATGCGCTGGACGTCCAGTTCTTTGGCGCCAGTTCCGAGGACCTGAAACAGGCGGCCGAGGCGCTTAAAACCGCCGTGGCAGTGTTCCCGGAAGTGTCCGCCGTCGAGGACAACCTGGCCTATGACAAAGAAGAGCTGATCCTGGAGTTGACGCCACAGGGCCGTGCGCTGGGCTTTGAGATCGACGGGCTGGGGCGCATGTTGCGCCATCGCCTGAACGGCCTTGAGGCCGCGACCTATCCGGACGGGCCACGCTCGGCCGAAATAAGAGTGCAGGTGCCAAGCCACGAGTTAACGGCGAATTTCCTTGAAGGCAGTTTGATGCGCTCTCCTCAGGGCAAATACGTGCCGCTGGCTGATCTGGTAACCGTCGAGCGCCGCACCGGGTTTTCGACGGTACGGCGAGAAAACGGCGTTCGCACCGTAAGTGTCACGGGCGACATTTCCGAGGACGATCCGGCGCGCGCCGAAGAAATCCAGAAATTGCTGGAGGATGATATCCTGCCGCTGATCGCCTCGACCCAACAGGTCGATTGGCGCATGGCCGGTCTGGCAGAACAGGAAAACACCTTTTTGAATGATGCGTTGTTGGGGCTGATCATGTGCCTGACCGGGATTTATATCGTGCTGGCCTGGGTCTTTGCCAGCTGGGTGCGTCCGCTGGTGGTCATGGCGATCATTCCATTCGGATTGGTAGGGACGATCTATGGTCATCACTTCCACGAAGTGCCTTTGTCGATGTTCACGGTGGTGGGCTTGTTAGGGCTGACCGGCATTATCATCAACGACAGTATCGTGCTGGTCAGTACTGTGGATGAACACGCTGAAACGCGCGGGCTAGTACCGTCGATCATTGATGGGGCAGCGGACCGGTTGCGCCCGGTCATGTTGACGTCGGCGACGACCGTGCTGGGGCTGGCGCCCTTGTTGTTTGAGCGCTCGCAGCAGGCGCAGTTCCTGAAGCCCACCGTGATCACGCTGGTCTATGGGCTGGGCTTTGGTCTGGTGCTGGTGCTGTTGGTGGTACCGGCACTAATCGCTGTGCAGGAAGACGTGATGCGTCAGTTCCAGGCGTTGCGACGTGCCATGCGCAATGTCAAAATGCGGCCGCTTATGGGGATTTCGGGGGTGTTGATGGCCGCGTGGTTTGTGGCGACGATGGGCTATGCGGTCATAACTGGCGGCGTGTTTCCGCCCTTGGCGCAGGTTCTACCGATGTTGTCCGGTGCGCCGAACCTGATAATCGTGCTGATTGTCTTTTTCTTTGGCGCTTGGGCGCTGACGATCGTGATATTCAGCGCGGCCGGGATACGCCTGACGATGGCGCGACGCCGCGCAGAGCAGACCTGAACGATCAGCCTGCGCCGCAACCCAGAATATCGACCGCGTGGCGTTTGCCTAAAACTGTAAAGCGCAAGGTTGAGCGGTCGACCATAAAGCTGGCCCCGTCGACATGCATCATGTCGCTTTGGGCGATCAGAACGCCACCGTCGCGGCGGGTTTTGGTTTCGCTGACCCAGACGTTTGGATTGTCCATTTCCATCACGGCAATTTCGGCGCCGCCCGCGCTGGGCAAGTGCAGGCGCGCTTCAACCCGCAACCCGTCTTCAATCGGAGAAATCCGGCAGGTCGCCCTGCTCAGACCCGCCTCAGACGCCGAAAGCGGGCGCGACGCGATGGCGGCGGCAATGCGCGGATCCCGTTCACCACCCGAAGCCGGAATTTTGCCGGTCAGTTTCAATCGCTGAGGCACGCAGATATCCCGGCAAACACCGATATCCAAAAGGGCCTTGAGGCGGATGGTTTTGCCCGGCTTTTTGGGGTCGATCTGAACCGGCAGGATCAGTTCCTGTTCATAGCCGATTGACCGCATGCCATTTTGTGAAAACACGTCGGGTGTAGGCCAAGTCAGGTTGGCGCTGCGGATGTTGCCCGAGCCGCTCCAATCGATGCGTGGCGGAATGCCCGCATCACCGGGGCTGCGCCAATAGGTCTTCCAGCCGGGGTTCAGCGTGATCCGGATCGCGGCCATGTGCGTGCCATCAGATTGCTGCCATCCAGGCAGGATTTCAGCCTGCACCACCCGGTCAAAGGATTGCGCTTGGCCGGGGCCGACAAGGCCCGCCAACAGGACGAACGAAAGGGCAAGGTATTTCCACATGTCTTCTATGTGCGGGATGATGCGGCGGATGCCAACTCACAACTGGGCGAGAAATCGTGTGTTTGTTGTAACATGACCCCTGTCAAAGCGTTGCTCGGGGCTTGCGCAGTCCGTGGGCGGGGCGCATCTTGGGATGACGAAAAAGGAGAGCCTGAGTTGACCGACTCAACTAATGCAGAAATGGATCTGACTGGCAAAATCCTGATTGCCATGCCGGGCATGGGTGATCCGCGGTTTGCGCATTCTGTGGTGCTTTTGTGTGCGTATTCCGAAGACGGCGCGATGGGCTTAATCGTCAACAAGTCCGTCGAAGGCATGGCGTTGGCGGAACTGTTTGAGCAGCTTGAGATCGAGGCCAAAGGTGAAAGCGGGACGCGTGATGTGTTTTTTGGTGGCCCGGTCGAAACGGGGCGTGGCTTTGTCCTGCACACACCAGACTACCGTTCAGAACTGTCGACGCTGGATATTGATGGTCGCTTTGCCATGACGGCAACCCAAGACGTGCTGGAAGAAATAGCCGAGGGCAGAGGTCCGTCGGGCGCGTTGGTGGCCTTGGGCTATTCGGGCTGGGGACCGGGGCAGCTTGAGGCTGAGATTGCCGACAATGGTTGGCTGATCGCTGAACCGACGCAGGCACTGGTGTTTCATGAAGATCCGGCCAATGTCTGGCCGGAAGCACTAAAAAGCCTTGGCATTGACCCGATCACCCTGTCGGCAACTGCTGGGCACGCCTGAACAGGTTAGGGCCGTGGCGCTGCAGCGCGACGCAAACGGTCGTTGATCGCGCGTCCAAGTCCATGATCTGGAATTGGTGACACGGCAATCGTTTCAGGTTCCAATGCATCCATCTTGTGCAAGTAACCAAAGAGATTGGCGGCGGCCTCGATCAGATCGCCGGCGGGTGACAGATTCAGTGTCGCGTCAACCGATCCAAAGCCCAAGAGCATCTCGTTTTCGTGCAGGTCGGTTGCGTTCAGGCGCATCGGCGCGCCGGGCGCGTAGTGCGAAGTCATCTGCCCGGGGGCTGTTAACGGATCGCCCGTGTGATGCCGCGCCAGAGGCGCGCCCAATGCGGCCTCGATCGCTTCCGACGGCAAACCGCCGGGGCGCAGCAGCGTCGGCGTGTCGGACAGCCCAAGGATGGTGGATTCCAGTCCAACGCCGCAGGGACCGCCATCCAGAATAGCGGCGATCCGACCTGACAGACCCGCCGTAACATGGGCAGCCGAAGTCGGGCTGATCTTGCCGGATGGGTTGGCAGAGGGCGCGGCGACGGGACCACCAAAGGTTTCCAGTAGCTTTTTGGCCACGGTATGTTCAGGTACTCGGATGGCCAGTGTTGGCAGGTCCGCAGTGACCAAAGTTGAGAGGCCGCTGTTGGGTTTCAGAGGCAGGACCAGCGTCATTGGTCCAGGCCAAAAGGCACTCGCCAGACGATCGGCATCATCGTTCCACGTCACGTATTGCTTGGCGACGTCGACCGAAGGCACATGCACGATCAGCGGGTTGAACCGCGGACGACCCTTGGCTTCAAATATCCGCGCCACGGCCATATCATCGCGGGCATCGCCGCCAAGGCCATAGACTGTCTCGGTTGGAAAGGCGACCAGCTGCCCCTCGCCCAAGAGGGCGGCAGCGCAGTCAAAACCCGCGCGATCAGGGGTGAGGGTCTGTGTCTTCACGTTGCTACCTTCCGTGACGCTGCGTTTTTCTATGTCGGGCGCAGACGTCCCCTTACCTTGGGGCGCAAAGCTAAATACAAGCGCCCGCGAGTATTGCCAAGCTGTAACCGAAGGAGAGTGCCATGCCTTATCGCGCCCCAGTTGCCGACTATCAGTTCCTGTTCGATCATGTGGTGGATCTGAACGCTGTGACCTCGACCGAGCGGTTTTCCGATGCCGACAAGGATGTCACCGACGCGATCCTGACCGAAGCCGGGCGCATGTGCGAAAAGGTCATGTATCCCGTACAGCGCAATGGTGATCTGGATGGCGCGGTTCTGGAAAACGGTGTTGTGCGCACCTCGAAAGGCTTTGCCGAGGCCTATGCGCAAGTTGCAGAAGGTGGCTGGATTTCGACAAGCGCTGATCCGGAGTATGGGGGCATGGGGCTGCCGCATACGATCACCACGGCGGTGAACGAAATGATGAGTGGCGCCTGCCTTTCGCTGCAGCTGAACCCGTTGATGACACAAGGCCAGATCGAGGCGCTGGAGCATCACGCCAGCGATGAGATCAAGGCCGTGTACTTGCCGAAACTGATTTCGGGCACGTGGGCGGGGACGATGAACCTGACCGAACCACAGGCCGGCTCGGATGTAGGCGCGTTGCGCTCAAAGGCCGAACCAAACGGTGACGGATCTTTTTCGGTCTCGGGTCAGAAGATCTACATTTCGTGGGGCGACAACGACTTTACCGAGAACGTCTGCCATCTGGTGTTGGCGCGTTTGCCGGATGGTGTTCCCGGCACAAAAGGCATCAGCCTTTTTATCGTGCCGCGCAACATTCCGGACGAAAATGGTGATCCCGGCGTGGCCAACAGCCTTAAGGTGGTGAGCCTAGAGCATAAAATGGGCCTGCACGGTTCGCCGACGGCAGTGATGCAGTTTGACGGTGCGCAGGGGTGGCTCGTGGGCAAGCCCCATGACGGGATGCGTGCAATGTTCACGATGATGAACAACGCGCGCCTGGGTGTTGGATGTCAGGGCATCGGCGTGGCCGAAGGCGCCTATCAGCACGCACTGGCCTATGCGCTTGAGCGCAAACAAGGCCGCACTCCTGTTGAGGGTGGCGCCGGCACGATTGTCGATCATGCCGACGTGCGCCGGATGCTGGCGACGATGAAAGCTGATACCTTTGCCGCGCGTGCCATCGCAATGGATTGCGCCGTGGCGATCGACATGGGCACCGCCACTGGAGATGCGGAATGGAAGGCCCGTGCGGCGTTCCTAACCCCGATAGCCAAGGCTTTTGGCACGGATACCGGGATCGCGGTTTCGGAAATGGGCGTGCAGGTGCATGGCGGTATGGGGTTCATCGAAGAAACCGGTGCAGCGCAGTACAGCCGGGATGTGCGCGTGACAGCCATCTATGAGGGCACCAACGGCATCCAGTCGATGGACCTTGTGGGGCGCAAGCTGATGGACGGTGGTGAGGCGGCTTATCGTCTCTTGGACGAGATCGAAGCCCATGCCGAAGGCGCTCGCGCCAAGCTGCCAGAATTGGCAGAGCCGGTATGGCAAGCAACCGAAACCCTGCGCGAAACCACGGAGTGGTTGGTGGCGCAGGACGACATGAACAACCGTTTTGCCGGATCGGTGCCATTCCTCAAGGGGTTTGCCCGTGTGCTCGGTGCGCATTACCACCTTAAGGCCGCGATGGGCGAAGACGACTATGGTGCACGCAGCAGGCTTGCGCGTTTTTACATCACTCGTATGCTGCCCGAACATTCGGGACTGTTGGCACATTCTGTGCGCGGGGCCGAGGATTTGTATTCAATCAGCGTGGATGACCTGAGCCTATGAGTGATGACCTGACCGGGATTCGATATCCATGGGATGAGCCTCCGGCCCAGGGTGAAGCAATTGAAGTGGCCAAGGGCGTGTTGTGGATGCGCCTGCCGTTGCCGATGGCGCTGGATCACGTCAATGTCTACGCGTTGGATGACGGCGACAGCTGGACGCTGATCGACACCGGTTTTTCGTCAAAACGCGGCAAAAAGATCTGGACCTCACTCATGGAGGGGCCTTTGGCCGGGAAACCGGTCAAACGTGTGATTGTGACCCATCACCATCCCGACCATGTCGGGCTTGCCGGGTGGTTCCAGACCGAATTTGGCGCCGAACTGTGGACAACGCGGACCTCTTGGTTGATGGCGCGGATGCTGCAACTCGACGAACAGGCTGTTCCGACCCAAGAGACGATGGCCTTTTACAAAGCTTGCGGCATGGACGAAGAGGTGTTCAACCAGCGCGCCAGCGAACGGCCGTTCAATTTTTCCGATGTCGTGGATCCAATGCCTGTGGGCTACAAGCGCATCAAAGAAGGTGACGTGCTGCGAATCGGGGGTCGCGACTGGGATGTGCGCATCGGCAATGGCCACGCCCCCGAACATGCCACTTTCTGGAGCAGGGATGACAATCTCGTGATTTCAGGCGACCAGATCTTGCCCTCGATCAGCTCGAACATCGGTGTCTATGCCACCGAACCAGACGCGGACCCCGTAGGGGATTGGCTGGAAAGTTGCGAACGGCTTGCTCAGTTCGGGCGGCCGGATCATCTGGTGCTGGGAGGCCACAAACTGCCCTTTACCGGGCTGAAATTGCGTATGAAGCAATTGGTGGAAAACCATCACGGCGCTCTGGATCGCCTTTTGGATCATCTGGACGACCCCAAGACCGGCGGCGAGTGTTTCCTGCCGATTTTCAAACGCAACATCGGTGGGTCCGCCTACGGGCTGGCGCTGGTCGAAGCGATTGCCCATTTGAATCACTTGTACCATGTTGGCAAAGTGACCCGCATCATGCGCGAGGATGGTGCGTGGCTCTGGCAACGTAAAGGGTAAGACATATGGGTGACGAAATCGAAACAAGCGCTGAAGCCGCCGAAGCTGCCGCGCTGCCGCGCCGCCACGAGGTTCACGCCGATCCGGATGTGGAGCCCTGCAAGGATATCCCTGACTCGGTGGCGCAGACGCCCGTCGAACAGAAAAGTCCGGCAGAATGGGCTTATGAACGCCTGATCCTCTATATCCAGAACTTTGAACAGCAACTCGATAATGAGCACGAAGTTGCGATGGGGTTTACCGGGGGAGACGCGGGTGTTTTGCGGATCGAGGGCATGGGTTTTTTTGATCCCGACATGATCACCTTTTACGGATCGGATTCGGTGGGCGTCAAAACCCAGTTGGTCCAACACGTGAGCCAGCTTTCGGTCATGCTGCGGGCCTTGCCCAAACCCACTCAGGAAGAACCACCCACCCGCATTGGGTTCCGATTGGCGGCCGATTTGGCCAGTAAAGGCGACTGATCCAAAAGGCCTGTGCGCGAATGACGTGGTGACAGGCCCTTTCGAATCCGTTAATCAGCAAAAAACGACGATACAAGGACGACGCGACATGGCCGACCACAAGCATGGATCGATGAACACAGACGTTCAGGAAAAAACTTTTGCAGGTTTTGTTAAAGCCTCGACATGGGTTGCAGGTGTTTCCATCGGCATTCTGATCTTTCTCGCGATCTTTAACAGCTGATCCCAAATAGCTTGGTGACCCTCATGGCTCCTGTTGTACGACTGATTGCGGTCTTGATGGCCGTATTTGTGCTGGCTGGCTGTGAAGTCAACAAAGAGACCCGCACCGCGGAAGAGATTCAGGCAGCGGCTTATCAGCACGATGGGCCTCCGTCGCTAACCCTTTACACGATGGTCAGCAATGACACGGGCAAAGGCGCGCATACGTCATTGTTGATCAATGGATCGCAACGCGTTGCTTGGGATCCTGCGGGTAGTTTCCGTGCTGAAAGCATCATCGCCAGCGGCGATGTGGTTTATGGCATGACTCCGCAGATGGTTGATCTTTATACCCGGTTCCACGCGCGCGAGACCTATCACGTGATCATTCAGGAATTGCCGGTCAGTGCCGCCGTTGCCGAACAGGCGCTCAGGACTGTGATGTCTCATGGCGCAGTGCCTCAGGCCACCTGTGCCGCGAGTACATCTGCCATCTTACGGACATTGCCGGGCTTCGAAGGTATTCCGTCCACGTATTACCCGCTGAAACTCTATGAAGGGTTCAAGCAGTACGGTCCGACCGAAAGCAAGCTTTTCGAGTATGATGGCGACGACAAGTCTAAAGTGCTGGAAGCCTATGACGCTCAGCGGGTCGCAGAAACGCGGGCCACGCGCAAGGCTGCTAACTAAGCGCGATGAGCGCTTATCCCAACAGATACAGCCCACCGAAAAGCACTACACCGCCTGCGAGGATCGACAGGATCACGTTCTTGGTAACATAGCCTAATGTCAGCGTTGTTGCCGCAGCGGCCAGACGCGCCGGGTCTGTTTCGCCGCCGGTTGCCGCAGGCCAAACCGCCAAAGGCGCCACAAGCCCCGGCAAAATCGCCACAGCCGTATAGCGCAAATGCCGCAAGAGCCATGCGGGCAGGGGACGGTCTCCGACCAGCCCCAGGAACAGAAAGCGCATCCCGAAACTGCCGAGACCAAGGCCAAAGATCACGATCCACAATTCGGTCTGGCTGATCATGTGTCAGCCCTCCGTGCAACGATCACTTCGGTTTGTGCCCCCGCCATCATACCGCCAAGTCCTGCGACCATGAGACCCAGGTTGTAGGGCACCCAGGCAAAACATAGCGCCAGTGCAACCGACACAAGTGCCGCCACCAGATGCGCGCCAGTACGCAGCATCGGTCCGATCATCGCCAGAAAAGTGATCGGAACCGCGAAATCAAGCGCCATCCAAGGCGGTATAGATTGCCCGACAAGCGCGCCGACAAGCGTGAACAGATACCAATTCGGACATACGGGCGAGACAGTGCCCATGAAGTAGGCCACCCGCTCGGGCAGCGTCATCTTGGGTTCAGTCTCAAATTTCAGCACGCTCAGCGCATAAGACTGATCGACCGTGAAATAGGCCATGATCGCGCGTTGCCACCCCGGAGCGGCGCCCAAATAGGGCGTGAGTGATGCGGAATACATCGCCATCCGAAGGTTCACCGCCAGCGACGATGCCAGCACCACAAAGGTCGGTGCGTTCTCGGTCATCAGTTGTAAGGCCGTAAACTGGGCTGCCCCGGCAATGACAACAACGGACATGCTGAGGATTTCAAAAACGCTTAACCCGGCCTCTGTGGCGATCACGCCAAACAGCGTCGAAAACGGAATAATCACCACGATAAACGGCGTCGCGTCGCGAAAACCTTTCCAATACGCTGATTTGACACTGGAGGATGCCATCGCCTGATCCTAAGTTGAGTCTGCTAGACTGCCCTAACCTTCCAGTCACGGAGATGCAATTGGCCACCACCCCAGAGAGCGGCGCCTATCTGATCGCCCCCGATCCTTCCCGAGCCGGATTAACCCGCGAGGTAACGGGAACGGATCAATATGGGCAGGCCGTGACGTTGTCCGTGGTCGAAGAACGTCCGCTGACGATCTTTCTCAACAGTCGCGAGATCGTGACTGCCATGACCATCGGTGACTACCCGAAATACCTGGCGCTTGGGTTCCTGCGTAATCAAGGCATGCTGAGTGACGCTGACGTTGTGACAGGCGTGGATTTTGACGAAGAACTGGAGACCGTTGTCGTCCGCACCGAGCATGAGACCAGCCACGAAGAAAAACTCCAGAAAAAGACCCGCACTTCGGGCTGTGCCGTGGGCACCGTGTTTGGCGACATGATGGAAGGCATCGAGGAGCTGACCCTGCCGGATACTTCAGTGAAGACGTCGGACCTTTATGCGCTGGCTCATCAGATCAATCGCACGCCGTCGCTTTACCTCGAAGCTGGTGCAATCCACGGCACCGTGCTGTGCCAGGGAAATCGCCCGCTGGTCTATATGGAGGATGTCGGACGCCACAACGCCGTCGACAAGATCGCAGGCTGGATGTTTGACCAAGATGTCCCGGCGGATGACAAACTGCTCTACACCACGGGTCGCCTGACATCAGAGATGGTCATCAAGACCGCGCTCATGGGCATTTCCGTTTTGGCCTCGCGCTCGGGGTTTACTGCATGGGGTGTTGAGATTGCCCAGCAGGTTGGCCTGACGCTGATTGGCCGCATGCGTGGCCAGCGCTTTGTCTGCCTAGCCGGCGAACACCGCCTGATCCGCGATGTAGACCCTGCGACCGTGCCGCAGGAAGACAAGAAACATCGCCGGAAATCGGGTGGCTGACGCCATGCTTCGTATTGCCAAAAATACTCCCGCCGGAGGCGCAAAATCATGAAACAGCCGGTTGGTGTTATTCTCGCGGGCGGTCGTGCAACCCGGATGGGTGGTGGCGATAAGGGACTGTTAGACCTGAATGGCAAGTCGATCCTGACACATGTGATAGAGCGGCTAGAGCCGCAAGTTGCAGGCTTGGCGTTGAATGCCAATGGCGACGCGGATCGTTTTGCAAACACTGGCTTGCCCGTTTTGCCCGACAGTATTGCCGAATTTCCCGGCCCATTGGCAGGGGTGTTGGCCGGGCTCGATTGGGCGGCAGGGCAGGGCGCCGACACAATTGTGACCGCGGCGGCGGACACACCGTTTTTTCCTTGCGATTTGGTGCCGCAGTTGATGCTGGCAGCTGAAGGCATGGCGCAGCCCGTGGCCCTTGCCGCCAGCCGGGACCCAGACAGTGGCAACTTGTGGCGGCAGCCGACGTTTGGCTTGTGGCCGGTGTCTCTGCGCGATGATTTGCGCGCCGCGTTACAAGATGGGCTGCGCAAAGTGGTGATGTGGACTGACCGGCACGGCGGTGTTCTGGCCGAATTTCCGGTAGGGCGCGTCGATCCGTTTTTCAACGTCAATACGCCCGAAGAGCTTGCGCAGGCGCGGCGCATGGCCAAAGAATAACCCATGCGCATTTATGGCATCACCGGCTGGAAGAACACAGGCAAGACCACGTTGACCGAACGGCTGGTTGCGGCCTTTGTCGGGCGCGGGCTGAGCGTGTCGACAATCAAACACGCCCACCATGCGGTGGATGTGGATCAGCCAGGCACTGACAGTTTTCGTCACCGCAGCGCCGGGGCAGGGCAGGTGATCCTGGCTTCGGCCAGCCGCTGGGCCTTGATGAACGAACAGCGCGACGCGCCCGAGCCCACGGTTGAAGAGTTGATTGCGCGTCTTGATCCGGTCGATATCGTGCTGATCGAGGGCTACAAAACCGCGCCTCACCCCAAGATCGAAACCTCGCGCGAGGTAGCAGGGCGGGCGCTGATTGCCCCAAACAATCCCAGCATCCGCGCGGTTGCTGCGGATTACGCAGCGCCGACCGACCTGCCGGTTTTTGACCTTGACGATGTCGAGAGCATCGCCGATTTCATCGTGAAAGACACTGCCTCGTGACCCTGAAACCTCCCCCTTTGAAAAACGATTGTTTTGCTTTGCCGGCTGGCACCCACTGGACGCCGGTTGACGAGGCGTTAGAGACTTTGCGTGCGCGGTTGCGGCCTGTGACAGGCGTCGAAACGGTTGTTCTGGCAGAGGCGTTGGACCGGATTTTGGCAACCGATGTGGTCGCCGCGCGATCGAACCCTCCGCAACCTAATTCTGCGGTTGATGGTTACGCAATGCGCCACGCGGATATCATTGAAGGCCCGCAAAGCTTGCCACTGGTTGATGGGCGCGCGGCTGCCGGACAGCCCTTTTTGGGTGATCTACCCGAGGGGTATGTGATCCGCATTTTGACCGGAGCGACACTGCCCGACATGGTCGATACCGTGATCCTGCAAGAGGACGTCACAACAAACGGGCAGAGCATTGCGTTTCACGGACCGTTGAAGAAAGGCGCCAACGCCCGCAAGGCAGGCGAAGACGTGGCGGCTGGAGACGTGATCCTGCCGGCTGGGCGTCGCCTGACCCCGGCCGATCTGGCGTTGCTGGCGGCGACAGGATTGGGACAGGTTGCCGTGCGGCAGCCCTTGCGCGTGGCGATTGTCTCTACCGGCGACGAACTGGCCGAACCGGGCCAAGCGGCGCGCACAGATCAAATCTATGACGCCAACCGCCCCATGCTGATCGCAATGTGTCAACGGTTAGGGTTTCACCCGGTTGATATGGGACGGGCGCCTGATGATCGTGACCATTTACGCACGTTTCTGGACGGGGCAGTGGCACAGGCAGACCTGATCCTGACCTCTGGCGGAGCCTCGGCGGGCGACGAAGACCACATGGCCGCGATCCTGAATGAAACGGGCTCAATGACCCTATGGCGTATGGCGATCAAGCCGGGGCGCCCGCTGGCGCTGGGCCTGTGGGACGGCACACCGGTCTTTGGGCTGCCGGGCAATCCGGTTGCGGCGATGGTCTGCACTTTGATCTTTGCGCGCCCGGCAATGGGGCTGATGGCAGGTGAAGGCTGGCACACCCCGCTGCGCCTGACTGTGCCGGCGGCATTCTCGAAATTCAAGAAACCCGGACGCCGGGAATACCTGCGCGCGCGTCTGCGCGATGGCCACGCCGAAGTGTTCCAGTCTGAGGGGTCAGGACGCATCAGCGGCCTGTCATGGGCCGAAGGTCTGGTGGAATTGCCTGATGGCGAACTGAACATCACTGACGGCACGCCGGTGACGTTTCTGCCCTATGCAGGGTTCGGCCTCTGAGGTTTCTTAGTCGAAAATCCCGGCCACACGTCCCAGCAGCATAAAGGCGCGCGCGGTGCGGGTGTCGGAGAGGGCAGCAATTTGCGCGTCCGAGGCGGTTTCCTCAAACTCAACAAAGGTGCGATCAAAGCGGCGCAGGAAATGGTGTGCGGCATCGCGGAAGATCGTGTCTTGTTTCATGCGTCCGGCGGCCAGCGCCAGCGACGTCCTGTCCCGAATGCCGCCCAGTTGCGCGATCTGTCTCCCCCGCTCTCCGGCGGCAAAACGGCGCCAGATTTCCGGACGGGCCAGATCCGGGCGCAGGTCATCCATGTAGATGCCATCCTGGCTGAGCAGAGTCAGAACATCTTGCGCGGCTTGGATAAGCTGCGAGGCCTGCCGATCCTTAAGTGCTTTGCGAAGCGCGGCGAACCCAACTTTGTCTTCGGCGTTTTCCGGGAAATTCAGGGCGCTGATGAATACTTCGCGGTCCAGCGGTGGTGAGAGATCTTCAACCGGAGTTCCCAAAGCCAACAGGCCCTGATCTTCAGCATCGACCTGTGCCACTTCTGGTTCCGGGGTTTTGCGAATGCCGGGATTGTGATCGCGAGACGAGCTAAATGTGGCCAGCGCCGTTTCAGTTTTGCGTTGTGCTGCTGCAATCTCGTCCAGCTTGCGCGTCACCGAAGGTTCAGCCCCTGTCGCAATAGGGACGCCTTGGGTTTGGGACACATAGGTCCGGCGCATGGCATCAATGGCGGCCTGTAGGCGCGCACTTTCTTCGCGCATGATCCGGCTGGATCGGGCTGCTGTTGCGGCCACCCAGATCATTGCAACCGGCATGAACACAGCAAGCATCGTCATGACAAACTGCAGCGAGTCGCCTTCGCCGGGTGCGCCGCCAAGAATTAGGAAAAAGATCGCTGTTCCAGCCAGCCAGATGCCGGACAGCACAATGGCAATGACCTCGACCCCCGTCACCATCTGGCGCGAGGGTTTGTCATAAATCCCGAGCGGTGTCGGGCGGCTTTCTTTTTCGTCACTCATGGCCATTCCGGTGCCATTGCTACGGTCATTTTACCCTAGCTGAAGGCGATTGTCAGAACTTCATAACTGCGCTCGCCGCCCGGGGTGCGGACTTCGACGCTGTCGCCTTCATCCTTGCCAATCAGCGCGCGCGCAAGGGGAGATTTGATGTTCAAGAGACCCTTTTCGATATTGGCTTCGTGTTCGCCGACGATTTGCCAGGTCTTTTCTTCGTCGGTGTCCTCGTCAACCAGCGTGACGGTGGCACCAAATTTGATCGTGCCAGAGAGCGTGGACGGGTCAATCACCTCTGCCAACGAAATCGCACCTTCGAGTTCCTTGATGCGGCCCTCGATGAAGCCCTGTTTTTCGCGTGCCGAGTGGTACTCGGCATTTTCTTTCAGGTCACCCAATTCGCGCGCGGTCGCGATAGCCTCGATGATGGCCGGGCGCTCAGTGGTCTTGAGCTGCTTCAATTCTGCTTCCAGCGCGGTGTGCCCAGCGCGGGTCATTGGTAGTTTTTCCATGGGTTAAGTCCCGATTTTCAGTTGTCCCACCTTTCGGTGCGGACCGCATTTTTAACTTTTGTTGACCCGAGAGTGCCCCGAGCGCTCTTTCAAAAGCAAGGGACCAATCCCTTTGCAAGTGCAAATAGGCAAATTCGCAACGTTAATTGGCGTTTTGTGACCTTTTGTCGTCGGGTTCCAATTGACGGTTTGTTGCAAAAAGCGCTAGCACTCGCGAAAGATTATTTCCGTCAGTCACCGGAAGGAAGGATGCCCAAATGGCCGAGATCGAACGCGAAGCAATGGAGTATGACGTCGTCATCGTTGGTGCGGGTCCCGCGGGCCTGTCTGCGGCGATCCGTCTGAAGCAACTGGACGCTGATCTGAACGTTGTTGTTCTGGAAAAAGGGTCGGAAGTGGGTGCACATATCCTGTCGGGTGCTGTGCTGGATCCCTCTGGTTTGAACAAACTGATTCCAGACTGGAAAGAGAAGGGCGCGCCGCTCAATGTGCCGGTCGAAGCCGACAATTTCTACATGTTGGGTGAAGCGGGCGAGATTCGTATCCCCAACTTCCCGATGCCGCCGCTGATGAACAACCACGGCAACTACATCGTGTCGATGGGCAATGTCTGTCGCTGGATGGCTGAGCAAGCTGAAGAGCTGGGCGTAGAAATCTTCCCCGGCATGGCCTGTTCTGAGTTGGTCTACGGCGATAATGGCGAAGTCAAAGGCGTGGTCGCCGGTGTCTTCGGTCTGGAAGCGGACGGCTCGATCGGTGAAGGCACTGAGCCGGGCATGGAACTGCACGGCAAATACGTCTTTATCTCGGAAGGTGTGCGCGGGTCTCTCGCGAAAGAAATCATCGGCAAGTACGACCTGCAAAAGGGCAAAGAACCCCAGAAATTTGGCTTGGGCATGAAGGAGATCTGGGAGATCGACCCGGCCAAGCACAAAGAAGGCACTGTGACGCACACGATGGGCTGGCCTTTGGGTAGCAATGCAGGGGGCGGTTCGTTCATCTATCACATGGAGAACAACCAGATCTTCATCGGCTTTGTGGTGCACCTGAACTACAAGAACCCGCATTTGTTCCCCTACATGGAATTCCAACGCCTCAAGCACCATCCAATGGTTGCTGAGTTGCTGGAGGGTGGTAAGCGCGTGGCTTATGGCGCGCGGGCCATTTCCGAGGGTGGTTTCCAATCGATGCCCAAGATGGTGGCGCCGGGTGCGGCCCTGTTGGGTTGCTCGGTTGGCATGGTCAACGTGCCGCGCATTAAGGGCAACCACAACGCGATGCTGTCGGGCATGGCTGCAGCAGAAGCCGCCGTTGCCGCGATCAAAGAGGGTCGTTCGGGCGATGAGTTGAATGACTACGAAACCGAAGTGCGCACCGGCGCCATCGGCAAAGACCTGAAGAAGGTTCGTAACGTCAAACCAATCTGGTCGAAGTGGGGCCTGACGGCATCGCTGATGCTGGGCGGATTGGACATGTGGACCAACACGCTGGGCTTTTCACTGCTCGGAACATTGGGCCATGGCAAAAACGATGCCGACGCAACCGAGGCTGCCGACAAGCACAAAATCATCGACTATCCCAAACCTGACGGAAAGCTGTCATTTGATCGCTTGACCAACGTGTCCTTTGCGATGACCAACCACGAAGAAAGCCAGCCCTGCCATCTGCGACTGGGCGATGACAGCATCCCGGTTGGGGTTAACCTGCCGAAATATGCAGAACCTGCTCAACGGTATTGCCCGGCAGGCGTATATGAGATCGTCGAGGAAGAGGGCAAAGACCCGCGCTTTGTCATCAATTTCCAGAACTGCGTGCATTGCAAAACCTGCGATATCAAAGACCCAAGCCAGAATATCACCTGGGTCACCCCCCAGGGTGGCGACGGGCCGAACTATCCAAATATGTGATCTGACCAATTTGTGATCGAAAGGGCTGCCTACGGGCGGCCCTTTTGCCTTCTGGCATTGCCGTTTCACTACATGCGCATTACCTTTTGCAGGCAGCGCTATTTTAGGGAGCCTCGTGTGGCCACGTCATTCATCCGAAAACTGACTCTTACCTTGCTTTTGACTGGGACGGCACTGCCTGCTTCGGCGGACGGTTTGTCTGGTAGCTATCTGGCGGCCCGGCAGGCGACCTATGCAAGCGATTATGAGACTGCGGCGCGGTATTACACCCGTGCACTGGCCCGGGATCCGTCAAACCCGCTTTTGCTGGAAAGCGCGGTTCTGGCGTACCTCTCGACCGGCAATCTTGAGACTGCGCTGCCTGTGGCGCGCAAGATCGTCAATGATGGGCTGGAAAGCCAACTGGCTGAAATGGTCGTGGCTGCGGGTTGGGTAAAGCAGGGGGACTATGCCACCTTGCTGGACGCGCTGGCCAACGATGACGGCATCGGGCATCTAGTGGATGGTCTGATTACGGCTTGGGCGCATATGGGTGCCGGCGACATGACACAGGCCCTAGAGGCCTTTGACTCGGTCGCAAAGGAACCAGGATTTTCGGGCTTTGCCGCCTATCACAAGGCGCTCGCGCTGGCATCTGTTGGTGATTATGAGGGCGCCGAGGCAATCTATGCCAATCAAGAAAACGGAGCGATTCAGAATACCCGCCGTGGGATCATGGCGCTTCTGGAGATTCTATCGCAGCTTGACCGCAACGAGGATGCGGTCGCCATGATGGATGAGATGTTCCAGGGCGATTTGGATCCCGATCTGGAAAACGCCCGCACCCGCCTTGCCGCAGGTGAACGTCTGCCGTTTACCCATGTTCGCGGGGCCACAGATGGTGTCGCGGAAGTGTTCTTTACCTTGGCCCGTGCACTCGAGAACGAGGCCGCGCCCGATTACGTATTGCTGTATTCGCGGATCGCGCAATATCTGCGTCCAGACCACTTCGAAGCGCTGCTGCTGTCTGCAGGCCTGTTGGAACAATTGGGCCAATACGATCTGTCGACCAAAGCCTATAAGCAGGTACCGCAGGATCATCCCTCATACCACGCGGCCGAGTTAGGACGGGCCGAGGCGCTGCGGCGCGCGGACAAGCCTGAAGCCGCAATTGAAGTCTTGGAACAGTTGGCGCGTAGCCACGGAGATCTGTCCATCGTGCACTCGTCACTGGGCGATATGCTGCGCCAACAACGGGATTTCGCAGGTGCTGTTGTCGCGTATAATCGCGCGCTCGACCTGTCCTCGGAAAAGGACCGCAGCCGTTGGTTCCTGTACTATGCGCGGGGCATTGGCCATGAGCGTATGGGTGATTGGGGAAAATCCGAAGCTGATTTTCGAACCGCACTTGAGTTGAACCCAGAACAGCCTCAGGTTCTGAATTACCTCGGGTATTCACTGGTTGAGAAGCAGATCAAGCTGGACGAAGCGTTGAACATGATTGAACGCGCTGTCGCAGCACAACCGGACTCGGGGTACATCGTCGATTCCCTTGGCTGGGTGCTCTATCGGCTTGGTCGCTACGATGAAGCGGTTGATCACATGGAACGTGCGGCAGAGTTGATGCCGATCGATCCGGTGGTGAATGACCATTTGGGTGATGTCTATTGGGCGGTGGGCCGTACGCTTGAGGCTGAATTCCAGTGGAAGCGTGCGCTGTCCTTTGTTGATGAAGAAACTGCCGAAGAAGCCAAACCTGACCGTATCCGTCGCAAACTGGAGGTTGGTTTGGACGTGGTTCTGGAAGAAGAAGGTTCTGACCCTTTGAAGGTTGCCAATGACGGTTGAGGCATTCGCGCCTGCCAAAATCAATCTGACACTTCACGTGACCTGCCAGCGAGCCGATGGCTGTCATCTGCTGGATTCGCTGGTGATGTTTGCGGATATTGGTGACAGGATCACGGTTGAGAAAGCTGAAGAAACCTCTCTGACAGTGACCGGACCAATGGCTGCTGGTGTACCGACCGACGCAAGCAATCTGGTGCTAAGGGCGGTATCACTTTTGGGAGCTCCCGCGCACATCACGTTAGACAAGCACCTGCCTGCGGCAGCGGGTATCGGTGGTGGGTCGTCAGATGCCGCGGCCACGATCCGGGCGTTGACAGCGCTCTACGACCTGCCCGCCACGAACATGGATGATCTATTGGGGCTGGGCGCGGACGTTCCTGTTTGCATGGAAGACTCCTTAACGCGGATGCAGGGTATTGGCGAACAGGTCACGCCGATTGGCGGACAAGCTGACTGGCCAATGATCCTGATCAATCCCCGCGTTGTGGTTCCGACGGGCCCCGTGTTTCAGGCTCTGTCGCGCAAAGACAATCCGGCGATGCCTGACGCCCTGCCAGACTGGACGGATCGCAAAGCGGCGGTGTCATGGCTTGCGTCGCAGCGCAATGATCTGGAAATGCCCGCCATTGTCGCTCAGCCGGTGATCGGCACGGTGTTGCAAGCACTAAGGGAAAGCCAAGGTTGTACTTTGTCACGAATGTCGGGGTCGGGGGCCACCTGTTTCGGCCTTTACGCTGACACGGGCGTACGGGACAGCGCACTTAAGCAATTGCAACGGGCCTTTCCCAACTGGTGGATCGTTCCGACCCAAGCGCAATGAACAGGACTTCTTTTGGCCAAAGGCCAAGAGGAGGACAGCTCCCTGCCTTAGTTGACCCGCGCGACCACGTAGTCGGCGATGTCACTCAGCAGGCCCCGGATTTGATGCTCCGGCAACTTGGCAATCGCAGCCTTGGCTTTAGCCGTCCAAGCCAATGCATCCTGACGGGTGGCCTCCAGCGTGTCGTGCTTGTGCAATAGCTCAAGCGCGTGCTCAAGATCACCGTCGTCCTGCTTGCCCTTTTCGATGGTCTTTACCCAAAAGGCCCGCTCGGTCTCGTCCGCTTTGGCCACCGCTTTGATCACGGGCAGCGTTAGTTTGCGCTCGCGGAAATCGTCACCAATGTTTTTGCCAGTGGCCTTAGTGTCACCTTGGTAGTCTAACAAATCGTCAACGATCTGAAACGCGATGCCCAAAGCGTCGCCATAGTCAAACAAGGCCTGCACATGGGCCGGGTCGGCATCGGCAATGACGCCGCCAACCTCAGTTGCTGCAGAAAACAGCGCGGCGGTTTTGCCGCGCACAACTTGCAGATAAACGCTCTCATCCGTGCGAAGGTCTTGTGCGGCTGTCAACTGCAGGACCTCGCCTTCGGCAATGGTGGCCGAAGCATTGGACAGAATCCGCAGGACGTCGATAGACCCGGTCTCGGTCATCAACTGGAACGAGCGCGAGAACAGGTAATCCCCCACCAACACCGAAGACTTATTATCCCACAACAGATTCGCCGTGGGGCGCCCACGTCGTTGTGCGCTCTCGTCGACGACATCGTCATGCAGCAGCGTCGCGGTGTGAATGAACTCGACCGTGGCTGCCAGATGCACGTGATAGGGGCCGTCATAGCCGCAGAGCTTGGCAGCAGCCAGCGTCAGCATCGGGCGCAAGCGTTTGCCGCCAGCGTTCACCAAATGCGCAGTAACCTCAGGAATCCGGGGCGCATGTTTGCTGGCCATGCGATCCTGAATCAGATCGTTCACGGCCTGCATTTCATCGGCCAAAACGGCACTTAATGCTTCGTGTGGTTTGGTTGCGGCGTGGTCCAGGCCCATCACTCCCCCGTCTCAGGTCTCGACATCCCCGCAGACCTGCCCTTAAATCTCGGTATGAAAGAGCTTCTTCGCAGCAACGACCCGACGATCATCGCCTTTGCCTCAGCCCTTCTTCAGGGGGAGGGTATAGACTGCTTTGAAATGGACGTAAATATGAGCATTCTCGAAGGCTCTATAGGAATTTTTCCGCGCCGCCTGATGGTGCGTACGGATGAATGGACACGGGCGGAAAGAGTCATGCGCGACAATGAGATTCCGCTGGGCGTATGACCGTTTCCGACCCCACCACATTCAACGCCTATCTGGGCGGGCACCTGCACATTCGCCAACCCGCCAAAGGGTATCGCGCCGGGGTGGATCCCGTACTTTTAGCGGCGTCCGTCCCGGCGCTGGCCGGGCAATCCGTGCTTGAGTTGGGCTGCGGTGTTGGGACCGCAAGCCTGTGTTTGGGGCGACGTGTGCCCGGGCTGCGGCTGACCGGCGTTGAGGTGCAGCCGGTGTATGCGCATCTGGCGCAGGAAAATGGGCGTGCCAATGCATTGGATTTCAGTGTGGTTGAGGCAGATCTGAACCATCTTCCCGACACTTTGCGCCAGCAAAGCTTTGACCACGTTATTGCCAACCCGCCCTACTTTGACAGGGCGGCGTCCACGCGTTCAGAAGACGACGGGCGCGAGATCGCTATGGGCGAAGCGACGCCGCTTGAGGCTTGGGTGCAAGTGGCTGCAAAACGCCTTGCGCCCAAGGGCCATGCGAGCTTTGTCCACCGTGCTGAGCGCTTGCCGGATCTCTTGAGTGCCATGTCGAGCGTTCTGGGATCGATCGAAGTCCTGCCGTTGCAGCCGCGCCCCGGAAGAGAGGCGGGTTTGGTTCTGGTACGGGCCCGAAAAGGGGGGCGCGCCGCGTTTCGGCTGCATGCCCCCGTTGTGATGCATGACGGGGATCAGCACGACAGGGATCGCGAAAGCTATACGCCGCGGATTCGCGCGGTTCTGCGAGAGGGTGCCGCGTTAGAATTCAAAGGGCGCTGAATCCTGCTCATGCACTGACATGCTGATAAGAGGGCTGAGACATGGGATGGTTTTTGAGCGAAACGCTTTGGTTTCAACGTCTTGAATGCGACAAATTCGGCATTGTGTGAAATTCCTCGGGCTCGGCATCTGGAAATGCCAAAAATCCAACCCAGATTTATATGTAAGTGTCGTGACAGATCGAGAAATTTGTGCTGCACTGAGAACGTAGACAACACATTTGAGAGGAGGACTGCCATGAGCGTAAGCTCGCATTTGGAAGAACTGAAACGGAAACACGAAGCCCTCTCGGACCAAGTCGAAGCCGAACAACGTGCACCCGGATCCAGCGACTTCGACATTGCCGAAATGAAAAAGCAAAAGCTGAAGATCAAAGAAGAAATCGAACGACTATCCGTCTGATCAGTCTTTCAAACTGGCGCGCGCCGCGATCACGGCACCGCCCGTAATCAAAAGGGTCGCTGCGCCCAGCAACCAGCTGGGCTCGGCGACGCCGACCGCCACGAGAATCAAAGTGGACAACAGGGGCGCTGCATAAGACGCCGTGCCCAAGAGCTGTATGTCACCGCGTTTCACCCCGATATCCCAGACATAGAACGCCAGCCCAACCGGGCCGAGCCCCAAACCAATGGCTGATGCCCAACCCAAGGTGCCTTGCGGCCAGATGGTCGTTTCGGTCAGCAAATGCATCACCACAGATAGAATTGCCGTTGCCACGCAAAAAACTGCGACAGTTTCGGTTGGTGCGTCGCCCAGCTTGCGCGACATCACCGAATACCCCGACCACGTCAAAGCGCAAGCCAGTGCCAAGAGATAGCCGGGAAGGGCTTCGGCATTGAAGCCACCACCGCCGCCTTGAATGATGAGAGCTGCACCAATGAAGCCACAGAGCGCACCAATCAGATGTCCCGCGCGCAGGTGCTCGCCCGGCAATAGCCCTGATAAGAGTACGATCAGCAGCGGCCACAGGTAGGCGATCAATCCGGCTTCGGCGGCAGGTGCGAGACGAAGGGCGCTGAAATAGAGCGCGTGGTAGCCAAACAGGCCCAACGTGCCAAAAACATAGACTTTCCAGCTCACCCCGCGCAATCGTGCCAGTCCACCAGTGCGGGCTGTCCAGAGTAACCCAAGTGTGCCGCCGATGGTGAAGCAGATGGCGTTGAGCAGCAGTGGAGGTGTGGGCGCAGTGCCAACCGTAAAGAGCGCTAGCAGAGCCCAAAGGAGGACAGCGACAAAGCCAATCATTGTGGCGCGATGGCGTGTCATGCGGGAATATCCTCGATATGGGTCAGCTCAAGTGCTTCTGTCACGGACGCAGTTTTGGATATTTCATCCAGAACCCATTGTCTGAAAGCGGCAATCTGCGGGCGATCTTCGGCTCCTTTTCGGCACACAAAGCGAAAGCGGGCTTGCAACTCGATGGCGTGCTTGAAAGGCGCAACCAGGCGTCCCTCATAGAGATCTTTGACCACCAACGCGCGACGTCCCAGCACGACACCCGCATGGGCGAGGGCTGCATCCACGGCGTGATCGGCTCCGGTAAAGCGGGCGCCATGAGATGTGTCAAAACTCAGGCCCATCATGCGCGCCCAAGCATCCCAATCGGCTCGAGGAGACAGAAATGCAATGGATTCGTCATGGATCAGTGGAGCCGTTCCGAGGGACTCTAAGGTGGGGTACTGCTCAGCCAACTCCGGCGTCATGACCGGCATGACCCACTCGGTATCCAACGGCAGCGACCATAGTCCAGGCTCATGTTTTTCTAAACCGAACCGAATCGCGACATCGACTTCATCCCGCCCAAAGTCGAGATTTCGGAGTGTCGCAGAGAACCTCAAATCAATTTCGGGATGGGCGCGGGCAAATTCATAAAACCGCGGAGCCAGCCACTTTGCGGTGAATGCGGGCCCGGCAGTGACCATCAATGTGGTTTCGTTGGTCAGCCGTTGGGCCGTGCGCCAAGCGGAGTTAAGAGATTGAAATCCCTCAGAAAGCCCGGGCGCTAGTGCGCGTCCGGCCTCGGTCAGTGCCACGGCACGGTTGAGGCGTCGGAAGACTGGCGCGCCGAGATGCTCTTCGAGAGATTTGATCTGAAACGATAACGCCGCGGGCGTGACATGCAATTCATCCGCCGCCCTGGAAAAAGACATATGACGCGCCGCAGCTTCAAAGGCGCGTAAGGCGGTGAGAGGGGGAAGGCGGTCCTGCATTTCAGTTAAGTACACCTTAACTGAACTCGTGAAAAGTCTCGTTTGTGAGTTTTATTCGTGAGGCACATATTGGGTGCAGTTCAGGAATACTTGCCCAAGGAGGCCACCCAATGATTGAGACCGCACACACCGCCCGCATGCAACAGGCCTTTGACCTTGCTCACAAAGAGCGCGGAGAGACCTTGTCTAGAATGGTTGGCTGGCTGTTTGGCAAACGAGATGTTCCGCTGGGCCAACCGGTCCTTACGGAGCTTTCCCGCTGCGCCTGAAAGTCAGGCACTTACGGGATCAAACAAGGGTCGTTTCCGCGAGGAGGCGACCCTTTTGTCTGCTTTGCACAAATCTCACTCCTGGTTTGTTCCGTTTTGTATATAGTAGACGGTCAAAAAATTTGGCGGAGCTTGAGTGAATTTCCGGCGTCACCGTAGAATCTCGAACCGCGCCCATTGTGCGTGAACCCTTGGCGTGACCCTAAGTTGGCCTTGCAGTCGCTTCGTCCCAACCCTTAAGCAGCGCTGCCCGTCGCCCTGGGTATTTCTCTCCAAGCACCCTCAAGTCTTCGATCCGTTCGGTTTTGAAGTGACGATAGTCATCCTTGGTCTCACACCAACCCACGAGATATCGCGTACGGTCCAGAAACGCGATGAACAAAGGCCAGATAATCCGGTCCGTCGCATGCCCGTCGCGGTCTTTGTACAATAGCTGCAGCCTGTAGCGCACTCGAATGGCATGGCGCAGTAGCGCGCTGTCAACGCGTTCAGATACCGGGGATCGGGTTTGGATTGGTTTTGAACTCCCGTCCAGAACCACTGGCCGCAGATCCTTTGGGATGGCGGTTGAAAGCTTTGATACCAGATCCCGCGCGGCGCGCGCGAGCGAAGGGTCCGCCTCGGACGCCACCCAAGCCGCGCCAAGAGCAGCGGCCTCCAGCTCATCCGCTGTCAGCATCAACGGCGGCATGTCGTAGCCATCGTCAAGCACGTATCCGACACCGGCCTCGCCGGTGATAGGAATGCGCTGCGCATGAAGCTCTGCCATGTCGCGGTAGAGCGTACTAAGTGAGATTTCCAATTCATCCGCCAACTCCCGTCCAGTGATCGGCGACCGGGTGGACCGCAATATCTGGATAATCTGGAACAAACGTTCAGTGCGACGCATTTTTTGCCTCTCCTCTCATGCTGCTGTCATAACGGTGAGAGCAGGGGAGGTCTAGGACAGGCTCAGACATCAAGAACAACCACGCGAGTCGCGCGCCAACCCACGGAGCCCGTTATGATCCACAACGAACGCAGCCTGACCATCGATGCAGCCCCCGATGCTGTTTGGGAGGTTCTGAGCAAATACATGCACATAGACGAGTTCGCGCCGCAGATTACATCGGTGGATGCATTGACAGATGGTGAGCCAGGCGTGGGAGCAAAGCGCCGCAACCACTTTGCCAACGGCACCTCGGTGGTAGAGAAAGTCATCGAGTGGAAACCAGGTGAAGGGTACACGGTGCAGCTCTCGGATATGGCAGCAATGCCTCTGGACGAAGCTAGTTCGAAAATCCAGATCAGCCCGATGGTGGGTCAATCCAAGGTCACATGGACCTTTGACTATCGCGTCAAGTATGGGCCGCTCGGATGGCTGATGGGGCAAACAATGATGAAGATGATGATGGGAAAAATAATCGACGCAAATCTTGACGGTTTGGCCAAAAGGCTGCGTACGAGCTGAGCCAGAAATAAATAGGTGCCGCATTGCTGCCGGTCATCGATGACTCGGAATGGTGCGATGCACATTGATAAGCAGCGCATCATGTCCGTAGTCGGGATTGGTCTCTAAGGTCGTGGATCAAGAAAAAAGGCCGCCCAGTTGAGGCGGCCTTTGGTGTCTTCTGAGGTGTGCCAGATCAGACGAAGAACTGTGCACCGTTGGCCGAGATGGTCGAGCCGTTGATGAAGCCTGAGTCGTCTGATGCGAGGAATGCCACGCAACGGGCGATTTCTTCGGGCTCACCCAGACGGCCAGCAGGGATGCCAGCAACGATCGAGTCGCGGACCTTTTCAGGGATCGCCATGACCATTTCGGTGGCGATATAGCCGGGGCAGATCGCGTTGGCGGTGATGCCTGCGCGTGCGCCTTCCTGAGCCAGCGATTTCACAATGCCGAGATCACCGGCTTTGGTCGCGGCATAGTTCACTTGTGCGAACTGACCTTTTTGACCGTTGATCGACGAGATCACGATGACGCGGCCGAACTTGCGCTCGCGCATGCCGGGCCAGACGGGGTGAACGGTGTTGAATACGCCGGTCAGGTTGGTGTCGATGACTTCTTTCCACTGCTCGGGTGTCATGCGGTGGAAGGGGGCGTCGCGGGTGATGCCAGCATTGGCGACAACCACGTCGATGGGGCCAAGGTCAGCTTCAACCTGGGCGATGCCCGCGGCGCTGCTGTCATAGTCGGCCACGTTCCACTTATAAGTCTTGATGCCGGTTTCCGCGGTGAACTTGGCCGCGGCTTCGTCATTGCCGGCATAAGTGGCCGCGACGGTGTAACCTTCGGCCTGCAGTTTCTTGGAAATGGCTTCACCGATACCGCGTGATCCGCCGGTGACGAGGGCAACTCTTGCCATGATGTTTCTCCTGTTCATGTGTATTCGGTTGGTAATTCTGTTACGCAAGAAACGCCTGGTGTGCAATATTATTGCGCGAGCAATTTGCCGCACTGCAGCTTTTTCCTGCCGAATTGAGTGAAAAAATGTCGAACTGGCAATGAAAAGGGCGCCGCGAGGGCGCCCGTTTTACGATTCATCTCTGCGGGCGCAGAATCAGGGACGCTCAAGGCACATGGCCACGCCCATACCGCCGCCGATGCAAAGGGTCGCGAGACCCTTCTTGGCGCCGCGGCGCTGCATTTCAAACAGCAGGGTGTTCAGGATACGCGCGCCCGAAGCACCGATCGGGTGACCAATGGCGATGGCGCCGCCGTTCACGTTAACGATCGACGGATCCCAGCCCATGTCCTTGTTCACGGCACAGGCTTGAGCGGCAAAGGCTTCGTTGGCTTCCACGAGGTCCAGATCACCAACGGCCCAGCCTGCTTTGTCCAGCGCTTTGCGCGATGCATAGATCGGGCCAACACCCATGATCGACGGGTCGAGGCCAGCGGTGGCATAAGAGGCGATGCGGGCCAGAGGCTCGATACCGCGCTTTTCGGCTTCGTCAGCGGTCATCACAAGAGCACCGGCGGCGCCGTCATTCAGACCCGAGGCGTTTGCGGCCGTAACCGAACCGTCTTTAGTGAAAGCGGGGCGCATCTTGGCCATGGCTTCGATGTTGGCGCCGTGGCGGATGTATTCGTCGCTCTCAACCACAATGTCACCCTTGCGAGTTTTCACGGTGAAGGGCGTGATCTCATCAGCGAACTTGCCAGCCTTTTGGGCGGCTTCGGCTTTGTTCTGCGAGCCAACGGCGAACTCGTCTTGGGCGTCACGGCTGATCTGCCATTGCTCGGCAACATTCTCTGCCGTCTGGCCCATGTGGTAGCCGTTGAAGGCATCCCACAAGCCGTCGCGGATCATCGAGTCGATATATTTTACGTCGCCCATTTTGGTGCCGGGACGCAGGTTCGCAACGTGGGGCGACATGGACATGTTTTCCTGACCACCCGCGGCAACGATCGACGCGTCACCCAGTTGCACGTGCTGTGCGGCCAATGCGACGGCGCGCAGACCCGAGCCACACACCTGGTTGATGCCCCAAGCCGAGGCTTCTTTGTTGAAGCCGGCGTTGATGTGTGCCTGGCGCGCGGGGTTTTGGCCCTGACCACCGGTCAGAACCTGACCGAGAATGGTTTCCGATACTTCTGAAGGATCGACGCCTGCGCGCTCGACCAGTGCCTTAAGAACAGTGGCGCCCAGATCATGTGCGGGGGTATTGGCAAACGAGCCCGAGAAGCTGCCGACAGCGGTTCGAGCTGCCGAAGCGATCACTACGTTGGTCATATGTGTTTCCTCTGTCAAATGACTGGGCGACCGCGGTCCGCATACGGTGCGGAATGCAATCCCCCAAACGCGATATGCGGCCGTGCATAGCGTATTTGCTGCGTTGCGGCAACGGCCACTATGTCTCAGGCGAAATTATGTTTCGTCGTTACGCGGCGTTGCGGTCATTTTTGGAGGTTTGCCAGTCGGGTTTTGTGGTCGGCGGGCCGAACAGGAACCCTTGCAAACAGTCGAAACCCAGATCGGCCAAAACATGCGCATCCTTTGGGTCTTCGATGCGGGTGGCAACCGTATACATGTCGAACCGCTCAGCAATGGCAGCGATCCCGGCAGCGATGATCTGGTTCTCGCTGTCCCGATGGACATTGCGGCTGAATTGGCCATCCAGTTTCAGAATATCAAAGTAGAAGTCTTTGAAATAGCGAAAGGAAGTAAAGCCCTTGCCAAAGTCATCCAATGCAAAGGCAATGCCCTTTCCCTGCAGTTTGTCCATAAAATCTATTACAAGCTCAGGCACCTGAAGCGCAGAGCCCTCGGAGATCTCAAGGATCAACCGTTCGCCAGCGTCCGGGCGCTTTCTTAGCCCGCGTTGCAGACTGCGCATCCAGCGGCTGTACCCGATCGAGCGCGCTGACATGTTGATCGACAGGCGTAAAGATGGGTTTTGGGACAACTCGGCAAGTCCAAGCTCAAGCGCGAGGCAATCCAGTTGCCGGCCCAATTCAGTGTCTTCGACGGCTCCCATGAAATCCTTTGCGGGAATCACCCGACCTGTTTCGTCCAGAACCCGGATCAATCCTTCGTAAAAGGCCGGGGTTGTTTGATCTGACGCATTCATGATGGGCTGAAAGGCCAGCATCACCTGTTTGTGGTGAATGGCGTCTTGCACCATTTGAAGCGTGCCCGCATCGCGAGAGGATACCGCAAAGTCCAGTGGTGTTTCCTGCCCGGGCGGGACATTGGCCTTGTCACGTTTTTTGATGCGCGCCATCGCATGCTCCTCATGCAAGCGGGTGTTGCAGTTCTTGCCAGAATGTCGCCAAACTCATGAACAGGATCTTAAGGTCCGAATTTGATGAAAACTGTCGACATGAGGTGTTGTGATGACAGAGCGATGCGGCTGGGCTGGGGCCGAACAAATCTATCTGGACTACCACGATACCGAGTGGGGCATGCCGGAATATGACAGCCGCGCCTTGTGGGAAAAGCTGATCCTTGACGGGTTTCAGGCAGGGCTGAGCTGGATCACCATCCTCAAGAAGCGCGATAATTTCCGTGAGGTATTTCAGGGGTTTGATCCCAATATCATCGCCGGATGGGGCGAGCCGGAGGTGCTGCGGTTGCTGGACAACCCCGGCATCATCCGGCACCGGGGAAAGATTGAGGCCACGATCGGCAACGCTCAGGCCTGGCAACGCATCGAGCAGGCAGAGGGTTTCGACCACTTCCTCTGGAAATACGTGGATTTTGAACCCTTGCAAAACCGGTTTGAAACCTTGGATGAGGTGCCGGCATTTACAGATTTATCGACTCAAATTTCGAAGGATTTGAAGAAAGCCGGGTTTCGGTTCTGCGGGCCGACCATTGTCTATGCCTTTATGCAGGCGATGGGCATGGTGAATGACCACCTGATGACCTGCCCCGCGCGGGGCCCTTACAGCGCGGCCGCACGTCCGAAAGGCTGGCAATGAAGATTGCCGCCCTGACCATGGTCTATCGAGACTATTGGGCCTTGTCGCGCTGGTATGCGCAACACACACGAGAGCTGGGCGCTGAGAATCTTTTTGTTGTGTCACATGGGGTCGACCCGAAGATTGCCGAGATTTGCCCCGAGGCGCGAATTTTCACCGTCTTGCGGGACGATCTGGCGCATTTCGACCGCGTACGAGGGCGCATGCTGGACGTTTATGTCACGGATCTTTTGCAGGATTACGACTGGGTCCTCCGTACGGATGTGGACGAAATCCTGTGTTACGATCCGGCGCTACATGATGGGCTGAAGGATGTTATTGCCAAATCCGAGACGCCTGTGGTTTGGGCCTTGGGCTTTGACGTGGTCGAGATGGCAGATGCCAAGCCAATTGATGAGGGCCCCGCATTGGGCCAGCGCCGTGATGCGGTCTTTTCGGGGCACTATTCCAAGGCGGTTGCCACGCGCGTTTCGGTGCCATTCCGGTTGCACGGCGTGGATGTCGGGACCGAGAATTTGCAAGAGTTCCCGTTTCATATGCCGCGTGGATTTTATCTTGCGCATCTTAAGTTTGCCAATGCTCAGGCGCTGGCCGAGGCGAACGCGGTGCGTCGTGCCGTAGCCAATGCCGAGGGCAGGGGGTTGCCGGGCGCCGCGTGGCAAGACCCCGAGGCCGAGACGCAAAAGGTCTATGATGAGATGGCCGTGATGCGCCTGAAGCCTTGGGCACGGGCCGAAGAGAAAGCCTGGCGCAAGCTAGGCCAGAGCCCGGCGCGGATGGATCGGTTTGGCGTGGTGCGCGCCCGCAAGTATCGACCCGATTTCCGCACCCAGTTGCCTGAGGGGTTCAAGGATCAGGGTTAGCGGCCAACCCTAACCCCTGCTGCCGTTCATTTAGATATGGGACCTAGACAGCGACTGGCGGGCCGTGATGATCTGGGGCCATGAAGATCGTCATCATCAGTGATACGCATGGGCGCCATGCGGACCTTGGCCAGCTCAGCGGCGATGTGTTGATCCATTGCGGCGATTTTGAGCACTTGTTCCGGCAAGAACCCGGGATGATCGCAAGGATGGATGATTGGTTCGGGCAGCAGGATTTTGACCATATCCTATGTGTCGGCGGGAACCATGACGTGCAGCTTGAGCACGCGGTAAAGGCGGGCGGTGAGCCGTTTCGCAATGCCACCTTTCTGCATGGGCGCGACATCGTGATTGAGGGCCTGAAGTTTTACGGCGCATCCTGGGTGCCGGATTTGAGCGGACATGCGTTTTTTGCCGATGATTCGACGCTGAAACGAGCATGGGCTGAAATACCGGGCGACACGGATGTGCTGATCACCCACACGCCACCGGCCGGAGTGCTGGACGTTTCAAGCCGTGGTTTGATGTTGGGCTGCCCGCATCTCGCCGAGCGGCTGAATGACGTTCGGCCAAAGCTGCATTGTTTTGGCCATGTCCATGCAAGCGCGGGGCATTTGGTGCGTAGCGGTACAACCTTTGTGAATGCAAGTTCCGTCAACAGCGCCTTTGAAATTGCCCATATACCGGTTGAGCTAAAGCTGAGCGCAACATCAACTGCGCCCCGCAAACGCGGTTGGATCAGCCGAACGCTTTCATCATGGGCCGGGCGAAGAGGATAGCGAGCGTTAGCTTTCGGACGCAATCAACGCCCGAAGGATCGCCTTGGCTGACGCGCTGGACCAGTCGGCATCACCGGTCATGCGGGCGATTTCCTTGCCGTTGCGATCGAGGATCATCGTGGCTGGCAGACCCAGAACCGCCATCTCGCGTGCAATTTCTTGCTGGGGGTCGCGATAGAGCGGCAGGTTATTCACACCAATCTCGTCAAAGAATTTCTCCATCGCGGGCAGGGGGTTACGCCCAGTGGCGAGCGTTACGACCTGAAAATCCTCGCCGCCCAGTTCGCTTTGAAGTTCCGAAAGCATCGGCATTTCCTTGCGACAAGGCGCGCACCATGTGGCCCAGAAATTCACTAGCACGATCTGCCCCTGAAACGAGGCCAATGACATAACCGTGCCATTCTGGCTTTCAAAGGGAATGCTGGACGCCGCGCGCTGGTTACCATGCACGATCAGCTTGCGCATGTCGCCTTTGCGCATGTCGGCGATGTCGGTGTAATCGGTGGGTGACCCCTGCGACGCGGGATCGCGCAGGGTAACAAACCCAATGGCAGCAATTGCGATTGCGGCAAGGCCCATGTAAACCAGCGCGGACTTTGACATTACTTCATTCCCTCCGAAGGGCATATCATGACCAAAAAGACCTCGAACCAGATGTGGGGCGGCCGCTTTGCCGCTGGACCGGATGCGATCATGGAGGCCATCAATGCCTCGATCGAGTTCGACCAGCGAATGGCGGCACAGGATATTGCCGGTTCTCGGGCCCATGCGGCGATGCTCGCCAAATCGGGCATCCTGACAGATAGCGATGCTGACGCCATTCGGGAAGGGCTTCTCACGGTGTTGTCAGAGATTGAGGGCGGCACGTTTGAGTTTTCCACCGCGCTGGAAGACATTCATATGAATGTCGAGGCTCGGCTGAAAGAGATTATCGGCGAACCTGCCGGGCGGTTGCACACGGGCCGCAGTCGGAATGACCAGGTCGCGACCGACTTTAAACTCTGGGTGCGGGATCAGATCGACGCCGCGATTGGTGGGATCGACGCGCTGATCCGTGCGTTGTTGGTGCAGGCCGAAGCGGGGGCCGAGTGGGTCATGCCCGGGTTTACCCATCTGCAAACCGCGCAGCCGGTCACATGGGGACATCACATGATGGCCTATGTCGAGATGTTCGGCCGCGACATGAGCCGTTTTCAGGATGCGCGGGCACGGATGAACGAATCTCCGCTGGGTGCGGCGGCCTTGGCGGGCACGTCCTTTCCAATTGATCGGCACATGACTGCCGAGGCGCTGGGCTTTGACCGTCCGGCGGCCAATTCACTGGATGCTGTGTCGGACCGGGATTTTGCGCTGGAGTTTCTGGCGGCCGCGTCAATCTGCGCGATGCACCTCAGCCGTTTTGCCGAAGAACTGGTGATCTGGTCCTCGGCTCAGTTCCGGTTTGTGACGCTCTCGGACCGTTTTTCGACCGGCTCATCCATCATGCCGCAAAAGAAGAACCCGGATGCCGCCGAGCTGATCCGTGCCAAGATCGGCCGGATTTTTGGGGCAAATGTGGCTTTGATGACGGTGATGAAGGGTCTGCCGCTGGCCTATTCCAAGGACATGCAGGAAGACAAAGAGCAGGTCTTTGATGCTGCAGACAACCTGATGCTGGCGCTTGCTGCGATGCAGGGCATGGTCAAAGACATGTCGGCCAACCGCGAGTCGCTGGAAGCAGCTGCCGGCAGCGGGTTTTCCACGGCCACAGATCTGGCTGACTGGCTGGTGCGGGCGCTGAACATGCCGTTCCGCGATGCACACCACGTGACCGGAACCTTGGTCGCGATGGCCGAAGCACGGGGGTGCGATCTGCCGGACCTCAGCCTAGAAGATATGCAATCTGTTCACGACGCGATCACCGATGACGTCTTTGGTGTATTGGGAGTGCACAACTCTGTCGCATCGCGCATGTCCTATGGTGGGACGGCGCCGAAACAGGTTCTGGCACAGGTGGCGGCCTGGCAAAAGCGACTGGGATAATTCGGACCCTCTGCGTCGTGGCGCTGCTGGCAGTGACAGCATGCGATCCGGGTGGTGCGCCGAACAACACATCGGCGCATGGCCCAAAGCCGACGCCAACTGAGACTGGCGTGAGTGTCAGCGGTTCAGCGCGTGTCGGCGTGGTATACGGTCAATAGTGTCGCAATTGACTTTGGAGTTTTCCGGCCCATCTCCATAAGGTGATTGGCATTGTGAGATCTGATATGAAAAATATGGTCATTGCGTTGGGACCGGTGGGGCTTTTGGCCGCCTGTCAGACAACGAGTGCGAGCCAGACCGCAAGGCCCGGGTATAGTGCCAGCGGTATGTGCAACGGTGGCGCGCATTGTGGCGGCTATCGCTAGAGACATGAGGGTAAGATGAGAATTGCATTTCTGTTTTTGATCCTGACCGGTCTGGTAGCGTGCCAGACGACGGGCACACCAACGGCCCGGCCCGGCTATTCGGCGAGTGGCATGTGCAACGGCGGCGCGCATTGCGGCAATGGCCGCTAAATGGTGACGGCGGGCATGTTTTCAGGTACTCTGGGCCCAACCTGACAAGGAATGGTAAGATGCGGATTTTTGGCCTTTTGGGCGTGCTGCTGGTTCTGGCGGCATGTGGTGTCGATGGTGAACCCGAAGCCCCGACAATGAACGGAACGGTTGGCCTGTCTACCGATGGCGCGTTTGGGGCTGTTTCTGTGACCCGTGGGCCGGTTTCGATCTCGATAGGCTCGGGCCGCGGGTGCTATTCCTGCTACTGACCCTACGCCTTACTGACGAGCCCCGCCTGTTACCCCGGGCCAAGAGGATATTCTCATGTCACTGCTGCGTTTGATTTTTTTGGGACTGGCCATCTGGGGTGCCCTGCATCCGATGGCCTATTTTGGCCCTTACGTGATCGAAAGCGGCATCAGTCTGCAAACCTTGGACGGGTTGGTGGCGGAGTGGAAGGCCAATGAACTGGTCACCGGCCTTTATTGGGACTTGGTCATTTCGGCGATTGCCCTGACCGTCTGGATTCTGGCCGAAGTGTCGGTGCGCCGGAACTGGTTGGCCTTGATCGCGATTCCCGCGACCTTTCTGATCGGGGTCAGCTGTGGATTGCCGCTCTACTTGTTTCTGCGGTCGCGTCCCATCCAATAATCTCCTGAACTCTCGTACGTTTTCTTCTGCCGCGGCGCTGTGTTGCAGAGGGTTTGCTTGCCCCCGCGCGGGGCATTGGGTAAACGCCATGTCGAACCTTATCCCATAGGGACCATGACCATGGCCAAGCAGAAAAAAGCCCCCCGCCCCAAGGCGATCACGCCCAAGGGGTTCCGCGACTATTTCGGCAGCGAAGTTTCCGAGCGCGCCGAGATGCTGCATCAGATCGCCGGGGTCTATCATCGCTATGGCTTTGAGGCCTTGGAATCGAGTGCAGTCGAGACCGTCGAAGCGTTGGGCAAGTTCCTTCCGGACGTGGATCGCCCCAATGAAGGCGTCTTTGCCTGGCAGGAGTATGACGAGAACGACAACGGCGACTGGATGGCATTGCGATATGACCTGACCGCCCCCCTGGCGCGTGTTTATGCGCAGCACCGCAATGATCTGCCCACGCCCTATCGCCGCTACGCGATGGGGCCGGTTTGGCGCAACGAAAAGCCGGGGCCGGGGCGCTATCGCCAGTTCTATCAATGTGATGCAGACACGGTTGGTACGTCCAGCATGGCTGCCGACACTGAGATTTGCGCGTTGTTGTCGGACACGTTGGAAACCGTTGGCATTCCGCGCGGGGATTATCTGGTGCGCGTGAACAACCGCAAGGTTCTGAACGGCGTGCTGGAAGCGATGGGCCTGCCGGACGGCGAAGGCGCGCGCGACAACGTTCTGCGGACCATCGACAAGTTTGATAAAGTCGGCGAAGCGGGCGTGCGCGAATTGCTGACTAAGGGGCGTCTGGATGCCTCGGGGGCTTTCATCGATGGCGTGGGCCTGAGCGACGATCAGGCCGAACCTGTGCTCGCCTTTTTGACTTCTAAGGCAGATGACGTTGCCAAGACATTTGAGAACCTGCGCGGCGCGGTCGGTGGATCAACCATCGGGGCCGAGGGCATTGCCGAGTTGGAACAGATCGGTGAACTGTTGGCTGCGGGCGGTTATGGTGCCGACCGGATTGAGATTGACCCCTCCGTGGTCCGTGGTCTGGGATACTACACCGGGCCAGTTTATGAGGCCGAGCTGACCTTTGAAATCTTTGACGAAAAGGGTCGCAAGCGCCAATTCGGTTCGGTTGCCGGGGGTGGGCGCTATGACGATCTGGTCAAACGGTTCACAGGACAATCTGTGCCTGCGACCGGTGTATCGATCGGCGTTGATCGCCTGTTGGCGGCGTTGCGCGAAAAGGGTCGGATCGGGGGCCGTGTCGAAGGGCCGGTGGTTGTCACCGTAATGGATCGTGACCGCATGGTCGACTATCAGACGATGGTGGCCGAGCTGCGCAATGCAGGCATTCGCGCCGAGGTTTATCTGGGCAACCCCAAGAACTTTGGCAATCAGCTGAAATATGCGGATCGTCGGGGCAGCCCCATTGCCGTGATCGAAGGTGGTGATGAAAAGGCCAACGACGTGGTGCAGATCAAGGACCTGATCCTTGGCGCCAAGATCGCCGAGAGCGCGACCCATGAAGAGTGGAAAGAACGCCCCAGCCAGTTCGAAGTGCCGCGCGACCAATTGGTCTCAAAGGTGCGCGAGATTCTTGAGGGTCAGGACGACTGATGCCAAACAAGGCCAGAATTCGCGCTCGCGCTGCCGAGTTACGCGCGCTATTTGAAGCGGCGGGTGCCAGCCCGGTTGAGACGTCTTTGCTGCAGCCTGCCGAAGTGCTGCTGGACCTCTATGGCGAAGACATTCGCGCCCGCGCCTATATGACCTCGGACGCGGTGCGTGGTGAACAAATGCTGCGGCCGGACTTTACGGTACCAGTTGTGCAGATGCACATGGATCACGGCGCGGAACCTGCACGCTACACTTACGCGGGCGAGGTGTTCCGGCGGCAAGAGGATGATCCCGACAAGCCCAATGAATACACGCAAGTGGGCTATGAGGTGTTTGACCGCGAAAACCCCGCTGCGGCAGATGCCGAAGTGTTTGCGGTGATCCGCAAGGGTTTGGGAAATCTTGGCCTGCGCGCGGCAACCGGGGACATTGGTGTTCTGAAAGCCGCAGTTTCCGGGCTGTCCACGACGGAGCGGCGCAAAGACGCGTTGTTGCGCCATATCTGGCGCCCACGCCGGTTCCGGGCGTTGCTTGATCGGTTTTCGGGTCGTAGCCCGGTGCCTGCCAGCCGCACGGCCTTGCTGGCGGCTGCGGATCCGATGGCACATGACTTTGCGCGTATCGGTCTGCGGTTGGACAGTGAAGTGGCGGCCCGGATCGAGGCGCTGCGCGAGGACGCAGAGGCCGCGCCAATCTCGGGAGGCGAGGTGGAACTGATTGAGGCCATCCTGAACGTTCGCGAAAAGCTGCCCTATGCGTTGGAGCATTTGCGCGACATCGCCGTGGATATGCCCGCGATCACTGAGGCGGTGTATTGTCTGCAGGACCGCATTGCCGCCTTGCAGGCGAGAGATGTTGATATTGAGACGCTTGAGTTTGAGGCAAGCTATGGGCGCACCTCGATGGAGTATTACGACGGGTTTGTCTTTGGTTTTTACGCCGAGGGTCGCCCGGATTTGCCCCCGGTGGCCACGGGTGGGCGCTACGACGCGCTGACGCGGGTTTTGGGGCAGGGGCGTGAAATCCCGGCGGTGGGTGGGGTCATTCGCCCCCGCCTGCTTTTGGAATTGGAGGGCGCACTATGACCATCAAGCTGGGTGTCCCGTCCAAAGGGCGGCTGATGGACAAGACCTTTGATTGGTTTGGCGCACGTGGCGTGTCGCTGTCGCGTACCGGATCTGATCGCGAATATGCCGGGGCCGTTGACGGCATCGAAGGTGTTGAGCTGGTGTTGCTGTCGGCCGGAGAGATTCCGCGGGAACTGGCGGCGGGACGCATTCATCTGGGCGTAACCGGCACCGATCTGGTGCGCGAAAAGCTGGCCCGCTGGGAGCAGCAGGTTGAAGAGGTGGCGCCTTTGGGCTTTGGTCAGGCAGACCTGATCCTTGCGGTGCCGAATTGCTGGGTCGATGTCGACACGCTGGATGATCTGGATGCCGCCGCCGCGGCATTCCGGGCGCGGCATGGGTTCCGCCTGCGGATCGCCACCAAATATCACCGTCTGGCACGTGAGTTTCTGCAGCAAAACGGCGTCGCGGATTACCAGCTGGTCGACAGTCAGGGCGCGACTGAGGGCGTGGTCAAGAACGAAACCGCTGAGGCGATCGCTGATATCACTTCAACCGGTGAAACGCTGCGGGCCAATCACCTCAAGATCATGAGCGATGGGCTGATGCTGAAATCACAGGCCACACTGTGGCGCAGCCGTGTGGCGTCTTATGACGACAATGATCGGGTCGTTTTGAACGCGCTTCTCGACAAACTGGCGTAGCGCTCAGAGAGGCGGGCCGACAAAGGTTTGCCCGTGCTCTGTGGCGATCTGTTCCATATCGTGCATCGTCAATTCAGATTTTGTGCCTAAGGCGCCATGCAGGGCACGAAACATGGCTTCCATCTTTAGCGCGGGTGAAAAGATATAGCGCAGGCGTCCCGGTTTGTTGCCGACGTTCTTGAAAGCGTGCGCTGTGCCTCGCGGTACAAAAGCCACATCGCCCGGCGACATGTGATGCAGGGTGCCATCGATTTCCACATCAAAATCACCATCAAGAAAGAGGAAGGTCTCGTCCTGATCATGATGAATGTGCCGCCCCGGCCCGACGCCCGGCTGAACGATGTCTTCAAAGATTTCCAGAGTGCCGCCGGACTGCGATCCGGTCAGCAGGATTTTGAGCGTGATGGCACCGGGAAAATCCAGAGTGTCGGCGGATGCATAGTCTGTGTGGATTGGGGTCATGAGTGGCCTCCTGTTGCTGGGCTGCAAAGTAAGAGACACTAATTGGCGGCATAAGGCCGATGGGTGCACAGGGTCTGTGCATGTGAGAAAACTTGGTCGCAGTTTGTGGTTTAACGCACGCCGATTTCTGCCAGCGCCGTAGCCAGTTCAACGGGCAGGTCGTCCTCGGACGCGGTTTGATCACGCAGGTCTGCGGGGCTGTCCTCGGGTTTCAGGTAACGCCAGCCTTGAAAGGGGCGGCGTAGGGCCGTTGCCGTGCGGTGGACGGTTGGATCGAGTACGATGGCGCAGCGGCGGATGCCATCCGAGCCGATCACCTCATCCAGTCGTAAGATCTTTTGGCGGCATTGGATCGCCCCCTTGATGACCCAGTAGATCGATCCGCCAGCCAGGATCTCGGCCTCGCGTTTGGGCCACATACGGGTCACGTGACGTGGCAAACCATCATCGGTCTGAGCGCGGCGAGTCGCTTGCCACGTGGACATTGAGTCGACGCTTTCAGATCCGACAGACAGCTTTACCAGATTGATGAATTTATCCACAGGTTACTCACAGATTCGTCCCAAGGTGACCCTTTATATTGTAGTTCGGTGTGGCTCGACAGCAAGCAGTTGTGTTTTTTGTTCCGTGAAATGTCGCAGAGTGGGTTCCCCGGCAGGATAGTCTGGGCTAGTGTGGGACCCTCTTTCAAAGACAGATAAATCTGGGAATCACACGATGAGCCGTTTTGCCGCCCCAATTGCTGAGTCCATCTGGGACATGAAGTACCGCTTTAAAAAGGCGGACGGCAAACCGATAGATCTGACAGTCGAAGATTCCTGGCGCCGTATTGCGCGTGATCTGGCCAAGGTCGAAAAGTCACCGGAAGACTGGGAAGACAAATTCTACGCAGCGCTTGAAGATTTCAAGTATCTGCCCGCAGGCCGTATCACCGCAGGCGCTGGCACGGCGCGCAACGTGACCCTGTTCAACTGTTTTGTCATGGGCACGATCCCCGACAGCATGTCTGGTATTTTCGACATGCTGAAAGAGGCCGCGCTGACCATGCAGCAGGGTGGTGGTATCGGCTATGATTTCTCGACCATACGCCCGCGTGGGGCAGATGTGCTGGGTGTGGCGGCAGATGCCTCGGGGCCGCTCAGCTTTATGGATGTGTGGGATTCCATGTGTCGTACAATCATGTCTGCCGGATCGCGCCGGGGGGCCATGATGGCCACCATGCGCTGTGATCACCCTGACATTGAATCCTTCATCACCGCCAAATCCGACCCCGCCCGCCTGCGCATGTTCAATATGTCGGTGCTGGTCACGGATGCCTTTATGGAAGCGGTCAAAGCGGATGGCCCGTGGGAGCTGAAGTTCAAGGACAAGGTCTATCACACCGTCGATGCCCGTGATCTGTGGAACAAGATCATGCAGTCGACCTATGACTATGCCGAACCAGGCGTGATTTTCATCGACCGCATCAACCAGATGAACAACCTCAGCTATGTTGAGACCATCGCCGCCACCAATCCCTGCGGTGAACAGCCCCTGCCACCTTATGGCGCCTGTCTGTTGGGGTCGATCAACCTCGCACGGTTGGTGTCAAACCCGTTTGAGGCCAATGCTGAGCTGAACCAGGGCGAGTTGGATGATCTCGTCGCCACCGCCGTGCGGATGATGGACAATGTGGTGGATGCCTCGCGCTTTCCGCTTGAGGCGCAAGCACAAGAGGCGCAGGCCAAGCGCCGCATTGGGTTGGGTGTGACCGGGCTGGCGGATGCGCTGCTGATGCTGGGCCTGCAATACGGAACGGAAGAGGCTGCCGCCCAGACCGAGGCGTGGATGAAAGCCATCGCGCGGGCGTCTTATCTGGCGTCAGCCAACCTTGCCAAGGAAAAGGGGGCTTTCCCGCTGTTCGACAAGGACAAGTATCTTTCCGGCGGGCTGGTCGCGGAGATGGACGAGGACGTCAAAGCCGCCATTGCCGAGCATGGCATCCGCAACGCTTTGCTAACCTCGATCGCCCCCACCGGCACGATCAGCCTTTATGCCGGCAACGTGTCTTCGGGGATCGAGCCGGTCTTTGCTTATGCCTACACCCGCAAGGTGCTGCAGAAAGATGGCTCGCGGACTGAAGAAGAAGTGGTGGATTACGCCGTGCAGATGTGGCGCGACAAGTTTGGTGACAAAGAGTTGCCCGACTATTTCGTCAACGCCCAGACGCTGGACCCTGGCGCCCATGTGCGCATGCAGGCCGCTGCGCAAAAGTGGATCGACAGTTCGATTTCCAAGACCATCAACTGCCCTGAAGACATCGACTTTGAGGCTTTCAAAGACGTCTATATGCAGGCCTGGGATACAGGCTGCAAAGGCTGCACCACCTACCGTCCGAATGACGTCACCGGATCGGTTCTGGCCGTGTCGGAAACCTCTGAAGCGGCCCCCGGCGAACAGCCTGCCGATCACGTGGCTGATGGCGAAGTCATTTACATGTCCGAACCGCTGGAACGTCCGCAGTCCCTGGAAGGCGCCACTTACAAGCTCAAATGGCCAGACAGCGAGCACGCGATATACCTGACGGTGAATGACACCCTTATCAACGGCCACCGTCGCCCGTTCGAAGTTTTCATCAACTCCAAGAACATGGAGCACTACGCCTGGACACTGGCCCTCACCCGGATGATTTCCGCGGTGTTCCGCCGTGGCGGAGACGTGTCGTTCGTGGTCGAAGAGCTGAAGGCCGTGTTTGATCCGCGTGGCGGTGCATGGATGGAAGGCAAATACATCCCGTCGATCCTCGCCGCGATTGGCGGCGTAATCGAGCGTCACATGATTTCCATCGGCTTCATCGAAGGCGAAGGCATGGGGCTCAAGACCGATCCTCAGGCCGAGGTCATGGCCGTGGGCGAAGCTCCTCGGGGCAAATCCTGCCCGTCCTGTGGTCAGTTCGACATGCGCATGATCGAAGGCTGCATGACCTGCGGCTCGTGCGGTCATTCCAAATGTGGGTAAGGCCGCTGCGCCGGGCGAGCGTTGATCTAGTTTTGATCTGAGAAACGATGCTGGCCGTCAGAATAATCTGGCGGCCGGTCATTTTCAGGTTCATGCTAGGGCCTTCATCTGGATAGATGTGAAATTCTGACACAGCTGCCTAAAAATCGAACAGGACTCTTTTCACATCGAATCACCTCTGTTAACCTATCGTTAATAAAAAAATAAAAGGCAGGTAATCAGGCAATGAAAACGGGCTTTCGTGGCACGTTTGTCATCTCCTGGTCACAGACAGAGTTAGATAATGTTGGGCCCGCACCCATAGAAGCGCTGCAAACAGGCGTGGCGTGGTCATGGCATGGGGATGCCGTCCGTGTGGACGGCCCCACTGAGCTATTGCGTCTGGATCAGGCTGAAGGAGAGGCAAACATCCGTAAACGGGCGGCGCGCATGGTGCGTCGGCTGGTTGGGGCAGCGGTAGATACCACCCGCAGACCAGAAGACATTGACGTGGACGAGCCGCTCCTTGAGGGCGGTTTTGTTGTGACCAATGGGGCGCAAAGTTATTCTGTGACGGTGATCGACGTTGAAGGTGGCAAACCTCTGTTGATGTTCCTTGACGAAATGCCCCCCAAAGACACCGATCTCTGGGTGGTGCATCACAAAATGGATCCGATCGAGAGTAATCCAATGGTGCCCTCGAGCGGCGGTGTGATTTGTTTCACACCTGGAACGATGATCGCGACGCCGCAAGGTCCACGACGGGTTGAAGACCTGCGCGAAGGCGACAAGGTTCAGACCAAAGACAATGGTGACGAGGAGATTTGTTGGATCGGCAGCCGCCGGATGAGCGGTGCTCGTCTGTTTGCCATGCCCAAGCTGCGCCCGATCCGGATCAAGACGGGGGCCTTGGGAATTGAACGTCCAGACCAGGAGTTTCTCGTCTCACCCGAGCATCGGATGTTGGTCAAGGGCCACGCGGCTCGCTCGCTGTTCAACACGCCCGAAGTGTTGGTGTCTGCGGGTGATCTGGTCAACAACTCAACAATTGCGGTCGACTACACCGTGCGGGAAGTGACCTATATCCACCTCTTGTTGCCTCGTCATCAGATTCTCTGGGCGAACGGTGTCGAAACCGAAAGCTATCATCCGGCCAATGCAGCGATGTCGTCTTTGGAAGACAAGGATCGCGCGCGGCTTTTGCGGATGTTGCCCGAGTTGAAGTACGACCCCAACACATACGGTCATTATGCGCGTCGCAATCTGAGTGCGAGCGAGGCGGCTATCCTGTTGCACGACGCGGCCTGACGCGCCATCTTTGAAGCAAGCACACAAGGCATTTCGAAATGCCTTGTGTGCGCACCTCTGAGTTTGTGTATAAGCGCCATGGAAGGCGCTTGGACGTGACATTTCGAAACGCCCTGTTGGCACCATTGACGGGCTAAGGGGCTATTCATCCCGGTAACGACTTGACTCCCCGCGCGACTCGTTTATACGCGCGGCTTCATTGGTGTTGGTGGCCCTCGTAAGAGAATGCCTGTCATGTCGGCCAAATCCGGCAAGAGGACAACGCCCTTCGAAACCTAAACGAAGGAGATCAGCCGTGACAAAACGCACGTCTGCCAAGTACAAAATCGATCGCCGCATGGGCGAAAACATTTGGGGTCGCCCCAAATCCCCCGTTAACCGTCGTGAATATGGCCCCGGCCAGCACGGTCAGCGCCGCAAGGGCAAGCTGTCCGACTTTGGTATTCAGCTGCGCGCCAAGCAAAAGCTGAAAGGTTACTACGGCGACCTGACCGAGAAACAGTTCCGCCGCATCTATGGTGAAGCCGAGCGTGTCAAAGGCGACACCGGTGAAAACCTGATTGGTCTGCTGGAGCGCCGCCTTGACGCCGTTGTTTACCGCGCCAAGTTCGTGGCCACCGTATTTGCTGCCCGTCAGTTCGTGAACCACGGCCACGTCAAAGTGAACGGCAAGAAGGTCAACATCCCTTCGTACCGCGTTAAAGAAGGCGACGTCATCGAAGTGCGCGACAAGTCCAAGCAACTGGCTGTTGTTCTGGAAGCTGTCCAGCTGCCCGAGCGTGATGTGCCGGACTATATGGACGTCGATCACTCGAAAATGACCGCCACCTTCGTGCGTACCCCCGGTTTGTCGGACGTCCCTTACCCGGTCGTCATGGAACCGAACCTCGTGGTCGAATTCTACGCGAAAAACTAAGGTTTTCGCCGCAGAAGATTTTGGAAACCCGCAGCCCTGGCGCTGCGGGTTTTCTTGTTTCGGGATCCCAGATCCTTGCCCCGTGTGCGTGTTCACGGCGATGTGTGCGGAGTTGATTGCCCTCAAATGATCCGGTTACACGCCTGAGTGCGTAGCCCTTTCGAACCGCGCAGGATGTTGCGCCAAATCGAGAAGGGAAACACTATGGTTCGAATGATGGCACTGTCGCTTGGGATGGGCCTTGCAGCCGGGGTTGCAAGTGCACAAAGCACCCCCGACTGGTCCGGGTTCTACATCGGCGGACAAATCGGTAACGCGAGCGTTGATACGAGTCTGGCCGGCGTTGATGGCTCGGATGTGATCGGTGGTCTTGTCGCGGGCTATGATCTGGATTTGGGCACTTGGGTCGTTGGTGCTGGGTTCGACTATGACTGGTCCAGCACGGATCTTTCCGGGGCGGCCACGTTGGAAGAGGTTTGGCGTCTGAAAGCGCGCGCCGGTTACAAGGTGAATCAGGGTCTGGTATATGGTGTCGGCGGTTATGCGGATGCAAGTACGGACACCTTGGGCAGCGACGGTGGCTGGTTCCTTGGGGCTGGTTATGAGCACCGCATCAATGACTCGTTCAGCATTGGTGGTGAACTGCTCTACCACGAGTTCGGCAATTTCAATGGAACCGGCATCGACGTTGATGCGACGACCATTCAGATACGGGCCGCCTTCCGTTTTTGAGTCACCGTCTAGAGACCTATTCCAAAGGCCCACCCTTATTCGGTGGGCATTTCGGGCGGGGCACAGTCGGAATGCTACAACTCGTTCTTTCGTTGCCACCATTGCTCTAAGGCCTCCCTGTCAGGGAGGCCTTCTTTGCCAACCGGGAAGGATGCACAGACCCGCACAATCACATCACCAATTCCAGGTAGAGAGCGTTTGGCCAATTTCTGGATATCGGTTGCCTTGAATCCCGTTGCGGGTTTGATGGCCAGTCCCAGCGCCTCGGACCCGTCCGAAGCAAAGACTCGCAGCGCGCAAACCCGCTCAACAGTCGGCAGTTTTTCCAACGCAGTTTCGATTAACCCGCTAAAATACCGCGTGCCTCCAAGGCTCAATCGGTCGTCGGTGCGCCCATGTTTGGTCATCTGCCCGTCAGGGCTGAGCGACGCGAGAAAGCCCGGGTACACACCTCCGTACGCGTCATAGGCAGATGCCCCACCGAGGTATCCCTCAAAGCGTTGATCTTGCGGGACCGTCAATCTTAGGCGCCCGACTGCATTTGCCGGCAGGTCGCAGTCATTCTCATCCTGAATCCGGACCGTTATCCCGCCCACTGCAGGGCCGATGTCACCCTGTTGATGGTTGGCAGGATCATATTTCTTGAAAGCAAAGATGCTGGTTTCTGGAGTGCCCGCAGCGAGTTCAATGACCGGGCCAAAGACTTGATGAGCCTCTTGCAACAGCGAGTTCTGCGCCGTGCCACTCGCAACAAAGATTCGTTTTATGTTGCTGGTGTCTGCAGGGCGGTGATCGCAGTTTAGCAAACGGTGCAGCATCAAAGGCGTGAGGAACAATTCGGTCACCCCATGCTGAATGATCTTTGACCAGTAGTCTGCGATCGGCATATCCGGGCCAATGACGGCAACCCCATGAGAAAACGCGCGGACGATGTCGCGAAACGCGCGCATGCTATCCAGCGCAGTCGTCATAAAAATCGAGCCCGATGGAGGTCCCAGCAGATCAGTGTAGCGATGTGAATCCGCAAGGATTTGATCCGGAGACTCTCTAAGGATACCGAGCATTCGCGTCGAGTTTATGGTCGGGAAAAATGTTGAGCCTGTTGGTTTTTAGGGTCTCTTGGGGACCGGGTGAGCCAGAATGTCTGGTGAAAACACCAACACTTGCGTGCCAGTCACAGGGTCCTGACCCGGTGCAGCCAGCATCGCATCCACGGACACGCCCGCGGTTTCAAATGAAGTGGTGGATTTGCTGGCTAGAACGTTTCCGCCCAATCTCCAAACCGCCAGCCAGAAAGCAATGTTTAACGCAAGGTGGTCCATCGTCGAGATGACATTGCTGTTCTCGCGTACGCCTTTGTTGCCCAAAGCCGCCGAGATTTGGTCGGCGGCTTCGGAAAGTCTGGAAAATGAGATGCTCTGGCCATCATGCGTGTGAACGGCAGGTTTCGACGCGTGTTTCTCAACGACGTGATCGAACCATTGATTGAGCGGCATTGATTAGAATATAACGACGCTATCCTGTGTGGCGCTGTTCATAGCCGCAGGGTCATAGGAGCGACAGCCGTCGATGGACAAAGACGACAATTCTACCTCGGCCTGCAACGCGGCCGTTTCGTTCACGTCCAATTCTGTACCGAGATAAAGATCGGAAATAGATTGGCTGCCGTCATAAATCGAGCTGGTCTCGTTAAACTCTGCACCGCCCACCGACAGCGTTTTGCCTACGGTAAACTGCTGCGCTGTCGTCGCACTGGCGACAAATGAAGCTGCGATTGCTACGTGATAAAGCTTGGTCATGGTAATGCGCCTTTTCTTGTCCTATCTAACAAGCAAGGCGGTTGAGCCGTTTTGTGTCAATAATTACGTGCCAAAAAATTGGCGGCATCGTTGGCTGGCTTATGTGGTTGTCGCTTTTCCGTGACCCCAAAGGCGCAATTGGTCTGCCAATGTATCAATGATCTTTCAAAGCCTTCGTGCCAGCGATAGAAGCTTGAGCGAAGTAGGAGTATTTGAGTATGTCCCCGATTACACCGCAACCCGGCATCATGGAGATTGAACTTTATGTCGGTGGCAAGGCCACGATTGAAGGCGTGTCAGACATTGTAAAGCTTTCGTCCAACGAAAACCCCTATGGCTGTTCCGATGCCGCAAAAGAAGCGCACGCCAAGTCAGGCCTGAACCTGCATCGTTATCCGACGACGGACCATCAGCCTCTGCGTGAGGCGATTGGTGAGATCCACGGGCTGAACCCGGACCAGATTATTTGTGGTGCCGGTTCTGACGAGATTTTGCAGTTCATCGCGCAGTGTTATGCCGGTCCGGGTGACGAGTTGGTTTATACCGAACACGGATTTTCCATGTATCCGATCCTTGCGCATGCGGTCGGGGCGACCCCTGTGAAAGTGGCTGAGCGCGAGCGTGTGGTGGACGTAGATGCCATTTTGGCGGCTTGCACAGATAAAACCCGCATCGTGTTCATCGCCAATCCAGCCAACCCGACCGGAACAATGGTCGGTGGCAATGAAATGGCACGTCTGGCGGATCAGCTGCCTGAGGGCTGCATTCTGGTGCAGGACGGGGCCTACGCAGAGTTTGTCGAAAGCTTTGATGGCGGCGCTGCGCTGGTCAATGCGCGTGACAACGTCATCATGACCCGCACCTTCTCCAAGATATATGGGTTGGGCGGTCTGCGGATCGGTTGGGGCTATGCGCCGCAAGCCATCATCGATGTGCTGAACCGTGTGCGCCAACCATTCAACCTGTCGACCGTACAATTGTCGGTCGCCGAGGCCGCGATCCGTGATCAGGCCTTTGTGCAGAAATGCCGTGCCGACAATGCGCGCATGCGGGCCTGGCTGGCCGAAGCGCTGGCCGAACTGGGCGTTCCGTCCGACACATCCTGTGCCAACTTTATCCTGGCGCGATTTGCCGATCAGGCCGAAGCCGAAAGCTGCGATGAATACCTCAAGACCCAAGGGCTGATCGTACGGCGTGTTGCGGGTTATGGCCTGCCCAATTGCCTGCGGATCACCGTTGGTGATGAATCCAGTTGTCGCCGTGTTGCCCATGCCGTGGGGCAGTTCAAGGCAGGTGCAAGATGAGGGCACCGGTTTATGACCGAATTGCTCTGATCGGGCTGGGGTTGATCGCCTCGTCCATGTTCTGGGCCATCAAGCGTGGTGGTTTGGCAAAAGAAGTGACCGGGTTTGCTCGCTCGGAAGAAACCCGCGATACCGCTCGCCGAATTGGCCTATGTGACCGCGTCTGCGACAGCGCGGCCGAGGCCGCGGAAGGTGCTGATCTGGTTGTGCTTTGCGTTCCGGTTGGTGCCATGGGGGCCGTCGCTGCCGAGATTGGTCCTGTGCTTAAGCCTGGCGCGACGGTATCGGATGTGGGTTCAGTGAAGCGCGCTGTCATTACGGCGGTGGCGCCGCATTTACCTGATACTGTACATTTTGTGCCGGCGCACCCTTTGGCTGGAACCGAGCATTCAGGGCCTGAATCCGGATTTGCCGAACTTTATGACAATCGCTGGTGTCTCATTGTTCCGGCGCAGGACGACACTGACCCAGAGGCCGTGGCCCGCCTGCGCGCCTTGTGGGAGGGGATGGGCGCCAATGTCGACGAGATGGATGCCGACCACCACGATTTGGTGTTGGCGGTGACCAGCCACGCGCCACACCTGATCGCTTATACGATGGTCGGTGTGGCCGACGATCTGCGCCGGGTGACGGACAGCGAAGTCATCAAGTATTCCGCCGCCGGTTTTCGTGATTTTACCCGCATCGCGGCGTCCGATCCGACGATGTGGCGCGATGTGTTTTTGAACAACAAAGATGCCACCTTGGAAATTCTGGGGCGGTTTACAGAAGAATTGTTTGCGTTACAGCGGGCCATCCGGACGGGGGATGGTGAGCACCTTTTTGATTATTTCACCCACACACGTGACATTCGCCGCGGCATTATCGAAGCCGGGCAGGACACGGACGCCCCCGATTTTGGTCGCGGCGCAAAGCCCAAGTGATCCGGCGGTTGGGCATAGCCCTGTTGCTTGTCGCGGGTGTCGCGCAGGCCAATGCGCCCAAGTCATCCTTGCGCCCGGTCGCCCGCGAAGACGTGTTTCCACCGGCGTTGCCAAGCGCCGCGCCTGATCGCTCTTTACGTCCCAAGTTGCGTCCTAAGACCCTGGCTGGTGGGGGCAACCGAGCGAGCGCGGCCAGTGCCGCCAGTGCTGTGGCGGCTGCTGAAGCGCGTGGAGATCCGGTGCTGAAACCGGCGCCCCAAACAAGTTCGGCCAGAGATGGCGAGCCAGAACCTAAAGCAAAACGTCGGGCTGCCAGCAGTACCCGCGTGGGCAAACTGTGTCGTGACCGGGACTTGCAAGGCACCGAGGTTGGCAACGTGCCAGGCAGACTGGGCGGTTGCGGCATCAAAAAAGGCGCGATCAAACTGCACTCGGTCTCCGGGGTGCGCCTGAGCACGCCTGCAGTGATGGAATGTGACACGGCCCGCGCTCTTAAGAAATGGGTCGACGGCGGTATGGACAAATCCGTTGGGCGATATGGACGCGGTGTCGTTGAGCTTAAGGTTGCAGCGGGGTTTGCCTGCCGCACGCGCAACAACCGACCCGGTGCAAAAATCTCAGAGCATGGCAAAGGGCGGGCGATTGATATCTCTGCTTTTAAGCTCAAGAACGGCGACACAATCAGCGTGCTGAATGACTGGGGCAAAGGGAAAAAGGGGCGTATTCTAAAGAATATGCACAAAAAAGCCTGCGGACCGTTTGGCACGGTACTGGGCCCCAATGCCGACCGTTATCACCGGGACCACTTTCATTTTGACATCGCCAAACACCGTGGCGGACCCTATTGCCGCTAGCGCAGAACGAGACGCGGAGCGGGGCCAATGGGGATCGGACCCAACCGTGTGGCGCCATTCTTGAAATTCAACGGAATATCGAGCGATTTGGCGTTGCCTGACACGCCGGCAAGAAACTCCAGCCCCCGTTCTATCCCATCCAGAACTCCCTTGGGGATCGCGCCTGACTGGCGTGCCACCGCGACGATATCGCGCCAATTGGTGGCACGGATGGTGAGATCTCCGGTCGGATAGCCGGTGTTGTCGACCGTGACCTTGCCCGCCGCCTGAAGTTCCAGTTCTCCCCATGCGAGCTGCATTGTGCGGACCTCGATCCACGTCGGCTGAGGACGGGCATCTTCCAAAGCATGACGATCCCAAGGCGCATCGAACCCTGCAAGAATGTCGGCCTGAATGACTTGGAATGCCTGCGGCAGAGACTGACCCGCGGGCGCCTTTTGTGCAAACTGCGGAGCAAATCCATTGGCGGTCAGGGCGAAACGATAGCCGTTGTCCTGTTCTTCCAGTCGATGCAGGGCCACTTGCAAAGTCTCGGCCTTGAGCGTCCAGTCCGCTGTAGAGGTCAGGGTCAAATCTTTGACCACATAGTTCGTGCGCTCAAGTGGCAGGTCCGTGCTTGCGCCCAGAACCAATGAGGCCCTCATGTCAGTGCTGGACACCTGAACCGTTTGATCGGGGAACGCGACGGTCTGCGCGTTGGGCCAGACGGCAATGACGTGATTGGGTTTGTAGCTGAGAGTGAAGACCTGAAAGAAATCTGCATTCCACGCAACACCGGTTTCCGGATCGGCAAGCGCGATATCGCTGAGTGTCGTATCAAATCGGTTGGGATATCCAGCAACGGTGATGTCGCTGGTTTCCGCCTGCCAGCCCTCAGATTGTCGTGCCTCGAACCATGCAACAAATCCCGATTTCACACCGCTCGCTCCGATGAACCAATAGGTCGACCAGCCCAAAGCCGCGACAAGGATCACAATCAGCAGTCGTTTCATTACACAGGCCCTTTTCCCCGATCACTGATTGGTGTTTAAACGCGCAAAACCTGAAGGGCCAGAGACATGACGATGTGGGTGTTCGGATACGGATCGCTTTTGTGGAATCCGGGCTTTGCGTATCGCGAAAAGAAAGTTGCGACCCTGCCGGGGTGGCACCGCAGCTTTTGCATGCGCTCAATCCATCATCGTGGCACCGAAGAAGATCCCGGCCTTGTGCTGGCGCTGGATGCGGATGAGCGCGCCCATTGTCAGGGATTGGCCCTGCTGGTTGAAGATGGCCATGAAGACCAGACACTTGCCGAGTTGCGAGAGCGGGAACTGGTGTCTTCGGCCTATCTGGAGAAAATGCTGCATGTTGATCTGGCCGATGGGCGTCGGGTTGAAGCCGTGACCTACGTGATTGACCCGCATCATGTGCAATATTGCCATCTGGAACTGGAAGAGCAGGCTCAAATCATCTCAACCGCCGTGGGCGGGCGAGGACCGAACACCGAGTACCTTCACAACACCGCCAGCCACCTGTTTGAGTTGGGCATCGAAGACAGCGATCTGGATTGGTTGTCCAAACGCGTTCAAACCCTAACAGCCGGTTCCGCTGACTGAAATCGCCATGCTTGATAAGTTCTTGGCACCTGCCTGTTGAAACAGTAGGGTAGCCCCAGAAAAAACAATGTGTCAGGAGCTGTCCCAATGGACCAGCCGGACCGCGAAGTCGAGCCGCATTTCTCTCATCCGTTCCGCCAGATCATGATGATGTTGATCGTTTTGGGGCTGACCGGGGCACTTGGGTATTTTGCCCTGCCAAGTGTGATGCCGGTGTTCCAAGCGAACCCATATCTCAATGGCTTTATTGCCATGGTTTTTGTGATCGGTGTTCTGGCCTGTTTTGGACAGGTGTTCTCTCTGATCAATTCGGTGCGTTGGATCGAGGATTTTGCCGCAGGCCGTGAGGGTGGAGATGTGTCCAGCGCCCCATCTTTGCTGGCGCCTTTGGCGGCGATGTTGCGGTCGCGGTCAGCGCGGTCCCAAATTGGTGCAACCTCGACTCGGTCTATTCTGGATTCAGTCGCCACCCGGATTGAAGAAAGCCGGGAAATCACGCGATATCTGGTCAACATGTTGATTTTCTTAGGCCTTTTGGGAACTTTTTACGGCTTGGCAACAACGGTTCCTGCATTGGTGGACACCATTGGGAGCCTTGCCCCGAAAGAAGGCGAAGGCGGGGAAGAGGTGTTTTCGCGCCTGATAACGGGGCTGAAAAGCCAGCTGGGGGGCATGGGCATCGCCTTTGCCTCGTCCTTACTGGGGTTGGCGGGATCGCTGATAGTTGGCCTGCTGGAGCTGTTCGCGGGCCACGGGCAAAACCGGTTCTACCGCGAGCTGGAAGAGTGGTTGAGTACCATCACGCGCCTGAGTTTTTCGACTGGTGATGGCGATGGTGGGATCGAGCATTCGGCAATGGCCAATGTCCTGGATCACATGACCCAGCAGATGCAGGGTCTGCAATCGATGTTCACGCAATCTGATGCGCGTGGTGCTGAGCTTGACAGCAAGCTAGAAAGCCTCGTGACGGCATTGCAGGGGATGACGGACCGCATGGAAACGCAGGCGCCAACGACGCAGGCGCTGTTGCGTGTCGCGGAAGGACAGGAACGGCTGATCCACGCTCTGGAACTGCGAGATGAAGGTGAACATGGCATTGACGCCGAAAGCCGGATGCGTCTGCGGTCTATTGATGTTCAAATGTTGCGTATTCTCGAGGAGATTTCGGCTGGGCGCCAAGAAAGCATGGCCGAACTGCGAACCGATCTGGCCGCCATGACCCGGATGCTAAAGCAATCCTTGCGGGACGCGCGCAAAGATGCCGGCGGCAAGAAACGTCCCCCTGATACGGGCGGCGAGGGGGGCTGAGCATGGCCCTTTCACGGCGCACAGGACAGCGGTTCCAGGCCTCAATCTGGCCCGGCTTTGTCGATGCGATGACTGGCCTCTTGCTGGTGCTGATGTTCGTGCTGACCATCTTTATGGTGATGCAGTTTGTACTGCGCGAAACCATTACAGGTCAGGAAAGTGAGTTGGATGCTCTTTCCACCGAGGTTGCCGCCTTGGCGCAGGCCCTTGGATTAGAGCGGGACCGCACGGCGACCTTAGAAACCCAAGTTGGTGGTTTGCGTGCCACGCTGGCAGATGAGCGCGCCGAGGCTGTTCGCCAATCTGCCCTTATCGCCACCCTGACCACAAACCTGGCAACGCGTGAAAGTGAGCTGGCCCAGGCGCGCACCCGGATCACAAGTTTTGAGGCGCAGGTCGCAGCGCTTTTGTCTGAGCGTGATACGGCCTTGGGCACGATTGCCGATCTTGAAGGGCAGCGCGAAACGCTTGAGCAACTGCGCGACCAGCTTTTGAGCGAACAGGATGCCCTGAACCTGGCTTTGGCGTCGGCGCGTTCCGAGATCGATGCCCAGACCGAGGCCGCGCGTCTGGCCGCCGCGCGTCGCGAAGCTCTCGAAGCGATGATTGCCGACCTTAACCGGGAGCAGGCGGATCGTGATGCAGCCAATGCCGCGTTGACGGATCGTGTGACCGAGTTGCAGGCCGCGCTGAGCGAAGAAGAAATTGCGCGTCTGGCCGAGGCCGCCGCCGCCGAGGCGCTGCGCCAGAAGTTGCAGGATGCGGATGCCGAGTTGACCGCGATGACGTTGGCCTTGGAAGCGCAACGCAAACGCGCCGAAGAAACCCTGACGATGTTGGCCGCCGCCGATGCCGCACGCAGCGATTTGACCGCCAAACTGGCTGCGGCGTTGCTGTCCGGAGAGACTGCCGAAGCGGATTTAGCCAAGACACTGGCGACGCTTGAGGCCGCGATGAGCGATCTTGACCAATCGCAAACCCAATTGGCGCAGAAAGACGATGATCTGGCCCGTCAATTGGCCGAAATGGCCGCACTGCAACTGGCTTTGGACACAGCGCAATCTGAGGTGAACGCGAAATTCTCAGAGGCCGAAGACATTCAACGTCAATTGGCTCAGGCACTGGCCGCCAAACTTGCTGCGGAACAATCGGCCGATGATGCGCTGACGTCGGCGGAAGAACGCGCGACCCTGTTGGCAGCGGCCAATCAGGCGCTTGCAGAGCAAGAGGCCCGTTCTGCCGGCAGCCAACGTGACGTGGCCTTGCTGAATCAGCAGGTCGCCTCTTTGCGGACACAGCTTTCCAGCCTGCAAGCCTTGTTGGATGACGCCAAAGTGCGTGATGCGGCGGCGCAGATACAGCTTCAGTCCTTGGGATCAGACCTCAATACCGCGTTGGCCCGTGCCGCTGCCGAAGAGCGCAAACGCCGTGAGTTGGAAGAGGCCGAGCGCAAACGGCTGGAGGCCGAAGCCAAGGATCTAGAAAAGTTCCGGTCCGAATTCTTTGGGCGCCTGCGCGAAGTATTGGCCAATCAGGAAGGCGTTCGAATTGTCGGCGACAGGTTTGTGTTTTCGTCCGAAGTGCTGTTCGACATCGGCAGCGCCGATCTCTCGGCAGATGGCGAGCGCGAGATTGCCAAGGTTGCAGCCATCCTTCAGCGAGTCTCTGATGACATTCCCGAAGGTATCGACTGGATCATCCGGGTTGATGGCCACACCGACAATCAGGCCTTCTTTAGCCCCGGTAAGTACTCGGACAATTGGGAGCTCAGTCAGGGGCGCGCGCTGTCCGTGGTGCGCTTTATGTCCGACGATCTGGGGATTCCACCGGGGCGTTTGTCGGCCAATGGATTTGGCGAGTTCCAGCCCCTCGATCCCGCAGATACACCTGAAGCGCGGGCCAAGAACCGCCGCATCGAGATCAAGCTGACAGAACGGTAATCAATTCCGTTTGAGGGTTTTTTCCTCTGTGGCGTAGGCTTGGCCATCTCGGATTAGGGTTACTGCCCCTCGATACGTGCCACGGGCCCAGCCATTTGGCGGGCGTTTTTTTCCGGCGGCGCGAAAATACAGCACCTTTGGTTTTTCAACGTCTCCCAGGTACGTGACGCGAAACCCATCTGGGCCGTTGATTTCAATGCTGATCTCGTCAACCGTTCGGCTGCCAAAGGCTTGGACAAAAAGAACCAAGGCCGGATCATCCTCGCTGAGGCTGTCCATGCCTGCTGCGCCGGACTTTACATCATCAAAACTTGGCACCTCGGTTGCAAATCCCAAGCGGATAATACCCCCGGCAACATAGCCCGGATCATCCTTCCACAAGGTTTCTTGCGGCTCAGTGCTGCAGTCGGCGCCAGAGCGCGTGGGCGCGAAGGGGTCAATCACCTGTCCATCGTGGCGCAAAGACATGTGCACATGCGGGAATTGGGTTTTGCCACTCAGCCCAACCTGGCCCAACGGAGCGCCCGTAGCCACGCTGTCGCCCTTGGTAACCAAGATGCTGCCGCGTTTCATGTGACAGTACTGCGTGACCCAGCCGTCGCCATGATCGATCGCCACCCCATTGCCGCATTCGCGGCCGTTGACGCTGTCTAACTGATCCGGCGTCAGGATTGCGTCGGCCATGCCGTCACGCGTTCCGACAACGGTGCCAGCCGCGGCAGCCAGAACATCAACGCCGCGCTGTATGTCACTGTGCGTAGGCAGGGCAAAATCCGTGCCCTTATGGCCATCATAACTCAGGCCGCCACAGGCAAAATCCGACCATTTCTCAGACGGGTCACTGTCGACGTAGTTTTGGATGTAACAGGTTTCACCCAGAACGCAGTCGATGGGCTGCTCTAAAACGGGTGCGCCCGCAGCCGGGAAGGCTGCGAGCGCAGATATCAGAGCCGCGGTGCGGACAAGCATTATTCCGCGGTCAAAAGCGGAGGTTTCTTCTTACCCGTGATGCGGGGTTTGTCCGGTCCGCTGAGTTCGAGTTTCAACTCACCCGCCTTGACGGTCACTTTGACCACACCACCTTTGGCCAGCTCACCAAACAGCAGTTCTTCGGCCAGGGGCTTTTTGATGTGCTCCTGAATGACACGGGCCAATGGGCGCGCGCCCATCTTGTCGTCATACCCCCGGTCGCCCAGCCAGGCTGCGGCTTTGGGCGTGAGTTCGATGGTGACGTTGCGATCCATCAGCTGCGCTTCGAGTTGCAGAACGAACTTTTCAACCACTTGCATGATGACGGCCTTGGGCAGCGGCGCAAATGAGATCACCGCGTCCAGACGATTGCGGAATTCCGGCGTAAACGTGCGCTCGATCGCAGCGGTGTCTTCACCCTCGCGACGGTCGCGACCAAAGCCGATCGCCGACTTGGCCTGCTCCATAGCCCCGGCGTTCGAGGTCATGATCAGGATCACGTTGCGGAAATCAACGGTGCGCCCGTTGTGGTCGGTGAGCGTGCCGTGATCCATCACCTGCAGAAGGATGTTGTAGACATCCGGGTGGGCCTTTTCGATCTCATCAAGCAAGAGCACGCAATGCGGGTGCTGATCGACGCCGTCGGTCAGCTGGCCACCCTGATCGAAGCCGACATAGCCCGGAGGCGCGCCAATCAGACGGGAGACTGCGTGTTTCTCCATGTATTCCGACATGTCAAAGCGCAACAGTTCCACACCCAGAGTGTCGGCCAATTGCTTGGCGACTTCGGTCTTACCGACGCCGGTCGGTCCGGCAAACAGATAGTTGCCGATGGGTTTTTCAGGTTCACGCAAGCCGGCGCGGGCCAGTTTGATGGCGCTGGAGAGGGCCTCGATGGCGTTGTCCTGACCAAACACCACGCGTTTCAGCGAGCGTTCGAGGTCTTTCAGCACCTCGGCATCGTTTTTTGACACGTTCTTGGGCGGGATGCGGGCGATCTTGGCCACGACAGCCTCAATTTCTTTCACGCCGATGGTCTTGCGCCGTTTTGAGGCGGCCACGAGATGCTGCGCCGCGCCAGCTTCGTCAATGACGTCGATGGCTTTGTCGGGCAGTTTGCGGTCGTTCATGTAGCGCGCGGAAAGTTCCACTGCGGTCTTGATCGCATCAGCCGTGAATTTCACGCCGTGATGCTCTTCGAAATAGGGTTTGAGCCCGCGCAGGATCTTGATCGTGTCCTCTACCGAAGGCTCTGCCACGTCGATTTTCTGGAATCGACGGCTCAGCGCGCGATCCTTTTCAAAGTGCTGGCGGAATTCTTTGTAGGTGGTCGACCCCATTGTGCGCAGCTTGCCGCCCTGCAACGCAGGTTTCAGCAGGTTGGACGCGTCCATTGCGCCGCCTGACGTAGCGCCCGCACCGATGACAGTGTGAATTTCGTCGATGAACAGAACACCGTCCGGATGCTCTTCCAGTTCGGTCACAACAGCCTTGAGACGTTCTTCAAAATCACCGCGATAGCGGGTGCCTGCCAACAAGGCGCCCATGTCGAGCGAAAAAATGGTGGTGTTGGCCAGAACTTCGGGCGTGTCGCCCTTGACGATCTGATGCGCGAGACCTTCGGCAATTGCGGTTTTACCGACGCCGGGATCCCCCACCAAAAGCGGGTTGTTCTTACGACGGCGGCACAGCACCTGAATACAGCGCTCAACTTCAGAGTCGCGACCAATCAACGGATCAATGTCGCCCTTGATGGCCTTGGCGTTCAGATCGACGCAATACTTGGCCAGTGCGCTTTCCTTGTTTTCACCTTCGACCGCTTCGACGGTTGCATCGTCTTCTCCGTCGGCGCCGGAAACCGGGCGGCTTTCGCCAAAGGCCGGATCCTTGGCCACGCCATGCGCGATGAAATTGACCGCATCATAGCGGGTCATATCCTGTTCTTGCAGGAAATAGGCGGCGTTGGATTCCCGCTCGGCAAAGATTGCGACCAGCACGTTGGCCCCGGTCACCTCGGTCCGACCCGAGGATTGAACGTGAATGGCCGCGCGTTGGATCACGCGCTGGAAGGCCGCCGTTGGCACCGCTTCGGAGCCTTCAATGTCCGTCACGAGGTTCGACAGATCATCATCAATGAAAGTCACCAGCGTGGCGCGCAGCTCATCAAGGTCAACGCTGCAGGCCTGCATCACGCGTATGGCATCGGGTTCGTCCAAAAGGGCGAAGAGTAAATGTTCCAGGGTGGCAAACTCATGCTGGCGTTCGTTGGCCTGCGCCAGCGCCGCATGGATTGCCTGTTCAAGCGTCGTCGAGAATGAAGGCACTGCTCTGGTGCTCCTTCTGGTTTCGGGGTTGCAGGGATACGAGACCCCACACAACCATGGCCTCATGACATTAAAGTTTGGTCTATCTGGGCCGGTCTTCAAGGACTTTTTGCACTTTTCCCTTCACAAAAGCCTGAATTGACCAATTTTGGCGTTTTTCGGGACTGTCAGAAGTTGTCTTTGCGCTGGCGAATTTCAGCGAAGACTTGCGCCGGAGGGGCGCCTGTCATTCCCAAAAACCGCTGAACATCCGGTGAAACCGCCCTTAGGAACGGGTTTGTGGCCAGTTCTTCGGCCATTGTTGAGGGGACCGTCGGCTGGCCCTTAGCGCGTGCTGCGGTGATGTCAGTGATCCGGGCTTTGAGCGCGGGGTTCTCCGGGTCAACGGTGATGGCAAAGCGGGCATTGGCCTCGGTGTATTCGTGGCCAGAGCAAACAATCGTCTCGGCAGGTAGGGTTGCGAGTTTTGACAGCGAGGTCCACATCATGTCGGGATCCCCTTCGAACAGGCGCCCACATCCCAAAGCCATCAGGCTGTCAGCAGTAAAGACTGCGCCAGTCTGCGGTAAGTAAAAGGCGATATGACCCACTGTATGCCCTGAGACATCAATGACCTCCATCGTTTCACCGCCAAAGTCAAAACTGTCGCCCTCGGAAACAGCGTGATCCAGCGGGGGCAGGCGGTGCGCATCGGCAGCCGCGCCAATGACCTTGGCCGGGTGGGCCTCTAACAGAGCGGTCAGCCCGTCAATGTGATCCCAATGGTGGTGGGTGAGCAACACGTGGCTGAGGGTCCAGCCGCGAGAGGTCAGCGCTTCAGAGATCACTCCGGATTCCGGCACGTCCACCACTGCGGTCTCGCCGCTTGCAGCGTCGTGGATCAGGAAAGCGTAGTTATCTGACAGGCAGGGCAGGGTGACGATGTCGAGAGGCATGGATTTTCGCTTTGTGATTGTTATGTTGGGACCAGCTTTGCCGATCAGACGGGCGGTTGCAATGCATCTTGATGTGCAAGACTTGCGGAACTTTTACTATCGCAGCACGCTGGGGCGGGCCGCGCAAAAGGCTGTGCGCGATGAAGTGCTGGAACTGTGGCCCGAGGCCAAAGGCCAGACGGTCGTTGGTTTTGGCTTTGCCGTGCCACTGCTCAGACCCTATCTGGGTGACGCGCGCCGGGTGATCGGGTTGATGCCTGCGCCACAAGGCGTGATGCCTTGGCCTGCGGGGATGCCCAACGTGTCGGTTCTGTCAGAGGAAACCCTCTGGCCGATTGAAACCGGACGTGTGGACCGGCTGGTGATGATGCACGGGCTGGAAACTTGCGAGCGGCCTTCGGACCTTTTGAACGAAGCTTACCGTGCGCTGGGCCCCGGTGGGCGGGCGCTGTTCATCGTGCCGCATCGTGCAGGTATGTGGACCCGCAGTGACAAGACACCGTTTGGATATGGTCGCCCATATACGACCACGCAGCTTGAGGCGCAGTTGCGCCAGCATGGGTTTATGCCGGAACGTCACCGGACCACGTTGTATCAGCCCCCTTCGCAAAAACGCTTTTGGCGCAAGACCGGCGCGATGTGGGAAAGCTTGGGCAAAACCGTGTCGCCCGTGGTGGCTGGCAGTGTTCTGATGGTCGAAGCCAGCAAGCGCGTACATGCGCCCAGCGGGCCTGGCTTGCGAGAGGCGGTGAAAAAACCGCTGGGTGTTCTGGCGCCTAAGCCTGAGACAGCACCGGTTTAGCCCTAAAGGCTCTCTGCGCCAGCGAGTCGCCTAGGCGTCAGATTTTCGAAAACCGGGCTGTTTACGCTAACAGTGTGGGGTGATTTTTTCTCGGGAATCGCGAAAATGAGGGATTTCGCAGGCATTTTTTTCACGTCCTGTCACAGTCAAAGGGTCGCACCTGCACCAACACCTTAGAAATAAGGGCTTTCGGCGCGTCACAGAATATTTCAAACCATGTTGCTAGGTGGCCAAGCCTCTGCTACACCCGCGACGGATTTTACTGCCCCGATCCAACGGGGCGATGAAACGTCCCTGCAAGTTGCATACAATTGTATGCAGTGAGTTGGGCCAGAAAGCGGAAGGGTGGACGTGTCCGAACCAGCTTCGATCTCCTCCGGCATTGCCGAGCGCTATGCCACCGCGGTCTTTGAGATCGCAAAAGAGACCAAGACGCTTGCCGAACTGGAAGGCGGTCTTGATGACCTCAGCGCCGCATTGGCCGAAAGCGCTGAATTGCGCGAGCTGAATTCTTCGCCGGTGATTAGCCGCGAAGAGCAAGGCAAGGCCATTGCCGCAATTGCAGACAAAATGGGTCTTCAGCCAGTGCTGAAGAATACTCTGGGCCTGATGGCCGAGAAGCGCCGCCTGTTTGTTCTGCCGCAGTTGGTTGACCAGCTGCGCGCCATGCTTGCTGCTGAAAAGGGTGAGGTGACCGCCGAGGTGGTTTCCGCCAAGGCCCTGACCAAAACGCAAAGCGAAAAACTGTCAAAGACTCTTGCCGACCGTATTGGCAAAGATGTCAAAATTAATGCGACCGTTGATGAAGCCCTCATCGGCGGTCTTGTCGTTAAAGTGGGCTCGAAGATGATCGATACGTCGATCGCCTCCAAGCTCTCTTCCCTCCAGAATGCAATGAAAGAGGTCGGATAATGGGTATCCAAGCAGCCGAAATCTCTGCGATCCTAAAGGACCAGATCAAAAACTTTGGCCAAGAGGCCGAAGTGGCCGAAGTCGGCCGTGTGCTTTCCGTCGGTGACGGTATTGCGCGCGTCTACGGCCTGGACAATGTTCAAGCCGGTGAGATGGTTGAATTCCCCGGTGGAATTCAGGGCATGGCCCTCAACCTTGAAAATGACAACGTTGGTGTTGTTATCTTCGGGTCTGACCGTGACATTAAAGAAGGCGACGTCGTCAAGCGTACGAACTCGATCGTGGACGTGCCAATCGGCAACGGCCTGTTGGGTCGTGTTGTAGACGGTCTTGGTAACCCGATTGATGGTAAGGGTCCGATCGACTCGACCGAGCGCGGCATTGCCGACGTGAAAGCGCCGGGCATCATCCCGCGTAAATCGGTTCACGAGCCGATGGCAACCGGCCTGAAATCGGTTGACGCGATGATCCCGATTGGCCGTGGCCAGCGTGAGCTGATCATTGGTGACCGTCAGACCGGTAAAACTGCCGTTGCTCTGGACGCGATCCTGAACCAGAAATCGTACAACGACGCCGCTGGCGACGACGAGAGCAAGAAACTGTACTGTGTGTACGTTGCAATCGGTCAAAAGCGTTCGACTGTTGCTCAGCTGGTTAAGAAGCTGGAAGAAAGCGGCGCGATTGAGTATTCGATCGTGGTTGCAGCCACTGCCTCTGATCCTGCACCGATGCAGTTCCTGGCGCCTTACGCCGCGACTGCGATGGCGGAATTCTTCCGCGACAACGGCCGTCACGCGCTGATCATCTATGATGACCTTTCGAAACAGGCTGTGTCGTATCGTCAGATGTCGCTGCTGCTGCGTCGTCCACCCGGACGTGAAGCCTATCCGGGTGACGTTTTCTATCTTCACTCGCGTCTGCTGGAGCGTTCGGCCAAGCTGAACGAAGACTTTGGCGCAGGCTCGCTGACCGCGCTGCCCGTGATTGAAACCCAAGGTGGTGACGTTTCGGCGTTTATTCCGACCAACGTGATTTCGATCACCGACGGTCAGATCTTCCTTGAGACCGAACTGTTCTACCAAGGTATCCGCCCTGCTGTGAACACCGGTCTGTCGGTGTCGCGCGTTGGCTCCTCGGCTCAAACCTCGGCGATGTCGTCGGTTGCGGGTCCTGTAAAACTGTCACTGGCTCAGTATCGTGAGATGGCTGCGTTTGCTCAGTTTGGTTCCGATCTTGATGCCGCTACTCAGCAGCTTCTGAACCGCGGTGCACGTTTGACCGAGCTGATGAAGCAGGCACAGTATTCGCCGCTGACAAACTCGGAAATCGTCTGTGTCATCTTCGCAGGCGTAAACGGCTACCTCGACAAGATCGACGTGTCGGATGTGGGCCGCTTCGAGCAAGGCCTGCTGCAGCACCTGCGTGGCAAGCACGCTGACCTTCTGCAGTGGATCACCGACGAAGATCCCAAGATCAAAGGCGACGCCGCAGATAAAGTGAAAGCAGCACTCGACGAATACGCCGCTGATTTCGCGTAAGGGGCCTGACAGATGCCAAATCTTAAGGATCTCAAAAACAGGATCGAGAGTGTAAAGAACACTCGGAAGATCACAAAAGCCATGCAAATGGTTGCCGCGGCGAAACTTCGCCGCGCGCAGGAAGCTGCAGAGCAGTCACGTCCCTATACTGAGCGGTTCAACGCCGTGATGGGTGGGCTGGCGGCCTCTGTTGGTGGATCGGCATCCGCGCCCAAGCTGCTGAGCGGCACAGGCAAGGATGACGTTCATCTTTTGGTCATCATGACGGCTGAACGCGGTCTGTGTGGCGGTTTCAACTCGAACATTGCCAAGCTTGGCCGTGCGCGGGCGCAGGAACTGCTGGCACAGGGCAAAACAGTGAAGATTATCACGGTCGGCAAGAAAGGCCGTGACAGCATCAAGCGTGATCTTGGTGACACCTTCGTTGGCCACGTTGACCTGACCGAAGTGAAACGTGTCGGCTATGAGAACGCGCAGGATATTGCACGTGATCTTCTGGCACGGTTTGACGGGGAAGAGTTCGACGTCTGCACGATCTTCTATTCGAAGTTCGTCAACGTTGTGACCCAAATCCCCACGGCCCAGCAAGTCATCCCGGCCTCGTTTGAAGAGACCGAAGATGCAGGCGAAAGCACTCTGTACGACTACGAGCCCAGCGAAGAGGCCATTCTGGCTGACCTGCTGCCGCGCGGTGTCGCAACGCAGATTTTTGCAGCCTTGCTGGAAAACGGCGCATCGGAGCAGGGCTCGCGGATGTCTGCAATGGACAACGCAACCCGCAACGCTGGCGAAATGATCGACAAGCTGACCATTCAGTTCAACCGCTCGCGCCAGGCTGTGATCACCAACGAGCTTATTGAAATTATCTCGGGCGCTGAAGCGCTCTAAGAACCGGAGACGAAACATGGCAAACGCAAAAGGCAAAGTGACCGCGGTCATTGGCGCCGTTGTGGACGTACAGTTCGAGGACGCCCTTCCGGAAATCCTCAACGCACTAACCACGGAAAACAACGGTAAAAAACTGGTTCTGGAAGTTGCCCAGCACCTTGGTGAAAACACCGTACGTACCATCGCGATGGACGCGACCGAAGGTCTGGTCCGCGGACAATCGGTAGAAGACACCGGCGAACCCATCGCGGTCCCCGTCGGCACCGGTACGCTGGGCCGCATCCTGAACGTGACCGGTGACCCGGTTGACGAAAAGGGTCCGGTAGAATCGACCGGCACTCGTGCGATCCACGGCGATGCGCCTGCTTTTGAAGAGCAGTCGACGGCCACGGAAATCCTGACCACCGGCATCAAAGTGATCGACCTGCTGGCCCCCTACACCAAGGGTGGTAAAATTGGTCTGTTCGGTGGTGCGGGCGTTGGTAAAACCGTTCTCATCATGGAACTCATCAACAACATCGCCAAGGTGCACTCGGGTGTGTCCGTGTTCGCGGGTGTTGGCGAGCGGACTCGTGAAGGTAACGACCTTTACCACGAGATGATCGAATCCGGCGTTATCGTTCCTGAGAACCTGACCGAGTCGAAAATTGCTCTGGTTTACGGCCAGATGAACGAGCCTCCCGGTGCGCGTATGCGTGTTGCTCTGTCGGGTCTGACCCTGGCGGAACAGTTCCGTGACGAAACCGGTGCTGACGTTCTGTTCTTCGTCGACAACATCTTCCGCTTTACCCAAGCGGGTTCCGAGGTTTCGGCGCTTCTGGGCCGTATTCCTTCGGCTGTGGGCTACCAGCCAACACTGGCAACCGACATGGGTGCGATGCAGGAACGGATTACATCGACCAAATCGGGTTCGATTACCTCGGTGCAAGCCGTTTACGTACCTGCGGATGACCTTACTGACCCTGCGCCTGCGACCTCGTTTGCGCACCTCGACGCAACAACCGTTCTGGATCGTGCGATCTCGGAAAAGGGTATCTACCCTGCTGTGGACCCGCTGGGCTCGACCTCGCGTCTGCTGGATCCGCTGATCATCGGTGAAGAGCACTACAAAGTGGCCTCGGACGTTCAGCAAATCCTGCAACGCTACAAGTCGCTGCAAGACATCATCGCCATTCTCGGCATGGACGAACTGTCGGAAGAAGACAAACTGGCCGTGGCCCGTGCGCGTAAGATCGAACGTTTCCTGTCGCAGCCGTTTGACGTTGCGAAAGTGTTCACCGGCTCGGACGGTGTTCAGGTTCCGCTGGAAGATACCATCGCGTCGTTCAAAGCCGTTGTGGCTGGCGAATACGATCACCTGCCCGAAGCAGCCTTCTACATGGTTGGCGGCATCGACGAAGTGATTGCACGCGCCGAAAAGATGGCCGCTGAAGCGGCCTAAGGAGGCCCGAAATGGCAAACACGATGCAATTTGACCTTGTCAGCCCTGAGCGGAGCCTTGCTTCGCTCGAGGCAACGGCAGTCCAGATTCCAGGCGCCGATGGCGACATGACCGCAATGCCGGATCATGCTCCGACCATCACCACGCTGCGTCCGGGTGTTCTGACGGTTGAAGCAACTGATGGCGCATCGCAATACGCGGTGACCGGTGGGTTTGCGGAAATCTCGGCAGAAGGCACTTCGGTTTTGGCTGAAAAGGCGATGCCCGTGGCGGAAGTAACCGCTGCCGACATGGACGCGCTGATCGCTCAGGCTTCGGACGCGGCAGCCAATGCCACGCCAGAGGCCAAAGACGCCGCTGACAAGACGGTGGCCGATCTCGAGGCGCTGCGCGCTGCGCTCAACGTCTGAGAGTGATCGGATAGGAATTAGAAAAGCCCCGCCCTTCAAGGTGGGGCTTTTTGCATTAAAATCTCATTTTTCAGGTGGAAACAGTGTATCCGCCAAAATTCATTTGCATCTGATGTGTCAAGTTCGCTATTTCCAACCCGCAACTGGAACTTCGCATGAAACGACTTAGAAACCATCTTATCGGCGTGGATCAGGGCGATGTGCCCCTGTTTGCGGATTTCGAGGACGGCGGTGCCATGTGGACCGGGACCGGCCCGCGGGAGCGCCGCAAGCGGATCAGATTTTCGCAGGAATACCGAAAACCGCCGACGGTACAGGTGAGCCTGTCGCTATCAGATATGGATAGCGGCCCCCACCATCGCGCCGAAGTTGTTGCAGAAAAGATCGGTCGCAAAACTTTTGAACTGGTGTTCCGGACATGGGGTGATACCCGCGTGGCTCGCGTGCGCGTGGCTTGGCTGGCCATTGGTGAATTGGCCGACGAAGATGATTGGATTGTCGATTAAGGACTGATCCCCGAACACAAAAGGCGCCCCGTGAGGCGCCTTTCTTTTCTCATCAACGTCTGTTCTTAGACGTTGAACAGACCTTCGTAGGCAGGTTCCAGTGTTTCCGTTTCAAACAGCGACGAAACGGATGTGCCGTTCCAGATATTCTGGATGGCTTGAGCGAACATTGGGGCGGTTGGAACGATGCGAATGTTCTTTGCCGCGAGAACCGGTTGGGTTGGCTCAATCGAGTCGGTGATGACCAAAGATTTCATGACCGAATTGGTGATGCGTTCAACGGCAGGGCCCGACAACACCCCATGCGTGATGTACGAGTGCACTTCGGTCGCGCCATGTTCCATCAGAACTTCGGCCGCCTTACAGAGCGTACCGGCGGTGTCGCAGATGTCGTCTACGATGATGCACTTCTTGCCTTCGACATTCCCGATCACGGTCATTTCCGCAATTTCGCCGGGTTTCTCGCGGCGTTTGTCAACGATCGATAGAGGGGCGTTAATACGTTTTGCCAATTCGCGGGCACGGGCCACGCCGCCTACGTCCGGAGAGACCACCATCACGTCTTTCAGGGCGTCGCCCTTAAAGTGATGCAGAATATCAAGCGCGAAAATTGGCGAGGCATAGAGGTTGTCGACGGGGATGTCGAAAAAGCCCTGAATTTGTGTGGCATGCAGGTCCATCGTCAGAACCCGCTCAATACCCGTGCCAACAATCATGTTGGCGACCATTTTGGCGGTGATCGGGGTGCGGGCTTTGGTGCGACGATCCTGTCGGGCATAGCCGAAATAGGGGATCACTGCGGTGATGCGCGCAGCTGACGAGCGGCGCAGCGCATCGGCCATGATCAACAGTTCCATCAGGTTGTCGTTGGCCGGGTTCGAAGTGGGTTGGATAATGAACATATCCTCGCCGCGGACGTTCTCGTAGACCTCGACAAAGATCTCTTGATCGTTGAAACGCTCAACCCGCGCTTCGACCAGCCCGAGGGCGGCTCCTCGCTGCATCGACATGCGACGAGCAATGGCGCTGGCCAGCGGTTTGTTGGCGGTGCCAGTGATCAGTTTTGGTTCTTGGATGGTTGGCATGTCAGAGGTCCCCAGGGTGCTTTCGACAAGTGGCAGATGACAGATTCGTGACGTTGCACACCGCTTAACATGGCCCTAACGTCTGGCAAAGTGATGCCAACGCGCGGAGGGACCAAATGGCACATATTAACTACTATTTTTCGACAATTTCGCCGTTTGCTTATCTCGCGGGAACGCGACTTGAGGAAATTGCCGCAAAACACGCCGCGACGATCACTTACAAGCCGCTTGATATCTTGGCATTGTTTGGACGCACCGGCGGTGTTTCCCCCAAAGAACGCCATGTCTCGCGGCAGGAATACCGTGCGATGGACTTGCCGCGTCAGGCGCGTCGGCTTGGAATGGAGTTCAACTTGCAACCTGCGCATTGGCCCACCAATCAAGCACCGTCTTCTTATGCGATTATCGCAGCGCAAAACGCTGGCGGCGGTGATCTGGGTGGGCTTGTGCATGGGCTCATGCGGACCTGTTTTGTCGATCAGAAGGACATCGCCGAAGATGCTGTGATCAAGGGATGTCTTGCGGCTGCCGGTTTTGACCCCTCTTTGGCCGATAGTGGCTTGCTGGCAGGTGCCGAGACCTATGCCGCCAACCTGGAAGAGGCCGCTGCGGCCGGAGTTTTTGGATCGCCGTTTTATGTTACGGACGCCGGGGATCGTTTTTGGGGGCAGGACAAGCTCGAAGATCTTGATCTCGTTCTTGCAGGTAAACTCTGACAAGGCTGGGCACCGCGCATATGGAACTCTTTTCTCAGGACTTCGGAACCGGTCCCCGCAAGGCGATCGCTTTGCATTGCTCTTTGGCACATTCCGGGGCGTGGAAACGCGTGGCCCAGTGCCTGTCGGAGATGCTGACCATCCGGGCATTTGACCTGCCAAGCCACGGTAAAAGTCCGGACTGGCAGGGGCCAGAGGACCTGACCCAGATGACGGTCGATGCCCTGTTGCCACATCTGACAGAGCCGGTTGATTTGATTGGTCACAGTTTTGGTGGCGTGGTCTGTCTGCGGCTGGCGCTGGAGCGTCCGGAGATGGTGCGCAGCCTGTCCTTGTTTGAGCCTGTTCTGATGGCTATCGCGCGCGAGGATGGCCCCAGAGAAGCTGCATGGAACGACGCATTGATGCGAGACGTTGGAGACCAGATTGCCCGGGGTGACCCGGAAGCCGGGGCGCGGATCTTTATGAGGGTCTGGGGTGACGGTCGGCGTTGGGCTGATCTGCCTCGGGATTTGCGGGAAGGCTCTACGCGCCGGATTGGGTTCATCGCCTCAAGTCGCCCCGGTATTGACGAAGACAACGGGCATATCATCCCGCGGCTTGGTCGTATCTCTGTCCCCACGGTCTTGATGGATGGCGGTGAGTCACCACCGTTGATGAAAGTGGTGCAGGATGGCATTGCCGCGCGCATACCGAATGCACGCCGCGTGACCTTTGCCGGGCAAGCGCACATGGGGCCGATCACCCATGCCAGTGACGTGGCGCGGGAAATTGCGGTGACACTGGCCGAGGCGGGGTAGGCGCGCTGCCCCTCTGGGCACCTGAACAGGCGTCCATTCACCCCGGAGTGTATTTGGCAATACGAAGGTTTGGCGTGATGCCCTAGCCGCGGACCAGCGCAATGAACTGATCGATCTCGGCTTCAGATATGGACCAGTCGCAGACAAGGCGCGCCTGCAAGTGTTCTTGCGGGTCGTCGCCGTCAAGTTCACCGGACCAGATGTAATACACCGCACCTGCGTCATGCAGCCGTTGGTGAGCGGCGCGCGGGAAACTGCAAAAGATCATGTTGGCCTGAGGCTGGTACATGAATGAGGCATCTGCGATGGAGTCCAGCCCTGCTGCAAGACGCGCACAGTTGGCATTGGCGTGGGCTGCGCTTTCACGCCAAAGGTCGCCGGTTAGATAGGCGTGCATCTGTGCGGAAAGATACCGGTGCTTGGAGAACAGATGCGCGCCACGCTTGCGGCGCAACTCGAACTCTCGTGCTTTTTGCGGGTCGAACATGACGACCGCTTCGACGCCGACACAGCCGTTCTTGGTGCCGCCAAAACTAACAACATCAACGCCGGCTTTCCATGTCATCTCGGCCGGGGTGCAGCCCAGCGCGACCAGTGCATTGCTAAAGCGCGCACCGTCAAGATGGACGGGCAGGTCAAAACTCTTGGCGACCGCACAAAGGGCGTTCAGCTCTTCGAGAGAGTAAACCGAGCCGCGCTCGGTCACCTGTGTGATCGACACAGGGCCGCGTTTTGGGCCATGCACATCGCGGGTTTCTTCTTTGGCAATGGCAGCGCGCAAGGCGTCGGGGGTCATCTTGTCACCCTCACCGACGAGGGTTAGCTTGGCGCCACCGGCAAAGAACTCGGGCGCGTTGCACTCGTCTTCGTGGATGTGGGCGACGGGCGAACAAAACGCGGTCTCGAAGGGTTGCCAGTAAGTCGAAAGCGCCAGAACATTGGCAGCGGTCCCGGTCGCGACGAGGTAAACGGCGGCCTCGGGGGCCTCAAAGAGATCGCGGATCTGTGCGCGCACCTCGTCCATGATTGTGTCGGCCCCATAAGGCATCGCGTAACCCTGATTGGCGCGTGCAATGGCATCCACGATGGCCGGATGCGCCGGGCCGGCGTTGTCAGAAGCAAAATACATCAGATGGGCTCCTCGATTATGTGGTCTTCCCACTCGTCTTCGGGGGTTTCAAATTCAGACACTGTCTTGTCCTGTACTGAGACGCCAGCGGCGTGAACGCTGTCGGCCGTGCCGGAAATCAGCGGGTGCCAGTCAAACAGCGGCTTGCCTTCCCACAACAGGCGATAGGCGCAGGTTTGCGGCATCCAATAGGCGTGATCGTCGATGTTGGACGGTTTCAACACGATGCATTCCGGCACGAACTGATGGCGGATGTCATATTGTGTGCACCGACAGGTTTCGTCGTCCAGAAGGCGGCAGGCGACGCGGGTCAGGGCGACTTCTCCGGTGTCGCCATCTTCCAGCTTGTTGAGGCAGCATTTGCCACAGCCATCGCACAGCGCTTCCCATTCGCGCGGGTTGAGTTTGGACAGCGGCTTCTTTTCCCAGAAGCGGTTGGCAAACCCGGTGCGCTCAATCGGATCGCGGCGGATCATAGGCCGTCCAATATGTCGCGACATTGGGCGCAGTCGGCATCGATTTGAGCGATCAACGCATCGAGGCCATCGAATTTCCATTCCGGGCGCAGGAAGTCGACCAGCGCAATCGACAAAGGCGTGCCGTAGAGGTCGCCGGAGAAGTCGAAGAGGAAAGTTTCGATATTGGCTTTGTTGACGCCAAACATCGGGCGCACGCCAACTGAGGCAGCGCCCTTATAGCTGCCCTGATGCGGGCCTTCGAGTACGTCGACCAACACCGCATAGACCCCGAACTTTGGCGGGTGCAGCCCATCAATAGACATGTTGGCCGTGGGAAATCCCAGATCTCGACCGCGTTGGTCGCCGCCAATAACGGGCCCATCTATGCGATGCCAATGACCCAGCATCGCAGCGGCGTCGCGAGGGCGTCCATCGCTAAGGGCGGAACGGATCGCTGTTGAGGAAACCTGAACGTCGCCTCCTTTTACCAAGGGGGCAATGGTCACACCAAAACCCATCTCGTCGCCAAAGCGCTTCAAGTCTTCGGCATTGCCGGCACGTCCTTTGCCAAAGCAGAAATCGGCACCGATCACCACGTGGCTGAGGCCCAGGCCTTCGGCAATCACGTCGCGGGCAAACTCTTCTGGGGTCAGACCCGACAAAGTTGCGTTGAAAGGCAGTTCATAAAGCCGTTCAACGCCCAGCTTTTCCAAGCGGTGCGCGCGCGTATCAGAACTGGTCAGACGAAAGGGCGGGGCGTCCGGAGCAAAGAACTCGCGTGGATGGGGTTCAAATGTCACGATGCCCAACGGCGCGTCGTTTCCGGCCTTGCGCGCAAGATCAATCACCGACTGGTGACCAAGATGCACGCCATCAAAATTGCCAATCGCGGCGCTGGCGCCACGGTCATCCTGATTCACAAACTGATAGTCTCTGATAATCCGCATAAAAGCGGGGTAGCCCTTTGCGCTGATGCTTTCAAGAGGGCGTCACGGAACCTGTTTACGCGCAGCGTGATTTTAGGCGCGCTTTGCGATCTCTTCCACGATCCAAGCATAGGTTTTGGCCATGCCGTCGCGCAAAGGCGCGCTGGGGGCGTAGCCCAGTTTAGCGCGCAGCAAAGTGCTGTCGGATATGCGGCCGCGCACGCCTTGCGGGCCGGGGATGTGATTTAGGGTCAGAGATTTGCCGGCAATCTCCATCGCCATTTCTGCCAGACCATTGATCGAAATCATCTCTTCTGAGCCGATGTTTACAGGACCTTCGAAGTCTGAGCGCTGCATGCGGACAGTGGCTTCGATACATTCGTCAATGAAAAGGAAGGACCGAGTCTGCAGACCGTCGCCCCAGATTTCAATCTCACCTCCGTCCGGGCATTCGGCAACTTTCCGACAGATTGCTGCCGGAGCCTTTTCCCGGCCGCCCTGCTAGGTGCCAAGAGGGCCAAAAATGTTGTGATAGCGTACAACACTGGCGTTCAGACCGTATTGCCGTTTGAAGTTCAGATAGAGACGTTCCGAGAACAGTTTTTCCCACCCATATTCACTGTCTGGATTGGCCGGGTATGCACTGGATTCCTCGCAATTTGGATTGTCGGGTTCCTGTTGGTTTTCCTGAGGATAAATACAGGCCGACGAGGAATAGAGGACGGCTTTGGCACCGCTGCGCTGAGCCTCCTTTGCGACGTTGAGGTTCACGAGAGCCGAGTTGTGCATGATCTCAGCGTCATGATTGCCGGTGAATATGTAGCCGGCACCGCCCATGTCGGCGGCAAACTGATATACCTCGTCAAACGATTGGTCAAAAACGGACCGGGCTAGGGACTGATCTGTCAAGTTACCTAGAACAAACTCATCAGCGCGCGAGGCTTCGTGTTCATGGGCTTTGATGTCGACTCCGCGCACCCAAAAACCTTCGGATTGCAGACGCTTGACCATGTGACCACCGATGAAGCCGCCTGCGCCCAATACCAAAGCCTTCTTCATGGTTTTCCTCAATTCTTCCCAAAGAATACAGGCAGGTTCTGCCCATTTGCGGTGTCAGGTGCCAGACCTGTTCGGTCTCGCTGGTCACAAGGTATGTTATGCCATCCTTTTGGTACAGCGAGGTTGGGTCGACAATGCGATATGTGTCCTCAAAGTCGAAATCAAAGCTGTAGTAGCTGACACTTTTGCCGGGACGGTAATCATAGACAAATGGGCGGTGGATCATCGAGGCAGGATCTTTGCGGTCTGGTCGTTGGTTGGCATGGCCAATACCAAGGATTCTATCCCCAAACTGCAGGGCGTTTGAGCCGCCGCGAAACTGTGAAAACCCGTCCGAAGATTTGGGTGTACGCATAGGGTGCTCAGCAACTACATCCAACACCATAAAGTCGTCGTGTTCCGAGATGAAACGGGCTTTCAGGATGCGAAAGGGCGACATAGCATGGACAAAAAAGAGGTTGTCATCCGCAACAAACGGCGCCCAGTTTTTTCCGGTGGCGATGCTGCGCGGTGGGATCAACAGAATCCATTTGTTCAGGGTCTGGACGTAAATCTTATGGATCGGCCCATGCTTCGGACTGAAGGTCGTCGCGATGGCGCAAGGGCTGCCCCGCCAGATAAACGGTCGTGGATCTTCACCACTGCCAATGACCTGACCTTCGTCTCTGAGGATCACCGTGTCTGTCCACGGTCTGTCGGTGTTTTTGATTTCCCGCACAAAGCGCGTGAACCCAAACTTTTCGGTATGGGTACGGCTTTCAAAGACCAAAGTCTCCTGCCCCGTGCAGGGCTGTTCGATCATCTCGAACTCGCGCAGAACGGACACTCTTTCGGGGGGCATTTACTCGCCTTGATCTGAAAATGACACCATCAGTCGGGCGGTCTTGAACAACACTAGGCAGCGGCACGGTGAAGAACAAGGCAGGGTTACGTCACCTGCAAGGTTTGATCGGCAGGATGTCAGAGAAATCTTGTGTTTCAGGTTGATTTACCTGCTTCACGCACCTGTTGTATGGCCGAATAGTTGTCAGCCGCCCATTTGGCCAAGGGCTTCAGCACACCGATCAGGTCGTGGCCTTGTTCTGTCAGGGCATAGGTCACGGCAATCGGTGGGCCTGCGTGGACCGTGCGCGTCAGGTGGCCATCGTTTTCCAACGTGCGCAGATTTTCGGTCAGGACCCTTTGGGTGATGTCGCCGATCATGCGTTTCAGCGCACCAAAACGGTACGGTTCGTTCGACAGTGTCAGCAGGATTAGCAACTGCCATTTACCAGTGACCTTGGCCAAAACGCTGCGGATCGGGCAGTTCTCGGCCTCCTCCTTGGTGAGGGCGGTTACCTTGAGCATACCAGGTTCCTTTTAGGTGCGTAATTGATACTTGGTATGAAATGAATACCTCTTGCTCATGTGATTTACAACGTGATTCGAAAAGGAGCATTCGCATGTCCGTGAAAGAAATCGTCCTGAACGCCGTAAGCGCGATCTTTGTCCAATTTGACCCCGACGCAGCTCGGGAGTTGCTGGACCCCGGCTATATTCAACACAACCCGGCCATTCCCACCGGGGCCGAAGCCATCCTGAGCTTTATCCCGGTTCTGAAGGCCAATGGGGTGACCGCGACCACGCATCGGGTGATCGCCGAAGGGGATCTGGTGGTCTTGCACACGACATTTGGCAATGCGCAGGCCTTTGGAGGAGAGCACATGGTCGCCTTTGACGTGTTCCGCGTGAAAAACGGCAAGGTGATTGAGCATTGGGACAACCTGCAGCCGCTGGCGCAACCGAACCCGTCAGGGCGCAGCATGGTTGATGGCGCAACCGAGATCACGGATTTGGACAAGACCGCCGAGAACAAAGCGCTGGTGCAGTCTTTTGTCACGGATGTTCTGCATGGCAAGGCGCCGCAGAACATCGCGACCTATGTCTCGTCCGACACCTATCTTCAGCACAATCCCCAGATCGCTGATGGCTTGGAGGGGTTGGGTGCTGCGCTGGCGATGATGCAAGAGCAGGGTCTGACCATGCGCTATGACGCCACTCATATGGTTGTGGCCGAAGGCAACTTTGTCTTCACGGCGTCAGAAGGCGTGCTGGGCGATGTACCTACTGCGTTTTTTGACCTGTTCCGGGTTGAGAACGGCAAAATCGTGGAGCACTGGGACACGGTGTCGGCGATCCCGGCTGAGATGGCGCATGACAACGGTAAGTTCTGATCCAGTCGCCTAAAGAAAAGGCCGCCCAGCGGGGCGGCCTGTGAATTGGAATTGCGGGTCGGCGTCAGTCGAACTTGCGTGAGGGTGCCAGCACAGTGGCCTCACCGATCAGAACTTTTTTACCGTCCACGGCACAGTGACACTCGAGCCTGACCCGACGTTTGGCGTGGTCGATGTCGATCACTTTGACCTCGGCATAGACCATGTCTCCGGGGCGGACCGGCGCCAGAAATTTCAGGGTTTGGCCCATGTAGACTGTGCCGTGGCCCGGAAGCTGTTCTCCGATGACGGCGGAAATCAGTCCGGCGGTTAGCATGCCATGTGCGATGCGGCCCTGAAAAATCGTGTCGTTGGCATAGTCCTCATCCATATGAACCGGGTTATGGTCGGTCGAAACTTCGGCGAACATGCGGATGTCTTCGTCGGTTACAATCTTACGCAAATGGCGCGACATCCCCATCTCGATATCTTCGATGCAGATCGTTCCGCGTGGCATGTTATCCAACATTATACCCTCCGGCATACAGTGACTGAGCAACTTTACGATACCCAAGCTGGGCGTTCGGCAACTTTATTACTTTGCAACTGCAGAAAATCAAGCCCTAATTTGTCAGCGCAACTGGCCAATCGTGAAGGTCGGAGAGGAATTTTCTTTTGAAAGGTAATTACTTAGGGCGTCAGGGTCCGGGCTGTAGCCAGTTTTTGTTTCCGATGCTGCCAGACCGCCGGAAATGAAGAGGGAATCGATATCCTCCCCCACGGCGCCTGCGATGTCCGTCAACACGCCATCGCCGATGGCCAGAATCGCGCTGTCAGGGATGTCCATGCCCAAAGCCATCAGGCGGCGGCGGGCCAGATCGTAGATTGGCGGATGGGGTTTGCCAAAATAGAGGCTCTCTCCCCCCATCTCGGTATAGAGTTTGGCCAACGCCCCAGCGCACCATTCGCGGGTTTCGCCCCGGTCCACCACGATGTCGGGGTTGGCGCACAAGAGCTTCATGCCCTTGGTTTTGGCATACAGAAAATCCGACCGGTTGACGGATGGATCGGCCATCGGATCGAAAGGGCCGCAACAAATGATGCCCTCAGCCTCTTGCAAAGGTACGCGGGTGATCTCGACTGGGTTTGCGATCACTTCCAGCGGTTTGAAAAAATCTTCGTCGCGGCGCCACTCGCCCATGAAGTAAACCTTTTCGCCCACTGCTCCTGTGAACATCGCAGCACGTGCTGAATCGCCGGAGGTCGCAATGGTGTCATAGGCATCTTTGGGTACGCCAAAAGTTTCTAGCTGAACGGCAACCCCAGCGCGCGGCTTGGGAGAATTGGTGACCAAAACGACGATCCCGCCGCGTTTTCTATAGGCCTGAAGCGCTGTCACTGCGTCGGGGAAGGCCTGAACGCCATTGTGAACGCAGCCCCAAAGGTCCACGAACAAGGCCTGATAGCCGTCTGAGATTTCATGGAGGTGGGTGACGATCTGGGTCATTGCGCAGTCCTGCATAGGCAAAGGTTGTGCCGGGTATGGCAAAGGCCGCAGACGGTTGCCAGTAAAAAGACAGGCGCGACGGTTCGGGACGACGACCCCACGTCACCGTTGTCGGATTAAAAAGGTTCGTATACGAACTAAATTCTCAAACAAGAGATGATCTCATGGCGCAACCGCGTATTTTCTTTCTGATTCACAAAGCGCATGCAGCCCTGACCCGAGCATCGGATCGGCGCACCCGGCAAGACCATGGTCTTTCAATGGTACAGCAGGGCGTGTTGTTCCTGTTGAAATCAGGGGAGGGCGCTACAGTAACGGACCTTGCCCGCACCCTCTCGCTCGGAAAGTCCAGCCTGAGCGGGCTGATCGACCGCATGAGCGCAAGCGGCTTGGTGCGGCGTGAAACTGACCCCACAGATGGTAGGGGAGTTCTGGTCTTTGCCACGCCGCGTGGACGGGAAGCGGCGCAAAGTCTTGCCCCGCTGGTGCAGGGGGCCAACCGGGCTTTGCTGGCGCCGTTTGACAGCGCCGAGCAAGAGGTGATTGGGCGATTCCTGTCGCATGTGGCCGATAATGCCGAGGCAATCATCGAAGACGCCGCCCAACAGGGTCGTGCGCGATGACCGATGTGACATCAGACACCATGACCTTTGTCGCCGAAGATGGCTGGGAGCTCACGGGTGATCTTTTTCGGGGCCGCGACCCTAGAATTGCCGTGATGATCACCGCCGGCACCGGCTTTCCACGCCGTTTCTACCGCCATATCGCCGCTGATCTGGCCGCGCGTGGGGCTGTGGTGCTGACCTTTGACTATCGCGGCATCGGGGACTCGGGGTCCGAGAACCTTGCGACCTCGGGCATCGAATACCCTGATTGGGGCCGGTTTGACATGGCTGCCGCACTCGAGGTTCTGGCCGAGGCAGCGCCCGGTTTGCCGTTAACCCATTTGGGACACAGCGTCGGTGGGCAGTTTACGGGCTTTATGCCAAACGCGGATAAGATCGCGCGCAATGCTCTGGTCTGTGTGGGCAGCGGGTACTGGGGCGTACACAAACCCTTGCAATGGCCACTTGAGATGTATTTCTGGTGGCTCCTTGGGTCGTTTTCACTATGGCGCTGGGGGTATTTCAAGCCATTGGGCCTGAGTTGGGAGCCGTTGCCGGAAGGAGTATTCCGCTTGTGGCGCCGCTGGAGCTCGCGCCGGTCATATTTGCTGCTAGAACTGGCGGAAGGTCGCTGGCCGCACCAGTTTGACACGCTGTCGGTGCCGATGGCGTCCTGGGTGTTCAGCGATGACGGGATCGCGACCAAGCAGGCCGCGCGAGACGTGCTGTCATGGTACCCAGCGGCTCCTGCGACTTTGATCGACCGCCGCCCTGCGGACTATGGTCAGCGCAGCATTGGTCATGCCGGAGCGTTTCGTCGAGGTTTGGAACCTTTGTGGGATGAGTTGTGGGGCTGGCTGGTCGACGGCCATCTAACTGAAAACCAACAAAAGATTGACCGAGAGACATGAAAAAGGCGGCCACGAGGGCCGCCTTGCAACACATTCTGAGGGGCAGATCAGACCTTGAGGTTCGGGATGATCTGCTTTTTGCGTGACATCACACCGGGCAGGACAACGCTGTCTCCGTCGACCGAGGCGTCAAACGACTTGGCCGCGACGGTTTTCACCAGATCGTTGGGCACGAGCAGAGTGGCTTCTTCGTTCAGGATGTCGACGACGAACAGCAGCACCTGATCGACACCGTCTTCGGTCGCAACCGAAGTCATGCTGTCCATCAGCGAGGCCTTGCGGTCCAGCACGATGGCCGGAGCGGTGGTTTCCAGAACCGACACGCGGAACTTGGTGCCGTCGACTTCGTATTCTTTCGAATCCATGCGCAAGAGTTCGGCATCCGAGAATGACGAGACGTCCGATTTGGCGGCGAACATTTCGGCGGCGTATTCGCCAACGTTTACACCCAGATCGGCGGCCAGTTTCTCTGCCACGGCTTTGTCGTGCTCGGTGGTGGTGGGCGAGCGGTATTCCAGCGTATCTGAGAGGATGCAGGTCAGCATCGCGCCTTTGATGGCTTCCGGCATGTCCAGATCGCCCATCAGATCGTGCATGATGGTTGCGGTGCAGGCCACGGGACGGATGGTGATGTCGATCGGACCTTTGGTTTCCAGACCGCCAACCAGCTTGTGGTGGTCGATGATGGCTTGCACGTCGGCGCCGTTGATGTTGGCGGGCAGTTCGGCAGGGTTGTTGGTGTCAACAATGACACAAGCCTGATCGTCTTCGACGTCCGCGATGATGCGGGGCTTGGGCAGGTCCCAGCGTTGCAGCATCCATGCCGCTTCGGTGTTAGGCTCACCCAGCAAAACGGCTTCGGCTTTGTTGCCCAGAACTTCGTTCAAATACCAGGCCCAGATGATTGGTGACCCGGTGGAGTCTGTGTCGGGAGATTTATGTCCAAAAACGAGGGTGGTCATGACTGCGGTTCCTTGCACGGGTTATTCGGATTTGCGCGCCTTATAGGCGGCTGCGCTTGGCTTGTCACGCCTTGGCCGAGTGCCTGCGACGAGGAGTCATTCTCTATGTGGTGATTTGTTGCTGCGATGCAGCAATTCACCCTTTTAGGGTGTCAGTTCCAGGCGTGAGACTGTGAAGCCCTCGGCCATTAAGAGAGATAGCAATCCGTTTTCACCGGGCAGGTGCAGCGCCCCGACAGCGACCGTCGAGGGTGCGCGGGCCAGTTCCTCGGTCAGAACAGTCATCCATGAATGGTTGCGTGAGGTCACCAAATCCTGTTCGACCTTTTGCAGGTGGGCAATCACTTTGTCTGCATCCATGCCGCTTTGGGTCGCGGTGTTGCGGGCCTTAAAGGACTCGTAAGTCCAAATCAGCTGAGTCTGCTCTTTGAAATAGAGGTCGATGATGGTCTGTGGGTCTGGATCTTGCCCCAGCAAGCCTGCCTCGATGGCGTCTTCCAATTGGGTGACTTGAACGTCCAGAGGATCGGAGGCCAAGGCTGAGATTATGCCATCAACTGTGTCTAGGGAACGCGTCGGCAGGCCCAAAGCCACGGCCTCTTGTTCCAATCGTCGGTCTAACCCCAAACGACCACTTTGCGCAGCTTGCAATACACAAAGGGGGGTCGAGAGATTCAGGCCCAGAAACCACGGTTGGTAGCGCGACACGGAAAAGCCCGGCAGTCCCAATGGCTCTAGGGCGGTTGTGACTTGCTCCCAGTTCTCTTCCCCCAGTCGGTCAATCAGGCTGGGGCCTTCGTTGATGAGGAACAGAGAGGAATCTGACGTGAGGCGTTTTTGGAATTTACCCTCATCGGCAAGGGTCATTTCCAGAAACAGGTTTTTAGTTTCGCGCATGAGCGGCGCGACACGGGTACGGATGGCGTTCAGGCGTGGATCAGGAAAGTGCAGCGTGCCCACAAGGACCGAGGTGACACCGTTTTTCTCAACCTGCCACAAGAGACCAGAGGCATGCGGGACCTCCTCGGCGCTTTGTTTCAGAGCCATCTGATCGGCAGCGGGCAGGGCGTCGAAAGTCGATGGCCCTGTGCAATTGCCCCAACCTGCGGTCGCTGACACCGTGACAATCAGGCAGACGATCAAGCGCCACATCGGTATTCTCCCTTTGAGATTTGTTCTTGCGTTACATGTGGAACGGCCCGGTGCAAGCAGGGATTCACAGGCCCATGCCAAAAGGGTATGCATGGATATGGGCAAGATACAGGAAACCGATCTGTACCCGCCGGTAAAGGCGTGGCTGGAAGATCAGGGCTTTGAGGTTAAGGCTGAGGTCGGAGCCGCAGACGTGGTCGCGCGACGGGCTGGTGAAGAGCCAGTGATCGTCGAGTTGAAGACGGGGTTTTCATTGACCCTGTTACAACAGGCTGTGGCGCGTCAACGTGTGTCGGACTGGGTCTATGTCGCCGTGCCACGATGGGCAGGCAAAAGCGGCTGGCGAACGTTCAAAGGCAATGTGGGTTTGTGCAAACGGCTTGGCGTCGGGGTGTTGTCCGTGCGGCTCAAGGATGGTTACGTGCAGGTTCATTGTGATCCGGTTGAGTTCCGTCCGCGAAAGTCGAAGCCCCGCAAGGGTGCGCTTCTCAAGGAGTTTGATAGGCGGCAGGGTGATCCTAACCTAGGCGGCACTTGCGGCCAGATCACCACCGCTTACAAACAGGAAATGCTGCGGTGCGCGGCCTACCTTGCCAAGCATGGTCCGTCTAAAGGGGCGGCTGTCGCCAGGGGCTCAAGCGTTGCTCAAGCGACGCGTATGATGCGCCAGGACCATCTTGGGTGGTTTCAAAAAGTCGAAACTGGGGTTTATGATCTGAGTCCACAGGGACGGACAGCAATCAGCCAAGGTGGTGCCTAATGAGTGGTTTCAAAACAGCCATCAATGACCTTTACACCGGGCCGTCAAAGCGCTCGATCTGGTTTCGCTACCTGTTGTTTGCCTTTGATATTGTGACCATCAGCTACTTTATTGTCGTCACAATCTATCCAACCAACGAAACGATCCGTTCGATCAATGCAGTCATCGCCATGGTAATTCTGCTGGATTTCCTGGCGCGGCTGTGGATTGCACCGGACAAGCGCGCGCACCTGTCGAGAATTTATGTATGGGCGGACGCGATCGTGCTGTTCGCGATCTTTCTTAACCAGTTTGTACCTGTCGATCTCTCGTTTTTACGGATCCTGCGGGGTCTTAGATTGGCGCACTCGTTTTATCTGTTACAGGATCTGCGGGCTTCGAGCAGCTTTTTCCGGCTCCGGGAGGATGCCATTGTTGCCAGTTTGAATTTGTTGGTGTTCGTCTTTACCACGACATCCGCGGTTTATACCCTGTTTGCCAAGGTTGAATCCGGCATCGAAGGCTATGTGGACTCATTGTACTTCACGGTGACGACGCTCACCACGACAGGGTATGGGGACATCACGCCCACTTCAATTACCGGCAAGGTGGCAGCCGTAATGATCATGGTCGTTGGTGTCTCGTTGTTTGTACATCTGGCCCGAACCATCGTGATGCCGTCCAAAGTGCGGCATCTCTGTAAAACTTGCGGGTTGGAGCGTCATGATGCGGACGCGGTTCATTGCAAACACTGTGGTGCCGTGGTGCATATTGAAACCGGCGGCGCCACCTGATCCACGCCTGATTTCATTTTTTCTTATCACTTGGTTGACTCGGGGTTTTGGACTCTCTAGCTATGCGCTGTTAGCACTCGCCGGTAGGGAGTGATAACGACTCCGCTGAGGAGTCAGGGAGACAACTAGTTAGGGAAACCTAGACAATGGCATTTACACCTCTGCACGACCGTGTTGTGGTTCGTCGCACCGAAAGCGAAGAAAAAACCGCAGGCGGCCTTATCATCCCCGATAGCGCAAAAGAAAAACCCGCCGAAGGCGAGATCGTTTCTGTTGGCGCAGGTCTGCGTGACGACGACGGCGATCGCATCGCACTGGACGTCAAAGCAGGCGACAAAGTCCTGTTTGGCAAGTGGTCTGGCACCGAAATCACCATCGACGGTGAAGAGCTGCTGATCATGAAAGAATCCGACATCATGGGCATCATTGCCTGATTGTCGCCAAGAACATCTACTGAATAGGAGCAAACAAAATGGCAAAAGACGTCAAGTTTGACACAGATGCCCGCAACGCAATGCTGCGTGGCGTGAACGTTCTGGCCGACGCTGTAAAAGTGACCCTGGGCCCCAAAGGTCGCAACGTGGTCCTCGACAAGTCGTTCGGCGCACCACGTATCACCAAAGACGGTGTCTCGGTTGCGAAAGAAATCGAACTGGAAGACAAGTTCGAAAACATGGGCGCGCAAATGGTGAAAGAAGTCGCCAGCCGCACCAATGACGAAGCCGGCGACGGCACCACCACTGCCACCGTTCTGGCCCAAGCGATCGTTCGCGAAGGTCTGAAGCAGGTTGCAGCGGGCCTGAACCCAATGGATCTCAAGCGCGGTATCGATCTGGCGACCTCGAATGTTGTTGAGGCCATCAAAGCCGCAGCACGCGAAGTTAAAGACAGCGCTGAAGTTGCACAGGTTGGCACCATCTCGTCCAACGGCGAAACTGAAATCGGCGAGCAAATTGCTGGCGCGATGCAGAAGGTTGGCAACGAAGGCGTTATCACTGTTGAAGAGAACAAAGGTCTGGAAACTCAGACTGATGTTGTTGAAGGCATGCAGTTCGACCGCGGTTACCTGTCGCCTTACTTTGTCACCAACGCTGACAAGATGATTGCAGATCTCGAAGACTGCATGATCCTGCTGCACGAGAAAAAACTCTCGTCGCTGCAGTCGATGGTTCCACTGCTCGAGTCGGTGATCCAGTCGCAAAAGCCACTGCTGATCATTGCTGAAGACGTCGAAGGCGAAGCGCTGGCAACTCTGGTTGTCAACAAACTGCGCGGCGGCCTGAAAATCGCAGCTGTCAAAGCACCTGGTTTCGGAGATCGCCGCAAAGCCATGCTGCAAGACATCGCGATCCTGACCGGTGGTCAGGTTATCTCGGAAGATCTGGGCATGAAGCTCGAGAATGTCACCATGGACATGCTCGGCACCGCCAAGAAAATCGAGATCACCAAAGACGAAACCACCATCGTGGACGGCAATGGCGAGAAGGCCGAGATCGAAGCACGTGTTGCTCAGATCCGCACCCAGATCGAAGAAACCACCTCTGACTACGACCGTGAGAAGCTGCAAGAACGTGTTGCCAAACTGGCAGGCGGTGTTGCCGTGATCCGTGTTGGCGGCATGACCGAAGTGGAAGTGAAAGAGCGTAAAGATCGTGTTGACGATGCTCTGAACGCCACGCGCGCAGCCGTCCAAGAAGGCGTCATCGTTGGTGGTGGTGTTGCTCTGGTTCAGGCTGGCAAAGCACTGGAATCGCTGGAAGGCGCCAATGCTGACCAAAACGCCGGTATCACCATCGTTCGCAAAGCCATCGAAGCGCCTCTGCGCCAGATCGCTGAGAACGCCGGTGTTGACGGTGCTGTGGTTGCAGGCAAAGTCCGCGAAAGCGACGACGCATCGTTCGGTTTTAACGCTCAGACCGAAGAGTATGGCGACATGTTCTCGTTCGGCGTGATCGACCCGGCCAAAGTGGTTCGCACCGCTCTGGAAGATGCTGCCTCGGTTGCAGGTCTCTTGATCACCACCGAAGCCATGGTTGCTGACAAGCCTGCCAAAGACGGCGGTGCTGCTGGCGGCATGCCCGACATGGGCGGCATGGGCGGCATGGGCGGCATGATGTAAGTCACGCCTTCCATCCGGAAGAATTTGGGGTCGCCTTTGGGCGGCCCCTTTTTGTTGAAACAGTAGGCTTGCCAGCAGATACGATGCCGCCTTCTGGTTGATTTTCTCGCGCTGCTCAGATGTTTGATGTAGAACTTTGTCGAAGTGACGAAGTGGGTACGATCATGCAGGCCATAGCCGATACCGATAAACTGGTTGCAGACGGGATTATCACCGCGTCACAAGCCGCAGAGATTGAAGCGCGCGCGCGTGACAGCATGGTTCAGCTCGCAATCAATGCCCTTTTATGCTCTGGCATCGTCGCGGCCACCGCGGGCCTCATCCTTTTTCTGGCAAGCGCACTGGCCGTTGCGGTGAGTGGGGGTATCGCGCTGGGGCTTGGCTTGTTTATCCTGTTTCGCGGTGGCGAGATGTTTCGGATGTTCGGTAACGCTTCGACCCTGATAGGGGCCGGAATGCTCATCGGTGGTGCCAGTGTCGAGTTGCTGGACAAATATGAGCCGGTTGCGGGACTGGGCATGGCCCTGTTGGGCGCGCTGATCGCCGTGATCACCGGCGCAAGCTACGTATTCAAGGCGACATCAACGCGGTTTGTGACTGGGGCAATTCTTTTGATGGGGGTTGCCATGCATATCTTTGGTGTCGGTTTTCTTCTTCATCAGGAACAAATCTCCGGCCCCTTGATGAGTTTGTTCTACCTCTATGTCACTGGCGCGTTGATTGCAGCAGGTTGGGTGACAGATGTCAGGTTGGTGACTGCGCTGGCGATTGCACCATTTGCGCAGGTTCTGGATACCGGAACTTACTATTTTACCGCGGCCTATGTTTTCTATTCCCCGGAAGCGACCCTGTCGATCTTGCAGATGTCAGCGCTGATAGGTCTCTGTCTTTGGCTTGCGTTGCGCCTGCCAGAGCGGTCTTCGCGCCATGCGGTCGTTCTGGCGGTGATGGCGTTCATTGTGGCCAATCTCTGTGCGTTGGTCGGGTCGATCTGGGGTGATGTGGTCGGAGAGACCATTTGGGGCCCGGGTTCATGGAGACGAAGTCGGGACATGAGTTGGGAAGACTGGAGCGCAGCACAAGAGGCGTTCCGGGGAACAACCTTGATTGTGTCTGAACAGGTCTATGCGATCATTTGGGCCATGGCCCTAGCAGTTATTATTGCGTGGTCTACGCACGGGAATCGGCGCGGCTTGTTCAATACGGCGCTGACTTTTGCGGGCATTCACGGATACACGCAGGTTTTCGAGAGTTTTTACAGTGAACCCTTGGCCTATGTCATAGGCGGTCTGGCTGCGATCCCACTGGCGTGGGGTATTTGGCGCCTGAACTTGTGGATTGTCACCCGGGCGAATGGATCTGCCAAGGGTGTAGATTTGCACTGAGCCTGACCGCCCTGACAGTATTGTGCGTTGTGGCGCAAAACCTGCCGTGTCAAAGAGCTTTATGCGCCTTTTCCTTCTGACCGTTCTTACCATGATTGCCTTTGCCGCCAACTCGGTGCTGAACCGGATGGCTTTGGCGTCGGGGGATATGGATGTCGTGTCTTTTGGCGTTATCCGATTGGTGAGTGGCGCCTTTGCGCTGGCGCTGTTGGTTTTGCTGCAACGGCGCGGCTTTGCGCTGGGTGGGCGGGGGCGTGTTTGGGCGGTCGCCGCATTATTGACCTATCTCTTTGGCTTTTCGCTGGCGTATGACGTGCTGGACCCGGGATTTGGTGCGCTCATTCTGTTTGGTGTCGTACAAGTGACGATGTTCGCCGGGGCACTACTGTCTCGCGACGCGATGCCCGTTACACGTTGGATCGGAGCGGTCCTAGCGATGGGGGGGCTGGCCTGGCTGTTGTGGCCAGTCGATGGCACGACGGCCTCGGGTTTGCACGTGCTGGCAATGGCATTTGCCGGTGTCGGGTGGGGGATCTACTCACTGTTGGGGCGCGGCGCAAAAGACCCGCTGCAGGCCACGGCGATGAACTTCATTTTGGCGGCTCCTGTTGGTCTCGTGTTGACCGCCGTGTCCGGCGATCTCTCGGTACCTGCCTATGGCGCTTCCTTGGCTATTCTGTCGGGTGTGGTCACGTCTGGATTGGGATACGCTCTCTGGTATCGCATCCTGCCAGAGCTGGGCGCCAGCCGGGCTGCAGTGGCGCAACTCAGCGTGCCGGTTATTGCTCTGGCTGGGGGCATGGTCTTCCTGAACGAAGCTTTGACACTGCGATTTGCCTTGGCTGCCACGTTGGTCATCGCCGGAGTGGTCATATCCTTGCGCAAAACCTGACTTGTCGGCGCGGTCTGCGAAACCTAAGGTCGCGCCATGATCATCCGTGGATATACGAACTCTGACGGCCGCGCCGTGCGCGATCTGCTCACACGCGCCTTTGGTCAGCCGGATGAGGCTGATCTGGTGCAAGCCTTGCGTGAGACTGGGGACATGGCCCTCGAACTTGTGGCGGAATCGCGCAAGAAGATCCTTGGCCACGTTGCCCTGTCCCGTCTGCAGGCCCCCAAGGGCTGGCTGGCATTGGCGCCACTCTGCGCCGACCCAAAGCAACAAGGCAAAGGCATCGGCAGCGTGCTATGCCAGATGGCGTTGGACTATGCCAATGCGCCCGTCGTGGTTTTGGGAGACCGCCACTATTACAGCCGTTTTGGGTTTGTGTTTGAGCAAACCGGTGCGCTTACATCGCCATTCCCTGTAGAGCATACGGGCTTATACCTACCAGAGGGGACACAGCCACCGTCCGAGCAAACCCTAAACTATGCAGAGCCCTTCATGTCATAACAAAAGTGGAGCGTTTGGGCCTCTAGATTCATCGGTGTTGACAGGTAGAACAATTTTGCCCTTAAAAGACGCTGTGACTGGCAAGATTGCCTTGCGAGAACAAGCCGATGCCAAGTGACGTGGAGAGGTGACCTCTTTTCACATGGCTCAATCCAACTTATGTGCACGGCATGCGCCTACTGACTGTAGCCCTTTTGATTTTTCCCCTACCGGCTTTGGCTGATTGCGTTGTGCTGCTTCATGGTCTGGCCCGAACAGAACAATCCTTTGTTTTGATGGAAGCCGCGTTGGAGAACGAAGGCTTTGATGTTGTACGCCCCGGATACGCGTCGACCAAGGAATCAGTTGAAGAACTGATTGATCCCACATTACCTGAAGCGATCGAATCTTGTGGAGATCAGACAGTACACTTCATCACGCATTCGATGGGTGGCATCCTCTTGCGCGCCTGGTTGGGGGACAACAAACCTGACAACATGGGTCGTGTTGTAATGCTTGGGCCACCCAATCAGGGCAGTGAACTGGTGGATGTTCTGGGTGAAATCGAGGCTTTTGAGTGGATCAACGGTCCGGCTGGATCGCAGTTGGGTACCGATGGGTTGCCATCTCATTTGCCACCTGTTGATTTCGAGCTGGGCGTCATTGCCGGAAACCGGTCACTTAATCCGTTTTATTCAGCCCTGATCGATGGAGATGATGACGGTAAGGTCTCGGTGAATTCGACCAAAGCTCAGGGCATGCGGGATCATCTGGTGCGACCGGTGACGCATACTTTTATGATGAACAATCCCGAAGTCATCGCCGAGTCGCTTTACTTTTTGCGGCACGGCCACTTCCACGGAAAAATGAGCTTTTCTGACATTGTGAAATTCGGCGAGACAGACGTTGAAACTGAAGGGCGCTGAGGTTCTATACCCCGAGGGATTCGACCAGCGGCCTGTGTCGCTGGTTGGTGGCGTGATCGCAGAGCAATCTGGTGGGCCTGTGGTGGATTTGTCAGGATATCGCGTTTTGCCCGGCATCATCGACATGCATGGTGATGGCTTTGAGCGCCATATCGCCCCAAGGCGAGGGGTGATGCGTGACTTGGGGCAGGGGCTGATGTCGGTGGATGCCGAACTGGCGGCCAATGGCATCACGACCGCCATGCTGGCGCAATTCTTCAGTTGGGAAGGCGGCATGCGTGGCCGGGACTTTGCCGAGCGGTTTTGTATGGCGCTAGCCGAGGCGCGAGCGTCCTTGCTGACAGACATGCATTTACAGCTGCGGTTTGAGACCCATCTTTTGGACGACTACGACCGCTTTGAAGCGCTGGTCGCTGAGAGCGGGGCTCGGGTTGTGGTGTTCAACGATCATGTGCCGCATGATGCCCTTTCCAAGGGCAAGCGACCGCCGCGTCTGACAGGACAGGCACTTAAAAGTGGTCGCAGTCCCGATGCGCATTTAGCCTTCCTGCAAGACTTGCACCGCCGGTCTGATGAAGTGCCCGAGGCCGTCTCAAAGCTAGCCACACGTTTGGCGGCCAAGCGCGTCTTGTTGGGCAGCCATGATGATCGAACAGCCGAAGCCCGCCTCGCATGGCGCAGCATTGGCGTGAAGATGTCCGAGTTTCCGGAAACGAAAGCTGCAGCACAGGCGGCCCATGAGGCGGGTGATCCGGTCGTTCTGGGCGCGCCGAACGTTGTGCGGGGCGGATCGCATTCCGGCAATGTCAGTGCGGCAGAGTTGTTGCAGGCAGGAGTTGGCGATGCGTTGGCGTCTGACTACCACTATCCGGCCATTCGGCAGGCGATGATGCGGCTCGTGGCAGAGGGCGTGCTTGATTTTGCCGGGGCCTGGAAGCTGGTTTCGGAAACTCCTGCACGCATTCTGGGATTGGGTGATCGGGGGCAATTGGTGCCGGGTCTGCGAGCTGATCTTGTGGTCATGGAGCCTGAAACCGGTCGCATCGGCGCCACGATTTGTGGCGGCCGGATCAGTCACATGGCTGGTGAGGTTGCCGCGCGCTTTTTGGCAGCACAGTAGCGCGTTAGGGGGCTTTGTGCCCCATCTTGCCCCTAGGGGCACTTCGCCCCCGAGGGAATTTTTTGCCAAATGAAGGCTCAGACGGTTTTGAGCTGGATGCGGTTCACGTGGCCCATTTTGCGGCCCGGTTTAACCTCGGCCTTGCCGTAAAGGTGCAAGGCGCTAGCGGGTTCGCTCAGGATGTCCGGCACGCGGTCCATATCGGCGCCGATCAGGTTCTCCATCACGACATCATTCTGGCGTTTGCCGTCGCCAAGGGGCAGGCCGGTTACGGCGCGGATATGCTGTTCGAACTGGTCGATGGCACAGCCATTTTGCGTCCAGTGACCCGAGTTGTGCACACGCGGGGCAATCTCGTTCACGATCAATCCTTGCGGGGTCACGAACAGTTCGACGCCGAGGACACCGACGTAATCCAGTTCGTTCAGAATGCGGGCGGCCAGCAAAACGGCGTCCATACGTTGGGCTGCGGTCAGGGTCGCAGGCACCGTGGTTGTGTGCAGGATGCCGTCGCGGTGGATGTTTTCACCGGGGTCAAAACAGGCGACTTCGCCGGTCAGGCCGCGTGCCGCAATGACCGACACCTCGTGGGTGAAGTCGATGAACCCTTCGAGAATGGCAGGAGCTCCCGACATATCGGCCATCGCGGTGTCGATGTCGTCAGATGACTTCAAGCGCGACTGGCCTTTGCCGTCATAGCCAAAACGCCGGGTCTTGAGGATCGAAGGCGTGCCGATGGTTTCAACTGCCGCCGCCAGATCATCGCGATTTTTTATGTCGGCAAAGGGGGCCGTTTTCAGACCCAGGCCTTGCAGAAACTCTTTTTCGACCAAACGGTCTTGGCTGACCCGCAAGGCTTCGCGGCCGGGACGGATTGGGCGATGCGCTTCGAGGATGTCGAGCGCGGATGTCGGAATGTTCTCAAATTCGTAGGTGATGACATCCACTGTCGCGGCAAAAGCCTTTAGCGCGGCCTCGTCATCATAGGACGCGGTTGTAACGCGATCTGCGACCTGTCCGGCGGGTGGATTGGCACCGGGCTCAAAGATGTGCGTCACATAGCCAATGCGCGAGGCCGCAACCGAGAGCATGCGACCCAATTGGCCGCCGCCCAGAATGCCAATCGTCGCGCCGGGAGCAAGCATATCAGTCATCTTGGGGCTCATCCGGGATTGAAGCAGACAGGGTATCGCGCCAGGCATCCAACCGCTCTGCAAGGTCAGGGTCCTGCAACGCAAGAATGCCTGCTGCCATCAGGCCAGCGTTGGAAGCCCCGGCTGCACCAATGGCCATTGTGGCAACAGGAAAGCCCTTGGGCATCTGCACGATGGAATAGAGGCTATCAACACCCGACAAGGCGCGCGTTTGGACCGGTACGCCAACGACGGGGATGCGGGTTTTTGAGGCCATCATGCCGGGCAGATGTGCGGAACCGCCTGCGCCAGCAATGATCACCTGTAAACCGCGCCCTGCGGCCTCCTTGCCGTAAGTCCAGAGGCGGTCAGGCGTACGATGCGCCGACACGATCTTAGACTCATAGGCAATGCCCAGTTCGTCCAGGATATCCGCTGCCAGTTTCATGGTGGGCCAGTCAGACTGACTGCCCATAATGATGCCAACTTTTATGTCTGTCATGTTTGCCTCTGCCAGAACTGAAGCCCGGTTTATAGAGCATTGCAAAATTTCCGCAATGCGGCGCGGTGGCTTTGTTTTTCAGGGGAATGCCGTGCTCAGGCGATGATATCCGGGGTCAGGCGGTCTTCGATCAGGGCGATCATGTCCTTGAGGCGAAGCTTTTGCTTTTTTAGGCGCTGAATCGTCAATTGATCACCTGTTGCGCGCTCGACTAACGCGCGGATCGCGTCGTCGAGATCACGGTGTTCTTGCTTGAAAACTTCAAGCTCTACCCGCAGAACTTCATCGGTCTTCATCGACAGGTCGCGTGGGGCATTCATTTTGGCTTTGTTCCTTAACGACTCTTTCTTCAAAGATAGCGAGTCGCGACGCGTCATGCAAAGCTCTTGCACTCGGACAAGGTCTTTCCCATATTCCTAAATGAGCGGGTCGCCAGAACGGGGCCCACAAATGGACTGTCGCTTAAGCCAAGGACGTGTCGATGACAAAACTGACTTTGGGCTCTTACCCGCATATGCTGGGCTTTGAGCAACTGGAACGCCTTCTGGAACGCACCGCGAAATCGGGCAACGAAGGGTATCCCCCATTCAATATCGAACAAACCTCTGACCATTCTTATCGCATTACTTTGGCCGTGGCCGGATTTCGCGAAGAAGACCTGTCGATCACCGTTGAAGACCGCCAGCTGGTGATCCGAGGCCGTCAGCAAGATGACAGTGCCGACCGGATCTTTTTGCACCGTGGAATCGCGGCGCGCCAGTTTCAGCGCTCCTTTGTTCTGGCAGATGGAGTCGATGTCGGTGAGGCGGTTATGGAAAATGGCCTGTTGCATGTCGACCTGACGCGCTCGCGGCCTGAAACGGTCGTGCAAACGATTGAGATAAAGAAAGGATAAGAGATGCATGCACCCTATGATTTCGGTCCTGAAACGGAAAACCGCATCGTCTATGTGCGTGAGGTCGCAGTCTCGGATCTGCCGCAAGACGTACAGGATCAGGTTGAAGGCACCAAAACGCTCTATGCTGTCCATCGTGCAGACGGTGAGCGGCTTGCGTTGGTCAAAGAACGCACGTTGGCGTTTATTCTTGCCCGCGAACATGATTTTGACCCTGTGACCGTTCACTGACCTTGCGTTGAACTGATCGTAACAGAACGAAAAAGGCCGCCCGATTGAGCGGCCTTTTTGTTTGGTTTTCTGAGCGCATTACCCAGCGATAAGCCCCATGCTCTCGAGCTTCAGGATGACCTGATGCGCGCAGTTGTCGACTTCGACATTTTCGGTTTCAACCCGCAGCTCTGGATCGGCAGGCACATCATAAGGGTCTGAAATGCCAGTAAACTCTTTGATTTTACCTTCGCGGGCCAACTTATAAAGGCCTTTGCGATCGCGGCGCTCGCACTCTTCGATTGAAGTCGCAACGTGGACTTCAATGAAGGCACCAAATTGCTCAATGTCTTCGCGAACGGCACGGCGGGTCGTTGCATAGGGCGCAATTGGCGCACAGATGGCGATACCGCCGTTCTTAGTGATCTCAGAGGCCACATAACCGATGCGGCGAATGTTGAGATCGCGGTGCTCTTTCGAAAAGCCCAGCTCGCTCGACAAGTTCTTACGAACGATGTCCCCATCCAGCAATGTCACCGGGCGACCGCCCATCTCCATCAGCTTGACCATCAAAGCGTTGGCGATGGTGGACTTGCCCGACCCAGAGAAGCCGGTGAAGAACACGGTAAAGCCTTGCTTTGAACGCGGCGGCTTGGTCTTACGCAGTTCCTTGACCACTTCGGGGAACGAGAACCACTCGGGGATTTCCAGACCTTCGGCCAGACGGCGGCGCAGTTCGGTGCCCGAGATGTTCAGGATGGTGACGTCATCCTTGTCCTTGATCTCGTCCATCGGCTCGTATTGCGCGCGTTCCTGCACCCAGACCATATGTTTGAAATCGACCATTTCGATGCCCATTTCGGCCTGATGCTCGCGGAACAGATCCTGCGCATCGTAGGGGCCGTAAAAGTCTTCACCAGCCGAGTTTTTGCCGGGGCCTGCGTGATCGCGACCAACGATAAAGTGGGTGCAGCCATGGTTGGCGCGGATCAGGCCGTGCCAGACCGCCTCGCGGGGGCCAGCCATGCGCATCGCCAGATTCAGCAAAGACATGGACGTTGTTGACTGGGGGTACTTGTCGAGAACCGCCTCGTAGCAGCGCACGCGGGTAAAGTGATCCACATCACCGGGTTTGGTCATGCCCACAACGGGGTGGATCAGCAGGTTGGCCTGAGCCTCTTTCGCGGCGCGGAAGGTCAATTCCTGGTGCGCACGGTGCAAAGGGTTGCGGGTTTGAAAGGCCACCACTTTGCGCCAGCCCAGCTTGCGGAAGTATGAGCGCATTTCGTTGGGCGTGTCGCGACGTCCGCGGAAGTCATAGTGAACAGGTTGTTGGATGCCGACAACCGGACCGCCGAGATAGATTTTGCCGGCTTGATTGTGCAGATAGTTCACGGCGGGGTGCGCGTCGTCATCAGCGCCAAAGACCATTTCGGCCTCATGCGCTTTGTTCGGCTCCCAGCGGTCGGTCACGGTCATGGTGGCGAGGATCACGCCCTCTTGGTCACGCAGCGCAATGTCCTGACCCAATTCGATGGTCTGAGCAAAGTCTTCGCTGACATCCAGCGTGATGGGCATGGGCCATAGTGTTCCGTCCGCCAACCGCATGTTGTCGACAACATTGGTATAGTCTTCTTCGGTCAAAAAGCCTTTGAGCGGGTTAAAACCACCATTCATCAAGAGTTCCAGATCGCAGATCTGACGTGGTGTCAGATCGTGGCTGGTCAGGTCTGCGGCTTCGAACTTGAGTTTTTGCGCGCTTTCGTAAGAGACAAATAGCTCTGGAATTGGGGTCAAATTGTTTTGCATTGGATGGGTCCTGTGTTTGAGCGGGGCAAGCCCGCTGGCGGTGCCGGTCAGCTCCGCATGCAACGCGTTGTATTCAGCGAGCTTGCGGGCAAGGAATTTGTCTGTGAGGCGCGTCTTTTCCGTCGCGCCACGTGATGTCAGCGTATAGGCAAAGCGCTGGCGCTTATCCGGGCCTGATCGATCGCTGATCGTGATGAGGCCAGCGTCAACATTTGCCCGCAACTGTGCATTCAATCGTCCCAACGAGATGCCCAAGGCAGTTGCCGTCGACCGCTGCGAGGCACCCGGCGCAGCATCAAGCTGGCGCAGGAGGCGGAAGAGCAGGTCTTCCTCGTCGGAAACAGGTTTTGCCAAAGTGGCGGGCATGCGGTACGACTCAAAATGTGTTCACGAATGAACGCATCGCATAATCAAAGACGTTGGGAAAGCGGAAATCGCCTTGTGCGGCGGAAAACTGCAACCGTTGCTGCGCTGCAACGTGGCGTTCACGTTGCGACGGGAGACTAGGCGTTCTCTAGATCCTGCGCCGCTTTCTTCAGAATTTGCGGCAATGTGCTGCCTTGCGGAACCGCGAGCGCGTTCACCGTGTGGGCCACGCCTCTCAGCCGCAAAGGCAACAGCCTCAGCCCATCCAGCGGCGCATTTGCAGCCTCAAGCAGGCTTTCGGAGACTAAGAGTTCCACACCCAAAACCTTGGTTTCGCTCTCTAATCGACTGGCGGCATTGACCGTGTCGCCAATGATGGTGCGTGGCGCGTTCTCTGCGGCGCCAATCTCACCCAAAACCAGATCGCCAAGGTGCAGACCGATACCGATGCGCACGTTGTCAGATCCTTCGGCATCCAGGGACTTGTTGAAAATCTCAAGCGCTGAGCTGATTCCTGCTGCTGCCTGCAACGCGGCATTGGCTGACTCTTCTTCGGTATCAAGTTCGAACAGGGCCAACAGTCCGTCACCCAAATACTTGTCGACTGTGCCACCGACGCCGGTGATCGAAGGCACGATCGCATCAAAAAACCGATTGAGCAGGAAAACCACGTCATAAGGGAGCTGCCCTGTTGTCCGCGCCGTAAAACCGCGCATATCCAGAAATAGAATGGCGAGGCGACGTTCTTGGCCTAGGCTTTCGTGCGCCCGGGCGCGCTGCCCGTCAGCCCGGAAAACACGCAGAACCGTGGCCGGGTTCGTGGGGCGGATTTGACAGGCCAGTCGCGCATTGGGTGGGGCATTCACAGCGCGCAGGCTGGACTCTTCCTGAGGGCTGGGCGGGTGTAGCAAATCGGCGCCTTCTTCAATGACCACCCGGCAGGTTGTGCAGCGACCCCGGCCGCCGCAAAGCGACATGTGTGGCACGCCGGAGGCGCGAGACATTTCCAACAATGTCATGCCGCGTTGCCCCTGAATTTCCGGTCCATCAATGTACTGGATGCGCAGGGCATGGCGATGGCCGGTAAGTCTGCGGGCAATGAAGACGGCGGCGGTGAGGGCCAGCAATCCGGCAAAGATTGTCAGTCCGGAATCGGTGATTTGATTCAGGGCTCCAAAGGTTTCTGCCGAAGGAAAATTGTAGCTGGCTGCCAGCGCAGGCCCCTCATCCGAGCGAAACAAACGCTCGGATTGTGTTCGCCCCTGCACCAAGAAACCGGCCAGTGCAAAGGCCGGCATCAGGGCCGCCAAGGCAATCAGCAGGGGCTGCAATCGCTTCCAAAGGTCCGTAACGCGCAGCCAGAAGTGCAGGCCGATGCAGCCGTGGATCCAAACGACCAGCACGAGTATACCCTGCTGCCATCCACTTGTGGTGTCCCAGATCAGCCCGGCGATATAGCCCATCTCGACGTTGATACCGAATTGTCTTTCGGCGATTTGCGTGTGTACGAAATGCACCATCAGCAAGAACGGTATGCTGATACCGAGAATGATCTGCGAAGCTTCGCTCATCGGCATACGCAGGGTGCGACGACGCGCCAGACGATAAAGCGCGAGGCCAAGGTGCGTGAGCAGAGCACCGTAAAGCAGAATTGTGCCGACCGGGTTTTTGGTAATCAGGCTGAGGATGCCTTGTGAGATTTCCATAGCGCCGAGCGAAAACAGACCCATGCCAACGCTGATAAGATGGAAGAATACATAAAAAAACAGGATCAGGCCCGAAACAATGCGGGCCTTAGTACGCCAGTTCCCTTGCCAGAGTTTACTTTCCGCTCGCGCCATCATGCTTTCCTTTTGTGGCAGACTGCGCGGCAGCGTTCAGCGGGTCAAGGCGCAGCTTGTGTGCGCCCTGACACATCTGTGTCATGTCAGGAGTGGATCAGACCTGTTCCGCAAGAAAACGTTCTGCGTCCAGCGCCGCCATACAGCCCATGCCAGCCGAAGTGACGGCCTGACGATATTTGTGATCTGTTAGATCACCCGCGGCAAAGATGCCAGGCACCGAGGTTTCGGTTGTGCCGGGCTTGACCGCGACATAGCCGCCATTGTGCATCTCAAGCGTGTCTTTCACCAACTCGTTGGCAGGTGCGTGGCCAATGGCGACAAAAACACCTTTGCAGGGGATGTCTGTGATCTCACCGGTTTTGACATTCTTCACTTTCACACCCTCAACTCCAAGCGGGGTGTCGGTGCCATAGACTTCTTCCAGCGTGTTGAACCACATTGGCTCAATTTTTGGGTGCTTCAGCAAGCGTTCCTGCAGAATCTTTTCTGCACGCAATTCATCGCGGCGGTGGATCAATGTGACCTTGGAGGCAAAATTAGTCAGGAACAGCGCCTCTTCGACCGCGGTGTTGCCGCCGCCGATCACCACGATTTCCTGTCCGCGATAAAAGAAGCCGTCGCAGGTTGCACAGGCAGAGACACCAAAGCCCTTAAATTTCTCTTCGCTTTCCATGCCCAGCCATTTGGCGCGTGCGCCGGTGGCAAGGATCACGGCATCTGCAGTGTAAACCGTTCCGCTGTCTCCGGTGGCCGTAAAGGGATGTTTGGACATGTCGAGATTGTTAATGATGTCACCAATAATCTCGCAGCCCATCGCCTTGGCATGGGCTTCCATGCGCACCATCAAGTCGGGACCTTGCACCTCGGTGTCGCCGGGCCAGTTTTCGACCTCGGTGGTTGTGGTCAGCTGGCCACCTGGTTCAATCCCCTGAACCAGAATAGGCTCTAGCATGGCACGGCTGGCATAGACGCCCGCAGTATAGCCTGCAGGGCCAGAACCGATGATCAGAACCTTGGTGTGCTTTGTGTCGGCCATTGGGACGCCTTCCGTATTACATGAGCGAGTCAGATAGGGGATATAGCCATCCCACGCGGCGGGGAAAACCCCACATACTTCACATGATGGAATCCACGCAATTGGGGTGTCTCCGGAAATTGTCGGAAAATGATCTTGCGCTAACGTGAAATATTATTGCGCGTGCGACGGGTGATGATATAAGAACCGCAAATTCCAATAGGAAAGACATACCATGCCCGGAACGCGGCTTGATCCCATTGATCGCAAGATTCTCGCAGAACTTCAGGCAGATGGTCGCATGACCAATGTGGAGCTGGCCAAGCGGGTCGGGATTTCCGCGCCACCGTGCCTACGGCGTGTGCGGACGCTCGAAGAGGCTGGGTTCATTCGCGGGTATCACGCAGATGTAGATGCACGCGAGCTTGGGTTCGAGGTGCAGGTTTTTGCCATGGTCGGGCTGGTCAGTCAGGCCGAAGCTGATTTGTCGGCCTTCGAAGAGCGCTGCCGCAATTGGTCGTTGGTTCGTGAATGCCACATGCTGAACGGCGAGGTGGATTTTATCCTGAAATGCGTGGCACCTGATCTGTCGACATTCCAGACATTCCTGACCGAGGAACTGTTAAAGGCCGACAACGTTGCCAGCGTCAAAACCTCGCTGGTCATTCGGGGCGCCAAGGACGAACCGGGTGTGCCCTTTGATGTACTTGAAGAGCGGTTAAGCCGCGACGCCTAAGCCATATTCGGAATTCAAAATCAACGAAGCCGCGCCGGTTGTTCCGGCGCGGCTTCGTTGTCGTGGATATCGGGCGGGGTTAAGCCGCTTTTTTCTCAACCACTTGGGCATTGCGCTTGGCGATAAACGCTGCGCGGCGCTGGCCACGGGCCCACGGCATGGCGGGGGTGTCGCTCTTGGCGGTGGCGGTGATCGATTTGATGAAACGCTTGTTGCTCGACATTTCGTATTCTCCTGATTTCGTGTCCGCTTTTCGTGAACACTTTGTTTCTTGCCTCGAAACCAATTTCGCCTCGAATTGGGGCAGAGATGGGGCAGGAATAGTCAGATTTAGGGAAAATACGCGGATGATTTTAGGGCAGTTTGATCGGATTGGGGCAGGCTGAGTGTCACAGGCGGATGGTTGAAATCAGGCGGCCATAGTCGGCCTCCTTCGCGTGGGTGGCGCGGCGATAGGAATAAAACCGCTCGGGGTCACCATAGGTGCAGTGGCGAATCCACGTGGCGTCTCCGACACCGGCCTTTCGCAAGCGATGCAAACCATATGAGGGCAGGTCGAACATCATGCGATCGCCCTCGCCACCGGCGAAAAAGCGGCTGTTCTCGGCGTCTTCCTGCAGAAAGTCGTCAAGGAACTCGGGCCCGACTTCATATGCGCTTTGGCTGATTGACGGGCCGATGACCGCAGTGATGTTGTCACGTTTGGCGCCAAGGTCTTCCATGGCCTCAACCGTTGCCTCCAGTACGCCGTCCAACGCACCGCGCCAGCCCGCATGGGCCGCACCCACGACGCCCGCACGGGAATCGGCGAACAAAACCGGCTGGCAATCTGCGGTCAGAATGGCCAGCACCAGCCCCGGCGTTCGGGTCACGATGCCATCGGCACGGGGGCGGGACCCGGTGAATGGTTCCTCAACAACGACAACATCAGGAGAATGAACCTGATGCACAGTCACAAGCTGCTCAACCGGTGCATCCATCGCATCGGCAACACGCCTGCGATTGATCTCGACAATCTCACTTTGATCTGACGACCCTTGGCCGCAGTTTAGCCCTTCAAACACGCCGGATGAGGCGCCGCCTTTACGAGTGAAGAAGCCGTGGCGGAACGGAGTGAGACTGTCCGAGGTCAGAATTTCAAGCGTCATGTTTCGCATCCGGGTGGGGGCGCGCCGTCCGTGGGAAACAGCGCAAGCACTTTGAACAGGTTTCCCATTTCCTCGGGGTGCGTCAAGCGGCGATGCGCGGCGATATGCGCGTTGAGTCGATCGCCGGACAGGGTCTGTGCCAGCCCTTGTGCGCGGTGGGTGATCCCAAGACGCTCGAGGAAAACGCCCTGAGGGGTCAATCGGCTGTGGCCGGATGGGGTAGCCTGCGCCAAGGCTTCGAAATCCACATGTGCGGTCAGATCGGCGCTGCCGGGGGCCGTGAAGGGATCGACAAACTGGTGGGCTTTAAGGGCCTGCAGCGTATCCCCCTGAGAGCGCCAGTCACCGTAGTCGATGATCAGGGCTGCACCGCCGTTGGCATCGATTCTCTGGCCCACCTCAGTGATGATAGGTTCGGCTGACGGGCAGATTTCGACGATGTCACCGTCTTGTGTGTCTTCCAGCCGTGCGCGCAGGCTGGGCACGTCCACCCGATCCCCTAAACCCGGGGTGAGAGCCGAAGCCTTCAGCCCCACAAGACGTTCCCGCCATCCATCGCCATCGCGTTGAAACTGACGAATGGGCAGGGCATCAAAAAACTCGTTCGCGAGGAAGAAGAGGGGCAGATCACGTGGGAGAGTCGCAACGCTGTCATGCCATGTCACGTCAGCGCCAAGCTTCTCTTGCTGCTTTTTACGCAGCGTTGGAGAGGCTTCAATCAGATGCACCTCTGCCGCCTCGGCAAAACCAGGAACAGCGCGCACAACGCGCAAGACATCTGCCATGAGTGTGCCGCGACCGGGGCCAGCCTCGGCCAGCACAAACTGTGTGGGCGCGCCTTGATCCATCCAACACTGTGCCAGCGACAGCCCCAGCATTTCTCCGAACATCTGCGAGATTTCCGGCGCTGTCGTGAAGTCTCCCTCTGCCCCGAGCGGATCGCGTGTGGTGTAATAGCCAAACTCAGGGTGCAGCAGACATTCGGCCATGTAGTCGGCAATCGTCAGCGGCCCCTGCGAAGTGATCCGCGCCATCAAATGCGTTGCAAGGTCAGACACGGCGTGACCTCGAGATCAGCCAAGCACCGGCGACAATCATCGGCAGCGACAACAGCTGCCCCATCGTCAAGCCATATCCGCTGACATGCCATGCAAGGCCCAGCGGGTTGCCTTCGGTCACAAACTGGGCGTCTGGCTGGCGAACAAACTCAACCACAAAGCGGGCCAGACCATAGCCGGCAAAGAAAATGCCGGCGGAACGGCCCGGGAACTTCAGTGCGTCGCGTTTCCAAGCCGCCCAAAGCAAGACGCCGCCCAGAACCACGCCTTCCAGCAGCGCCTCATAGAGTTGCGAAGGGTGACGGGCGCAGAACTCAGCGGCAGCCTGTCCACAGTTTTGGGCGTTGTAACCCGGAAACACCACGCCCCATGGCAGGTCGGTCTGTCGCCCCCAAAGCTCGGCATTGATGAAATTCGCAATCCGCCCCAGTAGTAGCCCGGGCCAGATTCCCAGTGCCATTGCATCCGCGGTTCGCAGTTTCGGCAGGTTCTCTTTGCGGGCGACCAACCATGCCGCCACGATGACGCCGATCAGACCACCGTGAAATGACATTCCGCCTTGCCAGATTTTCAGGATGTCGCCGGGGCGTGAGAGGTATTCGCCCGGCTGATAAAACAAAACATATCCGATACGCCCCCCAAAGATTACCCCGACAATGACCCACGTCAGAAGGTCTTCGCATTGGCGCGGGGTCATGGGGGCGCCGTTCGATCCCCAAAGTGTCGGTCGCTTTAGCGCTGCGACCACGATACGCCAGCCAATGAGAATGCCGACGATATAGGCCAGCGCATACCAACGCAGGGCCAATTCAAAGCCAAACACAGAAACCGAGAAGATCTCGGGTGACATTTCGGGAAAGGGGATCATCGCTCGCATGGTTCTTGTTGGCCACGAGGACGCGGCGAAGTCAACCATTGTGCACCGGCAGAATGCACCCCATATAGAGGGCGGATAGACGCTGGAGACTCACATGCAGACTCGCAACAAGATTATGGACGACATTTCGCAACTGATGACTAACGCGATGGGCGTGGCGCAGGGCGCCAAGGACGAGGCGGACAACGCGCTGAAGTCGATGATGGACCGCTGGCTTGCGGACCGCGATTTCGTCACGCGCGAAGAATTCGACGCGGTGCGTGCCATGGCGCAAAAAGCGCGCGAAGAAAACGAGGCGCTAAAGGCACGTTTGGATGCCCTTGAAGCAAAGTAAGTGATCGGGGCGCTCTGGCGCCCTTATCCACCTGACGGACATATCCGGGGGTGCGCGCCGTTTGGTGCGAGGGGAAATGTCCCCGCCTGTCTCATCGACTTGCTGCCCCCGTGCCCGAATTTCGGGCGCTTTGGGACAGGCGAGGGGCATCATGTCAAAAGACATCAAGAACACTTTTGAAACGCGGGGCGTAACCAAGGTTTACGGTGAGGGTGAAGCCGCCGTGCATGCGCTGCGGGGTGTCGATTTGGACATTCCACGTGGTGAGATCGTTGTTCTGCTGGGGCCGTCAGGGTCAGGAAAATCCACCCTTTTGAACATCATCGGCGGCTTGGATCGGGCCACGGACGGCAAGGCCATGTTCGAAGACCAGGATCTGACCGCCATGTCGGACCGTGATCTGACCCGGTACCGGCGCGACCATGTCGGGTTTGTTTTTCAGTTCTACAACCTCATGCCGTCGCTCACCGCGCGGGAAAATGTCGAACTGGTGACCGAGATTGCAGATGATCCGATGGACGTGGACGAGGCGCTGCGGCTGGTCGGCCTTGGTGAACGGATGGACCATTTTCCGGCACAGATGTCGGGCGGTGAGCAACAGCGCGTTGCCATCGCACGGGCCATTGCCAAAAACCCTACGGTGTTGTTTTGCGACGAACCGACGGGGGCATTGGATTCTAAGACGGGTCGCGCGGTATTGCATGTGTTGAATGATGTGAATGCCAAACTTGGGGCAACCGTGATGATCGTGACCCATGCCGCGGCCACGGCCGCTATGGCGCATCGGGTCATCCATTTCGCCGACGGCGCCATTCGCCGGGTCGAAACCAATGACACTCGCCTAAGCCCCGATGAGATTCAGTGGTAAGACAATGACGGCTCTCAATCATAAGCTCATGCGCGATCTTTGGCGGATCAAGGGGCAGGCCACGGCCATTGCCTTGGTCGTGGCAGTCGGCGTGATGCTTTTGGTCATGATGTCGGGCATGTTGTCCTCACTCATCGAGACTCGTGAAACCTATTATGAACGCTACCGCTTGGCGGATATCTTTGCCCCGGTGACGCGGGCACCTTTGGGTATGCTGGACAGAATTGCCGAAATACCGGGTGTTGCCGCGGTTGAGGGCCGTGTGCAGGGCGGCGCGCTTGTTGACATCGCTGGGCAGGCCTTGCCGGTGCGCGCCACAGCTCTGTCACTGCCCGCGCATCGTGCGCCCAAGCTGAACGAAATCTATCTGAGTGATGGGCGTATGCTCACGCCGGGGCGCACCGAAGAAGTCATCGTGCTGCAAACCTTTGCCGAGGCACATGATCTGCAACTGGGCGATTATCTGAGCGCGACCATGCACGGATCCTTGCGCGACTTTCGCATTGTCGGCTTTGCAATGGCGCCAGAGTTCCTGTTCACCACCGCCCCGGGCGAGTTTGTGCCTGATGATGCGCGGTTTGCCGTGTTGTGGATGAACGAAGAGGCGCTTGCCGCGGCCTATGACGTCGAAGGCGCCTTTAACGAGGCTTTGGTCTCGTTAGAACGTGACGCACGCGCCGAACCGGTTCTGGCGGCCATAGACCGATTGTTGGACCGGTACGGATCACTCGGGGCTTATTCCCGGGATGATCATGTTTCCGACCGCTTTATCTCCGAGGAGATCAGCGGTCTTCAGGCAACTTCTGTCGCTGTGCCGCCGATCTTTATGGGGGTGGCTGCCTTTCTGCTCTACATCGTGATCACCCGTTTGGTGCAGTCTGAGCGAGAGCAGATCGGCTTGATCAAGGCGTTTGGGTACACTGACTGGGAAGTGGCATGGCACTATTTCAAGATGGTGCTGGTGATCGCTGTGGCAGGTGCGCTTTTGGGCTGTGTTCTGGGCATTTGGGCCGGGCGGGGCATGGCTGGGCTCTATCAGGCGGTCTATAAGTTTCCGTTTCTGGTGTTCCGAGTGGATGCCTCGAGCTTTGTGATGGGTGTCGGGGTGTCTGTCATGTCGGCCTCGGCTGGCGGATTGTTCGTGTTGCGCCGTGTGTTCCGGCTGACGCCTGCCGTCGCAATGCGCCCGCCTGCGCCTATGGATTTCTCTCGGTCTGGAGCGCTGAATGACCGGCTCAAGAATTGGCTGGACCAACCCAGTCGCATGGTGTTGCGGCGCATCTTCCGCAATCCGGGACGTATCTTTGGCTCGGTCATTGGCATTGCAGTTGGCATGGGCCTGTCGTCGGCACAATTGTCGGTGATGTCGGGGTTTGACGAAACGCTGGACTTGACCTTTGGCGTGATTGATCGCTCGGACGTTTCAGTCAGCTTTTTTGAACCCATGCCCGCAGAGACCGCGTTTGATCTCGCCCATTTGCCCGGTGTGATCGAAGTTGAAGCCACGCGCGGTGTGAGTGCGGTGCTGCGCAACGGGTTGAACTCTTATCGCGGTGGGGTCACGGGTCTTGTCGGAGAGGCCCGCCTTAATCGGGCCGTCAACAAGGACATGACAGATATCGCCATGCCCGAGACAGGTATCGTCCTGGCCCGCGCCCTGGCGGATATTCTGGACATTGGCCCCGGTGAAACATTGATGGTCGAAGTGCTAGAAGGCAAACGTCCGGTCCTAGAAGTGCCAGTGGCGTCGATTTCTGAAACGCTTTTGGGGTCACCGGCCTATATGCGCATGGATACATTGAACCGCGACCTTGGCGAATGGGGCCGGGTGTCGGGAGCCTATCTGCGTGTCGATAGTGATCGGCTACCGGAACTGTACGAGGCCCTGAAAGAAACGCCCTCGGTGGCCGAGGTTACGCGGCGCGAAGATGCGCGGGCCGCGATGCAAAAGCTGATGGATACAGGCGCAGGCGCCATGCGTTACGTGATGGCGGCGATCGCTGGGATCATCACATTTGGCATTGTCTACAATGCGGCCCGCATCGCCTTTGGCGAACAGGCGCGTGATTTGGCCAGCCTGCGCGTGATCGGGTTCACGCGTGGCGAAACCTCATTCATTTTGCTAGGCGAACTGGCGATCGTGGTTTTGCTGGCAATCCCCTTGGGTGTTGGCATCGGCTATTACCTGTTCTTCCTGATCGCTGCTGGTTTCAGCACCGATTTGTACCAAATTCCCACCACCTTTCAGCCCGATGCCTACGGTACCGCGGCGCTGGCGGTCGTGCTGGCGTCAATCCTGTCGGGTTGGTTGGTGAAACGTGATATTGACAAGGTCGACCTCGTGGCGACCCTGAAGACAAGAGAGTGAGTGTCATGGCTAAAAAACAGTCTCGGAAAATCCTGACGCTTGGGGCGGCCGCGTTGGTCGTTGCCGGATTGGCCGCCGCCTTTTGGCCGCAGCCGATGCTGGTGGATATTGGCACGGTGCGAACCGGCGCGATGATGCAGACCGTCGATGAAGAGGCCCGCACGCGGGTGCGTGACCCCTATGTCGTTTCAACACCCATCGCGGGACATTTGCTGCGCGTGGGTCTGCAGCCGGGCGATCATGTGACAAAAGGTGAGACCATCGTGGCGCGCATGCTGCCAACCAACCCAGCCGCATTGGATATCCGGACACGCGAGCAGGCCAAGGCGGCCATTGCGGCAGCCGAGGCGGCCCTACGTGTCTCCGAAGCTGACCTCAACAAAGCGATGGCGGACCGCGATCTCGCGCGCACCGACCTAGAACGAGCGCGGCAGCTCTATGAACAGGAAAATGTCTCAAAGGCCACATTAGATCGCAATGTCAGTAAGATGCGTGCGTCTGAGGCCATCGTGGACACTGCCCGGGCCGCGATTTCCATGCGCATTGCCGATCTGAACAATGCCCGTGCGAACCTCATCAGCTTTGACACCGGGGGCCAAAACCGTGCTGCCACAGCGTCCGAGGCCATCGACCTGCCGTCTCCGATTACGGGCGTGGTGTTGCAGGTGATCCAACAAAGCGAGACGATCCTGCCTGCCGGTGCGCCGGTGCTTGAGGTTGGGGATACCGACACCGATCTGGAAGTTGTGGTCGAGCTTTTGTCGACCGACGCAGTTAAGGTCAAAGCCGGTGATCGGGTTCTTATCACCAATTGGGGCGGAGGCGATGCGTTGAACGGCGAAGTCGAACGTATCGATCCCTGGGGATACACAAAATACTCGGCGCTGGGCGTGGAAGAGCAGCGGGTGAATGCCGTGATCCAATTCACGGACCCACCAGAAAGCCGTGCCACACTGGGCCATGGGTTCCGAGTGGAGACCCGCATTGTTGTCTGGGAGGCCAACGACATCGTGATCGCGCCATCAAGCGCCTTGTTCCGGGATAATGGGGATTGGGCCGTGTTCGTGGTTGAGGCTGGTGTCGCCACCTTGCGCCGCGTTTCGCCGGGGCAGAACAACGGCATCGACGTGCAAATTCTTGAAGGATTGAACGACGGCGAAAAGGTCGTGCTTTATCCTTCTGCCGGACTGACTGCCGGGGCCAAGGTCGCCCCGCGTACGGCACAGTAAAAGCGGACTATGAACCCAAAATTCGCGCCTGATTTCTCGACAAAGCACGTGCTGTGATCTTGTGCCTGTGGATGAACTATCCACAACTTATTGCGTTATCCACAAATATTTTGCTTTACACAAAGCCCCTTACGCACCACCATATCTAGTAAGGAAGGCGCAAAAAGTCGCTTTCCCTAGAGCAGGCACCAAGCGCTAGGGGCGCTGCCATTTCCCCGGCGCAAGAGCAGAAAAGAGGTGGGGCCATGGCACTGTCAGAGACATATCTGGAAGAAGACGCGCATCCGATCGACATCGTTGAGCACATCGCGGAATACCACGACTGGAGCTTTGACAGGATTGCGGATGATCAAATCGCCATGGCGGTTGAAGGCCAGTGGCGCACCTATTCCATCACTTTGGCGTGGTCCGCCTATGATGAAACTTTGCGGCTAGTCTGTTCCTTTGAAATGGAACCTCCGGAGGAAAAACTGCTTCAGCTTTATGAGACACTGAACGCAGTAAACGACCAATGCTGGGCGGGCGCGTTCACCTTCTGGAAGCCACAACAATTGATGATTTATCGCTACGGGCTTGTCCTGGCTGGCGGCCAGGTGGCAAGCCCGGATCAGATCGATACGATGATTCAAGCGGCTGTGATGAGTTCAGAGCGGTTTTACCCCGCTCTGCAACTGGTCGTCTGGGGAGATCGCACCGTTGATGACGCGATGCAGGTCGCCATTGCAGAGGCCTACGGTCGGGCTTAAACCTTTCCCCCAAGGGCAAGACAGAGGGGGATATCATGACATTGGACGTGATTGCCAAACGAGGTTTGGTATTGTTGGGTTGCGGCAAGATGGGATCGGCCATGTTGCAAGGGTGGTTGGCGCAAGGACTGCCTGCCGCGTCGGTTTGGGTGCAGGACCCGTTTCCCAGTGATTGGGTCAAGGCGTCCGGCGTGCATGTGAACCAGACACTTCCAGAGGCCCCGGCTGTTGTTCTGGTTGCCGTTAAACCCCAAATCATGGCCGAGGCACTGCCAATCCTCCAACCTATGGGCAATCGCGACACTCTGTTCCTGTCTGTGGCCGCTGGGATCGGAATTGCACATTACGAGGACGTTCTGGGTGGGCAAACGCCGGTGATCCGCGCCATGCCAAATACTCCTGCGGCCGTCGCCAAGGGCATTACTGCGATTGTTGGCAATACACAGGGCGCATCCCAACTGGACCTTGCCGAAGCGTTGTTATCAGCGGTTGGTCAAGTTGTCCGGCTTGAGGCTGAGGATCAGATGGATGCCGTAACCGGCGTCAGTGGATCGGGTCCGGCTTATGTCTTTCACATGATTGAAACGCTTGCCGCCGCCGGAGAGGCGCAAGGGCTTGCACCAGACCTCGCCATGGCGTTGGCCAAGGCCACAGTGGCCGGGGCAGGGACCTTGGCCGAGGAAGCGGAGGAAACTCCGGCTGAATTGCGGGTCAACGTAACCAGCCCGAATGGCACAACACAAGCCGGGCTAGAGGTTCTCATGGATGAGGCCACTGGACTGCCGGACCTTATGCGCAAAACAGTGGCCGCAGCTGCGGACCGCTCGCGGGAGTTGGCCGATGGCTGAGATTGATTTTAACGACTTTTTGAAAGTGGATATTCGCGTGGGCACGGTTACGCGTGCAGAGCCTTATCCCGAAGCCCGCAAACCCGCCATAAAGCTGTGGGTGGATTTCGGCGATGAGCTGGGTGAGCGCAAAAGCTCGGCCCAGATCACCAAACACTATGAGCCTGAGGCGTTAATCGGCAAGCAGGTTATGGCAGTCGTCAACTTTCCACCCCGCCAAATTGGCAAGTTCATGTCCGAAATTCTGGTTCTCGGACTGCCGGATGACGATGGTGAGATTGTTCTGATCGGCCCGGACAAACCGGTACCTAGCGGGGGGCGGATGCATTGAAAAAACTCCTGATCACGCGCCCCTTGCCCGAAGAAGTCCTCGCCGCGCTTGAGGGCCTCTACGAGACTACTGTACGCCAGTTGAATACGCCGCTCGACGACACAGAGCTGCGTTTGGCCCTGACCGATTATGATGCGGTCTTGCCAACGCTGGGGGATATGTTTCAGCGCGAGGTTTTTCAGGATGTTGGCCAGCCCCGCTGCCAAGTGCTGGCAAACTTTGGGGTGGGGTACAATCATATCGACACCCAGGCAGCGGCGGCTGCCGGTGTCACTGTCAGCAACACACCCGGTGCGGTCACCGATGCCACGGCAGACATTGCGATGATGCTCATGCTAATGAGCGCGCGTCGCGCCGGAGAAGGCGAGCGCCTTGTGCGCTCTGGGCAGTGGCAGGGTTGGCATCCAACCCAGATGCTGGGCATGCATCTTTCGGGCAAAACTGTTGGGATCGTCGGGATGGGCCGCATTGGCCAAGCGATCGCTCAGCGATGTTACTTTGGCTTCGGCATGAGCGTGAAGTTCTTCAACCGCTCACCCAAGCATATGGAATTTGACACGGAGCAGATTGAGACGCTGACAGAATTGGCGGGGCAAGTGGACGTGTTGGTTGCAGCCGTCCCCGGTGGTGCGGAAACGCGGCACCTGATCGGCGCTGACGTGTTTGCCGCCATGCGGCCGCATGGGCATTTCATCAACATTTCACGCGGTGATGTGGTGAATGAAACCGATCTGATTGCTGCTTTGCACGAGAGGCAGATCTCAGGGGCCGGGTTGGACGTCTATGAAAATGAACCCAGTGTTTCAGCGGCCTTGCGGGACCTTGAGAATGTGACTCTGCTGCCGCATCTGGGTACAGCTGCCCGAGAGGTGCGGATCAATATGGGTATGATGGCCGTTGAAAACCTTCGTGCGCATCACTCAGGCCGACCACTCCCAAACTTGGTGCCTTAAGCTTCCCCCACCGCTTCGCGCCAATGGCGGCGGCAAAGGGAGACATAGGTTTCGTTGCCGCCAATCTGAACCTGTGCGCCCTGGCTGAGGGCTTGTCCACTTTCGTCCTGTCGAACCACCATCGTGGCTTTCTTTCCGCAATGACAGATCGTGCGAACTTCTCGCATTTCATCTGCCAATGCCAAGAGAGCGGCTGATCCGGGGAAGAGTTTGCCGCGGAAATCCACGCGCAACCCATAGCACATGACAGGCACACCCAGATCATCCACGGCACGGGCCAATTGCCAAACCTGATCTTCTGTCAGGAACTGGGCTTCGTCCACGAACGCACAGGCGAAATCGCCCTGTTGCAAACGGTTTTTGATTTTGTCGAACAGGTCATTGGTCTCATCAAACGTGTCTGCGTCAGACCCAATGCCGATGCGCGATGCAATGCGCCCTTCACCAGCGCGTTTGTCAAAGCGCGCGGTCAGCAGATAGGTGTCCATGCCGCGTTCACGGTAGTTGTGGGACGCCTGCAAAAGAACCGTCGATTTGCCGGCATTCATGGTTGAGTAGTGGAAATACAGTTTGGCCATGCGCATCTGATAAGACGCCGGATACCGGGGATGCAAGAGGGTTCATTTCCCACCGGGCACAGGGCCGGAGATATCACGAACACGATCCCTCCGGTGCCGCCGATCACTAAACCTTGCTTTCCCGAGACAGTGCCTCATTGGGGATGGTGGAAAGCAAAACACTCGTACTTTTCCGGCAGCACACCTGACAAACAGAACCTGCGTACCAGGCGCCCCCATGCGAATGCCCCTAACCGAGAGAGTGGACATCCGGATGCCCGCGACATTACGCGAACACTTTACAAATGACATTTTGGCCTTAACCCTTTAAGGGGAAACGACTGTGTGATTTCCCCTTCGGGGGGTCTGTGTTTTTGGGGGACATGAGTATGGCCAGTGTTGGCTCTTATCTAAAGAAGCATTCTGAGGCTCTGGTCAAAGACGTCGGCATTGAAGCCGCGTGCGAATTGACCGGAAAGTCCAAGGCAACGCTGGGTCGGTACTATTCCCACAACGAAGAACACGGTGACCGGTTCATGCCAATTGACGCTGTTGCAGCGCTTGAAGAGGCGTCCAGCTATCCGCATGTGACCTCGGCACTGGCAGAATTGAAGGGCATCAGCCTGTCTTACAATGAAAGCCGCCGCAACGAATCGGATCGTGAAGGCGGTGTGAACAAGGATGTGATCGCGCTGAGCCAGCGCTTTGCCATGCTGATGGCCGAGTATAATCAGTCGATCGAAGATGGAATCATCACGATGAACGAGGCCAAGCGCATGCTGAAAGAAACAGCCGCGTTGCAGCATGTTCTGATTGAGATGAAACTGCATCTCGAAGAAGAATCTATCTGATCGTCTGTCAGCTGAGGTGTTTAGCGGCGACCTGAGTGATCCGGCACACTTTTAGGGTGCGTTTGGCGCCTTAGTGTTTGCGTACCAGGATTGAGCCCACCGAATACCCGGCTCCGAACGAACAAATCAGACCGTGATCTCCGCTTTGCAAGTCTTCCGAGTTCTTTGAGAAGGCAATGATCGATCCGGCAGAAGACGTATTGGCATAATCCTGCAAAATATTGGGTTGTTCGCCTGGCTCAGGCGTGCGGCCCAGAACCTTTTTGCCAATAAAGTCATTCATTGTCTTGTTCGCCTGGTGCAGCCAGATGCGTTTCAGATCTGTGTTCGCCACCCCGTTGTCGCTCATGTGATCAAGGATGTGCGTTGACACCATCGGCAGCACTTCTTTGAACACTTTGCGACCGTTTTGCATGAACTGCATGTCGCGGCGATCTGCAACGCCGTCTGGGCGCGAGCGGCGCAGGAAGCCATTGTTATTGCGAATGTTATTTGAGAATTGTGTTGCGCAGCGGGTCGACAGAATTTCAAAATATTCACCCTTTGCGGCGTCTTCGCGTTCAATCACGGTCGCGGTGGCCACGTCGCCAAAAATAAAGTGGCAATCCCGGTCACGCCATTCCAGATGAGCCGAACAAATTTCCGGGTTCACGACGATGGCTTTACCGACCGAGCCTGACCGGATCATGTCAGCGGCGGCTTGAATGCCGAATGTGGCCGATGAACAGGCGACGTTCATATCAAAGGCAAATCCGCCGGCACCAAGCGCCTGTTGAATTTCGATAGCAACTGCCGGATAGGCCCGCTCGAGGTTCGATGCGGCGCAGATCACAAGGTCAATGTCACTGGCCTCAATCCCAGCTTTCTCGAGCGCCTTTTGGCAGGCGTCGACGGCCATTTCAGTCATCAACGACGGCTCGTCGTCCGAGCGCTGCCGAAGCAAGGGATGCATCACATCTGGGTCCAGAACACCGGATTTGTCTATGACATATCGTTGCTCGATCCCGGATGCCTTGAAGATGAAGTCGGTTGAGGAATGCTCCAGAGGTTCCATCTCACCCGCGGCGATGGCATCGGCATTCTCGGCGTTCACCTTGTCGGCATAAGCGTTGAACGTTTCGACGAGCTCATCGTTGGTGATGATCTGCTCCGGAGTGTAAACGCCGGTTCCGGTGATGACAGGAGTGAACATGAAGACCTCAGTTTTGGGTGCGTCCTAGAAAGCACCAAATCGTCTGCCGTGGTCAAGGGTTGCCCTAAGGGAAGATCGGCGCAGATCCCTTAGTGTTCTTGGGAAAAAGGGTCGTCTGGATAGCCGACACCGGCAAGATAGAGGCCCTGAGGCGGGCAAACTGGACCACAAGCGGCCCGGTCTGCCGCGTCCAAAGCGGATTTCACGTCCTCGGGCGCCCAAGAACCGGCCCCCACGCGTTCCAGTGTTCCAACAAAGCTGCGCACCTGATTGTGAAGAAATGATCGTGCCCGCACATGAAAGTGGATTTCGGGACCCCAAGGCGTGTCGATCTCTTCGATGTCAAGCTGGTCCAGTGTTTTGACCGGGCTGGACGCTTGGCAGATCGAGCTGCGGAACGTCGTAAAGTCGTGATGGCCAAGCAGATGATTGGCACCGTCTTGCATGGCTCGCGCGTCCAGTGGCTGATTGACCCGCCACACCAGCCCAGCAAGATGTGTTGCTGGCGCCCGTCGCATCAGAATGCGGAACAAATACCGCCGCTCAACAGCGGAAAAACGGGCGTGCCAGTCTTCGGGGACCTTGGCGGCATCCACGATGGCCACTGGCAGAGGTTTTAGGTGGTGGTTCAAAGCCTCGGACAGTCGAAACGGATCCCAGTCCTTTTTCAGGTCACAATGGGCCACTTGAGCCAGACCGTGCACACCTGCATCTGTGCGACCGGCAGCGGCAATGGTGCGATGACCCGGCTCTAACTTGGCCAGCGCGTCCTCGATCGCACCTTGCACCGAAGGCTGATCGGCCTGTCGCTGCCAACCGGCAAAAGGTTTGCCGTGATATTCAACTTTGAGCGCTATTCTGGGCATGGCCTGTGGGTAGCGGATTTGTTGCCAGAGGGGAAGGTGTCGCGGCTTCTCCCCCCTAGCAATGCGCTCATGCGCTGCATAGGTTCACAGGTGAGTATTCAAGGAGGCCCTTTTGGTCATTTCTTCTCTGGCAGACACGGTGACGCGCAGCGTTGAAGCGGTGGGCGATTCGATTTCCGAGGCGTTGTTTGAACCTGTGATCCGCCTTGGTGTGACCGGGCTGGCGCGCTCGGGAAAGACCATGTTCATCACGTCGCTGGTAGCCAATCTGATGGATCGCGGTCGTATGCCGGGTCTGATGGCTCAAGCCGAAGGGCGGATTGAAGCCGCCTATTTGCAACCGCAGCCTGACGACACTGTACCCCGGTTCGACTATGAAACCCATTTGGGCGCACTGACGTCGGCCGAACCTCGCTGGCCGGAAAGCACCCGGGCCGTGAGCGAATTGCGATTGTCGCTCAAGGTTCGCCCCTCTGGATTGCTGGGTGGTCTGCAAGGCCCACGCACAATACATCTGGATATTGTCGATTATCCGGGGGAATGGCTGCTGGATCTTGCGCTGATGGACAAGACTTATGATCAGTGGGCCGACGATACGCTGAGTTGGATGAACGGGCGCGCAAGCGCTCAAGGCTTCATGGAGCGCGCGCGGGATGTAGACCCGAATGCCCGGCATGACGAAACCGTCACTCAGGATCTGGCGAAACGATTCACCACCAGTTTGCGCCAGGCCCGAGACGAGGGGCACTACCGCTGCACGCCAGGTCGTTTCTTGTTGCCAGGGGATCTTGCAGGGTCGCCCGTTCTGACCTTTGCCCCAATCCCAATTGATGGCGCGTCCCGTCGCGGCACACTTCACCGTGAGATGGAACGTCGGTTCGAGGCCTACAAATCCAAGGTCGTGAAACCGTTTTTTCGCGACCATTTTGCCCGCATTGATCGGCAGGTTGTTCTGGTTGATGCGTTGGGGGCAATCAACAAGGGGCCGCGTGCGGTTAACGAAATGCGAGACGCGATGTCCGAAATACTTACGGCCTTTCGACCCGGATCAAACGGGTTCTTGGCGCGCCTTTTGCGGGGTAAACGGGTGGAGAAAATCCTGTTTGCGGCGACCAAATCCGACCATTTGCATCATTCCCAGCATCCGCAAGCCAGTGCCATCATGCAGTCGTTGACCCGCGATGCAGCGGATCGCGCACGGTTTGCCGGAGCTGGAACACATGCGTTGGCCTTGGCGTCGGTGCGCGCAACCACAGAGACCACGCTCACACATGATGGCAAGACGTTGGAATGTGTGCAGGGGCGTTTGCTGGACACTGGCAAGAACGCGGCGTTTTATCCCGGAGCCTTGCCCAAAGATCCCAACCACCTGTTGACCCCGGCGCGCGAAGGCGCGACCAGCTGGCTGGATGAGGATTATCAGGTGATGAGTTTTGCGCCGGCCCGGCTGACCCTGAAGCCCGGCGAAGGCCCACCGCACATTCGTTTGGACAAGGCAACAGAGTTTCTGATCGGAGATCGACTATGACCAAAGGCCCGGTTCTGATCGACCTGGACACCGAAAGCGCGCCCAATGTAGCAGAGGCGCCGCCGGTGCCGGACTTGCCAGATAGCCTGCCAGAAGGGCAGGCGATGCAGGTGGCCGCGCAATTGGCGTCACGTCGCCCTTCACGGTTGGCGCGTTGGTTCTGGAGCCTTTTGGGCCTGATCCTCACAACGGTGATTTCGATCGCCGCGTGGGATTTTGTGACCGGTCTGGTGGCGCGGTCACCAATTCTTGGTGGCATTGTTACAGCTTTGGTGGGTGTGTTCCTGATCGTTGCGCTGGCCATGATCCTGCGGGAACTGGCGGGTTTTGCCCGATTGCGCCGTGTTGATGCGTTGCGCGCCGGGGCGGACGGCGCCTTGGCTTCTGGGAACATGTCCGATGCGCACCGGGTTTTGGACCAGCTGACGCGGCTCTATGCGAACCGTACGGATACGGCTTGGGGTCGCGAACGGGTGCAAGAGCGCAAGGCCGATTTGATGGATGCTGATGCCTTGCTGGGATTGGTAGAAACCGAGATTTTGGTGCCGCTGGATGCAGCCGCGCAGCGCGAGGTCGAGGCCGCAGCTCGCCAAGTTGCGACGGTCACTGCCTTAGTACCTTTGGCGTTGGCCGATGTGGTCACAGCGTTGACCGCCAATATGCGTATGATTCGCCGTATCGCGGAGGTTTATGGCGGGCGAGCCGGAACCTTGGGCAGCTGGCGCCTTTTGCGCGCCGTGATGACGCATCTTGTGGCCACAGGCGCTGTTGCGATCGGCGACGACATGATCGGGACGTTGGCTGGTGGGGGCGCCTTGGCCAAGATCAGTCGCCGCTTTGGCGAAGGTCTTGTGAATGGTGCACTGACAGCGCGTGTCGGTGTTGCCGCGATGGAGGTCTGTCGCCCGTTACCTTTCTCCACCGTCAAACGCCCTGCAGTTACTGGATTGGTCCAACGCGCGCTTACCGGGTTGTTTTCCAAGGCCTCATAGCAGCGATGGTGGCTGATCCGCGCGCCTGTCGCGGGCCTCAATGCCAAAGCGGAAACCGTCGCCAATACGGTGCGCGAGGTTTGAAAACGCCAATGCGCTCTCGGCTGGCAAGAGTTCAGTTAGGGTTTGGTCAAACAGTTCCAGCCAAACTGTAAAATGCTTGGTCTGGACCTTTGGACGTTCTAGATGCACCCGCATGGGCTGGCCGTCATAACAGCGCTCTTTCAAGATCGCATTGCGCCAGAAACGGGTGATTTTCTCCTCATGCGCGGGCCAATCCTCGGGTGCAATATGTGCGGCAAAGACGGGGCCCAACTCGGGATGTTGACGGACACGGGCATAGAAAACGCCGACCACTTGGTCAATTTGATCGGCTGTGATGTCAAACATCTGCAAAGGGTTGGCCATGCGATCTCCGTCTCTTGAGTTGCCTCATCAGTTGGCACGTTGCTCCGACCAGTGCAAGGCCGTGCCATTGTGCCTTTACGCCCCATGCACACAGGCATATAAGGCAGCGCATGACACGGATATTCGCGATCATTATTCGAATTATCAGCCCGGCGCTCTGAACCAGACGAGCCGCCGGGACAAGGCGTATGAAATACCGCGCCGACCCATAAAATCATGATCCGAACTTTGACGAGGACGCCAAAAGATGTGCGCCGAGACCCCTGACTACAAATCCACGCTGAACCTGCCGAAAACCGATTTTCCGATGCGCGCAGGTCTGCCCAAACGCGAACCCCAATGGCTGGAGCGCTGGGCCGAGATCGGCATCTATGACCGCCTGCGCGAGAAAGAGGGCCGCGAGTCCTTTACGCTGCATGATGGCCCACCCTATGCCAATGGTCATCTGCACATCGGCCACGCACTGAACAAGATCCTCAAGGATATGGTCGTGCGCTCGCAGCAGATGATGGGCAGGGACGCGCGCTATATCCCCGGTTGGGACTGCCACGGTCTGCCAATCGAGTGGAAGATCGAAGAGCAATATCGCAACAAGGGCAAAGATAAGGACGAAGTCCCTGTCATCGACTTCCGGCAGGAGTGCCGCAAGTTTGCCGAGGGTTGGATCGATATCCAGCGCGATGAGTTCAAGCGTCTGGGTGTGACCGGCAAATGGTCGAACCCCTATTTGACCATGAACTTTCATGCTGAACGTGTGATTGCCGAGGAATTCATGAAGTTCCTGATGAATGGCACACTGTATCAGGGCTCCAAGCCTGTGATGTGGTCGCCGGTGGAAAAGACCGCACTGGCCGAAGCTGAGATCGAGTATCACGATCACAAGTCTCACACGATCTGGGTGAAATTCCCGGTACAAAGTGCCGTGGAACCCACCGGTGCACGCTCGGGGCTCTTGGGCGTCAATGTGGTGATCTGGACGACGACGCCCTGGACGATCCCTTCGAACCGCGCCATCGCGTTCAACCCGGCGCTGTCTTATGGCCTCTACAAAGTTACTGAGGCGCCCGAGGGCAACTGGGCGCAAAAAGGCGATCACTATCTCTTGGCCGACAATCTGGCCGAGGACGTGATGAAGTCTGCCAAGGTCGACGAGTATATCCGCAAGCGTGACGTCACCGCGGCCCAGCTGGACCTGTTGGTCTGTGCGCACCCGTTGAACGGTGTCGAAGGTGGCGCAGGCGAGTGGGATTATAACGTCCCGATGTTGCCGGGTGACCATGTGACCGATGATGCCGGTACAGGCTTTGTTCATACGGCACCAAGCCACGGGGCCGACGACTATATCCTGGGCGTAAAGCACGGGCTTCAGATGACTCACAACGTCATCGAAGATGGGTCATTCCGCGCGTCCTTGCCTCTGTTTGGTGGCGAAGTCATCATTACGCCCAAAGGCAAAGAAGGCGGCGCCAATACTGCTGTTATCAATGCTCTGGCCGGGGCTGGTGCCCTGATCGCGCGTGGTCGTGTAACGCACAGCTATCCACATTCTTGGCGCTCCAAAGCTCCGGTGATCTTCCGCAACACACCGCAGTGGTTTGCCGCGGTTGATCGTGAGGTTGAAGACGGTCAGGACGACTATGGTACGACAATCCGTGAACGCGCTCTGACCTCGATCGACAAGCTCGTGAAATGGACACCACAGACCGGACGCAACCGACTCTATTCGATGATCGAAGCACGCCCCGATTGGGTTCTGTCGCGTCAACGCGCCTGGGGTGTGCCGCTGACATGCTTCACCAAGAAAGGGGCTCTGCCAACGGACGAGGATTTCCTGTTGCGTGATCCGGCTGTGAATGCACGGGTTGCAGAAGCATTTGAGGTTGAAGGGGCTGATTGCTGGTATGCCGAAGGAGCCAAAGAGCGCTTCCTAGGCAACGACCACAATGCGGACGATTACGAGCAAGTTTTTGATATTCTTGATGTTTGGTTTGACTCTGGTTCAACCCACGCCTTTGTTTTGCGCGATCGCGAAGACGGGTCCGACGATGGGCTGGCCGATCTCTATCTGGAAGGCACTGACCAGCACCGCGGGTGGTTCCACTCGTCCATGCTGCAGGCCTGTGGCACCAGAGGGCGCGCGCCGTACCACGGAGTTTTGACGCACGGATTCACGTTGGACGAGAAGGGCAACAAGATGTCCAAATCGCTCGGCAACACCATCGTGCCCGAGAAGGTTGTCCAGCAATACGGCGCAGATATCCTGCGTCTTTGGGTGGCTCAGACAGACTATACCAATGATCAGCGGATCGGGCCGGAAATCCTGAAAGGCGTGGCAGACAGCTATCGGCGACTGCGCAACACAATGCGGTTCATGCTGGGGGCGTTGGGTGAGTTCACCGAAGCGGATCGGGTTGATCCGGCTGAGATGCCAGAGCTGGAGCGCTGGGTTCTGCATCGCCTGGCGGAGCTGGATCACAAGGTTCGCGAAGGTTACAAAGCCTACGATTTCTCGGGCGTGTTTTCAGCCGTGTTCAATTTCGCCACAGTGGATTTGTCGGCTTTCTACTTCGATATCCGCAAGGACGCGCTGTATTGCGATGGTGACACACTGCGCCGCCGCGCAGCGCGGACCGTGTTGGACATCCTCTACCACCGTTTGACCACATGGCTGGCCCCGGTTCTGGTGTTCACCATGGAAGAAATCTGGCTTGAGCGGTTCCCGGGGGACACGTCGTCCATCCACCTTGTCGATATCCCGGATACGCCTGCCAATTGGTTGAATGAGCCCCTGGCAGCGAAGTGGTCACAGGTGCGCGACGTCCGCCGGGTGGTTACTGCAGCGCTGGAAGTACAGCGGACAGACAAGGTCATCGGCGCCTCGCTCGAGGCTGCACCGGTGGTGCACGTGCGCGACCGTGATGTTTTGGAGGCCCTGAAATCTGTGGCCTTTGACGATGTGTGCATCACCTCTGCTATACAGCTGTCAAATGATCCGATGCCTGCCGAAGCGTTCCGTCTGCCGGAAGCCGAAGGTGTGGGCGTTGTGTTCGAAAAAGCCGAAGGTGAAAAATGCCAGCGTTGTTGGAAAATCCTGCCAGATGTTGGAACCCACAGCCATGAGGCCGTTTGCGGTCGGTGTGACGAAGCATTGGGATAAAAGGGAATCGGTTTGTCGCCCCCCGCGGAGGGGCGCGGCAAACCGGCCCCGCACTCCGAAAGATGCGCAAATTCAGACGTCCCGCTTGCGGGGCGTTTTTTTGTGGCGCAGGGTGGGGATATGTTTGAAACGACAACTCAAAGCCCGGTTGGACTGTTGCGCATCACCGAAGAGGATGGCGCGATCACTCGCGTCAATTGGGGGCGAGGGCGGCAGGATGACTCGCCGCTATTGCGACGTGCAGTCGAGCAATTGGATGAGTATTTCGCCGGGACGCGCGAGGCATTTGATCTACCGATGCACGTTGCCGGGTCAGATTTTCAGCGTGCGGTTTGTGACGCGATGAGCGCCATTCCTTTCGGATACACCAAGACCTACGGAGAGATTGCCAAAGATCTCGGCGTGCCTGCGCAAGCGGTGGGGCAGGCGTGTGGGGGCAATCCAATTCCCATCATTGTCCCGTGCCATCGGGTCATGGGCGCCAAGGGTCTAACAGGGTTTTCCGGGGCTGGGGGTGTGGAAACCAAAGTGGCGTTGTTGCGCCATGAGGGCGCAGGTGGTTTCTTAATCTAAGAGCGTTCGGGAAGGATCTGTTGCGCGACGCCCGCAAACAGCAGGTAAAGCGACGTCACGACCAGGCCCCAATGGGCCCAGCTTTCCGGGTGGAAATCCACCCACGCTGCCCAACCTGCAAAAAACGTCCATGCCAGCGCCATCGGCAACGACACCCAACGCCAGCGTTCTGTGCGCACAGGATGGATGAATTTCAGCGGAAGAAACATCGAGACCGCCAGTGCAGAAACAATTACGAAAGATACCCAGAAGTTTGGCTCTAACGCGAAGATAACAAGCACCACCATGTTCCAGCATCCCGGGAAGCCGGAAAAGGAATTATCTTTTGTTTTCATGCGTGTATCGGCGAAGTACATAGCGCTTGCAAAGGTGATGACGATGATCGCAAACCATCCGGTCCAGCCATCCATCAACCCGGATTTGAACAGGGCAAATGCCGGGATAAACACATAAGTCAGGTAGTCGATGATCAGGTCTAGAAGCACCCCATCAAACTCGGGTGCGTATTTCTTGACGTGGTACTTGCGCGCCATGGGGCCATCCAGCCCATCCACGAAAAACGCGACGACCAGCCAGAGGAACATGAGGCTCCAATTACCGTCAACGGCGGCCAGCATAGAGAGCATGGCAAAAACGGCGCCGGTTGCAGTAAACAGATGAACGGAGAGGGCACGAGCTTGAGGTGTCATGCACGTGTCATGCAGGAAAACGGTGCGCGGCGCAACGCCGGGTATTTATTAAGATGTCAGATCTCCACGCGAAGAGACATCAACTCAGCGCTGCGGTCTTTGCCGCAAAGCCCGAATGGTCGCCTGAACCACTTCGGGCAGGCTGGTGTCGGCACCTTCGGGCGCTGCATCCAATGCGCTGGCGACATCCTTTGTCAAAATGCCGATTGTGTTGTCATCCTGCCAGCCATCTCGAGAGAATTCGATGTCGTCAAATCCGGTTGCGAGCCAGTTTTGTCCTGATGACGTGTGGATCAGGTTCAACAGTTTTGCTTCATCGAGATTAGCCCGATCTGCCCATTCCAAGACAAGGCGCGTCATGGCTGTGTGCGATGCCGCCAACATGTTGTTCAGAACCTTGGCCTGCATGCCGGCGCCATAGCCGCCCATGCGATGAAAGTGTGCACCCATGGCGTCAAACAGCGGTTGGTGGGCATTAAGAACGGCGTCTTTGCCACCCAGCATGAAGGACAATCGTGCCTCTTGCGCGGCAATGGCAGCACCGGACATCGGGGCGTCGATCATGGTGATGTGTGCGGGGATTCTTGCCCTCAGATCCCGGACGTATCGCGGTGACAGCGTAGAGGACAGGATGATCGTTTGCAGGTTGGGCGCGTTTGCAAAAGCTTGCGCCCCAAAGAGTACGTCTTCGGTTTGTGAAATATCCCGCACAACCGAGATCAGAATGCGCAAGCTTTCTGAAAACCCCTGTCTGGAACGCATCTTAGGCGCCATTTCACTGAAATCCTTTGCGGGGCGCACATCGTAGCCGATTGCGTCAAACCCCGCCTGGATCAATGAGGCCAGCATCGGACCGCCCATGCGGCCGCATCCAGCAACGCCAATCCCCGTCAATTCCATAGCAAAACTCCAACAGCTTTTTTGGAGCTTAATTGTGGGGGATCGGACTGGAAAGGATATGTGGGTAGGTCGGACAATTTTGTCCGACCTACGGGATCAATTCACGATATGCTCGTCCTTGACGAACATGTTCGCCCAAGCGCGGTCTATCAGGTCGGGTGTCATCTGATAGGGAATCCCTTCGAATTCGCAGATGGAAATCATCTGGTCGATCAAAAAGACGGGCTGATAGTTGGCATAGACATTTTCGATCGTCGGGTATTTCTTTTTCAAGAGATGGATCAGGGCAGACTCGTCCAGTGGCATGCCTTTTTTCTTGGCGACCAATGCAAAAATCTTGAGGAAGTTTTCCTGATTTGGTCCATCGATTTTGATCTTGTAGAAGATCCGACGCAACGCAGCCTGGTCAAAGATTTCATTGGGGTGGAAGTTGGTTGAGAAGATCACCAGCGTATCAAACGGCACTTCGAACTTTTCACCCGATTGCAGCGCCAGAATGTCTTTGCTTTCTTCCAGCGGAACGATCCAGCGGTTCACCAGCGCTTGCGGGGGTTCTTCCTGACGACCAAGGTCGTCGACGATAAAGATGCCGCCAGTAGATTTCAGCTGCAGCGGCGCCTGATAGGTCCGCGCCGTTGGGTTGTAGACAAGGTCCAGCATGCTCAGCGAGAGTTCACCACCTGTGATCACGGTTGGGCGGTCACATTTCACATAGCGGGTGTCGAACCGGGCAACGCGCCGCAGAGAGCTGGGATCCTGTTCATCACCTTCGGCCTTAGAGTGAACGATCGGATCATACACTGTGATGACCTGTCCGGCGTATTCGATGGCGCGCGGTACGTAAATCTTGTCACCCATCGCATCGCGGATGCCGTTCGAGATCGAAGATTTACCGTTGCCGGGTGGTCCGTACATCAGAATGGAACGCCCTGAGCCGACAGCTGGGCCGAGGTGGTCCAACAGGCTGTCAGGCAAGATCAGATGACCCATCGCATCGGTCAATTGTTTGCGGGTTACCTGAATGTTGCGGATAGATTGGCGTTTGATTTGCTCGCGATACACATCAAGCGGTACTGGCATAGGGCCAAAATATTCGGATTGTGAGAGGGCGTCCAAGGCACGGGCTTTGCCGGCATCGGTCAATTGATATCCCATCTCGTTGCCGCTGTTGGCGTTGAGTGTGCCAGTGGCCTCGAGAAACCGTTGTTCGCGGGCCATGTCGATCAGTTGTTGAGTCACCGCCGTTGGCAAACAGACGGCCGCCGCCACGTCAGACACCATATCCACGTTCTTGCGGAACATGGTTTTCAACAGGATGTCGCGCATCATCACGACGGGCAGTTGCATTTCTTCCAAACGTTTTGGGGCCGGAGGGGCCATCACGTTGCCGGTTTGCATGTTCATCAGGGCGACCTCGATCTCGCACAGGGATTGATGTACCGGGGTCAAAAAGACACAGATCACCCGGAGTGTTCCGGCCCTTTAGACACTAGAAAAATGGCAATAATCAGGCCCCGGCAAGGAATCCGCGCAAGAGATAAGCACAAAGTGCCAGCCCCAGGCCCGTTCCCATTGGCAACGTCATCTGCTTACCCCCGCCAACCGAGTTTGGATCGTCGGGATTGCGCATGCGCCAGGCCGCCCAGTCAGGCGCAACTTTCCAGATCGGCGAATACCGCGCAATCAGCGTCGCGACCGTCGCCGCCATGATCGCTGCAAACAGTATCCACAAGGCAATGGCGGCGTCTTGGGGATCAATGAACAGCGCAATCACGGCTGCGAATTTCACGTCCCCGGCGCCGACCTGACGGGCCATCCACATGATGAGGCCAATGGCGAAAACCACAGCATAATTCGCAAACCGCCACAGGAACTCCTGAAATGGAAGCTGTAAAAGCCCAATGACAACAAAGACAAAGAACAGCAACCAAACGACCTTGTTGCTAATCTTTTTGAACTTCATGTCCGCGTAGAAGACATAAAAGCAGATCGGAGCGACCGGGATCAGGAACCACAGCGCCGTTGTAGCGGAAATATGCACCGGTTTTGTGCCTCAGCTGCTCTCGAGCGCTCTCAGGGACCGAACGGCTGCCTCAAAGTGTTGCGGGTGAGTCTCAATGGCCTCGCGCAACAGCGTTTTTCCGGTTTCCGTGTCGCCTTGCTTGATGGCAGACAGGGCCAGAGTGTGCAGCAATTGCGCCCGCTCGGTCTGGTCCATCGGCACGACGGGCAATGTGTACTTGCGTTGAGCACCACGGGCGAGAACCATGTTGTTCTTGGCCGTGAACAAGGAGCTGTCGTTGCGAATTGCGTCCCCAAACAGGCGCTCGGCCTCGGCGTAATCACCGCGTGTCAACTTGGAGTAACCCCAGTTGTTGATCACGCTCGCGGGGCGCGTGGTCAGACCAACGGCGGTTTCATAGTAGCTGTCTGCCTTGTTCCACTCTTTGTTGGAGTCGGCGATCATGGCCTCAAGCCGATAACGCTTAAAGGTCTCATGCGTTGGCGGGATCGTATCAAGCGTTTTTTCCGCTTCTTTCCAATCCCCGGCACGGATCTGAGCGTCCGCCAGATCGACCTGGTCCACATTGGTGGACTCTTTGTGTTTCACGACTGTTTTCCAAGCCGGAACCGCTTCGGTAAAACGCCGGGCGCGCACCAAGGACAGCGCAAGCCCGCGCTGAAGGTCAATGCGATCCGGGTTTTCTTTCAGCGTTCGTTGGAAGTAACTGACCGCTTCATTGGGATCAGCCACTGTCAACATCACGTCCGACAGGTTTGTTTCATCAATCGCGTTCACGTCCTGCAACGCACGTTCAACAGATTCATCCTCAGTTTCGCTACAACCAGCGACCACGATGGCACCGGTCAGAAACAGGGATACAAGAATGGGATGGCGCATATTTCTGCGTCCTTTTACTGCTCTTGCCTCGTCTATGGTGTTGTTCGGATCAGGTAATCTCCGCCACCTCTCCGCACCAATTTGTATTCTGAATTGCCATCATCATAGGATGGATTTTCCATTTTTGCGAGTGCTAAGCGCAAATTATCGCGAATTGAGTCACTTTCGCCATTGTCGAGGGCATAAGCCTTCTGAAAAATCTGCACTGCTTCGCTATAATTGCCGCGTTCCATCAGGATCACGCCTAGGTTGTTCCACGTGTCGGGTCGGGTCTCATCAAGGTCCAGCGAGTCCCGAAATTGCTTTTCAGCTTGACCCAAACGACCTAACGCAAGGTTGGCCCAGCCCACGGATGTCAGAATTTCAGCGGTGATGCCTTGCGCCGCAGCGGCCCGGTAATAGGCTTCGAGCGCCAGTTCATATTCCCCGGCATCCATAAGGCGATCCCCTACTTCAAGCCCGTCGACAGCGGCATTTTTTGAGGTGCCGGTTGGTGCATAGGGGTTGTCTTTGGACGTGCCAAGGCCGCCCGTATTACAGGCGGCCAGGGTCATGATCAGACCCAGTATCGCCAGGGTCTTGGCGGATTGCATCGTTTTTGTGTCTCTACTGCCCGAGCTGCGTAATATTGTGCACCGACGGGCCAACCAGAATGATCAGCAGTGGCGGTACTGTGAGCATCATAGTGGCAAGCGTCATCTTCGTTGGCAACTTGTTTGCCGCCTCTTCAGCACGCATCACACGTTTATCCCGCATTTCTTCGGCATAAACCCTTAGGGCGTCCGCGATAGAGGTACCAAAACTGGTCGATTGGATCAGAACTGTCGTGAACGAGGCCACATCCTGAACGCCGCATCGCTCACCCATGTCTCCCAGAACGGCGGACTTGTCCTTACCAGCTTTCATTTCATAAGAAACGATTTCAAATTCGTCTGCTAGAGATGGGTAAGAGGCACGCAGTTCTCGTGCCACGCGCACGATCGACTGATCCAGAGACTGTCCGGCTTCCACACAGACCAGCAACATGTCCAACGCGTCGGGGAAACCTTGGGTGATTTCCTCTTTGCGGGTCTCGACACGGCGGGTCACCCAGTACTTTGGCAAGAAATACCCAACAGCACCCGGCCCGAGAATACTAAACAACGTATCCTGAGTTGAAGCGCCAGTTCCGGCCTTGGTCATCATGAAATACGCGACCCCACCGATCAGGCCAACAACACCCAACAGCATCTGCGCCAGGTGGAACGCCCGAACAGCATCGCGCGACTGATAGCCGGCCTGCATCAGTTTCAGTTTGATCCCGGCCAATTCTTCTTCGTTTTGTGGTTCGAGGAAGGTTTTGTACTTGGCCAGTTTCTCATTCGATGACGCACGACGCAGCTTTTCTTTGCGGTCGTCGCGTTTGCCACCACCGCCCGCTTCATTGCGTTTCAACTTATCCAGCGGATCTTCGCGCTGCCTGATCATTAGAGGAATGGTCGCGAGCACCATCAAAAGCCCGAGTGCGCCAACAGCGATCACCGGTCCAAATGGGCCAAGAGTATTGGTAAGCAAGTCCATCATGGGTTTGGCTCCTTAGGTCTCAGACCTTGATGTCCGTCAGCATGCGCATCACGAACAGGTTGGCAGCCAGGAAAAGGCCGACGGTGATACAGGCGGGGATGAACAGCGAGTGGGTCATCACTTCGTCATAGTAATGCGGGTCGCTGAGGTTGATGAAAATCAGACAGCCAACTGGGAAGCCCGACAGGAACTTGCCCGACCACTTGGCCTCGGCGGTGATTGCTTTCACGCGGCGGAACAGGCGGAAACGCGCGCGGATCACTTTGGACAGGCCAGCGAGAATTTCGGCGAGGTTACCACCTGACTGCTGCTGGATGGTCACGGCGACCGCCAGAAAGCGAAGGTCTTGCATGTCCAGGCGCTCGGCCATTTCCTTCAGCGCTTCACCTACGTCACGGCCATAGGCGCTTTCGTCGGCGATCACACCAAATTCCGTCGCAAGCGGATCTTCGATCTCTTTCGCAACGATCTGGATTGCCGATGTAAACGGGTGGCCCACACGCAGTGACCGCACCATCAGTTCAATGGCATCGGGCAATTGCTCTTCGATCTTTGACAGGCGTTTGTTGGCCTTTGTGCTGACCCAGAAATAGACGCCACCGATACCCGCGATCAGCGAGATTGCGATGTTCATCGTGGTGCCGGTGGATGTGCCAATAGTCAGGGCAAAGAATGAAAGAATGGTGACAGCAACCATGATCAGCATGAGTTGCTTGGGCGTAAATGCGATGGCCGCTTTCTGGGCTTTGCTGGCCAGAATGGAATACAACGGGATGGATAGAACCCTGTTGTGCTGCTGCATTTCCTTGCGCAGCTGTTCCAGCACCTCTTCGCGGCGCGCACCTTTGTCGAGCATTTCGAGGCGGCGATTGACGCGGCTATTCAGGCTGATCGAGCGGCCAAAAACCGTCAGATAGACGCCCTCAACCAGTACGACGACGCCGATAAAGATCATTCCGTAGATCAGAAGTTCTGGGCTAAATGGCATGTCTCTTACCCCGCTGTCGGTTCATAAATTTCGGCAGGCAGATCATATCCCCAGAGGCGGAAACGCTCGGAGAAGTGGCTGCGGACGCCGGTGGCCGTGAAGTGGCCCATGATTTTGTTGTCGGGACCAAGCCCGGTGCGTTGAAAGCGGAAGATCTCTTGCATTGAGATGACGTCGCCTTCCATGCCGGTGATCTCTGTGATTGAGGTCATGCGGCGTGACCCGTCTTGCAGGCGCGACGCCTGAACAATCAGGTTCACAGCTGAAGAGATCTGAGACCGCACAGCCTTGAGCGGCATTTCAATACCTGCCATCGCGATCATGTTCTCAAGACGCGCGATACCATCGCGCGCGTTGTTGGCGTGGATTGTGGTCATTGATCCGTCGTGGCCGGTGTTCATGGCCTGCAACATGTCGATTACTTCTTCGCCGCGGGTCTCACCCACGATGATCCGGTCCGGACGCATACGCAGAGCGTTTTTCAAACAGTCGCGTGGCGAAACTTCGCCCTTGCCTTCGACGTTGGGCGGGCGGCTTTCCATCCGACCCACGTGCGTCTGTTGCAACTGGAGCTCCGCTGTATCCTCAATCGTGAGGATCCGTTCGGCATTGTCGATGAAGGATGACAGCGCGTTTAGGGTCGTGGTTTTACCTGAGCCCGTACCACCCGAAACGATCACGTTCAGTCGTGTCGCGACGGCGGCCTGAAGGTATACGGCCATCTCTTCCGAGAACGCACCGAAACTCACCAGGTCATCGATGCCCAGCTTGTCCTTTTTGAACTTCCGGATTGAGACCAGCGATCCGTCAACGGCAATCGGAGGTACCATTGCGTTGAAACGCGACCCATCCTGAAGACGGGCGTCAACATAAGGATTTGATTCATCGACACGACGGCCAACAGCGGACACAATCTTGTCGATGATCCGCAAGAGGTGTTTTTCGTCTTTGAACGTAACGTCCGAGATTTGCAGTCGGCCTTCTCGTTCCACAAAAATCTGTTGCGGGCCATTGATCAGGATATCGCTGATGCTTTCGTCTTTCAAAAGCGGCTCGAGCGGGCCAAGACCTGTAACCTCGTCATAGAGTTCCTGATTAAGCGTCGAGCGCTCGTCGCGGTTTAGAACGATCGCACGTTCTTGCAGAACTTCGCTGGCGATTGCGCTGATTTCATTGCGCAAGTCGGATTCCGTGGCGGATTCCAGGGCAGAAAGGTTGAGATTGTCCAGCAATTCACGATGCAGCTCAAGCTTGATCTCTCCCAGACGTTCTTTGCGTTTGCGCTCTTTGTCTGCGGGGGCTGCCTGGGCCGATGTCTTTGGCATCGGTTTGCGCATCGACACCTTTTTGATCGGCGCCGCAACCCCGGCTTCTGCTTGTGCAGTCGCTTCGGCCTCAGCGGGGGCAGCTTTAGCCTCTACTGGCTTGGCGTCTGTTGGTTTTTTGTAGCGTGAAAACATGTAAACCCCCTTGTTTTACGCGGCTTGTGGATCGGATTGATCCAAATCGTTCAGGCTTTCTGCGAGCTTCACAATTTCTTTGCGAAGTGGATTCTTTGACGCCGATGTTGCAAGCGGCAATCCGTGATCCGAGCCTTGCATCACCTGACGTCCGCCGTCTGGCAACAAGAGTTCGATGGTTATTCCAAGGCTCTCGCCCAGACGTTTTACGCGGCTTTTGCCGGCAAGGTCGGTAAACTTCGGTGCGCGGTTCAGCACATAGCGGAGCTTTTCAAACGGAAGGTCCTCGGCCTGCAGCGCGCGCTTCAGGCGCATCGCATTCTGGGCTGAGCGCATGTCGATTTCGAGCGTAGCAAAATACACATGTGCCGCGGTAAGAACGGTTTCTGACCACTGCACCAGTGTCTTGGGCATGTCGACGATCACATAGTCATAATGACGGCGCGCCGTTTCCAGGATGCGTTCAATGTCTTCGGGTTGGATCAAGTCCAAAGGGATCATATCCGTGGGCGCTGTGAGGACACTCATCTTGTCTTCGAATTGCATCAGGGCTTGGCCAAAGCTTTCGCTGTCCATGCTCTCGGTGTCTGAAAGCAGTTCAAAGACAGTCTCGCGGCGTTGCAAGTCCAGGAAGGTCGAAACAGATCCGAACTGGAAATCCAAATCAATCAGGCAAACTCGCGGGGGATTGTCTTTGCGAACATTGGCGAGCTCCCAGCCGAGGTTCACGGCCAAAGTCGTGGCACCAGTGCCGCCGGCCAAACCATGAACCGCGAGAACAACGCCTTCGCGGGAATGAGATCCACTTTTTAGCGATACAGCTGCGGGCGTTTCTTCCTGAATTTCGGGTTCCGGAGCCTCAACAACTGCGGGACGGCGCAAGCGTTCGATGGCTTCGGCGAGTTCACCCTTAGGAAGAGGGTAGGGGATGAATTCATCCGCGCCGTGGCGCAGCAACTTGTGCAATGATGCAGGTGTGACGTCTTCGGCGATTAGGATGGTGCGAATGCCACGCGATTTGGCGGCGTCGATCACTTCCATGAGCTGTGCAAGGTTGTCTTCGTCGTAGTCGTCGATCGCCAGCGCGACGAACTCAAGGCTTTTGGCGTCCGGCTGGTCGAAAAACATTAGCGCATCGGTAAAGCCAAGGTCACCCCATTGTTCACCCAGTGCCGCTTCCATGTCGACGATCAGAAGTTCAAAATTCTGAACGTCCCGACATACAGTGCATGCCAGGATAGGGCTTTGGTCTTCTTGAATGGTTGCGTCACTCGTCATATCAGCCTCAGGTCCTTTTTTATCAGGTCCCTGGATGCGTTTTCGGAGATTGGCTGCACACACTCGCGGCCTGTCCCGTCATCCAAGGAACCCACGCCCGACTCAAATCGGACGCACTGCTACCTTTGGACTGAATTTCACCCTAAACTTGGGCAACATTGGGGCCAAAAAACCGAAATTGTGCGGAATCTTGCGACGATAAGGGCCAATCGGCCCTTATTCAGATGTCTCGAAATCGCTGCCGGCAATGCCGGTCAGACCAGTTGGTGCCGTCGCGCTGTTTACGTATTCACGATAGACGATTTCAGCGTACTTCCCGTCCATTATGGAGGGGTGACGTTTCACAAAGCCCGTCACCTCGGTCACAGTGCGGCGATTTTTACGTTCGCGGCCCTGAGAGACGATAAGTGGCTGAGTTTTGCCACGGGATACCACGGCCTCAAGACGGCTCCGGTCAATGCCTTGACTGGTCAGGAAACGTACCGCGGCGTTGGCGCGGCGTTTACCGAGGTTGTAGTTGTATTGGTCCGAACCAACGGAATCGGTGTGACCATAGACCCGGAAGCGTACTTCGGGAAATTGGCGGATCCACTGGGCCTGTTGGCGCAGGATTGCCCGTGCCTGTTCATCCAGCTGTGCACTGTCAAACGCGAAGTTCACGGTCGAGTTGACCTCGGTCGCGAAGCGATTTGCCAGGCCAATGACATAGTCTTTTTCGCCGGATTGGATTTGCTGATTGTTGATCGTGGCATAGCCAAAGTTGCCACGATCCAGCGTGCCGCCAGCTTCTGGGTAGCTGTCCCAGTTGCAGGCGCTGAGTGCGATCAACGAAACGGATGCGATGACGTGTTTCATGGTTCTCACTCCCCTCAGTCCATTACGTAGCCATAAGAGCCATTGAAGTCTTGCTTGGCGACTTCACCGGCGGCGCCCGTCGTTGGGCGTTTTTCCTTGGCAACTTTGCCATAGAGGAACAGGTCTTTTTCACTTGGCGGTTTCACGCGGTCTGTGGGAAGGGCCAATGCCTCGCCACGGGTTGGTGTCACCAGATGCGCGGTCACAATGATAACCAGTTCAGATTGGTCACGCTGGTATTCTGCACTGCGGAACAGCGCGCCCAGGACTGGAATGTCACCGAGCCATGGGATTTGGCCGTTGGCATCTTGGAAATCATCCTGCAACAGCCCTGCGACCGCAAAGCTCTCGCCATCGCGCAGTTCAACTGTTGTCGAGGTTTCACGGCGCCGGAAGGCAGCGATCGAGAATGTGCCATCTTCGTAAGCGTTGGATGTGTCGATTGCCGACACGGCGGCTTCGAGTTCCAGATTGATCAAGTCGCCGTCCACAACACGTGGAATAAAGTTGAGTTCCACACCAAAAGGTTTGAATTCAACAGTAACTGCACCGTTTTCCTGGCTAACCGGGATTGGGTATTCGCCGCCTGCAAGGAACTTGGCCTCTTGGCCGGACAGGGCGGTCAGGTTTGGTTCAGCAAGTGTGCGAACAACCCCTTTTTGTTCAAGGGCTTCCAACAGAACACCAACTTCCAGTGACCCGATGTCAAAAGTAAAGCCTAAGGCACCCAAAGTGCCTTCGCGGTAGGTTCCAGCTGTGCCTGCAGCAATACTGCCTAGCAACGAGCCGGTTTCAGCAAAGCCACTGCCACCTTGGGCAACGATAGAAGAGCTGAGCGCTTTTGAGACAGAGCGCTGCATTTCGGCAAAACGCACTTTGAGCATCACCTGTTGGATGCCACCCACGGTCATAAGGTTCGACACCCGCTCGGGGGCGTAACGTTGCGCCAGATCAAGCGCGCGTTGCTGGCGCTGAATGCTGCTAACCGTACCCGAAAGCACAATGCCATCATTGGCAGTACGCACTTCGATTTTTTCGTTAGGCAGTACCTGGCGAAGACGCTCTTTGAATTCGCTGATGTCTGGTGCGACGCGAACCTCTACATTTGTAATAAGACGTCCGGATGCATCCAGAAGCGTCAGCGTCGTTGCGCCGGGTGCTTTGCCCAGCACGTAAATTGTGCGATCCGAAAGTGAGGATATGTCTGCTATCCCCGGGTTCGCGATTGAGAGTTCCGCAAAGGGAACGTCGCTTTCTACAACCACCGCCCTGTTCATGGGGACACTGAGAACCGAGTCGGTTCCGTTACGTACGACGCGCAAGCTTTCTGCCTGCGCAGTCGAATACACTGCGGGAAATACGCCAATGGCCAAGCCCAAGAGGGCCGCGCCGATCATTCTACGATATGTCATGTGACCTGCCTTTTTGATCACGCCTCGGGTGTGGATCTTTTGCCCACTCTTGCAGGCACTGTGCGCCAAAACGAGTTTCATTGCAAGAATCAATGACTTCCGGGTCGAATCTGATGTGTGTCTCGGGCAACAGGCGCTGAAACGGCAAAGGGCGCCAGCATCTGTGGCGCCCTGCAAGTTCTTGAAACTGCGTCAGTTTGTGCACGGGATTGGAATGAGCACGACCTCGGCCCCTTTGCGGGTTCGAATGGTGCATTCCTTTTGTTCCTCAACTTCCACAGCAACTTCGGCGCGTTCAATGCCCAACAAACTGCGTTGGTCGACTTCGATGGCCTTGGCGACAGTATCGTCCGTTGCACCAACCAATGAGAGCGACAAGGTTCCGGTCGATTGTGCCTGCGCCAGCGCTGCAACCTGCTGCGGCGTTGCCGCGACCGTTACCGTACGAGCGACCTGGCCTTCTTCGACGTCTTGGTTCGCTGTTTGGTCAATGGCGATCAGGTCGACACCGGCTTCGATCAGCTTGGTGACCTCGTCATTGCCCAAATCTGAGCCCGAACCTTTAACGCGTCCTGTCCAATAGACGTCAACGCGGTCACCGGGACGCAAGAAGCCGGATACGCCAGAAGCCACATCAACTTTGATTGCGAAAGCGCGCATACCGCGTTTCAGGCGCGTTGTCAGTCCGGCCTCTTCACCAGGCTTGGTAACTTTGACCGCAAGAAGCGCCTCTTTTGCTTCCATCGCGCGCACAACATGGCGAGGGCGGTCCTCGTTCACCGGGAACAGGTCTTCGACTTTCAAGAAGGCGCCTTCTGGAACGGCTTGTTTTGGAAACTTGACCAAAGCAACGTCTTCCTTGGTGATCCTCTCACCATAGGCCAGCGTACGTTTTGCGACAAAGAGCTCAACTGTTTCGATGGCGGGTTTGCTATTGGCCCGCTCTCTTTCGAGTGCCGACTCGAAACCCGAAATGTAATCTTGTGCCAAGTAGACGGCGAAGCCCGCGAGGCCAAGCCCGACCAAAAGCACCAAAGCAAAAATCATGCGCATGGCTGCTACCTCTCATTTGATTGCAGGGCTGTTTACGGCACCTGCTCGCTATATTTCTGAACTCACCCTGCCGAAGTATTATGGCGAAATAGGGGTGGATTCTGGTTGGTTTAGGGGCCAACTCGCCCCCTTACGTCCAAAAAAGAAACCCCGCACTAGGCGGGAGTTCTTAGGGAATTGTTGGTTTAGTCCCCAACACCGTCAGAAATGGTTTCGCCCGTAGACGTCGCCAAGCCGACTGCTTCGGTCTCAATCAGCGCCATCGCTGTGATGCCCAAGCCAACAACGGCCGCGGTGATCACGACCCAATCGACGGTTACAGCGCCGCTCTCACTGTCGCGGAAATCTGTCCAAACGGGTTTCTTTATCTCGTTAGTCATTTGACACCTCAAAAACCTAGGCCCCCTGGGTCTTCGGTTTTCCCCATTTTCCGCACAAAAAGCATTACGGCGGAAGCACTGGTACTTCACAAAACGGGCCGCGCCGAAGATCGGCACGGCCCAAAAGCCATTGGCGTCGACTTAGAAGTCGTCTTCTGCCGAGATGGCACCAGCAGCGGCCGAAGCCAGCGACTTGGTGTTGGTCTCGATGGCAGTGTAAGCTGCAACGGCCAGGCCAACAACGGCTGCGGTCAGTACAACCCAGTCAACAGTTACGGCGCCAGCTTCGTCTTTGCGGAAGTTTTTGATAAGTTTGATCATGGTTCATCCCTCCAAAGGATAGTTCAGTTTCTCTCCTCACCAGACCGGGCAAATTGGTGGGCCTCATGCCCGTGTCCGACTTGGTATGCAGCAAACATCACCCGGAATTGGGGCGTGAATGGGGCAGCATTCGTGCGATTTCAGTACGTTTTGTCGTTGGTTTCGTGAACGACACCAGAGGCCTGAAAGGCTTGAGACACTGAAATCCAGGCAGAAAAAAGACCGCGCCGGCAACCGACGCGGTCCTTGTACCGGTTAATCCGGCGTCGACTTAGAAGTCGTCTTCTGCCGAGATGGCACCAGCAGCGGCCGAAGCCAGCGACTTGGTGTTGGTCTCGATAGCTGTGTAAGCTGCAACGGCCAGGCCAACAACGGCTGCGGTCAGTACAACCCAGTCAACAGTTACGGCGCCAGCTTCGTCTTTGCGGAAGTTTTTGATAAGTTTGATCATGGTTCATCCCTCCAGAGGATAGTTTAGTTTCTCTCTTCACCAGACCGGGCAGTTGATGGGCGTTTCATTCTGGCCCGTGTCCGACTTGGCATGCTGCGAATATCGCTTGGGAATGGGGCGTGAATGGGGCGGCAATCGTGCGATTTCGGTACGATTTAGCGAAAGATTTGTGGAGATCTGCAAGAATGCTGTCCGCTTAGACAGCAAGCTTCAGACAAAAAAAGACCGCGCCGGAAACCGACGCGGTCCCTGTACCGGTTAACCCGGTAAAGGCTTAGAAGTCGTCTTCAGACGAGATCGCACCAGCAGCGGCCGAAGCCAGCGACTTGGTGTTGGTCTCGATAGCTGTGTAAGCTGCAACGGCCAGGCCAACAACGGCTGCGGTCAGTACAACCCAGTCAACAGTTACGGCGCCAGCTTCGTCTTTGCGGAAGTTTTTGATAAGTTTGATCATGGTTCATCCCTCCAGAGGATAGTTTAGTTTCTCTCTTCACCAGACCGGGCAGTTGATGGGCGTTTCATTCTGGCCCGTGTCCGACTTGGTATGCAGCAAATATCAGTGGGGATTGGGGCGCGAATGGGGCGTGATTGGATCCATTTTGTAACGTCTGCAGATTTTAGTAAGAATTTCCTTAACGCGCTGAAATATTGGTAAAAAAAGTACAAAATGCGATTGCTAACAGCGAATTTTCCAGAGCAAAGCCGTAGAATGGCCGCAGAGTCAGGTGGCAGACTGGTGCAAATGCTCAATTTCTGCGAAGATTCCCACAAAACGATGTGAGGCGTAATATGCGGTCCAGAATCCTAAGCATTGCAGTCCTGGTGATAGTCGCGTTTGGCCATGCTGCTTCGGCCGAGTCTCCACCTCCATTTCCGGATTTCAGCGCCAAACGAATTAAGGCTCCGCCCGAAGGGCAGCCGCCCAAGATCGATGTTCAGATCACGCGGCAAGATACGGTGGTTTCCGTTCCGGCTGAGACGTCGACGGATCAGGGGACGCCTGCGGCAATCGGCAATTATGCCTGGTTTTGGGATTCTGTGTCCCCGGATATTCAGGACAAAGGTCCCGGGCGGCTAGAGCCAGCACTGTTAACGTTGCTGCAGCCACCCGAGGGTATTTTGGTTAAGCAACCCCGCCTTGATGATCTGATGAGAATCGCCAGCACTCACAGTGCCGAGATTTTAGGGGCGACCGTGGGTACCAATGTGTCTCCTGCACTGGTTCTGGCGATGATTGCCGTTGAATCGGGCGGCCAAGTGGATGTGACAAGCCATGCAGGTGCGCAAGGGTTGATGCAACTTATGCCTGTGACTGCCAAAAGGTTTGGCGTCGAGGATCCTTTTGACAGTCGTCAGAACATTTCTGGGGGCGTGGCGTTTGTGAACCTTTTGATGGAGAGCTTTGACGACGACCCAATTCTTGTCCTTGCAGGATACAACGCCGGTGAGAACGCTGTGCGCAAAGCGCAAGGGGTGCCTAAGTTCGCCGAGACCCGAGACTATGTGCCCAAGGTGCTCTCAGCTTATGCCGTGGCGCGAAATCTCTGCCGCACGCCGCCAGAACTGCTCTCAGATGGGTGCGTTTTTGTTCTGAACTGATCCGGCGAGGTCAGTATCTTGTCGGCGACAGTGCTAAAACGGTTTGCTCTCAACAGTTGGGGACGTTGACCGCGAGGCCGCCCAGAGACGTTTCTTTGTACCGTTCATGCATGTCCGCACCGGTTTGGCGCATGGTTTCAATCACCACGTCAAGTGGCACAAAGTGTTGCCCATCGCCACGCAGGGCCAGCGAAGCCGCACTGACGGCTTTGATGGCGCCAAGACCGTTACGTTCAATACAGGGCACTTGTACAAGCCCCTTAACGGGGTCGCATGTCATGCCAAGGTGATGCTCAAGAGCAATTTCGGCTGCGTTTTCCACCTGTTCGGGTGTGCCGCCCATCACCGCGCACAAGCCTGCGGCGGCCATGGCTGCGGCGCTGCCCACTTCGGCTTGGCACCCGGCCTCGGCGCCAGAAATTGACGCGTTGTACTTGATCAAGCCACCGACAGCAGCAGCGGTTAACAGGAATTCGTCGATCCGAGAGGTGGTGGCGCCGGGCACATGGTCCAGCCAATACCGAATAACCGAAGGCATCACGCCTGCAGCACCATTGGTGGGAGCGGTGACAACCTGACCTCCAGCCGCGTTCTCTTCGTTGACCGCCATAGCATATGCGCTCATCCAGTCATTGATCGTATGTGGTGCGTTCAGATTCATCCCCCGCTCTGCAACCAACGCATCATGAATGCCTTTGGCGCGACGTTTTACGCCCAACCCACCTGGCAGAATGCCCTCTGTGGTCAAACCGCGCTCAATACAGCCGTTCATAACCTCCCAGAGACGAGCGGCACCTTTGGCAAAGCTCTCGGGGCAGCCTCGGGCAATTTCATTGGCCTTTTTCATTTCCGCAATGGTCTTGCCCGAGGTTTCCGCCATCTGCAGCATCTCTTCTGCGGTATGGAACGGGTAGGGGACGGGCGGGCCGTCGTTGGTGTCTTTGCCTTCGGCCAACTCAGCTTCGGTCATGACGAAACCACCACCGATTGAGTAATAGGTCTCTTGCAGTATGACGTCGCCTTGGGCATCGGTCGCCATCAGGATCATACCATTGGCGTGTCCGGGCAGGTTGGGGCCAAAGTCGAACCTGAGGTCTTCGCGTGGATTAAATGACAATGCGGGCAACCCTTCGGGGCGGAGCAGATCCGTGTCTCGGTTTGCCTGCAAAACGGCTTCGGCCTGATCCGCGTCATAGGTGTCGGGCAGAAAACCAGCCAGGCCCAGGATTGTGGCGCGGTCCGTTGCATGTCCAACGCCAGTAAAAGCCAGTGAGCCGTGCAAGCTGGCGCGCAACCCGTGAAACTCGAACGGAGAGGCGCGCATCAGGTCAAGAAAGCGAGCTGCGGCCACCATCGGACCCATCGTGTGGGACGAAGACGGGCCAATACCCACTTTGAACATGTCGAAAACAGACAGGAACATTTAGATCGCCACTCCTTCTGGGGGATTGGGGTAGTCAGGTTTGGAAAAGGGGCGCGGGGCCATGCCCTCGGCCTTGCAAAGGGCCAGCACGCTGTCGCGGACCTCGATGCGTTGTGCTAGACCCTGTAGGTCAGGGAAGGCTTGTAGATCAAACCACTGTGTGTCGCCTTGCGGGTAAAGTGCAGACCAGCGCAGCATCGCACAGATGTAAAGGTCAAGTGCTCCGACGTGGTCGCCACCAAACCAATCATGCCCTTCTCGCAGCAATTCATCCAGCAGGTTAAAGCTGCGGGTAAGGTTTTGCCTCGCGCCTTTGCGCAACGCCACCTGTTTGTCGCGATCTGAGCCCACGTATTTTTCGGCATAGAAGTTCAGCCGCAGGTTTGTATGCGCGGTGTTCGAAACATAGAACATCCACTTCAAAAAGGCACCGCGTTCCGGGTGGCCCGGTTGTGGCCCGAGTGCATCCTGCGTTTCGCAAACCCACAAGAGAATCGCAGCTGTTTCAAACAGCGGGCCGTCAGGCGTTTCCATCGCAGGAATCAGACCGGCCGGATTGATCGCTAGATAGCTCGCACTGTTCTGGGCATCTTTGGCGCGATCAACCAACACAGTTTCATACGGAAGCTGCAATTCCTCCAACGCCAACCTCACAATAAGTGAGGCGTTGTCCGGGGCATAGTGAAGGCGCAGTTTTCCATCCATCTGGCAAAGATATGTCGCGCGCGCCGCGTTTGTCGTTCCCAAAGCGACGTTTCCTATCGGAAACCCGGCTGAGCGTGGTTAACCGACCGTTAGGAATGCCGGGCTAGTGTCTCAATAACCGTAGGAGGGAAGATGTCTTTTTGGGTTCGTGGAATGGTACTGATCGTAATTGGTCTCTGGGTTTCAATGGCCAAGGCACAACCGCTTGAAGAGGCACTGATCGCTGAGTGTATTGTCTTGCAGAGTAGCACGCACGCACAAGAATGAGGCCGCAAAGTTCCTGGACTCAGTGCATTTGGACGTGATGGCTGGGTCTCTCTGGAAGATGCGCGTGAAATCATCGGGCGGATTCGCGCGGAAGCTTGAGGGTCGGGGCAAGACCTTGGGCTGCACATGGCAGGCGCCTCGCAGAGATGCGAGGCGCCTTGCTGAATTAAGCCTTGGCGCGTGATTGGCGGCGTTTGCGCAGCGACAGACCATCTTTCAGGCTGCGGGACAACAGGGTAATGTTGGTTGCGCCGGCAATCAGCTCAACCCCCTGAACCACGTAGAACACGCCATCGAAGGTGCCCGTACCGGCGCGCGTGGCAAGAAACACCGCACTGGGGAGCAGGATCAGCAGACCATTGGCCGCGATGATTTTCATACGCTTTTGTTTGCGGACAACCTGCGGCAGACGCCATCCTTTACCGAGGCTGGCACCGGTCGCTCCAACCGTCGCCATAGCTGGCACAAGTATCAGCATCCCCCACAGAACCATCTGTTTGACGGAAGCGATGGTCGCGTTGTCACCGAACAACTCGGAGGTGACAGTGCTGACCCAGAAGGTCGAAATGGCCAAAAGGGCAAGACAACCAGCGGCGGCGTGAAGGGGTAGTTTCATAGCGTTTCTCCAGTTAAATAGCTTGCTATGTAGATAAATTCAAATAGCGCGCTATGCAATTATGCATTTCTGCACATAAGTTTTCCAAAATCGCACTTTCTGGTCCGAAAACTCACGGCCCTCTAGTTTGCGATGCTGCGGTTTTGTCGTCGCAGAGACCAACGGCACCGCTTCCGGAAATCAAAGCGGTGACGAGAAGATCACGGGCACAGAAGCGATGAAAAAGGTAACCGACGCCAAAATGTGGATGTAGAAGTCACCAATATCGCGATTTCCCCGTGGTCCCGCGCGCGCATCTTGCCTATAACCTTTGCAAGAAGATCAAGGGAGTCGCCGTATGTCCGGAGAATTGTCGCCTATCGATAAGGCCAAATTCGTCGCTGCCAAGAAGGCAACAGACTATGTCGAAGACGGGATGCGCGTCGGATTAGGCACGGGCTCGACCGCTGCTTGGCTGGTCCGATGTCTTGGAGAACTGGTTCGTGATGAAGGGCTGCGCATCAAAGGCGTTCCCACATCGACGCGCACCGCGCAGCTGGCCAAAGAGGTCGGTATTGAGGTGGTGAGCCTTGACGAAGCACGCTGGCTGGATGTGACCATTGATGGCGCAGACGAGTTTGACAGTGAACTGAACCTCATCAAAGGCGGCGGCGGCGCTTTGTTGCAGGAAAAGATCGTCGCCACGGCATCAGACCAGATGGTTGTAATTGCCGATGTCGGGAAAGAGGTCGAAACGCTGGGAACTTTCCCTCTGCCGGTCGAAGTGATCCCATTTGGCTGGAAGACAACACAAGCACTGATCGAGGAGACCCTAGTCAGCATGGATGTGCTGGGGCGTAGCTCGACTCTGCGTATGAATAACGACAGCCCCTACATGACGGATGAGGGCAATCACATCCTGGATTTGCACCTGAATCGCATTGGCGATGCCCGCCAGCTGGCCATGGTGTTGAACCAGATGCCAGGGGTGGTTGAAAACGGCCTTTTCATCGATATCTGTGACGCAGTGGTTGTTGGATACGGTGACGGGCGCGTTGAAGTGCGCGACATCAATGCCGGCACGATCGAAGAGAGCCTGCTCGACTTTGCCGAGTCGGATAACCTCTTCGCGGATCTGGTGGATTAAGGGCGAAACATGAATTTCGACTACGATTTGTTTGTCATCGGCGGTGGCTCCGGTGGTGTTCGGGCTGCGCGCGTTGCGGCTCAAGAAGGGGCCAAAGTGGCTCTCGCAGAAGAAGACCGCTACGGCGGAACCTGTGTGATTCGAGGCTGTGTTCCCAAAAAGTTGATGGTTTTTGCCAGCGAGTATTCCGGCATGGTCGAAGATGCTCAGGCTTATGGCTGGACGGTCCACGCCGGCGGGTTCGACTGGGATGTGTTTCGCGGCAAGCTTTATGCAGAGTTGGATCGGCTTGAGAACGTCTATCGCGGCATTCTGAAGAACAACGGTGTTGAGACCTTTGACCAGCGCGCCAAGCTGGCCGATGCGCATACCGTGGAATTGGCCGATGGCACCCGCAAGACGGCCAAGCATATCCTGCTTGCGATGGGTGGACGCCCGGTTATGCCCGGTATTCCTGGGGATGAGAACGGTATCACGTCAAATGACATCTTCCATTTGGAAAAAATGCCCGAGTCGATCCTGATCGTTGGCGGGGGCTACATCGCCTCCGAGTTTGCAGGCATCCTGAACGGGCTGGGCGTGAAAGTGACGCAATACTATCGCGGTGCGCAAATCCTGCGCGGCTTTGATGATGAGGCGCGTGGGCTGGTCTCGGAAGAGATGTGCCAGAAAGGCATCGATCTGCATTTGGGAACCAACGTTCTTGAGATGCGCAAAGAGGGCGACAAGGTTTGGGTCAAGGCCACCAACGGCGATGAGCGGGTCTTTGATCACGTGATGTTCGCCACGGGTCGCGCCCCAAACACCGAGAATATGGGCCTGAAAGAGATCGGCGTTGAGATCGGTCGCAAGGGAGAGGTCGTCGTTGATGACTACAGTCAGACCGCAGTCCCCTCTGTCTATGCTGTGGGCGATGTGACGGACCGAGTGAACCTCACGCCTGTGGCCATTCGCGAAGGCATGGCCTTTGTTGAGACCGTGTTCAAAGGCAACCCGACCAAGCCCGATCACGAGCTTATCCCTACCGCGATCTTCACCCAACCTGAAATGGGGACCGTAGGCCTGAGCGAGGAAGACGCACGTGAGCAAGAACCGATTGAGGTTTATGCCACCAGTTTTAAGCCTATGCAGCAGTCTTTTGCCGGCCGCAGCGAGCGTGTGCTGATGAAGTTGGTTGTCAGCCAGAAGACCCGCAAGGTTCTGGGCTGTCACATTGTGGCACCCGGTGCCGGAGAAATGATCCAGCTGGCGGGGATCGCAGTCAAGATGGGTGCAACCAAAGAAGATTTTGATCGGACCGTGGCGGTGCACCCGACCATGTCCGAAGAAATCGTGACGATGAAAACACCAACACGAACAGCTTGATTTTCTTCTGTGGACACACAGTTTAAGATACGAGCCAAGACGGTATGAACAAAGGGATGGACCTTTATGGCAGGTAACAGTGGCGGCCCCTGGGGCGGCGGCGGAAATCAGGGCGGCGGTGGAAACCGTGGCAACAACGGCGGTGGCAATAACGGCGATGGCCGTGGCCCCGGCGATGATGGCCCTCAGATTCCCGATATCGATGAGTTGATGAAAAAAGGTCAGGATCAGTTGCGCGTCCTTATGGGCGGTCGCGGCGGTTCTGGCGGCGGCAATCAAGGGGGCGGTCGTCGTCCTTCGGGTGGTGGCATCGGCAAAGGCACAGTTGCCATTGGTGTGCTGGCGGCTGCTGGCTTCTGGGCGCTCCAGAGTTTTTACTCGGTCAAGCCCGAAGAGTTGTCGGTTGAGTTGTTCCTGGGTGAGTATATGTCAACGGGCGAGCCGGGTCTGAACTTTGCGCCGTGGCCGCTGGTCACTGCCGAGATCATCCCCGTGACCCGCGAACAGACCGAAGAAATTCCTTCGTCTGGCCGGTCTGGTGATGGCCTGATGCTGACCGGTGACGAGAACATCGTTGATATTGATTTCCAAGTGGTTTGGAACATCAATGATCCGGCGCAGTACTTGTTCAACTTGCGTGACCCGAAAGAAACAATCCGCGCCGTGTCGGAATCGGCCATGCGTGAGATTATTGCGCAGTCGGAGCTGGCACCGATCCTTAACCGGGATCGTGACGTCATCGCAGATCGTTTGCTGGAGCTGATCCAATCGACCCTCGACAGCTATGATGCTGGCGTGAATGTCATCCGGGTGAACTTTGACGGTGCCGATCCGCCCGAACCTGTAAAAGACAGCTTCCGTGAAGTGCAATCCGCATCGCAAGAGCGTGACCGTCTTCAGAAGCAAGCTGACGCCTATGCCAACCGGGTTCTCGCCGGGGCGCGTGGTGACTCGGCGCAGGTTTTGGAACAGGCCGAAGCCTATCGCGCTCAGGTCGTGAACGAGGCGGAAGGTGAGGCCAGCCGGTTTACAGCCGTTCTGGAAGAATACAGCAAGGCCCCTGAAGTGACCCGCAAACGTCTCTATCTGGAAACGATGGAAGAAGTTCTGAGCCGCGTCGACAAGGTCATTATTGACGAAGAGTCCGGAGGCAGCGGTGTCGTGCCGTACTTGCCGCTCAATGAACTCGGTAAGAAGAAGGGAGCGGACCAATGAGGAAGACCACATATCTGTTGCCCGTCCTCGTACTTGTCGTAATCGGGGCGCTGTCGTCGCTGTTTATTGTGGACGAGCGTGAAAAAGCGCTGGTTCTGCAATTTGGTAAAGTTGTGTCAGTTAAGGAAGAGCCGGGCCTTTATTTCAAGGTGCCCATGATCCAAGAGGTCGTCACTTATGATGACCGGATCCTCAGCCGTGAAGTTGGCCCGCTTGAAATCACCCCGTCGGATGACCGTCGTCTGATCGTTGACGCCTTTGCGCGTTACCGGATCACAGACGTGGTTCAGTTCCGCCAAGCGGTTGGTGCTGGCGGGATTCAGTTGGCCGAACAGCGCCTTGATAACATCCTGCGGTCTCAGACCCGGGAAGTTCTTGGTAAGGTGTCGTCCAACGATATCCTGTCCTCTGATCGTGCCACGCTGATGCTGCGTATTCGAAACGCGGCCATTACCGAAGCCCGTTCGCTGGGTCTTGAGGTGATTGACGTGCGTCTGAAACGCACTGACCTGCCGCAAGCCAACCTTGAAGCGACTTTTGCCCGGATGCGCGCAGAACGTGAGCGGGAAGCCGCGGACGAGATCGCGCGTGGTAAAGAGGCTGCGCTGCGTATTCAGGCTCAGGCGGATCGGACCGTAGTTGAACTGGTCTCAGACGCCAACCGCCAGTCCGAGATCATTCGCGGTGAAGCCGATGCGAAACGCAACGGCATCTTTGCAACCGCCTATGGCGCGGATCAGGAGTTCTTTGAATTCTACCGCTCGCTTGAGGCCTATCGCAAAGCCTTGCTCGAGGGCAACTCGTCGATGGTCATGTCGCCCGACAGCGACTTCTTTAACTATCTGAAATCAGCCAACCCCGATCAATGATCGGGGCTGCGCTACTGGCGATCGGCCTTGTGCTGGTGATTGAGGGGCTGGTCTATGCACTGGCCCCTTCGCTTGTTGAGCAACTGCTTGAAGCGTTGCGGGCCCTTCCCGAGGGTCAAAGACGTACTTTGGGGCTGATTGCACTGGGGTCCGGTGTGGTGTTGATCTGGCTGGGCAAAGCGCTGGGTGCCTGATTGGGTCACGACCAGTGGCCGCATGCGCCATTTTTCTCGCATTTGACCCCTTCACGGACCTTTCACATCAATTTGTTGTCTTGCGATGTGCGTTGAGTTGCACATGATAGGACATACATACATCTAATCGTCACATTGATCGCCGTTGTGCGATAGGCTGATCGATAAGATGAATAGACAGGAGACACTCAGAGTGAACACTCAGGCAATCGCAGTTTCGCGCGCCCCGTTGGCGCAGTTCAAGGTTATGTGGATCGCGGCACTTGGGCTCGTTCTTTTGCTGGCGCAATCCATTGCGGCGCAGGCGCGTCCCGACAGCTTTGCTGATCTGGCCGAAGAGATCAGCCCTGCTGTGGTGAATATCACCACGTCGACTGTTGTCGCCGGGCGCACGGGTCCGCAGGGCATCGTGCCCGAAGGATCTCCGTTCGAAGACTTTTTCCGTGAATTCCAGGACCGCGGTGGCAACGATGGCGACAGACCGCGTCGGACTTCGGCGCTGGGCTCGGGGTTCGTCATTTCCGAAGATGGCTATGTGGTGACTAACAATCACGTCATTGACGGGGCCGACGAGATCCTGATCGAGTTTTTCTCGGGCGAAGAACTGCCTGCAACGGTGATCGGCAAAGACCCCAACACTGACATTGCGCTGTTGAAAGTGGAATCCGATACACCGCTGGATTTTGTGTCCTTTGGCGACAGTGACACGGCGCGCGTCGGCGACTGGGTAATTGCTATGGGCAACCCGCTGGGGCAGGGCTTTTCGGTGTCTGCAGGGATTGTTTCGGCTCGGGGCCGTGCACTTTCGGGGTCATACGACGACTACATCCAGACGGATGCCGCTATTAACCGGGGCAACTCGGGCGGTCCGTTGTTCAACATGGATGGACAGGTCGTGGGTGTGAACACCGCGATCCTGTCACCCAATGGCGGCTCGATCGGGATCGGGTTCTCTATGGCATCCAACGTGGTGACCCGCGTGGTTGATCAGTTGAAAGAGTTCGGTGAAACCCGCCGTGGCTGGCTGGGTGTGCGCATTCAGAATGTGTCGGAAGACATGGTTGAAGCCATTGACGGATTGGAAGCTGCCGAAGGCGCGATGATCACCGACGTTCCTGAAGGGCCTGCAAAAGAAGCGGGCATGCTGTCTGGCGACGTGATCCTTGAGTTCGACGGCAACGACGTCAAAGACGTGCGCGGTCTGGTCAAACAGGTCGGCAATGCTCCGGTCGGCAAAGCCGTTCGCGTGGTGGTGCTGCGTGATGGTAAAACCCAGACACTCAAGGTTACTCTGGGGCGACGTGAAACCGCTGAAAGCAGCGAGACGCCGGATACCCCACAACCTTCCGAAGAGCCGATGGAAAAAGAGATCCTTGGTCTAACACTGACTCCGCTCACCGACGAAATGCGTGGGGAACTGGGCGCGGACGAAGGTACGATGGGCCTTGTTGTTACCAATGTTGATGAAGCTTCGAACGCCTTTGACAAAGGGCTGCGGGCTGGTGACATTCTGACCGAAGCCGGTCAGAAAAAGCTGACCTCGGTTGCTGACCTCGAAGCGCGCATCGAAGAATCCCGCCAAGCGGGCCGCAAGTCGCTGTTGTTGCTGGTGCGACGTGGTGGCGAGCCAAGGTTCGTGGCACTGAACATCGAAGAGTGATCCTCATAGAGTGACGGAAATGGGGCGCCTTTCGAGGCGCCCTTTTGCTTTGGCGCTTTGGGCCAGTTGTTTCACACCTACACGCAGGCCTTGGCGACATCGGTCGGATCAGAATCTCTTTTTGAGCTTGGATCGCTGCCAGATCTGCACGTTCGGCTCAGAGCGCCGGGTTCGTGTGAACCTAGTCTGAGCTCTCCAATTCGACGGCTACCAGCCCAAGCTGTCGAGCTGCTTCCAGTGACAGGATCGTACTATCCAGACCTTGCGCAGATTGGTAACGACGGATGGCGGCGCGGGTGCGTTTGTCGCGGAGGCCGGTGATGGGGCCGGTGTAATGGCCGCGCGCTTTCAAAGCCCGTTGTAGTGAGGCGGTAAATTCCTCGGTCCATACTGCGTCACAAGGTGTTTCAAACCAGGTCTCTCGACGCTCTTGAACGATGCGTTGCTGGGTTTCACTGCGATAGACGGCCGGGCTGATGACGGTGCCGTCGGCCATGACTTCAGCCGGTTGTACGATGATCTGCTCGGTCACGGTTTCGATCACGGCTGGGCTGACCTCGCGCCCCCAACAAGTGCCTGGCTTAGCGCCGGGAGGTCCTGACGTGGCCGAGCTGCGCACGACGTCGGGTTCGGCCAGGGCCGCAAGGTCCGGGGGGGCGATCTCAGCGGGATCGCAGGCCGCCAGAGCCGCCAGCGCCACGGCGCAGGCCAGCTTTGGAAACCGGGAAACGGACAAAAACATGCTCGTGTGCCTCTGACGGGACTTTTGTCCCTTTTACCCGGTTTTGGCCGGTTCCAAAAGCTTTATGCGTCTGCCGGGAGCAGAAGCATGTCGAGCATTTCGGAAATATCCTCGATCTTCTCGGCGATCACATGGGTCACATTGTTTTCGCGTTGGATCGGTCCGGTAATGCGCAACAGGCGCCCCGCGATTACCGCGCGACGAAAATGTTCGTACATCTTGCGCCATACGACGATATTCACCACCCCGGTTTCATCTTCAAGTGTGAGGAAGATCACGCCCTTTGCCGTGCCCGGCCGTTGGCGCAGAATCACCAGCCCCGCCACCGTGACCCGTGCGCCATTGGGCGGAATTGCCAATTGCGTGGCTGTGATGGCCGAGGGCGGGCGCGGCCAGAGGTCATATGGGGGATGAGTGTGCATGAGAACAAATATAGAACATTTTAATTTTGTCGCAAGGTGACACGCCTTGGGTCGCAAAAGGGGGTGGCGAAAAGGTCAAGGCAGCATTACCTAGGGCAAAATCGTTCAAGGAAAGTGCGAAGACATGGCAAAGATCACTTATGTCGAACATAACGGAACCGAACACACTGTCGACGTGGCCAGCGGGCTGACCGTCATGGAAGGCGCCCGTGATAACAACATTCCCGGCATTGAGGCAGATTGCGGCGGCGCCTGCGCCTGTTCGACCTGTCACGTCTATGTGCATCCGGACTGGGCGGACAAACTGCCGGCCAAGGATGACATGGAAGAAGACATGCTGGACTTTGCTTACGAACCTGATCCAGCCCGGTCGCGCCTGACCTGCCAGGTCAAAGTGACCGATGCGCTGGATGGTCTGGTCGTCCAGATGCCGGAAAAACAGATCTGATGTTTGCGGCGGTGGCGCGGCGTCTGATGTTGCGCCTCTGGCAAGCGAGTGTGCGCCGCGCGCGATTGGCGTTGCGTGTGTTGCCGGTTTTGGTGGTCCTTGGGACCACAGCCAATGCGGAAATCCTTTCGGCCCGTTACGACGACCCCACCACCCGATACGCTCATGGCGTTTTAGGAGACGCGGTAGAGTACGGCGCGCTGATCCTCAAGGTGGCGGCCAATGACGATCAGAGCTTCCGCAAGTCTCTGACCTTGCGTTTTACCCTTCCAGAAACCCGCGTGTTCGAAGATCTTGAACCGAGATTGGCGGATCTGGATGGGGACGGGTTGCCTGAGGTCATCGTGATCGAAACCGATGCGAGCCTTGGGGCTTCGCTTGCGATTTATGATGAAACGGGCAAGATCGCCGCAACGCCCTTTATCGGCCGATCAAATCGCTGGCTTGCACCACTGGGTGCGGCCGATTTGGATGGCGATGGCAAGATTGAACTGGCCTATATCGACCGACCGCACTTGGTCAAAACGTTGCGTGTCTGGCGGTTTGACAGTGGCAAGTTGGTGCATGTTGCCGACAAGTCTGGCCTTACAAACCACCGCATCGGACAGGATTTCATCTCGGGTGGCATCCGGGTTTGCGGCGCGGGTCCCGAGATTGTGACTGCCAGCGGTGACTGGTCGCGCGTGATGATTTCAACGCTTGAGGGCGCAAGGATCACAAGCCGCGACGCGGGGCCATTCAAAGGCCCCAAGAGCCTGCAGGACGCGCTGGCCTGCAAATCCTAGGGCTTTTCTGAATAAGCGAGGTGCGGTTGGCGGTCAGAGCGCCCGCCAGCCAATATCGCGACGATAAAAGCCTTCGGGCCAATCAATCTGATCGATCATGGCATAGGCGCGGTCTCGGGCTTCCTGCAGAGATGCACCGCGTGCGGTGACGTTCAAAACACGCCCACCGGTGGCCGTGATTGCGCCGTTGGCTATTGTTGTGCCTGCGTGGAACGCCATGTTGCTGCTGTCTTCGGGCAGGGCGTCCAGCCCTTTGATGGCGCTGCCTTTCTCGTAGGATCCTGGATATCCATTTGCCGCCATAACCACTGTGATTGCGTGATCGTCTGCCCAGTTGACCTGAACTCCTTCAAGTCGCTCTTCGGCGGCGGCGTGCATCAAGTCCATGGCTTGCGCGCCAAGCCGCATCATCAGAACCTGACACTCCGGGTCACCAAAACGCACGTTGTATTCCACAAGGCGAGGCTGACCGCCTTTGATCATCAGCCCTGCGTAAAGAACACCCTGATAAGGGCTGCCGCGGCGCGCCATTTCGTCAATGGTTGGTTGGATGATCTCATCCATGGCTTTCTGGGCAATTGCATCGGTCAGAACCGGGGCAGGCGAATAGGCCCCCATGCCGCCAGTGTTTGGTCCGGTGTCTCCCTCGCCAACACGCTTGTGATCCTGCGCCGTGCCAATCGGCAGCGCCGTTTTGCCATCGCAAAGGATGAAGAAAGACGCCTCTTCGCCTTCCATGAACTCTTCGATCACGACCTCGGCACCGGCGCCACCAAAGGCACCACCGAACATGTCGTCGATCGCGTCTAGGGCGCTCTGTTCATCCATTGCCACAATCACGCCCTTGCCCGCAGCCAGACCATCGGCTTTGACCACGATCGGTGCGCCTTGGTCGCGGATGTAAGCTTTGGCAGCCGCGGCGTCGTGAAAATGCCCATAGGCTGCGGTCGGCGCCTTGGCAGCATCGCAGATTTCCTTGGTGAAGCTTTTCGACGCCTCCAGCTTGGCCGCCTCGGCCGAGGGGCCAAAGACCAGGATACCAGCTTCGCGCAGCCGGTCGGCAACGCCTTTGGCCAAGGGCGCTTCGGGGCCGACGATCACAAAATCAATCGCGTTCTCTTCGGCAAAGCTACACACCACACCGCCATCTTCGATATCGATCTTGGCGCAGTCGGCAATCATCTCAATCCCGGCATTGCCCGGCGCCACGATCAGCTTGTCACATTTAGGGTTCTGCATAACCGCCCATGCCAGTGCGTGCTCGCGTCCACCGCTGCCGAGGATAAGGATGTTCATAGGGTGTGCCCTTCTGCTTGGCCTTCCGTCACGGGCGTTCTAAGCTGTGATGAGCAGTTCCACAAGCGAGGCTAAATGTCCGACCTGATCGATTCCCCGGCCGAGGGCGAAAACGCCCCCGAGTTTTCCGTCTCCGAGATTTCCGGTGCCTTGAAACGCACCATTGAAGGCGCGTTTGGCCGGGTGCGTGTTAGGGGTGAAGTGGGCCGTGTGATGCTAGCGCGTTCGGGCCATCTCTATTTCGACGTCAAGGACGACCGGTCGGTGATTGCTGCCGTCAGTTGGAAAGGTCAGGTGAGCCGCCTGTCTATCATGCCCGAAGAGGGCATGGAAGTGATTGTCACCGGCAAGCTGACAACCTTTGGATCGCAATCCAAATACCAGATCAATGTCGATGATGTTGCTGTTGCGGGTGAAGGCGCGCTGATGGCAATGCTTGAAAAGCGCAAAAAACAGCTTGCCTCTGAGGGGCTCTTTGCCCCAGAGCGCAAACAGCGGCTGCCCTACCTGCCAGACGTCATCGGAGTGGTCACATCGCCCACAGGCGCGGTCATTCGGGACATTCTGCACCGCCTACGCGACCGGTTTCCGCGCAAGGTTCTGATTTGGCCGGTTGCCGTGCAAGGGGAACAATGCGCGCCACAAGTTGCTAAGGCAATTGAGGGGTTCAACACGATGACCGCGGGCGGCGCAATGCCGCGTCCCGATCTGATTATCGTGGCACGGGGCGGAGGCAGCATCGAAGACTTGTGGGGCTTTAACGAAGAAATTGTGGCACGCGCCGCAGCCGCCTCGGAAATACCCCTGATCTCTGCAGTAGGCCATGAAACGGACACCACTCTGATCGACTTTGTCTCGGATCAACGCGCCCCAACTCCAACGGCTGCTGCGGAAATGGCCGTTCCGGTGCGTTTGGACCTGTTGGGCTGGACTGAAGAGCAGGGCGGGCGCCTGACACGGGCATTGTCCGATGGGCTGACCCGACGTGATCAACGGTTGCGTGATTTGTCGCGGGCCTTGCCAAAGTCCGACGCGCTGCTGCAAACGCCACGGCAACGGCTGGATGCCGCTTCGGACGCTTTGCCGCGCGCACTGCAGGCGGGCGTTCAAAGGCGGCAAGTGCACCTCAGTCAGGTCAGTGGATCGCTGCGGGGCAGCACGTTGCGCCGCATGATTGAAGGAAAGCGTGAGGCCTTGGGGCGTCGCACCGATCGATTGCGCCCCGAAGCACTACAACGCGAAAACACGCGCCGACGTGACAAACTGAATGATCTGGTGCGACGCATGAAAGATGCCGGAGACCGCCGTATCAGCACCCAGAAAGACCGCCTTGCCAGCCTTGAGCGCATGCGCGAAACCTTGGGCTATCATGCCACGCTGGACCGGGGTTATGCCGTTGTGCGCGGCGATGGTCAGGTTGTCACTGACAAAAAGTCTGCCAAGGCGGCAAGTGAGATCGAGATTGAGTTTGCCGATGGGCGCTTTAAGCCCGGAGGCAAACCAGTTCAAAAGAAAGCCGCAAGTCCCAAGGCGCCACCGTCTCAAGGAAGCCTGTTCTGAAGCTTGGCTTCGTGTTGCCCGAAATACTCTGCGGCCAAGAGGGGCAGCGCCCCTTAAACCCCCACCTCGGGGCCTAGGCACAGCATTTCACCCTCGCCTTCAACTTCGTACAGCTCTGTGGCGTCAGACGAGTTTTCAAACCGTGCGCTCAACCCGCCCGGTCTTTTGTAGAAACTCCAGCATTGTGGCTCAAAACCGTCTTCGTAAACAAAGCAGATCAGGTCTGCTTCTTCATACCAAAATCCATCTTTGCATTTGCCGTCCAGAAATGACCACCGGACGCGGCGGTCGGGCAGGTATTCTTCCACGCCATAGCGTTCACCTTGGGTGCCATAATAGAGCGTTTTGCCGCGTGTATAGGCATCAAATTCGGCAGCGGTCATCGGAGATTCGGCAATCGCTGGAAGGGCGAGCAGACCAATTAAGAAGATCAGAGCTTTCATCTGGTCATGCTGCCCCAGATGGTCCGTTCAATCCAGACCTATCCGGTCTTTGCGTGCAAGGCAGCGACTTTGGGGTCCATGACCTTGCGCCACATCGCGGGCCACAGCGCCAGTGTGGCCATGACCGGCAGAGATCGGGGCAGGATTGGCATGGAAGCCGGGTCCAGTTCCAGCGCGGGGTAAGTGCGCAAGGGGTGCATGTGATGGTCGGAATGGCGTGGGGCGTTGAGCATCAGAGCGCTGGAATAAAACTGCCGCGCGTTCCAGCTGTGTTGTGGTCCCACTGGTTCCAGCCGACCGTCTGCGCCACGCGCCCGGCGCAACCCGTAATGCTGGACGTAATCTGACAGTAACAGCTGCATCTGCGCGTATCCGGTTAAGAGCAGTAAAGTGATGACCCCGGACAAGCCCCAAAAGGCCAGCGCCAACAGGATCACCAAAACACCCCCCGACACATAATGCAGATAAGGATGGGACCACGGCGTCAGCGGCTTGCTGCTGCGGGCCCGCAATTCGTTCTCGGCGCGCAAGCCTTTGAGAAATGACCCAACCCAGGCGCGGGGCCAGAACCTGTAGAAACTTTGACGGGGCGCGGGGCTGTTGGGGTCCATCGCGCTTGCAGCCCAAACGTGATGTACACGGGTATGTGCCGAGGCATGGTGACCAAACAACAGTGAGATATAGACCGCCTTGCCCAACCGGCGTGGCCAGCGGGATTGCTTGTGGATCAACTCGTGCGCATTGGCGTTGCTCACCTGACCAAAGAACAGTCCAAATGCGATGAAACAGGCTAAGCGCTCAATCATCGAGAACCCGCTTGGACCTCCGATGGCTGCAACGGCCAGCACAATCAAAACCAGATGCGCGACGCCGAGAAACAACGCGAGTGGTTCACCGACCGGAAACTCTCCGTCCGCCCCCCGCCGGGCCGCCGCGCCTTGTGTGATGCGGTCCATCAGGTAAATGAAACAGGTCATATAGAGCAGGGCGATCAGGCACCAAATGCCGCCGAACAGGGCGGCCGCGCCCAAAATCAGAACCGGGGCGACGGTTGCAATGGTAAACCAGATCATACGCGCGACTCTCTCATGGGTTTGCGTGTCTCTGATAGTAACCCATAGGGCGCAATAGGAAACAATGCGCTTCCTCGTCGCTCCGGGGCGCGTTGATTTGGAACGCATACGGGCGTGCGCATGTCGTTTTTGGCTCGCTCATCAGGGGACAGGAGCGATAGGGTATGGCCAACCACAGGAAACGGGGAACCGACATGGCACTGGACGAGTCCAAAAAGGGCATCTGGAAATCCGGCAAAGGCAAAGGTCGCAAGACACCCAAAGGGCGTCAGCTGGATGACACCGCTCATGCCGAGGTTTTGGCGTTATTGGGGGATCGGCCTCGCAATCGAGACCTCTTGATCGAATTCCTGCACCTCATTCAGGACGAATATGGGCATCTTTCGTCCGCCCATATTCGCGCCTTGGCAGAAGAATTGCGCACCGGTCAGGCCGAGATCTTTGAGGTTGCCAGTTTTTACGCACACTTTGACGTTGTGAAAGAGGGTGAAACCCCGCCGCCCGCCCTGACAATTCGAGTTTGCGATTCGCTGTCTTGTGAGCTTGCCGGCGCCGAATTGCTGCAAAAGGCGCTAAAGGATGGCTTGAACCCAGCCGAGGTTCGCGTGGTGCGTGCGCCTTGCATGGGCCGATGTGACACGGCCCCGGTGCTTGAGATCGGCCATAATCACATTGACCATGCGACCCCGGAAAAAGTGAAGGCAGCCATCGCTGCGGACGACACACATGTGCATGTCCCCGAGTACGAAGACTTTGCGGCCTATTCAGCGGCAGGTGGCTACGGCGCGCTGAAAGATATGCGTGACAATGGGCACTGGGAAACGGTTCAGGACAAGGTCAAAGAGGCCGGATTGCGCGGCCTTGGTGGCGCGGGCTTCCCATCCGGCACCAAATGGGGCTTTGTGCGTGCCAATGAAGGACCGCGCTATATTGCCGTGAATGGCGATGAAGGTGAGCCAGGAACGTTCAAAGACCGCTACTATCTTGAGCGCACGCCGCATCTCTTTCTTGAGGGCATGCTGATCGCGGCTTGGGCGGTTGAGGCTGACAAGGCATTTATCTACATGCGCGATGAATACCCTGCGGTGCTGGAAATTCTGCACCGCGAGATCGCCGCGTTGGAAGCCGCGGGCCTTGTGGCGCCTGGCTACATCGATCTGCGCCGTGGCGCCGGCGCCTATATCTGCGGTGAAGAAAGCGCGATGATCGAATCGATCGAAGGCAAACGCGGGGAGCCGCGTCACCGCCCACCCTTTGTGGCGCAGGTTGGTATCTTTGGTCAGCCGACATTGGTGCACAATGTCGAGACCCTCTATTGGGTTGCACGCGTTTGTCGCGAAGGTCCGGAAGTGCTGAACAGCGTAGAGAAAAATGGCCGTAAAGGCCTTCGCTCTTTCTCGGTTTCGGGGCGGGTCAAGAAACCTGGCGTACATCTGTTGCCCGCGGGCTCGACCATCATGGACGTGATCGACGCAGCAGGTGGTATGTTGGACGGACAGTCGTTCAAAGCCTATCAGCCCGGTGGACCGTCGTCGGGATTGTTGCCGGCCAGCATGAATGACATACCGTTGGATTTTGACATGCTGCAGCCTCATGGCACCTTCATCGGATCCGCCGCGGTGGTTGTGCTTTCGGACCAAGACAGTGCACGCGATGCGGCGCTCAATATGCTGCGGTTCTTTGAAGATGAAAGTTGTGGTCAGTGCACGCCCTGCCGGGTGGGCTGCGAGAAAGCGGTCAAGCTGATGCAAGCGGACACATGGGACACAGGGCTTTTGGAAGAGTTGAGTGAAACCATGATCGACGCTTCGATCTGCGGATTGGGTCAGGCGGCGCCAAACCCGATCCGTTTGACCATCAAGCATTTCGCTGACGAGATTTGAGGCCGACCTAGGCTTTCCGGTACGACAGGGGCGACAAGCGGCAGAAACTATGTCTTAATGCCATGAATTCGTTGCGAGATGTCCCATGACTATTCTTGAGGAAATTGCTCTTCGCCAGTCGTTCCGGTTCGGCCTTTTGCTGGTCGGCGTGTTGGCAGCGCTGATCTATGCGATCGTCTATTGTTACCGTGGCCCTTCATTAGCCAAGACAACGGTCAAGTCGATACCCTTGCTTAGCTTTGCGCTGGCCGGATTGGTGACATTTGCCTATCCGCTGGTCATCGTTGCCCTGTTCATGTCCGCGATTGGTGATATTGCGCTCTCAAGGGACGGCAAGAACCCCTTTTTTGTAGGTTTGGTTGGCTTTGCCCTCGCGCACGTTTTTTATGTTGCGCATTTCTGGGGGCTGTCCGAAGGCGTACAACTTTCGGTTTGGGCCTTGTTGATCATGGTGTTTGCCGCCTCTACAGAAGTATGGCTGACCCCCTTCACCGGCGACCTGCGCTGGCCAGTGCGCATCTATGTGGTCCTGATTTCCTTGATGGGTCTAACGGCGCTGGGTCTGCCCACGATGCCTCTGGCACTTGTTGGCGCGATGGCCTTTTTGGCGTCAGATGCCATCCTGTCCATTCAGGTGTTTCGCATGTCCGAAGGATCCGCGTGGCAAGTTCCGTCCTCAATCCTGCTTTGGGTGCTCTATGTCGGGGGGCAATTTGCCATCCTGGCCGGTGCTGGCTGGTCGACACCGCTCTTTCAATTCCCGTAACTGCGCATTACTTGGGGGCAGATGATTAGCGGAGGCCCGCATGGCGTTTTTTTCCAAACTCAAGGACAGGTTGTTCAAATCTTCTTCGAAACTCGAAGAGGGCTTGGATGCGATTGTTGAGGATGGCGGCGAAGAGGTGGCGCCAGACCTGAGCGCTGCTGAAGGCGTCGTTGCCGAACCTGTCGTTACACCGGCCGAGCCCGAGCCCACATCAGAACCTGTGCCAGCCCCTGAACCTGAGCCGACACCTGAGCCCAATGCAACGTCAGAGCCGCCGGTCATTGAAGCCGCGCCAGAGCCTGATCCGGAACCTAAGGCAGACCCCGCTCCTGTTCGGGAAGCACCCAAACCAGCACCAGAGCCGACGCCCGCGGCTCCGAAACCAGGTTTGCTGGCCCGCCTGACCGGGCGCACATCGGCCGCTCCGGTGGTAAAACGAGTTCTCGACGACGATATGCTGGAACAGCTTGAAGAGCTGTTGATTGCCTCGGACATGGGCGTGGACACAGCCCTGCGCGTCACCGCGAATATTGCCGAAGGTCGGTTCGGAAAACGTCTGTCGACCGAAGAAATCAAACAGCTCTTGGCGAATGAAATCGCGCGCATCATGGAGCCCGTTGCGCGCCCGTTGCCGCTTTATCCAAGCACGCCACAGGTTGTCTTGGTCGTGGGCGTCAATGGATCGGGCAAGACCACGACGATCGGCAAGCTGGCCAGCCAGTTCCGTGGTGCCGGAAAGAGAGTTGTCATTGCCGCGGGGGATACATTCCGCGCCGCCGCCGTAGAGCAGTTGCAGGTTTGGGGTGAGCGCGCGGGCGTACCCGTGCTGACCGCACCCGAAGGGTCTGACCCTGCCAGCTTGGCGTTCGACGCGATGACCAAGGCCGAACAAGACGGTGCTGACCTTTTGATGATCGACACGGCAGGTCGCTTGCAAAACCGAGCTGACCTCATGGAAGAATTGGCCAAGATCGTACGTGTGATCCGAAAAAAGGACGAAAATGCGCCCCACAACACCTTGCTGGTGCTGGATGCGACCACAGGCCAAAACGCGCTAAATCAGGTTGAGACGTTCCAAAAGCTTTCCGATGTGTCCGGTCTCGTGATGACCAAGCTGGACGGCACGGCCAAGGGCGGTGTTCTGGTGGCGCTCGCGGATAAGTTCGGTCTGCCAATCCACGCCATTGGTGTCGGTGAGAAGATCGACGACCTCGCGCCATTTGACCCCGAAGAGTTTGCCGCGGCACTGACTGGGCTGCATGTCGACTGACACGTCATATTCGTTGCAGAGGGCGGAACGATGAGTGACTGGGTTGTCGCTCTAGAAGGAACCGCTGCCGGGGAACAAGTTGCTCTGATACTCGCGTTGATTGCCGCCATGCTGCATGCGGTGTTCGGTGCGCTTCAGAAAGGGCAACATGACCCGTGGTTATCGCGTGGTGCCATCGACTTTTCTCTTGTTGTGATCTCGGCCCCAGTTGCGTTGTTTCTTGTTCCCTGGCCTGAAGGTCAGATTTGGCTGTTGCTGCTTGGGGCGATGGGGATCCACTTTGCTTATAAGCTTGGGCAGGCGCTGGCCTATTCTCGGGGTGCTTATACCGTGGTGTATCCTGTGGTGCGCGGCACTGGCCCGCTGTTCACCGTGTTTGGTGCGTGGATCATTTTTGGAGAACACTTCGCGCCGCTGCAATGGGTTGGCGTTGCCGTTCTGGTAAGCGGTATTCTCGGGCTTGCGGTCTACAATATGCGCAATATCGAAACCGGGCGGGACACTTTGGTTCCCGCGTTGTGGCTGGCCGTCGGCACGGGGGCATTGGTTGCGTTATATACGACCTATGACGCCTACGGCATCCGCGCGACGCCCAACCCATTTACCTTTTTGATGTGGTTCTTTTTCCTCAGTTCATTGGACTTTCCGATTTTGGCTGCGTTGCGGTGGAAAAACATGACCTATCGCCCGGCGCTCAAGCCCTTGTTTCTAAAGGGATTGATCGGTGCTTTCGTGGCTTGGGGCAGCTTTGGTGCAGTGATGTTGGCCACCCGGCTGGGCAAGGTGGGAGAGGCCGCTGTCATGCGGGAAACCTCGCCTGTTTTTGCCGCCTTGATCGGGTGGTTGATCCTGCGAGAACCTGTTGGTCCACGCCGGGTTGCATTGATAGGATTGATTGCAGCGGGAGCTGTGATAGTTGAGGTCGCAGGATAGGAGCCCCAATGCCGGACAAAAACAGCCAAAAGCGTATCAACCCCATTCTCAAACAGGTTTTGGAACTGGGGCCGACGATCGCCTTTTTTGTGATTTACCTGAGGATCAAGGACGACACCTTTACGATCGGTGGCACCGAGTATTCTGGTTTCATCATGTCGGCGCTGATTTTTATTCCGATCCTTTTGGTGGCGATGGGCATCCTGTGGCATCTGACCGGGCATCTCAGCCGCATGCAGGTTTTTACAGCCTTCATGGTGATCTTTTTTGGCGGGCTCACAGCTTGGTTTAACGATGACCGCTTTTTCAAGATGAAGACCAGCATTGTCTACGGCACGATCGCCGGGCTTTTGGGAATCGGGCTGCTGCAAGGCAAGTCGTATCTTGCCTTTGTCATGGGAGAGTTGATCCCGATGAACAACGAGGGATGGATGATCCTGACTCGGCGACTGTTTGTGGTGTTTATCTTGCTTGCGATTGGCAATGAACTTGTCTGGCGCAATATGTCCGAGGAGGCTTGGGTGAAAATCGAAACCTTTGGGTTCCCGGCCATTCTGTTTGTGTTCCTGATGTTGCAAAGCGGCCTGTTCCAGAGGCACGCGCTCGACGAAGAGAGTTGACCTGCCTTTAAGGCGACACTAAAGAACGACCCGTGGCGATTTGTTACCGGATTGCGGGCCACGTTAAAGATTCTGCTAAAGAGGTCAGGACGAAGGAAACCCCTGCTCGCTTGGCCGATCGGGGGTTTTTGTTTGGCCATTTGGCCTCAGGAGGAAGATATGAGCGGTTGGAAAACACGCACAAACCTGGTCCACGGCGGCACGCGGCGGTCGCAATACAATGAAGTCAGCGAAGCAATCTATCTGACCCAAGGCTTTGTGTATGACAGCGCTGAGCAGGCCGAGGCTCGATTTATCGAAAGCGGGCCGGATGAGTTCATCTATGCCCGTTACGGCAACCCGACTGTTGCCATGTTCGAAGAGCGGATCGCCTTGCTCGAAGGCGCCGAGGATGCCTTTGCCACAGCGTCAGGCATGGCGGCCGTAAATGGCGCTCTGATGTCGCTGTTAAAGACTGGGGATCACGTGGTTGCAGCCCGCGCGTTGTTTGGCTCGTGCCTCTATATTCTCGAAGACATTCTGGCCCGTTTCGGGGTTGAAATTACGCTGGTAGATGGCACCGATCTAAATGCCTGGCGCGACGCTGTGCGCGACGACACCAAGGTGGTGTTTTTCGAATCCATGTCGAACCCAACGTTGGAGGTGATCGACGTGACTGCCGTTTGTGAAATCGCCCATTCTGTTGGCGCAACGGTTGTTGTCGACAATGTGTTTTCGACTCCTGTGTTCTCCAAGGCGATTGAACAGGGCGCGGACGTTGTTGTCTATTCTGCGACCAAACACATTGACGGGCAGGGGCGAACACTTGGAGGTGTCGTTCTTGGGACGAAAGAGTTCATCCGCAAAACGTTAGAGCCTTACATGAAGCATACCGGTGGCAGCATGTCGCCTTTCAACGCCTGGGTGATGCTCAAGGGGCTGGAAACAATTGATCTGCGTGTGCATGCACAGGCTGAAACTGCTCTGAAACTGGCCGAAGCGTTGAATGGCCACCCCAAGTTGCTGCGCACGATTTATCCCGGTCTTAAAGATCACGCCCAGAATGCGTTGGTTCAATCTCAACTGGGCGGCAAAGGCGGCACGGTCCTGTCGCTGGATGTTAAGGGCGGGCAGGCGGCGGCATTCCGGTTCCTGAACGCGCTTGAGGTCGCGGTGATCTCGAACAATCTGGGCGATGCAAAATCGATTTGCACGCACCCGGCCACGACCACCCACCAGCGGTTGCCAGACGATCAAAAGGTTGAACTGGGTATTACGCCCGGATTGGTGCGGTTTTCGGTGGGCCTTGAAGATCCGGATGATCTGATCGCCGATCTCACGGCGGCATTGGAACAGGTCTGAGCCTAAGCTGCCCTGTGCCAGACACCTGGCGCGGGGCAAAGTGTGCCCAACTCTGAAATATTCGTCAAAAAGCGTCGTTTCCGGTGCGCTTCCTTTCGAAATTGGAATTTCACGCGACGATGCCTTACATTATGAAGGCCGTAGGACGCGAAAGGTTGGGACGCATGAACATTCAATCGCCTGATTCCAAGGATGATACGGCGCGCCAGGAGGCCGTCGAAGCGCTGCACCGCCTGCGCAACTGGGCCGCAACCGCGACCCCGACCGAGATTGCTGAGCTGGACCCGGCCATTGCCCGTCTCCTGCCGGACCAACCATTGACGAATTACCCGGACCTGAAGCGGGAATATCCAACAGAATTCAGGGTGGATGAGGCCTATCGCGCGTCATTGCCTGATCTGCAAAATGGCCCTGCCAGCCTGATCAAAGGTGAAAAGCAGCAGATTCAGCATGTGGGCATTTCCAATTTCCGTCTCCCGATCCGGTATCACACTCGTGACGGTGGTGATCTGACGTTGGAAACCAGCGTGACGGGCACTGTGAGCCTTGATGCCGAGAAAAAGGGCATCAACATGTCCCGGATCATGCGCTCGTTCTACAAACACGCGGAAAAAACCTTTAGTTTTGATGTGCTGGAACAGGCGCTTGCGGATTACGTGAGCGATCTGGAATCCGTGGATGCTCGTATCCAAATGCGGTTTTCCTATCCAATGCGCATCCCATCTCTGCGCTCAGGTCTGACTGGATACCAGTACTACGACATTGCTATGGAAAAGGTTCAGGTGGCCGGCGAACTGCATAAGGTCATGCATCTGGACTATGTCTATTCCTCGACGTGCCCCTGTTCATTGGAGTTGAGCGAGCATGCCCGCCAGACGCGTGGGCAGTTGGCAACACCCCATTCACAACGATCCGTTGCGAGGATATCGACCGTGGCGGTGCCTGGACCGCGCCTGTGGTTCGAAGATCTCATCGATCTGTGCCGCAAAGCGGTGCCAACCGAGACCCAGATCATGGTCAAACGCGAAGATGAACAGGCTTTTGCCGAATTGAACGCCGCCAACCCGATATTTGTTGAAGATGCCGCGCGATTGTTCTGTGAGCAGCTCAAAGCGGACCCGCGCATCGGGGATTTCCGTGTGATTGCCAGCCATCAGGAAAGCCTTCACAGCCATGATGCGGTGTCGATCCTGACGGATGGACCTTTCTTTGCATCGGCCAGCCTTGATCCAAAGCTGTTCAACACGTTGTTCCACGTCGGATAAAACACAAACACCGCAAAAAACGTATGTGGTTCGGATCCGCGCCTGCATCGAGCCTTTTCAGGACAAACCGCCCCCTATTTTCGTGTGTTGGTTCCGAATAGCGTAACGCGAAACCAAGCTTTTCCGCCAGCTCATGGTTGCATCAGCGTCTGGTTCAGAACTTGACACCGGCAAGATCAGCCGCCAACGCTTTGCCCATGATTGACCTGCGTCCAGTTGGATATGTGATCGGCCTGTTGGTGGCGATGCTTGGGCTGACAATGCTTCTGCCGATGTTGGTGGATATTGTCGCCGGAGATGAGCATTGGTCAGTGTTTCTGGAATGCGCCATCCTGACCTTTTTGACGGGGGGATTTGTTACCCTGTCGTGCCAGACGGCCAAGGGCAAGGGTCTGACAATCCAACAGACGTTTTTGCTGACAACTGGCGTGTGGTTGACCCTGCCATTGTTCGGCGCGTTGCCTTTTATGCTGGGGGAAACAGAAGCGCGGTTTGTGGATGCTTTCTTTGAGGCAATGTCTGGCCTGACAACCACAGGATCAACGGTGTTCAGCGGGTTAGAGGAGTTGCCCAAGGGTATCTTGTTGTGGCGCGGGTTGCTGCAATGGTTGGGCGGAATCGGGATCATTGTTGTAGCGATGGTGTTTTTGCCTGAACTGCGCGTTGGCGGGATGCAAATCTTCCGATCCGAGGGGTTTGACACATTCGGAAAGATCCTTCCGCGCGCGACCGAGATTTCCTCGCGAATTTCTGTGATTTACCTTGCACTGACCATGATGTGCGCCTTGGCCTATGTGTTGACCGGTATGAACGGATTTGACGCAACCGTTCATGCCATGACCACAATCGCCACCGGAGGATTTGCCAATTACGATGCCTCGTTTGGGGCGTTTGGCGCGGGCACAGAATACGTGGCCGTGGTGTTTATGCTATTGGCCGCGTTGCCGTTCGTGCGCTTTGTACAGCTGACAGCAGGCACGGCACGCCCCCTGTTCGAAGACAGCCAAATTCGCGCATTCTTTTTCACGGTGATCGGGATCGTTGGCGTGATCTGGGCCTGGCAGTTCTTTGTTGCCGGAGTTCAGACCGAAGCTGGCATGCGCAAGGCGTTGTTCAACGGTGTGTCGATTATTACAGGAACGGGATATGCCAGCGCGGACTATATGCTTTGGGGAAGCTTCCCGGTTGCGGTGTTGTTTTTTAGTGGCTTGATCGGTGGCTGCGCGGGGTCAACCGCTTGTTCCATCAAGGTGTTCCGCTATCAGCTTTTGTTTGCGTCCATCAAGGCGCAGCTCTTGAAGGTTCAGCAGCCACGCGGTGTGTTTACTCCACGCTATCAGGGGCGCCGCGTCGACGAAGACGTCTTGAACTCGGTCATGTCCTTTTTCGTGTTCTTTACCGTGACCTTGGGCGTGCTCGCAGTTCTGCTGGGCATGACAGGATTGGACTTTACCACCGCGCTTAGCGGAGCGGCTGCTGCGCTGGCCAATATCGGACCCGGATTGGGCGATACGATTGGCCCGGCAGGCAACTTTGCGACCCTCAATGACACGGCTAAATGGCTGCTGAGCGCTGGCATGCTGATTGGCCGCCTCGAACTGATGGTGGTCTATGCCATCCTTACAACTCATTTCTGGAGAGCCTGACATGACGACACGTCCCCTTGGCGTGCAGATTTCGCACATGCTGAAATCGCGCGGCGTCGATATGATTTTTGGTATTCCCGGCGTTCATAACGTCGAGATGTATCGCGGCATCGAAGAGGCGGGTATTACCCATGTTCTGGCACGGCACGAGCAGGGGGCGGGCTTTATGGCTGATGGCTATGCCCGCGCCACGGGCCGCCCGGGAGTGGCCTATGTCATCACAGGTCCGGGTCTGTGCAACATCATGACCCCGATGGGCCAGGCCTATAGTGACAGCGTGTCGGTCCTTGTTCTGTCGTCCTGTTTGGATGAAACAGCCGCACGCAGGGGGCAGTTGCACCAGATGCTGAACCAAGAAGCTGCTGCCGCGACGGTCTGTGACTGGAGCGCTGAAGCCCGTAGCGCCGAAGCGGCCTATACGCTTGTTGACCGCGCCTTGGGCGAATTTGACAGCAAACGCCCGCGCCCGAAACACATTCAGGTGCCCATTGCCTTGTTGGGAGGTGTCGCTGAACCTGCGCCAGATGTGCCGCCCGGATCACATGCTACAAGCGGCGGAACCTATGCGCCCAGTGATCTTGGCACGTTTGCAAATCAGGTCATGGCCGCCAGAAAGCCGATGTTTATCTTTGGCGGAGGAGTGCGGGATGCTGCCCTTGCAACCGAAGTCCTGCGCCGCAGCGGTGCAGCCGCTTACACCACATACGCCGGATGTGGGCTGTTGGGGCCGGATGATCCGATGAGCTATGGCAGCTATCTGGGTCGACCAGAATCGCAAAGGATCATCGGCGAGGCGGACCTCGTAATCGTAATCGGCAGCGAACTCTCCGAATGTGATTTGTGGCGCACCGAATTGGGACACACTGGCACACTGGTGCGCGTTGATATTGATCCCGAAGTGCTCGTCGATGAACACCGTGCAGATGTGACCTTTCATGCAGATGCCGGGATGTTCCTGCAAGAACTGATGCAGCATTTGCCCGAGGCCGCGCCCGCGAAGTGGAAGGCTGAGGATATCTTGGCCGCCAAGACACGGTTCCGCGCGGAAACAGACACAGACCGTCCCGGTATTGCGGACATTTGTGACGCTTTGGCCGATGTCATGCCGGAAGATGCGATGATCTTTTCGGACATGACTCAGATTGCTTATGTTGCGAAAGAAGTCTGGGACATGCCTCGACCGGGTCATTGGCATCACCCCAGTGGATTTGGAACTTTGGGCTATGGGTTGCCAGCGGCCATTGGCGGGGCCGTGGCGCGACCCGGGCTACCGACTGTGTGCATCGCTGGGGACTATGGCTTTCAATACACCATACAGGAACTGGGAACCGCAGTAGAGCTGGGCCTGCCTATGCCAATTCTATTGTGGGACAACGCCAAGCTGAAAGAAATCGAAGACAGCATGGTCGCCTCGCAGATCGCCCCGAACGCTGTTGTCGCGATGAACCCGGACTTTTGCAAACTGGCTGAGGCCTATGGCGCGCATGCCTGCGAGCCGGACAGCATCACCGCGTTGCAAGAAGCGCTTTTGGAGGCCTTCAAGGCTGATCGCCCGACGCTGATCCGCATGACACCGGCGCTGACTCGCTAAGCACCATGCCGCTCGAGCCCTTGACCCCGGTCAGACTGCCGACCATTGCCAGTTTTTGGTATGGCTCGGACCTGACTTGGGTGGAACGGCTATGTATTCAATCCTTTCTGGACCGGGGGCATCGGTTTGTGTTGTATCTGGCCCACGAGGTCAGCGGCATTCCTGACGATTTAGAGCAGCGCGCAGCGTCCGAGGTCCTGTGGCCTGCACCGTTTGACATCGCTGACAATGATCGCTTGCGCGTGGCGGTTTTCTCTGACCTGTTTGCGCCTGCAACTCATGAACAAGACTTCTCATATCTGGGTGGATCTGGATGCCTATTGCGTCGAGGCATTCGATTTTGAAGCGAACTATGTGTTTGGGCGTGCAGAGGACGGTTCGTATCCAAACGGGGTTTTGCGATTGCCGCCAGACTCGGAAACGCTCGCGCACATGACGACTTTTGTGACCTCGCCGAACCCAACGCAGCCTTGGCGCGGCGCGCGGCTACACCGGCTCAACAAGGCGCGCGTCGACCGCGGTGAGACTTGGGGCATAGAAGCACTGCCTTGGGGATGCTCGGGGCCTAAAGCGTTAACGTACTTCCTTGAAGCCACTGGCGAGGACAAACACGCTCTGCCGAACCAGACGTTTTACCCTCTGAGCCCAGCGCAATTGGGACAGTTGCATGATCCGCGTGTGCCTGTTTCAGATATTGAACGCGTAGGCGTTTACTCGGTGCACATCTATGGCCACCAAAAACGTGTGATTGCGACGCGCCTTGGGGGGGTACCTTTGAGAGGGTCATACTTGGACAGGCTATGCCAGCGGCACGAGATCAATCCGACAGAGCATCCCGTCAAAGCCGTGGGATGGCTGGCACTCTAACGCAAAACGCCACCGGATTTCCCAGCGGCGTTTGAGATTGCAATTCACAACGCGGGGTTAGTCCCAGCAGCTCACAAGCACAGTCATGGCACTGCCGATGCGTGTGATGTCTTCTGGTGCTTGGGTCCCGCTGGCATCATTGGGCGTTGTTTGTACCCCATTTTCATCCAGCAGCACGCGGATCGCGTCTGCACCTAGTGCAAAGCTCACGTTTTCTGGCAATTGCTGGCCATTGGCTGCCGTACGAGGCAACAACATGCCCATCACTCCGCCAAGATTGTCGAGCACCGGACCGCCCGCGTCACCGGGTTGTGTCATCAGTGACAGGCGTTTGATGTTTGCTTCCCCTCGCAGTCCTTTAACGTCTGAGAGAGTGCCAAATGTCATGGTCGGTGCGCCAAGAACGCCTTCGTAGGAGTAGCCCGAGACAGCAACGTCAGACTGTAGTCGAGCGTCGCCCTCACGGAGCGCGGCAACACGCAGGGGCGCCAGTTTTTGAGAAGGGCGCAACAGAGCCACGCCGGTGTTTTCGTCAGTGGCCACGACGGTTGCAGGGTAGTCGTTTTCAAGCGTCAGACGCGTGCAGCTTCGAACCACGTCGATCGAGGTCACAACAGTTCCCGCGTTATCCACGAAAAAGCCTGAGCGTGACATTTTGGGGCGGCGAATCTCAAGGCCAGAGACCAAATCGATGCTTTGCTCTGCATTGCTACCGGCTGCCGGGTCTAGAACGCCGTCGATCCGTGCGAAAGACGACTGCATCTCTCCCAGGATACGTGTCCGACGTTCTTCGTCACCGGCGGGCCAGACAAGCGTAAAGCCTTTGATTTCGCCATCTTTCAGCGTGACTTCGGTATGCGATGTGATCCGGCTGTTTTCCCCGGTCAGGACAAAGCTTTTGTCTTTGCGCGAGCGTTCTCCCGACATCGGCACGATTTCCAGAGTCTGCATGATGTCATAGAGGCCGAACATCGTGTTCTGATCACCTGCCTGGCTGATCAGAAGAACCTCAGCAGGCACATCGCCAGAGGGTTTGTAGTGTATGAAAGGAAACTCGGTGTTTGCGGCGGCGACAACGCCCATTGGGATTTGCATTTCAATCCCGGCGTTTGAGTCCGAAATCAGCTGCAAGTCCATGCCTTCAAGAACGGCAAAGTACTGGCTGCGCAATTCTTCACGTTGGCGGGTCGTCAGCACGCCGGTGGCGTCATATCCGTTGTCTGCCTGCCAAGCTGACATGGAGCCACGCGTGCCGCGTCCAAAAGCACCATCAATGGCCGAGTTATAATACCCTGCCCATTTCAGCCAGCTTTGCAGATCCATACGCTGTTCTTTTGAGAGTTGCGCTTCGCTGGCACGGGCTTCGCGCGGTGTTTCGTCAATTGGCTCGGGTTCCGGTGCGGGCTCGATAACCGGGGCGTCAGCCACAGTCTCGGTGCTGCCCAACTGGGGCCGTGTCGAGGTTGGCAAATTCAAAATATTTGCACCAACTGGCCAGAACTGGCTGCGAAAGGCCGTTGTTTCGGCTAGGAAACTATCCGTTGGGATCAATCCTTCGGCGCGGTAGACATTCAACACCTGTTCGGCGTCAGTTCGCGAGTATGGCCCAAGAGCGACGGCATACCACCCGCCACCTAGCGAGAAACCGTTCACATCCTGCATATCCTGCGCATAAACCTGCGCCCGTGATTGGGCCACAGTCAGGCTGGGTTGGGCTTCGATTTGGACCCAGGCTATGTCGGCATTTGTTTGGGCCACCAAGGCGTGTGCTGACATTAAAATGGTGAAACAGAACGTTAAAAATAGGCGGGTCATGTAGAAAAAGCCCCTGTAGAACTTGAAATCAGTGTTTAAGAGGTATGTTTATCAAATCCGACGGCACATGCACGTGTATTTTGCTCTGTCATGCAATTGACCCCATCCCCGTGTCGGAATAGGTAAAACCCGCATTTTCCGGAAGGGACCGTTATGGCAAGGACCGACAGCAAACCGCGTAGTTTTCAGGAGATCATCCTGCGACTTCAGGCCTATTGGGCCGAAAAGGGCTGCGCTGTGATGCAGCCTTATGACATGGAAGTCGGGGCCGGCACGTTTCATCCGGCCACAACTCTGCGGTCATTGGGGTCAAATGGATGGGCCGCAGCCTATGTTCAGCCCTCGCGTCGCCCAACGGACGGACGCTATGGTGAGAACCCCAACCGGTTGCAACACTATTACCAATATCAGGTGTTGATCAAACCCAGCCCCCCAGATTTGCAGGCGCTATATCTGGGATCGTTGGAGGCCATCGGCATCGACATGGACCTTCACGACATTCGTTTTGTTGAGGACGATTGGGAATCGCCAACTTTGGGCGCTTGGGGTCTTGGTTGGGAAGTGTGGTGCGACGGGATGGAAGTCAGCCAGTTTACCTATTTCCAACAGGTCGGTGGGCACGATTGTCACCCGGTTTCGGGCGAGCTGACCTATGGGCTGGAGCGGCTGGCGATGTATGTGCTTGGCGTCGATCACGTGATGGACATGCCGTTCAACGATCCACAATCTCCAATAGCATTGAGCTATGGTGATGTTTTCAAACAGACCGAACAAGAATACTCGCGCTGGAACTTTGATGTGGCCAATACAGACGTCTTGTTGAAGCAGTTCGAAGAGGCCGAGGCAGAATGCAGCGCAATTCTAGCGCAGAAGCACATCGATCCAAAGACAGGCAAGCGGATCATCATGGTGCATCCGGCTTATGACCAGTGTATTAAAGCCAGCCACTTGTTCAACCTGTTGGACGCGCGTGGCGTGATCTCAGTGACCGAACGTCAGGCTTATATTGGCCGCGTGCGTGCGTTGGCCAAGCAATGCGCTGACGCCTTTGTGCAAACCGAAGCCGGCGGGTACGCAGCGTGAGCGGTAAGGCGATGGGCATCTTTATAGGGGTATTGTCCGCAATTGCGGCGGGCGCGATGTACTACTTGCAGGTCTATGCCTATTATGACGAGGTCGCGGCGACGGGGTCGGACGATGTGCAGATGACATTGTTGGTTACAGGAGAGCCAGATGCGATCCTTTACGAAGACTTTGAGGCGATTGATTCTGACTCGTCTCCGATCCGATATCGGGCCTGTTTTCGCACGACGATGTCTCATCCCATGCTGAGCGAAACTTACGTGGCCTATGACCACCCAGAGCCTTTGGTAGCGCCGGGGTGGTTCGGCTGTTTTGATGCCAAGGAACTTGGTGCGGCACTGGAACAGGGTAAGGCATTGGCCTTTATGGGGACTGAGAACTTCACCTATGGGATCGACCGGGTGGTTGCGGTCATGGAAGACGGTCGCGGGTACGTCTGGCACCAGATCAATCACTGTGGCGAAAAGGTCTTTGATGGTGAACCAACCCCAGAAGGATGCCCGCCAAAACCGGAGGGCTGAGCTTTGGAAAGCCAAATCGTCATACCCGAGATGATCACTGCGACCCTTGGTCTTGCCGTGTTCCTATTGGGGGCGCGCCTGACGCGAAAATACAAGGTTCTGCAGGAGTTCAATATTCCGGAGCCCGTGACGGGGGGATTGCTGGCTGCTGCACTGTTTGCGATTGTGTCGGTGGTCAGTGGCAAGGACCTGGTGTTCTCAACCACCAGCCGCGACTTTTTCCTGGTCTTGTTTTTTGCCTCAATTGGCTTGAATGCCCGATTGACCGATTTGATCGCTGGTGGCAAACCGCTGGCAATCCTGCTGGTGCTGACCGTGATTACCATCGCCGCGCAGAATGTCATTGGGGTCGTGGGGGCGGTGATCTTCGACTTCCCCATGCAGGCGGGTGTTTTGTTTGGGTCCGCAGCGCTGATCGGCGGGCATGGAACTGCGATTGCCTGGGCGCCTGAGGTGTCTCAGGTGACGGGTCTGGACAGTGCGTCGGAGCTTGGTATTGCGGTGGCCACAATAGGCCTGATCGTCGCTGCTTTGGTCGGCGGGCCGGTGGCCAAGTATCTGATTGAACGCAATGATCTGAGCCCTTCACGCCCTGATGCGGCCCATGCGGTTGGTGTCGCCTATGACAAAGAAACAAGCGCTAGTCCGATAACGCACGTCAGCCTGATGAAAGTGATGCTTGCGCTTAATCTGGCGATCATTGGGGGATACATCCTGCACCAGGCGATTGCCGAGACCGGTTTGATGCTACCGCTGTTTGTGCCCTGCCTGATCATGGGCATCGTAATTGGCAATCTGGTGCCGCTCTTGTTCCACAAGGCCTCGTCGGTGTCCGGTACGCCTTCGCTTGCAGTGATCTCTGATTTCGCGCTGGGCGCGTTTCTGGCGATCTCGCTGATGACGCTGGATTTTGCCTCACTGCGTGGGCTTGGCCTGCCAATTGCAATGGTGCTGGCGGTGCAAACGATTTTTGCCGTGCTCTTTGTGATCTATGTCCTGTTCCCGCTTCTGGGCCGCGGCTATCGCGCTGCGGTTCTGGCCGCGGGTTTTGGCGGCTTTGCGCTTGGGGCGACCCCCACTGCCATCGCCAATATGACGGCTGTGACCAAACGCTACGGGCCTTCGCCCATCGCATTTGTCGTTTTGCCCTTGGTTTCAGCCTTTTTCGTCGATATTGCCAACGCGATCATCATCCAGATGGTCGTGAGCTTTTGAGGATCCCCAATGCCTGATCTTTTGATTGAACTGTTCTCCGAGGAAATCCCGGCACGTATGCAAACGCGCGCGGCTGACGACCTGAAAAAACGTGTGACGGACGGTTTGGTCGAGGCTGGTCTGACCTATGCCGGGGCACATGGATTCTCGACACCTCGCCGTCTGACACTGACCCTCGAAGGGTTGCTGGCCGAAAGCCCCACCGTACGTGAAGAACGCAAAGGCCCCAAGGTTGGCGCGCCAGATAAGGCAGTCGAAGGGTTCTTGCGCGGTGCCGGTGTGTCCCGCGACGATCTGGAAGAGCGCGACACTCCCAAGGGCGCAGTCTACTTCGCCACCATCGAGAAGCCGGGGCGTCCGGCAGCTGAGATCGTTGCCGAGATTCTGGAAGACACGATCCGCAATTTCCCCTGGCCCAAATCCATGCGCTGGGGGGCAGGTTCGTTGCGCTGGGTGCGCCCGCTGCATTCAATTCTGTGCATTCTGTCAGACGAGGCGGGCCACTCGGTTATGCCACTCGATATCGATGGCATCATTTCGGGCGACACGACTGAAGGCCACCGCTTTATGGGCTCGGGTCGCTTTGCGGTGACGGGGTTCGAGGACTATGAGACCAAGCTCAAGCGCGACCACGTGATCCTGAACCCGGTCGAGCGCAGTGAGCACATCTGGCACGACGCCACCAACATGGCCTTTGCTCAAGGTCTGGAAGTGGTGGAGGACAAGGGTCTTTTGGCCGAGGTTGCCGGTCTGGTGGAATGGCCGGTTGTCCTGATGGGCGACATTGCCGAGGACTTTCTGGGTCTGCCGCCCGAGGTGCTGCAAACCTCGATGAAAGAGCATCAGAAGTTCTTCAGCGTTCGGAACCCTAAGACGGGCCGCATTGAAAAGTTCATCACGGTTGCCAATCGCGAGACCTCGGACAACGGCGTGACGATCCTTGCCGGGAACCAAAAAGTTCTTTTCGCACGCTTGTCGGATGCCAAGTTCTTCTGGGAGAATGACATCCGTGTTGCCGAGACCGGAGCTGACGCCTGGTTGGACAGCCTGAACAACGTCACCTTCCACAACAAGCTGGGCACACAAGGTGACCGGATTGCCCGCTTCACCGCCCTTTCGCAGGATCTGGCGGGCGTGGTTGGCGCCGACGCTGAGGTGATCGGCGAAGCTGCGCGCTTTGCCAAGGCCGATCTGAGTTCCGAGATGGTCTATGAGTTTCCAGAGCTTCAAGGCTTGATGGGCCGGTACTATGCCGCCGCGGCCGGTCGCAGCGCCGAGGTGGCCGCAGCCGCCGAAGAACACTATTCGCCACTGGGCCCGTCTGACGCGGTGCCCAACGCGCCGGTCTCGGTGGCCGTGGCGCTGGGCGATAAGCTGGACACGCTGACCGGGTTCTGGGCGATTGACGAAAAGCCCACGGGTTCGAAAGACCCTTTTGCTTTGCGCCGCGCCGCGCTGGGTGTCATCCGGTTGGTGCTGGAGAACGACTTGCGCATGCCGTTGGACCAGTACTTTGATTTGCAATTGCTGCGCCACGAAGCGCATCAGGGCAAAGACGATTTACTCGCCGCTGCCCTGTTGCAAGACTTGGCTCAGGAAATTGCAGAACACGGCGTACTGGGCGCGGTTGTACATACGGTGCAAGACGCGATTGACGGCGATCTTCCCAAATACATCTCGGACCTCAAAGACAATCTGCCGGATACCTCGCGCGATCTCTTGGGTTTCTTCCACGACCGTCTCAAGGTTTACCTGCGTGAGGAAGGGGTCCGTCACGATGTGATTGATGCCTGTATCGCAATGCCGGGCAATGACGATCTGAACCTGCTTGTCAAACGCGCGCGTGCGCTCGAGGCGTTCTTGCGCACCGAGGATGGTGGAAACTTGCTGCAAGGCTTTAAGCGCGCCAATAACATCCTCACTCAGGCTGAAGAGAAGGATGGTGTCGAATACAGCTTTGGCGCGGATGTGAAGCATGCCGAGGACGACACGGAAAAAGCCCTGTTTGCCGCCTTGGACACGCAAGAGGGTGCGATCTCTTCGGCCATCGAGGGCGAAGATTTCGCGGCCGCCATGAGCGGCATGGCCGCTTTGCGTCAACCGATTGATGCCTTTTTCGAGGCTGTGCAGGTCAATAGCGACAACCAGATCACTCGTCGTAATCGTCTGAATCTGCTCTCACGTATTCGCGTGATTTGCCTTGGCGTGGCCGACCTGACTCGGGTCGAAGGCTAGACCAGCCCAAGGCTTGACGCACGGGTCAAGGTTTTCCTTGAACCAGCGCGGCTTAGGCTTATGCTGCGGGGCCAAGGAAAGGTGCCGCAGTGCAGCAAGACAACCCCGATATCACCTTTATCACCGCCACCGCTCCGATGGCGGCAGCAACGCATGGCGGGCGGGCAAAATGCCTGCAAAGGCTGGTGCGTTTGGATCTGCCTGTTCCCAAGACCGTGGCACTGTCTTTTGACGAAGTGCATCGCATCGCGGCGGGCGAGATGCCAGATATGGCCAAAATGATCGCATTGTTGGACTCTGACAGCCTGATCTGTGTGCGTCCTTCGTCTGAAGATCCTGACTGGGGAGGGCCGGGCGCCGTTTTGAACATCGGTATGAACGATGAGCGCCACGCTGCACTGACCAAGTCTCTGGGTCAGGAAGCCGCCAATGCGCTCTATGCGCGGTTTATTCAGTCTTATTCTACGCATGTTGCCCGGCTGGATCCAGACATGTTCGATGATTTGGACATGACCGCAGACGATATCTGCCAGCAGGCATTGGACGCCTATGAGGATGAAGCCGAAGAGCCGTTTCCACAGGACTCGGCCGTTCAGCTTTCCGGCGTGCTGCGCTCAATGGCGCGTGCCTGGGAAGGTACATCAGCGCGGTTATTGCGTCAGGCCAAAGGGGCACCTGCGGATGCCGGACTGGGTCTCGTGGTGCAGGAAATGGTGCTGGGTCTTGGACATGGTGAGTCCGGATCGGGCGTATTGCAACTTGTGAACTCCACCACGGGACTGCCGCAAGCAACTGGGCGTTATCTTAGCCAGTCGCAAGGGCGGGATGCGCTGCAGACAGGTGCTGCCTCTCTGTTCATTGAAAAGGATCCTCGTGGACCTTCGCTGGAGGAAGAAGCTCCGGCCGCGTTTGAAGCATTGAAGAAACATGCCGCTTTGATGCGTGAGAAGCTGCGCGAAGAGATGCAGATTGAATTCACGATAGAAAATGGTGTTGTGCATATCCTGGATGGTGTGCGGGTCCAGCGAGGCGCGCGCGGCGCTGTTCGGATTGCTGTGCAACTGGCCAAAGACGGTGTTATCGCAAAAGAAGAAGCCCTGATGCGAGTCGAGCCTCGGGCGTTGAACGAATTGTTGCACCGGCAGATAGACCCGGACGCTGAACGAGATATTATCGCGACCGGCATTGCTGCGAGCCCCGGGGCTGCTACAGGCCGGATCGTGTTTTCCGCGGCAGAGGCGCAAGCTAGCGCCGCGCGCGGTGAAGCTTGTGTTCTTGTGAGACGCGAAACCAACCCCGAAGACATTCGCGGTATGCATGCAGCCAGTGCGGTTTTGACCGAGCGCGGCGGAGTCACCAGTCACGCCGCTGTGATTGCAAGGGGGTTGGGCTTGCCTTGCGTTGTCGGCGCTTCGTCGTTGCGCTTTCAAATGCGGAAAAAAGCGGTGACTGCGCCGGACGGTCGGGTGTTTCGCGAAGGCGACATCATCACCATCGTTGGCTCTGAAGGTCAGATTTTGGTGGGGCAGCCTCCGATGCTTGAGGCCGCTTTGGATGATGCTTTTCAGTCCTTGATGAACTGGGCGGACGATGCGCGGGATATCGACGTGCGAGCCAATGCAGACACGCCTGCCGACGCCAAGACCGCGCGCAATTTCCGTGCCAATGGTATCGGACTGTGTCGGACTGAGCATATGTTCTTTGATTCAGCCCGTTTGACGGTCATGCGTGAAATGATTTTTGCCGATGCATCTGATGATCGCCGCTCGGCTTTGGATCAACTGCTGCCCATGCAACGGGCCGATTTTATCGAACTGTTCCGTATCATGGAGGGGCAACCGGTCTGCATTCGTCTGTTTGATCCGCCCCTGCACGAGTTCCTGCCCACAGACCGGGCCGGGTTGCGCGATCTGGCCGAGGCGCTGAGTCTGCCGCTTTCTGATGTGACCCGCCGAGTTGAGGCGCTGGGTGAATACAACCCGATGCTGGGCATGCGCGGTGTGCGCCTGGGAATTACGGTTCCCGAGATTTATGACATGCAAGCGCGCGCCATTTTTGAGGCGACGATTGAGGCCAGCCGCGATGGCGATCCTGTTGTGCCAGAAATCATGATCCCTCTTGTCAGCGCCAAGCGAGAGGTTGAGCTGGTTAAGACCCGGGTTGATGCGGTCGCAGCAGCAGTCCGCACCGAAACGGGCGTGGACTTTGACTATCGACTCGGTGTGATGGTGGAAACGCCACGTGCCGCTTTGCGCGCAGAGGAGATTGCTCCTCATTGCCATTTTTTCAGCTTTGGGACCAATGACCTCACGCAAATGACTTACGGTCTGTCACGTGACGATGCGGGTCGCTTTATGTCTGCCTATGTGCAGCAGGGTGTTTACCCCGAAGATCCGTTCCATACGTTGGACGCCGAGGGCGTAGGTGAATTACTGAAACTTGGTGCCGAACGTGGGCGTCGTGCCCAGCCTGATCTGACCCTTTCGGTCTGTGGTGAGCACGGCGGCAGCCCCGAATCAATCGCATTTTGTCGGGAAGTGGGGCTGGATTATGTTTCATGTTCCCCATTTAGGGTTCCAGTGGCGCGACTTGCGGCGGCCCAACTCGCGATTCAGGACAAAATAGGGTAATTTTTGGAAAAATGCCCGCAACATCTTGACATTTTTGGCAAGCGTGATCCGTGCGACCTTGGTTCGCTGGACCTTTTAGCACGTTTCCTGTAAGACCCCTCGAATTCGGCCTGGGGAGGATCCGAACATATAGTCTGCGAGGTTGCTTATGCACCGTTTTGTCACTGTTATTTTGGCACTGGTTCTTGTTGGAACTGGTGCTTTCGCCGAGGCCCCAACGGGCCAGCACACCAGCCCTGCTGACAAAGCACGGTTCGGTCAGACTCTGTTCTCTGGAACCAAGCTCAAAGCGCTTTTGGGCTCGGAGCGTCGCAAGAAACCCGCCGAAATCCAGTATTCACGCAAGTGGATTGATGGACAGCCGGCAGCCAAGCAGGTTGACGAAGAATGGCAGTGTCTTGCCGAAGCCCTGTATTTCGAAGCGCGTGGAGAAAGCGTCAAAGGTCAGTTCGCCGTGGCTGAAGTGATCTTGAACCGCGTGGATCATAACTATTACCCGTCGACATTGTGTGGCGTGATCAAGCAAGGCACCGGCAAGAAGTACCAGTGCCAGTTCACGTACAACTGCGATGGCGTTGCCAATAAGATCTATGAACAAGACGCCTACGATCGGGTCGGCAAAGTCGCAAAGTTCATGATTGACGGTGCACCCCGTGAATTGACCAGTGGTGCAACCCACTACCACACAAAGGCCGTGTCACCCGCCTGGTCGCGTCAGTACAAGCGCACGGCAACAATTGGTGTTCATCATTTCTATCGCCAGCCGCCGACACGCTTGTCAAAGAACTGAACCTCTCTACAAAAACACATGTGAAGCTTGGGGGCTGGATTGGCTCTGATCGGCCTGTTAAGCCGCAGGCCTACGGTCGTCTTGTGGCCGATGTATTCCTGAGGAGCTGACCTGATGACCGATGAAACGCGCCTGGCTTTTGCTCATCCGTCTGAGCGGTCCGCGGCAACGGCGGGATCCGATCCCTTGGATCGTATCTCGGTACGTGATCTGACGGTCGAAGTTGAGATCGGCGCGTTTCAAGTCGAGCGTGATACAACGCAACGGGTTCGCTTCAATGTTGTGGTCGAAGTTCGCGCAATTGAGACCCCGGTTGAGGATGATGTGGATCGTATCCTGTCTTACGACAAGGTTACCGAAGCCATCCATGGTGAGTTGTCGGCAGAGCGATTGAACCTGTTGGAAACTTTGGCAGAGCGCATTGGCGACCGCATCTTGTCCGAACCCCAAGCGGTGCGTGTGTTTGTTCGCATCGAAAAGCTGGACCGTGGAGCAGGGGTTCTGGGCGTTGAGATTGTGCGTAGCGCAAAGGGGCTCGCAAAGTCCGAGGCTGACTCACCGCATCCCCGCATCGTGTTCCTGTCGAACGAAGCGCTTGAATCTGACAATTTGCGTGGGTGGGTGGATCAGTTGTGTGACAGCAAAGACCCCTTGGTTATTTGTGTCGGCCCACACGCTTTGCCAGTGCCGCAGGCTAACGGCAAAGCAGCACAAACGCGTATTGATCTTTTGTCTATCGAACAAAATGCATTGTCCTTGTCAGCCCGCGAACCGCGCTGCGAGGTTGTTGCCACACGAACCGAACTCGATTGGGCAATGAGAAACGGACACCCCTGTATCTGGGCGCCATCCAAGATTGTGTTGGATGCGGTTGACGGCCCCGATGCGCCGCCAAGCGACAGCCTGATGCTGGCGTTTTGGTTTGCCAACCTTTTGGACGCGAGCAGTGTTCTTTCTATCGGCGAAACACTGCCGCGATCCACGACGCTTCCGGCAGCGTTCCATCCGGTTCAGGATGCGCGCATCTAGCGGCTTGCCAAGTGCCGCGGAAAAGCCCATTCAGAAAACATGAAGATCTATTACCGTGCGATCCCCCAAACTGATGCAGCGCGCCCCGATGGCGCTCTGACACTGGCTGGAGGCTGGACGTGGTTTACACATGTCGAAGTCCTTTCTCGCGAAGGCAAAGCACGTGTCATCCCAGCATCAGAAATCCCGGCATCCGTCCTCGATCGCTTGGTGCCCCCCCGGAGACCGATCGGCGGTCTGTCGATGACCGACGTGCAAGTGATGGGGATTTTGAATGTTACGCCGGACAGTTTCTCTGATGGTGGGCAACATGATGATCCTTCAAATGCTGTCAATCGCGCCCGAACAATGGTGTTCGAAGGCGCCACTCTGATCGACATTGGTGGCGAGTCCACGCGCCCCGGCGCCATTGAAGTTCCTATTGAGCAGGAAATTGCCCGGACGGCTCCGGTTATTGCTGCGATCTCGCATGACATTGGCGTGCCGATCAGCATCGATACCCGCAAAGCGCCCGTCGCCGAGGCAGCACTCGAAGCTGGTGCTGTGCTGGTCAACGACGTGGCCGGTTTCACCTTTGATGCCGATCTTGCACCGCTCTGTGCCGCCCATGGTGCACCGGTCTGTGTCATGCATGCACAGGGTGACCCGGCTACAATGCAGCAAGACCCAACCTATGATAATGTGCTGTTGGATGTGTACGACTTCCTTGAAGCACAGATAGACTGGCTGGTCGCTCAAGGCATCCCGCACGACCAGATTATGGTGGATCCGGGGATCGGATTTGGAAAAACAATCGCACATAACCTTGCGCTGTTGGCACGTATCAGCCTGTTTCACAGTTTGGGGTGCCCCATTTTGTTGGGTGCGAGCCGTAAAGGCTTTATCAAGGTGATCGGGGCAGCCGAAGATCCGAACCAACGCGTAGGCGGCTCGGTTGCCGTCGCGCTTGAAGGCATCGCCCAAGGTGTGCAGGTGGTGCGAGTGCATGATGTGCATGACACGAGACAGGCCCTTCGCCTTTGGCAGGCCGTGACAACGGGAGATTTTGATGGGGCGTAAGTTCTTTGGCACTGACGGAGTGCGTGGCAGGGCAAACCAATACCCGATGACGGCTGAAATGGCGTTGCGTATCGGTGCAGCTGTCGGGCGATACTTCCGCAATGACGGTCAAAACAACCACCGCGTTGTGATCGGCAAAGACACCCGCCTGTCTGGTTACATGTTTGAAAATGCCCTGACGGCTGGTTTAACCTCGACCGGAATGAACGTGCTGTTGCTGGGCCCTGTCCCAACGCCAGCGGTGGGCTTGCTGACCACATCCATGCGCGCCGATCTGGGTGTGATGATTTCGGCCAGCCATAACCCGGCTGAGGACAATGGGATCAAGTTCTTTGGCCCTGATGGTTTCAAGCTGTCGGACGAGGTCGAGCACGAAATCGAAACCCTGATTGAACAAGGTGTCGAGCCTGTTCAGTCGATCAATATCGGACGCGCCAAACGGATCGACGATGGCCGCTTCCGCTATATCGAGCGGGTCAAAAGCTCGTTGCCTTCTGCTGTGCCGTTCAAGGGCCTGAAAGTGGTGGTGGATTGTGCGAACGGCGCGGCCTATCGCGCGGCCCCCGAGGCACTTTGGGAATTGGGCGCAGAGGTGATCCCGATTGGGACAAACCCGGATGGCGTCAACATCAACCTTGGCTGTGGCTCGACACATACGACCACGGCTGCCGAGGCCGTTGTGGCGCATGGGGCGCATGTCGGGATTTCGTTGGACGGCGATGCCGACCGGGTGATGATCATTGATGAGAATGGTCAGGTGGCTGATGGCGATCAGGTCATGGCGTTGCTTGCAGATCGCTGGGCGACCGAGGGACGGTTGCGTGGTGGCGCATTGGTGGCAACCGTGATGTCCAACCTTGGGCTTGAACGCTTTCTTGAGGGAAAGGGCCTTCGGCTTGAACGTACCGCGGTCGGGGATCGCTATGTCGTCGAGGCCATGCGTGCAGGGGGCTACAACCTTGGGGGCGAGCAATCCGGGCACATCGTTATGACGGATCATGCCACGACCGGTGATGGCCTTATGGCAGGGCTGCAGTTCCTGGCGGCAATGGTGGAAACCGGCAAGCCCGCGTCTGATTTGACGCGTAGCTTTGAAACCGTTCCACAGATGCTCAAGAACGTGCGCTACGACGTGGGGCAGACACCGCTGGACACCGACAGTGTTAAGGCTGCGATTACAGCAGCAGAACAGGCTCTGTTGGGTCAAGGTCGCCTCTTGATCCGAAAATCAGGAACAGAACCATTGGTTCGGGTCATGGCCGAGTGCGAAGACGCAGGTTTGTTGGAAAAGACCGTCGACAGTGTTGTGGATGCGGTTCAGGCCGCCCTTTGACGACCTGAACACTCTGCGGCTTTAGCCACGCAGTTTATGGTGCAACAAGATTGGTACGACGAGGTCTTCTTCGTCGGTCAGGTGGCGTTCAAGAAATCCGCCTATCGCGCCGGTCTCTTTGAGTAACGCCGGCAGTTCAGCTGGCGCGTCCTTTGGTGACATATCCGACAGTTTTAAGTAGCGGTTGGCAGCTGTTGTTAACCGATCCAGAAGTGCGTCCAGCTCTTCGTGGTCGGTTTCTAACATGTCCAAGCCACCGGAAAACCGCGCATCAGCGCGAGTAAGTTCCGGGAAAAACGCCCGGTCTTCCCACCCGTGATGCCCATGCAGGTTCTGCACCAAAAGGTTCCCATATTGGCCCAATCTCTTGGCATAGGCCTCGGGGTCCATGTTGCGCTCGATCACCTGTTGGGTTGAGCCGTGTACAATCTCACCCAGACGGCGAAACATTTGATGAGCCCCCATCCAGTTCTGGATGGACTCGGCGAAATCCGGGTGATCCGGCCATGCTTCGCGCGGATAATCCCGGAGCAGGATCTGCATCTCAGTTGGCAGACCCTGTCTTGTGTGAATGCTCGTTTCAGTCATGGGCCTCAGATGGGGTAGTTCTGGAGGCGTTACAACATAACATATCGTGCGCCAGTGAACCGGGTCTGTGCATCACGCGCCATAAGACGTGCGGCGACGTTTGCGGCCGAGGACCAACCCGCCGAGGATCAATACGAGCGAGATCAGCAGTTGCGGAGGTAGTTCTTCGTGCAGGAGAATGGCTCCGAAGAGGACAGACCAGACAGGCACCTGGTAGTTGACCAAGGACATGAAGCTAGGGCCTGCATCACGCACCACTTGTACGACCATGACCTGCGCGATCGCTGTGGGCAGGATGGCGAGGTAAATCAGCGCGGTGAGAGAGAGGGAGGAGCCGGTCGATGGCAGCCCTTCTTTCCAGAGGGCGAGGGGCAGGATCAGGACCGCGGCACAGATCAGGGCGGCGGCAGACAGCGAGAGCATGTTGGTGGGCGGACAAAGTCGCGTGCTGATGGAGCCGATGGCGTAGCAGAGGGATGCGCCAAGGCAGGCCATGCGGGCCAGAGCCTCAAAGTCAGAGCCGAGCGAACGAAACGCATCGAGGCCGATCAGAATAACCACGCCGACAAAGCCGATGAGAAAGCTGATAACCTTTCGCGGGGACATGCGTTCTCCGGGCACCAAAAGGTGCGCCAGCGGCAGCACGAAGAGAGGGACAACAGCCATACAGACTCCGGCAAAGCCCGAGGCAACGTATTTCTGGCCCCAGCTTAACAGCGTGAAGGGCAGGGCGTTTGAAAAGATGCCCATGAGCAGGGCAAACCCCCAGATGCGTTTGCCCTCGCTTGTACGCCAGTCGGGCAAACCGATCCCTAATGCGCGCACAACGATGTAGAGCGCAGCGGCGCCTAACACCACTCGCGAAGCGACGACTGTCAGTGGGCCGAAATCACGCAGGGTAACGGTGACCGACATGAAGGACGCGCCCCAGATGATGCCAAGGCTGATCAGTTTGAGCCAGTTGCGAAGCCCCGGAGAAGTGCTCATTGCACGGCCTCGCGCACCCAGCGTTGGAACACTTCCAGCATGTCTTCGCCACCCGTGCCCTGCGCCAGTGCGCCGACAGAGTAGTTGGGTGCGTGCAGGCTGCGCTGCATCTTTTCGCAAACCCAGATGTCTTCGGTCTGGAAGTCGCCGGTTTCAAGGGGGTGTTGGGTCCAGAATCGGCTTTGGATTTCACCTGAGGCGGGGTCATAACCCGGCGCTTGCGATGGCTTTTCTGAAGACGCCCACCATGATTTCGGCACCCATGTGCGGGCCCGCATGATCGTCGTGTTTGCATCGACGGGTTCCAGTGTGCTTACGGTCAGCGACCAGGGGCTGGGGGTGATGATGGTTGTTGGAAACAACATGTAGACGCCGCCATAACCGGGGTCTTCGGCACCTTTGATCTTGGGCGTGCCAGTGTTGCGTGCCTGATCCTCAACAAATTTTGGAATCCGGTTGCGGATGCCGTCACGCTCGGTCGAGTACCAAACCATCGCCTGCCCATGTACATCCCAGTGGTTCAGGCCTGGTTTGGGGCCGCCGAGGGTGTTTTCATGCAGGTAGGCAAGGTGGTAGCCGTCGATGGCATTCTCAAAAAAGACTTTCCAGTTGCAGTGCATGCGGTAGACAAGCTCTTCGCCCATTTGCAGGTCTGCGCAGGTCAGGTCATGGGGGAAAGCGGCGGAGTCGACCTCCGCGATCCAAGCGGCAAAGTCGGCATTTGGGTCGGCATTTGCGAAAACCATGCCTTTCCACTTTCCAACGGAGGCGTCGTGCAGGGACAGCCTGGATTTGTTCAGATCGGGAAAACACTCGCGTTGATCCGGCACGCCGCGCAGACGGCCATCCAAGCCATAGGTCCAGCGGTGGTAGGGGCACACCAACGTCTTACCCGCGTTGCCGCGCCCTTCGAGAAGTTCTGTGCCACGATGACGGCAAAGGTTGTGAAACGCCCGCAAGTTGCCGTTGCCGTCTTTCAGAATCGCAAGGGGGCTTTTGCCTGCGCGTAGGGTGACATAGTCGCCGGTTTCTGCAAAATCCGGTTCAAAACCAGCCAGATGCCAGGCGTTCTGGAACAGGCTGGCCTGTTCGGCGCGGAACCAGTCATCGCTGGTGTAAGCCGTGGCCGGCAGGATTTGATCTGGCATGGGATTCCCTCCGCTCGGGCCAACCTAACCCAGTTGTTGGAAATGAAAAGGGGCACCCAACTGGGCGCCCCTTCGCAGACTGAATGTGCCCAGAAGGGGATCAGTTCTTTTCTTTGTCGACCATTTTGCCAGCCGAAATCCACGGCATCATGCCGCGCAGCTTGGCGCCGGTTTCTTCGATCATGTGCTCGTCATTGGCACGACGCGACGCTTTGATGGTCGGTTGACCAACGGCGTTTTCCAGCATGAAGTCACGGACGAATTTACCCTGCTGGATGTCTTCCAGAACAGCTTTCATGCGGGCTTTGGTTTCGTCGTACTTCAGGATGCGTGGGCCGGTGACGTACTGGCCGTACTCGGCAGTGTTCGAGATCGAGTAGTCCATGTTGGCGATGCCGCCTTCATAGATCAGGTCAACGATCAGCTTCACTTCGTGCAGGCATTCGAAATAGGCCATTTCAGGTGCGTAACCAGCTTCGACCAGAGTTTCAAAGCCGCAGCGGATCAGCTCAACCAGACCGCCGCAGAGAACAGCTTGTTCGCCGAACAAGTCGGTTTCGCATTCTTCGCGGAAGTTGGTTTCGATGATGCCCGAGCGACCGCCACCGATGGCCGAGCAATAGGACAGGCCGATTTCCAGCGCTTTGCCGGAGGCGTCGTTGTCGACGGCAACAAGGCAAGGCACGCCGCCGCCTTTGGTGTATTCGCCGCGCACTGTGTGGCCGGGACCTTTGGGGGCCATCATGATGACGTCGACGCCTTCTTTGGGCTCGATCAGGCCAAAGTGGACGTTCAGGCCGTGGGCAAAGGCGATGGCCGAGCCGGGCTTGATGTTGTCGTGCACGTACTTCTTGTAGGTTTCTGCCTGCAATTCGTCGGGCATGGTGAACATGATGACGTCACACCATGCGGCGGCTTCGGCGATGCCCATGACGGTCAGGCCTTCGCCTTCGGCTTTCTTGGCCGAGGCCGAGCCTTCGCGCAGGGCCACAACGAGGTTTTTGGCGCCAGAGTCGCGCAGGTTCAGCGCATGGGCGTGACCTTGCGAGCCGTAGCCCAGGATGGCGACTTTTTTGTCTTTGATGAGGTTAATGTCGCAATCGCGATCGTAGTAAACGCGCATGTCGGCGCTCCTTATGTTGAATGTCTGGCGGGCAATATACGCGACCTGAAAAGGAAGGCGAGTCGCGTAAGTGATAGAAATTCACCAATCTTTAAGTTAATCATTCGCAATATGGCGAATAATTGAGAGTTTCATGCTTGATGATGTTGATCGGCGCATACTGCGCCAACTACAGGCTGACCCGACGCTGCCGTTACCTGAACTTGCCGACCGGTTGACACTGACCCCGTCGCGCCTGTCACGGAGGTTGGACAAGTTGCAGGCTGAGGGCGTCTTAAGAGGCCAAAGGGCGGTCATCGACTGGCAAGCGTTGGGCTATGCGGTTGAGGTCTCTCTGCGGATCACGCTCGACAAGACACAATCCAACGCCTTTGACGATTTCATTGGCGCCGCGCGCGAAGTGCCGGAGGTGATCGAAATTCAGACGTTTCTGGGGCGTGTCGACGTGCGGTTGTCCGTGATTGCCCGGGATATGGCGCATTATCAAGAAATCTATCGCAGCCAAATCCTGACTTTGCCACACATCGCCGATATTGAGGCGTTGATGCATGTGGCGCGGATCAAGTCAGAAGAAAGCCTGCCGATATGAGTGACCTTGATGACTTTGATCGGGCGCTGGTCAAGGCGCTTGCACGGGATGCTACGCAATCGGCCGGAGCACTTGGCCGACGTCTGGGTCTGAGTCAGCCAGCAACGTGGCGGCGGATCAGACGATTGCACGATGCTGGGATTATCAAGGGACGTCGACTGGACCTCGACGCAGAAAAACTGGGGTTTGGGGTCACCGTCTTTCTGGGCGTGAAGCTGGCGACCAAGGGGCGTGTTAGTTTGGAAGACTTTGAACGCGCAGTTTCTGCCATTCCCGAAGTGCAAACGGTCGAACATGTTCTGGGCATGTACGACTATCGGCTGCGCGTGACGGCACGCGACATTGCTGATTTTGAGCGGGTGCTTCGGCGGCGGATCATGACACTGCCGGGGGTCGGGGACGTGGAGGCCAATGTGCTCTTGTCGGAAGAGAAACGCCCCGGCCCTCTCTGAAATCGGGCCAATCCGTCAAGTTCGACACGACAAGCGACGGCATACCAAAGTAGACTTTGCCTTCGAGCGAAAACCACGCTAGCCAAGATAAGTTCAAAGTTCAGGAGAGCCTCATGGCCAGCGCAGTCGACCCTAACGGTCTTGATGAATTCTCGGTGGTGTTCACCGACCGATCCCTAAACCACATGTCACAGTCCTTTCAGCAAGTGATGCGGGACATCTCTGGCATGTTGAAAGACGTCTACAACGCGGATGCTGTGGTGTTGGTGCCAGGTGGTGGGACATTCGGTATGGAGGCCGTCGCGCGGCAGTTTGCACGTGATGCCAAGACGCTCGTGGTGCGCAATGGCTGGTTCTCATATCGCTGGAGCCAGATTTTCGAGGCAGGGGCCTTTGCCGCGGAATCGACAGTGCTCAAGGCACGCCAGTCGGGTAACGACGTCACCGCACCTTTTGCTCCGGCACCGATCGAAGAGGTTGTTGCCAAGATCCACGAGACAAAACCCGATGTGGTCTTTGCCCCACATGTTGAAACCTCTGCCGGAGTGATCCTGCCAGATGACTACATTCAGGCGATGGCCTCTGCTGCACATGAAGTTGGTGCGCTGATGGTGCTGGACTGTATCGCTTCGGGCTGCGCATGGATCGACATGAAGGCCTTGGGTGTAGATGTGCTGTGTTCCGCGCCGCAAAAAGGCTGGTCGGCGTCGCCATCGGCTGGGCTTGTGATGTTGTCACAGAATGCTGTTGCGCGTTTGGAAAAGACCGAATCCGACAGTTTTGCGATTGACCTTAAGAAGTGGCACTCAATCATGATGGCCTATGAGAACGGCGGTCATGCGTATCACGCGACCATGCCGACAGACGCGCTGCGTGCGTTCCGAGACACGATGGTGGAAACCCGCGAGTATGGCTTTGAAAAGCTGCGCGATGCGCAGTGGGCGCTGGGCAATGGCGTGCGGGCAATGTTGGCCGAGAAGGGCGTTAAAAGCGTGGCTGACCAAGAGTTTGGTGCGCCGGGTGTCGTGGTCAGTTACACCTCTGATCCCGCTGTCCAAAACGGCAGCAAATTCGTGGCAGAAGGCATGCAAATCGCGGCTGGCGTTCCGCTGGCTTGCGATGAACCCGAAGGCTTCATGACCTTCCGGTTGGGTCTGTTCGGTCTCGACAAGCTCTATGATGTTGATGGCACCCTGGCACGGTTGAAAGCGGTGCTCGACAAGGTGCTGTAAAGCATCGGTAACACGTTGGCGATGCGCCGGTGTTTTACCGGCGCACGCCCATACGGGTCAGCGGTCCTGACCAGCGAAACGAATGTTGCTGGCTGGGCCAAGACCATAGCGGAGGCTGGCGAAAATCACTGCAAGGCTGATTGCCAGCCAGAGCAGCCCCCAAAACATGGTTGTGCCTCCAATTTCTGTCGCCAGCATACGGGCGTCGGAATTGAGATGCGCGCTTGCAATGGTGTCGCTGAAGATATCATAGGGCACATAGATCATGCTGGTCAGGCCAATTACCCGTAGAAGCAAGTCATTGATCTCGCGGCTCAGGAATTTGGCGCCCGCAAGCATTGCGACCCCGGTCGACGTGCAGAACATGATCGCAAAGGGCTCGCGGATGTAGAGCGCGGTGATGATGAGCATGCCTGACCCCAACAGGCCCATGACCCAACGATCCAGGTGCGTGTTGACGGCTGTCAGCAACAGCGTGACCCCGATCACCAGCGACCCAACATAGCCCGCGCTGAGTGTGATGAAACGATTGCCTCCCCGGGCGATGACGTGTCCGCCCTCCATTGCGCTGACCGTCAGGTCTTCTACCTGACCGCCGGTTAGGATGGTTGCAATGGCGTGTGACAACTCATGCAGGAACACAATCAGCAGGCGCAAGGGGTAGACGATATCGGTGGGCCAGAGCGCAAAGATCACGGCGCAGAGTGTGATCAGCTGCCAGTGGCCCTGGATCAGACGCATAGCGGCCCGCATTCAGCGCACGCCCAGGCCCATCTGCATCAACGTCTTGCGCACCGGTGCCAGCGAATAAAGCGCGTTCAACCCGGCGGCACGCACGTCTCGCAAGGCGCGGGTCTCGACCATCGATGCGCGGTTCAGCATATCAATGCCTTTGACGCGCAGCTTGACCTCGGTAAAGCGTTTGCGGTGATAGGTCTCAAGCATCGTCTGATCGCCCAGCGTCTCGGGGCTGGCCTTGGCCAGCTCCAGCAGAACCCGCATATCGCCAAGGCTCATGTTGAGCCCCTGTGCGCCGATCGGAGGCACGACATGGGCGGCTTCGGCCACGAGAGCGAGGCGTTCACCAAAAAGCCGCTCGGCAGATTGTGAGATGATAGGCCAGATAGTGCGGCGTGAGGCCAGCGTGAGTGGGCCAAACAGCGAGCAGCTGCGCTCGGTCATTTCGGCCTCAAACTGGGCCGCGTCCATCTCAAACAACTCGGTTGCGCGAGGACCCCGTTCCATCCAGACCAATGCAGAGGAGGGTTTGCCCTGATAGTCGGGCAGAGGCACCAGCGTGAAAGGCCCCCCCGAGCGATGGATTTCAGTCGAGACGTTTTCATGCGGGATTGGGTGGGTGACGGCAAAAGCCAGCGCCTTTTGACCGTATCGTGTCGTGTGCACGTCGATCCCGGCCGCTTCGCGCATGGGCGAGTTGCGACCATCGGCGGCTATCACCAGCCGGGCACGGGTGTTGGAGCCATCGCTAAGTGAGACGCGCGCCTCGTTCGTACGGGTAAACAGGCTGGTTGTGGCAGTGCCAAGCCGCAGGTCTACGTTGTCCATCTCACCCAATCGGGCGACCATTTCCCGGCGCAACAGCCAGTTTGGTAGATTCCAGCCAAAGGGCTGGTCGGAGATATCTGAAGCGTTAAAGTCTTTGACGATCCGGGGTTCCGGCACCTCGCCACCTGCATCGACAATCCGCATGATTTGCAGAGGGGCGGCGTGCTCATCAAGACTAGCCCAAAGGCCGGCCTCATCAAGCAGCCCACGAGCCGGTTGCAGGAAGGCCGTTGTGCGCAGGTCCGACCCTTCGGCGTCGCGTTCGGTGATGGGGGGTGCCGGGTCAACGCATTGAACGGAAAAACCGGCCGATCCAAACGCAGCAGCAGCCGTCAGCCCTGCAATGCCGCCACCTGAGATTAGAATGTCAAAGTCGTTGAAACGGGTCATGGTGCCCTCCTGATCGGCAACCTAGTCGCTTGGCGCGCAGGTGCAAGATGTGGTGTTGACGCGGGGCTTACGTGAGCTTTTTCAGAAACTCGGGGAGGTCGTTGGTGTGGTGGTGAATGTGGTCAGCATCCTCAGGCTCGGGTGCCACGTGGACGGTCTTCATTCCCATCTCATGCGGGGCTTGCAGGTTGCGGGCATCGTCTTCGAACATCGCCGCGGTTTCAGTGGTGATGCCGTCCAATTCGAACACCGCCTCAAACGCGCCACGTTCGGGCTTGGGCAGGAAGTTGGCATGTTCCACGCCGTAGACCGCATCAAACAGACCCGATAGTCCACGGGCCTCGATCACCCGTTCTGCATAAGGGGCGGTGCCGTTGGTGAAGACAATCGCGCGACCGGGCAGGGCCTTGATCTGTGCCGCGAGATGCGGGTCCGGTTCAAGTGCGTCAAATGAAATGTCATGCACGTCGATAAGATAAGGGCCGGGGTCCACATCATGAACCCGCATCAGCCCCGCCAGTGTTGTGCCATATTCTGCCCAGTATTGTTGGCGCAACAGGTTTGCCCTCGGCCGGTCGACCCCCAGCGCGTCCATGACATATTGCGTCATTTTTACTTCGATCTGGTCGAACAGCCGCACCTTGGGCGGGTAAAGGGTGTTGTCGAGGTCAAACACCCAGGTTCTGACATGTGAAAAGGCTTCGCGTGGCATGGCGGCAAAATAGGCGTGTCTTGTGGCGCGCGCAATGGCGGGGTTGCGTGTGGCCTATACCCGCGCATAATCTGGCCCTCAGCACCAATGCCGAGAGTGCCCAAGGGGGACCCCAGATGTCGCAAAGCAAATCACCTAACCGGGACGCCTATTCGCTGATCCTTGAGGCGATTGACGTTGGGGTGTTCAAGCCCGGAGACCGGCTTGTTGAAAGCGATCTGGCCGAGCGCTTTGGCGTTTCACGCACGCCAATCCGCGAGGCACTGCAAAGACTTGAGACTCAGTCATTGTTGGCGCGTGACGGGCGCAGCCTGATCGTGTCATCGCTGGATCACAACCAAATGGCCGAGCTTTATGTGGTACGCACCGAGTTGGAAGGGCTGGCGGCCCGTCTGGCAGCGCGTCACGCCACTGCGGAAGAAGTGAGGGTTCTCGGCGACATGGTGCGGGATGACCAAAAGCTGGTGAACAACCCCTCCGCCCTGTCGCGTGCAAACCGGAGGTTCCATAAACAGATCCACCTGGCCTCGCACAATCGATATCTCGTGCAGCAACTTGATCTTGTGCATCGCTCAATGGCGCTGATGGCAACCACGTCTATTGCCGTCGAAGGACGTGGTGAGGATACACTGATAGAACATCAGGCCATCGTCGACGCGATTGCAACACGGGATGAAGATGGCGCTTATGCTGCGTTGCGCGAGCATATTTCAAAGGCCTTCGTCACCCGACTTAAACAGGACGTCGACACCTGAGTGATGGGCGCTGGTGCCCTCTTTGGTTTTTCCGTGATCTGTTTTGTCCCAGTAGTACGGATCTTTTAGCAGCTCAAACAGCGCTTTGTAGCCAGCGGCACAGGCCAGAGTGAAATAGATCGGGAGTGTCAGGACATATGGCAAAAGGGCCGTGCGGTTTTGACCGTGGACCGATGCGGCAGAGATCACGATGTTGATAATGCCACTTGCTAGAAGCGCCGTAATTACCCAAACAAGATACTCATCCGAAAACAGCATTTGACCCGGATAAGGGAGTCCGGCCATCTGTCCCCCAAAAGCCCAGAGCAGAGGTGCGAGCAAGAACTGCGACAAGGTGCAGAGAAACACGAGTTGCATTCCGAGAAAACCCGTCAAGCCAAGCTCGGACCATATTAGGCGCGGATCTCGCATGTGTACAAGATAAGTGATGATGTATCCTTTGAGCCAGCGTGACCTTTGGCGAATCCATGCCAAAGTTGTGCAATTTGCTTCTTCTAGAGTCACGCTTGGCAACATTTCGGTGCGATATCCATGGCGGGCCAGACGTATGCCCAAATCCGCGTCTTCGGTGACATTGTGGGCATCCCAGCCTCCCAGCTCTTCAATTGCGTCGCGCCGAATAAAAAGCGTTGTGCCTCCCAATGGCAAAGCAAAGCCGAGACGTGCGGGCCCAGGAAGAATGCAGCGGAACCATGTGGCATATTCAATTGTAAAACAACGAGATAGCCAATTTGTCCTTGGGTTGTAGAAATCAAGGATGCCTTGCAGGCAAACCACTTTGGGAGGTGATTTTGCGAATTGTGCGGCCACCATTTCTAGCTGATTCGGTGCTGGTGCATCCTCGGCATCCCATATGCCAACAATGTCGCCTCTGCACTGATCCAAGGCATAGTTAAGAGCACGCGGTTTCGTTGTCAGGCCACTTCCTGCAGGAACCTCAACCACCCGCATCCAATTGGGTAAACTTGTTCGGGCAATTGTTTCTTTTGTCAGATCGTCATGTTCCTCAAGCACCAACAATACGTCCAGCAAAGCCTTGGGATAGGTCAGTCTGGAGAGTCGCGCCACCAGCGCTTGGGCAATTTCCTTTTCCCGAAAAAGCGGCACCATTACAGAGATACGCGGCAGGACACTGGGATTTCGCGGCGTGAGATTGCTGTCTATGGGGTTACGCAGATATGAGGCAAATGCGGCAACCTTCATCACGGATACCGCGAACAGAGATAGGGCTGCCCAAAGGGTCAAAACGGCCAACACCCAAGCAGGAAACGACACAAGTGCAACGACAAATGCGGTTAGTAAGGCAAGACCCAAGCGGTGCGTTCCGCGTCGGGTTTGTTCCCAGTTCCGGCAACTGTAGATTGACGCCACTCTGGTTTCTGCCAAATTGGTGAGGTGAATGCGCCGGGTCCTGGCAAGATGGTCAACAATGGCACTTTCGTCACAAATGGCCAGAATGGCCGTCTGAAATCTGGCGGGAAGCGTGTGACGCAAAGCCTCAAACCGCTCAGGGCGTCCTGTAACGACGACCAATATGCCCCCAACGGTCCGCCACGGAAGGATATTGTGCTTTAGGCAGATTTCCGGAGGCAGCAAATCCGATAGGTCAGGGTTCGGTGGTTCACGATCCAAATCCACAAGCTGCGCCGTGTAATGAAGCGACAGCGCCTGCATTAGATGCTCATCTCTGATCCACCCTTTGCTAACAAGGATTTCGGACAGTGTCGCGTCACAGGAGTGTTGTCTGTCAAATGCGTGGAACAGTTGCCAAGGCGCAATTTGTCCGGATTCTATCAGATGTCGTCCAAAGGAAACCTGACGGCCTTGCATGTGCGCTGGGCGCGGCTGTTCAAACGCTAGAATGGGGCTGTTCATTGTTGATACCTGCAAACTTCGAAAAGGAGAATGCAGGAAACAAAGTTAACGTGCCGTTAACGTTAGTGAATTTCGAGACTACGCGCGGGCGGCCATGTAGTCGGCAAACTTTTCGAACAGGTAAAAGCTGTCTTGCGGACCGGGGCTGGCTTCGGGGTGGTGCTGCACCGAAAAGACCGGCTTGTCGGCGATACGAATCCCGCAGTTCGAACCATCAAACAGTGAGACATGAGTCTCGACAATCCCTTCTGGCAGTGTCTGGCTGTCGACGGCAAATCCGTGGTTCATCGAGGTGATTTCGACTTTGCCGGTGTCATGGTCTTTGACCGGGTGGTTGGCACCGTGGTGGCCGTGGTTCATTTTGATGGTTTTGGCACCTAGTGCGAGGGCCAGCATCTGGTGACCGAGACAAATGCCAAAGACAGGCACGTCCGCCTTGAGAACACCTTGGATCATCGGAACGGCGTATGTCCCTGTAGCGGCCGGATCACCGGGACCGTTCGACAGAAAAACACCATCGGGTTCGTGCGCCAGAATTTCTTCGGCGGTCGCACTTGCAGGCAGGACTGTCACATCGCAGCCTGCCGAGGCAAGGCACCGCAGGATGTTACGTTTTGCCCCAAAATCCACCGCAACAACTTTGTGTTTTGGGTTTTCCTGACGGGTGTAGCCGTCGGGCCAAGCCCAACGTTTCTCGTCCCAGCGATAAGATTGTGCGCAGGTGACGTCCTTGGCAAGGTCAAGCCCTTCGAGGCCAGAGAACGCACGTGCCTTGGCGACAAGAGCGTCGGTGTCAAAGATGCCATCCGGATTATGGGCGAGGGCGACATGCGGCGCACCCTGCTGGCGGATCGCACGGGTCAGGCGGCGGGTATCAATGCCGCCGATGGCGATGCGGCCACGCGAGGCCAACCAGTTTGAGAGGGTATCGACCGAACGCCAGTTTGAGGGTTCGGTTGGGTCCCACTTGACTACCATGCCTTCGGCGACCGGGTCTGCGGTCTCGTCATCTTCGGGTGTGACGCCCGTGTTGCCGATGTGGGGGAAGGTAAAGGTCACGACTTGCCCGGCATAAGAAGGGTCAGTCATGATTTCCTGATATCCGGTCATCGCGGTGTTAAAGCACAACTCGGCCACCGTCTCGCCCGTGGCGCCAAAACCGCGCCCGTAAAACAGGGTGCCATCCGCGAGGGCTAGACATGCAGTTGGGGTGGATTGGGCATCCTGGACCATAACGCGACTCTCCTGCTGACAAATTGTCGGGAAACTATGTCGAGGGGCGCGGGGCGTCAAGGGACAGGGAAAATTGGATTTGCTTTGAAAACAAGGGCTTGGAAAAACATGTGGCCAGTTGCCTCAGGTCACTGCTTTATATATGGTCCGGGTTTCGAGTTTAACAGCAAATGGCTGAGTGAATGTCCCTGCGAGAAGAGATCAATTCTGCCCTGAAACAGGCGATGCGCGACCGCGCTGCTGACCGTCTGTCCACGCTGCGCCTGATCAGTGCTGCCATCAAGGACCGCGACATCGCGGCGCGTGGAGAAGGGATCGAAGATGGCGTTGGAGACGACGAAGTTCTGAAAATCCTGTCGAAGATGGTCAAGCAGCGTCAGGAAAGTGCGCGGACCTACGAAGAGGGAAGCCGTCTGGACCTGGCTGAGCGTGAATTGGCCGAGATCACGGTGATCGAAGAGTTTCTGCCGAAACAGCTGGATGAAGATGAGATTACCGCCGCCATCGATGCCGCCATCGCAGAGATTGGCGCCAGCTCAATCCGCGAGATGGGCAAGATCATGGGCGCGCTCAAGTCGCAATACACAGGCCAGATGGATTTCGGCAAAGTCGGCCCGATGGTGAAGGACCGGTTGGGCTAAGCACGAATTTCTTTGAAAGACTCACAAGCGGCCGCCTGGTTTTGGGCGGCCGTTTGCGTTTATGCGCTTGGCCAGATCACCGGAAACCAGTCTTCGCGCAGGCGTTGGCCGGGCTGCATGTCATGGTCGGGGAAGGGGGGCGAGGTGCGGCCCGGGCGTTCGACATAGCGGGCGTCATCGCCCACCAACCGCAAGGAAAAGGCACGGCGTTGTATGTCTGATGTATTTCCGCGCGCACCATGCAAGATGTCATAGTTGAAGGCCACAGCGTCACCGGGCTCCATCTCCCATTCCAGAACCGTCATGCCCTCGGCGTCCGGGTCCGGTACGGGCATATAGTCGTCAACATTGGGAAAATAGCTTTCTTCGCTGACCCAGCGCATTGGCAATACAGGTTTCTCCCAACGGTGTGAGCCGGCCACCATACGCAAGGTCGCGTCTTTCACGGGATCTAAGGGCGACCAGAAGCTGACGGTCTGTTTGCCTTCGACAAAGTAATAGGGGCCGTCGGTGTGCCAGGGCGTGGCCAGCGAAGTGCCGGGTTCTTTCACGAGCACGTGGTCGTGGAAGACTTGCACCGAGTCGGATTGCATCAGCTCGGCGGCGACTTCGGCGGCGGCTGAATTGGCGATCACGTCCCGAAATTCTGGGATATCCTGCCAATTACAGTAGTCGTCAAAAAACCGCCCGCTTTCGCCCTCTTTAAAGTTCTCTGAGGCATAGGGACCAGGGTTTTTCATGTTGCGGTCAATACCAGCGCGCAACGAGTCCACGTGTTCGGCAAACAATCCCTTAATAAAAACCACGCCGTCGCGCTTATAGGTTTCGATGTCGGCAGGCTGAATCAAAGGGTGTGTCATCGGGAAGTCCTAATGGTTTCGCCCAGTGGTGCTGTGTGTTGGCCCATCCGTCAAGCACTGGACGCCGCGCAGATGTCGCAAATTGACAAAAGGCGATGGATTTCAGCGAGGATGTGGGGTTTGGTGTGCGCACATACGTAATCGCCCTGAGATCATGACCACACCCGACCCCAAGACACATCTGGACCTGCGTGCGCTGACCAAGAGATTTCGGTCGTTTACCGCCCTGTCCGAAATATCGCTGACCGTAGACGAGGGGGAGTTCTTGTGTTTTGTCGGTCCGTCTGGCTGCGGAAAAACCACGTTGCTACGTTTGATCGCCGGGCTCGAGACGCCGGATGCCGGTCATGTGCAGCAGCAGGGGCGGAATGTGACCGCTTTGCCACCTGCCGAGCGAAACTATGGCATCGTTTTTCAAAGCTATGCCTTGTTCCCGAATCTCACCGTTGCGCGCAACGTGGCTTACGGACTGGAGGGCAAAGGTCTGTCACGAGCTGAAATTTCAGATCGGGTGACCGAGATGTTGGCTTTGGTTGGGTTGCCGGATCAAGCTGACAAATATCCCGCACAAATTTCCGGGGGACAGCAGCAACGTGTGGCCTTGGCCCGCGCTCTGGCGCCGGAACCCGGGCTCTTGTTGCTCGACGAGCCCCTTTCAGCCCTTGATGCCAAAGAACGAGAGCGTTTGCGGCGGGAAATCCGAGAGGTTCAATCACGGCTGGGTCTGACGACGGTGATGGTGACTCATGATCAGGACGAAGCCCTGCAAATGGCAGACCGTATCGTCGTCATGAATGCTGGCCAAATTGAACAAATCGGATCGCCTACAGAGATTTACCAACGCCCGGCGACGCGATTTGTTGCTGAGTTCATTGGCGAAGCCAACTGGATGACCGGCACATACCACGGCGATGACCAGTTTCAGTTTGGTGATATCCGCGTTTCTTGCCAACCAGGCGCTGTCACACCCGGCCAAACGGCTGAAATTGCTGTTCGGCCAGAAGACTTACACGTTGAAACCCTGAAAGCTTTAGAGGCCGGAACAATTGCGATCGTAACCAGCTTAAGATTTCGAGGCAGTTTTACGCAGTGCCATCTGACTCTCAAAGATGGCGCAACATCGCTTGTTGCGCATGTGCCTCTTGGTCGCGCAGAAGAACTCCAACTGAGCGAAGGTTCTGAGGTATCCGTAAGCATACAGCCTCACCGCGCCGTCGTTTTCCCCAAAGGTTAATGCAGGCACGGGAAAACACTGGACGTTTGGGTGTAGGGCATTACCCTCTCCCTGACGCCTGTGGTTTGCGGGTTTGCCAAGTTCAAGGGGGGAGACTTGGTCGATGGTAGATATACACGTACAGCGTTTGCGTTTTTTGCTGCAGGCAACCGATCAGATTTCGGGTGGGTCCGAAGTTGGCGATGCAACGCTTGGGGAACTTGGCTTGAACCGGGCGCAGGTCGCCGATGATGTTCTGGTGCCTTCCGAAAAGGCAGAACTGCTCTTTGTACGTTATGCATGTGAGAAATTGGGCGACAACAGTTTTGCAGCACATGCAGGGCTGGCATTCAATGATTACACGACGCTCACGGCCTATATCTCAAAGTATTCGCGCAACCTGCATGAAGCGATTGAGAACTCTGCCAAGTACTATACCTATATGGACCCGGCGTTTGAGTTGGGCTTGCGCGTCACATCCAACATCGCGTCGTTTGAGTTGCGTATTAAGGACCCGGGCCTTAGCCGCTTTCACAGGTTTATCGAGTTTGTCATGTTCAGTGGATTGGGTCGGATGCGTACGGTGACCGGCGTGGACTTTTTTCCAACTCAAATTCGGTTCATGCATCAGGGACGTGATGTCGCTACTAGAATTGAGAGACTTGCCGGTTTTCCTGTTGTTTTCGGGGCCGAGAAAAATGAAATGCTGTTGTCGCGTAGCACTCTTGAATTGCCTATCCCGACATATGACCCAAGTTTGCGAGATCACCTCAAACAGTATGGCAACACACTGAGGCCCGAAAAACCGGTGGAGAGAATGGATCTTCGCTCTCGCGTAGAGGGGCTTTTGGCAGCCAGTTTACCGGGCCATATCGTTCCGGCCGAAGACATGGCCGCAAACCTTGGTATGAGCCGCCGCACGTTTGCCCGACGTCTGAGCGACGAAAGCTTAAGCTATCGTGAAATCGTTGACGACATGCGTTGTGATCTTGCCTGCACTTATCTTAAGGACGGTTTTAACATTGCCGAGATTTCTTTTTATCTCGACTATGCGGACCAAGCCGCTTTCTCGACGGCCTTTAAACGGTGGACAGGCGATAGCCCAAGCGCATACCGATCGAGGTTTCTTCAAAACTGAACCTGCGATAGCCGTGATCGAGTTTTGAGGCTGGCGTTGACAGGTGCCGAGCGGAACTGCACTCTGTTTGGGAAGCGTTCCGAATGACAGGCGCGAAATGTCACAACCTTCCCGTCCAAACCCGATTTGGATTCCATTCGACAAAGCTCTGCTGGCGATCGTCAGCCTTGGTATCATGTTGCGAAACTGGTACGCGACTGGGCTTTTTGGTATAACAACCGCAGACTGCCCCGCATATCCGTTCCACGGACCTTTAACGACAAGATTTATTGGCGCAAAATTGTCGATCGAAACCCACAATTCGTGATCTTTAATGACAAAGTTCTAGTTCGGGATTGGATCGCGAACACGCGACCGTCCGTCAATCTGGCTAAGATGATCTGGCATGGTCCGAACCCGCGAGACATTCCGGATTCGGCCTTGGACGAACCCGCGATGTTTAAGGCCAACCATGGCTGTGGCTGGAATTTGGCCTATGATGGGCAAAGCCCGGACCGCGAGACAATCATCACAACTCTCGAAGGTTGGTTAAGTGAGGTTTTTGGTCGAAAAAAGCTTGCGGAATGGGCCTATGCCGAAATCCCACCACAGGCGTTGATCGAGCAAAGACTGGTGTTTGAGAACGGAGCACGACCTCACAACTACAATGTACACTGTAGTGATGGCAAAGTTCTCTGGGTTGGCATTTTCTTCTCGGATGAAAATGGCCAACGCAAGTTGGGTTACTTCGGTGAAGATGGATCTCGCTTGCCGGTGAAAATGCAGAACATTATGGCTGCAATGGACGACTCCTTTAGGCCAGCGTCGCCTTTGCAAGAAGCGATTGACGCAGCCAAGGTTCTTTCCAGCGGTGTGGACTATGTGCGTTGTGATTTCATGGTGACGGATGAAACACTTTGGTTCAACGAGATGACAACCTACTCCGGGAGCGGACATGTCAAGTTTTCTGATCCCAACTATATAGGCCGTCTTCAAGAAGATTGGGATTTGCGCAAATCCTGGTTTTTAAGCCAGCCACAGCCCGGGTTGGTTGAAATCTATCGCAAGTCTCTGTTGCGGGAACTGAACCGGCGCGCTGCCTGAACAACTAGGAGCACGCTAAGACGCCAATTCGTCTGTTCGCTAGCTCACCAGCCCAATGAGATATGTCCCATAAGAGTTTTTTCTAAGAATTTCGGGCGTAGACGTCTTCGTAACGAATGATGTCGTCTTCGCCCAAATAGCTACCAGTCTGCACTTCGATCAGGACCATCGGCACTTTGCCTGGATTTTCCATCCTGTGCACCGCACCGAGTGGGATATAGACAGACTGGTTTTCCGACAGCAGAGTCACTTTGTCGTCGACAGTAACCTTGGCCGTCCCGGCGACAACGATCCAGTGTTCAGAACGGTGCACATGGCTCTGCAGGCTGAGTGCCGCGCCTGGATGCACGTGAATGCGTTTGACTTGAAACCTGTCGGCTAGGATCAGAGTCTCAAACCAACCCCACGGACGATGGTCGACCGGGAGTTGCACCGCTTGTTTGGCGCCCTGAGATTTGAGGGTTTGAACAGCCTTTTTAACATGCTGTGATTTGCTGATGTCAGCAACCATAACTGCGTCGGGCATTGCGATCGCGACTATGTTCTCAAGCCCGATACCGACCAGCTCAATGGCTTCGTTTTCAGACCGCAACAGCGTGTTTTGGCATTCTATCGCCGTCGCGTTGGCCGTCAGTGCATTTCCGGCCTTATCCCGCCCAGATTCTTGCCAGACGGCCTCCCAGCTGCCGAGATCGGACCATCGGCCATCAAACCGCGCGATGCTGACATTTTGCGTCTTCTCCATGATGGCATAGTCAATCGAGTCCTCAGGGACTTTGTCCCAAAGGTCTGCATCCAGCCGACAGAATCCTAAGTCGGATTTGGCTGCGAGAACGGCTGCTTCGACGGTTTCCAAAATTTCCGGGGCATGGGCACGATACGCATCGATCATAACGCTGGCCTTCGCCAAAAACACTCCGGCATTCCACAAATGGCGATCGTCTTTCAGCAATTCCTCAGCCGTGGTTGCATCAGGCTTTTCAATAAACCTTGTTAGTGCATTGACGCCGGGATGGGTTTGTTCGCCACATTCCAGCCAGCCAAAACCGGTTTCAGGACGGGTCGGCGCTATGCCGAAAGTTACTATTTGACCCTCGCGGGCGGCGGCTGCGCCGTTGCGTACTGTGTTCCGGAACTGTTCAGCATCCGGCACGGAATGGTCGCTGGGGACCAAAAGCATCAGAGCATTGGGATCTTTGGCGTACAAGTTGAGCGCTGCGGCAATAGCCGCTGGAGCAGTATTGCGCCCATCGGGCTCAATTAAGACGCCGGCTGGGTCGAGTTCACAGGCCGCCAATTGCTCTATGACGATAAAGCGAAAACTGTCACCGGTGACCGCAAGCGGAGCCGAGAACCCCTCTCCGATGAATCTACGCGCAGCCTGCTGAAAGAGGCTTTCTGGGCCCGTAATATGAGCAAACTGCTTCGGAAAGCTTTTGCGCGACAATGGCCAAAGGCGGGTACCGGAGCCGCCACATAACAGAACTGGGGTGATCATTGAGCTGTCCATTCTTAAAATACCATCATTGTGCGAGTTCAGTGCAGTTTTTGTACCTTAGTCTTTGGAAGGTTACACACATACAGGGCATGAGTTCCAACATATGCATCTCTGTTGAAGGCTTTACATGGTACTTTTGCAAATCGAATTCACCTTGTTATCCATCAAAAGCCTAAACAAGACGCTAGAATGGAGCCTAAACCAAAAAGTTTCTGTGTGGTGATCGTGTATTGAGATGTGTGTTTACGCTTTTAGGTACTTCCAGGGCCAAGACGAGTTTTTCTATGGTCGTCGCTTTAAAAAACCGGTTCTGCGGATGACGGATTCGTAGCCAGCAAAGAATATGCACTACTCCAACACCACTCACATCCGTCGCATAGATCGGCAGGTCCCAACATGGCTTGTCAAATCTTTACGTGGTCTGGTTACAAAACTCATCCACCGCAGTGACGTGGATTGGGAGGACGAGGTTGTTAATCTCCCTCAAATCGAACTCAACCACGTTCTCATCACGGGCAATTTCCAGTTTTCCACGCGTTTTGTTCCCTGATGCGAAACCCTCCGGACGCCACCGTGAACTTCATAGCCTTTTTCAAGCAGAAGCTTCGCAAGATAGGTTCCATCCTGTCCGGTGATGCCGGTAATAAACGCCTTTTTGACATGTAAATCGGCTCCAAACTAAGAAACCCACACTGGTGAAAACGCATAGCCATCAATGCCCTACTGCGCACCCTGAGATTGGCAAAACACGTCAAAACCCAGCGTGTATTTGCCGCTCGTCACAGAGCACCAGTTGCTTAATAAATGTTTAACAAAGGGGCTCTATTTGAGGTGATTTAGGACGTCCTCTAGACCTGCGCGCCAATCCGGTTGCAAAACGCCAAATACGTCAAAGAGTTCAGCACAATCCAGTCGTGAATTGAGCGGACGAGACGCAGGGGTCGGGTACTCAGCCGTCGGGATGCCGGTCACCGCAACATCGCGCCCAGCTTGCCGAAAGATTTCACGGGCAAAGTCTGCCCAACTGGTGGCAGGCGCTCCGCTGTAGTGAAACGTGCCGCCCAGGTGCTGTGTCGTAACCATTTGTTCCGCCATGAGCATAAGCGTCTTGGCAATATCCTTTGCGGGCGTTGGGCCGCCAATCTGATCCTCTACCACGCTTAGGGCATCCCGGGTCTCGGACAGCCGCAGCATAGTCTTGACGAAATTCGCTCCATGAGCCGAAAACACCCATGATGTGCGTAAGATAACATGCGCGCCACCAACGGCCCGGATAGCATCTTCGCCCTCAAGCTTGGTGCGTCCATAGGCGTTCATCGGACCGGTCGGAGCATCTGTTGCACGCGGTTGATCCCCGGCGCCTTCAAACACGTAGTCGGTCGACACATGCAGGAACGGCAGGCCGCGTTCTGCGGCTGCACTTGCCATTGCGCCGGGCGTGGTACCGTTGATGACCCTTGCCAAGGGCTCGTCCTGTTCGGCTTGGTCAACGGCGGTATAGGCCGCGGCATTGATCACCGCCTTGGCCTCAGTTTCAGCGATCTGCGCGGCACAGGCTTCCGGGTCGTACAGATCAGCCTGATCCCGACCCAGAGCAATCACAGCGGGATAGCGTTGCAATTCAGTTGCCACTTGGCCCGATTTCCCAAAGACCAAAACCTTCATAGGGTTCCAAGCCTTTCACCGACGCCCGAGCGATTCTGCAACGCGCGCCACCAATCCTCATTGTCCAGGTACCAGTCCACGGTTTTGCGCAAACCCTGCTCAAGCGTCACCGAAGGCCGCCACCCAAGTTCTTCGCGCATCCGGGTCGGGTCGATGGCATAGCGCAGGTCATGCCCCGGCCGATCCTGCACAAAACGGATCTGGTCGCGATATGGCGACGCTGCGGGTCGAATACCGTCCAAAAGGTCACAGATCATGTGGACCAGATCGAGATTGCTAACCTCGTTTTCGCCACCAATGTTATAGGTTCGCCCAGTGGCGCCATTTTGCAAGACATGCAGCAATGCGTCAGCATGATCCTCAACATAAAGCCAGTCGCGCACATTCTGACCGGTTCCGTAAACGGGGATTTCTCGCCCTCCCAAAGCGTTCAGGATCACCACGGGGATCAGTTTTTCCGGAAAGTGATAGGGGCCGTAGTTGTTCGAGCAATTGGTTACGACAATAGGCAGCCCATAGGTTTCGCCCCAGGCTCTCACCAGATGGTCGCTGGCGGCTTTGGACGCCGAATAGGGTGAGTTCGGCGCATAGGGTGTGGTTTCCGTGAACTGACCGGTTTCGCCCAGAGACCCATAGACTTCGTCCGTTGAAATGTGATGGAACCGAAAGCCCTCGGGTCGCCCCTGGCTGTCCCAAAAACGGCGCGCGGATTGAAGCAAGTTGTAGGTGCCCGTTACGTTTGTGTCGATAAAGGCACCGGGGCCATCGATCGAGCGGTCTACGTGGCTTTCGGCAGCGAGATGCATCACTGCGTCTGGTTTATGGTTGTCAAAGACGGCGTCCAAAGCTGCCGCATCCCGGATATCAGCCTGAACAAAAGCATAAGCCGGGTTGTCGGCCACCGAGGCCACATTTTCCAAACAGGCGGCATAGGTTAACGCATCGAGGTTGACCACCTCATTGCCCTGGCCCACGGCCTGACGCACCACAGCAGACCCGATGAAACCGGCACCACCCGTCACCAGAATCTTCATTGCGAGCCCTCCCAGATAAACGGGTTGTCAAAATCCTTGAGGAGGGGCGCTTCCTGGTCCTTTGCACTTAGAACAGCATTAGACGTGTCGATGCCCCAATCAACGCCAATGTCGGGGTCGTCGAAACGCACCGCCCCATCGCAATCTGGGTCATAAAAGTCCGTACATTTGTACAAGATCTCGGTATTGGGTTGCAGCGTGACAAACCCATGAAGAAAGCCGGACGGGATCAACAATTGGTGGCCGTTCTCAGCGCTTAGTTCTTCTGCAATCCACCGCCCGTATGTGGGTGACCCTTTACGGATGTCTACTGCCACGTCCAGCAAAGCGCCTCGCCCACAGCGCACAAGCTTGGTCTGGGCATGGGGTGGTGCCTGGTAATGCAATCCACGAACTGTGCCGACATCTTGGGACAGGGATTGATTGTCTTGAACAAAATCGTAGGTGATGCCGTGTTCCGCCATCCGCTTTTTGTTCCATGTCTCGCAGAAGTAGCCGCGGTTGTCCCCAAAGCGTCTGGGCGTCAAGCGCAGGACGCCCGGTAATAAAGTTTGTTTGATCTTGAGCACGCTCTGTTCCTCGTTCTATCTGCCCATGTTTTTGACAATAGGTCTGGCAATCCTGAATTGGGTCGCGCGAATTGTTCTACACGTCAGATGTTATCCCGGTTCATGTTTTCGTTGTGAACGGCGATCGCCTCGTCAACGTCATCAAAATAGGTCAGTTGGCCGGCTTCCAGCACGGCGCCGGCCGTACACATCTGGCGAATCTGGGTCGTTGAGTGACTGACAACAACCTGTACACCTTGTCCGGTATAGTCCTGCCAAATTGTCTCTAGATCGCCAATCTGATCCAAATGCCATTGCGAAGAATAAAGGGGATTTGTGCTGGTCACGGGGAACACCTAAGCTGCATCACTCATTTAAAATATATAGGAAAACATACAGTGCGCCGCCGGTAGTGCAACCACTTTGGAGTCAACTTGCCGTTGTCAGCGGATTCTTGACGGCCCTGAAGTTAGGTGTGTTCAAACCCTATGCGTCCGATGCTCTCATAGGCCGTAAACCCTGCCTGTTTGGCATCGCGCGTACTGTAGATATTCCTCAGGTCTGCCATGTGAGGTGTCGTCATCTTGCGAGCCAATCGTTTGAGATCGAGGGCCCGAAATTCGTTCCATTCTGTTAGAATTACCAAAAGGTCCGCATTGTTCGCAGCTTTGTAAGCGTCCGGGACCCAGTGAACACCGGGCAGAAGGGCCTCTCCCTCGTGGCGCCCCTGGGGGTCGGTCACGCGCACCTTTGCACCGCCACCGACAAGTGCCGGTACAATAGTTAGGGCCGGAGCGTCCCGCATATCGTCAGTGTTGGGTTTGAAGGTGACACCAAGAACGGCAATGGTCTTGCCGTTAAACGTTCCACCGCAAAGATCGAGCAGTTTGTCGATCATGCGTCTCTTAATCTCTTCATTCACTTTGATCACCGCTTCGGTGATTTGCATCGGAACCGCATGTTCCTGACCAATGCGTGCGAGTGCTTTGGTGTCTTTTGGGAAACAAGATCCACCATAGCCGGGGCCAGCATGCAGGAACTTGTTTCCGATGCGCCCGTCCATACCCATGCCTTTGGAGACTTGCTTCACGTCGGCGCCGACGCGTTCACAAAGGGCGGCGATTTCATTGATGAAGGTAATTTTGGTCGCGAGAAAGGCATTGGCGGCGTATTTGATCATCTCGGCGCTTTCAAGGTCCGTGGTCACGATCGGAAAGTCCCGCAGATAGAGTGGGCGGTAAATCTCGTTCATCACCTCTGCGGCGCGTTCATTTTGGACACCGACCACAACCCGATCCGGCTTCATGAAATCATCAATTGCCGCTCCTTCACGCAAGAATTCCGGGTTGCTTGCGACGTCGAAATCCAGGTCGGGATTGGCCTTCTTAACGGCCTTCTTCACCTGGCGGTTGGTGCCGACCGGAACCGTCGACTTTGTAACAATCACCACATAGTCCTGTGCCAGATGTGCAATTTCTTCCGCGGCTGCCATAACGTAGCTGAGATCTGCGTGCCCGTCGCCGCGCCGCGTGGGTGTGCCAACCGCAATAAAAACGGCCTCAGCCCCATCAAGCGCTTGCGCAAGGTCCCGCGTGAATGACAAGCGTCCTGCCTCGACATTCTTGGCCATCAACTGATCCAATCCTGGTTCATAGATCGGGACTTCGCCAGCGTTCAGGCTTTCAATTTTGGCGGCGTCTTTATCGACGCAGACGACGTCGTGACCAAAGTCAGAGAAACAAACTCCGGAAACAAGCCCCACATAACCGGTGCCGATCATCGCAATCTTCATAGTCGCCCATCCTCACACGCAGCAGGCTCGTCGATTTTGCCTGGTATTTTTAAAACACATAAATGACTTGCTGGGGCGCAGACATCAACCCTTCACACACATCTGATGCCCGAGAGTGCCAACTCGGGGTTATAGCGGTATCGTTGAGAAATGCCGGTGGACAGGGTATTGCGTTAGCCACCAACGATATCTCGACGCTGCTATGCGCAAGACCTCGAATGAACCCATCAAATTCGCGTTCGAGTATAAGGGAGCTAGGGCAGTTTCGGTGGAGGCGAGTGCCGGAATCGAACCGGTGTACACGGATTTGCAATCCTTTTGCCCCAACTGTTCACGGATTATTGCTCTCATTTCTTCTCTAAATATTGCTTCAAATTTCATGATGGCTCTCCTGCCTAGTATACTGATAGTAAATGATAAAAAGAAGAAAAACCTCTTTTTGGCAATTTATTTTGTTAACATAATGCGGTAGAGTCTTGTCCTGTATGATTACAGGAGAGCGCCATGAAAACCGAAAGGCGGTGCAAGACCCGGGCAATGCGAAAGTGGTCTCATGCCCTGAGCATCACGATCAAAGAAGACAGCATCATGAAACTGCGGGCTCATGCCGACGAGCGCGAGACAACGTGCTCACAGATCATCCGCGATGCACTTCGCGACTACTGGCAGAAAGTAGAAGAGGGTGCGGTATGAGACACGTTGTTAAGTCTGTTCACGAAGTTAGTTCCGAAGCAGGCGACCTGTTTATCCTGACGCTCTCTCTTCATGACGATCCAGAGATAAAACTGGAATCCACTCGCACGTCGCGGCTGAGAGAGCTGATGGCACCGTTCAGCCTCTCACAGGATTCGGATCAAGCTCTGGCCTGGGTGCAAAACCTGATCCGACTGATCAACACTTGGGATAACGCGGCAGACGATATTGCGCGTATTTGCCGTGGCGAGGACACCAAAGGTCCTGGATCTGATATTCTGGAATTGGATGATCTGTTGGGGCGCCTGCTATGACCGACGCAGAACGCTTCCTAAAAGCTGTTTTCCACACGGTCCCAGCTGGCAGCACCGTTGTCTTGGGAAAACAGGTGAGCACGCAAGGGCACAATATTGCCCGAGCTTACCCTCGTGCGGTCCCTGACGGAGTCACACATGCCTCCATTGCTCTCCAGAGCCTTCTGCCTAGCCAGACAAGCCGCATCGCCAACTGGTTATATGGTGCTTCGTTTGTACTTGATGACGTGGGCGAGACCAAAGTGAACGAAAAGACCGGTGAATTATTCACTGTGCCGAGGCCGACTCTAAAGCCAGCTGCGGTAGTCGAGACCAAGCCAGGTTCTCAGCAATGGTGGTATTCGTTTGAGGAACCAACGGCTGACCAGGACTTCTTTGAGAGGGCCGTCCGCGGCTTCTGTCTTAACGGCCTTACAGACCCCGGCGCGAACAACATTGTGCGTTGGGACAGGCTCCCGGGCTCACAGCCACCAGGTAAGCCAGCAACGGCCCGTCTGCTGTACCTTTCACCCGAAACCCTATACCCGGCCTCTGAACTGCTCACACAGGCTCTGGGGCTCACCGCACTGCCTCCGAGCAAACCCGACGCATGGCCATCGCGGCACCGTCTGGCTGGGTCGTGGACGACGAACTGCTTTCATGGTTCTCCTCCACGGGCCGCATCATCGGCCCGTCTAAGAATGCGGTGGAGGTGCACTGTCCACGGTGGGAGGAACACAGCAATGGCAACCCAAGGGCATGCTACTGGCCATGCACCCAGGGTAGCATCCAGCGGGGTTTCAAGTGCCACCAAGGCCACCAGGGCAGCGACCCAGGCATTCTGGAGTTTTTAAGCCATTGTAAAGAAAAAGGAGGTCCGTGGGTCGGGCTGAACTACGAACCTCCTGAAACTGACCCTCAAATCGTCGTCCCAGACCACATTAAGGAGCTATTCCAAAATGATTGAAGGCATCACTTTCGGTGAGGACACTGTAACGGATTTGCACCAAGCTCGCAACATGCAGCGGTCCAGCTCCATCGACCTGCAGCATCTTGTGCCTTTCAGGCCCAGTGTGCCAGCGCCACACGGGCTGGACCGTCTGCTCGGAAACATCTTTGCGCGCGGCCTTGTCACTGTCATTGCCGGGATTGGAGGGGTGTCAAAAAGCACCTTTCTCGGGACACTGGCAATTAGTTGTGTGACAGGTTGCCCGCTCATTGGCCCTACACCGCGTGAACCACGAAAGGTGTTGTATCTGGGCATTGAGGACGACCAGACCGCCAACCATCGCATGTTCCAGGCCATCTGCGAGGAGTTCAAAATCAAGGACGACGACATAAAGGCAAAGCTGGACATTCTCGGCAGCGACACGATTCGCAAGGTGTTCCAGTCCAAAGAACTGGATTACCTGACACAAATGGGTCCAGTTATGCCGGTTCAAGTGAATCCGGCGATCCACCAGGCACTGGACGTGCTCATTGAGGAGCGAAACCGGATATTGTCTGCATTGACCCGTTGTCGGTTCTTTACGGGGGCACTGGTATGTCCACAGACGCCACAAACGCGCTCATACAGAGCTTTAAGCTGCTCGCTGTAAAGCGAGGGGTGGCGGTCGCGCTTGTGAGCCACATGAGGAAGCCCAGCGGCACCACCAGGGGCTCTGTTGACCAGCATGACGTCAAACATGGCTCCGAGCTCGTGGATGGGTCCAAGTGTACGCTGACTGTCGCGCCACTGCCCGACGCTATAAGCGCGCCACGCGCAAACAGTATTCGTCGGAAGAGAAGATCCGGATCGTGCTGGATGGCCTGCGTGGTGAAGACAGCATTGCTGAGCTTTGCCGCCGCGAGGGGATTTCCCAGGGGGTTTACTACAAGTGGTCCAAAGACTTCATGGAAGCTGGGAAGAAGCGGCTTGCCGGTGACACAGCACGAGCAGCGACAACCGACGAGTTCAAGGAACTGCGGCGCGAAGCTCGTGATCTGAAAGAGGTCGTGGCGGAGCAAACGCTCGAACTTCGACTGCTCAAAAAAGCATGGTCGGGGATGGGGGCGACCAAGAATGAGATACCCTGCATCTGAGAAGCTGGAGATCATCCGGCTGGTTGAGGAAAGTCATCTGTCAGCGCGTCGGACATTGGCCAAACTGGGTATCCCTCGCACCACATTCTATCGTTGGTACGGCCGATTCCTGCAACGCGGCGAATCAGGTCTTGAGGATCAATCTCCCAAGCCCAAACACATTTGGAACCGCGTTCCTGACGAGGTGAGGCGCAAGGTCGTCAGCTTCGCCTTGAAGGAGACAGAGCTGTCACCCCGCGAGTTGGCGGTGACCTTCACAGACCAAGAACGGTACTTTGTATCGGAATCCACAGTGTATCGCACGCTCAAGGCACATGACCTGATCACCAGCCCTGCGTTCATCGTGCTGAAAGCCGCGAATGAGTTCGAGCATAAGACAACGGCCATCAACCAGCTTTGGCAGACCGACTTTATCTATCTCAAGGTTCTGGGGTGGGGCTGGTTCTATCTCAGCACGATCCTGGACGATTACAGCCGCTACATTATCTCGTGGAAGCTCTGCGCGAACATGCGGGCGGACGAAGTGACAGACACCCACGATCTGGCCTTGCAGGCCTCCGGCTGTGATCAGGTTCATGTCGTCCAAAAGCCGCGTCTGCTGAGTGATAATGGGTCCAGTTACGTCTCAGGCGACTTGGCAGAATGGTTGCAGGACAAAGGTATGAAACACAGTCGTGGTGCGCCGTATCATCCGCAGACCCAAGGCAAAATCGAACGATGGCATCAAACCTTGAAGAGCCGGATCTTGCCGGAAAATTACTTCCCACCGGACGATCTCGAAGCCCAGATCGAAGCCTTCGTCGATCACTACAACCACCAGCGCTACCACGAGAGCTTGAACAACGTCACGCCCGCTGACTTCTACTTCGGGCGCGACCAAGCCATTCTAAACAAAGGGAAAGGATCAAACGAAAGACACTCGAAATGCGACGCTTGCATCGCAGTCAGTACGCCGCATAATCAAACCAACCAGATGAGCCGAACACTCTCTTAGTTTACGCCGCTCTTGGTTCCAAAAACTCTAACGACGGACAGACCTTTAAAAGTGGAAGAACATCGCTGAAGGGGCTAAATCGGTCATGATACGCCAAAATTTTGCTGAAATAGCCATCGCAGCTCCAACCACCAGATCAAGTCTGAAGTATTATACCTAAATCAACAAATCTCCGTACATTTGCTTTTCAGTATCAGCCCAATTCGGAGAGGCGTGGTACAGTTCCTCGAGCTCAACTTTAGTGAACCAAAATTTGTGATCTCGAATATAACCAAATTTGTTTTCATTTACTTTTTTGTTGATTGGCTTTAGCCGCCGCCCAAAAAAGCGCTCAAAGCCTTCGTTAATATCCTCAACTTTAACCCATGTATCGACAGTTGGATTGTTGAATTGATTGAATACATTCTCGGCACTATCCGTGATGCCAGAATTCGATATATGTATTCCTCGGCAGAGCTGCTCTCTGCTGACCGTATGATGCGGTGGCCTTGATGCCTCGAAGTGCACTCTGCTCAAAGTCCAATCAGGAAGCCTACGAAAAGCCACAAGGATCCTTTTTCCTTCAGCTGAGAAACTGGGTAGCCTTGACTGCCGTTGAGCTATAGTTTCGTGCCATATTACATGTTTTGGATTGATTTCATCGAACTTAACTGATTTGTCGCGACGAAAATTCTTTTTCAAAAGCTCTTGCGCATAACTACCTGCGCACTTTGGGAAGTGTAGCCAAATCCAATCTGGACCAATAATCATTTGTTAGCCTTTGAACTGTGAATGAGTTGCACTGTGTTTTCCATACTTCACCTGCCGCTATTTCCTCTTGACGAAACCAACAAAGGACTTCGCTATACCTTTTCTGAATTCAGGATATCATGTGCTTTCCTAATGCCTGAAAAATTTTTCGCAGAATCTCTTCCATGTCCAGAGAATATTGTGTTTCCCCTGCCGTTTGGGCGATATCAGCATCGAGTAGGGCCGGGCGGACCCGTACCTTCGTGGTCATGATCTTGCGGGCATCGCCGACACCGCGTTTGATGAGCTTGTACACTTGTATCCGTTTGGGGTTTTTTGGTGATAAAGGGCACCAGCTCGTTATGGAAGCAGCCTTTGCGGATGTCTTTGACGACTTTCGCGCCCTGGTTCTTACGCGTTCTGGATATGAGTGAACATAATCAAAAGTGTCCTACAGACATGCGCAAATGCAGGGCGAATTGCTGGCACAACGTGGCTAATCTCAACCATTGAGGAGTGCGACATGAGAAAGACAACCAAGAGCTCTGGCGAGAAGATCGCCAAAGATACCAAACGCTCTACACTCAAAGTATGGTACCAAAGAAGAAAAGCGCTTTTTGGAGTGAGTGCCCAAACGAGCATTACGGATTGTGAAGAAAATTGAGGTGATTTTGACCGCAGAAGCGCAGCTAGGGCATCATCATGAATATAACCCTGCCGCTTGGAAAGATCACCTAAGTAATCTTCTACCGAAACCGCCGACTATTTAGACCCCAAACCCTCACTTAACAAATTGCCCTTTTTAGTCCCATAGGAGCTCATGTCAGACATCAAATTAGCTGAGCTCTCTCTCATTATTTAGGCAGGTATTGGCTCCAAAAATCCTGACGACGGGCAGCAAAGGATACTCTAGATATTTCGAACCTCGAGAATATTAGATCTCTATCTCGAAACCCGTTGAACGGATACCGTTCGACGCCCAAAAGTCAAAAAACAGTTCACTCTGTTAAATTCTCCTTCCTACTTTCAATATATTGAAGGATATCTCGATACTTTTTACTATTTAGGAAATACTAGGAGAACGGTGGTTTTTTCAGTTTCTGCGCTAGCTTGAAGCTGACCTCTCTAAGTCGAGCTCTTGATTGTATATCTCGGTTCGCTTCCATAGCCTGCATTCCCAAAAGTTGAAGTTCTGCATTAACCCCATTTGGGTCAAGGTTAAGGAGATTATCGATACTTGTGTCATCTTCCGCTTCAGGTCGCACGACATCAATATTTAAAAGACCCGACCATATCCGTTTGATATCATTCATCAAAGCAGGATCTTTCAGATTCAAAACCGGAACATTTTTCGTCACTAAGTTATTATCGACTGTCGGCGAACCCGAACCGTTCAAGGGTAAGTTTAAAGAGAATTTTTCTGACAGAAGGGGCACTAGATTAGCCCCTTGGATTAATGCTTTATGGCCAATGACAATACAGTCATCAGGATATTGCTCTGCAAATTTGAGAAGCGCTTCATTATGATCACGCCAAAGAATCGCGCCAAGATCTGAGTTTTGAAAAAATTGCAAGCTTTCAGCTTCAGTGCCGCCTGAGCGTGCTAAGAACTGCATCTGCCTTCGTTGCAAGGAAAAAACACTAGCCGCAGGATTTCGGTAAACAATAACAAACTTGAGTTCCGGCGCAACTGCCTTCCATTCATGCAAAAACCGAGTCAGGCGGGGATCTTTGACGCACCACAATCTACTGTTTTTTGACCGCCGCTTTATGTACTTCTTAATTCTCTCCAAGTCGGTCTCTAGAACGCCTACTTTTGTAGACAATGGAGTAGTCCAATCGGCTCCACTTGCACTCATAATCCGGTTATGAAGATTGACAACCTCATTATCTTCAAAATATCCGGCTTGATTGTGTTCGTTTGCTACTATCAAATCACCGCCAGTGAGCCTCCCCATCTGAATGGGTCCACCGTTAAGGTTAGGAAACGGAGGACTAAGAATGGCAAACAAGCGACTGAAG